>JAXGNU010000001.1:0-271058 GCA_040767805.1 Thermovirgaceae bacterium
TGTTGTTGACAAGCTATCGGGCCACGGGTAAAATTCAACACGCTTGGGTGGTTAGTTCAGAGGAAGAACGCTTCCTTGACGCGGAAGAGGTCGCAGGTTCGAGTCCTGCACCACCCACCATAGATGATGTGACTTTACCCCGCGTGGCCTTGGTTAGGTTCTCTCGGGGTAATGTATTTTCGGGCCCCCTTCCTCTTGGCGGGAGGGGTTTTTTTTACCTTCCCCTGGAGGAGGTGAGAACACGGAGCGACCCCAATCCTGTCCTGGAAGATCTGGCCTTGTCCCTGCCCTTTACGGAAAGGAATAAAAAGTCGCGGCTTTTGTCCTATAATCATTTGACGGGCGAGGGGGGACAAGATGATAAAGGGTATAGGTATAGACATGTGCCGTATCTCCCGTCTGGAAAAAGTTCTAAAGAACCCGGCGTTCCTGGAAAAGGTTTTTACCGCAAAAGAGAAGGAGTACGCCCTGTCCAGGTCGGGGAGAGCCAGGCACTTTGCCTCGGCCTTCGCCGCGAAGGAGGCCTTCGCCAAGGCCGGGGGCTGGGGGTTGGGACAGGTGGGTTTGAAGAACGTTTCCCTAGAACGTCGACAAGGCGCGCCGTCCCTGCGCCTCCAGGGCAATGCCGAATCGCTGATGCAGTCCCTGGAAGCCCGAAGCGCCCACGTAAGCGTCACCCATGAAGGTGATTTTGCTGTAGCAGTGGTTGTACTAGAGGGGTGAGCTATCTTGTTCCTCTACAATGCCGAGGATATCAGACAGGCTGACCGGAAGGCCGTGGAACTCCTGGGAGTGCCCCCGGCCATACTCATGGAGAACGCAGGCAGGGGAGTGGCCGATGCCGTCAAGAGATATTTCCCCTCCCTTTCCAGGGTATTGATAGCCTGCGGCGGAGGGAACAACGGTGGCGACGGCCTGGCAGCCGCCCGGCATCTTTTGAGGGAAGGCTACGTTGTTACGGTTCTCCTTGCGACCAAGGAGGACAATATGACCGCCGAAACAAAGACCAACCTCAGGATACTTCGAAACATCGGCTGCCTTCTTCTTCACTCCGAAAGCAAAACTGACAGGGAGCTCACATCGCTGGCGGCCGAGAATGACCTGGTCATTGACGGCCTGCTTGGAACGGGTTCCAAGGGCGCCCCCAGGGGGGAGATAGGAAGGGTCATCCGCTCACTGGACAAAGCCGTCCCCGTCGTCGCGATCGATATCCCAAGCGGGGTCGACCCCTCGACGGGGGAGGTCGAGGGCGAGGCCCTGGCCGCGAAGCTTACGGTGGCGATCCTTGCCCGCAAGATCGGTCACGAGGTGATGCCGGGAAGGGCCTTCCGGGGCGACCTGGTAACAACGGATCTGGGAGTGGAGGCCGGCCTCCTGTTGCCAGAAGAGGCAAGGGCGGAACTGTTGGAACCATCGATGGTTTCGGGACTCTTCCCCCCGCTGTCGCCTTTTCTTCATAAGGGGGACAGGGGAGCCGTCCTCGTTATCGGCGGGAGCGAGAAGTACCGGGGGGCACCGATACTGTCAGCCCTGGGGGCGCTCATGGGGGGATCCGGCATCGTCATAGCCGCGGTACCGGCCGATTCTCTTCCCTTGTTTTCTTCTTACCCGGAGATCATCCCCCTGGAAGTCCAAAAGGAAGAGGGGATCATTACCCCCAAGGCCTGGGACAGGATCCTGGATAGGTGGGGGGGGAGATTCTCGGCCGTCGTGATCGGGCCGGGCCTCGACAGGGGGATCACCCCCCGGGAGTTGGTCCGGAGGGTCTGGGTTGAATGGGAAGGCCCCCTTTGCCTGGACGGGGATGCCCTCCATGCCCTTTCCTGCTGCGGAAACCTTGAACCGAGACCCAGCGGGACCGTGATCACACCTCACGAGGGTGAAGCAGGTACCTTGTTATCCACGGACAGGGCCCAGGTAGGTCGACAACGCATCAAGTCTGCGCGGGATCTTTCATCCCGATTCGGCGTGACCCTCCTCAAGGGGCCTTGTTCGTTGGTCTCCGACGGCGGGAGGTTAAGGGTAAATCCCCATATCGTACCGGGCCTTTCGGTACCGGGGTCTGGGGACGTCCTTTCCGGTTTGGTTGGGGCTTTCCTGGCCATGGGTATCCAGGCTTTCGATGCGGCGGCCGCGGCCGCCTTTGTCCACGGCTCGGCGGGTGAATTCCTCCAGGATCGGAAAGGGCCCCACGGGATCACAGCCTCGGAGATCGCCCTCGCCCTCCCTTCCTCCCTGGACCGTTTACCAGCGGCCCCCGGGAGGGATGGGCCATGACCTCCATGGATGGCCCAAAACGGATCGAAAAGGGCGGGTTCAGCTTCGTATCATCGAGCCCCGAAGAGACGAGAACCTTGGCGGGACATCTCTCGCGGTACTCCTTCCCTGGCTTGGCTGTCCTTATCTCTGGAGTCTTGGGGACCGGTAAAACTGAATTTGTCAGGGGTTTCGTCTCATCGATGACCCGGGACGAGGTCAGGAGCCCCTCCTTCACGCTGATCAACGAGTACAAGGGCGATATCCCGATCGCCCACGTCGATCTTTACAGGATAGAAAAAAACGCATCGATGGAGATCTCCATCGATGAATACCTCCGCGAAGGTTTTATTGTCCTTCTTGAATGGCCCGAAAACTGGGATGGAGAAGAGCCCCAAGAGACCTGGAAGATCGAGCTGGCCATGCCGGAAGGCTTTATTCAGGGTGCCGGAGGGGAAAGCACCCGCTTCGTTAAAGCCGCCTGCTGGGGCGAGGCCGCCTGTCAAGGGCTGGAGCGGTTCATCTCCTGGTTTCGATCGGCACGGGAGGGGGCCGAAAGGTGAGGGTGCTGGGTATAGATTGTTCCGCGGGCTGGACCGGGGTCGGCCTTTTCTCGGAAGGTGCCGTTATCGCCGATGTCAACTTTTTTGCGGGAAGAAAGCAGTCTCATCTTCTTCCTATCCTAGTAGAGGACGTCCTGAAGAGGGCGGGGCTGGGTCTTTCATCCCTGGATGCCGTCGCGGTGACCGTGGGGCCGGGATCCTTCACGGGGATCAAGGTGGGGCTTTCCTACGCCTGCGCCCTTGCTGAAGGCACGGGGAAAAAAGTTGTGCCGACCTGTTCCCTCTTGGCTTTGGCCGCGCCCTTCCTGGACGGGATGAGGACGCTGGTGCCCCTGATAAGGGCAAGGAAGGGCCAGGTTTACTTTTCTGTGATCGAGGGCAAACTAGAGTCACCCCTCATCATCTCGCCGCCCGACATTTCGCCCGTGGGTCGGCTGGCGATAATGGAGGACCTGAACGCCAGGCGCTTCATCTTGGCCGATGGGGATCCCCGTTTGCGCCAGGACCTGGCGAGATCAGGGATCCCTCCCTCATTGACGGGCTTTATCAGGGGGGGGACTGTCGCCCTGTTGGGGGCCTTTTCCCTGGACAAGGCCGTCGACCCAGGGGGAGTGAGGGCTCTTTACATCAGGGAGCCCGATACGGGACCGGTCGGGACGAGGGGATTAAATAAAAAAGTCTCTGGCCAATCCTGATGCTGAAGTGTAACATATTTGCCGTCGAATTCTTTAACAGGAATGGGAATAGGGGGCGGAAGCGGCACGGGAGAAGACTCCCCAGCCCTTACTTAATGGATCAACATTCAGCAAGGGGAGGGATGGGTGATCATGGATTTGATCGGGGAACACCCGATACTCGACTTCAAACACGGGAAGAAGGTTAGGTTCACCTTCGATGGTGAAGAGTTGGAGGGCTTTGAAGGAGAACCGATCGCCGCTGCCCTTCACGCGAACGGGATCAGGGTTTACCGGTTGACCCCCCAACGGCGGCAGCCCAGGGGCTTTTTCTGTGCCATCGGTAAATGCTCATCCTGCTTCCTGGTCGTTGATGGAGTGCCCAATGTACGGTCCTGCATCACTCCGCTGAAGACCGGAATGCGTATCGAAACACAGCGCGACAAGGGCGTCATAGCTATCGATGCAGAGTAGGGGCAGGTGATGAATATGAGGCAGACCGAGGTACTAGTCATAGGAGGAGGTCCTGCCGGCCTCAGCGCGTCCCTTGAGGCGGCCTCGCTGGGCTGCCAGGTCACCCTCGTGGACGGCGACTTGGCCCTGGGAGGACAACTGATCAAGCAAACCCACAAATTCTTCGGATCAAAAGATGAGAGGGCCGGGACGAGGGGGTTCAAAATCTCGGAGATACTTCTCAAGGAACTGGAAAACCACGGAGACAGGGTCAAGACCCATACCAACTGCACCGCGACGGGTATCTACAAGGAAGACGGGGTCGTCTCCTGCGTCATAGGGGAAGAAGAATACTTCCGCATCAAACCGGAAAGGATCGTCGTGGCCACCGGGGCGCAGGAACGCCTCATCCCTTTCCCGAACAATCACCTTCCCGGCGTCTACGGCGCTGGGGCGGTTCAGACGCTTATGAATGTTTACGGCGTGACACCGGGAAAAAGGGTGCTCATGATAGGCGCCGGTAATATCGGTCTTATTGTCAGTTATCAGCTTATCCAGGCTGGCGTGGAGATAGCAGGAATCGTTGAAGCCCTGGACAAGGTAGGAGGGTATTGGGTCCACGCGGCCAAGGTCAGGAGGCTGGGGGTTCCCATTTTCCTAAGGCATACGATAAAAGAGGCCCTGGGAGACCGAGTCGTGACAGGAGCCCTGATACAGGAGATTGATGATCGGTTCCAACCCGTGGGAGGGGAGAAAAGGATCGACGCGGATGTCATCTGCATGGCCGTGGGGTTGACACCTACCTGTGAGCTCCTTTGGCAGGCCGGGTGCGAAATGATCTACGTACCCCAACTATGCGGGCACGTCGCCCTGAGGGATCAATTCATGAGGACAAGCCTTCCTCACGTCTGGGTGGCGGGTGATGCGGCCGGTATCGAGGAGGCTACCGCCGCCATGGTCGAAGGGAGGATAGCAGGGCTTGACGCCGCCAGGTCACTAGGAAAGGGTGACAAGGAGGATCTGGCGAAGCGACTCAAAGGCTTGCAGAGGCGCCTTGGTGACCTTCGGGGCGGGGAGGTCGGCCAGAAGATCTGCCAGGGCCTTGCTTGTTGCAGCATCCAAGGATGGGGGGCGTGAGGCATGGACGAAAAGGAGAGGTTGTTCAACAGCGGGGTGCTCGTCGCCCCGCGGAAAGGAGCGGTGCGACCCCCGGAGGACCTCTGGCAAAAAAAGAAAAACGGGCTCGTCATCATCGAATGTCCCCAGAGAATACCTTGCAACCCCTGCCACACAAGCTGCCCTACGGGAGCGGTGAAACCCTTCAAAGATATTAACGATCAGCCGGAGATCGATTATGAAAAATGCACGGGCTGCGCGAATTGCGTGGCCATCTGCCCCGGCCTGGCCTGCTTCGTCGTGGACCTCACCTGGGGAGATGAAGACCAGGCGTTGATGAAGATCCCCTATGAAATGCTCCCCATACCCCTGGAGGGAGAGATCGTGGACTGCCTTGACAGGGAAGGCAAGGCCATAACCCGCGGGAAGGTCATCAAGGTCCTTGAACCCCTGCGCGACAGGACAAGAGTCGTTCACGTGGAGGTTCCGAGGTCCTTGGTGATGGAGATCCGCGCGATCAAGGTGGTGAAACAGTCGTGAATGAAAGGGAGGCGGAGATCGTCATCTGCCGTTGCGAGGAGGTCACCCTGGGAGAGATCAGAGAATGGATCGATCGGGGTTACCAAACCTTCGACGAGCTGAAAAGGGTCCTCAGGGTGGGCATGGGACCATGCCAGGGGAGAGGGTGCCGGGAGATAATCTTGAGGGAGTTATCGGTGAAAACGGGAAAACCCGTCTCCGAGATCCACCCCGGTACTTTCAGGCCCCCCTCCAAACCGGTCAAACTGTCACTTCTAGCCTCTGGCGGAGATACGTGATGACCTTGAAGAGGACTGCCGATGTCGTTGTTATCGGGGCGGGGATCCAGGGTTGTTCCATTGCCTATAACCTGGCGAAGTCCGGGATCAAGGATATCGTAGTCCTCGAGAGGAGTACCATTTGTTCCGGATCGACGGGAAGATGCGGCGCTGGTATAAGGGCCCAGTGGGGTACCGAGATGAATTGCAGGTTCGGGCTCGCCGCGATAGAGAAGTTCGAACAACTACACAAAGAACTGGAGATGGATTGTGGGCTCCACCAGGGAGGATACCTGGTGGTGGCTTTCAAGGAAAGTGAATTCGAGCATCTCAAGGAGAGCATCCGGCTTCAGAACAGGCTCGGAATCCACACCAGGACCGTCTCCTACGATGAAGCCAGGGAGATTTGCCCGGGGTTGTCCGCCGAAGATGCCGTGGGATTCACCTTCCACGACAGGGATGGTCATGCCGACCCCTTCCTCACTACTTTCGCATACATGGAAGCCGCGAGGAGACTGGGAGTGGAGTTCCAGCGTTTCACGGAAGTAAGGGGCATCAAGAATGAAGCGGGGAAGATAACAGGAGTGGATACAAACCGGGGTCAGATCGACGCGCCCGTTGTAGTAAACGCGGCCGGCGGGCATTCGCAACACATAGCACGGATGGCCGGTGTGACGATACCCAATTCCTCTGAGAGGCATGAGATCCTTATCACCGAACCGGTGGAACCGGGCGTCTGTCCGCCGATGCTGATCAGTTTCTCGGGGAATTTCTACATCCAGCAGAGGCCCAACGGCTCGATGATCGGCGGGTGCAGCCCTGAGGGCCACCCCCAGGATTACAGCCTCGGGGTCACCTGGGATTTCCTTGAGTCCATGTCAAGGACCTTCGTTAAGCTCCTTCCCCGGACCCGGGGTGTCAGGGTTGTAAGGCAATGGTCAGGCCTTTATAACATGACCCCCGACTGCCAACCGATCTTATGCGAAGCCGACGAAGTGAAGGGGTTTTTCCTTTCCTGCGGCTACTCCGGGCATGGTTTCATGTTCGGCCCCATATCAGGGGAGCTCCTCGCTCAGTTGATCCTGGGCCAAGAACCAAGGATCCCCATCGAGATGCTTCATTACAGCAGGTTTGAAAAGGGGGAACTCTTGGTCGAACCGGCTGTCGTGTAACGTCATTCCCTTGCGCTCCGGGTTGGTTGGGCTCAGCCCTCCGGAGGTACATGAAAGAATTGTCTTTACTTGCTGATAAATTATGATTTGTAATGCAATATTCAATATATAGATACAAATATGCCTTGTGCCGGGCCTCACGAGGTGGCATAATGGTCCAGGGCAAGGAAGCCGGCGCTGAACGTCTCGGAGGAAGGTGAATTGTTTGCCAAAAAAATTTACGGTTACCGTGGATCCCCACTGGTGCAAGGGTTGTGGTTTGTGTCTTGCCGTTTGCCCTACCAAGGTCTTTGACTTTGACGAAGGGCTGAAGTCGGTACCAACGAGGATGGAGGACTGTATCGGCTGCAAGCAATGTGAGAACATCTGCCCCGATCTGGCGATCACGGTAGAGGGGGGTGCGGACAGTGCCAAGAGTTGAATTCTGGCAAGGGAACGCCGCGATCGCTCAAGGGGCCCTTGCCGCGGGCTGTCGCTTTTTTGGAGGTTATCCGATAACACCGTCGTCGGAGATAGCCGAAGTCATGGCGGCGGAACTGCCCGCCCATAACGGCCGGTTCATCCAAATGGAGGACGAGATAGCCGGGATCGCGGCCGCTATCGGTGGATCGGTGGCGGGCTTCAAGGCGATGACCGCTACTTCCGGCCCCGGCTTTTCGCTCAAACAGGAAAACCTGGGACTCGCCTACATGGCTGAGATTCCCCTCGTCGTCGTGGATGTCATGCGCGGTGGACCCTCCACCGGGCTTCCAACTTCCATAGCCCAGCAGGACGTGATGCAGGCCCGGTGGGGTACTCACGGCGACCATGCCACCATAGTCTACGCGCCTTCGTCCGTCCAGGAATGTTTCGAGGTGGCCATAAAAGCCTTCAATATGGCCGAACGGTTCAGGCAACCCGTCCTGATAATGAGTGATGAAGTCCTCGGTCATATGCGGGAAAAGGTCGTCGTTCCCGACAGGGAGGCTTACACCATAGTGAACAGGAAAAAGCCCTCCTGCAGCCCCGACGCTTTCATGCCCTACAAGCCCGACCCCGAGGACAATCTCCCCCCCATGGCGTCCTTCGGTGACGGGTATCGTTGGCACATTACTGGTCTTACCCACAACGAGTGGGGGTTCCCGACGAACTGCCCCGAGGAGATCGCCAAAAAGACGGCCCGCCTAATGGACAAGGTCAATGCCTATCGCGATGATATCGTCGAATTTGAGACCGAGAGTGTGGATGACGCACGGATCATCGTCGTCGCCTTCGGCAGCGTGGCCCGTACCGCTTTAAGCGCCGTCAGGATGGCCAGAAGCAAGGGGCTCAAGGTGGGCTATTTCCGGCCGATCGTGCTCTGGCCGTTCCCCGATAGGGAACTCGAAGCCCTGGCGGAGAAGGCCGGAAGGTTGATCGTCCCGGAGTTGAATTACGGCCAGATGATCAACGAAGTAGAAAGGTCAGTCCACGGCAAAGCCGGGATCACCCAGATGAGCCTGGTGAACGGCGAGCTTTTCCAGCCCTCCGAGATCCTGGAGATTATCGAGGAGGTGGCCCGATAATGCCGCGCCCTGAAGTTATGTCATGGTTGAGAAAGAGGTTTTTCCCTCACCTGTGGTGCCCTGGATGCGGCCATGGGATAATAATGCATGCCATCCTGAGGGCCCTCATCGATTCAGGGAAAACAAAGGAGCAGACGGTGATCGCCTCCGGGATAGGTTGTTCCAGCAGGATGCCGGGGTACATAGACGCTTGCACTATCCACACCACTCACGGTAGGTCCCTGGCTTTCGCCACCGGGATCAAGCTGGCCAACCCCGAACTCACGATAATCGATGTTATGGGGGACGGTGACTGTACGGCTATCGGCGGTAATCATTTCATCCATGCCTGCAGGAGGAACATCGGCATCACCGCCGTGGTAATGAACAACAATATTTACGGCATGACCGGGGGACAGGCTTCGCCCACCACGCCCCTTGGAGCCAAGGCGACTACAGCCCCTTATGGCGCCATCGACCCGCCCTTTGATATATGCAAACTTGCCCAGGGCGCCGGGGCTACTTATGTGGCCCGGACCACTATCGCGCAGCCCGTCCTATGCGAACAGTATATTAAGAACGGAATAGCCAACAAGGGTTTTTCCGTTATCGAGATACTCACCAACTGTCACACCCAGTTCGGCAGAAGGAACAACCTGAGGACTCCCGTGGACAACCTGAACTTCTACAAGAAAAACTCCGTCCCCTTGGCTAAAGCGCAAGGCATGACCCCCGCCGAGCTCGAGGGCAAGATCGTCACTGGTGAATTCGTAAAGAGAGAAGCGCCGGAATATACCGATCTCTACCGTAGCCTGGTCGAGAGAGTTGGGGGGACTGAACGATGAAGGACCGTTACGAGATAAGGTTCGCCGGTTCGGGCGGCCAGGGGGTCATTCTGGCTGCCGTTGTGATGGGAGAGGCCGCGGCTATCTACGAAGGCCTGAACTCGGTCCAAACCCAGTCCTACGGGCCGGAAGCAAGGGGAGGCAAATCCAAATCGGAGGTCGTCATCGCAAGAGGCAGTATCGATTACCCGAAGGCTACCGCCCCGGACCTTCAGATCATACTCAACCAGGCTTCCTGCGACGAATTCATTTCGCAGACGGGCAAGGGCGGGATCGTGATCGTCGATGATACCTACGTCTCATCCGTCCCGGAGACGGAAGCCCAGGTCTTCAGTTTACCCATCGTCAAAACTGCAAGAGAAAAGATCGGGAGGGAACTGGTCACGAACATGGTGGCTCTCGGAGTCACCGCCAGGGTCCTGGAGAAGAAGGGGCTCATGAAGGTCGAATCTATAAAGCAAGCCGTATTGGCAAGGGTCCCCAAGGGGACGGAAGAGATCAACGAAAAAGCCTTCATCGAAGGTTACAAACTGATGGATTAGGCACGGAAAAACAGGCATTTCCCGTTCCTGACGGCAGTAAGCGAGGCGTGAGGTCGCCCTCACGCCTCGCTCATTGAGTTGTTTCACCAAGAATAGTTGAGGATCCCGACCTTAAGCCCCTGTGATCTTCCATCGTTCTTCACGAGATACAATCTCTAACAAAACCCAGGAGACTGACCTTTCCCATGTACTGTTTTGGTACCCAATCCATGAAATTTCCCCCTTCCTAAAGGAAGCGGACCTCGTCCCTGTCCCTTCAAGGGGTGAAATTACCCCCTTCCGGAAGGAAGGGGACTCTGCCCCATTCCTTCAAGAATGGGACTTCGTTGCTGTCCGGCCACACAAGACGCTCGGCTTGTTGCCAAACCAGCGATGCCAAATTATAATGAGCCATCGAGGGCGGACATAGCTCAGTTGGTAGAGCATCGGCTTCCCAAGCCGAGGGTCGCGGGTTCGAATCCCGTTGTCCGCTCCATTTTTTTTATGCTATTCTTTATCGGGTCCTCTTAGGTACTATTTTTGAACCCTCCGTGACGATGACTCCGGGAAGGGTCATCCCCTGGATCCCGGCCGCTGGCAAAAAGCCGCCTCACCCCGCCTTGTCGAGTTGACATGATATGGGGAGGCCATTAGAATCTTGTAGGTTTGTTAAACCATTTCCTTATACAGTATAATGCATGCTAGGAGGTAATAGGTGTGCCGAAAAACATCGCGGAAGAAATTACCGAAGCGGAGGCCAAAGCCAGGCAGATCCTCCACGACGCCCGTGCTGAAGGGGCGCGGGTGTTAGCCCAGGCCAGGGCCGAAGCGGAAAACTTGGCCAAGGAATCAAGACAAAGGTACCACCGTAGCCTCAGGGAGACGACCCTAAAACTCGAGGAAGAGGCCGACAAGGAATCGGAAAAAACTATTGAAAAAGGAAGAAGAGAAGCTGAAGGACTGATCCAGAGCCATAAAGACAAGGTAGACGCAGTGGCAGATTGGGTCGCGGAAGAGGTGATGTCACGATATGGCAGTGACAAAGGTTAAAAAAGTCCGCATCGTCGCTCATCACGAAAGCTTGGATACTGCCATCGCCGCCCTCCAGGGCCTCGGTTGTTGTGAGATCATCCCCCCCGATGGAGAGAGCGGACCCGAAGGAGGCCACGGCTCGACACCCCCCGAAAAGATCAAGACCGGCAAGTCCTCGGAATTGGAAACCAGCATTAGCGATTGCCGATTCATTCTAAGGTTCCTCGAACCTCTTTACGCCGAAAAAGGCGGAACGCTGGAAAGGCTCCTCGGCCCCAAACCCCCCATTTCCTTGACAGAACTGGCCTCGTTGAGGGCCAGGACAGACCTCTCCGACCTATCTTCAAAAGCTCGAAACCTGGAACGAAGAATATCGGAGATGCGGTCGGAGACATCGCAGATAGTTAACCACCTCCATCTTTTGGAGTCCATCAAGGAGCTGGAGCTCCCCCTTTGGATCATCACCAGGGGGACCGAGAAGGTAATGGGCGTAATGGGTTCTATACCCTCGGGGCGTAAGGCAGGTCTTTCGGAACACTTTTCCAGCGTCGTAAAAGGCGAGGGTGAGCTATTCCTGTTCTCCTCGGCGGCGAAGGAAGCCGAGGCCATGGCAATCCTGGTATTCCCCCGGGTTTTTGAACAGGAAGTGATGGAATTCACCGCCATGTTAGGTTTCTCCAGGCTGGACTGCCCTCCCGGTCTCGAAGAGAAGCCCGCGATGGAGATAGAAAGGTTGGCGAAGCGGCGGGAGGAACTCGCCGGGGCGATCACCTCCGCCGAGTGCGAGGCTTCCCAAATGGCAAAGGAAGTGGTGCCGATGGCAAGGAAGTTGAGTGACTACCTTGCCGTGTTGGCAGCTAGGAAGGAGGCGGGCGATTCCGGGATCTCCTCGGAGAAAGTATCCGTATTGAGGTTTTGGATTCCCGCGGGCAAGATGAAGGATGTCGAAAAGGCCCTGGAACCTTGCAAAGGCCTGGTGGACATTCATTCTGAGGATCCATCCCCGGAGGACGACCCGCCGATAATTCTTGAAAACCCCCGATGGGCCGTTCCCTTCTCACCGCTCACGAAGCTTTACGGGATGCCGTCCTACTCAGGCATTGACCCAACGGTGCTGATGGCGCCTTTCTTCTTTCTCTTCTTCGGCATGTGCCTGGGTGATGGCGGTTACGGCCTTGTCCTGGGTGCCTTCCTGCTTTACGCCCTCCTGCGGTACAGGCTTTCGGGGGACACGAGGAACTTCTTTGTCCTCCTCCTTTTGGGCAGCATCTCCACTGTACTTGTGGGAACCCTGACGGGGAGTTGGCTTGGGGACATGATCGATGTGTTCGGTATTTTCGCCCCCATTAAGTCCTTAAAGGACAGCCTCGTCCTTATCAAGCCCATGGACGACCCCATTACCTTTCTGGTCATAGCGCTCGGCCTGGGCGTGGTCCAGATCCTCTTCGGCCTATTGATCGCCCTGTGGGATGCTTTCCGCAAAGGCGACATGATGGGCGCTTTCGCCGACCAGGGTGGGTGGCTGGCTTTGCTGGTCGGAATTCTCCTTTGGGGTGCTTCTTCACTAGGGGTAGGGGGTGGTGCGGTCCTTTTAGCCGGCAAGTTGCTCGCCGCCGTCGGAACCCTGACCCTTGTGGCGACCCAGGGCAGGGACAAGCCTGGTGTGATCAGGAAGGTGGTTTCCGGGGTCTTGAGCCTCTACAATGTTACTTCCTACCTGGGAGATGTCCTGAGTTACAGCCGCCTTCTCGCACTGGGACTGGCAACCTCGGCCATAGCCATGATCGGCAACACCCTGACAATCCTCGTTTCCGGGATACCCTACGTCGGGTGGGTCTTGGCCTTCCTGATATTCTTCGGCGGCCACCTTTTCAGTGTCGTCGTGAACGTACTCGGTTCTTTTATTCATTCCCTGCGCCTCCAGTACGTGGAATTCTTCAGCAAGTTCTATTCAGCCGGTGGGAGGGCTTTCGACCCGTTGAGGGTGGTAACGAAATTCACGAGAATAACCGGGCAGGGAGTCGAAGGTCCGGGTTTATAGAACAGGTGCTGTTCTGTTAAATTATTTAGCATTCTTTGAGAGGAGTGTGCTTCAATAATGGATCAACTTGGGATCATGCTTGCGGTACTTGGCGCGGCCCTTGCCGCCGGTTTCTCTGGTTCGGGTTCGGCAATAGGAGTTGGCATCGCGGGGGAATCAGGCGCCGGCATCATGACGGAAGATCCCGGTAAGTTCGGTCTCGTCCTTTTGCTTCAGGCCCTTCCCGGGACCCAGGGCATCTACGGGCTCCTCACTGCCTTTTTCGCGATCCTTAAGGTCGGGCTTCTCGGTGGGGCCGTCGTTTCCGTCAATGTCTGGCAAGGGTTGGGAGTTCTCTTCGCCTGCCTTCCCATCGCTATCGCCGGTTACTATTCCGCCATAGCCCAGGGCAAGACTTCCGCCGCGAGTATCCAGATGATAGCCAAGAGGCCTGAAGAGACAGGAAAGGCGGTCATCCTTCCTGCCATGGTCGAAACTTACGCCGTTCTCGCCTTGTTGATGAGCATAATACTCTTGAACAGCATCCAGATCTGACCGGTTTTATGACTACGGGGTGAGTAAAATGTCCTTAGCAGACATCAAAGCAAAGATCGAAACCGATGCCAGGAACGAGGCGAAGGAGATCCTAGGCCAGTACCGCGCCCAGGCTGACGAAATCCTCGCTGGGGCCAGGCGCGAAAGCGAAATGCTTGGCAAGAAACTCCAGGAGAGGATCAGCCATGAAGAGGGCGAGGTGCGGAAAAGAAAAGCGATCGTGGCCGATCTCGAGGTCAGAAAACTCATGCTGGGAGCAAAAAGAGAACTGGTGGACCTTGTTTACAAGAAGGCCATGGAGATACTATCCAGCCTGCCCAGGGACAGGTATGTCGGCTTCATGACAAAGCTGCTGGGGTCCCCGGAGGTTTCAGGGGATGAAGAGGTTTTTCTGTGCAAGGGAGAAAGGACCTTGGATCAAAAGTGGTTGGACGAGGTAAACGCCCAAAAGAAGTCCAACCTGACCCTTTCCCAGGAGAGGGTCCACGGGTCCGGGGGGTTCGTCCTCAGGAAGGGCAGGATAGATATCAACTGCACCTGGGATGTCCTCCTCAGCCGGGTTAGAGAAGACATGGAGGCAGAGGTTGTCGATCGCCTCTTTCCCAACCGTTAGGGAGGTTCCTGCTATGGCCGACCCTGCCGACTACGGTTATGCCGTTTCAAGACTCAGGGCGATGGAGAACAGGCTTCTTGACCAGGGAGTGTTTCAACGGCTCCTGGACAGCGAAGACCTGCCTTCAGCCCTAAAGGTGATGTCCGAGACGGCCTACGGGAAATGGTTCCTTGAGCAGCAGAGCGAAGAAAAATTCGAGCCCGCCATAGAATCGGAGCTCCAGTACGTCTATGCCGAAACGGAACAATTCGTTCCCGACCCTTGCCTGTACAGGACCTTCAGGCTCCCCTACGACATCCATAATATCAAGGTCCTCCTGAAAGGTATTTTCAAACAGAAACAGGGGGGGCAGAGGCGGCTGGACCTTCTGACCGGCCTTGGGAACATCCCCGTGGATGACCTGGTGATGGCCATTGAGAGCGAAGACTATCGACTCATGCCCTTCGGTTTTCACAGGACCGTGCCGGAAGCCGTCTCAACCTGGGAACAGACTCATGACATCCTCCAGGTGGAGCGCATTCTCGACCAGGCGCTTTTCGCACTCCAGCTGAAGATGGCGGACGAAGTGGCTTTCGAGGGAGTGAAGTTGTTCGCGCGGTCCAGGGTCGATACGGAGAACATCAGGAACATTGCAAGGCTCAAAAGAATGGGTTTTGATCTACCCCAGGCCGCCCCGTTCCTTCATAACGGCGGAACCGTACCGGTGGAGAAGATTCAGTCCCTGATCAATGAACCCTTCGAGGGTTGGGAAAGAATACTCTCCTTCGCCGACGTCTCCAGGATTCTTTCCGGGGCGCAGGACCACGCGGACCTGGATTCTCTCATCGTGGACCTCGAAAAATCCATTGATGATTTCCTCTCCTGGGTCCTGGCGAAGTACAAGTACAGCCCCTTCGCGCCGGAGAATGTCCTCCACTTCCTCTGGATGAAGGAAATAGAAGCCAAGAATGTCAGGGTCCTTCTCATCGGAATAGGGAACGGGGCGGACCGCACGGTCCTCAGGAGGCTTTTGAGAAATGTCTGACGGAAAGAACCTTTTAATGGCCGCTGTAGGTGATTTTGAAAGCGTCCTGCCATTCCAGGCTGTCGGCGTGAGTCCTTTTTCGCCGGAGAACGGGCTCAGGGAGCTTCTCCTGGGACTGGCCAAGGAACAGTACGCCGTGGTTTTCCTCGTTGATTCTCTTTACAGGGACAACCGGGAGATGGTGGAGGAATTGAACGAGCACTACGCCATGAGCATTATCCCCGTCCCCGGTATAAGGGGTTCCACGGGGATAGGAATAAGTACCATCCGCGAAAGCGTTGAAAGAGCTGTCGGGATGGATATTTTTTCGGTGAAGTAGTCGTAACGGAAGACACGAGTGTACTCGGAGGGGATATTATTGGCCAACAAAGAGAAGATCGTAGGTTCCATCGCCAAGATCTCCGGTCCCCTGGTAATAGCCGATGGAATGAGCGGGGCCGGAATGTACGAAGTTGTAAGGGTTGGGAACCTCGGACTTGTCGGCGAGATCATCGAGCTGAAGGGAGCGATGGCCTTCATACAGGTCTACGAGGAGACTTCAGGGTTGAAACCGGGAGAGCCCGTCGAAAGCTCCGGTGCTCCCCTGAGCGTGGAACTGGGCCCGGGGCTCATCGAACAATTTTATGATGGTGTCCAGAGGCCCCTGAACCTTATTGAAAAGGCGGCCAACAGCCCTTACATATCCAGGGGAATCAACGTCCCGGCCCTCGACAGGTCGAAAAAGTGGGATTTCGCGCCTCTTGTAGAGGAAGGAGCCCAAGTTTCTGAAGGGGACCTCCTCGGTGAGGTCCAGGAGACGGTTCTTGTCAGGCACCTGATCCTGGTCCCCCACGGCGTTAAGGGGAGCGTCAAAAGCATTCGCAGGGGATCCTTCAACGTCGAAGAGACGGTCGCGGTGATACAGGACGGTGAAAAGGAGGTCCCCGTGGCCATGATGCAAAGATGGCCCGTCAGGACGCCGAGACCGGTCCGCCAAAGACTTGCCCCCAATGTGCCGCTTCCGACAGGGCAGCGTGTCGTGGACACCTTCTTCCCTCTTTCCAGGGGTGGAGCGGCCTGTGTACCCGGACCCTTTGGCTCGGGCAAGACCGTCATCCAGCACCAGCTGGCCAAATGGGCTGACGCCGAGATCGTGGTGTACGTCGGCTGCGGTGAGCGCGGGAATGAAATGACCGATGTGCTCCTTGAATTCCCTGAACTGGTCGACCCCAGGTCAGGGGAGCCGTTGATGAAAAGGACGGTCCTGATTGCCAACACCTCCAACATGCCCGTCGCAGCGAGGGAGGCGAGCATATACACGGCGGTCACTATCGCGGAATATTACCGGGATATGGGTTACTCGGTAGCCCTCATGGCCGATTCGACTAGCCGATGGGCAGAGGCTCTTCGTGAGATCTCCGGCAGGCTCGAGGAGATGCCGGGTGAAGAAGGGTATCCCGCTTACCTTGGAACCAGGCTGGCCAGTTTTTACGAAAGAGCCGGAAGGGCCATATGCCTCGGGTCCGAAGGCAGGGAAGGCTCCATCACGTCCATCGGGGCTGTTTCCCCTCCGGGAGGGGACCTGTCCGAACCGGTAAGCCAGAACTCCCTCAGGGTGACCAAGGTTTTTTGGGGTCTCGATGCCAACCTGGCCTACCAGAGGCATTTCCCCGCCATAAACTGGCTACTAAGTTATTCCCTCTATGCCGAGACGCTCGGGGAATACTGGGATAACCTCTATGACGGGGAATGGAGCACCCTGAGGACCGAGGCCATGTCGATCCTGGAAGAAGAGGACAGGCTCCGGGAGATCGTCAGGCTCGTGGGCATCGATGCCCTGTCCAGGCAGGAGAGGATGATCCTGGAGACCGCCAAGTCTCTCAGGGAGGACTTCCTGCACCAGAATGCTTACCACGAGGTCGATACTTACGCCTCGATGGACAAGCAGTTCAAGATGCTGAGGAATATTATTCACTTCCACCACCTTTGCCAGAACGCCCTTGAGAGGGGGTCCACGATCCAGGAGATCAACGCCCTTCCCGTCAGGGACCAGATAGCCAGGATGAGATACGAGGATGAGAAGGAACTGAAACGGATCGATGAATTGCTGCCGGTTATGAAAGAAGAGGTCGACCGGCTTCTTTCGGAAGGGGGCATGGGTGATGTTGCCTAAAGAATACAGGACCATATCCGACCTTTCGGGTCCTCTTCTGGTCGTCGAAAACACCGAGAATGTCCGTTACGACGAGCTGGTCGAGATCGAGTTGGCCAACGGGGAACGCAGAAGGGGCAGGGTGTTGGAGATAACGAGGGAGAACGCCCTGGTACAGGTTTTCGAAGGTACGTCCGGTATCGACCTGGATACCACGAAGGTCGTCTTCATGGGGAAGGTCCTGATGCTCCCCGTCAGCAAGGACATCCTGGGACGCATCTTCAACGGGCGGGGAGAGCCTATCGATGGGGGAGCGCCCATTATCCCCGACAAGACCCTGGACGTCAACGGTTATCCCATGAACCCCTATTCAAGGGACTACCCCTCGGAGTTCATCCAGACCGGAATCTCCACGATCGACGGCATGAACCCCATGGTGAGAGGCCAGAAACTCCCGATCTTTTCGGGTAGCGGGTTACCCCATAACAGGATCGCGGCCCAGGTGGCGAGACAATCGACCGTCCTCGGCGGTCACGAGGATTTCGCCGTCGTGTTCGCGGCTATGGGGATCACCTTCGAGGAAGCCTACTTCTTCATGGAAGACTTCCGAAAGACCGGGGCCATCGAAAGAACGGTGATGTTCGTCAACCTGGCGGACGACCCCGCCATAGAACGGATAACCACCCCCCGGCTTGCCCTCACCTGCGCTGAATACCTGGCCTTTGAAAGAGATTACCAGGTCCTGGTCATCCTGACGGACCTGACGAACTACTGCGAAGCCCTGAGGGAGATCTCCTCGGCTCGAAAGGAAGTCCCCGGCAGGAGGGGTTACCCCGGCTACCTATATACGGACCTGGCGACGATGTACGAGAGGGCGGGAAGGCTTAAAGGGAAGAAAGGTTCCATTACGCAGTTCCCGATATTGACCATGCCCGAGGATGATAAGACCCATCCCATACCAGACCTCACGGGTTACATCACCGAAGGACAGATCATCCTCAGCCGAACGCTGCACAGGAAGGGCATCTTTCCCCCCGTCGACGTCATGCCCTCCCTTTCCAGGCTCAAGGACAAGGGTATCGGGGCGGGAAAGACCAGGGAGGATCACGCCGACCTGATGAACCAGCTTTTCGCCGCCTACGCCAGGGGAAAAGAGGCCAAGGAGCTTGCCACCATCCTCGGGGAAGGGGCGCTTTCCGAAGAAGATAAGGCCTTCGCCCTTTTTTCCGATCGTTTCGAGGATCTTTATGTCAGGCAGGGTGAATATGAGAACAGGCCCATCGAGGAAACCCTCGAACTCGGGTGGGACCTGCTTACCGTCATCCCGGTCAGGGAACTGAAGCGTGTCAGGGACGCCTACATCGAGAAATACCTCCTGCCGAGATCGGGTACTGAAAAAGAGAAACAGGCCAAGGGCGCGTGAGGGAAGACTAAAAAATGGTAAGGGGAGCCTGATATGGCGAAAAAAATCAATGTCAACCCTAACCGCATGGAGCTGTCCCGGCTTAAGACAAGGCTTAAGGTGGCCATTAGAGGGCACAAACTCCTAAAGGATAAGCAGGACGCCCTGATCAAGGCTTTCCTTGAAAAAGCCAGGAGCCTTAAGGACCTGAGGGAATCGGTGGAGAAGGAGCTGGAAGAGTGTTACCGCAGCTTTCTCCTTGCCAGGGCCCAGACCTTTCCCGCCATGCTTGAGCAGGCATTGATGATCACCGGGACGGGCCTTTCCCTGAAGATGTCAAAAAAGAACATCATGAGCGTCATAGTCCCGATCTTCGAAGTTGAGCAGGGTGAAGCATCCCTGAATTACGGACTGGGGACGACCACGGGAAACCTCGATGTGGCACTGGAGAAGTTCTCGGGGCTTCTACCAAGACTGGTGAGCCTGGCTGCGGAGGAGAAGGCGCTGAGGCTTATGGCCGTTGAGATCGAAAGGACCCGGAGAAGGGTTAACGCCCTCGAGCACGTCCTCATCCCTTCATTCCAGGAGACCATACGGTACATCACCATGAAGCTCGATGACCAGGAACGGGCAAACCTAAGCAGGCTCATGAGGATCAAGGAGATCGTCCGATCTCACTAGGAAGTGCTTTCCCAACTTTGATGGTTCTCAAGGGGAGCCCAAGCGGCTCCCCTTGAGCTTTTGCAGGATCGTAAACCAGAAAGGCTGGGGGTTTCGCGCCGGGGGGACAAAGTTTACCTTTTTTTGGAAAGGATGCTAAACTATATAATCGCGGGAAGGAGTCCAAGCGGTCGCTGCCCCTCAAGGGGCGGAGGAAAGTCCGGGCTCCACAGGGCAGGGCGCTGGAGAAATTCCAGTGGGCGCGAGCCCAAGGAAAGTGCCACAGAAACATACCGCCCGGCACTCATTCAACACTTTGGTGCCCCACTGATAATTCCGGCTTGCGTTGGAGGGATCGACGCCAGTTTTGCTCCAAAGTATCGAATGAGTGCCGGGTAAGGGTGAAAAGGTGGGGTAAGAGCCCACCAGCTGTCGGGTGACCGGCAGGCTAGGCAAACCCCGCCCGGAGCAAGACCGAATAGGAGGGGATGAGGCTGCCCGCTGACCCTCGGGTACGGTCGCTTGAGGCCCGGCGCAAGCCGGCCCCCAGATAAATGACCGCCGCGCACAGAACCCGGCTTAAGGACTGCTTCCCGCTATAGGTAACCTAAAGGAGCGCTTCGTTCACGATGCGCTCCTTTTTTATTGTATTTTGAGAAAGATGATACTTGAGATTTATTTGAACGATTCCAATAGGGTCTAAAGAACCATTGAGAAACTGAAAAAGGTGATAGAGTGGTACAAAGTGGAACAAAGTGGCAGAATATGGGAGGAAAATCCCATGCTGGTGGGAACCTTCGAGCATAAGTTTGATAACAAGGGAAGGATTGTGCTCCCGTCAAAATTCAGGGATGAGTTGGGAGAGAGCGCTGTCGCCACCATGGGGATCGACCGGTGCGTATCGATATATTCCGCTGAGAGATGGCAGGAACTACTGAACAAGTTCCAGCAGATGTCCTTCTCCAAGGGTAAGACCAGGGATTTCCTGAGGGTACTTCTCGCGACGGCCAACGAGATCCAGATCGACGCTTCGGGCCGCGCCCTTATCCCCTCGAACTTGCGGCAGCACGCCAAGCTGGACCTGGAAGTCAGCGTCATCGGCGTCGGCGACCATGTGGAACTTTGGGATACGGTCTCCTGGAACGCATATCTCGAGGAGGTCCGTAACGTCCTGCCCGACATCGCCGAAGAGGTCGAGGGGTTATGAACGCCCACATCCCGGTGATGCTCCCCGAAGTGTGCGGAATATTGGAAAAAGCTCAAAACCTGAGGTTCGTCGTGGACGCGACTCTCGGCCTCGGGGGGTATTCGGAAGGGGTTCTGTTGAAATGGAGAAATGCCGTCGTCCTCGGCATCGATCAGGATCCTCAGGCCATTGAGGCGGTGAAAAGAAAACTCATGGATTTCGGCGACCGTTTTCGGGCCGTACACGGTAACTTCCGCGATCTTTCCTCGATCCTGGTAAAAACCGGGATGGGGAAACCCGATGCCGTCCTTTTCGACCTGGGGGTATCGAGTTTCCAAATTGATACCCCCGAGCGCGGTTTTTCCTTTCAAGAAAACGGCCCGCTGGATATGCGTATGGATAGCCTCGATGAACGCCGGGAAAGGGCCGGCGACATCATCAATACCGCCGGCATGAGGGAATTGATCACCCTGTTTCGTAAGTACGGCGAAGATCCCTATGCCGCGCAAATAGCGCGGGGGATAGTCAGGTACAGGGAGTCCTCTGGCCCTATCAAGAGTACCTCCGAACTGGTCCAGGTCATCAGGGACACCCTCCCGGCGCCGGTCCAGAGGAAGATGGGGAGGAACCCGGCCAGGAAGGTCTTCCAAGCGCTCAGGATTGCGGTCAACGACGAGCTGGAAGCGCTGACCGAAGCCCTCAACCAATGCGAGACCCTTGCCGCGGGGGCGATGATGGTGATCGTCGTGAGTTACCACTCCCTTGAGGACAGGATCGTCAAAAGAAGATTTCGGGAATGGGCCGCCCTGGGAAGAGGAAATGACCTTTTCAGAAAGCCCCTTGTGCCGGGAGCGGAAGAATTGAGAGAGAACTGGAGATCAAGAAGCGCCAAATTACGGGCCTTCTCATTCCAGGAGAAGCCCGCGGAGGTGACTGACCCATGAACTCTTGCGCCCTGGAATTTCCCTGCTGTTGCAGCCAGAGAGTCAAGGCGCGGGGGCCGCTATGGATCCTTGTTTGCGGCGGGGTCGTGGCGCTCCTCATGGGGCTGGTCGCTTTGAGGCTTTATTCTCTCAACTTGGAGTACCAGCTGGCTGATATACAAAGGCAGATCGTCCTCCTGGAAGAGGAGCAGTCAAGGTTGGAAAAGGACCTGGCGGGTTTACTGAATCCAACGAGAGTGTATAGTTATGCGAGGTCCGAGTTGGGGATGAAGGCCTCCGCCGGCATAGGCGTCGTGAGAGTTGCGGCAGTTCAGGCAATGCCTCCGGCGAGCCGGGCGTACGACAGGTACGAAACGGGCGTCATCAGGAAGGCCCTCGTGTGGCTGGTGGATTCCGTGTCGAGGAAGGCTTCCGCCCGACAGTGACGGCAGATTGACGGACGAAGGACGGTCAGCATTGGATGAAAGGCCTGAGGAAGAGCCCTTGGCTGTTGCTAGCCGTTTTCATAATGGTGCTCCTCTTCCGACTTTATTCACATCACCTCGACCCGGACCCCAGGATAAGATCTCAGGCCGGAAGCCAATACTGGGCCAGGTTGAAGGTAGCGGCCCCCAGAGGTTTCATCAGGGACAGGAACGGGATAGCTTTGGCGATCTCCACCCCGGCCCTGAGTTTTTTCATTGACCCCACCTTGTGGGACCCGGGCAACGCCCCCCTTCTGCAGGACTTGATCCCCAGCGAAAGACTCGTAAGGATCTCCAAAAAAATGGAGGGGCGGTACTTTCCTATCGCTCGGAAGGTCGACCCACCCGTTTCCGATCGAATAATAAACCTGAAACTTCCAGGGCTTTTCTGGGTAAAGGAGACGAAAAGGATCTACCCCCAGGGAAATACGCTGTGCCATGTCCTGGGTTTTTGCTCTATCGATGACACGGGCCTGGCCGGGACTGAATTATTCTGGGACCGTGTACTTTTCGCGCCTCCGGAAGGAAGGATCATAGCCAAGGACGCAAAGGGCCATTTCGTGGACGTAGCCCTGCCAGGCCACACCCTCGCCGCGGACAATGACTCGCTGGTCAAACTCACCATCGACTCCAGGCTTCAGCATATCCTCGAACAGAGACTCAAGGAAGGGATGGACAGGCACAAGGCTGAGTGGGCTGCGGCGGTTTTGGTAGAACCTTCGACGGGAATGATCCTGGGAATGGCCAGCCTGCCTGATTTCAACCCAAACATCAGGACCACCTTTGCCGCTAAAGAATCGCTGAGGAATAACGTTCTATCGAGGGTTTTCGAACCAGGCTCGACCTTCAAACCCATCATCATGTCAAACCTCCTTGATAACGGCGAGGTCTCCTTGAACAGCACCGTAAACTGCCAGGGGAAGATTCGGGTGGCAGATGTTACAATCCATGACATAAAGGCCCACGGCAAGGTGAACCCGATCAGCATAATCTCCGATTCCTGCAACGTAGGGATGGTCACCGGCGTAAAACACTCCGAACCCTTCAGGACCTACTCTTTTTTAAAAAGGTGCGGGTTCGGAGGCCCCACCGGGATCGAGCTCCCCGGTGAAGAATCGGGGTTGATCATGCCTCCGTCCCAGTGGCGGGGTTCAGTACCGGCCACGATAGCGATCGGTCAGGGTATCGGCGTAACGCCCCTCCAGCTGGCCATGGCTACGGCCTCCATCGCGAACGGCGGGATACTCATGAAGCCCTTTATAGTATCCGAGATTAGGCGCAAGGGCGGCAAATTGGAATACCAGGGTAAACCTTTCGCCGTCGGTGAGGTCATGTCGGCTCGGACTTCGCAATTGATGCGGGAAGCCATGAGGCAGGCCGTGGAAAAGGGAACGGGAAGGCCCGCTGCCGTTACTGGAGTCAAAGTGGCAGGCAAAACGGGTACAGCCCAGGTTCCAGGTGCGGGAGGTTATCTCAAGGGCGATTACACCCCTTCCTTCGTGGGCTTCTGGCCCTACGACGACCCCAAATACCTGCTCCTGATCGTGATCGGCAACCCGAGGGAGGGGGACTTCCTCGGTGGCAAAGTGGCTGCTCCCGTCTTCCGGAGCATCGTACAGGACATGGAATTGATTTCCTGAACAGGGGGTTTTTGATCAAACGATGAGGGTCTCCGATATCAAGGGGCTTCTGGAGGAGCGCGGAATACTAATCGGGCCTGGAGCCGGGGACACCGGGGTAAACCCAACGGGAGCCGGCGCTGGAGAGGATCCCAGGATAACCGGTGTCTTCATGGATTCGCGGAAAGTGGTGCCGGGCGGCGTTTTCTTCTGCCTCAAGGGGGCAACTTACGACGGTCATGACCATGCCCTTGAGGCCTGGACCAATGGAGCGGTTTGCGTCGTCTCGGAGAAAGTCACACCAGCCCCTGTCGCTCATCTCCTAGTCCGCGATACCAGGGTCGCGATGGGATTCGCCGCGATGGCTTTTTTTGACCACCCCGCGGAGTCGCTGAAGATGATCGCTGTAACCGGTACCAATGGTAAGACGACGACGGCCTACATGTTGAGGTCCATCTTTAATTCTTCCGGCGGACGATCAGGGATGCTGGGCACCGTGATCTATGATACGGGAAGCGGTGCCTATCATGAAGCCCGGAGGACGACACCCGAATCGCCGGAAATACAATCCTTGCTTCGTGAAATGTTGCAAAACGGCTGTGATTACTGCGTAATGGAGACATCTTCTCACGGGCTTTACCAAGGAAGGCTGACCGGTTGCAGTTACGACGGCGCCGTTTTTACAAACCTTTCACCGGAGCACTTGGACTTCCATGGGACCATGGAGGAGTACTTCAGGTCAAAGATGATCCTCTTTAAAGATCATATGAAAACCCCTAACTGGATAGGCGCTTCGAATATTTCTGACTCCTACGGTAAAAGGGTCAAGGAGTTCTTCCCCGGCAATATCGTCACATTCTCCCTGGACGAGGAGGATTCCCCCGACTTTTACGGCGTTGTTAAAAGCCAAAGCCTTAAAGGCCTTGAGATGGGAATTTTTTACGGGAGGGAAAAACCCGTTCTCGAAATAGGCCTCCCGCTGACAGGGCGTTTTAACGCCTTGAATGCCCTAGGGGCGGCAACCCTCTCCCTTTCCATGGGCCTCGATCCCCAAACTGTCATAAAAGGGCTCGAGTCCATGCCCCAAGTGCCCGGGCGCCTGCAGCGTTACTCCCTCGCTAACGGCGTGACGGCCTTGATAGACTACGCCCACACTCCCGAAGCGCTTAAAAACGTCCTGACCTCACTGAAGGAAGTCTGCGATGGAAAAATTTGGACTGTCTTCGGCTCAGGAGGAGACCGCTTTAGAGGCAACCGCCCCATGATGGGGAGGATCGCTGCTTCGTTATCAGACCGGGTGGTCATTACGATGGACAACCCAAGAAGTGAGGATCCTGCCGGGATTGCCGGGGACATCCTCAGCGGGGTTATTGCCGAGGTCGGGAAAAAGGAACCTCCCGAAGTCATCCTGGATAGGCGCGAGGCGATATTTTCCGTCCTTGACAGGGCCGACGAAAGGGATGTGGTCCTCATCGCAGGGAAAGGGCCTGAGAGGAACATAGTTTTTTCGGATAGGGTCATTCCTCACCAGGATTCGGAGTCGGTGGAGGAGTGGTCCTTATTAAGGGGGATAAAGTGGGCGAAATGATGGGCAAGGAACGACCTTCAACGGGTTGGACCCTCCACGAAGCGGCGAGAACGATCGGCCTCCGGTTTGTTGGAAAGGATATCCCCATGCCCTCTCATATTTCCGTTGACAGCAGGGAAGTACTCCCAGGAAGCCTGTTCGTCGCCCTGAAGGGGGAAAAAGCCGACGGCCAGGATTTCATCGAGGACGCGGTCATGAGGGGAGCGGCCGGGTTGATCTGCCGCGCTCCAGCCCCGGGCAGCCATCTCAGCGGCCTCCTTGGAACCGGCATTCCTGCCATTATGACCGAAGATGCGAAGACTACCTTAAGAGACCTATCCCTGGCATGGCTTGACCGGGTAAACCCCGCCCTGGTCGTAGGCATTACGGGAACGGTTGGAAAGACAACCACAAGAGAGATGATCAAAGCCGTACTATCCTCACCTTTGAAAGTCCACTCTCCGAGGAGGAGCTTTAACACCGATATAGGCTGTGCGGTGACCGTACTCGAGGCTCCCCTGGGGACAGAGATACTCCTGCTTGAACTGGGAACGAATCACCCCGGCGAGATCCTCGAAACGGCGAAAAACTATCGCCCGGGGTTCGGGATCATAACGGAAGTGGGACCGGGCCACCTTCAGGGCCTGAAAAGTATCAAGGGAGTCCTCGAGGCCAAGTTGGAACTCTTGGGAGCGCCATCGATAGAGAATTTGTCTTATAATTTCGATAACCCACTGTTGTCTCGTGCCCTTGAGGTCTCGGGAGGGGAGCTGGGCCTTTTCCCGGTTGGTTTCAAAAGCCCGATGTACCGCATCCTCGAGGCTGCGAGCGTCACCAGGGACGGCTATCCAGGCCTGGATGTCGACATCGATACCCCTACGGGTGAACGAAAGTACCGGACGGGTCTTTTCGGTGAACATCATGCCTATGGCCTGGCTTTCGCCTCGGTACTAGGTGATCGCCTGGGGGTGCCGTCGACCGAACAGGTGAAGAGGCTTTCCTCCTTCAAGGCCTTGCCGGGTAGGGGAAACTTTTTCATATCGAAGAACGGTTTCTTGATAATCGATGAGACCTACAACGCTAACCCGGCATCGATGGCCGCCGTTCTCAGGGCTCTCTCAGCGATCCCCTCACCAGTGAAAAAATGCGCCGTTCTTGGAGGAATGGGGGAACTTGGGGAAGATTCATTGCAATGGCACCGGTCCCTGGCTGCGTCTTTCGAGGGGCTTGACCTCGTCCTGCTGGTGGGTGAACCTTGGGGTTCAGTATTCCAGGATGGACTGCCAGCGAACTGCCATACTGTCGATTTTGAAGATCTTGATGTGGTTTTCAAAAGTCGGCTTTGCCCGGGCGACCTCGTGCTTTTTAAGGGCTCCCGTTCCTTTCAGATGGAAAGGGCCATTGAAATACTGGAGAAACTTCAATGATGTCCAGTGCCGGGCTGTTTCTCGGGGTTTTTCTTGTCGGGGTCGCCCTACAGGGATACTGGGTCGGTTTTCTCAAGAAGCGGAAGGTGATACAGAACCTCAAACTCTATGGCCCCCAAAAACACCTCAGGGACAAGAAAAACATCCCCACCATGGGAGGGGCGGTTTTCCTTCTCATGGCGCTCCTTTCCGGGATGACCCTAGTTTTTCTGGGCCGATGGTCCTGTCCGGAGGCCCTTTTGTTCCTGGGTTTCCCCCTCACCGGCGGCGCCATTGGGTTGACCGATGACCTTATCAAGTACTCCAGGGGGTCGAGCGAGGGGTTCCGTAGCCTGCAGAAACTTGCGCTGCAGGTTATTTCGGCCGTCGCTTGGTCCTTTTTCTTTATGCCCGGAGGGGTGCTGACCCTGGCTCCGGGTCTTGCGCTGGAAGGGGTACCAGGGGCGTTGATCCTCCTGTTCTTCCTGGTGGGAACCCTGAACGCCGCTAATATCACCGACGGCCTTGATGGGCTGTTACCAGGTGTCGCGGTGATCTCCTTTGCGGCACTCCTCTTCTTCACCCGCGAAGGAGATCCTTCCCGGTTCGCCGCGTTGCTGGGACTGGGCCTTTCAGCCGGTTTTTTGATCTTTAACTTTCACCCGGCCAGGGTATTCATGGGGGATTGTGGTTCCCACTTCCTTGGGGGGCTTCTAGTCTCAATATGCGCCGCCAAGGGCATGCTGTTGCTCATTCTTCCCCTGGGGTTCATCATGGGGGTCGAAGTGATTTCGGTCATCATCCAGATAATTGCCATCAGGGGTTTCGGGAGAAGAGTCTTTTCGATGAGTCCTGTCCATCATCACTTTGAGATGGCGGGTTGGGGCGAGAGGACGATCGTTTTCAGCTTCTGGTTTTTTCACCTGGTAGGTATGTTGCTGCTTTTGATCCTTTACAAGTACCTCCCCCTTTGGACAGGAGGACGTTGACATGAGCGCGCCTTCGGGGTTCATGAGGGATCCCATGGATGCCAGGAAAAGGATCACGGTTATCGGTGCCGGCATTAGCGGCAGGGCCCTCGCGGTTTTCGCCAGGGAACTGGGGCACACCGTTTTCGTCTCGGAAGCCAGGGTCATCGACGAAGAAACTCGCGATCTTTTCCGCCGCGTCGGCGTGGAATATGAAGGGGACGGCCATTCTGACAGGATGCTGAACTGTGATGCGATGGTGCTCAGTTCCGGTGTGTCCCCGGGCTCCGGTCCGGTCGCCAGGGCAAAAGAAAAAGGTGTGAGGGTCCTCGGTGAGGTTGATTTCTTGGCCCCTCATCTGAAGGGATCCCTCGTAGGCGTGACGGGAAGCAACGGTAAGACCACGACCACTCTCCTCACGGGTCACCTGTTTAAAGAAGCGGGCTTCCGGGCGGGTATCGCCGGTAACGTCGGCAGCCCCCTCGCGAGCCACGCGGGCCTGGATCATGAAGTCCTGGTGATCGAACTCAGCAGCTTCCAGCTCTTTTGGACCCATGGCCTTCGTCTTGATATCGCCATAGTCACCAACCTGGATCCGGACCACATCGACTGGCATGGTTCGCTGGGCGAGTATTACCGTGCGAAGGGAAAGATCGCCTCGATGCTTAAAAGCGGCGGCGCCCTGGTCTGCCAGGAGCGGGATCTTTCGTTCCTGGTCCGCGACGTCTTGCCACCGGCCGAAACCTACCCCTTGAGCTGGGTAAAAGGGAGGACCGAAGGGAAAGGGGCAAGACTGTTAATGAAGGGCGATCACGCCGCCCTGGTCTCCGGCGGCGCCGAACGGACTCTTTTCCATTATAGCGATGTAAACCTCCTTGGCAGGCACAATCTCGAGAACGCCGCCATGGCTGCGGTCTCCTTTCTCTTGAAAGGTGGAGAGGAGGAAACCTTGCCGGCCGCCCTGGCGACTTTCAGGGCGCCCCCCCACCGCTGTGAACTGGTCGGTGTCGTGGGCGGTGTTTCATTCATCGATGACTCCAAGGGTACCAATGTTGCCGCCACCGTGGCCGCCCTGACCTCTCTAGACGGACGGAAGGTCATCATCCTTGGCGGCCGTGGCAAGGGCGAGGATTACGGATCGCTGGCCGATGCCGTCAGGAGAGGGTCGGAAGCCGTGATCCTCCTCGGTGAGGAAGCTCCTCGCATCAGGCAGGCTCTGGAGTCAAGGGGCTATACGGAGGTCATCGAGGTTGCGAACATGAAGGAGGCAGTAACGAAAGCTTTCGAGGTATCCCCGCCGGGGGGCATGGTCTTGCTTTCCCCGGCGTGCACCAGCTGGGATATGTACGCCAACTACTCCGAAAAAGGAGAAGACTTTCAAAGGTGGGTAATGGAGCTGAAACAGGAGCAGGCCTGATGACCCGGAGAGCGGGCAAAAGTTCGCTCGGGGGCTTTAATCTTCAGGCCACATGGGCTATCCCCCTTATCCTTTCCTGCATCGGGGTGCTGATGATATCCTCCGTTACAGCCCAACTGACGATCAACCAGGGAAGAACACCGTTCTTCTATGGATTGAAACAGCTGCAGTGGTTACTCGTCGGTCTTGGGGGGATGATCGCTTGCACTCTCCCCCCCGTGTCCTTTTGGAGAAGGTGGAGTGGAGTGATATGGGCCGGCGCGGTTCTTCTGATGGCCCTGACCCTTCTGCCGGTTTTGGGAAGATCGGGAGGAGGTTCCAGCCGATGGGTGAGGATAGGTCCTTTGAGCCTCCAGGCTTCGGAGGTGATGCTCCTTGCCGCGGCTGTCCACTTGGCGAAGAAGCTGAATGAGCCGGGTCTAACAAGGGTAAGAGCAATGGGGCGGACCCTACTGATCTTCGCCCTTTCGGCATGGCCCTTTCTGTTCCAGACCGATCTCGGCGGGGCGATAATCCTTTTCGCCCTTTCCATGGCCGTTTTCGTCCAGGTCTTCGGGTGGGCCCTACCCCTGGTTGCCGGTTCTATCGCCTCCATGGCTGTTTTCCTTCCGGCGGTCCTTTTGGGCCGCTACCACGTCGAAAGGATCACCAGCTTCCTGGATCCCTGGAGCGATCCCCTCGGGAGCGGGTTTCAAACCCTCCAGGGGTTCATCGCCTTCGCCAACGGGAGCCTGTTCGGAGTGGGCATCGGGCACGGACTGCAGAAACTCCAGTACCTGCCGGCGGCGCACACCGATTTCATACTGGCCGCCATCGGTGAAGAATTGGGAATGGTCGGAACCTTCTTAGTGGTCTTTCTTTACGGGATACTGTTGATGATCCAGTACCTGTCCTATCGTTCTGCGAGGGATGAGTTTGAGGCGACCCTGACCTGGGCTGTTACCCTGGCGGTATTCATTCCCTTTTTCGTGAATGCCGCGGGGGTCCTTAGACTAATGCCCCTGACGGGAGTGCCCCTCCCCTTCATAAGCTACGGGGGCAGCTCACTCGTCTTGGGTTGGTGCAAGATCGGAATACTTTTGCGCCTTATGAGGCGGAAGCCATACCCCGGGGAAGAGGGGATCGCATGAGGATCCTTATAGCGGCGGGTGGGACGGGGGGCCATATCTGGCCGGCCCTGTCCTTTCACGAATGGATCGTAAGAGAACGGGTTCCCTCAGAGACCCTTTTTTTATCCGGAAGCCGGGAACTTGAAAGGGCACTGTACGCTTTCGCGGGCGTTTCCCCGGTGGTCCTTCCCATTGCCGGGTCACCCCTGTGGGGTCCGCCGGGAACCAGGATCTCACGATCCATCGGGTTGGCACGATCGCTGAGAGTCGCTCTGCGCGTCGTCAAGGACTTTTCTCCCGATATCTGCCTTTTGTTCGGGGGTTATGTCTCCGTCGCAGCCATGGCGGCCTCCAGGTTGCAAAGGTTGCCCCTCCTTTTGCACGAGCAGAACGCCAGGGCGGGCAGGGTGACTTCTTTAGCGGCCAGGATCGGTATTCCCATTTGTTCCGGTTGGGAGGTGTGTGAACCACTCCCTGCAAGTCGCTACTTTCATGTCGGGATCCCGGTGAGGCGGATGAGACGCCTGTCTCCCCGTGAAGCCTGGGAACGGCTCGGCTTCGGGCTGGATCTTCCGCCGAGTCCCAGGGTCCTTGTCCTTGGGGGCTCCATAGGGAGCGATCCACTGGCTGGGCTGTTCAGGGAGATATCCGGAGAAGGATCCTTTCGGGATTACAGCATCTTCGTGGTGGGCTCCAGCGATGATCCTGTCAGGGTCACCGATAACCTCCTGTTCCTGCCCCGGTTATGGGAGATCGACCTTCTATATTCCATCGCCGATGTAGTCGTTTCAAGGGCGGGAGCTTCGACGCTGGCTGAACTGGTTGCATTTGGCCTGCCTTCTGTCATAATTCCCTGGAGAGCCGCGGCGGACGACCACCAGGCATTTAACGCAAGGGTCTTCGCGCAAAAAGGTTTTGGGGCTGTTTGGGAGTACGGCGGCGATAGTCATGAAAAGCTTTCGTTCATGATAGACTATGAACTGAAGAAGGCTGGGCTCGGTCAAGCCTCTCCGTTTCCCGGGATGCAAACCAGTGATGCCAGTGAAAAGATTTGGGTCCTTTTACAACAAATCGCCGAAGGGAGAGGTCGCAATTGAACGACTTCGATGCCCGATTCGATAACCTCGAAAGGGTGCACCTCATGGGCATAGGAGGAGCCGGAATGAGCGGCCTGGCTCTTCTTTTAAGCCAGATGGGAATGACTATTACGGGATGTGATGTTTCACATACCTATTACATAAACAAGATCTCTCCCAACGGAATCGAATTCGTTCTGGGCCATGACAAGAACCACCTTGACCGTTTCGACCCCGACGCCATTGTTTTCAGCAGCGCCATCCCGCAGGAGACGGAAGAATTGATCGAGGCGGCCCGGAGAGGCCTACGGATATTCAAAAGGGCGGAAGTGCTCAGCTGGCTCTTCAATATGAGAAAGGGTATCGGCGTAGCCGGTACTCACGGTAAGACCACTACAGCCTCTATGATCGGCCTGATCCTCGAGAACGCCGGACTCGACCCCACTGTCGCCATCGGCGGGGAACTCTGCGACATCGGTGGGAACGCGAAGCTGGGACAGGGGGCCCACATGGTCGCCGAACTTGATGAAAGCGACGGATCCTTCGAGCTTTTCCGTTCCCACGTGGCCATCGTAACCAACGCCGATTGGGACCATGTCGATTATTACCCCAATTTTAACTCCGTGCTCGAAGCCTACGAAAGGTTCCTCAGCAACCGGGAACCTGAAGGGACGGCCATCGTCTGCGGAGAGGACAGGGGGCTGGCCACCCTCCTTCACAACAGGATCAACGGGAAGCACCAGACCTATGGTTGGGGCGCCCGATGGGACTGGGGCGCCCAAGACGTCAGGCACAATAGGGGGGGAGGGGTTACCTACACCCTGTCCAGGGGCGGCACGCCGACACTAGAAATATCACTCCGGATCTCCGGCGAACACAACGTCCTCAATTCGCTCGCCGCCTGCGCCGCGGCGGACGCGATCGGAGTCCCCCTTGAGGTGGCTTCCCAGGCGCTGAAGTCCTTCAAGGGAGCGAAAAGACGGCTGCAGCACATGGGGTCCGTCCCCGCCCTCGGCGTGGATATTTTCGACGACTACGGCCATCACCCCAGAGAGATCGCCGCCACCCTGGGCACGCTCAGGAAAATGTTCCCCGAAAGGAGGCTCATGACCGTTTTCCAGCCCCATCGCTTCACAAGAACGGCAGCCATGTACAGGGAATTCGCCGAGGTGCTCTCTATGTCCGACAGGGTATTCCTCCTGCCGGTCTTTCCTGCCGATGAATCACCTATAGAAGGCGTCTCTTCGACGCTGATCGGAGATATCCTGAAGCAAAAAGGACATAAGGGTTTTGACTTTTGCAGCGATATGGAAGACGTCTTGACCAAGGTCTCTGCCAATGTGAATGAGGGAGATGTGATCGCTACTATCGGTGCAGGCGATGTATCCATCGTTGGGGAGAAGATCCAGCAGCGCCTTGAAGGGAGAGGCGTCACCATCGATGCGATGGCGGTCAAGGCTTAACCGGACCATCCTTCCGTTCTGTTCCTATGATGTACCTTTGAAAAATTTTACGACCTTGGGGGTGGGCGGGGAGGCGGAATGCCTGGCCAGGCCTTCAACTCGCCGAGAACTCTCCTCGGTCCTCGATTTCTGCAATGAGGAGGGAGTCCCCGCCTGGTTCCTAGGCGGGGGCAGCAATGTACTGATCCCCGATGAAGGGCTCAAGGGCATGACCATTCAGACCGGTGGGCTTAACGGCGTTTCTTGGGAAGAGAAAGGGGATTCCGTCCTCCTTGAAGCTGAAGCAGGTGTTTCCCTAGCTGCCCTCCTGGCTCTTTCGATAAAAAGAGGCTGGGGAGGGTTGGAATTCGTCGCCGGCATCCCTGGGAGCGTGGGCGGCTCCCTCCGGGGGAACGCGGGGGTTGAAGGGAAGGCTCTCGGGGATCTCGTCAAATCGGTGCTGTTGATCGACGAAAAGGGCTCTTTTCAATGGAGAAATGGAAGGGAAATCCGGTTTTCCTACCGTTACTCCGACCTGCTGACTGAGCACAAGGCCATCGTCGCTTGCAGGCTTGTCCTCACGACGGCTGGGACTGCCGAGGTGGCCCTCGGAGCCAGGGATTATTTTGACAAGAGGGCGGGGCAACCCAAGGGCGTCAGGACGGCGGGATGTATCTTCAAAAACCCCAAGGCGGTTTTCGCGGGAAAGATCCTGGAAGAGGCCGGTTGCAAGGGTCTCAGGGTTGGCGACGCGGAGGTATCGGCCCGGCACGCCAATTTCATCGTGAACAACGGTTCGGCCAGTTCGAAAGATATAGCCAGGCTTATCTCCACCTGCAGGGACAGGGTTTTCCAAAAAACGGGGATTTTCCTAGATCTTGAACTATGCCTCATGGGTGTGTTTCTTGATGGGGAAGTCAGCAATTAGGGTTGCCCTGTTTCTGATTTTCCTTTCAGGGGTGCTATACTGTACGGAAGAACAATTCCAGTTCTTCCGGCTCAGGTCGATCACTTTCGATTCCCTCGCCCTGGTTTCGGATGATCAACTCTGGAAAAGGGTCGAACCGATAGCTCATCGTTTTTGGCCCGTGTTTTCGCTAAGGCTGGGACGCATTGAAAAGTTGATCATGGCCGAGGCGCCCGTCGATATACATATCACACGGACAGGCTCCGGCGCCTTCAAAGTGAAAGTAAAACCGCTTGAACCATGGTTCATGGTTTTCTGGGCCGGGGGGGAGTGGTTCCTCGCCAGGGAAGGGAGGATGTGGTCGGTCCATCACTCGATGAACAGCATTATTTCCCAGCAGTCCGCGAGGGAGGGGGCCGTTCTTGTTTGGGGTCGCGGCTTGCCTGACCCCATTCCTTCCGGTACCGACATTGAGAACTCCGTCAAGGATTCGGTGATACCCTGCGATGAGATCGATTCCTGGAAAGAAGCCCTGGACAGCCTGGGTTTTTACAAGAAGACCTCTTCCATCACCATCAACAGGAGTGAGGGAAGAAGAACCGTCGAAATACTCGAAAGGACCGGCGAGGGAAGCGTCAGGATCCTCCTTGACGAATCCCCCGCCCTTTGGCCGCCCCTCCTGGAAGCGGTTAATGATATACTTTCGCAAACCGGTTTACGGGACAAGAACCTGCTTGTGGATACAACCTATTCCGGAAAGATACTGGTCAGGGTTATATCCTGATCCCTACGGCCTGGAGGTTAACCGATGAGGAGAGGGAAGGTAGAACCCATCATATGGTCGGGTCTTGATATCGGTACCAGGAAGATCTCACTGATCGTGGCCGAGACGGATCCCCTCTCGAAGGATACCCAGGTTATCGCCGTCGGTTCCTCCAGGACGAAAGGGATCTCCAAGGGCGAGATCCGGGACGCCGATCTCGTGGTCGAGTCCATCAGGAAAGCCGTAGATGAGGCTGAAAAAGCCTTTGACCTCAACGTCCGGGATACGTTTCTCTCCATCGGGCCAACGTCGGTTTCCTCCTTCATCCTGGAACAAAAGTGCCCTTTGAATGAAGAGGGCATACCAGAAAGACCCGTCACCGGCAAGGATATGAAAGACGTTATCCGAGAAGCCTTGAAGGGCGCCCGAGGGAGCACCGAGCATCTCTTGCTTCACGCTATACCCCTGGGCTATTCCGTAGATGCCGGCCCTTTCGTAAAGGACCCAAGGGGGGCATCGGGATCAGAGCTGACTGCCGAGGTCCTTTTCATCGGCATCGCCGAGGAAGAAGTGCGAACATCAGTCAGTTGCGCCGAAAAAGCCGGGTTGAACGTGCTGGGGGTAATCCACAAATCCATCGCCTCCGCTTTCGGTTCACTCAGCGGAGAAGAGATTGAGGATGGAGCCGTGGCCGTGGATATAGGGGCGGGCACTACTACCGTGACCTATACCAGGGAAGGGCTTATCAGGGGAGTGGATGTTTTCCCGGGCGGAGGAGACCTGGTCACCCGAGATATTTCCGAAGTTCTCGCGATACCGGCGTCGAAGGCCGAATACCTGAAACGTGAGGTCTCCCTTTTTGAATGCCCGGAAGACCTGGGCGATGAACTTGAATTCGAGATGGGCGGGGAACCTTTTATCGTGACCGTCAAGGACGTTCTCGAAATACTGTCGCCCCGGATCGAAGAGATCTTCTTCAGGTTCATCGTTCCCAAAATAGAAGAATTCCAACGGGACGGGGCACTCCGGGCAATTGTTTTTTCGGGCGGCGTCGCCGGGTCTCCAGGATTCATGGAGCTCGCCTCCGACAGTTTTGAAACACCGGTCAGGCTTGGCGAACCCGTAAAAGGAACGAGCCTCCCTCCCCACGCGAGGGGTTCAGAATTTTCCTCAACGGTGGGGATCGTGAATTACCTGCTTGAAAGAGACAACAACCCCGACAACCTCCTGGAACCGGAGTATCCGAGGCTGGGCGATGCCTTGAACCTGGAAGAGGCTGGTAGTATCAAGGTCCTGAACCCCTGGAAAGGGAAAGCGGGGAAGAAAGAAGACGGGGGCAAGGGCCTGATGGCCAGGTTCTTTGACGCCTTGAGGAACGCTTTCAGCGAACTGTTTTAATCCGTTTATTGTGGAGGTTACTCGAATGGCTGAACTCTTTGAGATCGAAGGTTCGCAGTCGCAATTACGCGAAGTGATCAAGGTTATCGGGGTTGGCGGAGGCGGCGGGAACGCCCTCAACCATATCGTCCGAAGCGGGGTTACCGGTGTGGAGTTCATCGCCGCCAACACCGATGTCGCTCACCTGAGCCTCTCCGAAGCCGACGTCAAGATAGTGCTGGGCAGGGAATTGACCAAGGGTCTCGGCGCGGGCGCGGACCCCGAGATCGGGCTGAGGTCCGCCGAAGAATCCATCGATGAGATCAAGGAAGTGCTGATGGGTGCCGATATGATCTTTCTCACGGCGGGCATGGGGGGCGGGACCGGCACAGGGGCCTCCCCGGTCATCGCCCAGGTGGCTAAAGAAAACGGAACCCTCGTCGTAGCCGTGGCGACCAAGCCCTTTCTTTTCGAGGGGCAAAGAAGGATCACCCAAGCCTTGGAAGGCATAGAGAACCTTCGTGGTAACGTGGATGCCCTCATCATAATACCGAACGATCGGCTCCTGGAGATCACCCAGAAGGAAACGACCCTCCTGGATGCTTTCAGACTTGCCGACGATGTCCTAAGGCAGGCTGTACAAGGCGTCACGGACCTCATCCTTCGACCGGGCCTGGTCAACGTGGATTTTGCCGATGTGAGGACGATCATGAAGGATGCCGGAACGGCCATAATGGGAATCGGTGAGGCCAAGGGGGACGACAGGGCCTCCAAGGCCGCCCACGCGGCCATAAACAGTCCGCTGATGGATGGACCTATCACGGGGGCGCGGGGGGTGCTCTTCAACGTCACCGGGGGGCCGAACCTGGGTATCCATGAGATCCAGGAGGCGGCCCGGGTCGTGACGGAAGCCGCCGACCCCAAGGCCACCATTCTCTGGGGTCACGTCCTTGACCCCGAGTTGGACGAAAAAGTGCAGATCACCGTGATCGCGACGGGCTTTGCCTCGGGCCCGGGCCCAAGAAGGGCGCTATCGATGCCGAGGAAAATCGGGGGGTCCTTTATCGAGACTGAAGCCCACGCTCGAAGGGATGTCCCCAGGCAAACCACCAAAGGGCCGGTCCCGCCCCTTGACAACATGGAAGATCTTGATACCCCTCCAGAGATCAGGAGGAGGAAGTTTGGTCATAAGGTTTAATAGAACAAATCGGGACCAGTATCGTTGAAACCCATTTCCTGGAAAAGCCACAGGGGGAACTGGAAATACCTCAGGGAACAGGAAGTGGAACTTGATGACCTTCCCCGGGGCGGTGACCCCCTTTGGGCCATGCTTTACCCCGCCCGGTACGAGGTGGGGATGGCCAACCTCGGGTACCAGGCGATTATCTCGGAGATGCGTACCCTCGGCGTCGGAGTTGAACGTTTTTTCGCCGGACGCCTTTCCAGGCTTTCGGTGGAGACGGAAAGATCGATCTCCGATTTTCCCCTTATTTCTGCTTCTGTCGCCTATGAACCCGATATCCTGACCCTTCTTTCGATCTTTCGAGAATGGGGGATATCCCCCAGTTCGGAGGAAAGGGAATCCCAGGGACAACCTGTCTTTGGGGTCGGTGGGGCCTTGAGTTACATCAACCCCCTGGTTTTTTCAGGGATGGCTGATTATGTTGTTTTAGGTGATGGGGAAAATGTCATCGTTCACCTGGTGAGAGAAGCCAGGCAATACATGCGCAACGGGGATCGGTCGAAGTTCAGGAGAGCCCTGGCGGAACATCCGTCCATTTACGTACCTTCCCTGCATGACCGGATCATTCTCAGGGGCGGGAGAGTCCAAAAGGACCGGAACATCATCGACAACCTTGACGACGCAAGGGGGAAAAGTCTCTGGGTCGCCCCCTCCTCGGTCTTCGGGAAGACAGTATTGGTTGAACTACAAAGGGGGTGCAGGAGGAATTGCAGTTTTTGCACCATTCCCTCCTCCTTCGGAAAGCCCAGGAACCGTTCCCTTAAGCGGGTCCTGGAGGACATCAGGTCGGTGAGTGCCCTTGAGGGCGTACAGGTTGGTTTTATCTCGCCTGAAACCGGCGACTACCCGGCCTTGGCCGAGTTGCTTTCCGCCGTGGACTCCCTCGGTGCGGTCGTATCCTTCGCTTCGCTAAGGGTTGACAATATCAGCGAAGCCATGATCAGATCCCTGGAGAGAAGCGGGAGGCATTCCCTCACCGTTGCCCCGGAAGCCGGGAACGAGCGGTTGAGAAGAGCCTGCGGCAAGCCTTTTTCCGATGACCTTATCTTAGAACGGCTCGCCATGGCCTCCCGGATGGGCGTCAGAAAGGTCAAGCTTTATTTTATGATGGGACTTCCCGGGGAGGTTGCTTCCGATATGGACGACATTGCCAGGCTGTGCGGCCGAGTCAGCCGCGAGACCGGGCTCCAGGTCAGTGCCTCGGTGGGCGTGTTCGTCCCTAAACCGATGACTTTTTGGGAGAAAGCCGGGATGATAAGCGGCGAAGAAGCCCGTTCCAGGAAGAAAAGTTTGAGAAACCTCTTCCATGATGGCCCCGGGAGAGGTTGCCGTGTCAGCTTCCAGGAGCCGGGGGAAGCGGCCATTGAATTCGCCATCGCATGGAAGGGTTTACCTTGTGACGATAACCTCCTCTCCCAGCCGAAAGGAAAAGCAAGCCTCCCTAAGCCGGTCCAGGAACAGAGGGACCTCCTGCTGGAACAACTGGGCCTGCTTGGTTATCATTAATTATCCTGGTCGCGGAACATACTTTGTGAGGTGATCATCGGTGAGCTTCAGGAGGAACAGGAAGTTCAAAGAAAAACCGGCTGTATTCGCTTTCGGCCATATAATGCTGCCCCTGGTCGCAATCCTGGCCATAGGGCTTTTAATCCTCGGGGTTAGGCTTCTTTTCGTTTCACCCGGCGGCCAGGTGAGCTACCCCGATACGGTCGAATATCCCGAGGCGGAAAGCCAGGCCCCAACGGTAATAGCCGAACCAGGAGATGGACCCCAGGTTGTAGCCGTCCCCTCAACTGGAGGCGACGAACCCACGGCCACACCCGGGGCCGTCCCGGCCGTGCCCGCTGCCGAAGAAGCGCCGACAACCCTACCCGAAGCGGAGACCAAGGCGGAGGTGCCGGTCCAAGCCTCTCGGGGGAGTTGGGTTGTCCAGATCGGGGCCTTTTCCCTCAAGGAATCGGCTGAAACCCTCGCCCATGAAGTGAGGGGTAAGAACTTCAACGCCTACGTGACCCGCGCGGAAGTCGGCGGGAAGACCTATTACCGGGTGAGAGTCCCGGCGGGTGACCAAAAGGCCGAAGCCGACACTCTTGCCAGGGACCTCGCATCGAAGGGCTATCCCACGCTGGTCACCCGGCAGGAATAGGAGCCGGAAAAGGCCGATGCTCTTTCCGTTCGAATGAAAATGTCAGGATTTGTGACCAACACCCTTTCCAGGGACGACGCCTTGCATGCCATTGTTCAACAGATGGGGTTCCCTTGGCCCGTAGCCGTAAAAGAGGGGATCCCCATCGGGGAGGCCCTGGGCCTCGCCTTGGGAGTCGATGTCATCGCACCCGATGAGAGCCCTCCCTTCGACAGGAGCCTTCGGGATGGGTACGCCGTGAGGTCAATGGATCTTATCGGCGCCAGCGATGCGTCACCTGCCTTTCTGGCGCTGCACGGCGAGGTGCCCATGGGTACTGTCCCACTGATTGATGTGGGATCTGAAGAGGCGGTCCTGGTGCATACTGGGAGTGCCATACCACCCGGGGCGGATTCCATCGTAATGCTCGAGGACACGTCCCTTGCCGGAAACCTGCTGGAGGTTCGAAAATCCGTCCAGAAGGGAGAAAATCTCCTCCTCAAGGGCGAGGAGTACGGCAGGGGCCAAAGGTTGGCCCGCAAGGGAGAGATCCTGGACTTTCGCAATATCCCCGCCCTGGCGTCCTGCGGACAGGCGACCACAGCGGTATGCGACCTCGGTATAGCAGTCATCAGCACCGGAGACGAGATCGTACCGGCGGGCACAAAGGATCTCGAGCCCGGGATGATCCGGGACGCCAACTCCTTCACCATCATGGCCAGCCTGGCGAGAGCGGGTTTCAAGAGTGAATCCTTGGGCATCGTCCCCGATGACCCCGAAGAATTGCGAAAGGCCTTCAACAGGGCCCTGGGTGAATTCGACGTCGTGATCCTGAGCGGGGGCTCCTCGGTCAGCGCCAGGGACCATTCCGTCCTTCTTCTTCGAGAACTTGGAGGGGGTAAACTGATCGTCCGCGGGCTGAATGTCTCCCCCGGCAAACCGACGATCGTCTCCGGGGATCCCGCCGGGAAAAAACTCGGCGTCTGCCTGCCAGGCCATCCTCACTCCTGTGCCGTGATCGCCTTGACCTTCCTGGTGCCCCTTATCTCTTCGCTTATAATGGGTGAACCCCATGATCTCTTCCGGAAAATCCTCCTTCCCGCGGGAGAGGACATTATCGGGAGGAGCGGGGTCGAGGAATTCATCCCCCTAAAGATAGGACCCGAAGGAGAAGCCCGGCCCCTGTGGGCGAAATCGGGGTTTCTCCTGGGCATGGGGGAGTCCGACGGCCTTATCAGGCTGCCAGAGAACATGGAGACCTTGAGAAAAGGGGCTCCTGTCGAGGTGTGGCTTTGGTGAACTTCAAGGAGAACCTGGATCTTTTGACCGCGTGGTCCCTGATCGAACAGAGAGTGCGCCCCCTCGACGAGCTTGAGGAAATCGACCTCCTCTCCTTTGAAGGGTACCAACCAAGGAAGATGGGGGTCGATATCCTTTCGAGGAGGAACCTCCCCCAATACCCTGCCTCCGCCGTCGACGGTTTCGCCCTGAAGGCTTCGGACACGGCCAACGCCTCCCCTAGGACGCCGGCCAGGATCCCGGAAGGCAGTTACAGCTGGGTGAACACCGGCGGCGGTGTGGATCGGGCCTTCGATTCGGTGGTAATGGTTGAGGACACCTGGATGGATGGAAACACCCTTCTCGTAGCGAAAATGGCGACCAAGGGCGAGAACGTCAGGCCCGAGGGCGAGGATGTGACCAGGGGCCAAGTCATAGCAAGAAGAGGTGACCCGCTCGACGCGTTCCTGATCCCGCTACTGATCGCGTCGGGGTATTCCACGGCCAGCGTTTCAAGGTTACCGAGGACCATCTTCATACCCACCGGTGATGAGATCATCCCCGCCGCCGAATGGATCAGGGGAGATGGAGGGGAGTGGTCAAGGGTACCGGAAACCAACTCCTACATGCTGAAAAAGCTCTTCCGCGACTGGGGTTTCCCCCTGGAGATCCACGGGCTGGTCCGCGACGATGAAGGACTGATCAGGGAAGCCGCCCTCAAGTCTTTGGAGGTTTACGACCTGGTTATCATCGGCGCCGGTACGGCGAAAGGCAAAAGGGACCACAGCGCCGAAGTGATCGAGAAAATCTCGGATCCGCTTTTCCGGGGCGTCAGGATGAAACCGGGGAGGCCCGTCATAGCGGGGGTAAAGGGGAACAAGCCGTTGGTCGCGCTGCCAGGGTTTCCCATGTCCGCCCTGGTGACCTGCTGGAGCATCATATGCCCGCTTTTAAAGAGGCTTAACGGCGAGACTGCCGCTCCCGCCCCTGAAGAGGCCTTGGGGAGCGCCGAGACCCTCGCCACAAAGTCCCTGTTGCACTACTCCTCGCAGCCGGGGGTCCTGGAATGGCTCAGGGTCAAATGCGGGGAGATCGACGGTACTGTCTATTCATGGCCCCTCCCCGCCGGTGCCAGTTCGACCTTTTCCATCGCCGACGCAGATGGGTTCGCCATCCTCGGGCCTTCTGTCCTTGAAGTCCCCAAGGGGAGCGATATCCGGGTCTTGCTCAAGAGAAAGGTGGATTTCAAGAAGAGGGTCGTTTACCAGGGTTCCAACGACCCCGCCATTGAGAGGATCGTCTCCTATGTCAGAGAAAGGGGCGGGGACCTGGCGATCCGATCCGTCGGCAGCCTCGGCGGCCTTTCCGCACTGGCCAGGGGAGAGGGCCACGTAGCTTCCTGCCACCTCTTGGACCCCGAAAAGGGTGAATATAACGATAGTTACATAGAAAGACTGGACGAAACCCGGAGTTGGCGGAGGATCAAGCTGTTCAAAAGGCAACAGGGCTTCCTGGTAAAGAAAGGGAACCCTGAGGGGATCCACTCCGTCAAGGACCTGGCCTCAACCGGAGCCTTTTTCGTCAACAGGCAACCCGGGGCCGGCACCAGGGTTCTTTTTGACCACCTCCTGAAGGAGGCGGGGATCGATCCCGGTTCGATCAACGGGTACGACAACATCGCCATCACCCATTTCGAAGCGGCCGCCAGGATACCGGGAGGCTCAGCCGCCGCCGCCCTGGGCGTCAAGGCGGCGGCGGAGGCTTTCGGGACGGATTTTATACCGGTGACGGAAGAAGATTTCGAACTGGTCATTCCCGGGCGCTTCGTCGATCACCCGGGGATCCTGATCCTGTTAGAGGCCCTTTCGGACGAGAGGTGGAGGCGCGAGGTCGACTCCCTGGGGGGATACCGATGGACTTCCTGAAGGATCGCTTTGAAAGGCGGCTGAACTACGTCAGGATATCGATCACAGACCGGTGCAATTACCGGTGCCTTTACTGTATGCCCGAAGAAGGCATCAAATGGATCCCCCACGACAGGATCATGACTTACGAGGAGATCCTTTTCCTGGCCCAAGTCCTCAAAGGGCTGGGGGTCGAAAAGATACGCTTTACCGGAGGAGAACCGCTGGTGAGGAAGGGTTTTTTCCCCTTTCTCGACACCTTCAGCGCTTCCGTCCCAGGGGTTCGCACGGTCCTGACCACCAACGGAAGCCTGATCTCCCAGTACATTGATGAAATAAAATGGTCAGGCCTTTCCGGCGTGAACGTGAGCCTCGACACGCTGGACGAGGCTCTTTTCCGCTTCATCACGAGGGGCGGCCGGCTGCAGGATGTGATAGAAGGTGTAGGGCTCCTGTCGGAGCGCACTGAAATACCGATCAAGATAAACACCGTCCTGATGAAGGGGGTCAACGACGGCGAGGTCGAGGCCCTGCTCGATTTCGCGAAGTCCCATCGAGCCGTTCTCCGCCTTATCGAGTTCATGCCCCTCGATGATTCCGTCTGGAAGGGAGACCTGTTCATTCCGGCTTCGGTTATTTTTCAAAAGTTGCCGGACCCGGACAAATGGGAGAGGCTGGATTACTCCTCCGATCACGGCGCCGGGCCGGCGCGCTATTACAGGAACTCGTCCACCGGCCAGGAGTTCGGCCTGATCGAGGCGGTCTCCCATCATTTTTGCGATAGTTGCAACAGGCTCCGCGTTTCAGCCACGGGGATCATGAGACCTTGCCTTTTTTCCGAAGAGGGGGTCTTCCTTAGGCCCGCGCTCCTTTCCGGAAACGCCGCCGAGGTAAAAGCCCTGGTCGTCCGGGCGGTGAGCAGCAAACCCGGATCCTACAACCAGGCCCGGTCCGGAGCGATGCACATGTCTCGGATAGGGGGATGAACGAAATGCAAGGTTTTTCACACCTGGACCACTCCGGAAGGCCCGTCATGGTCGACGTGGGGGGGAAAGACCCTACAACGAGGGAAGCCGTGGCCGAGGGGACCGTGATACTCCCCGTCAAGGTCTTCGATTCCCTGGTGAAAGGCGAAAGCGCCAAGGGAGATGTCTTGAGGGTCGCCGAGGTCGCCGGGATAATGGGGACGAAACAGGCACCGGCCCTTGTGCCCTTATGCCACCCAGTGAGGTTGGACCATGTTTCGGTCTCCTGCGACCTGGACCCGAAGGACCGGTCGGCGAGGATAACCTGCATCGTCAGGGCGAGGGACGTGACAGGGGTAGAGATGGAAGCTTTGACGGGGGTATCAGTGGCGGCGTTGACCCTTTATGATATGTGCAAGGGAATCGACAAGGGGATGATCATCGAAGGTATCCGGCTGCTCAGGAAAAGCGGTGGAAGGTCCGGCGAATACCGGGTGGAGGATGGACCATGAAAAACAGGGTACTGGGTTTCTCCGGCCGATTCAGCGGTCGCCCAATGGTGTACCTTCACAGCGATGACGCGGGGAACACGCTGGCCGACGGTTCGGCCGTGGAGCTGATCCTTGAGGAGGCCGGGAAGGGCTCAACTTTGGAAGGGGTGCTCGGGATAAGGGTTCACGAGGTGCCCGCCATCGAGCCGGGCGATCTTCTTTCCTTTCCTGACGGGCTGATCCTGAGGCGTAAAGATTTACCTGACCCAAGGGGAGCCTTCCTCGTGTTCAATAAAGGGTTCCTGCCTGTCTCATCCACCTTCGTGCCGTGGCGGCCCCTCAAGGTCGGGGTGCTGACCGTGAGCGACAAGGGAAGCCGTGGTGAGAGGGTCGATACCGCCGGGCCCGCCCTGGAGAGCTCTTTGCCCGCCCTGGGGGCCGTCCTGTCGAAAACGGGGATGGTCCCGGACGAAACCGTCAAGATCAGTGACAAGGTACGGGAATGGATGACGACAGGGGTTGACATCATACTGGTCACGGGGGGAACGGGCATTTCCAAGAGGGATGTAACCCCTGAAGCGGTTAAATCCCTCGGCTGCAGGGAGATACCCGGCATCGGGGAGTACATGAGGTGGAAGACATCCTTCGAAAACGAGAGGTCCATCCTTTCCAGGTCCCTTGCCGTGGCCTGTTCCGGTACAATTGTTATCACGCTGCCGGGGAGCGAGAGGGGAGCGGTGCAATGCTTCAGCGCCGTCGCCCCGGTTCTCCGGCATGCCGTGGAAGTAGCGACGGGGAGGAGTGGGGATTGCGCCGGGCCTCACCGATGATCGTTGAAAGAAGGTTCCCGTTTTGAAAGAATCCCTTCCTTACAAGGTCTCAAGGTGTGTGATCATCACGGGCATGTCAGGAAGCGGTAAATCCACCGCGCTGCGCATGTTCGAAGACCTTGGGTTTTATGCCATCGAGAACATCCCTCCCACATTGCTACCCCAACTGTTGCAGGTCCTGGGCCGACACGAGGAAGCGGTGCAGAATGGAGTGGCGGCCGTCGTAGACATCAGGGGGGAAAGCCTCCTGGATGACCTTTTCACCGTCATAACCAGCCTCAAGGGAAGAGGGCTCAATATCAGGGTCATCTTTCTCGACGCCTCCGACTCCTGCCTCGTCAAGCGTTTCGAAGAGACCAGGAGGAGGCATCCCCTCTCTTCGGAGATGACCATCCTCGAGGCCATTGGCAGGGAGAGAAGGGAACTGACCCAGATCCACGAGATAGCCGACGTCGTCGTCGAGACTTCGGACCTGACCCTTTCTCAACTCAGAAATGAGATCTTTGGGAAGATGGACATAACTGAAGGGCCCCTGAGGGTCATTTTTACTTCCTTCGGGTTCAAGCACGGCATCCCCCAGGACAGCGATTTTGTCATCGATGTCCGTTTCCTTCCAAACCCTTTTTATGAATCACGGTTGAGGCCCCTCAGTGGAAAGGACAGCGAGGTCCAGGATTTCATCCTCTCCCATGATGGGGTATCCAGCTTTTTTAAAGCCCTTTCTGAACTGATGGAACAAGTCACGGCTCAATACAGGAACACGGGAAAGAGCACCGTCCATATCGCCGTCGGCTGTACCGGAGGCAGGCACCGTTCAGTAGCGGTCGTCGAATGGCTCGGATCCAAGATGCCTGACAACTCATCGATCAGGCACAGGGATATTGAAAAGGATACGGTGGTAACGTGAACTGGTGGTCGGCTTTCACCATTGGTTTTCTTACGGGTGGGATCATGGCCCTCCTTGGCGCGAGGCTCTTCCAGGAAGATGTGGAGGAGGGGGCCGGGGAATCGCAGGAAAAAAAGAATGGCTCCATTATATCGAAAGCCTTCCTGCACAAGGTCTCACAAGGCCCCGACATCGTCGCTATCGGCGGGGGAACGGGGCTTTCGACCCTATTGTCCGGTTTGAAGTATTACACCCGCAATATAACTGCCATTGTGACAGTAACCGATGAGGGCGGAAGTTCCGGACGCCTGCGGGGTGAATGGGGCGTCCTTCCCCCCGGGGATATCAGGAACTGTATGCTGGCCCTCGCCGAGGATGACAGCTCTCTCAACAGGCTGCTCAACTTCAGGTTCGACCGCGGGGAACTCAAGGGACACAGTTTGGGCAACCTCATCCTTCTCGCGGCCACGGAGATGACCGGTGACTTCCGGAAGGCCGTGGAGGAACTCAACAAGCTCCTAGCCATCCGGGGAAAAGTGATACCTGTCACGAATGAGTCGGTCGTTCTTTGCGCCGCCACGGCTGACGGTGACTCGCTCCGGGGTGAACTGGACATCGCCCGTAAAGGGTGCCGGATCGAGTCGATCTGGATCGAACCCGCCGATGCCAGGGCTTTCCCCGAGGCCGTCGCCGCCATAGAGAACGCCGACGCGGTCGTGCTTGGTCCCGGGAGCCTGTTCACCAGTATCATCCCCAACCTCATGTTCAGGGAGGTCTCTGACGCCCTGAAAAGGACCGCCGCGCCGAAAATATACATCACTAACCTCATGACACAACCCGGCGAAACCGACGGCTTGTCCTTGATGGATCACGTCCGATGGATAACCAGGGCTTCAGGAACGATCCCCGATTATATCCTTGTCAACGAAGAAGAAGTACCAGCAGCGCTGCTTGAGGCCTACCTGGCGGCGGGGGCCGTGCCGCTACGGCTGAGCGAAGATAACGAAAGGTCCCTGTCGATGATGGGGTCAAAACTCATCCTGTCGGGTTTCCTCGATGTCACCGGGGGGAACGTCAGGCACAACAGCCAGAAAGTATCCGAGACCCTGATACGGATCGCGAGGGAAGAGAGGGAACCCTCCCGATGGAAAAGTTGAGGGAAGTGATCCGGGACGATTGGTCGGCCGTCCTGGTTGATGATAGGGTCGAGGCATCCGTGGAGATCAACGGGATCCTTTCCGGCCTCATGATCGGCCGTGACCGGGAAGGGGTTTCCTTTTCCAGCGGAAGGTTTTTCCTGTTCAGGAAACTAAAAAAACTTTGGGCTATTTCGGATTGGGGCAGGTCGGGCAAAACCCTTAATCTCATGATCCCCGCCGGCAAAAAGGGCAGGATATCGCTGAGACTCGACAGTGGTAACCTCCTAAAGGACATTTCCTATTACGGGGACCTCCATAGGTTTGAGACCTATTCCTGGCACTGGCTTAGAGGCCTCTTCGGGTCCTGCGGGTCCCTGTTCTTGCCTAGGACGGGTTATTATATGGCTTTCAGGGTGAGCGAGGCCTGCCAATGGGATTCTTCGGAAAAACTGGAAAGGGTTCTTTCTTCGAAGGGCATCTCCTTCAGGAGAAGGCAGAGGCTTAATTATTCCGAGTTCGTACTGCGCGACCAGTCATCCATCGTGGGTATGCTTTCCAACATGCTGATGTTCAAGTCTTCCCTTTTTCTCGAAGAGAAGGCGTTGCTTCGGTCCATCAAGGAAAGGGCCAACAAGGTAGTAAATTGCGATGCCTCCAACATCAGGAAATCCTTGGAATCCGCCCAAAGACAGATCGAGTTGGCGAGAATGCTCCTGGCCAGGGGCGATGTTCTCAAGTTGCCTGAGAAGTTGCGGGAACTCGTACACGCCAGGTTGGAGAACCCGTCGGCCACGCTCTACGAACTAGGGCAGGCCCTATCAAGACCCGTGAGTAAAAGCACGGTCAAGTACCGCTGGGGGAAGATAGAACATCTGGCGAATACGCCTTTAAAAAATGAAAAGGGGGGCTGAAGGTCATGTACCTGGGAAAGGCTGATGTGAACACCTATGAAAAAGGCTCCAGCCGGGAGTTCTTGACTACGAACGGTTGGGGCGGTTATGGTTTTTCGACCGTGATCGGCGCGAATACCCGCCGCGAACACGGCCTGCTGGTGGTAAAAAAGAGTGGAGAAGAGGCGTTCCCCGATGTCCTCATCAGCAAGGTGGATGAGACCGTTATCAGCAAGGGGAAAAAGTACCATCTTTCCACCAATCGTTATACAGATGTAATTTACCCGGATGGCTATCGTTACCTGCAAGAATACCAAGCCGATCCCCTTCCCGGGATGCTCTTCGTGATACACAGCGTTTTCCTGCGGAAAACGGTATTCATGCCCAGGGGCCTGTCCTTGACGATCATAAAATATGAACTCCTCACCGCCCCGGAAAGCGTTAAGCTCGAGATACGGCCCCTTGCCGCCCACAGGGGAGCTGACGGATTGTTTCCCGAAAAGGATGGGTCGGATTTTGAATCCTTTTTTACGGAAAACTCAGTGACCATCAGTGGCAGGGGTCATCAGAGCCACTTCTCCTTCAACAAGGGCGAGTGGTATCCCAAGCCCTTATGGTTCGAAAAACTACTCTACGAACACGACGACTGCGAAAAACCGGGAACGGACAGCCTGTGGTCCCCGGGATTCCTTTCCATCGACATGAACGAAGGGGAAACAGCATACGTCATCCTGGGATCCGAGAACGTGCACTATGACCATGGATCGGTGGCGGCCATGGAGAAGGAAACTCGGCTTCTTTTCCAGGAAAACCTCGTGGGGAGCCCGCTGGTAAGAAAGACTCCCATGGTGAAGGAACTCCTTAATTCCGCGTCCCATTGCCTTTCCCAGATGGACGGGAAGCGTCCGGCGGTTTTCTCCGGCTATCCTTCCGTAAGGGAGACCGCCAGGGAGACCTTTATTTCCCTTCCCGGCCTTTTGCTGGTGACGGGCAAGACCGACTTCGCCGAGGGAGTCCTGAAGGTCTGGCTGGAGAGGGCCGTCATGAATGACCATGTGATGCCCTCGGAAGTAAACCCTCACACGGGGTCGCTCGTGACCAGGGCCTGTGACGCGGGGTTATGGTTCTTTTACGCCCTGGACAAGCTCTGCGACCGGACCGGACGTACGAACCTGGTCATGGAGAATTGGACCCACCTTACGGGGCTCATTGAGAGGTACATCGAGGGAATCCCCGCCATCGGGATAAAGCTCGACAAGGACGGTTTGCTCGACCTTAGATCGGATGACCCGGGGAGCAACTGGATGGATGGGGAAATCGACGGGAGGCCCATCGTCGAGAGAAGGGGCAAGCTGGTCGAGGTGAATGCCCTTTGGTACAACGCGCTGAGGACGATGGAGCAGTACTCGGAGATCCTCGGCCGAGAGAAGGAGCGCGAGGAATTCGGCTCCCGGGCAGAACTATCCAGAAAAAGCTTCCAGGATAAATTCTGGTGCGACAAGGGCTACCTTTACGACTGGGTGGAGGGCAAGCACAGGGATGAATCGGTACGGTGCAACCAGATCCTTGCCGTTTCTCTCCCGGCCTCGGTCATGGACCCCGAAAGGGGAAGGTCGATCGTTGAAACCTGCTGGAACGAACTTTACACCACCTTCGGCCTCAGGACCCTCGACCCTCACCATGAAAAGTACAAGGGACGCTGCGAGGGGCGGATAGACCAGAGGGAAAAGGCCCGGTTCATGGGGATGGCCTGGCCCTGGCTTTTGGGCCAGTTCATTACAGCCTATCTTAGGTACAACCCGGAAAGGAAGGATATCGGGTGGTGCTTCCTCCGCCCCTTCCTCTCTCACCTGAGGAAAGGATGCCTCGGCGGGGTGGCGGAGATCTTTGACGGCAGCATGCCCTACAAACCCCATGGCGATGCCCTTTATTCGCCAAGCATCGCGGAACTGCTGAGGGTCATAGGGGAGGACATGTGAGGACCTTTGCCCTGCCTTCAATTCCCGGTCTTGTTATCAAGGTTCCTTTACTGGTACGGAATAGAAAAAATAATAAAGGAGGCGCTGGAAATGATAAAAAAACGTGTTGCTATTAATGGTTTCGGGAGGATCGGGCGGCTGGCCCTCAGGGCCCTTTTCGATCAGCAAGAGGACGTTCTTTTCGATATAGTGGCCACGAACAGTCGAACCACGGCGGAGCAGAGGGCTTACCTATTCAAGTATGATTCCGTCCATAGGCGTTTTCCCGGCGATGTCTCCGCCCGGGGTGATTCACTCCTGATAAACGGGAAGTCCGTCCAGGTCCTGGCGGAACCGGAAGTGGAAAACCTGCCCTGGAAGGACCTGGGGATAGACCTCGTAATAGAATCTTCCGGCAAGTATACCGACGCCGTCAAAGCCGCCAAGCACCTTGAAGCCGGCGCCAGGAAGGTCCTCATCACCGCCCCCGCCAAGAACGAGGACGCAACGATCGTCATGGGCGTGAACGAGGGAATCTACGAACCCGGCAAGCATAACGTGGTCTCCAACGCCTCCTGTACGACTAACTGCCTCGCCCCGGTGGTCAAGGTCCTCCACGAGGCCTTCGGCATAGAAAAGGGGCTCATGACCACCACCCACGCCTATACGAATGACCAGAAAACCCTCGATGCCTCCCACAAGAACCTCCACAGGGGGAGGGCGGCCGCCCTATCGATGATCCCCACCACGACGGGAGCCGCTTCCGCGATCGGGAAGGTTTACCCGGCGGTGGCGGGCAAGATGAACGGCTTGGCCGTCAGGGTCCCGACGCCCGACGTCTCCCTCGTCGACCTCGTGACGGTACTATCCAGGGAAGTGACCTCCGAGGAGGTCAACGCCGCCTTCCGCGAAACGGCGGAAGGACCGATGCAACGCTACCTTGGCTACGAAGAAGAGGACATCGTCTCCGTCGACGTCACGGGAGACAGCCGCTCCTCCCTGTTCGCGGCGAGGCATACCATGGCCCTGGGGAACCTGGTCAAGACCCTTTCGTGGTATGACAACGAATGGGGATACGCCTGCCGTGTCATAGACCTCGTCAATTACATGCTTTCAAGGGAATCCTGACGGTCATGAGGTTGAAAACCATCGAGGGCTGCTCCTTTAGGGGGAAGAACGTCCTCGTCCGAGTGGATTTCAATGTGCCCATGAAAAGCGGCAAGGTCACCGATGATACCAGGATAAAGGCCCACCTCGACACTTTGGGTATCCTCAGGCGGGGTGGGGCAAGGGTCGCCCTTGCCTCCCACCTGGGAAGGCCGAAGGGGAAAGTCGCGACCGACCTTTCCCTTTTTCCCGTCTCCCAGGCCCTGGGGGGATTGCTGGGCTGCGAGGTCCCCTTTTGCGGGGACTGCGTGGGGGAGAGGGTCTCGGCAAAGGTCGGGGCGATGAGCGATGGCGGTGTCTGCCTCCTGGAGAACTTGAGGTTCTACCCCGGGGAAGAGGCGGATGATCCTGCCTTCGCGGAGGAGTTGGCCGATCCCTTCGACCTTTTCGTCATGGACGCCTTCAGCGCCGCCCACAGGGCTCATGCCTCCACGGTGGGTGTGACCAGGTTCCTGCCCTCCTGCGCGGGGAAGCTGATGGAAAGGGAAGTTGCCGTCCTCTCCAGGATCATGGAGGAACCCAAAAAACCCATGGTGATAATCCTGGGGGGAGCGAAGGTCTCCGACAAGATCGGCTTCATCAAGAGCATGCTTGAAAAGGGCGATGTAATGCTGGTCGGGGGAGCCATGGCCTTCCCCTTCCTTAAAGCCTCGGGTAAATCTATAGGGGGTTCCTTTTGCGAGGAAGGTACCGAAGCCATAGCGGCGGAGATCCTAGAAACTGCCAAAAAGACATGTACTAAGATCGTCCTTCCCGTTGACTTTCTCACACCCGGGGGAAAAGGAGACGGCGGCGGAACCGAAGTGGTCAGGTCAGACTCGATCCCGGAGGGTTCGAAGGGGCTCGATATAGGACCGGAGACGGTGGCCCTTTTTTTCGACGAGATCCAAAAGGCTGGGACGATCCTCTGGAATGGCCCCCTCGGCCTTTTCGAGAGGAAACCCTTCGGGGAGGGGACGAGGCTGGTCGGTCTCTCTGTCGCCGATAAGACCGCCGAGGGCGCCGTCTCCGTTCTCGGGGGAGGGGATACCGCCGCGGCCGCCAACATGTTGGGGTTTGCCCAGGGGATAAGCCACATTTCAACCGGTGGTGGAGCGACCCTCGAATTCTTCGAGAAAAAGGGGCTTCCGGGCATAACGCCCCTTCTCATGCCATAGAATGCCCGGAGAATGGGGTGGGGCGCCTTTGAAAAGGGGAAAGATCATCGCCGGGAACTGGAAGATGAACAAGGGAGCGGCCGAGTCGCTGGCCTTCCTCGGGGATCTGGCGGCCCTGCTGGAAGAGGTGAAGGGGTTCGATTCGCTGGTCCCGGATCCTGTCGACCTGGTCTTGTTCCCCCAGGCGATCAATTTGCAGTCAATGGGGGAGTACCTCAGGCAATGCAAAATAGGAATCAAACTAGGCATACAAAATATTCATTGGTCCTTATCCGGGGCCTTCACAGGGGAGAACTCCATCACCAGTGCCCTGGAGGCCGGGGCGTCCTTCGCCCTCGTAGGTCACAGCGAGAGAAGGCATCTTTTCGCTGAAGACGATGGCCTGGTCGCGAAAAAATTTTTCTCCTGCCTCGAGAACGGACTTGAACCGGTACTTTGCGTCGGCGAAACCCAAACTCAAAGGAATGAGGGTTCGACCGAAAAGGTGATCGAAGGCCAGGTAAAGGCTGTTTTTGCCCGCCTAAAGAAAGGTTTTGGGGAAAGAGAAAGGCTTTTTATCGCTTACGAGCCGGTCTGGGCCATCGGCACGGGGCTGAACGCCTCGGCGGGGGACGCCCAGGAATGTTGCCGTTTCATCCGGACCCTTTTGTCCGAGCTCGGCGGCCCCAATTTGGCGGCTCGATCCATCGTTGCTTACGGCGGTAGCGTTAAAAGCTCCAATTCCAAGGGCTACCTCGACCAGGAGGACGTGGATGGGCTCCTCGTTGGAGGGGCGTCCCTGGACCCCCGGGAGTTTTACGGGATAATCCTCTCCGCCTTTCAGAGGGTCGAGGACTCCCGGGCCGAGAGTTGATAATGCAACATAAGATATATTATAAGACATGGTGGTTTAGCTTATAAGGCCCCTTCCGGGGCCTTATTTCATGATCAAAAGGACGGATTCCTCCTGGGAGTCTCGCTCTTTAATCACCGACCAGGGTCATTTCCGCGCCGGCCCAAATGCTCTCGAGCCTGTAAAAATCCCTTCCTTCCCGGCTGAAGATGTTTATTACGACGTTGCCCGCATCGAGGAGGATCCATTTCGGGCTGTATTCCCCCTCGACCCTGTAGGGTCTCTCCATCCTGTCCATGGTCTCGGTTAGGTTATCGAGAAGCGTTTTCATGTGGACATCCGAGTTACCCGTGGCGAGTATGAAAGCGTCGGCGAAGGATGATTCCCTTGAAACATCGATGATGGTTATGTCTTCGGCCAGTTTATCCTGCAGGGCCTCGATGAGTGGGCTGACGGTGTCGTCCGGTAGCAAAGGCACTCCCCCTTTTTAAAAAATTAATTATTGATTTCTTGCCAGTTCGATCCTTTTGAAGATATCTGTGTAATCATGACCCATGATCATTGTAACATTTCGTACCGAAGGGTCTTTCCGCACGAGGTTTTCAGCGATACCGAAAAGCCGGCCCAGCGACCGAGCGGCGTTTTCCGTTTCTTCCCCGGGTGGATAGAGAAGGTTGCTGTATTTGTAATCGTAATGCTTGGCGTTCCCGATATGGGCCACGTCGATCCCCAGGTTCTGAAGCCGCGTGGCCGTTTCCTTGCCTATGCCGCCGATACCCGACCCGTTCAGTACCGAAAGGCTGACCCTTATGGAGGCCAAGGTGTCCTTCAGGTCCAAGGCGGCGGCACTCTCCGGTTCATCGGGTCCCTCCTCCTCTATTATGCTCTCTTGGGGCTCCCCGGGTTTTTCCGTAAGGATCTCCGAGAGGTCGCCCAGTTCCCCCAACCAGTAGCTGACACCGGAAATGTAGGCCGCTTTTCCCGGCAGGGTCCGAAAAACGACCCGTGACGGGTCGAGGTCCTTCAGGTACGAGGCGAGCTGGATCGCCTGCGAAAGGGTCAGGTCCGTCTTGACGAGGCGGATCGCCTGGCGTATCAACTCGGGTATCTTGGTTATCATCGCCGGGTCCTTGATCTTGTGGAAAACCGTCATCATGAAGACCTGCTGCCTTTCCACCCTACCGATATCGCCGAGGGCGTCATGGCGGAACCTGACGAAACCCAGGGCGGTTTTCCCATCCATGTGCTGCTCCCCCGCCGGTATGTCAATGTGGACCCCTCCCGCCCTGTCGGTGTACCTCAACCTCTTGGGGACGTTGATCGTCACACCGCCGATAAGGTCGACCAGTTCCGGGAAGTTCTGGAGGTTGACGATAACATGGTACGGGATGGGCACACCCAGGTAATTCACCAGGGTTGTCTTCAGAAGATCCACTCCACCATAAACGTAGGCATGGTTCAGTTTTTGCCAGCCTCGGCCCGGGATCTGTACCCTCGTGTCCCTGGGGAGCGATAGGAGCCGTACAACCTTGTCGTCGATATCGATTGACACGAAGGCGATGGAATCGGGCCGGTTTACATCTTCGCCGGGGACTTTGTCGAGCCCCAGCAGCAGGATATTGATCCTACCGGTCTCTTCGTCATGTTCTATTCTTTCCCGGATGGTTTCCGGCTCAGGGTTGAAAAAGAAGAAAGCTTTCAAGCCTATTCCCGCCGCCAGCGACAGAACGGCGGTCAGGGCCAGGAGGAAAACATGCCTTTTTGACAATTATCCTTCACCATCCGTTCCTGAAATACAGGTTATTCTTGTAAATGTACTGCTCCACCAACCAGGGGGCGAGGTACCGGATGCTCTGGCCGTTGGAGACCCTTTTCCTGATCTCTGTACTTGAAATAGCCAGGAGGGGTATTTCAAGGTGGATCAGGTTCTCCCTGATCTCTTCGGGCAGGTTTTCGAGCCCGCCGGGATTGAAGCCCGGGCGGCTGACGGCGACTATCCTGCAGAGTTTTGGTATCTCCAAGGGTTCCTTCCAGGCCTTGATCTCCAACACCGCGTCCAGGCCTGTTATGAAAAAGAACTCCACGCTGCCGGAAGGATACCAATGCCTCATCTCCCTCAGCGTATCGACAGTGTGGCTTGACGTCCCGCGGTCGATCTCTATCCTGGAGATGCGGAAATGAGGGTTGTCAAGGGTGGCGAGCATGGTCATGACGTAACGGTGCTCCGCCGAGGAAATGGACCTGCCGGCCTTGTGAAAGGGGTCCCCGGTCGGGACAAAAACCACCTCGGTCAAACCCAGTGAGAAATAGGCTTCTTCGCCGGCGATCAAGTGACCGAAATGGATCGGGTCAAAGGTGCCGCCCATGACCCCTATTTTGCGCTTGCGTAAACCCTCGGATGACCGTAAAGGCATGATAGTCACCGCCCAGCCTGACCCCTTGTTCCCTCATCCGCCATGGAGGGACCCTCGGGATAGAATTCAAACTCCACGTCTCCTATCCTAACAGTATCACCCTCGCGGGCACCACTTTCAAACAGGAGGTCTTCGATCCGGTAAAACCTCAGGATGGCGGAAAAACGGCTCAAGGCCTCTTCCTGTTCAAAATCGAACTTGCCTACGAGCCGCCGTAGTTCCTCATGACGAACAATATATGTTTTCTCGCCCTTGCGCTGCTCCACTTCGATCTCCGGTTTTTCGGTCCTTCGCGCCGCCCTGCTCTCCTCATCGTCGATCTCTACGAAGATGGCCTTCCGGTGGTATTCTTCCCGTTCCGGCATCCTTGAAACGATATGGTTCCTGAACACTCCGATACCTTCCCCGGAGAGGGCGCTGACAGGGAAAAAGGGCACTTTTTCCTCTTCGAGGGAAAGCCTCAGTTCCTGGACGTCCGGCAAGCTGGAGGGAAGATCCGTCTTGTTCCCGGCCGCAACGGAAGGAAGATCCAGTAGTTCCGGGTTAAAAGCTCGAAATTCGGATCTCAGGATCCGCCACTGGTCGGCGGGGGTGACCGGGGCTTCCAGCGAGAGGTCGATCACATAGACCAGGAGCCGGGTCCTTTCAACATGCTTCAGGAAAGCGTACCCTAGGCCCCTGTTCCGGTGGGCCCCTTCGATGAGCCCCGGAACGTCGGCCACCACGATCTTCCTTTGATCGAGTTCCATCATCCCCAGGTTTGGGGAGAGCGTTGTGAAAGGATAATCGGCGATCTGGGGCCTTGAACCGGAAAGGGCGGCTAGGAGCGTCGATTTCCCCGCGTTCGGGAGGCCCACCAGCCCGACATCGGCAAGGATCTTCAAGTTCAGCCTGAGATCCCTGGCCTCCCCTGCATCGCCTTGTTCGGAGAAGCGGGGAGTTCTTCGCCGGGATGACGCGAACCGGGCGTTCCCCCTACCGCCCCTGCCGCCCCTAGCGGCGAGGAAGGTATCCCCGGTCACGGTGAGATCGCAAAAAAACCGCCCCGTTTCTCTATCGGTGATGATCGTCCCGCAGGGGACCCTGACGATCACGTCCTCGCCGTCATGCCCGGTCTGGTTTCGCCCCTTACCGTTGCCCCCGTTCCCGGCGACGAACTTTCTTCGGTACTCGTAGTCGGCAAGGGTCTGGATATGATCATCGGCCACGATCCAGACATGCCCTCCCCGCCCACCGTCCCCGCCGTCGGGTCCTCCCTTGGGGACGAACTTCTCCCTCCGGAAGCTCAGGGCCCCATTCCCACCCTTGCCGGCTTTCACGGAGATCTCTACGGAATCGAGGAACCTCAAAATGCCGCCCCCCTGGGTACAGGAAAAGGGCCCAAGCTCGACTCAGGCCCTCCAGCGTTTCGATCAGGCAGGAGCATCAGGCTGTCACTGGTTCAATGGTCACGTACTTTCTCCCGGCCTTGGTCTGGAAACGCACGGTGCCTTCGGAAAGGGCGAAAAGAGTATCATCCTTACCCTTTCCCACGTTCGCCCCGGGATGGATCCTGGTGCCTCTTTGCCGGACGATGACGCTGCCAGCGGTGACAACCTGCCCGTCGCCTCGCTTCACGCCGAGCCTCTTGCTGGCACTGTCCCTGCCGTTGGTGCTGCTGCCCTGTCCTTTTTTATGGGCGAACAGTTGAAGATCCAAAGTCCTCATCCACTTCCACCTCCGTGTACCTCACATAAGAAGGGTAATTTTGTTCCACCGATCTCAGCATCTTCACGATCGTCTCCGACAGGAACCTGGCCCTAGGATCATCGGACCCTCGCCAGGAAAGGCTCATAAAGCCCTGCTCCTTGTCAACCCTTGACGAGACCGTCCCCATACCCAGAATCCCCGTAAGGCCCGTCTCCAAGGTCTGTGCCAAGGTCGACAGGGCCGCGCAGACGATGTCGCTGCCGCTTTCGGCATAGCCCGTATGGCCCGCTATTTCCAGTCCGCAAAGGGTCCCTTTTCTCCGGAAGGACTTTATCTCGGTCATTTCAAGACTAAAAGGCAATGGATTCGATTCTGACTGAGGAAAAAGGCTGCCTGTGTCCCATGGTCCTCCTGGACGACCGGGATTTGTTCTTGTACTTGAAGACCGTAATCTTTTTGGCCTTCCCCTGTTCCAGTACCCTTCCCTTGACGACGGCGCCGGGAACGACCGGCTCGCCAACGGAGACCTCCGTGTCAGTCGCCACGAGTAGAACCCTTGGGAAATCGACCTCCGCCCCTTCGGGAGCGTTGATCCTCTCGACCCTTATGGTATCTCCGGGGGATACGCGGTACTGCTTCCCCCCTGTCTCGATAACGGCGTACATCCTCTTTACTCCTCCTCACGCCGATGAACCGGGTGGCCCGAAGGGCTCTTGATACCCGTCCCGAGCGAAGATTGAAAAGACAGGGAAGGGAGCCCTCCCAGCCCTTTCACCGGTCAGTACGACCAAATAGAAATTATAACATAAATACTTTTGTTTCAGTTCAATCCGTCTCCTGCCGATTCGCTTCCAGCAGCGATCTTGCCAGTCCCGCGGCTTCCGGGTCATCGGGGTCGCCCGCTAGCATCCGCGCGAGCTCCCTCTCCCTCTGTTTTCCTTCGACCTCAAGGACCCTGCTTATATCGCCATCCCTTTCCACCCGGAAGTGCTGGTCGGCCAGGGAGGCGATCGAGGCCTCGTGGGTTATGAGGATCACCTGGCATCGCCTCGATAGGTCTCTCAGGGTTTGTCCCGCGAGGAAAGCGGAACGTCCACCCAGGCCCGCTTCTACCTCGTCGAATACAAGGGTTTGCGGAAGCATTTCGTCGGAGGCGGCCGCCTGGAGGGCCAGCAATATCCTGCTGAGCTCACCCCCCGAGGCGATCTTAGAAACGGGGCCTTCGAGGAATTTATCGTCGGTAAGGTAAAAGGAAATGCTGTCTGCCCCACTCTGCCTGACCTTCTCCAGGGGCTGCAGCGACACTCCGAACCGAAGCCCTTCCATGGCGAGACCATGGAGAGAGGCGTTGACCGCCGTCTCGAGCTTCTCGGCGGCTTCTTTCCTGGATTCCCTGAGAGAAAGGGCAAGGGAGGACACCTCCTTTTTCAGGGAGGCGGACCTTTCCTGCAGCCTAGCAAGGGTCTCGCGGCTGTCCCTGAGCCATTCCAGCTCCGAGTGCACCCTTTCGGCGAAATCCACTAGATCCTCGGCATTATCGACCTTGGCGTATCTCATCAGTTTTTTCAGACTCCCCAGTCTCTTCTCCAGTTTTTCCTGTTCCTCCTGGAGGGATTGTTCCCTTTCGACGGAGAAGACGCCTTTCAGCCCACTCTCGATCTCCTGGCTGGATAGCAGGAGCCTCTCTATACTCCCTTCGAGTCCGGGGATCTCGTCCAAACTTTGCCTGGCCTCATGGCAAAATTGCTCGATGGCGAAGGAAAGACCCTTCCCGGAGCTTCCACCTGTCAGCTTGTCATGGATGAGCCTCACCCGGCCCTGTCTTTTCAGTTGTTCCGAAACACGGTTCAGATCAGTTTCCCACTCGGACTCACACCCGGGCTTGATACCCATCCTCCTGAACCTCTCAAGAAAGGCTTCACCCTCCTGGTACCTCGATTCGATCTCCCTTCTCCGGCGGGTGATCTCAAGGAGGTCCCTTTCATTCCCCAGGGCCAGCGAAACCGCCTGGGAAAGGTTTGACCGGATGGACCGGAGAGGATCGCCGCCACTGTTATCCAGCAGTTCGGCCTGTTGGTCCGGTTCCAGTAGTTCAAGTTGGGCGAACTGGCTTTGAATGGCTATCACCTTTGAAAGGGCCCCGGAAAGCGTATTCAGAGGCACTGGCTTCTCCTGAAGGTAAGTTTTAGCCCTCCCGGCCGATGAAACCACCCGCTTGACAAGGATAAAACCCTCCTGGGGCTGGAGGTCCTCGGGCAGCGAGGCCAGCGGGGCATCCATTTCCAGGGCGGCCCTGACCTCGGCCTCCTCGACACCGGCCCTGATGATCGACGATTGGGCCCTCTTGCCGCTAACCAGTTCAAGAGCCCTGACCAGGCTGCTCTTCCCAGCCCCGCTTTCCCCGGTAATGACGATAAAAGCGCCCCTAAAATTGAGAGAGGCCTCTCTTATCCCCCCTACATTGGTCACCATCAGTTCCGAAAGCATGGGATCACTCCTCGAGAAGGTTGGGCGTTCTGTGTCCCCATTGGAATTTTTCCTGGAGAAGGGTGAAGAATTCGTTCTCCGGGAGGGTAATGATCCCGATCATCCTGTCCTGGTCAAGGGAGATGGAGATACGGTCCCCGGGGAGAAGTTCATACCCCAACTGGCCGTCCTGGGTCAGCATGATCTCCCTGTGCTGCCCCGCCGGGGTAATCGTTACCGTGTCCGACTCGCTGAGCACGATCGGTCTCGAATAGAGCGTGTGGGCGCATATCGGGGTGAGGATCATACAGGACAAGTGAGGGGGAACGATCGGGCCTCCGGCGGAAAGCGAATAGGCCGTTGATCCCGTGGGAGTCGCCACTATTATCCCGTCGGCGTGCAACAGGTTCAGCGGCCTTCCGCTGACGGCTATATCAAGGGCGATCATCCTCGCGAAGGGCCCCTTTGTAACAACGAGATCGTTCAGGGCGTACACTTCGTGTTTATGCCTTTTTCCCCTGGAGACGATGCCGTGCAGCAGGGGCCTCCGGTTTATCGAGTACTCGCCCGCCATGATCTTCTCCAGGTCCTCCTCGGCGTTTTCTATCTTGCCGCAGGATAGGAAACCTAGACGCCCGACATTGATCCCGTAAAGGGGGATATCGTGACCTATAACGTAACGGGCGGCCCGGAGGAATGTGCCGTCACCGCCCAGGACAATGGCGGCGTCGACCTTTTCTTTCCATTCCTGGTCCGAGGTTTCCTGCTCTCCCAGCACATGGGACTCGTGGGGAGGGAGGGCGAAACTGATACCCCGTTCCCTGCCCCACCGAAGGATGCTCTCGGCCAGGGCCAGGGCCGTGCCCTTCTGGGTATTGACCAAAAGCCCAAGAGTTTCGATCATCCTTGACCCACCCCTTTTGATGCTCTATTTCCCTTGTCTTCCAGAAGTTCGCGGTGTGCCCTTTCGACCAGGTCCCCGAAGAAGGCTTCGTCGAAATCCGCTGGAGGGATCCCTCCTTTTCTTAAGTGGAACAGGAACTCCATATTCCCGCTGGGCCCTAGTATGGGAGAAATGTCGGCGCCCATCAAGGCCATCTTATCCATGGCGCCTATAAAAAGACTTAACGAAACCAGGATATTTCTGTGCTGGGCCCGGTCCCTTATGACACCCTTCCTCCCGACAAGCCCCTTGCCGGCCTCGTACTGGGGCTTGATCAGGACGATACAATCGCCCCCGGGCGCCAGGAGCGCTTCCACGGCCGGCAGGATCTTGGTGACAGAGATAAAGGATACATCCATGGTGGCTATCTCGGGGACGTCCTGCAGGTGGCCGGGTTCAAGGTACCTGGCGTTGGTCCTTTCCATGACGACGACCCTCTCGTCGTTCCTCAGGCGCCAGGCCAATTGCCCGTAACCGACATCAACGCAGTATACCCTCTTGGCCCCGCGGCCGAGGAGTACATCGGTGAACCCGCCCGTAGAGGCCCCGATATCAATACAAATTCTCCCCGAAGGATCGACGGGGAATACATCCAGGGCCTTCAGGAGCTTGTAGGCTCCCCTGCCGGCCCATCGGCGCCCACCCTTGATCTCGATGAGGGCGTCGGGCGATATTTTTACCCCGGGGCTGAGGATCTTCTCCCCGTTCACCCGTACAGCCCCGCTAAGAACTAGGGCCTGCGCCCGGTTCCTGCTCTCGGCGATTCCCCTTTTGACCATCGCCTGGTCCAGCCTTTCATCAGCCCTTGAAGGCTTCATAAAGTTTTAACACCTCTTCCGGGACGAGTCCGCAATGCTCCCATTGTTCGCGGACCGTCCCGTGAGGGATGAACCGGTCGGGGACGCCCTGGCAGGTCACGCAGGAAGCGATCTTCCCCCGGTCGGCGATAAGTGAAATCTTTTCCCCGATGCCCCCCTCGATATTGCCGTCCTCCAGCACGACGGCAAAGGGGTGCGTACGAAGGGCCCCCTCAACGGCATCAACATCCAGCGGTTTCAGAAAGCGCAGGTCATAGACGGAAGGTGGTTCAAAACCCATCCTTTCGGCCTCCTTGTAGACCGAGAGGGCCAACGGGACAGTAGCACCATAGGAGAAAAGGCACCACCCGGTCCCTTCAAGTACCCTTTCGGCCCGGCCCCAGGCTTGCCGGGGGGTATTTCCTTCACGACATATCGATGCTGGGGCGGCCCCTCGCGGTAACCGTATGGCCAAAGGGGAACTGGCCTCCAGGGCCTCCCGGTAGATCCATTTCAGGTCCTCCAGGTCCCGGGGGGCCATAACGTTCAGGTTGGGGATCGCCCGGGTCCACGGCAGGTCCAGGACCCCGTGGTGGGTCTCGCCGTCCTCGCCGACCAGGCCCGCACGGTCTATCGCCAGGATAACGTGGAGATCCTGCATGCAGACGTCATGGACCAGTTGGTCCATGGCCCTCTGGAGAAAGGTGGAGTAGATGGAGACCACCGGCAAAAGCCCTGCCGACGCCATACCCGCGGCAAAGGTCAGCAGGTGCCCCTCGGCGATGCCCACATCGAAAAACCTTTCCGGGTACTTTTCCTGGAAAGGGCCCAGTTTGCTGCCTTCCTTCATGGCTGCCGTGAGGAGGACCACCCTCGGGTCCGAGCCCGCCAGTTCCTCGATGCATGCCGCCGAGGCTTCGCTCCAACTAACCTGGGAGAGTTCTCCGGGGATGGGTGCCGAAGGGCACGGTGAAAGGCCGTGGTATTTTTCCGAGTCCTCCTCGGCGGGCTTGAAGCCCTTTCCTTTAGTGGTCAAAAGGTGAACCAGGAGGGGGTAACCGTAGCCCTTCGCCATGGCGAAGATCTTTTCCATCTCTTGGATGTCGTGGCCGTCAAAGGGTCCCCAGTAGCTTATCCCCAGGTCTTCGAAAATGTTGGGCGGCAGCAGGAACCTCTTCAAGGTCTGCTTGGACCTTTCAAGGAGGGATTCGAGTTTTTCCCCCTCGGGGACCTTGTGACAGAAGTACTTGAGAAACTTCTTGAACTGCCTGTACATGGGGTTCACGCTAAGAGCGGCAAGGTGGCTGGCCATCCCGCCCACCCTTTTGCTTATGGCCATCTGGTTGTCATTAAGAATGAAGATGACGGGTGTATCGAGTTCATGGACGTGGTTGAGGGCCTCGAGGGCGAGACCGTTGATGAGCGACCCGTCGCCGATCACCGCCACGACGTGGTGATCCTGGCGCAGGAGGTCCCTGGCCTTCGCCTGGCCGAGCGCGGCCGATAGTGATTTGCTGCTGTGACCTGCGTTGAAGTGGTCGAAAGGGCTCTCCTTGGGATCGGGGAAGCCCGATATACCTTTCCACTTCCTCAGGGTCTTGAACCGGTCTTTCCTGCCCGTGAGGATCTTATAGGCGTAGGCCTGGTGCCCCACGTCGAAGATGATCCTGTCCTTCGAGGGATCGAAGGATCTCAGCAGCGCAATATTGAGCTCAACGGCCCCCAAGGAGGAAGCGAGATGGCCCCCGTTGGACTCGACCGTTTGTATGATCATCTCCCTGATCTCCTTCGCCAGGAGGCCGAGCTCGGCGTGATCGAGACCCTCTAGGTCCCTGTAGTCCACCAATGATCCAAGCAGATCCTTCATCCTTCCCGTTCTATCTCTCCGGGGATCCTACCGGTCCCTAGCCGCCAGCATCCCCGTGAACCTTTCCAGGGCTGCCACGTCCCTTCCTATCGCGGAGAGCGCTTTTCGAGCCCTGTATGTTTCTTCCCCGGCCATTCTTTTTGCCTCCTCGAGGCCGAAAACGCTCACGAAGGTGATCTTTCCCTGGGCGCTGTCCTTGCCGGGCGTTTTCCCCGTCTTAGAGACCCGTCCCGTGACATCGATGATGTCGTCCGCTATCTGGAAGGCCGTACCGAGGTGGTCGCCGAACTCAGCGAAGAGCCGCCTCTCCTCGGGCCCCGCTTCCCCAAGGATGGCCCCCGCCTGGACGCAGGCGCTCAAAAGTACCGCCGTCTTGGACCTCGCGACGGTCCAGGGGTGCTCTTCCCTCGGGCCGGTGCTCAAGGGGTCCGTGTCGAGGACCTGGCCCCCGCAGATCCCGAAAGGCCCCGCGGCATCGAGGAGTACCCCCAGGGCTTCCAGGATGGAATGACAAGAGAAGGTCCCTCTCGCCAGGAGACCGGCACGGGCGTATTCGAAGGCCCAAAGGAAGAGGGCGTCCCCCGCCAAAAGTGCCAGGGATTCCCCGAAAACCGCGTGATTGGAAGGTTTCCCTCTTCTCAAGGCGGCATCGTCCATTTCAGGGAGGTCATCATGGATGAGGGAAGCGGTATGGATCATCTCACAAGCCAGGGCCATCGGTAGAAGGTCCTCCCGGGTGACCCCGAAGACTTCCCCGGATAGGATGCAAAGGAGGGGCCTGGTCCTTTTCCCGCCCGCCAAAAGCGAGTAAGTCATCGAATCCCATAACCTTTGGGGAATGCCAGGCGGGTTCTTTTCACAAAGATCTAGAAGAGCCTTTTCTATAAAAAACCGGCCTTCGGAGATCCTGACCTCCGGATCGTCGTTAGGGGAAGGTCCTTTAGTCGCCATCGGCCGGTTCATCCCTGGAAAGGGGATCCCACTCCCTCCCCTCAGGATCCCCCTGCTCCGCCGAGAGGAGGGTGATCCTCTGTTGAGCCTCTTCCAGGTACTTTTTGCAGGAATTGACCAACCCTATCCCTCGCTCAAAGAGTTCCAGGGAATCTTCAAGGGGTATTTGGCCCGAGTCCAGCCGCGACACAATCTCTTGCAGTTCGGCCATATCTTTTGTGAAGGACATCCCAAGATCACTCCAATCAGAGGGGATTCGCCTGAACGGGACCATGATACAATGAAACGCCATTCTTGCGCTCCCCGATCCACCCGTGGTACAATGCTCACCGTTTGCCCGACATGCAGGGACAGGGGGAATGGAAATGGCCAATGTCTGCGATTGTTGCGGAAGAGGCCGGGGCGCCGGTAACAGGGTGAGTCACTCTAACCGTCACTCTAGGAGGACCTGGGGCGTCAACCTTCAGACTGTAAAGGTCGACCTCGGCGGCGGCGAATCGCGGAGGATGAAGATCTGCGCGAAATGCCTCCGTTCAGGAAGGGTCAGGAGGGCCGTCTAGTTTCGGCCCTTCTGCTTTTGCTCCCGCTCGGCATATTCACGGGTCGCCCAATAGATGCCGAGCCAGCCCGAGGAGAGACTCACCTCCACAGCGGCCTCGGCGACGTTGCTGACAGCGAAGGGTTTCTTCAGGTAGAGACTCCCCTCCCCAATAGTCCATTTGGTTCCAGCCATCCTTACCCCGAGGCATTTCTCCGAAAGCGCCAGTGTTGAAAAGATCCCCCCTTTTTCCAGGCCCGACAGGCGGAGCCTCTCACCGCCTTTTAAGATGAAGAGGGCCTCGGATCCATCGGCCACGCAGCGAACCTTCATCCCCCATTCCTCTTCCGCCCAGATAAGGGAGTAGAGGTTGGCGAAAAGGTGATCGAACCGTCCCCCGAAAGCTCCCGTCAGGATGGCGGTGCATCCCCGCCTTCCATTCGGGCCGCGGCAAGTTCTACCGGCCTCCTTCAGGGCAAGCTGGAGGTCCGTGAGGTACTTTTCAGGCGAGTAAAGGAGAGAAGGTATTTTCCCCTCCCGGGACCATTGCCGGGCCTCCTCCGAAACGCTGTCGTTGTCACCAATGAAAAAGGAGGGCCTTATGCCCGCCGCCATGCAAGGGTCGAGCCCGCGGTCCACCGCCCAAACATCCTTTTCCCTGCACAACTCTCTCAACCAGGAAGGCCCTGGCGTCCTCCCCCCCGCCACGAACACTATAGAAGGGAGCTCGAAGGGCGGCGTAAATTGGGCCTTGAGTTGGGGGAGGGAGATCAACGTCATCGGGTTACCATCTCCTCAAAGGTTGTTGGTGCTAGCCTCGAGGATCTGCCTAGCTTCTTCCTCGTCAACGAGGATATCCCTCGGTTTCGACCCTTCCTGGGGTCCCACGATACCCACCTGCTCCAGGGTATCGATCAGCCTAGCCGCCCTGGTAAAACCTATCCTCAACTGGCGCTGGAGCCGGCTGGCCGAGGCGATACCGCTCTGTAGTATCAGGCCCATGGCGTCCTCCAGGAGGGGGTCGTCGAGATGCGCTTTCACTCCATTCGTCTCCCCCGTGTCCTCCATATCGATGTCCAAAAAGACAGGGTCGCCGAAGAGGGTCGAAAGGTAATCCATAAAACGCACCATCACGAGCTCGTCCATCCAGGGCGACTGGATCCTGAGCGGTTTGGGAAGCCTGGGGGTGAGGAAGAGCATGTCTCCGCTGCCGAGGAGCCTTTCGGCCCCGGAAATATCGATGATGGTCCTCGAGTCCGTCTGGGAAGGCAACTCGAAGGCCACCCTTGCCGGGATGTTGGCCTTGATGAGGCCGGTCACGACGTTCACCGAAGGCCTCTGGGTGGCGATGATCAGGTGGATGCCCGTGGCCCGGGCCATCTGGGCCAACCGGCAGATGTAATCCTCCACTTCCCGGGGCGATGTGAACATCAGGTCGGCCAGTTCATCGATCACGATGATGATATAGGGGAGTCGATCCAGGGGTAGCGCTCTCGCGTTGAAGGCCCTGATATTTCTCACCCTGGCCTGGGCGAACATTTCGTACCTACGCTCCATCTCCCTGATCGTCCATCCCAGCGCGTGAACAGCCTGTCGCGATTCGACGACGGGCGGGGTTACGTTGTGAGGGAGGCGGTCGAAGATCTTCATCTCGACCCTTTTGGGGTCTATCAGGAGGAAACGTAGTTCTTCGGGTCTCATGCGACAGGCCAGGGCGGCGATGCAGCAGGAAACAAAGACGCTCTTCCCTGAACCGGTCGTCCCGGCGATCAGCAGGTGGGGCATTTTTTCAAGGCCGATGGTCAGGTGGCGACCGTCCACGCCGACCCCGACGGGTATGGCTAGGTCGCAGTCGGCCTCCTGGAAGGAGGGGTGATCCAGCACGGTCCTGATATTCACCGGTTTTCTTTCGGGGTTGGGGACCTCTATGCCGATAAAGGTCTTCCCCGGAATAGGCGCCTCGATCCTGAGGCTTGGGACGGCCAGGGAGACGGCCAGGTCGTTGGCAAGGCTTGACACCCTGCTGACCTTGATGCCGGGCGCGAGTTGGATCCTGTACTGGATGACCGTGGGCCCGACGACGGTCTCGGCCAGTTCGGCCGTGATGCCGAACTCATCCAGGGTTTCAATGATGCTTTCTCCCTGTTCAGAGAGCTGTCCCTTGTCCAGGCTGAAGGAAAAATCGTCGGGAGGGCCGAAGACGTCCAGGGGAACGGGGAAAGGGAGTTCCTGCCCGGGTGGGACTTTCGGGAAGGTGCCGGCCTTGTCCGGTGAATCCTCATCGGCCATCGTATCGGGGATATCGATCTGACCCGGGACTGCCTTGGAGCGGATCCCAGGTTTTTTCCCGTCGGACTTCGGCTCGGCCCGCCTCACTCCCCTTCTCGGTTCCGACGGTGGAATCACTGTTTTTCCCGGGCCCGTTCGGTGCGGGGACATTAAGACATTTCCGAAAGCCTTGAGGACGCGGGAAAGGAAAGAGGCCGCCTTCATCATACTCTTCTTGTTGATGATCCCATAAAGTGTCAAGGCTGCACCGATGCCGCCAAACCCGGCCAGAACGGCCCCGAGAGGCCCGATGTGCCTGGTGAGGACCCCGGCCAGGAAGGACCCCACGAGGCCGGGTCCCAAAAGCGCGACCGCCGGTTCTATGCCGCTCAGGGCCGTAAGGCCAAGGAAGAGGGCGCAGCAGAGATAAAGGACTGATGAAGCAAGGGCTTGCTTCAGGGGGAAGGGTACGGGGTACCCTAGGACCCGGGAGGCACCCAGGTAAGCACCGAAGACCAGGAGGATGATGATGCCTCCGCCGAAGGTCTCCAGGGTCCAGGAATTGATCACCTCGCCGAATTCCCCGGTCCTGAAGAGGAAAAGAGTGGCCAGGAGGTACAGGTCGACCAACAGGAAGGCGAAAACGGCCATTGTGACCCAGGGCTGCTTCCTGCCCCCCTTCATGCTCCCCTTCCCGACCGGGCTTTTCGTATCGGCCTTGTCCCGGGCTTTCGGTTTCCTCCTGGTGACCTTCATATCAAGCCTCGCTGCCTCCCACTACCAGTTTCCTGATCCTTATCGTCGGTTGCCCGTCGGTTACCGGGACATGCTGGCCCGACTTGCCGCATACCCCCGGTTCGTAATGAATATCATCCCCTACCGCGTCGATGTCTCTTAATACTTCCGGGCCGTTGCCCGTGAGAGTCGCGTTCCTGACAGGGTATGATCTTTTCCCCTTCTCGATGAGGTAGCCCTCGGTGATGTGAAACACGAAATCCCCCGATGTGGGGTTGACCTCACCGCCCCCCATCTTCAACACCAGGAGTCCCCTTTCCACGCCGTCAAGGATCTCATTGGGGTCCCCTCCGCCTTTCATTATAAAGGTATTGGACATTCTTGGGATCGGTGGATGCCTGTAGGACGCTCTCCTCCCGTTACCCGTGACCGGGAAGGACCCTTCTTTCGAAGTGAGCAGATCAGTGAGGAAGGAGACGAGGATGCCCTTTTCAATGAGGACGGTCCTCCTGGAAGGGGTACCTTCATCGTCAAAGGGATAACTCCCGTAAAGTCCGAAAAGGGTCGGGTCATCGACCAGGGTGACCAGGGGTGACGCAACCCTTTCCCCCAGGGATCCCTTGAAGGAAGAATGATCTTTCAGGACGATATCGGCCTCAAGACCGTGACCGCAGGCCTCGTGGACCATGGTCCCCCCCGCCTTGCCGGCCAAAACGACCGGCATCACCGACGCGGGACAGGGTTTCGCCCGTGAGAGCAGCAAGGCCCTACGGAAGGCTTCATGGGCTACATCTTCAAGGTCTACGATCCTTAAAAATTCATCCTGGGGTAGGCTGAAAGCCTTTACCGCCCTCCCTGAAAAAAGAGAGCCATCGGCCTCTACTACGATATTGACCGAGAATCGGGTGGAAAAGTCCGACCTCCGGCACAGGGGATTCGCACTCCCGACAATGGCTACTTCCCCGACCCCGCTGCTCCAGGCGAAGGTGGCTTGCCTGATCGAAGATGATAATTTCCGAATCGCCCGGTCCAGGTCCCGGATCCTGTCGAAGGGTGCTTCCTCATTCATCGCCGGAAGGTGTAAAAGTGGCTTTTCACCCTTCGGCAGCGGTTTCCCCCCGGAAAGCCCGGCGCGCCTTTTCCCTTCGGCCAGCGAAAGAGCCACCGAGGTCAGGTCGGTTCCCGATGTATAGGTGAAGCAAGTCCTGTCACCGATCACCAACCTGATCCCGGAACCTTCCGTGATCGAGGAGGAGACCTCTTCGAACTTCCCGTCGTCCATCAGGCAGAACCTGGCGAGGCCCCTTTGGATGAAGGCTTCCCCTATGGAGGTGCCGGGTATCGAAAGAGCATCGGCTACATCGAACAGTTTATCCATCAAAGGTGCCCCTCCCGGCTCTCGGCTCCTTATCTTTGTGACGACCCGAAAGCTTTCCTGGAACGCCTGATCGCTTCGGAGTGTTCGGAAAAGGTCTTGCTGAAAAGGTGACTCCCGTCGGGCATGGCAACATAAAAGAGATAGGGCTCTTCTCCAGGTTCAAGGGAAGCCAGCCAGGACCCCTCGGAGGGAGCGCAGATCGGGGCAGGTGGGAGGCCTGCGTAAAGATAGGTGTTGTAAGGGGAATCTACCTCGAGGTCCCGGTAAAGAACTCTTTTCAGCTCCACCCCTTTCAAAGACCAGGCGTAAACGACGGTGGCGTCTATCTGGAGTTTCATGCCCGCCGCCGAACGGTTCCGGATCACCGCCGCGATCAGGGGTCTTTCACGCTGTTGCTTCGCCTCCCTTTCGACCAGGGAGGCTACTATGGCCTTTTCCAGGAGGAGCGCTCCCCCGGCCCCGGCGTCGGAGACCCGTTTCCCGATCCTTTCCATCCAGAGCGCCGACGCGGCCATGACCAGTTCGTCCATGTTGCCCTCGAAGGGTGTCACGCTGTAGGTCTCGGGCAGGAGAAAGGCGATCCTGGGCCGCGCTTCCCGGGGCAGGAGGGGACGGAGGCCTTTAGGAAAAAGTTCGTCCTTCTCGAGGGCGTCTTTGAAGGTTTCTCCAAGCCTGGCGATGAGGGTTTCAAAGGTTTCCCCCGGGAAAAGGGTTATCCCGGACACCTCCGGTTCCGCCAGGACCATCTGCCGGGCGATCTCCCAGGGGGATCCCCCGCGGATCCGGTACAGTCCAGGCCTTATCCTTCTATCGATGCCTACTTTAGCGAACCATCGGGACAGTTCAGTCGGCCGGTCCGTCAGGCCTGTCGAGGCGAAGACACGGGCGATCTCCCCGGCGTTCATACCGGGGCGGACGAGGATCTCCAGGGGTTCCCCGCTGCCCATCGGGATGGCCCTGACCAGTTGTTGGGGCAGGTATTGGGTTAGGGCCCCGAAAAAGGCCAGGGATATCACCAGGAAGATGAAGTAGAGAACCTTACCGGGCACGGAACCCGTCATTTTCAACGGGGGAGCTTCGAAGATACGATGGCCAGGACTTTTTGGACCCCCGTTTCCAGCTCCTTGAGCTCGGACTCGACGAGGCGGAGGCTTTCCTGGACAAAAGCAGCGTCCTCGATGGAGGCCAGGTTGATCCGTGCGTTCATGGCCGCGCCCCTGGCGGCGGCGTCGGCCAGCAGCGCCGAAACGCCCGCGTCGGTGATGGCGTTCGGGTTGCCTTTCTCCGCCACGACGAGGCTGTTGGCGACCAGCTCCCCGGCGAGTTCGAGCGTTTGCAGCGGCACAAGGGTGGACTGCTTCAGCGCTTCCTGCATCGAGTTCTTCCGCCTGGTCTTTTCCTGGTCGTTATCCTTCGGCAAGGAGAGGGCCTTCATGAAAAGGTCGTAGGCTTCGCTGTCCTTCATGGCCAGATCAAGGAATTCTCCCGAAAGGGCCTTCCCTTTTTCAGCGGCCAGGGTCATTTCTTCCCGTGCCTCTTCGAAGCGGGGCCGGCCAATGGTCAGGCTGGCCACCATCTGGGTGAGGCGAGCGGCGATCGAGGCGCACAGGGCGGAGGCGGAACCTCCCCCGGGGGTGGCGCTTGAGGAACCGAGTTCCTCGAGAAAATCCTCGATGGAAAGGGATGCAATATCCTTCATCGGCAAAACCTCCAGTCGTCCGGTCTTTGGGCGACACACTCCCCTCTCTTGTAAACGGAGAGGACCGGGGATACCCCGCTATTATAGGCCATAATGGCAGGAGTCTCGCCGTCCAGCACAGCAAAGTCCGCCATCTTGTTCTTTTCGAGGCTGCCGCAGAAATGATCGGACTCAATGGCCTTGGCCGCATTGAGCGTACAACCGGCCAGGGCTTCATCCACTGTCATACCCATGTTCATGACGGCCAGGCTGAAGACGAAGGGCATTGACTGGGTAAAGGATGAGCCGGGGTTGCAATCCGTGGCCAGGGCCACGGTCAGGCCGAGTTCAAGCATCTTCCTGGCGTCGGCGTAGGGTTTCCGGAGGCTGAAGGCCGTGGCCGGGAGCAGTACCGCGATCACTCCCGCCGAAGCCATTTTGGCAAGGTTTTCTTCCTTGGCGGCGAGTAGATGCTCCGCCGAGACGGCGCCAAGTTCCGCCGCGAGGGCGGCACCGCCCGTATCGACCACCTCGTCGGCGTGGACCTTCAGCTTCATGCCGTGCTTCCTGGCGGCTTCCAGGATCCTCCTGCTCTGGGGCACTGTAAAGACGCCTTCCTCGCAGAAAACGTCGCAAAAAGGAGGATCGCACTCAGCGCTCACGACCGGTATCATCTCCCTGACCAGGAGATCGACAAAACCTTCGGGATCTCCCTTGTAATCCGAGGGTATGGCATGGGCGCCCATGAAGGTAGGGATCACCGTGGTGGGTATCTCCCTTCCCGCCCTTTCAATGAGCCTGAGCATCCGGGTTTCAGAGTCCGTGTCCAGCCCGTAGCCGCTCTTTATCTCCACGGTGGTGGTTCCATGGGAAAGGGCGGTGAGCGCGTTCTTCTTCGTCCTTTTCAGAATTTCCTCATCGCTCGCGGCTCTGAGTGATCGAACGGACGAAAGGATCCCGCCCCCCGAAGCGAGTATCTCCATGTAGGACACCCCGGAGAGGCGCAGGGCGAACTCCTGCTCCCTCAGTTCGGAAAAACACATGTGCGTATGGGGATCCACGAACCCCGGAACGACGCATTTACCCCCGAAGTTGACTTCCTGTTCTACCATGGCTGTTTCGAGGTCGCGCAGGACCTCCTCCTCGGGACCGACCTTTTCAATAAAGCCGTTCCTGGCCAAGATCGCACCCTTTTCCCAGGACACGACCCTGTTCCCGGTCGCAAGGGGGGTATAGACCCGGGCCCCGCGGAAAAGTTTCATCGTCATGGTCTGTCACCGGCCATCTCGAGAAGCCTGAGCTCAATTATCTGCTCGGGCTCAAAATCGGCCACCTGGAGATAATGGACGGCGCTCTGGTAGATAGCCGAGGCCGGCACCATGCCGTAAATTTCGGTCTCGACGACGGGGACGCCCCACCTTGAAGCCTCCATGCGGACCAATTCGAGGACCCTGTAGAGGGGGTCCTTTTCATGATCCACGATGTTCACGCTGACCTGCACCATTCCCTTGTCCTCCAGGGCGAGGCCGATGGCCTTGACATGGGCCAGCCCTCCCCCGGAGAACCTGATGGACTTGGCGATCTCCTTGGCGACCTCGATCCGGGTGGTGCCCAGGTTGACGTTGAAGGCCACCAAAAATTTCCTGGCACCCACCACCGTCGCCCCCGCCGTTGGGTGCAAACGGGCCTGCCCGACATCGGGTAGCCTTTGGGGTTCTTCTATGGTCTTTTTCAAACCTTCGTACTGCCCTTTCCGGACATTCTCCAGGTTCTTCCTTTCCGGTCTCGTGGCGGCCTCTTCGTAGAAATAGACGGGGACCTCGTACTTTTCGTTCAGCCTTTTTCCGAATTCCCTGGCGATGTCGACGCATTCCTCCATGGTCACGCCCCTCAACGGGGTAAAGGGAACCACGTCAAGGGCCCCGACCCTGGGATGCGCACCGGAATGGACGTTCATGTCGATGAGCGAAAAGGCGACTCCCGCCGACGTCATGAGAGCATCCATTATTGCATCGGGGTCGCCGGCAAGGCTGACCACGAGCCTGTTATGGTTCTCGTCGGCCCGGTGATCCAGCAAGCTGAACCCCTTCCCGTTGCGGAAGGGTTCCACGATCTTGTCGATCACTTCTTTTCTTCTTCCTTCGCTGAAGTTTGGGACGCACTCCACTATTTTCATTCTCTGCCTCCGTCATCCATCGGTGCTCCGCCAAGGGGGGGCACCGGTCATTTTTTACGCCTGGAGGTCATTCCAGTTCCCCCGTGACCTCCTCCACAGCCTTGAGGATGCTGCGGTCCTTCATCCTGTTGATTATCGCGTCAATCAGGGGATAGAGGATGTCGTCCTTTTCAAGGTAGGGCACTTCCTCCCGAAGCTTCTCGTAGGCTGCCCTCGTGCCGACGCCGGGGGCAAGGGGCTTCGAGAAGTCCAGACCCTGGGCGGCGAGGAGCATTTCAATGGCGAGGACCCTCCTGACATTGTCAAGGATCTCCAGGCCCTTCCTGGCCGAAAACATCCCCATCGAAACGTGGTCCTCCTGGTTCGCCGAGGTCGGTATCGAGTCCACCGAAGAGGGGTGGGCCAGCACCTTGTTCTCCGACACAAGGGCCGCGGCGACGTACTGGGGGATCATGAAACCGCTGTTGATGCCGCTATGTTCCACCAGGAAGGGGGGGAGCCCTGAAAGTTTTCCATCCACGAGCCTGGCGGCCCTTCTCTCGGCGATGTCTCCGATCTCGGCCATGGCGATACCGAAAAAGTCCATCGCGAGGGCCACGGGTTGGCCGTGGAAGTTCCCGCCGCTGATGGCCTCACCCTCGGCCGGGAAGATCAACGGGTTGTCCGTGACGGAATTGATCTCGATCTGTATGACGTCCTGGACGTACTGGAGGGCGTCTCGGCTTGCCCCGTGGACTTGGGGTATACAGCGAAGGGAGTAGGCGTCCTGGACCCTCTCGTTTTTGTATTTCTCCATGATCTCGCTGTTCTTCGTAAGGGCTCTTACGTTCCTGGCCACCTTTTTCTGCCCCTGGTGCGGTCTCAGGTCGTGGGTCCTGGGATCGAAGGCGAAGGGAACGCCATGGAGGGCCTCCAGGGACATGGCCCCTGAAATGTCGGCCATCTTTACAAGCGCGAGGGCTTCCCACAGCGCTACGGAGGCGACGCCTGTCATGCCGGCCGTGCCGTTGTTCATGGCGAGGCCCTCCTTGGGTCCCAGGACGATCGGCTCCAGCCCGGCGGCCCTTAGGGCCTCGGAGGTATCCATCCTCTTGCCCCGGTAAAAGACCTCACCCAGGCCGAGAAGCGCTATGCCAAGATGGGACAGCGGGCACAGGTCACCGCTGGCACCGACGGAGCCCTTGCAGGGGATAACCGGGTGTATACCGATGTTTAGGAAATCGACAAGCCTGGAAAGGGTCTGTAGGCTGATGCCGGAAAAACCCCTTATCAGGGAGTTCACCCTGAGCAGCATGATGGCCCTGACGATCTCTTCCGGGAAGGGGTCCCCCACCCCGGAGGCGTGGCTTTTCATGAGGTTAGCCTGCAATTGCTCGCTCTGTTCCGGTGGGATGAACTGGCTGGAAAGGTCTCCGAATCCGGTGGTAACGCCGTAGATGACCCTGCTCTCCTTGGCCCAGGTACGGACCATGCCGGACCCTCTTTCCACAAAGGCCACCGCGGAGCGGTCAAGGGATACTTTTCTCCCGTCCCGGGCCACGCTTATGACATCTTCAAGCCTCAAAGAGTGGCCGTTTAACTCTATAACCGAAGACTCCATGAAGGATCACCCCCCGCGACGTGTTCAAAACCTTTCCGCCAACAGAGTATATCGTAAATCACGACTTGACAATACCAAAGGGGGTTTTACAGCGAGGGCATGCCCCGTCACCGGAAAGATGGGTTTTCACCCTCCCGGAGTGATCCCTTTCTATGAGAAGTGCTCCACAGGCGGGGCAGAAGGTATTCTCCCTGCGTGGCAGGTTCCCGGCGTAGACATGGTCGAGAGCCCTCGAGGCTATCTCCTCCCGCGCCTCGATGTCGGACAGGGCTGTGGGTGGCCGGTCCCAGTGGTAAGCCGGGAAGTACCTCGATATATGAAGGGGAATCCTCCTTGAAAGGCCGGCGATCCAAAGCACCATACTTTCAAACTCTTCCAAGGAATCGTTGACCCCCGGCACGACGAGGTGGGTTATCTCCACGTGGACCGATCTTTCGACGGCGATCCTTACCGTGCGCAGCACCGGGTCAAGGGTTCCTCCGACCTTGGCGTAGGAGCGGTCGGAAAAACCCTTCAGGTCCACGTTCATGGCATCTACCTGGGGGATGAGGTCCTCCAACGGTTTTTGGGATATATAGCCGTTGGTCACGAGGACGACCCCTCGGCCCGCCTTTTTCAGCGCTTGGGAGGTATCTTTGACGAACTCGTACCATACGGTGGGTTCGTTGTAGGTGAAGGCCACCGACGGGGTGCCCCTTTCCTCGGAAAGGCGGAGCGCCTCCCCCGGTGTGATCTCGGAAAGGCCGGCGACCGTTTCAAAACGGGAGAGGTGGTAGTTCTGGCAGAAAGGGCAGAAAAGGTTACAACCCACCGTTCCCAGGGAGAGGATGCTGCTGCCGGGTTTCCAGTGATAAAGTGGCTTTTTCTCGATGGGGTCCACGGCGACACAGGCCAAACCGTAATTCAGGGTGAAGAGGGCTCCCGCGACATTCTTCCTGACACCGCAGGCCCCAAGGTCGCCGGGCCGAATAAGGCACTCCCTGGGGCAAAGAAGACAGCGGACTTCTTCTCCGGCGGCCGTCCAGAAAAGAGCGGGCCTTTCCATGGTTAACAATTCCTCTCCAGGTCGGCCTCTGAAAACCGGCTCACCTTAAACCGGGATATGACGACCCCCTCCCCTCGCCCAATCCCCGCTTTCCTCATGGCGATGGAGATCTGCCGCTCCACGGTGTCCACGCCTTCCAGGTCGGGCAGGAGAACCCCTTTTCTCCCCCCCCTCTCGACGATCACCCCGTAAAGGGAGGGGTCAAGGTCGGAGAGGTCTTCGATCGGGGCAGGTTCATCCAGGATATCCACCGAAACGAGGCATGCCGCCGTCTCGCCGGGCTCGAGGGGGGGAAACCTTGGGTCTTCCGAGGCGGCTGCCCGGGCGTTGGCCACGATCTCTTCCCAGAGGTTCTCCCGGACGGGACGGACGGTTCCGATGCACCCCCTCAACTCACCAAGGGGGCCCTTTTTTATTGATACGAAGCAACCTCGCCTCACGGTCATTTCCGGCATCGCGCAGTATTTGCCCCTATCGATATAAAGAAAGGGGTCCAGCCTGGAGGCCGTCAGGCAGACCGCTCTCTTCGCCAGGAGGACATAGGGGTGAGGACTGGGCCTTTCACCCCTGGGGGCTCCCATCAGGACACCTCCCCCAAACACTCCAGGAGCGCGGAGGCGTAGCCGACGCCGAAAGGAGCCTCGTAGGACAGGAACCTGACCTCATCGCCCATGGAAAGCCCTATAAGCGCAAGCACTGATCGCAGTCCGCACTCGCCGGCGTTCTGAATGACCGCCCCTGGAAGATTGAAAATGGGGTCCGGCGACGACGCCTGGAGAGCTTCCACGATCGACCGGTCGAGCACTTGCCCGTCAGGGTGAAAACCTGAAGGAGCGCTCTTTGTCAGCCTGTGGGAGAGGTCCCCGCTCGCGAGAAGCCCCCATCTCTTTTCGGAAGAATAGCCCCTTAGGAACCTCCCCAGTTCGAAGGCTTGCCTGTAGTCCATCGTCACGGGGTTGACCAGTACCATGGAAGGAATCGTGCCCAGGAGTGGGAGTAAGAGGTGGAGCGACACAACCGCGGCGTAATCCAGGTCATGCACGCCGGGCCTGTAGATCCTCGAAGGGAAGTGGGGTTGAAGGTACGAAAAAAGCCTGTCGCCCTCCTCCCCCGCCCCCGGCAAGGATAGGGATACCGAACGGGCCCCGAATTCGCCCAAGTCTCCCACGAACCGGTCAGCGTTGACAAAGGTCAAGGTCCTTTCGGTAGCGGCATGAGGGTCGAGGACCAGGAGGAGGTCGGGAGCGAGTCTTTTAAGGCTTTCATCCAGGGACTTCAAAGCCTCAAGGGTTTTCCCGGTCTGGGCTCCGGACCTTGCCGCCACTTCCGGGACGAGGATCGGTGCATGGGGCAGAAGGAAGCCCATCGTCCACAAGGCAATCCCTCCCATAAGTTTTCCAAAAGGCTCTTTTCATGTATTATGACAGCAGGAGTCGTTTTTTTCCATCAGGACACCACACTTTCAAGGAGCGTCCCCTCGATGAAGCAAAGCGGGATGGCCCCGGGGAGATAGGAGGGTCTGGTGAAAAGGGTCAGCCGGCAGGAGGGATTCTCCTCGATAATGGAGATGATCTCCGAGATCGAGGAAATGGTTGAACGTTTAGGTTACCCGCAAAGGGTGCCCGGGGGGGAAGAATCCCCCAAAGGGCCTGTGTCCTGGGCGGTGGCCAATGTCCTGTCGCTGCCCCTATCCCAGGCCGCCAGGATTCTCCTGATTTCGTCCCTTCTCGGGAGCGACGGCCGTGACGTTGATTGTCGCTTCAACGAACTCGCCTCTCTTTCCGGCCTTTCCGAGAGGACGGCTTACAGGGCTCTCAAGGAGATAAAGGAATCGGGCTTCTTCGAGATACAGGTTACCCCGGGCAGCGGCGTCAGGATATCGGCTGGGTGGTTGTGGGATGAGCCCAGGGAAAGGGCGAGGGATTTCTTCCAGAAAGCTGCCTTAAGATAGATCCCTGGACGGGCCTTTCAGAGAATGATCATGGCGTCCCCGAAGGAAAAGAAGCGGTATCGCCTTTCAATGGCTTCATTGTAAGCCCTCATGACGAGTTCCTTCCCGGCGAAAGCGCAGACCAGCATGAGCAGGGTGCTCCTGGGAAGGTGGAAGTTCGTGATCATGGCATCGATGACCCGGAACCGGTAGCCGGGGTAAAAAAAGGCATCGGTGCTGAATGAACCCGGTATCACCCCGCCCTCCTCCGTAACCCGGCTCTCAAGGGCCCTCACCACCGTTGTGCCCACGGCTATGACCCTGCCTCCCGCTTCTTTCGTCTCCTTGACAGCCAAAGCTGTATCACCGGGGATTGAACATTCCTCGATGTGCATCCTGTGCATCCTGATGTCCTCTTCTTCGACGGGCCTGAAGGTTCCCAACCCCACGTTCAAGGTTATCCTGGCCAACCTGATCCCCCTGGACGTGATCCCTTCGACCAGGTCCGGAGTGAAGTGCAATCCCGCCGTCGGGGCGGCCACCGAACCCTCCCGCGTCCCGTAGACCGTCTGGTACCTCTCGGGATCGATGAAAGGGTTGTGTACGTAGGGAGGAAAGGGCATCTCGCCGGTCTCTTCCATTAGGCCCCAGACGTCGGTACCCGGGGGAAAGCGACAGATCCTTGCGCCCTGACCGCACCCCTCCCCGATAACGATCTCGATTCCGCCGTCGAGGATCAAGCGCTGTCCTGGTTTGACCCGCCTACCGGGCCTGATGAGGGTTTCCCAAAGGACGGACCTCTCCCCCTCCAAGGGCCTGAGAAGGAAAACTTCGACCCGGGCGCCGCCGCCTGGCTTTACTGCATGCAGGCGGGCCTTGACAACCCTCGTGTCGTTCAGTACCAAGAGGTCCGTCCCCTGGAGGTAACAAGCGATCTCCCGGAAGGTCCGATGCATGATCGTGCCCGAGTTACGGTCCACCACCATGAGCCTCGACGAATCCCTGGGCTCCGCCGGGGTCTGGGCGATCATGGATTTGGGGAGGGTATAATGATAAGCACTGGTATCGAAGGGGTTTTCGACCCCCACGGGAGGCCCTTCGGGTGGGGTCACCCCCTCTAGGTACCGCCTATCCATCTCAATCGGACGTCCTGGATAGTACTGTGCCGGGGAAGTAATGTTTTAGGATCCTTTTGTAATCCCAGCCGGCTTCCGCCAGGCTTTTCGCGCCCCATTGGGAAAGGCCCACGCCATGGCCCCACCCCCGGCCGGTGAAGGTGACCCTGCCGCCGGTGAAGGACTGGACGGGTGAGGAGGCCTTCACTGGCGCGACTACCCCACTCTGCTTTTCCAGGGCTTTTCTCAGGTAAAAACCCCTTCTATGGGGTTTGATGAGCATATCCATTAACTCCTCGGTATTGAATACACCCTGTTGGGTGAAAGCGATGAGCATTTGTTCGTCCTTCGGGGTTAAAGGAGGGCTTTCTTGACCCCCAGACCCAGGAGCGCTAAGGGGTACGGTGGCCGGAGCACCCGGAGGATTCCCACCAATAGTGAAGAAGGTGCTCCTTATCCTGTCGGGCCCGATCATTGTCCTGAACTGGCTCGCCTTTATGGTGGTCTGGCCTCCCGTCCCGGTCAAGGTGAGGTTCACCGCGCGGCCGGCGCTGTCCTTGGAGGAAACGGCGATGCCCGTCAGGTTCCCTACCCTGACCCCCTTCGAGGCCAGGATCCCCTGTATTTCGGAAAGGGCCATGGAAGTCTGCCAGTTCGAGTAAGGAGACTGGTACTTCTGGGGCTCCGGCTTCCCTACCAGGTAGGGAATGCTCGAACCCCATACGGAGGAGACGTCGGCGGTGTGGCCGCCGCTGTCAGCGTGGTAAAAGGTGGCGGCGTAAGCCCCCTGGTACTTCAGGACAATGCCCCTGGTCAGGTCCACGGCTTTTGAAAGGACCGGGTCCTCGGCATTGACCCCCCTGTAAACCTGGCAATGGTTCAGGGCGCAGAGGTCAAAACCACCGCTTCCGTGCCGGTTTTTGTTTCGCAGGGCATAGGTTCTAGCGATTATGGCCTGAGCTTTCAAGGATTCCAGGGGCCAGGCGGGGTTCACTTCCATCTTCAGGACGCCCTTCAGGTAATCCTCGATGCCCAGAACGTTGATCACGTTGAACGCCCCGCCCTGTTGGGCCAGCTTGAAGTGGCCGCGGTAGGGCCTGTTATTCCATTTCATCAGGGCGTTGCCGCTGATGATCACGGGAAGCTTCAGCTTCACGGAACCGGCGCGGATGACACCCGGGGAGACGGCTTCTATCGAAACGCTCGATCGGAAGGAAGCCTTGCCACCGGAAGCGCTCTTGAGGGAGACCTGGCCGCCGGGGGCGGAAAAAACGGCCTTGCCGGCACCCACGGACAGCCCCACCGAAACGGTCGTTGGGGAAGCCTGGGCGGAAAGGGGCGAAAGCAAAAGGATTATGGCCGCGAAAAAGGACGCCGTGAACATCCTTGAAATGGGATTAGTCATGAGGGCTCTCTCCCTTCCCGGTTTTTCCTGTCATTTCGGTTCCCCCGTCCCTTCATCTATCAGTGCCAGGAGGCCCTGGTCGTTCAACGCATCCCCGGGGGGTCTCCTCCCAAGGCGGGAAAAACCGTTTACCGTGGCCCTTCTTCCCCTTGGAGTCCTTTCAATAAAACCCTTCTGGATAAGGAAGGGTTCATAGATATCTTCTATAGTCTGGCTTTCCTCGTTCAGGGCCGCCGATAGGGTGGAAAGCCCGACCGGGCCTCCCCCAAACAGGTCTACCAGGGCCCGGAGGTACCTCCTGTCGCGCTCGTCCATGCCTTCGGAGTCGACGCCCAGCATCTCCAGGGCGGTTTTGGCAAGTGCCAGGTCTATCCCTGGGGCGCACCTGACTTCGGCCACATCGCGAACCCTCCGTAAAAGCCGTAGCGCCACCCGGGGGGTGCCCCTGGCGCTTTTCGCGATAGCCAGGGCGGCCTCGGGATTTATCGTCACCGAAAGGAGCCTGGAGCCCCTGGCGACGATCTGGGAAATATCCTCCGGGGTGTAGAGCTCCAGTTGTTCGACAATGCCGAACCTCGCCCGCAACGGGGAAGTGAGCAGGCCCAGGCGGGTCGTGGCGCCGATGAGGGTGAAGGGGGGTATCTGGAGCCTGATGTTCCTGGCGAGGGGCCCCTTCCCAACGATGATGTCAAGGGAAAAGTCCTCCATCCCGGGGTAGAGAACTTCTTCGATAGCCGGCGAGAGGCGGTGGATCTCGTCGATAAAAAGCACATCCCGGGGTTGGAGGTTTGAAAGGATGGCAGCCAGGTCACCGGTCCTCTCAAGGGCGGGTCCCGATGTGACGCGGAACTGCCCCTGCATCTCGTTGGCGATGATGCCTGCAAGGGTCGTCTTACCAAGCCCGGGAGGCCCGTAAAACAGGCAATGGTCGAGGGGCTCGCCTCTTTTCCGGGCGGCCTGGATATAGATCTCCAGCTTGCTTTTGAGCTCGTTCTGTCCTATGAACTCGTCGAGCCTCGCTGGGCGGAAACCCGAAAGTTCCTCTTCCGGTCCCTCGCTGTCCATAACAGGGTAGATATTATCGTCCTGATCCCTCAAAGGAGCACCTCAACTTTTTCTCAATTCGCCCAGGGCGTCGCGAAGAAGCTGTTCAGGACCCTCCGGGTCTTTTAGCGCCAGTATCTTCGCCAAGGCGGGCCTGGCCTCGCTCCGGGTGAAGCCCAGGGAGCTGAGGGCTTCGTAAACGAACTGGACCGTATCAGCCGACTCGGGGGAGACCGTTGAGACGAGGCTCTTGAACCCGGAGTGTTCTATCTGTTGGCGGAGTTCGAAACAGAGCCTCTCCGACGTCTTCTTGCCCACGCCGGGGACCTGGCACAGGAGGTGGCTGTTACCGGTGGCTATAGCGTTTATTATGTCGCTGAAGTCTAGGGTCCTCAGGATCGTCGTGGCCAGGCGGGGCCCGATGCCCCTGACCTTGAGGAGAAGCTGGAAGAGCACCCTCTCCTCTTCGTCGCTGAAACCGAACAGCAAGGGCCCCGATTCGCTGACCTGGAGGGAGGTGAGGACTTTCATCCTTTGACCCGAGACGGCGTCCCTCAACACGCTCTTGGAGCAAAGGAGAAAAAAGCCCAGGCCGCCCACTTCCAGGTCAATACCATCGGGCGATATGCCGGAAATAACGCCTTCGAGGCTGTGAAGCAAGGTCAATCACCACTCTTCGTCTTCATCCGGAAACCCGACATAGCCAGCCCGGTGACGGCAATGGCAAGGGCATCGGCGGCGTCGTCCTGGCGGGGAATGCTCTCAAGTTGCAGGATCCGGAAGATCATTTTTTGGACCTGTGACTTTTCCGCCCGGCCGTTACCGCAGACGGCCAGTTTCACTTCCGATGGTTTCGGTTGGACCACCGGGATCCCGTGCCTCGCGGCGAGAAAAAGTACCACGCCCCTGACCTGGAAGACGTTCTCCGCCGTCGTGGTATTCCTTCCGAAAAAAAGACGTTCCACCGAAAGCAACTCGGGGTTGGTCCGCTCGATCAGGGGACACAGCCCTTCATGGATCTGGAGGATCCTCGCCTCGACCGGGGCCCTGGGGTCCGTCATTATGCACCCGAACTCACCGGCACTCAAGATGCTCCTTTCCTCTATGGCAATCCCGTAACCGAGCCTTCCCAAGCCAGGGTCTATCCCGAGACAGGTACGCCGCATCCCGATCAGCCTGCTATCTCTTCCATGATCTCATCGGGTATATCGAAATTAGCGTATACGTTCTGCACATCGTCATGTTCCTCCAGGGCCTCAAGGAAGCGGAGCAGTTTTTCCGCCTCTTCTCTCCCCGTCACGGGTACCGTGTTCTTCGGGAGGTTATCGATCTCGAAACCTTCGACCACGTACCCTGCCTCCTCGAGAGATCCTCTTACCGAGGACATGGCGGCGGGCTCGCAGTAAATCGAGTAACCTTCCCCGTTGTCCTCGAGGTCATCAGCCCCGGCTTCCAGGCACACCGCCAGGAGTTGCTCCTCATCCAGGTCCTTCCCCGATACCCTGATCACGCCTGTGCGTTGAAAGATCCAGGAGACGCAACCGGCTTCCCCCAGGGAACCTCCCGACCGGCTGAACAGGAAGCGCATCTCCGAGGCGGTCCTGTTCTTGTTGTCCGTCAGCGCCTCCACCAGGACGGCGACCCCTCCGATCCCGTACCCCTCGTAGGTGATCTCGTCATAGTTGACGCCTTCCATGTCACCGGAGCCTTTTTTTATCGCCTTTTCTATGGTATCCACCGGTACGTTGGCCGCCCTGGCGCGCTCGATGGCTGATTTAAGGCGGGTGTTCATTGCGGGGTCGGGTCCTCCCTCTTTGGAGGCGACCATCACGGCCTTGATGTACTTCTGGAACTCCTTACCCCTCTTTGCGTCCTGGGCAGATTTCCTATGCTTGATATTCGCCCATTTTGAATGTCCTGCCATCGTTTTTCACCCCTGTTCAACCCAACTACCCTTCCCGATCAGGCAGGCCGGCGGGAAAACCCTCTTATGAGAGGTTCGCTCGATAGCCCTTTCGATCACTTCGAGACTTCCGGGCGATGCCGTGCCGGTGGCCAAGTACCTGTCGATCTCTGAATAACTGACTCCCATCTCGCCCTCGTCGGTCTGGCCGGGCCAGAGGCCAGCTGAGGGAGGTTTTTTTATGATATCCGGAGGCACTCCGAGTTCTTCCGCTAACTGGTTGACCTCGCCCTTGAGAAGATCGCCCAGGGGGAGCACGTCCACTCCCGAATCGGCGTGCTTTGTGAAATAACCCATGGCCATTTCCGCCTTGTTAGTCGTTCCGCATACGAGAAGCCTTTTTTTTTGGCCCAGGCAATAAAGAGTTGTCATCCTGAGCCTGGGTTTGACGTTGGAGAGATGGATCCCGTCCCCCTCTGTTATTTCAACGGGGAACGAACCAACGAGGGCGTCATAGACCTTGCCAAGGTCAACCCTGATCCAGGGGAGGTCGAAGGCTTCCACCACTTTCAAGGCGTCCAGGTGGTCTTCCTCAGCGCTGTGACAAGGCATCATGACCGCGAGCATCCTGTCGCCGCAGACCATCTTCAGGAGGGCCGCGACCACGGCCGAATCTACGCCGCCGCTCAACCCCACTATCCCTCCGGATCTCCCGGAGTCGAGGATCTGTTTCTTCAGCCAGGAAGAGATGGTATTCACGAGGAAAGCAGGGTCGCGGTAATAATCCATGAGGCCACGCTCCGTAAGACCTTTTTTAGGATCGCTCCAACAATAATTCTAACACAGGCTTTCTTCAGGGCTTTTGATCAAGGTCGGTGACGGGGGAATAAAGGAGGGGGTTCCTGCCCCCCGTGAAGGGAAGCTTTTTCCTGGTCTTGCCAACCATGGCCGGTTCGATGGATACGCTGGCGGTCATCTCCCCCTCGTCGGGACAGCGGGTGACCGTGGAACCGTCGGGCCCGAAGACGAGGGACCTCCCGCCGAAGACCTGGCCGCTCCCTTCCCCACTCCGGTTGCAGCCGATCACGAAGACCTGGTTTTCGATTGCCCTCGCCCGGAGGAGGGTCTCCCAGTGATCGATCCTCGCCGTGGGCCATTCGGCCGGGATCACGATCAGTTCGGCCCCCGCTAGTGCCAGGGACCTGACGAATTCGGGAAACCTTATGTCGTAACAAATCGCGATCGCCGACGGGATACCCATGAGGTCGAAAAGAAAGGGGCCCACGCCGGCCTCGAAAAACAGGGGTTCGTCAAGCAGGGGGAACAAATGGGCCTTGTCATAGGACCCCACGACCTCCCCCGAGTCCCCAATGAAGAAGGCCCGGTTGTACAATTCGCCGGTAGGCTCCACCCAGGGCAGGCTTCCACCGATGAGGAAAAACCCCTTTTCGGCGCACGCCCCGGACATCATTTCCAGGGCCGAGGGGCTGGACAGGGCATGCTCCCTTAACCCTGCGTTGTCGTAGGAGCAGGTCCACAGTTCGGGCAGTACCACCAGCGAGGGCCCCCCGGGGATCCCTTCAAGGTGTTTCTCCATCCTGGCGATATTCGCTGAAGGGTTGCCCCACAGGACATCAGACTGGATAATATGTACGGTGAGTTCTTTCAAGGTCTTTTCCCCCTCGATCCTCGCTGGAGGTGATTTTTTGAACAGACTGGCAAGGTTCAGCGTATCCCTTCCCGCGCCCCTTTTGGAAAAATTCGACTCCTGGGTCGAGACACGGGGTTTCCGTAACAGGTCCGAAGCCCTGAGAGAGCTGATCCGGCGTTTTATCTCCGAATCATGCTGGGAAGACGGCGAGAAGACCGTCTTCGGGACCGTCACCCTCACCTACGATCATCACTCCGGCGATTCGGCCCGGGAAATAACCAGCCTCCAGCATGATTTCGGAGACCTCATAATCTGCTCGACCCACATCCATGCCGACCATCACCACTGTTTCGAGAGCGTCGTTTTTCACGGCAGGGCATCCAGGGTCAAGGAGTTCATCCGTCAATTGAGCGGGCTACGGGATGTCTCCAGTTCCGACCCGGTCATTACCACGATCCCCTGAAGCGGGGAGCCAGGGTCGCAGATCCTCATCGGTGACGACCGTCACCGTCAGATGCCTCACCCGGCGGGGGCGCATTTCCCCTTCTTTTTCCTGGGGTTGCCCTTGATGACGATGAGCGTTCGCCCGCGACACTCGGGGCAACGCAACACCTGCTCTTCCTCGGCCAAGTCGAACTCCTTGCCGCAGGAGGCGCACCGGTAAGTGGTCTTTCCAGCCATTACTCTCACTTCCTCAGGATGGGCCTTTTCCGCCCGCCACCGCGGAACCAGGGGGCGCGGCTTAAAGATCCCCTATCGTGGATACCATTATCGCCTTTATGGTATGAAGCCTGTTCTCCGCCTCATCGAATACCTTGGAGTTCCTGGATTCGAAGACCTCCTCCGTCACCTCGTTCCCCTTCACGGCCGGCAGGCAATGAAGGAAAATGCAGTCGGCATTCCCAGTGGCTTTCAGAAGGTCGGAATTGACCTGGTAAGGCTTCAGCAGGGCCACCCTTTCGGCGAGCTTGTCCTCTTCCCCCATCGAGGCCCAAACGTCGGTGTAGATTGCGTCGGCCTTGCTGACGGCCTTACGCGGGTCCTCGTAGAATTCGATCGTGGCCCCCGTATCGGAAGCGATCATCCTGCATTCTTCCACGAGGTCCTTTTCGGGGAAGAGGCCTCCCGGGGCGGCGATAGCGAAATGGATCCCCATCTTGGCCGAACCGATCATCAGGGAATTGGCCATATTGTTCCTTCCATCCCCAACATAGACCAGCCTGAGTCCTTTCAGTTTTCCGAAATTCTCCTGTATCGTCAGGAAATCGGCGAGGATCTGGGTGGGGTGATACTGGTCGGTGAGGCCGTTCCAGACGGGAACACCAGAGTAAAGGGCCAGGTCTTCAACAACGGACTGTTTGAAACCACGATACTGTATCCCGTCGAACATCCTGCCCAGGACCTTGGCGGTGTCCTTGACGGACTCCTTGTGCCCCAGCTGGATATCGTTCTTTCCCAGGAATTCCGGGTGCCCGCCCTCGTCGACGCAGGCCACGGTGAAGGCACACCTCGTCCTGGTGGAAGGCTTTTCGAAGATAAGGGCGATGCTCTTACCGGCAAGGGTGTTGCCCCTTATCCCCATCCTCTTTTTCTCCTTCAACGAGACCGAAAGGTCGAGCAGGTACTGGATCTCCCCGGTGGTGAAATCCTTAAGGGTGAGAAAACTTCTTCCTCTCAGGTTGATCGGCATTCCATTCCCCTCCTGTATTCTTATGAATTGCCGTTTCGGCCTTGCTAATCCCGGGTCAGGGGCATGCTCATGCACCTGGGGCCTCCCCGGCCCCTGCCGAGCTCGGCGCCCTTGACCTCGAAGACCTTTATCCCGTTGGCCTGGAGTACCCGGTTGGAGACGACATTCCTTCTATAAGTGATGACGACCCCGGGGGCGATCGCCAGGGTGTTGGTCCCGTCATTCCACTGGTCCCTTGCCGCAGCGACGGGGTCTCCGCCCCCTGTTTCGATGAAACGGATCGTATCAAGGTGGAGCACTTTTCTCAGGCAATCACCCAAGTTCCGGTGTTCAATGATAGAGGTGATCTCCCCCACGGGGGAGTACTCGAGCTGCCATATCCGGATGTATTCCTTCACTTCCGGGTAAATGGTGAAAGCGTCATGGTCCACCATGGTGAAGACCGTGTCAAGGTGCATGGCCGCCCGGCTTTTGGGGATATCTACCGCTAAAACGGTCTTGACCCCGGCTTTTTCAGCGATCCTCTTGCCGACGATCTGCAGGGTCCCCGCCGCGGTCCTTTGGCTGATACCGATGGCAACCACGGAATCCGAGAGGACAAGGATATCCCCCCCCTCGATGCGGTAAGGATAGGTATCGCGAGGGTGGTCCCCAAAGAGGAATTCTGTGCCTTTGAAATAGGGGTGGTTCTTGAATATGTAGCGGGCGTAGAGTGGTTCCTTTCTCCGGGCCTCGAAGGACATGACACTAATTATTACACCTGAATTAATAAATGAGAAGGGATCCCTCTGGAAATAGAGGTTGGGGAGAGGGTGGATCAGGAAATCCCGGTCGCCCATTGCCCTCAGGACGAGGCTCCTGCAGGGGGGGAGGATCTCCAGGGCTTCCATTTTTGTGAGGCCGGCGATGAGTATTTCGGCAAGTTCGCTGGCGCTCACTTCCATGAGAACACCCTTGAGGGCCGAGACCAGGGGGATGTCGATAGCCTCAAGGGCGAGCACTTCATCGAGGAGAGAGTCCCTGACAGAGTCTTCCCCGAGCACGTGGGAAAGGCAATTCCTGAAGTAAACCACCTCCACCCCGTTGTCCCGAAGGAGGTCGGCAAAGGTGTCGTGTTCCTTTTGAGCCTCTTCCAGCCAGAGTATATCGTCGAAGAGAAGTTCATCCTTGTTGTCAATGGTGAGGCGTTCCAGTTCCTTGCCGGGCCTGTGAAGCATGACCCTTTTCAGTTTACCGACTTCCGACGATACGCTGAAAGAACCGTCCTCATTGGCCACGAGTGATACCTCCCCGTTCCCCTGTATTTACTCCAAGGATTAGTATAAGCCATCGGCGGGGAAAAAATGGGAACAGGGCCATTCCCCTGACGCCCAGGGGCCTCTTTGCGGTCCCTCCGGGGGGACCGGCCCGTCCCGGTAAGGTGGCGGGAATGCGGCCAGGGTGAGGCTCTTAAGAGTTTCCCCTTCCCCACATGATCAGGCATTCCCGGGTCAACCGGGCTGCCAGGACGGACGTTATGCCGTTAATGTCATTGGGGGGGCTTACCTCTACGATGTCGAAGCCGATCATCCGGAGGTCCTTCATGAGGGTCAGGGCTTGAAGGACCTCCCGGGCCGAAAAACCGCAAGGTTCCGGGGTGCCCGTGCCAGGGGCCTCTCCCGGGTCGACGATGTCGATATCGAGGGAAAGGTAGACCGGCCTCCGCCCCAGCATGGGGATGACATCCTTCAGGGGGGTCGACAGTTCGAGGGGGAAGAAGGAGGTGTTATCCCTTCCCCACCGGTACTCAACGGCCGACGCGGACCTTATGCCGAACTGGAAAAGAAGGGAAGGGCTCACGAGACAGCTCTCCGCAACGCGGCGCATGACGGTGGCATGGTTTTTCCCTGTTCCCCGGTAGCGGTCCCTCAAGTCCGCGTGGGCATCGAGGTGGATGACCGCCAAATCGGGGTAGATTTCCGAAGCGGCTTCCAACACGGGGAGTGTCGCGAGGTGTTCGCCGCCCAGGGTGGCGACCTTGAGGCCCCTGCGGAAAAAGCTCGAGGAAACCGCCTTGATAGTTTCAAGGGAAAGGTGTAGGTCACCGGGGGCAAGCTCGATGTCCCCGACATCCGCGAAGGGAACGTCCTGAAGGTCTCCGAGGAGAAGGGTGCTGAAAGTTTCCAGGTGCCGCGATTCCCTCCTTATGGCACGGGGACCCTCCGAGGTCCCGTGAAGGCGGGATACGGTCATGTCGAGGGGAACCCCCTGGAGGACCCACGTCACGCCTTTCATGGACCTTCGGCTCGCGATGAACCTGTCCAAGGCTACTCGTCCCGTTCGTTCAGCAGTTCTTCCAGGAAAGGAGGGAGAACAAAAGAGGCCCTGTGGACTCGGTCGGAATAGTAATTGGTCATCCCGGGGAGGGCACTCATCGGTTTTTCGGGGTCATGAACCTTTGACCCCGCCAGGTAGGTCCACATCCCCGTCGGGTAAGTAGGCATCACTCCCCAGTAAACCTTGACGATGGGGAATACTTTTTTCATTTCCAACGCAGACCCTGTCAGTATGTCAGGATCAGTAAAGGGAGATTCGGTCTGGGCCGCGACAAGTCCCTCCTCATTGAGCGCTCGATGGACATCCCTGTAAAAGGGTTCGCGGAAAAGCCCCTCAGCGAAATCAACGGGGTCGGTGCTGTCTACTATAACGACGTCGAATTCACTCTTCTTGCCCCTGACATATTCAAGGGCATCCATCGTCAAAACGGTGGCCTTAGGGTCTTCCAGGCCGGCGCTCAACGAGGGGAAAAATTGCTTCGAGGCGTTTATGACCTCCTGATCGATATCGACCAGGACCACTTCCTCGACAGTAGGGTGTTTGACCGCTTCCCGGGCGCTCCCCCCGTCCCCGCCACCAACAATGAGGACCCGTCGCGGGCTCGGGTGGGCCGTGAGGACCACATGGGCCAGCATTTCATGGTAAGTGAACTCGTCCTTTTCTGTCACCTGGATCGCGCCGTCGAGGGCCATCAGTCTTCCGTACTGGTCCGTTTCTACTACGAGGAGGTGCTGGAAGGGAGTCTGGAAATTGGCCAGGACCTTTGTGATGCTCAGGCCCAACCTTAAATGCCTTGTCTGGTACTCGGTGAACCAGATGTCGTTGTGTCTCTTTTGCATCCCCGTAAACCCTTTTCCTAAAAAGGGTAGAAAAGCGGGCAGCCTGCGAAGACGGTCCCGCATTCTCTTACAACGTGATCGATAGCCTTGACCTTGACCTCCTTGAGGCCCAGCGAGCGCATTGCAAAGGCCTCCCTCACCATTTCCTCGACCTTTATCGCAGCTTCCGACCCTGGGCAAAACCCGGAGAATTCGAAGATCATTCCGAAAGAATCGGGATCTTCCGGTACGCCCACGCCTATCGCGGCGGAAATGGTCTCACCGGGAACATCGCTGGTGATCGAACCATAGGCGATGGGGAGAAGAGAGCCAAAGGGCATCTTAAGTTCCGTTCTGAAAGCGCATTTCGGCGGGAGGACGCTGCTCACGCGGAGAAGGTTCATATTACCGACCCCGGCATCTAGAAGGGCTGAATCGAAGGACGTCAGTTTCTTTTTTCCCTCACCGCGGCCCACGACGAGCGAAAATAGTTCCGGCACGGGCAACATTACATGGCAACCTCCCCTCGATGGTCATTCCCAAAAAAGCGCATATCATTATATCGTCAGAAGGGGGGGTGTCAATTGAGTGGGTCAGGGAGAAATGAAACCCCTCTCCCTGCAAACCGCCAGGAACCTCGAGGGCAATTCCCCGGGGTCACAGGATTCGATGGCCTTCCCCCCGGAAAAGAGCATGATCCCCGACGGTGTTCCGGCGATGCCGATATCGGAATCCGCCGCTTCCCCAGGGCCGTTCACTTCGCAACCCATGACCGCGACCTTCAGGTCCTTCCCGAGTTTGACCAGGTAGGGCTCAATGAGGCCCACCAGGAAATCCACATCGACCCTCCTCCTGCCGCAGCCCGGGCAGGAGACCAGTTCCGCCTCGAATCGCCTGATACCCGAAGACTGCAGGATCCTCTTGCCGACGATCACTTCCTCCCGGGAGGTACCGGTGAGGCTGATCCTTATAGTATCGCCGATCCCGCTCCCGAGCAGCGACCCGACGGCGACAGAGCTCTTTATTATTCCCCTTTGACCCGGCCCAGACTCGGTCAACCCTATATGGACAGGGTGTTCGAAAGTTGACGCGATCAGCGAATTGGCCCTCAGGGTCGTCTTTATGGATGAGGATTTCGCCGAGAGGATCATTTCTTCGACGCCCCAGTCCAGCAGGATCCCCACCTGTTCGCTGACGGCATTGAACAAGGCCCTGCCGGCATCCCCGCCGGCTTTTTCCATTTGGGACCTCGAGAGCGAGCCCGAGTTCGCCCCTATCCTCACCACTACCCCATTGTCCCTGACGGCGCGGCTCAACTCACTCATACCCCGATGACCCCCCATGTTACCCGGGTTGATCCTGACGGACCGGCAACCGGAGTCGATCGCCCTGATGGCAAGTCGATGGTCAAAATGGATGTCGGCCATTACCTCGATCGGGGAGCCTTCGATCAATCGCGATAACTCCCGGGAAAGTCCCACCTCCGGGAAGGCCACCCTGACGAGTTCGCAACCCTCCTCTGCCAGGGACCGGGCTTCCTCAAGGCACCCGGGGAGGTCCTGAAGGGGGGTCTTAAGCATGCTTTCCACCCTGACGGGGAAGCCATTCCCCACCCCAAGAGATCCCACCATTACAGTTCTACCCGCCATATCCCTTTTCGACCCCCTTTCGGCCCTACCGGGCCACTGGAAGGAGTTTGATCAAATCCTTCCAGGAGACGAATATGAGCAGAATGATCAAAAGGATGAAACCCGCAAGGTGAACCAGGCTCTCCCATCTTTCGGGGAGCTTCTTCCCTGTCATGATCTCCCCCATGACGAGGAGGATCCTCCCCCCGTCGAGGGCCGGGAAGGGGAGCAGGTTCAGGATGCCCAGGTGGAGGCTGATCATTGACAGGAAGGCGAGAAAGGTCCAGAAACCCTCCCTGGCCGCCTTCCCCGCCATTGACGCTATCCCCAGGGGACCGGTGATCTCGACCTGGCCGTTCCCCGTCGCCCACGACCATATCCCCTTTACGATATCGATGCTGAAATCCCCTATGTAACCCAGGGAGCCTGAAAGGGCCTTGATGAAGGGGTATCTTTTCATGGAAGGTCTTATCCCCAGAAGCGGGACCTTGTATTCCGGTGACAGGGGCACCCTGCCCCGGAGCACATGGATCACGCCGTCCCGTTCAAAGGTCAATTCCACCGGCCCCAGTACGGCTTTTTCCCTTATGGTGGATGAAAGGGCGGCCCAATCCTCCACGGACACCCCGGAGACCTCTTTTATCAGGTCCCCCGGTCGTAGGCCCAGCTCCTCCGCCGGGTATCCCTCCATGACCTCCCCGATGCGGGTGCTCCCCAGGTCCATTATCCCGTGTCCCCAGAGGAGGAGGGCCGTGAAGAGGATCGCCAGTACAATGTTCGAAACCGAGCCGCCGCCGAGTATCGCCAGGCGTTTCCAGGGTGACTTCTCGGCGAAGGACATGCCGGGCAGCACCTCTTCCTCTCCCTGCTCTTCCGACATTCCAGCCAGCCGGACGAACCCCCCGACCGGCACCGCCCTAATGGACCAGGTCATGCCGCCCCTTTTCCACCCGGCGAGGAGAGGCCCCATCCCGAAGGAGAACTCGTGGACCTGGACACCCGCGGACCTGGCGACCACGAGGTGCCCGAACTCGTGCGAAATAACGCAGATCGCTATCACCAATACAAAAGCCAGCGCGCTCAAGCCCATCATTTCATCCCTTCCGAGCCGCGAATAACCCGCTTAACCCAGTAAAACCCTTTCTCTCGCCCAGGACACGAGTTCAAGGGCATCCATCCAGGAACGGGGTCTCCCCCTGGGACAGGAGGATAACACTCTCTCTATCGTCGGGGCGATGTCCGTAAAAGAGATCCGCCCCTCCATGAACAGGTTCACGGCCCCTTCGTCGGCCCCGATGAGGAGCGGGGGGTAGGCACCGCCGAGGCGGCAGGCTTCCTTGGCCAGGGTGAGACAGGGGAATCTCTCTTCGTCGGGTTCCATGAACACCAGGTCCACGCCGGGAAATCCCGGTGGTGACAGGTCCGGGTCCGGGTTAACCAAGCGCCTTCCCATCCCAAAGGCGGACATTATCGCCAGCTTCATATCCGGCTTTGAGTAGAGCATCTTGATCGATCCATCGGTGAATTCGACCATGCCGTGGATGAGGGCCTGGGGGTGGATCACGGCTTCTATCTTCCCGATGGGCAACCCGAAAAGGTGATGGGCCTCGATCATCTCGATGCCCTTGTTCATCAGGGTTGCGCTGTCGACAGAGATCTTTTTCCCCATGGGCCAGACAGGGTGACGGCTGGCCCTTTCAAAGGTGACCTCCCGCAGCTCCTCCAACGGACTATGGAGGAAAGGCCCACCGGACGCGGTGAGAAAGACCCTTTCCACGGAGGAATCCGCCTCGCCCCTGAGGCACTGCCAAATAGCGTTATGTTCGCTGTCCAGGGGTATGATATTCCCTTGGGCCATCGGCATGACCCATTCACCAGCCGCGACGAGGATCTCCTTGTTGGCGAGGAAGACCTTTTTCCCCTTTTGGAGCGCCCCAATAAGGGCGGAAAGGGCGCCTGTCCCGGAAGAGGCGAAGACCACTTCTTCGTTGAGGGGGTCTTCGACCAATGAGAGGAGAGCTTCCTCCCCGCCTCGGCAGGCGAACTCCGATCCCGCTATCCTGCAGAGCCTTTCCGAGGAGTCCTGGTCGGCCAGGACCAAAAGCTCGCTCTTGAATCGTCTTCCCAGCCCCAACAAACCCTCGGCGTTCTTCTCCGCGGCGAGGGCCCTGACCCGGAAAAGGTCGGGGAACAAAGAACAAACCTCAAGGACTGATCGTCCCACGCTCCCCGTGGCCCCGATGACGGCGATGTTCCTGGTCTTCATGGTTACCAAAGCACCCCGAAGACAAAAAACACCAGGACCGAGTTGATAAGGATGCTGTCGAACCTGTCCAGCATCCCTCCATGACCGGGGATCAGGTCACCCGTGTCCTTGATGCCCGCTTCCCGTTTAAGCAGCGACTCGGCAAGATCGCCGACCTGGCCGAAGGTGCCGCAAAAAAGGGCGATGAGGATGATCGAAAAAGGCGCCATGCCCCAATAATAGGCCAGGCATCCTCCGCAAAGAAGGCTGCCGGTCAGGCCGCCGAGGAATCCCTCGACGGTCTTTTTCGGGCTGACCGAGGGACAGAGGGGCGTCTCCCCCCACCTGGAACCCACGAGGTAGGAGAAGACATCGCACGACCAGGTGCACGCGAAGAGGGCCACCAGTAAGTATGTGCCCCACATATGGTCCCGGAGGACCACCATGAAGGACCAGGGGAGGACGATGTATAGTATGCCGGCGGCGGTCCCCCCCGAACTGGTGATCCCGTGGCTTTCGCCGAGAATATGTTTTCTCGCCAACTCCACAAAGAGAACAAGCATGGGGGCCGCCGCCAGGAGGGGCAACAATACCGCTGGGTCTTCGGAATACACGGCGGCGAAAAGGGAGGAGATCCCGGCGCCGAAACCTACTACCCTGGAAACGTGCCCTCTCCGGCTGATCATCCTGTAATACTCTCCCAGGGAGGCCATGCATATGAGCAAGCAAAGGGCGAACCAGTAGGGGTTGCCGAGGTAGATCCCTCCAAGGATCGCCAGGCCCAGCGCTAAACCGCTGGCAGAACGCACGATCGTTTCCCTTTGGAAAAGGCTACCCCGCTCCATATCTCCGCTCCTTGAGGGAATAATATTCCAGTGCTTTTTCGAAATCTTCCTCACCGAAATCAGGCCAAAGGGTGTCGGTGAAGAAGAATTCCGCGTAGGCCGATTCCCATAGCAGGAAGTTGCTTATCCTCACCTCTCCGCTTGTCCTGATCACCAGGTCCGGGTCAGGTATACCGGGGCGGTAGAGGTTGGCCGAGATCAGTTCCTCGGTGACTTCCCCGGCGAAGCCCTTTCGCAGAAGCCTGTTGACCCCGTCGACGATCTCCTGCCTGCCTCCGTAATTCAGGCACACTACAACCGTAAGAAGGTCTCCGCGGGCCGTAGCTTTCTCGAAAAGGGCGATCTCATCCCGAAGGTCCTCGTCGAGTTGGTCGATCCTGCCCGAGAAGACCATCTTGACCCCGTTTTCGGCCAGTTCATCTCTCTTGGACTTCAGGTAGGTCCTAAGAAGCGAAAGGAGGCCCTCGACCTCAACCCGGGGCCGTTTCCAGTTTTCCGTGGAAAAGGCGAAAAGAGACAGGTAATCCAGGCCCGGCGTGGAAGCGGCCGCGCGTATGACCCTTTCCACGGCCTTGGCCCCCTCGCGGTGACCGGCAAGCCGCGGGAGACCTCTCTTGAGGGCCCAGCGGCCGTTGCCATCCATTATGATCGCCACGTGGGAAGGTGTTTTGGTCTCTCTTTCTATCGGCATTGCAGCCAACGATCCCTTACCTCCTGGATATCCATCCACGTCAGGTCCTTGGGGCTACCCTTCTTCTTCGACTGGTTTCTCAGAAGAAAACTAGGGTGGAACATGGGCATGACCTTTATGCCCTTCCAGTCGAACCATTTTCCCCGCACCCTGGAAATGCTTTCGCCCGTTTTAAGGATCCACTTGGTCGAGGTCATCCCGAGGCAGACAAGGATAGACGGGTTAATCAGGGCTATCTGGGCTTTCAGGAAATCCTCGCATGCTAGCATCTCCTCTATGGAAGGGACCCGGTTTCCCGGAGGTCTGCACTTCACCACGTTCGTTATGAAGATATCCTTCCTGTCGATTCCGGCAGCCTCGAGGATCCTGGTCAAAAGCTGACCGGCCTTTCCCACAAAGGGGATACCTTGCTGGTCCTCTTCGAGCCCGGGGGCCTCACCGACGAAAAGCAGCCGGGCGGACCTGTCGCCTTCACCAAAGACGACATTCCGCCTCTCCGAAGCCAGGGGGCACTTCTTACACTGCTTCACGGCACGGGTCAGTGTCTCCCAGGCTTCGGCCCTGTGATCGAGGGAAATTCCCTTCCCCGGCATCATTAGGTATCCACCCCAACGAAGGAGATGTCCACCCGGTGCACGTCCAGCCCCGTGATCCCCGAAATCGCCCGGGAAGTCCTGTCTCGTAGGCTCTCTCCCAAAAGTACCATCGACCTTTGACCGGGTTTAAACCCGAGCTCTATAAGGATAGAAACGCCCCCATTTGCGGGCCGGGTCTGAACCGACGCCACCGTGGATACCTGGGCCGTCCTTTCGGCGATAAAACGGGCCATCTGGTTGATTGCCTCCGGGTCGATGCTGACCTTGCCGAAGAACTTGAAGGGTGGCCGCACGATGGTCTTCTCACCCTCCATGCCGTCGGAATTGTCGAAAAGGACCTTCAGTCTTCCCACCAGTTTCCCGGCGAAATGTTTCCTGACCTGTATGTGGGATACGGGAATGACATGCCGTCCCTTGAAGGACCTCTCCTTTTTCGCCCGGGAAATCTCCTGGGGGGAGGAGACATCCTCGATCCGGGTGATCTTTTCAGGGGACGGGAGGCCGAGGTTGTCCAGTATGCGGGACGCCATCCCTGACGAGGTGGCGATGAGCATCACTGAACAAGGCTGGCAGTCGCGAAGGTAATCCACCACGGACCTCCTGTGATCGGCGTACTGGAAAAGGGCCCTCCTTATGGCACGGACCTGGTTCTTTTCGGTCTTGGCGCTTTTCCCCCGGACGATCTGACCCCTCCTGATCAGGAGACCGTCGTCGATGATGAAATCCACACCGAATTCCTGGGCTACCAGCTGTGCCCTTTGGCTTTTCCCAGTCCCGGCGGGGCCCACAAAGGCGAAGACCCTGACTTTATCGAGAAGGATTTTTCCGGTCTCCTCAACCAAGTTTCGCCAACACCTTTTTAAGTGATGAAAGAAAGAGATCATTCTCTTCGGGCAACCCCACGGTAACCCTCAGGAACCCGCCCAGACCCAGGTCGCTGGCTTTCCTTACGATCACTCCTTCACGCAGGAGGCCTTCGTAGACCTCGTCGCTCTTCTTGTGCCTGACCAGGAGGAAGTTCGTCCGGGTCTGCTCCGAGTGGACCCCTATCTCGGACAAGCCCTTGGTGACCCTGTTCTTCTCGGAGATGGTCTTCAACCGGATGTCGTTTACGTATTCCGTCTCGAGCAAGGCGGCATGGGCCGCGTATTGCCCTACCCTGCTGACTTCGAAGACGGGGTGGATCTTGTCGTAGGCATCGGCCACTGTTTTGGGGGCTATCGCGTACCCCACACGAAGGGAGGCCAGGCCGTAGATCTTTGAGAAGGTCCTCGTTATCACGACCCTGCCTATGTCCCTGAACAATTCGATCCCTGACAGGTATGTTGGGTCATCCACGTATTCGGCGTAGGCCTCGTCGACGACAAGCAGAATTTGCCGGGAGTCCAGCTCATGGGCGAGGCTCAGCATCCTTTCCCGTTCCAAGAACGTCCCCAGCGGATTGCTGGGATTGGACAGGACCACGGCCTTGACCCTTTCAGTACAGGCTTCGACAATGTCCTTTATTTCCCAGGTACCTCCCTCGCGGACAGGTACTTCGACGAAGGCGGCGCCGGAAGCTATGGCCGCCACCCGGTAGAGCGGGTAGGTCGGCACAGGGCAGACTATACCGTCGCCGACCGCGATTATCGAGTGGAAGAGAGAATGAAGGATACTCTCGGTGCCGGCCCCGATGATGATCTCCCCCGTGGAGACACCCCACTTCCGCGCCAGGAGACGCCTGAGCCTGTATGACTGGGGGTCGGGGTACCGGTTCACATTCTCCAGGCTGGTCTGGATCGCTCTCTTGACCGAATCGGGGAGGGGCCATGGGTTCTCGTTTGAACTCAACCGGACGATCTTTTCAAGCCCCAGTTCCCTTTGCAGTTCGCTGATCGGTTTACCGTAACGGTACTTTTCGACGCCCGACAGGTCGTTCCTGATCAAATTCCTAAGCCATGCCAATTTTCATACCTCGCTTTTTGACGGGCCTCACCATTTGAGGTCACCGTTCTCCTCGGACACGACGATCTTGACCTGTCCGCCGAGGCTCCTTATCTTTTCGTCCATCCTTTCGTAACCCCGCCAAATATGCCCGAGACCGAAGAGGGATGTTTCGTCCGGGGAGGAAAGCCCGGCTATCACGAGGGCTGCTCCAGCTCTCAGGTCTGTGGCCCTGACGTCGGCTCCGTTGAGCGATGGGATACCGGAGACCACGGCGGTATTCCCCTGGAGTTCTATGTTGGCGCCCATCCTCTTCAGTTCGCTCACGTGGAGGAAACGAGATTCGAATACACCTTCCTGGATGATGCTCGTCCCCTCCGAGATGGCCATGAGAGCCGTGAACTGGGGCTGCACATCCGTAGGGAAACCCGGGTAAGGGAGCGTCTTCAGGGATACGCTCTTCATGGGGTACTTCCAGAAGGCCCTGACCCTGTCCTCCCCTGCTTCGATGCCGACCCCCGCTTCCTCCAGTTTGGCCGTGATGGCGTCGAGATGTTCCGGGATGACCCGTGAAACCGTCACATCGCCTTTCGTGGCCGGCCCCGCTATCAAGTAGGTGCTGGCCTCGATCCTGTCGGGAATAATTTCTATCTCGCACCCCTCGAGTTCGCTGGTGCCCTGGATGTGGAGGGTGCCGGTGCCGGATCCCTCTATCGAACACCCCATGAGGTTCAACGTCTCGATGAGGTTCTTGATCTCCGGTTCACGGGCGGCATTTTCTATCACCGTCTCACCTTCAGCAAAGACCGCCGCCATGAGAAGGTTTTCCGTGGCCCCTACGGAGGGGAAGTCGAGGTAGATCTTCGAACCCTTCAACGCTTCGGCGCTGGCGTGCACCGCCCCGTGGACCAAGTCGATATTTGCACCCAATCGCGCGAGTCCCTTAAGGTGTAAGTCAATGGGCCTGCTGCCGATGGCGCAACCGCCGGGAAGGGGGAGAATCGCCCTTTTAGTCCGAGCCAGCAGGGGCCCCAAGACAAGGGAAGAGGCTCTCATCTTCCGGACCAGGGATTTGGGCGTCTCCCAGTTGAGCTCCTCGGGGACGAAAATGCTCATCTCGTTGTCCTTGAAGTGCACGCTCGCGCCCAAGTGCCTCAGGAGGTCGGCCATGGTGAAGATATCCTGCAACTTGGGAACCCTCCGCAACCTGAGGGTTTTGTCTCTCAGAAGCAAGGAGGATGCTATCACGGGAAGGGCGGCGTTTTTCGCTCCCTGTATGTCGATGGATCCCTCCAGCGGTTTGCCCCCGTGGATCAACATTTTATAGTTCAAAAGATCACCCCTTAAGGTCTATTGTATCAGGCCGTCTCCGCCCGGATTGAGCCGGGTCTCTGATAAAAAAAGTTCTTCGATGGACCCGACGATCTTCTCCGAAGCGTCCCCGGAACCGAAGGGGAGTTCGCCCTGGGCCGCGTCACCGGGAAACCCCTCCCAGTCCCCCCGGAGAACTCTTCTCGCGGCGGCCAGGATGCGGTCCGGGTCGGTCCCGACGAGAAGGGAAGTCCCAAACTCGATCGCCTCGGGGCGTTCTGTCAACTCCCTCATGACCAGCGTGGGGGTCCTCAGGACGGTGGTCTCCTCCTGGATCCCCCCGCTGTCGGTGAGGATGAGATCGCTCCTCTTCATGGACCAGATAAAGTCGGGATAATCCAGCGGCTCACAGAGAATTATCCTTTTCTCTTTCGGGAGCGTCTCATGGAATACCCTCCTGACCTCCGGGTTCCGATGCATGGGGACTATCGCCCAAAGGTCGGCATTCTCCGCCATTAACGTGGCGACGGCGGTACAGATCCCCCTGAGGGGTTCGCCCCAGGATTCCCTCCTGTGAGCGGTCAAGAGCATCACCGGCGACGAGGGCGGTATGGACGAGAGAACCTCGACGGAGGGCGAGGAAACCTTCTCTGCGGCGAGAACCAAGGCATCGATGACGGTGTTTCCCGTCTTTACCACCCTCGAAGGGTCGCACCCCTCCTTGAGGAGATTGTCCCTCGCACCTTCCGTCGGGGCAAACCACCAACCGGCCACGCGGTCGGAGATGATCCTGTTCAATTCCTCGGGGAAGGGCAAGTTCACATTCCCGCTCCTCAAGCCAGCCTCGACATGGCCGATCCGGTATCGCCGGTAGAAAGCCGCCAAGGAAGCGGCCATCGACGTGGTAGTGTCGCCATGGACTAGAACGAAAAAGGGCTTGAGTTCCTCCAGGATTGCCCCAACTTCCATGAGCACCCTGGAAGTAATATAATCCAGGCTCTGGCCCTCCTTCATGATGGCCAGGTCCCGGTCGGGCTCGATGCCGAAGAAATCGAGGGGCTGCCTCATCATGCAACTGTGCTGACCCGTGGCGAGCACATAGGGCGAAAGGAGGGCGCTCTTCCTTAGCGCGAGTATGACGGGGGCCATCTTGATCGCTTCCGGCCGGGTGCCGATGACGCAGCAGACAACGCCCTTCGCGGACACGTCCCTTCGATCCTTTCTCATGTCGCCCTTCGTCCCAGGAGAAAGATGGCCATCCATAGCGATAGTGAGTGGAGTGAGACCAGGATGGCCAGGACCGCCGAAAGAGGCAACCCCCTGTCGACCAGCAGGTGGTGGAAATGCCCCCGGTCCGGCTGGAAGGGGGAGATGCCCTTTAACGCCCTCCGGAGGAGGGAGTAAAGGGTGTCCGCCACGGGCACCCCCCCGACGAGGAGCATGGCCAGGAGCCAGGAGAGGATCCCCTTCCCTTCGAGTAGGGCCGGTAAGTCCCTGGCGAACTGGGAGACGCAGAGGAAACCTATCAGGGTGCTGCCGCCATCACCAAGGAAAGTCCTGGCGAAGGGGTAATTCCAGGGTAGCACGCCCAGGGAAAGCCCAAGAGCGACCGACCACCATGACCCCCCGGTGAGGTATAGGCCCGTAAGAGCCGTCAGTGAGAAAACGGTCAGGGAGAGGCCGTTTATTCCGTCCACCAGGTTATAGGCACTGGTGGTTCCGGTGATCCAAAGAATGACCGCCGCCTTCACGACCGGCTGGACCGGGATGCTCCAGGCGATAGTGACCGCGGCGGCGAGGTGGACCGCCAGCTTCCACGAGGCGGGAAGAGGGCGCATATCATCCATGTAGCCGAAAAGGAATACCACCGTCGCCCCGGTGGCAATGAGCCTGACGACCCCGCCCGGGTTGGGAACGAGGATGGCGTAGAGCAGGTAACCCACCCAGATGACTATCCCGGCGCCCCTCGGTGTGGTCGTGGGGTGTCTTTTCCTTCCGCCCGGTTCATCGACGATACCGTACTGCCGTGACAAGAATATCGATAGGGGTGTAACCGCCAGCGACCAGACCAGAAATACCAGGAAAAGGACAAGTTTTTCCCGCAAACCCAGTATCCTCCCTATGCTTTGGGGATGGCCTACCTTGTTCCGAAAAGGCGGTCGCCCGCATCCCCCAACCCCGGGACTATGTAGCCATGGTCATCGAGGTGGCTGTCCAGGGCGGCCGTGAAGATGGTTACATCGGGGTGGCTGCCGTGGACCCTTGAAACACCCTCGGGGGCCGCTATCAAGCTGAGAAGGGAGATCTTCGATCCCCCCTTGTTTTTTACAAGATCGATGGCCGCGACGGCCGAACCCCCCGTCGCGAGCATGGGATCGACGATGATGATATCCCTTTCCCCGATATCACCGGGCAACTTGCAATAATACTCGTGGGGCTCCAGTGTTCCGGGGTCCCTGTATATTCCGATGTGCCCTACCTTGGCGTTGGGGATGAGCTGGAGCATGCCGTCGACCATGCCCAAACCCGCTCTCAATATCGGTACGATGGCGATCTTCTTGCCGGAAATGGATCTCACCGTGGTGGTCGTTATCGGCGTCTCGACAGTAACAGGCTCCAGGGGCAGGTTCCTGGTGGTCTCGTAGACCATCAGGCCGGCGATCTCCTGGACCAGCTCACGGAAAACCTTAACCGAAGTGTTCTTGTTCCTAATGATGCCGATCTTGTGCTGTATCAGGGGGTGGTCGAAGGTGACAAGCCTTGGGGATCCTTCCGGTTCATTCACAGTAGAAGTACTTATCTCCTCGAAAGAGCTGATCTTCCTGATCCTGGCGGAGTGCCTTGAACCCTGGAATTCGGCCGAAAGCCACGCTCTCACTATCCTGATCCCCGACTCGCAATCGGTCTTTCTTCCGCCAAGGGTCAGTATGTTAGCGTCATTATGCTCCCTGGCGAGCTTGCCCGTCTCTTCGTCATAGGCAAGGGCCGCGCGTATACCCGGGATCTTGTTGGCGGCAATGGACATCCCGATGCCGGTGCCGCATACCAGGATCCCAAGGTCATACTCCCTCCTCACCACCCTGGATCCAACGTCGAAGGCCGCATCGGGGTAGTCAAAGGGGATTCCCGGGCCCTGGGCGCCGAAATCCCCCGTTGTGATCGATAATCCCTGCAGCGACTTTTCAATACAGCTCTTAAGATTGAAGCCGGCGTGGTCTGAGCCAAGCGCGATCCGCATTCCATTGCCCCCTGTCCTGGTATCACTTTATCATCATATCATCCTCGGGCCGGCTGAAATGGCAGGCGCCGCTCCAGCCCATCAGCGCGATAATACCTTCGAAAGGAGATCGTCGGCCACGGTGTAAGGGTCGGTCCTCCGATACTCAAGGTCTTCAAGGATGCCGGCGGATATGCGGTCCTCCCAAGATGTTTCGGCGATCTTGGCTATCTCCCTTTTTACTATTTCCTCGACTTCCAGGCGATGGCGCCGTCGTTTTCTCCGTTCTCCCTCTGGGGACGATGCCAGGTAGAGCCGGTGATCCGAAAGGGACCTGGCGGCTAGGTCGACCCCTTCCCCGCTTTCGGCGATGGTGGGTATCACCGGGGGCCTCCAATCCTTGCCGCTCTGCAGGTCCAACATGATGTTCACTTCCCGCACGATCCTTTCCGTGCCGTCCCTATCCGCCTTGTTCACGATGAAAACATCGGCGATCTCCATGATCCCCGCTTTCATTATCTGGATATCGTCCCCCATGCCTGGAACGAGGAGCAGGGCAACGGTGTCGGCGATCTTGACGATGTCGATCTCAGACTGACCGACGCCGACGGTTTCAATCAGGACGACATCCTTGCCGCAAGCGTCGAGGATGAGCGCCGCCTCGTAAGTTCCCCGGCTTAACCCACCCAGGGAACCCCTGGAACCCATGCTCCGGATGAAAACCCCGGGATCCAGGCTGTGTCGCTGCATCCTAAGCCTGTCCCCGAGTACCGCCCCCCCCGTAAAGGGGCTGGAGGGGTCAACGGCAATGACCCCCACGCTTTGACCCGCCGCCATCATGGCGGATATCAGCTTGTCCAAAAAAGTGCTTTTCCCCGCGCCTGGGCTTCCCGTAACACCTATCAAATGGGCTTTCCCGGTGTGGGGGTATACCCTTTGCATGATCTTCCTGGAACGATCCGCCTCGCTTTCCACGGCGGTGATAAGTCTCGCGATGGACCGGGGATCTCCCCCGAGGGCTTTTTCGATGACCCTGTCCAAGGTTAACCCATTCCCTTCTTTCAATGAACTGGTTTTACGGGAGGCTCACCTTTTCAGGATGTCGATCCCGGCAAAGGAGTACATGCCCAAGGTTATGGCCGCCGCGAACAAAAAACCGAGAAGGACCCTAAGGTAAGTGACCCAGAGCGCCCCGCCAGGCCATTTCCCTGAAGAGATATTCACTATCATCCTGGAAAGGAAAAGGCAGAGGACGAAGAGGAAGAGTGCCGCCAGCGCCTGGACATTTACCGAGGACATGCCGTTACCCCCATATTACGAAAGATCCACTCCCCGGCTCTGTATTGTAACAGTAAAAGGGGGCGGATGCCCCGAAGGTCCCCACGAAAAAAGGCCGCCTTTCGGCGGCCGGGGTGGGAAGGATGTACGTCGGCCTAGGCCGTTCCTGTCGTGCTTTCGATCATTTGTGATGGTACCTGGATCTGTTTCAGGATTGATATGGCCACTTCCAGGGCCCTCTTGCCGTCCATGATACCCACCAGGGGCTGTTTCCCCTCCCTGACACAGGTGACGAAATGCTGCAACTCGAGTTTAAGGGGCTCTCTTTTCGGGAACACCGGGTGCTCTATGACCTCCACAAGGCCGCATTCCTTCTCCTGTACGCAACGGTGGATGGATACGTCCTGGGTTTCGTAGTTGACCGTGACAAACCTCTCGGGTTCCATTATTTCCAGTTGTCTCAATCTTCTTTCGGAGACGCGGCTCACCAGGATTTGTGCAAGGGTTCCGTTCTCGAAAGAGATCTGGGCCGTGGCTATATCCTCGAGAGAAGACCTGACAGACCTCCCCATGGCCGAAATGGCAGATATCTCGGAATGGACAAGGGAGAGGATGATATCGATATCGTGGATCATCAGGTCCAGCACGACGCCCACGTCACTTATCCTGGAGCTGAAAGGCCCGATCCTCCTGGACTGGAGGAAGAGGGGCTCCTTGATGATGTTCCTCACGTGCTGCACCGCGCTGTTAAACCGTTCGATGTGGCCGACCTGGAGTACCAGGTTTTGAGCGGCCGCCAGCTGCAGAAGCACCACGGCTTCTTCCACGGTGGACGTGACAGGTTTTTCGATCAGGACGTGGATCCCGGCGGAGAGGGCCCTCTTCGCCGACTCGAAGTGTTGGACGGTGGGGACCACGACGCTGACGGCGTCGGGGCGGGCATGACGGTAGAAGGTTTCGACGTCGGAATAGAAGGGCACCCTCAACAGTTCCCCGACGGCGGCCGCCCTTTCGGGGTTGGTGTCCATTATCCCGACGACGTCGGTGTTAAGAAGTTCCGTGTACACCCGGGCGTGGTGAAACCCAAGGTGTCCGACACCTATAACGCCGACCCTTACCGGTTCCATCCAAGAACCTCCCGCCACATTAATCTTTGGCTTTTTTCAAGACCCCTTCAAACCTTATTCTCCCACCAAAGGTTCGGTTTTTGGAATCCTTCACGAAACCCCGCAAGAAGAAGGGATTTCCCGATCCGGTCCCCTTTTCTGTAAGAATAGTAGTCGCCGGAAGAACAAGAGGTACATTGGTCGATACGGGTGATGTTCCCCTCGGGGACATTCAAGTCATATAAAGTTGTAATAATCGCACGAGGGAGGTCAAAATAGGCCATCCCCTTCTCCACGCGCCAGGAGTCCCCCGGCAGTTGCTTCAGACCATCCCGGGTCCTTGGGTCGTCGAGTTTTCTTGAGTAGCAACAGGGTCCTATCCCGGGGCCTACCCAGAAGTGGGTTTCCTCAAAGGAGGCTGACCCTGTGGCCCTCATCGCCGCCTTCAGAGCTTCACCGGTCACTCCCCTGGTGGTGCCGACGAAGCCGGAGTGCACGAGGAGCACCCAGGGCCGGGGCCGACCGCCGACGGCTACCACGGGGATGCAGTCGGCGAACCGCAGGCTGCCGAAGACTCCCGGCCTTCTCACCAAGAGTGCGTCCCCCTCAGGCCTGGCCGGAAGCGACGTGGACGGCAGTGCTTCGATCATCCTCGTGCCGTGCACCTGGGCCGGGGCAACCAAGGGGGTCCCGTTATCCCTTCCGAAGAGGTGCTGGGAGATCTTGGAGAGGCAACCCCCTGTTTTGCCCATTAAAGGCCCCTTGAGGAACAGTGTAACTGTCAAAATGTCATCTAATTGGCTGGGCACCAGGTAACGTATCATTCCTTGTCCTTCAAAAGAAGTCTTCTCCCAGCCCCAGTCCAGATCCATTATCGCCGGGACTCCCCTTTCCCTCTGGGGGAGAGCCTGGTCATCATGTATCCCAGGAGGTAAAGGCTCCCGCAGATGATGATCTTCTTGTATCGCTTGGAAACTACCTCTAGGGCGTTCATGGGGTCCTCGAAGGAAAGGGCCACGCACTTTTTGGAATGGAGCCTGGATAAATCGAGGAGAAAACCCGGCTCGGCGGTTCTTCCCATGCCCGGTACCCTGGTGAAGGCCACCAGGGGGAAGGACCGGCAGATCCGGGCGACCATGCCCCCGAGGGCCTTATCCTTCATGGCTGTAAAGATGACGGCGTATTCGCCGGCCGTCCCGAGGGTCTCGAAGGTATCGGCCAAGGCGTCCACTCCCTGGGGGTTATGGGCACCGTCAAGGACTAGTTCGCAATCCCCGTACCTGACTCTTTCAAGCCTTCCGCCCCACCTGGTTCTTTCCAGCCCCCCCACTGCGGCCTTCAGGTCCATCCGTGGATACCGGCGGGAGAGAACCTGGGCCGAAAGAAGGGCCAGCGCGGTGTTTTCGACCTGGTAGGTTCCGCCGAGGGCGGTCTTTACCGGCAGGTATTCCCCGCCCCGGAGAGAGATCTCGAAACGGTTGCCCTCGAGGGAGACCTTCAACCCCCTTATTTCCACGGAACGGTACAGGACCTCCCCGGTATTGCCGATCCTTTTGCAATGTTCGAGGTAAAGCCCTTCCAGGGTCTTGGGCGTGCCCGAAAAGACGCTCCTGCCTCCGGGTCGCAGGACGCTGAACTTTTCCTGGGCGATCTCCTCAAGGGTGTCGCCAAGGTATTGGCTGTGGTCAAACCCTATGGCGGTTATGACCGTCAGGGCGACGTCCTTGACCATGTTGGTGGCGTCCAGCCGTCCTCCCATTCCCGCCTCGATGATCGCCACGTCCGGGGAGCGGTCTCCGATCGCGTCGAAGGCGGCGGCCGTCAGCACCTCGAAGTAGGTAGGCCTGGATCCCGGGTCACCCTGCCCCCCAAGTGCAGACTCGACCCGGTCAAGGGACCGAAGCAACACACCTTCCTTGACGGGAACGCCTGAAAACCGCAGCCTTTCGGTTATATCCGTCAGGTGCGGGCTGGTGTAAAGGCAAGTGGTATAACCTGCCTCCAGGAAGAGGGATTCGATCATGGCGGATACGGAACCCTTCCCGTTGGTCCCAACCAGGTGGACGGCGGGGAACGATCTCTCCGGATGTCCCATTTTCGACAGCAGCGCCGCTATACGAGACAGCCCCGGCCTGATATAGGGGGAGGACATCTCCTGGAGTCGTTTCTCGATCGTCTCCGACGAAAGTGAAAACCCCTCATTCATGGTCGGCCGTTCAATCAGAAAGGTTTCTCATGTTTCTTTCGATCACCCTGATCTTTTCCTCCGTCTCCGAGAGTCTTTGCCTCTCCTGTTCGACGATATTTGCGGGCGCCCTCGAAAGGAAGGAGGGGTCGTCCAGTTTACCCCTGGAACGTGAAAGATCCTTGCGGGCTCTCTCAAGTTCCGCCGCGAGCCGGTCCATTTCCGCTTCCCTGTCGAGGTCCCGATCCACGACGAGGGACACTTCCCCAAAGGAGGCTACGGCCATCAAGGTCCCCAAGGGCCTTCCCTCTCCTTGGTCTTCGCTGAGGCTGACCTCGCGAACACGGCAAAGGAGTCGCAGGAGATCGGCGTTGGAATTGATGACCTCCCCCGCCTTCTCAGCGGCGCCATCGGAAAGGGCAACCCGCGCCTCCAGGGCTTCCTGTCGCGGGTGAAGCCCGGCCTCGGCTCTCAGGTTCCTTATGCTCCTCACTAGTTCCTGGAAGATTTCCATCGGATCCGAGATCCCTGGGCCGGAGGCCTCTTCAAGAGGTAAAGTATCAGGCCAACCCCTTTCCTCGATCAAGGCCCCTTCGCCGAATCCGAAGGTGTCCCAGAGCTCCTCCGTGAGGAAAGGTATGAAGGGATGCAGCATACGTATTGTACTGTCAAAAATCAGGGCCATGACGGTCCTGGTGGCCGCCTGCCTCCGGTCACCCTCCGCCCCCCTCAAGGCGGGCTTGGCCATCTCGAGGTACCAATCGCAGAGTTCACTCCAGACGAACTGGTAGAGGGCCTTCGCCGCCTCGCCGTAGAAGTAACCCTCCAGGTCGCTTTTTACCTGGTCGTTCACCTCGTTCACCCTTCGGATAATCCACCGGTCATGGAACCTCAGGGACTCATCGTCCGGAAGGGACCACGCAGCCGTCCATTCGATGTTGGCTAGGGCGAGTTTACTCGCGTTCCAGATCTTGTTCATGAAAAGCCTGTTGCTTTCGATCCTTTCAGGGCTGAGGAAAATGTCCCTTCCCTGCACGGTGAGGCTGGCCAGGGTCATCCTGAGGGAATCGGCGCCGTACTTGTCGATTACTTCCAGGGGGTCGATCACGTTGCCTTTGGACTTGCTCATCTTCTGACCCTGCTCGTCCCTTACGAGGGCGTGAATATAAGTTTCGCTGAAGGGTTCCTCGCCCATGAACTTGAGCCCCATCATTATCATTCGGGCGACCCAGAAGAAAAGGATGTCAAACCCCGTCACGAGCAGGCTCGTGGGATAAAAGGTTTTCAGGTCCTCCGTGTCGTCAGGCCAACCCAGGGTCGAGAAGGGCCAGAGGGCGCTGCTGAACCAGGTGTCGAGGACGTCTTCATCCTGGTGGATATTGCCCCCGCCGCAGCATTCGCACCGGTCGGGGTCTACTTCTGAAACGGTGACATGGCCGCAATCGTCACAGTACCAGGCGGGAATCCTGTGGCCCCACCACAACTGCCTCGATATGCACCAGTCCCGGATATTTTCCATCCAGTTGTTGTATGTCCCCACCCATTGTTCGGGGATTATTCTTATCCTGCCGTCCCGAACTGCGTCTATTCCCGGGGCGGCAAGGGGTGCCATCTTGACGAACCATTGCTCCGAGAGGTAGGGCTCAATGACCGTCCCGCATCGGTAGCAATGCCCTATCGCGTGGTCGTGTTCCTCCGTCCTCTCGAGAAGGCCCTTTTCCTTCAACAGGGAGACCATCTTTTTCCTGGCCTCGGCCCTTTCCAACCCCTCGAAGAGCGGCCCCGCCTCGGGGCTCATGCAGCCTTTTTCGTCTATCACCTGGATCGTTTCAAGGCCGTGCCTCTGCCCTACGAGAAAGTCGTTCGGGTCATGGGCCGGGGTGATCTTGACGAGGCCCGTGCCGAAACCGGGGTCGACCATCATATCCTCGACAATGGGCACGATCCTGTCCGTCACGGGGACTACCGCTTTTCTCCCCGCGATCCCTCTGTGCCTTTCGTCGCGGGGGTGGACTGCCACCGCCACGTCGCCGAGGATAGTCTCGGGGCGCGTGGTAGCGACTGTAATGTATCCGTTGCCGTCAACAAGGGGATACCGCACGTAAAAAAGGGTGCCCCTTTCATCACGGTGTTCAACCTCCAGGTCCGACAAGGCCGTGAGGCATCGGGGGCACCAGTTCACGATGTAACTCCCCTTGTAAATGAGGTTCTCCTTGTAAAGCCTTACGAAAACAGCCCTGACCGCCCTCGAGAGCCCCTCGTCCATCGTGAAGCGCTCCCTTTCCCAATCGCAGGAAGCCCCAAGGCGTTTCAGCTGGTTTATTATCCTGTCGCCGTATTCTTTCTTCCATTCCCAGACCTTTTCAACGAACTTTTCCCTCCCCAGGTCATGTCTCGACACTCCCCGGGAGGCCAGGGATTTCTCGACCACGTTCTGGGTCGCTATGCCGGCGTGGTCCGTCCCTGGAAGCCAGAGCACGTTGAAACCGGCCATCCTCATGAATCGGCAGGAAATATCCTGGAGGGTATTGTTGAGGGCATGCCCCATGTGGAGTGAACCCGTCACGTTCGGGGGCGGAATCACCACGCTGAAATGGGGTTTCTCGCTGTTCGCGATCCCCTTGAACAGTCCTCTCTCATTCCAGGCCTGGTACCATTTGCCCTCGATCGGCGCGGGGTCGTAGGATTTACCGAGCGTTCCCTTGGGTGGTGTCATGATGAAGCCTCCTTGTTCGTTCAGGCGTCGTGTAAAAAGCGAACCTTCGCCCCTGCCCCGTTGCGGTCACCCCCGCGCCGGGGTGACCCGGCCTCTTCCAGGTAGGATTCAAGGAAAAACATGAACTCTTCCACTCCCCACCCCTTCTCCATGGAAACGAGGAAGGGTTCGGCCACGGACGATGCCGGCGGGGCCGAGTATTTCTTCAGCAATGGGGTCCATCTACTCTTGGGGACCTTGTCGATCTTGGTGAAGACCACCTGGACGGGAACCCCGTGACCCGTAGCCCACTCCTGGAGTATCCTGTCATTTTCCAGGAAACCATGCCTGAAATCAACAAGGTGAACGAGGAGAGCGAGGCTTTCCCTCCGGGTAATGAATTCTTCAATGAGCCTGGCCCAGGAAGCCCGTTCGGAGCGGCTCCTGCTGGCAAAGCCGAATCCGGGAAGGTCTACGAGGGTAAAGCCTTTTCCGAAGTTCACCCTATAGAAGTTTACGCTGCGGGTCTTCCCTGGCGTTCCGCTTACCCGGGCAAGGGGTTTTCGTATCAACCCGTTGATGAAGGTGGATTTCCCCACGTTGGACCTGCCTGCCAAAGCGACCTCCAGCCCCTGGGCGGGCGGGAATTGCCGCTCTGTGAAACAGGTCGCGGCCAGGGCTGCTTCCCACCTTTTCCTTCTATTGCCCGCCATCGTCCTTCTCTCTAGACATGGAACGACGGAAAACCTCTTCAAGGTCGCTGACGAAGACCAGTTCTAGCCCTTTCAGAACCCAGCGGGGCATCTCCCCCGCCTCAAGGCGGTTGCCTTCGGGAAGTATTACCCTCTTGAACCCGTACCTTTTGGCGGCCAGCACCTTTTCCCTGATCCCACCCACGGGCAGGACGTCGCCCCTCAAGGTAACCTCCCCGGTCATAGCGATATCGTTACGCACCGGTTTCCGAGACAGGGCGGAATAGATCGAAACGGCCAGCGTGATGCCCGCGGAGGGTCCGTCCTTCGGTATGGCTCCTTCCGGAACGTGAACGTGGATATCGGTCTTGTCCCAATCTATGGCGGATATGCCCAGTTCCTCCCCGTGAGGCTTGAGGTATCCCCAGGGCTGTTTGCCCTGATTCCGCATTATCTCCCCCAGGTTCCCCGTAAGGACGATGCCTCCCTTTCCGGGGATGCGGACGTTCAATCACGAGGATGTCACCGCCGTTTCTGTCCATGCCAAGCCGACCGAAGCCCCTACCGGGTCCGAGGCGGGGAGGTGGACTCCCCGGCATGGCGCGGCACACCGAGGAAGGGGTAGCAGGCTCGAGGGAGCGTCACGGTGAAGGTCTGCTTTTTGGCCCGTCCCGCCTTTTTCTTCCGATTCCACGATCTTGCGCGTGATCTTCCTGGTCACCTTGGAGATCTGTCTCTCCAGTTCCCTGACCCCGGCTTCCCTCGTGTACTCCGAGATGATCTTCTTGACCGAGGCGGAAGTGAGCCTTATCTGACCCCCCTTGAGCCCGTGCTCGTAGAGGACCTTGGGAATGAGGTGTTTCTCGGCGATCTGCAGTTTCTCCTCCGTCACGTAGCCCGGTAACCGGATGACCTCCATCCGGTCCAGTAACGGCTTGGGAACGGTGTGGGTCGTATTCGCCGTGGTGATGAAAAGGACATTCCCCAAGTCGAAGGGCACTTCCAGAAAATGGTCGGTGAAGCTGTCGTTCTGCTCCGGGTCCAGCACCTCCAGGAGCGCCGCGGCGGGGTCGCCGCGGAAGTCCTGGCCGATCTTGTCGACCTCGTCTAGGAGCATCACCGGGTTGCACGTCCCAGCCTGCCTGAGCTTCTGGATTATCCTCCCGGGCAGTGCCCCGATATAGGTCCTCCGGTGTCCGCGGATCTCAGCCTCGTCTCTGATCCCTCCCAGGGACATATTCACGAACTTTCTTCCCGTCGCCCTGGCGATCGAGCGCCCCAGGGAAGTCTTACCGACGCCCGGGGGGCCGGCGAAACAGAGGACCTGCCCCTTCAACCTCCCCTTGGCATGTTTCCTTACGGCAAGGTACTCCAGGATCCTCTCCTTTGCTTCTTCAAGGGCATAGTGGTCCTCGTTTAGGACCTTTTCAGCAAGGATCACGTCCATCCTCTCCCGGGTCCTCTTCCCCCAGGGGAGGTTCGTTATCCAGTCCAGATAGGTCCTCACCACCGTGGCTTCCGCCGACATGGAGGGCATCTTGGTCAGCCGGTCCAGTTCATGGAGGGCCTTTTTCCTGACCTCATCGGGCATTTTCGATCGGTGGATCTCCTCGCGGAGGTTGTCGATCTCCGAGAACTCGTCGCTCTGGCCCAATTCATCCTGGATGACCTTCAACTGTTCCCTAAGGTAATATTCCTTCTGACCCTTTTCAAGCTCCTGCCTGACCCTGTCATGAATGGACCTCTCCATCTCGAGCAGTTCGATCTCCCTCAGGAGGATCCTGATCATCATCTCCAGGCGCTTCGATACATCCCAGGTCTCGAGGAGTTGCTGCCTTTCCTGGATACGAACCGTAAGGTGCGATGCCACCAGGTCAGAAACCTGGCCGGGGTCTTCCACGGCCGTGACCGACATCAACACCTCCAGGGGAATCTTAGGGTGGAGGGTCACATACTTGTCGAACTGCGCCAGGAGGGTCCTTTTCAGGGCTTCGATCTCCGGCCCTCTCAGGGGTTGGGGGGTTACCAGGGCTTCGGTCTTTGCGAAGAAGGTGTCCCGATCCAACTCGACCTCGAGAATGGAAGCTCTTGACACCCCCTCGACCAGGACCTTTGTCGTCCCGTCGGGAAGCCTCAGCATCTGCAGGACCGTCGTGATGGTCCCAACTTCGAAAAGATCCTCCGGTTCGGGGTCTTCCACGTTCATATCCTTCTGGGCCACCACGAGGACGGTCTTCTCGTGGAGCATGGCTTCCTCGAGGGCCTTGAGCGACCGGGGCCTCCCAACGAAGAGCGGCACTATCACCCCCGGGAAAAGGACCAGGTCCCTGACGGGGAGAAGCGGCACATTTTTTACGGGGCCCTCTACTAAATAAGGCAACTAGGCTACCTCCCCATCCTTGGTAAAATCGAGGATCGGAAGCCCCTTCCCGTCGATCATTTCCTGGGTGACGACTACCCTGGAAAGGCCGTTCGTCCGCGAAGGGAGTTCGTACATCAGGTCAAGCATCGTTGACTCCATGATGGTCCTCAGTGCGCGAGCGCCGGTATCCCGCTCACAGGCCTTCCTGGCGATGGCCTTGAGGGCCTCGGAGGTGAATTCCAGTTCCACCTTCTCCATCCTGAAGGCCTTCTGGTACTGCTTGACCAGGGCGTTCTTTGGCTCCGTCAGTATCCTGACCATCGCCTCTTCATCCAGGCCCTCCAGGGCCGCTGTTACCGGTATCCTCCCGACGAATTCCGGGATGAACCCAAAGGTCATCAGGTCGTCGGGCTGGACTTCCTTCAGTACCCTGTAACGGTCTTTCTTATCGTTCCTGGGGACCTGGCCCCCGAAACCGATGATCTTCCTGTTGATCCTCCGCGAAATGATGGACTCCAGCCCCTCAAAGGCCCCCCCGCAAATGAACAGGATATTACTGGTGTTCATCTGGATGAACTCCTGGTGGGGGTGCTTCCTGCCGCCCTTGGGGGGAACGTTCGCCTCGGTGCCCTCGAGTAACCTCAGCAGGGCCTGCTGGACGCCTTCCCCTGAGACGTCTCTCGTGATGGAGACCGATTCGGATTTCCGGCCGATCTTGTCTATTTCGTCGACATAGATGATCCCCTTCTCCGCGGCGGGTACATCGTAATCGGCGGCCTGGAGAAGCCTCACGAGTATATTCTCCACGTCCTCCCCGACGTAACCCGCCTCGGTCAGCGTAGTCGCGTCGGCCATGGCGAAGGGGACCTTTATCGTCCTCGCCAGGGTCTCGGCGATCAGCGTCTTGCCCGACCCGGTCGGGCCGATCAGGAGGACATTGCTCTTTTGCAACTCCACATCGTCCTCATCGACCGGGCAGGCGATCCGTTTATAGTGGTTATAGACGGCCACGGAGACCACTTTTTTTGCCTGCTCCTGGCCTATGACGTATTGGTCAAGGGCCGACTTTATTTCCTTGGGTTTGGGCAGGTCCTTGAGTTCCCTCGCTACGTCAACCTGGACGGGGGGCTCTTCGTCTTCCTTTATTATCAGGTTGCAGAGGTTGACGCATTCGTTGCAGATATAGACCCCGGGGCCTGCTATCAGTTTTAGTACCTCTCCCTGTCTTTTGCCGCAGAAGGAGCACTTGGCCTCCTTCCTCGCACCTTTGACACCGTTGCCGCCGCTCTGGGACACGAATATCCCTCCTTGCTCTTTGCCCTACTGTCCCTTTCTTTATCCCTTCCAGGTCTATGTTACTGCAAAAGGGACGTTTTTGAACATTGAAGGGAGCCCTATCCAGGCGCTCCCTTCAATTATGAATCGCCGAACCGGTTTAAAAAAGGCCCTTTACCTTTCGGCGATGACCTTGTCGATTATCCCGTAGTTGAGGGCTTCTTCGGCGGACATGTAAAAATCGCGGTCCGTATCGGCCTCGATCTCCTTCTCCGTTCTGCCGGTGTGCTTTACAAGGATCTCGTGGATCCTGTCCTTGAGCCTCATGATCTCCCGGGCGTGGATCTGGATATCGATCGCCTGTCCCTGGGCTCCGCCCAGGGGTTGATGAAGCATGATCCTTGAACTGGGGAGCGCGATCCTCTTGCCGGCATCGCCTCCAGCCAACAGGACCGCCGCCATGCTGGCCGCCTGTCCCACGCATATGGTCGAGACGGGGCACTTGATGTACTGCATCGTATCGTAGATGGCCAGGCCCGATGTGATGATACCGCCGGGGCTGTTGATATAAACGTTGACGTCCTTGTCGGGGTTGTCGCTCTCCAGGAAGAGGAGCTGGGCGACCACCAGGTTTGACAGGTGATCGTCGATGGTTTCACCAATGAAAATTATCCTGTCCTTCAGGAGCCGGCTATAAATATCATAGGCCCTCTCCCCCCTGCCGGTCTGTTCAATGACCATCGGAATCAGCATCAGGATCCCTCCTTTTCGGTTTCCGTCTCTCCTGTCCCATCGAAGGTACTCTCCAAAGTCCCCTCCTTGACGGCCACTTTTTCCATCAGCCTTTTGACCGCCTTCTTCATCCTGACCCGGTGTCGCAGGTCGGCAAGGTCATCGGGATTTTTCAAGAAGAACCCTTTTATTTTATCCCTGTCAATATTGAAGGAACGGGCCATTTCGCCGAACTCGTCTTCGAGGTCGCTTTCGACCACTTGGATCATCTCCATTTCGGCCAGGGCGTCCATGACCAGGGACCTCCGGACCTCCTCTTCGGCCCCCCCGACCGCTTCCGCCTCCAACTTTTCCCCTTCCAGCCCCTCTTGAGCGACGTACTCTTCGAAGGTCTTTCCGGTCTTTCTACTTACGTTTTCGTGCAGGTTCTTGAGGATCCTGGTCTTATGCCTCTGGACCAGGCTGTCGGGTACATCGACCTGGGATCGCTGGACCAAAAGGTCGAGGGCTTCCCTCTCGGCCCTTTGCAGGCTTTCGGCGAGAAGATTCTCCTGCAGTTTCTCACTGATCTTCACGCGGAAACCCTCTTCATCCAGGTCCGACTCACCGACGACTTTCTCAAAGAAGGGCCCGGACATCTCCGGCAGGATCTTTCGGGCCACGGAGAGGACCTCGATCTTGTAGCGCAACGTCCTTTTGTCGCCGTCATCCTCGGGAGATACCCTGACATCGACCTCGATCCTGTCACCGGGGACCCTATCCAAAAGCGCGGAAAAAAGCTCTTCGGGGAGGGCCTCCCTGCTCAACTCCACCACCGACTTCTGCCTATCGCTCTCCTTGGGTGCTTCACTGGTTTTTTCCTCGAAGAGGGCCAGGTCGTACACGACCTCCAGGAGGTCACCCTCCATCGATGGCCTGTCGGTGACGGGTTCCCTCTCCGAGGCGTTATCGCGCAAGGAGGATATGGCCTCTTCGACCATGTCGGAAGTGACCGCAACGTTCTTCCTGGTCACTTGAAGAGTGTCCAGCTCTGGAAGAATGACCTCGGGCCTGGTCTCGAAGACGAAGGTCATCACCACAGGTTCCCCCTCGACAAGGTTGTCCACATCTACGGAGGGTTCCGAGATCAGGTCCAGTTCGTACTCCTTGACGACATTATCAATAACGTCGGGGATCATCTTTTCAAGAGCTTCAGTCATTATGGTCTTCATTCCCAGGTGCATCTGGAGCACCTTCCGGGGAACATGCCCTTTCCTGAAACCTTTGATGTTGGCCTTGGACCTCATGTCTTCCAGGGTCCTCTCAACCCTGGACTGGAAATCCTTCTCCCCGATCACGACCTTGATGCTTGTTATGTTCTTCTCCTGCGAAACGATCTCTGACCGCAACAGTCTACAACCCCTTCCCCTTGCCGGCCTTCTGCCGGAGGACGATTATTTGAAACAACAGGAACCCCTTGGCGCTCCAAGGGGTTCCCTGAGGGAAAAACAATGAACAGAGGCCAATCATGAAAAATGGTGCGAGAGAGGGGACTCGAACCCCTATGCCGTAAAGGCACTGGATCCTAAGTCCAGCGTGTATGCCAATTCCACCACTCTCGCAAAGATCTTGGTGGGTCATACAGGAATCGAACCTGTAACCCCCTGATTAAGAGTCAGGTGCTCTGCCAGTTGAGCTAATGACCCACTTGCCAACATTATAGACCAAAAAACGGAGATATCTGGTGGGCCATACAGGAATCGAACCTGTAACCCCCTGATTAAGAGTCAGGTGCTCTGCCAGTTGAGCTAATGGCCCCTATATCTCTTCTCCCTTGACTGGCGCGCCCGGCAGGATTCGAACCCGCGACCAGCGGATCCGAAGTCCGCCGCTCTGTCCACTGAGCTACGGGCGCAACGATCCCCAAAAATGGGGTGAGCGAGGGGAATCGAACCCCCAACCTCTGGAGCCACAGTCCAGCGCTCTGACCAATTGAGCTACGCCCACCACATGTCAAAAAGGGCAATGGCGCGCTTGGCAGGATTCGAACCCGCGACCTACGGATTAGAAGTCCGTTGCTCTATCCAACTGAGCTACAAGCGCATCAGTCCTCTTTTGGCAAACTGGAGCGGGAAACGGGATTCGAACCCGCGACCTACGGCTTGGAAGGCCGTCGCTCTGCCAACTGAGCTATTCCCGCAAAGCACTTCCCGGCATTCTGTTGGTCGGGGCGAAAGGATTCGAACCTTCGACCCCCTGCTCCCAAAGCAGGTGCGCTAACCAGACTGCGCTACGCCCCGAAATGTCAAAAAGGTGCCGGAAAGCATTAATAACCTGGTGGAGCTGGGGGGAATCGAACCCCCGGCCTCTTCCGTGCGAAGGAAGCGCGCTCCCGCTGCGCCACAGCCCCTTCCTCGAGTGACGGCGACAATTCTAGAGTTGGAACGTATTGTTGTCAAGACGAAGGGCTTGTGGGCGGGGCGCGAGGGCCGCCCTGGTGGACAGGATTCACCGGGTCTGGAATATAATCGTCATCATGAAGGGCCGAAGGCGAAGACCTGGCGAAAGGGGGGCTCCACGATCCTGCAACCGGAGTTATTCGACCTTATTGTCGACTCCATTAGGGACGGGTTCCTGGGCAAACGTTGCACCGGGGCCGAAAGCGGCGACGGATGGGCATCTCTCTTCTTCGGCCGTGCCATCGAAGGCCTTTACATGCGCTGGAAGGAACCCTTTACCTCGGTCTGTGCCGCCGCGAAGGAGGACATCGACGAGTTGCTCCTTTCGGAACGGGTGAAGTCCCCACTGAATCCCCTCCTCAAAAAACACATCGTCGGATCCACACTGGCAGGCGTCACAAGGTTACGGAACGACAGGATCATAATGCTCAACTTCGCCAGGGGCATTGCCGCGGGGATCACCGCTGAAAAGCTGCTCCTGTGTGAATTTACGGGCAAACACAACGACCTTGTCCTGCTGGGCGGCGATGGTCTCATCATTGCCACCGGTCCTTCGGGGTCCCACGGCTCTTCGAGGCTCCCGGGAACACCTTATAAACCTCCGGAGCGCCCCTTCGCTGAACTCCCCGCCCGGGGTGCCGAAGGTCCCGATTTATATTATTCCCTGGCGGTAATGCCGAAGATGGGCGGAAAACTGGCGGCATTCCTTCGGGACAAGTGGCACCTTCTCAGCAGCGGCACTTGGGAAGACCTCCTTTTGCCTGGAAGAGAACACGGGCGCGGGGGACCCCTTCCGGAGCAATGCCTTTTGCAGGAGCTCGGAGGTGAATTATCCTGCTTCGGCACCCTTCTCGGGGAGCCTGTCGCCGCCGGGAGGGAGATCCTGTCTCTTTTGAGGGAGCGCCACCTCTTGCCGCTGGTCCGTTCAAGGCTTCGGTCAGAGATCGTACTCCTGGAAAAGGAGATCCAAGGGAAGATCAAGAGGATAAAAGCGATCGAAAGGGGAATGGCCGACCGGGCCGCCCTGGCCCTGAAAGCGATGGAATACAAGAGGGCCGGTGACCTTCTGCTCGCCCATTCCCAAAGGATTCCCAAGGGGGCAGGGAAGGTGACCCTGCCCTTCTGGACGGAAGAAGGATACCTGGAGGTCGAAATAAAACTGGACCCCGCCCTGACCGTCGCCCGCAACGCCCAGGACTACTACCGCAAGTACCGTAAAAGCCGGCTCGACGGCGGGGACCTTGCCGCCCGGTCGGAAAGGGTGGAGTCCTCAAAAAGAGCGCTGTCGGAGTTCCTTTCGCGGTTGGCCGAAACTCGGACCATGGCGGAAATCCGTATTTTGAAAGACGAGTTGAAGGCGACGGCCTACCCCCCGTTACCGAGGAGGGGTAGCGGACCCGTGAAGGAATTCAACTTCAGGGGTTTCAAGGTGCTGGCCGGGACAAACCGGAAGGCCAACAGGAAGGTGACCTTCGTCCTCTCATCACCGGAAGACCTCTGGTTCCACGCCAGGAACATCCCCGGGGCCCATGTCGTAGTGAGGCTGCCTGGAAAAGCGGCGCCCCCGGGGGAAGTCATCGAATTTGCCTCCTCCCTGGCCGCTTATTACGGTCGTTCCTCCGAGTCCCTGGCCGTCGCCGTGGACTACACCAGGCGGAAACACGTGAGGCCCATCCCGGGGACGATCTCGGAAGTCACCTATTCGAAGGCTCGCACCATCACGGTCTCTCCCGGTCTCTGGGCGAGGCTTCTCCAAGGAAAGACCTCAACTCCTGGTGAAGAAAAGACCTGAAGAGCAAGGGCTCCCCGCTCCTGGGGTGGTCGAATCCGAGGATCCAGGAATGCAGGAAGAGTCGATCCAACCCGTGGGGTGTCTTTCTCCTGGGAGCGTATAGCTGATCCCCTACCAGGGGGCAACCTATGTGCTTCATGTGGACCCTGATCTGGTGAGTCCTCCCAGTCACCAGGCGACACCTCACCAATGAAAAACCACTCCTGCTCCAGAGGACCGAGTATTCGGTGACGGCGCTTTTCCCTGAAGAAATGACGGCCATCCTGTAACGGTTCCTGGGGTTTCTCCCGATGGGCAGGTCAATCTTTCCACGGGTTTTTTTGGGAACACCCCAGACCAGGGCCAGGTACTCCTTCCTGACCCGCCGTTCCTGGAAAGCCCTGGTCAGGATATCGAAGGAGCGGTCGTTCCGGGCGACCACCATCAGGCCTGATGTAGACGCGTCCAGGCGGTGGACTATTCCAGGCCGTCCCGGCGTTCCCGACCCCGCTATCTCGGGGAATTTGTCCAGCAGGCCGTGGACCAGGGTGCCCCTCCAATGACCGGGAGAGGGGTGGACGATGAGGCCCGAGGGTTTATCCACGACCAGGATGTCCTCATCCTCCCATACCACCCCGAAAAAGACCGGCTCCGGTATAAGCTCCCGGGTGGGCCTTGGCTCCAAGGATACGCTGATACCCATGCCGCTGCGGACCACCATCGACGACCTGGCCCTCCGGCCCTGTTCGAGCCTCACCTTCCCGTCCCTGATGAGCGCCTGGACCTGGGACCTGGTCCTGTCGAGCTTCCATGTCAGGAAGACATCGAGCCTCTCGCCATCCAGGTCCTCACCTACGACCAGCGAAAGGGTCTCCTCTTCATCCATGTCCCATCCACCCTGGCGCCTTCGCTTAACTCGAGCCGTTCATTCGTTCCAGGACACCCTGGCACCGTTCGCAGACGCCGCGCTCCGGCACTTCCGGAGCCCATCTCCAGCACCTTGGGCATTTCTCTCCCGGTGCTTTCCTGATATTGAATTCCATCCCCGTCTCCAGGTCCTTCCACGAGAAGCCGACTTCGCCGAAGGACCCTACGACGCGCAAGGAGGATACTATCGACAGGGTCGCCCATTCCTTTTCGGGCAGAAGCCCCGCCGGGTCCTCCACGGTTTCGCCCCTTAAGATCTCGACCTGCGCGTCGAGGGAGTGGCCGATCACCCCGTTGGTCCTTGCCGCCTCGAGGGCCCTCGATAGGGCCCCCCTTTGTTCCAGGATCCTTTCCCAGCGGCTGTCCAGCTCTTCATCGATAAGGGTCTCGTCAACACCGGGCCAGTGGGAAAGAAAGACGCTCTCCGGAATGGAGGGGTCCAGGTTCCTCATCTCCTGCCATACCTCCTCCGAGGTAAAGCTCAGCACCGGGGCCAGCATCTCCGTCAAGGCGCGAAGTATTGCCCACAGGGCCGTCTGGCAGCTTCTCCTCGCTTCACCGGCGCGGTCTTCCGCGTAGAGCCGGTCTTTGCGGACGTCGAGATAGATGGCACTCAACTCGTTCACGCAGAAATGATGGATCATGTAGGCGGGCACGTGGAACTCGAACTCATCGTAGCCCCTGGTCGCCTTCCTTATCAAGGCCTGTAAGCGGGAAAGGATCCACCGCTCCAGTTCCGGCATCTTCGCGAAAGGCACCAGGTCCTTTCTAGGATCGAAGTCCTTGAGGTTGCCCAGGAGGAACCGGGCGGTGTTCCTGATCCTCCTGTAGGACTCCACGAGGTTGGACAGTATCTGTTCCGAGATCCTTATATCGTTCCTGTAATCGGTGGAGGCGACCCAAAGGCGCAGGATGTCCGCGCCGTACTTCTCGATGATCTCCTGGGGAGCGATGACATTACCCAGGGATTTGGACATCTTTCTCCCCTCACCGTCAACGATGAAACCATGGGTGAGGACCATGTCGTAGGGCGCCCTCCCCGTCGTGGCCACCGAGGTCAGGAGGGAGGTCTGGAAATAGCCCCTGTGCTGGTCGCTTCCCTCGAGGTAGAGGTCGGCGGGCCACTTGAGGTCCTTCCGGGAAGCCAGCACCGCCGCTTGGCTGCAACCTGAATCAAACCAGACGTCCATTATGTCCGATTCTTTCCTGAGTTCGCGGCTTCCGCAGTGGGGGCAAAAAGCCAGTTCTCCGAGGATCTGTCCCGGCGAGAGGCGCCACCAGCTGTTGGAACCCTCCCTGCGGAACAGGTCCTGGACCTTCCTGATCCTGGCGGGGTCGGCCACCAGGCCGCCGCAGTTTTCGCAGTAAAAAGCCGGTATCGGGACCCCCCAGATCCTCTGCCTGCTTATGCACCAGTCCGATCGCTCCTTGACCATATTGGCGATCCTTTCCTTGCCCCACTCGGGTATCCACCTGACACGGTCGATCTGTTCCAGGGTATTCTCCTTGAAAGCGTTGACCGCCACGAACCACTGTTCGGTGGCCCTGAAAATAACGGGCTTCTTGCACCTCCAGCAATGGGGGTAGGAGTGGGTGATCCTTCCGCTGCCGAGAAGCCTCCCCCTTTCCTTCAAGACGGCCAGGACCTTTTCGGAACCCTCTTCAAGGGAAAGGCCCCCCACGAGTTCCGTACCGGGAAGGAAATAACCCTTGTCATCTACGGGGTTTAGTATGTCCAGGCCGTACCGTATGCCCGTCTCGAAGTCTTCGGCGCCATGGCCCGGGGCCGTATGGACACAGCCGGTCCCCTGGTCGAGGCCGACGTATTCGGCGAGGGCGAAGATTATCTCCCTGTCGTCGTAAAAGGGATGCAGGGCGCGGGCCTTGGCTAGGTCCCGTCCTTTTACGGTGAGGAGGGGTTCCCCAAGTTCGAGGCCCATCACGGACGCGACCTTCCCCTTGAGGGCTTTGGCCATGATGAAGACCCTACCGTCCCGGGCGGGGATGAAGGCGTAGTCGAAATCAGGATTGATCGCCACGGCAAGGCTTGCGGGGAGGGTCCAGGGAGTGGTGGTCCAGACCACAACGTATACTTCCTTCCCGCCGATAGCCTCCTGCACCGCGCTGTTGCCCGAAGTGACCAGGGGGTAGGCCACGTAGACCGAGGGCGAGGTTTCGTCCTCGTACTCTATCTCCGCAGCAGCGAGGGCCGTTTGGCAATCTATGCACCAGAACACTGGCTTGCGCCCCTTGTACACGAGGCCCTTTTCCACCATGTCGGCGAAGACGCCTATCTGGGCGGCCTCGTACTCCGGCTTGAAGGTTATGTAGGGGTTCTCCCAATCTCCAAGCACTCCAAGCCTTTTGAACTCCGACCTCTGGATATCGATATACTTTTCGGCGTAACTCATACATTGCTGCCTCAATTCCACGGGATCGATGGTCTCCTTCGATTGCCCGATCTCCTTGAGAACCTTGAGTTCTATGGGCAGGCCATGGGTGTCCCAACCGGGAACATAGGGAGACTGGAAGCCCGTCATCCACTTGTATTTCGGTACAAAGTCCTTGAGGATCTTGTTAAAAGCCGTCCCGATATGGATGTTCCCGTTGGCATAGGGGGGGCCGTCGTGAAGGACGAATTTGACCGCCCCCTCCCTCACGGCCATCAGTGTACGGTAGACCCCCTTCTCCTCCCAGAAAGCAATGATCCCGGGTTCCTTCTTGACCAGGTTGGCCCGCATGGGGAAAGAAGTATCGGGCAGGTTCAAGGTGTTCTTGTAATCGGTTGACACGGGCTGTACGCCTCCTTCTTTATTCAAAAAGGCCGCCAGGTCGAGCCGGCGGCCTCACCGACGATCGGGATACTCGGCCCAGGATCACCGGTGCCATGCCCACCCTAGGCTGTTTTCGTCATCAATGCCTCTTTCTTTGATCGAGCCGTCTGGAAGAAATGCACGAAAAGCAGCACGGCCAGCCCAATGGAGTCCGATCTTATCCCCGGCACCAGGAGTCCGAGGGCCCCCCCCATGGCCAGGACCCTGACCCAGAAGGGCATCCTGGTCTTGTAAAAACCGATGGTGCCCATGCCAAGGAGGAACACTCCCAGCAACGCGGTGCCTATGGACATGATAAAAGGAAGGGCCTCAAAGTCAACAAGGACGAGCATGGGGTTGAAGACATAGATGTAGGGCACAAGGAAACCCGCCAAGGCCAGTTTTATGGCGGTCCAACCCGTCTTCATCGGGTCCGCCCCCGCGATACCCGCCCCGGCATAGGCGGCCAAAGCTACCGGCGGGCTCAGGTCAGCGGCGATCCCGAAATAAAGCACGAACATGTAGGCCGCCATTGGGGCCACGCCCAACTGCAGCAGGGCCGGTGCGGCCATCGTGCTTGTGACTATGAAGTTGGCCGTCGTCGGGAGCCCAGCGCCGAGCAGGATGCAGGCCACCATGGTCAACAGCAGCGAGACGATCAGTATCCCCCCGGAGAGGGTGATGATGGCGCTGGCGATGCGAAGCCCCAATCCGGTCAGGGTGGCGGTCCCCACCACTATCCCCACGGTCCCGCAGGCGCAGGCCACTCCCAGGGCTCCCCTCGCCCCTGAATCCAAGGCCTCGATGAGCTTGGGGATGGTAACCCTGGTCTCCTTGTTCAGAAAGGACACGACCAGGGTTGCGATAATGCCGTAGTAGGCAGCCTTCAAGGGGGTATAACCGGCGAGAAGGAAATAGATTATCGCGCCAAGGGGTATCAAGAGGTGCCCCTTCTTTTTCAGCAGGGGCAGCACCTTGGGCAGTCTTTCCCGGGGAAGTCCTCTCAAACCCAGCCGGGTCGCTTCAATGTGAACCTGCACCATGACCGCGAAATAATAAAGCAACGCGGGGACGACGGCCGCGAGGGCCACCTGGATATAGGGTATACCGAGGAACTCCGCCATGATGAACGCCGCCGCTCCCATGACGGGTGGCATGATCTGCCCCCCGGTGGAGGCGACGGCCTCAACGGCCCCGGCAAAGTAAGGTTCGTAGCCGACGCTTTTCATGAGGGGGATGGTGAACATCCCCGTGGTACAAACGTTTGCCACCGACGAACCCGAAACGGTACCCATCAACCCCGAACTCAAAACGGCCACCTTCGCCGGCCCCCCGGTAGAACCCCCCGCCAGGGCCATGGAAAGGTCTATGATGAAACGCCCCATACCCGTCTGCTCCAGGAAGGAGCCGAAAAGGATGAACATGAAGACGAAGGTCGAGGAAACACCCAGGGGTGTCCCAAACACCCCCTCGGTACCCATGTACATGTGGTTGATGATCCTCGTTATATTGAACCCCCTGTGAGCGAAAAGGGAAGGGAAGTGCCTGCCGAAGTAGCAGTAAAAGAGAAAAAATATGGCGATACCGGGCAGCACGGGGTTGGAAACCCTCCTGGTGGCCTCCAGCAAAAGAAGGATGCCCAGCAAACCCACGGTTATATCCATCGTCGTCGGGAGCCCGGCCCTCATCACGATTTCGTTGAAATAGATCACATGGTAAAAGACGACGTAAGCGGCGACGCCGCCCAGGACATAATCGTACCAGGGGACGGAATCCTTGCGCGCTTTTTCCGAAACGGGGTAGAGCATGTAGACCATGAAAAGGACAAGGGCGAGGTGAACCGCCCTTTGCTTGATCGCCAGTAGAAGCCCGAACCCCGAGGTGTAAAAGTGGAAAATGGACAGGGCGACGGCCACCAGCAGGACCAGTTTTGCTTCCCACCCCGAAAGGACCCTGGTCCTCGCCTCGGTGTCGAAGCGCCTCCTGAGCTCGTCAAGGTCGATCTGTTCTTCTACCGTCCCGATGCTGTCCTGTTTGCCCTGGTCGGTCTCTTCGGTCTTATCGGTCAAAAGGATCCCTCCCTGTCGCGGATATAGCGGTCTATTACTCGAAAAGGGGCCTTAGGTCAAAGAATCAGGTCGATTCTACCACACCCTCATGGCGCGTCACAGGTGCCGGGCCTTTGAAAACGCCTCCCAAAGAGGCCTGGTCCCTATGGAAAATTCCATCCTTTGGGACGGGAAAAACCTGAAGAGTTCATGAGATACGGGAGATCTCCCGGGCAACAGGAGGATGTTCCTGCCGAGCCTTTCGTCGCCTACTCTGTAGTAAAACCTGCCCCAACGGTTTCTTCCACCCCGGAACCGGAACCATTCACCGTCGGAGACGAGCCGGCCGTTCCTTGGCGTCACTACCGGCAGCCCGGCGTTATGGGAGACCACCCGCTCCTCCCATGCCCAGATCATTCCGCCAACCACCCTGTAATCGTCCTCAACGGGCGTTTTTTCGACGGAGTGGATGTACCTCGTCGTGAAGGGGAATCCCACCGGCATGGGGCTTGAAAGCAGGACCCCTTCACCGCTGGAGATCTCAAGGTTCCATACAGGGGCGCAGGCCATGAACAGGGCTGCGGATAATAACATCGTCGCGAAGGTGCGGATCCTGATCTTCATCACCTGCCGCATGGTCGGGGGGTGAGGGTTTCAATCGACGGTCCCTTCCAGGAGGGAGACGAAACGGCAGTACTCCCCCCATTCATCCCTGAAACGCGTCCCTTCCTTGATCCTCGTCAGGAGCCGTTCTGTCCCGTCCGGGAAACCCAGCGGGAGGACAAGTCTCGCGTTCAGGGCGCATTGCTCCATCAGGGCCGAAGGGACTGAAGGGGCGACTGCCGTCACAATGATACGGTCAAAAGGGGCTTCTTCGGGAAGGCCGAGCCTTCCATCCCCGTGATGGACCTTGACCGGGAAGCCCAGTTCCTCGAGGAGAAGGGAGGCGGACCTTGCCAAGGAGGCTATCCTCTCCATGGAGTGGACGTCGGCGCCCATCCTGGCGAGGATGGCCGCCTGGTACCCGGACCCGGTACCTATTTCAAGGACCTTCATCCCGGCACCGACCTCAAGCCGGGACGTCATCAAGGCAACCATGTAGGGTTGGGATATGGTCTGGCCGTTTCCCAGGGGGAGGGGGTTATCATCGTAAGCCCATTTCCTGAGCCCTTCGGGGACGAAAAGGTGGCGCGGGACGCTCCTGAACGCTTCAAGGATCCTCTCGTCCCTGATACCCCTGGCCTCGATCTGGGAAAGGACCATCCTTTCCGCCCTGGCTTCCCAGTCCTCCAAGGAGCCCACCTCGAGACCTGTCAAGGTTTTTTCAAAAAAGAGCCTTCCCTGCTCTCCAGGGACGAAAAAAGGCTGGCGGGCCTGAGGCGATTCGAACGCCTGACCTACGGCTTAGGAGGCCGTTGCTCTATCCTCTGAGCTACAGGCCCGTCGCTGAACGTCCGTAATATTATCATGGTATCATCCCAACTTCAATGCCGGCCCCGGGGAGCCAGGGAGCAAACCCAGGGCGTCAGGAACCGCAGCAGGCCATGAATCTTTTTGTCCCTTCGCGCGTTCCTTCCCATTGGGTCAAGGTATCCTTCACGTCGGTCTTCATCTGTTCCACCAGCAGGGAGACGGCGGGGAAGGCCTTTTCCATCCTGAGCCTCCGGAAAAGGAAAAGCGAAACCTCTCTTCCGTAGAGTTCGCCCCTGAAGCCGGGGATATAGGCCTCGCACCTGAGCCTTTCCTCGCCGGGGAAGGTGGGGTTCAGCCCGATGTTGACGGCGGCGGGGAGCGCATCCTTCCCGAAAGCGACCCCCCCGGCGTAAACGCCCCTGGCCGGTATTACTTTTATCCCCGGGAGTGAAAGGTTTATCGTCGGGAAGCCGATAGTTCTGCCCCTTCCGTCACCGCGGACGATAAGACCCCTGATCATGAAGGGGTGCCCGAGGTCGGCGGAGGCCCGGGGCAGGTCACCCCTGATGACGCGCTCTCTGATGTAACTGCTCCCGATCTTTCTCCCGGAAGGGGTGGCCACGGGGGGGACGATCTCGACCTCCCACCCCCGCCGGGAAGCGAGCTCTTTCAAAAGTACGGCGCCGCCCCGCCGATCCCTGCCGAAACGGAAGTCCTCCCCGACGACGAGACCCCTGATGAAAAGCCTGTCCTCCAAGAACCCCAGGAAGTCATCGGGTTCCATCCCGGCCAGGTCCTTTGAAAAGTCCAGCCTGACGATTTCTGGAATCCCCAGGCATTTACCGAGGATGTCCTTTTCCGGCTCGGTAAAAAGGGGCAAAAAAGTTTTTTGGCCGAGAACAAGCTGTGGGTGAGGAAAAAAGGTCACGACGCACCAGGAATCGGACATGACCCGCGAAAGGTTTTCCGCGGCTTCGAAGAGCTTCCTGTGCCCAAGGTGGAAACCGTCAAAGGATCCAACCACGGCTATCATCGGTTACGGACCTTCCAGGATTATATTGGTGACGGGCCTGGCCAGGCAGGCGCCGTCTTCATGCACGACGCGGGCAAAGGACACCACGCCCTTCCCGAAGATCAGGACGTACCCTCCGGTTCCGTGTTCGCCCCAGCCCCTTCGGGCCAGTTTCCCCAACGGCAGGGGGCTGCCTGAAACGATCATCTCCTCCTCGGCGAGGGAGGCCTGGTAGGAGGTAAAACTGCCGGAAAGAGATGAAAAGGGCAGAATCTTCCCCTCGAGGGAGGAAGCGTCCGCCGTGGCCAGGTAGCCGCTGGGAAGCGCTTCGGACGCGGCGAAAGGCCCAAGGGATTCCCTCCGGAGGCTTAAAACGGCAGCGCCGCATCCCAGGGTTTCGCCTAGGTCCCTTACGATGCTCCTGACGTAGGTGCCCTGTCGGCAGACCATCCTCAAGGGCACGTCCCGCCCTGCCTTTATGGGCCCCGTCCTCTCGAGAAAGGTTACCAGCACCGGCCGAGCGGCAAGCCGCACATCCAGGCCCTCCCTTGCCAGGGCATGGGCCCTCCTGCCCTTGACCTTGACGGCCGAGAAGACCGGCGGTGTCTGGTCCCGGTACCCGTAAAGGGAGAACAGGGCCCTGTCGATGCTTTCCTCGTCGACCTCTCCGGGGTCCTCCTCTGATGCCACCTTGCCGGAAAGGTCGTCCGTGTCCGTCCTTACCCCGAGACGAGCGACGGCGAGGTAGGTCTTCGGCAGCATCATCACGAAACGGGACGCCCTGGTAGCTCTCCCGATCAGCAGGACGAGGACACCGGAAGCCGACTGGTCCAGGGTCCCCCCGTGGCCGACCCGCACTTTTCCGCCCAGGACCCTCTTCACCCGGGTCACGCATTGGGAACTCCTGGTGCCCGGAGCCTTGTCAATGACCAGAAAGCCCGATCTCATCCAGATCCCCCAGCCTCGTGACAAAGGCCTCGAGCGACCTTTCCGGGTTGTCCTCCATCTTGCACCCCGAGGCCCGCTCATGGCCGCCGCCGCCCCACAGGGCTGCTATCTCCCTGGCGTTAACGGGCTCCTTCGTACGGATGCTGACGCGGCAGGTTCCCTCCTCTTCCTGGAAAAGGGCGGCGACGGTCACACCCTTGACGGAAAGAAGCGCGTTGACCAGGTTCTCCGTGTCGTCCCTAGATGCCCCCAAGGCGGACAGGTCTTCCTTCGCCAGGTAGGTGGCGCAGACCCTGCCGTCAAGGTGAAGGGTGGCCCTTGAAAGTCCCCGGCCCCAAAGATGGAGTCCCTCGAGGGAACGGTTTTCATAAACCTCCTGGTAGAGCCGGTGAGGTTCGGCCCCCTTCGCTACCAGGTAGGCGGCGACCCTCAAGGTCCTCTCGTCGGTCGAGGCGAACCGGAAAAAACCCGTATCGGTAGCGATGGCCGTGAGGAGCGACCCTGCCGTTTCCACGGTGATACCCCACCGCGCCGCGATGAAAAGGTCATAGACCATCAAACCGACCGAGGAAGCCCGGTCGTCCACCCAGTTAAGGGTACCGAACCTGGTATTGTCCCCGTGGTGATCGATATTAAGGACGATAGCCCTGTCCCCCGGGGATGGAAGCCCCCCGAGCGTCCTATCGGGGTTGCTCGTGTCCGTCACGATCACGGCCAAGTCCTCTGAAGGCAACCTGCTTTCAAGGGATCCCGCCGCGATGTACCTTTCATGGAAGGGCAAGAACCGGTAAGCCCGCGGGAAGGGGTCGGGGCCGAACCAAGAGCACTTCTTCCCTAGGGAGACACCTTGAAAGAAAAAGGCGCTCCCGCAACCCAGCGTATCACCGTCGGGCTTCTCGTGGGCCACGATGACCCACTCTGGGACCCTTTCAAGGATATCGATCATTCGCCGGAGGTCCTTCAAGGGCCGGCATCCTCCCCGTCTTCCCCGCACCCGCGGAGACCCAGGCTGTCGAGTATGTTCTCTATGGCCTGCGCTCGGTCCTCGGTGGTGTCGTAAACAAAGTGAAGTTCGGGCACCTGCCTCAGGCGCATGCCCTTTCCAAGCAGCGACCTCAACACCCCTGCCGTCCTGTTAAGGGAAACCTCCACTGTTTCCCGGCTGCCCGGGGTAAGGGTCCTGAAGAAAACCTTGGCGTGGGAGAGGTCCTTGCTGCAGACGACCTCCGACAATACGGCGTCCCTCAGGGAATCATCCTTGATCCTAGTCCTTATCAGGTCTGAGATCCGTCGGAGCAGCTCCCTGTTTATCCTTTCAATCCTGAAAGACGGCATGTCCTTCTACCTCTTTCTTCTCGCGGACAAGAAAGAAGTCTCCCTTTTCTTCCATCGAACGGACCAGCCGTATTATCGAATCGAGCCTTTCTTCCGCTTCGTGATGGGAGGACGAGAGGGCGGAAAAAGCAAGGAGGCCGTCCTGGCATGAACCATCAGGACCGAGGTCGGCCGCGGAGACGTTGAACCGGTTCCGCGCCCTCTCAAGGATGGACCTTGTCACCTGTCTCCTGTCCTTCAGGCTCGCGGCTTCGGGTATCTTCAGGTGAACGAACAGCATGCCGCAGAAGGCGGCCCGTTCCCTCATCTTTCCAGGGTTCTCCTTTCCTCGACGAGTTCAAAGGCTTCTACGATGTCGCCCTCCTGGAAATCCTGCTGGTTCGAGAAGCTCATGCCGCATTCGTATCCCGCCGATACTTCCCTGGCATCATCCTTGAATCTCCTGAGAGCTGAGAGGCTCCCTTCCCAAAAAACGACGCCTTCCCTTATGAGCCTCACCTTCGCCCCCCGCTTGATCACGCCTTCGGTCACGTAGCAGCCGGCGACCTTCCCCGCCCTCGGCACCCTGAAGAGCGCGCGGATTTCGGCCTGCCCCAGGACGTGCTCTCTAAGGGTCGGCGCCAGCATGCCTTCAAGAGCGGCATGGACATCCTCTATGACGTCGTAGATGATACTGTAAAGCCTGATCTGGACCCCTTCATCCTCGGCGATCCTCCTGGCATTGGGGGCGGGCCTTACATTGAATCCTATGATTATGGCGTTCGAGGCGGAAGCCAGCGTCACGTCCGACTCCGATATCCTCCCTACGCCCCCATGGACGAACTGGATACCCACCTCGTCGGTCTCGATCTTTTTAAGGGAGGCCTTCAGGGCTTCGAGGGAACCCTGGACATCGCATTTGAGGACAATTGGAAGAACCGGTGTCTCCCCCATCTGCATCCGGTCGTACATCTCCTCGAGAGTTATCTTCCTCGACGGGGTGGTACCCGACTCTTTTCTCGCGGCCTCCCTGTCGCTGATCGCTTGGCGGGCTTCCTTTTCACTGGGAGCGACGGAGAACAGCTCACCCGGTTGCGGCACCGCCGAAAAACCCAGCACCTCGACGGCCGTACTGGGGCCGGCCTCGTCGGTCTGGTTCCCGGCGTCGTCTATCATGGCCCTGATTCTTCCCCAGGCCGAATCGGTCTGGACGATATCGCCCCTTCTCAAGGTACCCTGTTGAACCAAGACGGTTGCAACGGGCCCCTTGCCCTTGTCAAGCCTGGCCTCGATCACGGTCCCTTCGGGCGAGATGGTAGGGTCGGCTTTCAGTTCTAGGAGATCGGCCACGATCAGGACCATTTCCAACAGTTGATCTATCCCCTGGCCGGTAACGGCCGAAATATCGACGGCGATCGTGTCCCCGCCCCACTCCTCGGGGACGAGACCGTGGTCCGACAGTTGCTGTCGGACCCGGTCGGGCCTGGCCTCGGGTTTGTCGATCTTGTTGACGGCCACCACGATCGGGACACCCGAAGCCTTGGCGTGATTCAGGGCTTCCAGCGTCTGGGGCTTGACGCCGTCGTCGGCGGCGACCACCAGGATCACGATGTCCGTGGCCTGGGCCCCCCTGGCCCTCATGGCCGTGAAAGCCTCGTGGCCGGGGGTGTCCAGGAAGACGATCCTTTTCCCCTTATGGACCACCGTGGAAGCGCCGATATGCTGCGTGATTCCTCCCGCCTCGGTCTCGGTGATCCTTGTTTTCCTGATATGGTCAAGAAGGGTTGTTTTCCCGTGGTCCACGTGGCCCATGACGGTTATTATGGGAGCCCTTTCCTGGAGGTTCTCCCCCTTGAAAACGGGCTTTTTCCTCACCACCGCGCTCTCGCCCGGGGTCCCTTCGTCGCCAGCCGCGATCTCAAAACCTAGTTCATCGGAGAGGACCTGGAGGATCTCATCGGTGACGGGGGAGTTGGCAGGGACCATGTGGCCCGAGGAGACCAGTATCCTGACCAGTTCCCCGGCTTTTTTATCCAGGAGGGTCGCCACATCGTTGATCAGGGCTCCCTTGGGGATGACCACCTTTTTAGCCGGTTTTTCCTCCCTGGGGGGCCTTTTGCTCTCCTCGCGGAGGGCATCCTCCACCAGCTGTGCCGTCTCGGATTCAATGGAGTTCATATGATTGCTGACCTCAATACCGAGGTCTTTCAGCAGGTCCATCATTTCCTTGTTGGATCTTCCCAGCATCTTCGCCAGTTCATAGACCCTGATCTTGCTCATTACTATCGACCTCCCCGGCCACTAACTTTTCAATCTTACCCGACAACCCGTTACCAAGGGGCAGGCCGACGATCTGGGTTTGCCCCGTTGAGAGCAGTCGTCCCAATTCTTCCCTTCCGAGAGACCCGGAGACGATGACACGGCAAGCTCCTCTCCTCCTGTACCCTTCGATCATGGATCTAACGTTCGACGAGTGGTCCCGGGTCAGGACCACCATGAGCCTGGTCCCTTTCCTGAGTTCGGCCCTGACGGCGTCCTGCCCCACGCGGAGCACCCCGGCCTTCCTCGCGATACCGAAAAGGCCGTGCAGTTTTTCATCCAAGGCCGTCTTCCCCCCCTGGATCGGGGTCGCCCCTTTCCTCGAGCAGGATCTTCAGGGAAGAAATGAGCTTTTCCGGCAACGGCGCCCTGAGGGACCGAGCCAGTTGCTTTTTTTTCAAGGCCAGTTCAAGACACGCTAGTTTCCGGCAGATATAAGCGCCCCTTCCCGGGGCCCTCCCGGAGGGATCGACGACGACCTCCCCGTCGGGGCGCCGGACGATCCGAAGCAAGTCCCTTTTGGGAAATTCCCCCCCGCAACCTGTACAGGTCCTGGGCCTTCTCCTTTTTTCGCGGACGGCACCCGTTCCCGTCACGATTCAACCTCTTCAGGGTTGATGAGTTCATCGAACAGGTCCTGGAGGGTCGGTAATTTTTCGGGTTCAAGGACCTTGATGTCGATCTTCCATTTGGTCAGTCGAGCCGCGAGCCTGACATTCTGACCGGCTTTACCTATGGCCAGGGAAAGGTGGTCCGGCCTCACGAAGACCTGGACGGCTCTCTCCTGTTCAAGTACGGGTTCGACTTTCAGGACCCTGGCCGGCGACAGGGCGTTCCTGATGAAGACCAGGGGATCGCTGCTCCAGACGACCACGTCGATCCTTTCGCCCCCCAGTTCCTTGCTTATGGACTTGATCCTGGCGCCGGCGTTGCCGATACAGGCTCCAACGGGGTCCACGTTGGGGTCCAGGGTGGATACGGCCACCTTGGCCCTCACCCCTGATTCCCTCACGATCTCCCTGATCTCGATGGTCCCCTCCCTAACCTCGGGGATCTCCAGTTCCAGGAGTTTCCTGAGCAACCCGGGGTGACTTCGGGAGACGATTATCTTGGGACCCCTGGTGGTCTGCCTCACTTCTACGAGGTAAAACTTCATCCTGCTCCCAAGGGCGTAGGATTCACCCACTATCCTCTCCTCCCTTGGGAGTATCGCTTCGGTCCTGTCGTTGAGCCTGACCAGGACCTGGTCGTCCTCTGATTTGAACACCACCCCGTTGATCAGGTCGCCGATCTTGTCGGAGAATTCCTCGTAGATGATCTGCCTCTCGGCATCCTTCAGCCTTTGTATGATGACCTGCCGGGCGGTCTGGGCCGCAATGCGCCCGAACTTTTCCGGTTCGACCTCCACCCGGACTATATCCCCAACCTCTACATCGTTGAAGCCAAGGCCTGCAGCGTCTTCCAGGGTCAGTTCCGTGTCGGGGTCGCTGATCTCATCGACGATCTGCCGGACCTCGCAGATGGAGATCTCCCCACTCTCGAGGGCCACGTAAACCTCGATATTCTGGTTGCCCCCCCTGTACTTTCGGTAGGCCGACACAAGGGCCGCTTCCAGGCCCGAGGATATGACCTCCAGGGGTAGATTCCTCTCCTGCGTTATCTGCTTCAGGGCTCGAAGGAAATCACGTCCCAGCTGCATCACTGCTGCCCCCTTTTCTTCTTTCCCTTGACTTCGGGCCCGGACGGGCCAGGCATTTCAAAGAGAAGGTTCGCCCTTGAAATATCGGCGAAGGGAAGGGCGACCTCTCCCAATTCATCCTCATCGAACCGGACGACATCCCCCGAGGCGGACAGGATGGTCCCGGTCAGGTTCTTGCGGCCGTCAACGCCCTCCTTGAGCCGGACCTTCGCCCTCTTTCCCGCGAAGCGTCCATAGTCGGACAAGGTCATAAGCGGCCGCTCGACCCCCGGGGAACTCACCTGGAGGAAGTATCTATCGGGAAGCCCGGGGTAGAGATCATCCAGCATCCTTCCCAGTTTCCTCGATACGACCTCGCAATCCTTCACGTTGATGCCCCCCAGGCTGTCCAACAACACCCTGAGCACAGGGCGGCCCTCTTCCATGATCAGTTCCGACCAGACGTACTCGTAACCCGAGGCCTCCACCAGTTCCCTGATGGAGCCATGCATCCGACGCAGGGCATCCCTTTCGACAGGTCTTGTCATCCTCAAAGCACCACCTGATGCATATCCTTTGTTCATATCATAAAAGTTGATAAAAAACGAAGAGCAGGATCCCCCTGCTCTTCGCCCAACCGAACCTTTTAGGCGGTTCATCTGGAATGAGTATATCACGCCCTCGGGTACTTTTACAACTAAAGGTATCCCTTGCCAGGGGTTACGGCCCCATAACGGCAAGTCCTCAAGGACCGTCGCAGCTATTCCATCCGGTAATTGGGAGCCTCCTTGGTGATCACCACGTCGTGGGGGTGGCTCTCCTTGACGCCCGCGCCGGTTATCCTCACGAAGGTCGCCTTCCTTCGCAGTTCCTCGATATCGGAGGCGCCGACGTAGCCCATGCCGGACCTCAGGCCCCCAACAAGCTGATAAGTGATAGCACTCATGGGACCCTTGTAAGGGACGAGGCCCTCGATCCCTTCGGGTACCAGTTTATCCTCCGTTTGTCCCTCCTGGAAGTAACGGTCTTTGCTCTCCCCGACGTTCATGGCACCGAGGGAGCCCATCCCCCGGTAGCTTTTGAAGGATCGGCCCCTGTAAATGACCACCTCGCCGGGGCTCTCGTCGGTGCCGGCGAAGAGGGACCCTATCATCACCGAGTCGGCCCCGGCCGCGATGGCCTTGACCACGTCGCCGGAATAGCGGATCCCGCCATCGGCGATCACCGTCTTCCCCTTGGAATGGGCCACGGCCGCGACCCTCATGATCGCCGAAAGCTGGGGTATCCCTATCCCGGCGATCACCCTGGTAGTGCAGATCGAGCCGGGACCCACCCCGACCTTGGCGGCGTCGGCGCCGGCGTCGATCAATGCTTCCGCCGCCTCCCCCGTCGCGATATTACCCCCCACCAGGGCCACCTCGGGAAAGTTGCTCCTGATACGCCTGATGGTCTCCACCACGGCCCTGGAATGACCGTGGGCGGTATCCACGACTAGTACGTCGATACCGGCCTCCACCAGGCTCCCCGCCCTTTCCAGGGCGTTGTCGCCGACACCGAGGGCCGCCCCGACCCTGAGCCTGCCCCGGGAATCCTTGGAAGCCTTGGGGAAATCCCTCGCCTTCTGGATATCCTTTATGGTGATCAGGCCCTTCAGTATGCCGTCGCGGTCCACGATGGGCAGTTTTTCGATCTTATGCTTCATAAGGATCTTGGTCGCGCCCTCAAGGTCGGTACCTTCCGGCGCGGTGACCAGGTGCTCATGGGTCATCACCCCGCTGATGGGCTGCTGGTAATCGGTGATGAACCGAAGGTCGCGGTTGGTAATTATCCCGACCAGTTTCCGACGGCCGTCGACAATGGGAACGCCCGATATGTGGTAATGGTCCATGAGCTCTACCGCGTCCCTGACCAGGTCATCGGGGTGAAGGTAAAAGGGGTCCACGATGACCCCCGATTCGGAACGCTTGACCTTGTCCACCTCGGCTACCTGCTTTTCGCAGTCCATGTTGCGATGAATGATGCCTATACCGCCTTCCCTCGCCAGGGCGATGGCCATCCGGCTTTCGGTCACCGTATCCATCGCCGAACTGCAAAAGGGGATGTTGAGGCTGATCCCTGGGGTCAACCGGGAAGACACATCGACCTGGGAAGGTATCACTTCGCTGTAGGAAGGCACCAGGAGAACATCGTCGAAGGTCAGGCCATCTCCTATTATCCTGATTTCGGGCCCGTCCATTAGGGCACCTCCTCTTGGGGCAAAATCTTTTCACCCTTGGTTTGCTTGGGCTCTGTTGGCAGAGAGTCTAAACGAAAGAACCCCTTTTCGGCAATAGCCGCACTTCGGCCTAAATGCTACCCCCGCCGGGGTCATCACCGCCCTCGGTGCCCCTCCCCCGAAGGACGGCAATGGCCCAGCACCTCATAGCCTCGCCCTTCCCCACGTCGCCTGCGCCCTCGCCCGATTTGAACTTGAGGGAGACCGAACCCTCCCCTCCCCTCAAAAGGACCTTGGAAAGACTGTCCCGGATTGGGCCGTGCATGGACGCAAGCCGCGGGACCTGGGCGTTGACGACGGCATCCACGGACAAAACCCTGTACCCCCTTCGATGGAGCATGTCTACCGCTTCCTCGAGGAGGTCAAGGCTCCGTACGCCCTTGAAACGCTCTTGCGACGAGGGGAACAGGGTTCCTATGTCGGGAAGGCCCGCCGCGCCGAGTATCGCGTCGGCCACGGCGTGGCAAAGGAGGTCTCCGTCGGAGTGCCCCGAAAGGCCCAGGGCGAAGGGTATCCTGATCCCCCCGAGCACCAGCGGGACCCCTGGAACCAGCGGGTGGACATCAAACCCGAGGCCCGTCCTGACGTCCCCTGTTCCTTTCACCACGCGGCGGGCCATTTCAAGGTCTTCGGGAAAAGTAATCTTGAAGTTCAAGGGGTCGCCCCGGACCCAGCCGGGTACTCTTCCCGAAGCCAGCCATGCTTCGGCTTCATCGCGGTTCTTGCCAGGGGCCCCTTCCAGCACGTTCTTGATCTCACCCACGGGATAAGCCTGGGGAGTCTGGGTCGCGAGGAGATCTTCACGGGGCACGCTTGCCGCGATAACACCCTCCCTGGCCGTTTTTAACGCGTCCGTCACCGGCAGCACGGGGATGGCAGAACCCACCTCCACGGCCTTGCCCATGAGCCGTCGACACAGTTCCGTGGAGACAAAGGGGCGTGCGGCGTCATGGATCATCGCCATTTCCCCTTTTGCCGCTTTTAGACCGAGCAGGACGGAGTCCCTCCTGCTCTCGCCTCCGGCTACGACCTCGACTTCCATCTCCTTTTGAAGGGTGGAGGCTTCTTTATGGAAAGAGGACTCCATCCCGGGAGGCGCTACCAGGATCAACCGGTCCACCCCGGCGCTTTTCATTTTCACCGCGGTCCCGGCGGACCAGGCCCAGAGGGGGAGCCCTCCCAGTTCCTCGAACTGCTTCGGGGGACCCCCGAACCTCTTCCCCCTGCCGGCGGCCACGATCAGGAAGGACCATCCCGTCACGGGCGGACCTCTTTCCTGATCCTGCCGAAGACCATCCTCCCCGCCGAAGTCTGGAGCATGGAAGTCACGACCACCTCCACCCTTTTCCCGATGTAGTCCTCACCGCTCTCAACGACTATCATGGTCCCGTCGTCGAGATAACCCACGCCCTGCTGGGGTTCCTTGCCTTCGCGCAGGACATCGACCGTGATGGCTTCGCCGGGGAGCAGGCTGGGTTTCAGCGCGTTGGCCAGTTCGTTGACGTTGAGGACGCTCACACCTTGGATCTGGGCGATCTTGTTCAGATTGTAGTCGGTGGTCATCACCTTGGCGGCCAGCTCCTTGGCGAGGACCACAAGTCCCTCATCGACGGAATCCACGTCGAAATCCTTCAGGGTCACTTCCAGGATCTGTACGGAGACGTCGGAGAGCTGCCGCAGTTCGTTGATGATGTCCAGTCCCCTTCTCCCCTTGGTCCTCCTGGTCGGGTCCGAGGAATCCGCTATGGTCTGGAGTTCGTTCAGGATGAACCTGGGCAGGATGAACGGTCCTTCCAGGAAGCCCGTAGCGGCTATCTCCAGGATCCTGCCGTCGATAATGACGCTCGTGTCGAGGAGCTTCACGGCGGGTCTTTCATTGCCGGGCTCGATGGCCAGTTCGGCGAGGGCGTTGTCACCGCTCTCCTTCGTCCTCTTGCCCCGGATGCTGAAACGCTGCTTCAGCCCCCCTATGGAACTCCACATCCCGTGGATCTCTTCCTTCCTTTTCAGGAAAAGGGTGGCCCCGAGGTAGCCGAGGACGACGTTGAGAAGGACCGCCAGGTAACTCCCCACCACGGGCAGGTCGGCGAAGGGGAGGGCGGCCAGGTTGGCCACGATAAGGCCCGCGATGAGTCCGGCCAGGGCTACGGAGATGTCGTGCCAACTGAGGGTTTCAAGGTTCTTTTCAAAGGATAATCCTATAAAGCCGAGTAATCTCACGAAAAATGGGGTTACCAGGTAACCAATCAGGGCAAAAAGGACTACCCCGAAAAAAAAGGGAATAAAGGAAAAGTGGAAGGTCCCTTTCGGCCACCAGTCCTGCAAAACAGCTATCCTGACCACCTGGTAGCCCGCCACGCCGCCAAGGAAGACGAAAATAGCCCTTGCCAGGTAAAGCATCAGTTTGAATATTCCTTCGGCCATGTTCTCACTCCTTTCTTTCCAAAGAATTATTGGTGCGACCTACATCAACCCTCGACTCTATCGAGGCGTGCAGGGTGACCCTGTCGGCGTAGCCGATGGTCCCCCCGAGGGGCAACCCGAAGGCGAGCCTGGTGATCCTTGGCTCCATTGACTTCAGCGAGTTAAGGACGGCGTAAAAGGTCAGGTCCCCCTCGACGCTCGGGTTCGTCGCGATGATTACCTCCCTGAAACCTCCTTCCCGTACATATTCTCTCAACCTTGCCACCCTCTCCGGCGGAAGGTCCTCCCCATCCATGGGGGAGACCCTGCCCCCGAGGATGAAGTAAAGTCCTGAAAAGACCCCGGCCTGTTCAAGGGAGAGCATATCCTCGACGTTCTCCAGGACGCACAGGATGCCCCTGTCCCGCAAGGGATCGGAACATACGGGGCAGGGATCCTCGGTGGTCAGGTTGCCGCAGATAGAGCAGGAAAAGGTGCTCTCCCGCACGAGGGAAATGGTAGAGGCCAGTTCATCGGAGAATTCGCCCGGTTGCTGGAGAAGGAAAAGGGCGAACCTCCTGGCGGTCTTGTCGCCCACCCCGGGGAAGCGGGAAAAAAGCTTCATCAACCTTTCAACGGGTTCGGAAATGGACAAGACCGGCCTCCTAGCCCAGCCCGGGTATTCCAAGGCCGGCCCCAAACCTGCCGAGCCTCGACTGGGCCAGTTCCTTGCTTTTCCGGGAAGCGTCGTTGATGGCCGCTACGAGAAGGTCCTCCAGCATCTCCTTTTCTTCAGGGTCGATTACCTCCCGTTCGATGGAGATGCCGACGATCTCGCCCTGGCCGGTGGCCGCGACCTTGACCATGCCGCCTCCCGCCACGCCCTCGACCCTTTCCCGGGCCAGCCCCTCCTGGATCTTGCCGATCTCCGCCTGGAGCTTCTGCGCCTGCTTGAGCATCTGTTCCATGTTCATCGTTTTGAAATCATCCTTCCGTCGAAAAAACAATCCGCTATCGTTTGATGTTACTCCTCAACGACGTTTTTACAAAGGACCTTAAGGTTTTTATTCCTGGTTTGAGGGGGGGTCAATCCCGGCCGGGCCTTCCGCGCCGCCCGGCCGAGAGGAAAGCGCCCCGGGGGCTTATCCTTTTCCTGTTCCTGTTCCTGAGCATCCTCTTGACGGCATGGGCCTCGTCCCTTTCCCTTTCAGCGAGGGCCAGCCTTATCCGCCTTTCCTGTGCTTCCAGCGCGGGGAGCATCTCCTGCTCAAGGTTGTTCACCTTCCGCCTGGTCTTCTCGAACTCCAGTTCCAGCGCGTCCAGCTTGGACTTGAGGTTGATATAACGCCACAGTAGGGGTTCAATCCTTACGAGGGTCTCGAGGAGCTCGTCGACGTGCAGGGAGGCCAGGGCGGGGTCCATCAGCAGCCCGCCCAAAAGCCGACCCCTATCCTTGTCCTCGGGATGGAACTGGGAGTACCTGCACCCCATGAGGGTATGCCTGACGATCCTCACCTTCCTGGGTTCGACACCCCACAAGAGCAAGGTCTTCACCGATTCGCCCTCGAAAAGGCGGACCAGTGCGTAGGCGTAGGAAACGAAGGCCAGCATGCCCTCCACTTCCTTCATCAAGGCCCTGAAGGCGGACCGGTCGCCTTCGATCTCCTTGAAGAGGGCTTCCTTCTTTCTCTCCAGGAGGGAGCAGCCGAAGCGCATATTCCCTATCTGCCTAGATATCTCGATCATCTCGCTCCTGGAGACAGGGGCATCGTTACCGGTCAAGCCGGACCCTCCTTATCTCCTCCATGAGGTCGGTGGGGACCCTGTAAAGTTCCTCGTCGGGGAGGGTGGATAGCGCCCTCGCCGCCGCCGCCAGGGACTCCCCTATGGAGAGGGCGCTGTCCCCCTGGTCCAGGAAGAGCCTTTCAAAGTCCGAACCGAACCGGAGGTAATGCAGCTCGGTCTCCGTCAGGCCTTCATCCCCGACGATCAGCCTCAGCCTGGAGACCTCCCTGGACCTCGCGTAAGAGGAAAAAAGCTGGTCCGCGACCTGGCGATGACCGGTGAAAGTCCTTCCCTCGCCGATGCCTTTGTTCATGAGCCTGCTGAGGCTTGAGAGCACGTTGATCGGCGGGTAGACCCCCCTGGCCTGCAGACCCCTGTCGAGTACTATCTGTCCCTCCGTTATGTAGCCCGAGAGGTCCACCACGGGATGGGTCATATCATCGCCGGGCATGGATACTATGGGGATCTGGGTTATGCTGCCCTTGAGCCCCTTTACGCAGCCCGCCCTTTCATAAAGGCTTGCGAGGTCTGAGTAGAGGTAGCCGGGGAATCCCCTTCTGCCGGGGGCTTCCTCCCTCGCGGCGCTCACCTCCCTGAGGGCTTCGCAGTAATGGAGCATGTCGGTCATGACCACGAGAACGTCGTACCCGCGATCAAAGGCGAAGTACTCCGCTATAGTCAGGGCGGTACGGGGCGCCAGGAGACGTTCCACGGCGGAATCGCTTGCCAGGTTGACCACGAAAACACCGTTGAAAAGGGCTCCCGACTCCTCGAAGGAATCCCTGAAAAAACGGGCCTCCCTTTCGGTTATCCCGATGGCGGCGAAGACGACCAGGAAACGTTCCGGGTTTCCGGGGACATGGGCCTGCCTGACCACCTGGGCCGCGATCTCGTTGGCGGGAAGCCCCGACCCTGAAAAAATGGGCAGTTTTTGCCCTCTCACGATCGTGTTGAGAAGGTCTATCGAGGCGATGCCGGTCTCGACGAAGTCGCTGGGGCCGGCCCTCATGGCCGGGTTGAGGGGAGAACCCGTTATGGGGGCCTCCTTCTCGAAGCAAGGGAGGGCTTTCCCACCCCTAGGGATGCCCCTGCCGTCGAGGGTCTGGCCCATCAGGACCTGACCCAGGCGCACCTTGACCACGTCCTTTTCGAACCATACGGTGCAGTCGCCGGGGTTGAGCCCTAAAGTCCCCTCGAAGACCTGGACGGCGCAGATATCGCCGTCGATCTGCAGCACCTGCCCGGTCCGTTTCCCCCGGCTGGTCTCGATGGTGACCAGTTCACCCAGGGCCGCCTTCCTCGCGTTGGAGACGAAGAGCAAGGGGCCCGTTATTCCGCTGATGGACCTGGTGCCTTCCCTGTAAAGGCCCATTAGGGTTCCTCCGAAAGGGCCAACGATCGGGCCACCTCTTCAAGCCAGGGAAGAGATCTCTTTTTAAAGTCCTCAGCAGGCGCCCCCCTCAGCGCGAGGACCTGTCGTAACAGGCCCAGCCCCTGGACTTGCTGGTGCAGGACGCCCTTTTCGATCTCTTCCTTCACCAGGCGCTGGAGATCCTTCAGGGACTCGCCCAAACTCAGCTGTTGTTCCAGCGTGTTGAAAGCGTCATGGGGGTCGTAGGCGTTCTGTTGAAGGAAGGCGACCCTCACGATCTCCCCCATCTCCAGGTCCCACTTGTCCTGTTCCGAAAGGGCATCCCTCCCCACTATCTGCACCAGGGAGAGGAGTTCCGTCTCGCGGTCCAGGAGTTCCTTGAGAAAGGACGCGCAGTCCTTCCATCGCTCGCCGTAATTTTCGAGAAAAAAGGGTTCCAGGGCCTTTTCATAGAGGGAATAGCTCTGTTTCCAATTGACCGAGGGGAAATGCCGGCCTTCGGCAAGCCTCTTGTCGAGGGCCCAGAAGGCCCCCGATAACCTCAGGCTGGCCTGGGTGACGGGCTCCGAGAAATCCCCGCCACCGGGGGAAACGGCGTTGAAGATCGTGATCGACCCTTTACGCTGGGGTTCGCCAAGGGCCCTCACCCTCCCGGCCCTCTCGTAGTATTGCGCGAGCCTGGACCCAAGGTAGGCGGGATAGCCTTCCTCGCCGGGCATCTCCCCCAGTCGGCCGGAGATCTCCCTCAGGGCCTCGGCCCAACGAGAGGTGGAATCGGCCATCAGGGCCACGTCGAGCCCCATATCACGGAAATACTCAGCGATGCTCATCCCAAGATAGATACTGGCCTCCCTCGCGGCGACAGGCATGTTGGAGGTATTGGCGATGAGGACCATCCTCTCCATGAGGGACCTCCCCGTATGAGGGTCGTTCAGGTGGGGGAACTCCTCGAGGACCTCCGTCATTTCGTTGCCCCTCTCGCCGCAGCCTATGTAGACGACCACCCCGGCATTGCACCACTTGGCCAGGGACTGCTGGGTGACGGTCTTGCCGGTGCCGAACCCCCCGGGTATGACGGCGGCTCCGCCGAGGGCGACGGGGAAGAGGGTGTCCAGCACCCTCTGCCCGGTTATGAGCGGTTCCGAGAAGGGGAGTCTCTCCGCGCAGGGTCGGGGTGTCCTCACGTACCAGCGTTGACGGGGGGTTATCGTCCGACCGTTTTCGAGGACGCCGACGGCATCATCGACGGTGACCCAGGTCCCGGGGGAAGCGATCTCCCTGATCCTTGAAGCCTCTGACCCGAGAGGGGCCATCACCAGGTGTTTGAAGTTCTCCCCCTCCTCTACGAAGCCCAAAGCATCCCCGGGCGAAAGGGTGTCGCCCGGTGCCTTCAGGGGGGAGAAAGCCCACTTGGTTTCCGGGTCCAGGCTCCTGGAGAAAAAACCCCTTTTGAGGAAAAAAGCCCCGGCCTCTTCGGGGGGAAGACCCCCCAGCGGCCTGCCGATGCCGTCGAGAACGCTTCCAAGGAGCCCCGGCCCCAGGTCGACGCCCAGCGGTTCCCCGGTGAACTCTACCGGTTCGCCGACGTGGACGCCGTCGATCTCCTCGTAGACCTGGATGTCCACTTCCTTTCCGTCGATCCTTATCACTTCCCCCAGGAGACGCTCCGACCCCACCCTGGCGACCTCGAAGTTGGACACCGGCGCGGCCGTATCAGCCCTTATGACCGTCCCCGCGAGGCATTTGATCTTCCCCAGGTTGGACATGCCGCTCACTCCCGACCTTTTAGGCTGCCCTTCAGGGAGGGCATTTCCACCCAGACAGGGTCCGAGATCTTCGCTTTCCTCTTGTAGAACTCCGGGATGCTCTCCGCCCAGTCCGACTCGACCAGGACAAAGGCCACCTCTTCACCCTGGAGTGCCTGGAAGCACGCGGGGAAATCCTCCGGCCCCTCGCAGACCACTGCCACGAGCCCGAGGAGGGACCAGAGTTCTACGAAGGGCTGCCTGCCGAGAACGTACCCGTTGCCGCAATGATGCGCCGCCACCGACGGTCACCCCGCAAGGATCAGTTTATCCAAGATGGCGTCTCCTTCGAATCCCATGGACACCCCCACCACCAGCGAGTCCAGGTTCAGCCATTCCACCAACTGGTGAGCGATGAAAGCTATCGCCACCTCGATACCCAGGGGGTCCTTTCTTCTCAGGGAGATCTGCCACCGCCAGAACTCCCTCATGGCCCCTCCCGGGGCCAGCGCCGGGGGGCCATCCCCGGAACGGTCCAGGATACTCTCCCAGGGCGTTGAGCCGAGCAGCCCGGCAGGCTCGGGGGATCCTTTAAGTCGCTCCGGGGACAGGGAAAACCCCCCGTCCAGGTACAGCTCGGCGGCCTTTTCCTTCTGCATGACACCGGCGAAAACCCTGGACCAGATATTCAGGTTCCAGACATCGATGGTCCTGGCGAGGTATTCCTTCACCAGGGCCGAATTCTTCGTCCTGTGGCTGTCCAGCACCTTCTCCTGGCATTCCAGCATGCCCGACAGGAGGGCCCTTTCGCTCGCCGGGAGGCTTGATCCCTTCGCCACCTGTTCGAGCCCCCTGGCGAGGGCCCTCGCCAGGGGATGGTCGAAGGCGAGGCACCTGTCGATCCCGTGGGCGATGGACGGGCTCTTCCATAACTGGGCGAGGAAGCGGACCGGGAGGGTACCGTAAGCGTGCCACCGGGGCTGCATCTCGTAGGGGATGCCGATGAAGAAGTACCGGACCAGGAGGCGCCCGTTCTGAAGGTCAGCCCTGGAAAGGATCACGCCTATAAGGTCCTCGGGCTCCCCCATGGCCATGCTCCTGGTGTGGCTCAAGACCATCGCCGAGGTGTCCGCGAGGGCCATCTCTATCTTTCTGTGGGTGGACAGGGATTGTTGGATCAGGCTCCGCCTGAAACTCCTGCCGTACCTTGTATCCAAAAGGAAGACCTCGATGTCCTCGAGGCTCCGTGAGGCCAACCTTCGGTAATCCTCTCGGGCCAGGAAGTCCCCGAAGCGGGCACGGAGCCTGGCGTTAAGGTAACCGAAATTCTCCGGAAAACCTTTCGAACTCTTCAAGAACATGTCGGTAGCGCTCCGAAAGGCCGCGAAGGAGCTCCTTCTGGTATAGGTCCCACCTGGTCTTTATCGTGTTGTCGACATACAGGGTACGGGTCAGGGCATCCATCGCCAGGCACCCTCCCCAGGGCGTAACGGACTCGCTCTCCTCCACTGTCCTTATCCTTTCATCCCCGGGCACCAGGCCCCCCTCGCCGGGGAGGACTACGATCACGGCTTCGGCCTCCAGGGCTTCAAGGGCCTCCCCGACAAGGCGGGAAAGGATACCCGCGTAAGCTCCCCGGTCGCCGCGGATAGCCTCAACCTGGAGCCCGACCTTCTCCGTGGTCTTCTCCAGGATGGAGGAGATCTTGCCCAGCGCCTCTTCCCTCACCTTGAGCAGGGTTCGCCTCTTCTCCCTTTCCAGGAGGAGGTCGAACCGTTTCTTGTGCCCTGCCCTTATGTCATGGACCTTTCGTTCGGTCTCCCTTCTGGCCACGAAGATCCTGTCGGATATGAAGTTTTCCGATTCGTCGCGGAGCGCCGCCGACTTTTTGGAGAACTCCCCCTCCAGCGCTCTTTTGAATTCAGCGATCCCCGTCACAGCGGTTTGCGCCCCCTCGGTACCATCGGGGTTCCCAGGTCACGGAGGACTCAGGCGAACTGGAGGATCAGCATGACGGCCACGACAAAACCCAGTATCACCATCGTCTCGGGAAGGGCTTCGAGTATGATGATAATTCCGCTCGTCTCGGGCTTCTCGGCGATAGTCCCGGCGCCGACGCTGCCGATCCTCGCCTGGGCGTAAGCGGTGGCCATGGCGGGGATGGCCACGGCCAGGGCTGCCGCAAAAGCGATCAGTGCCTTTTCCATAATCCCGGCTCCCTCCTTGAAAAGGGTTTATACAAGGTCCCCCCCCCGGAATGGAACTTCCCGAGGAATTCCACGTACTGGAGTCGTGCCGAATGCAGGCTTGAACCCGCGACGGCAAGGGCGAAGTTCAACAGGTGTATCGCCAGGGCCATGAATACCCCGAAAAAGGTGACCCCCAGGGAATCCACGAAGCTGTTGGCCACCATGGCCAGTATCGCGGAAGAGAGCCCGATGGCCGCGATACGGACGTAACTCAGGACATTCCCCACCGAGCCGAGGGCTTCGACAAGGCCGCCCATGCCGCCACCGGCAAGGAGCAGGACAAGACCCACCACCAGCAGCGTAACGGGGACGGAGAACAGCCTTCCGGGCAGCCACCCCTTCACCTGCACCATGACCGAAAGCAGCGCCAGGAAAACGACCGTATTGCCCAGCCTTTCCAGCCAGAGGTGCCTTTGTCCCGTCCTCAACCCCTGGACGACCCCCATGAGGAAGCCCAGGAAGACGTGGGCAAAGCCCAGGCCTACGGTGAAGGCCATCACCGGCAGAACAACCTGGGATCTCTCAAGCCAGAGAGGCTCCAGGTGGAAAAAACGGTGCCCCAGGTCGCCGAAGATTTCCCCGTAAGCAGCCCCCCAGAAGATGGACCACGCGGCGAGGTAAAGAAGGATGCAGCCGACGTCCTTCATGATGGGTCGGCCTGCCTTCCGCCTGAACCAAAGCCCCAGGCTGCCGATGACCAGTCCGTAGCCCATGTCGCCCACCATGCAGCCCCCGAAAAGGGGGAAAAACAACCCGATGAGCACGGTGGGGTCAAGGCCCTTGTAGGAAATGACGGGCATGAGCTTCAGGAATAGTTCGAAGGGCCGAAAATACCTGGGATTTTTCAGAGAGGTGGGCACTTCGGTCCACTCACCCGGCTGGGGCTCCCTCCAGCGGAGAAAGAGCCTCTCCCCGAACTCGGCCTTCAATCGCGCCGTCAGTTCGGCCTTCTCGTCGGCCGGGACCCACCCGGAAAGCCGGAAGACCTCCCCCCTGGTCTCGCTTCCGGACTCAACGAGGGCCTCCTCGACCTTTTCATCCAGGATCATGTAGAGAGCTCCCAACTTGGGCCCCCATTCCCTCCTGGCAGCCTGGAGGTTACGGTCGATCTCGTTTATTTCCCCGGGTATTTCTTCCAGGGCGGCCTCCATGAGCGGGAGGGCTTCACGAAAAGTCATGCCTTCGTAATCCCCCGGGAGCATCCAGGGGACGCATTGTTCCGAAAGGAATATCTTCCGGACCACCTCGCGGAATTCATGGGGGTAGGCCATCGCCAGGACCCGCTCCCCCCCGGTGGTGACCCGGAGGAGGTAGGGGACCCCCTCGCCCTTTTCCAGGGGGTTCTTTTCCTTCACTTTCTTCCGGATCCTTGCTACGGGTTCGGTAATACCGGCCTTCTGGGCCCACCAGAGTGAGACCTCAAGGCCGGACCTCGCGTTGTCCCGGATAAAAGTTTCAAAATGCGAGATGGTCCTTAGGGCTCCCTTTATTGAATTAAGTTTTATCTCCAGGTCGGCTTTCATCCTGGCCTTACCGGAGAGTCTCGCGCTGAAAGAGTCGAGGCTTTCCTCGACGGCCTCGATCATGGTCTCGTCCGAGGACGAGAGCAGCGCTCTTTCCTCCTCCAGGACTTCCCGGGGGATCGAACCCCATTCGCTCCAACCGAGGTTCTCGAGCAGCCCCAGGGTCTTGCCCCGGAGGATCTTCATCTTCGCCGCCGTTTCCGGCGACACGAACCCCATCGGCTCCTCGTGAAGGTGGACTACTCCCAGGTCGTGGAGCTTCCCGATGATCCGAGGCCTGTCGCCGACGAGACCCCAGAGTCCGAAAAAGAGCATGTCCCTTATCAAAAGGCCCGCCCTCCTCCCGGGCCCTTGAGGTCGGAGGGTAGGATAGCCCTTACGGCGGCCTCGACAAATTCTTCGGTCAACATCTTTTCCAGGACTTGATCAAGGAGGGAGGTCATTTGATTCCTGAGGTCCTCGGCGAAGGTACTGCTGGACGCAAGAAGCGCCTCTTCGTAACGGTTCCATTCCTCTTCGGCCTCGACCAGGGACCGTTGTTCCAGTTCTTCTATCCTTCTCAACGCCCCTTCGCGCTCTTCCTCGAGGAGGGTCTTCTGCTCCTCCAGCCTGGCTTCCAGAGCCTTTCTGAAGGACTCGACCTCGGCATCGGGGTCTTCAAAGGCCTGGTGGTCACCTGGCTTCATTGAATTCCTTGCCTTCCATCATGAATTCGCAGAAACCGCCCCGCTCGATCACGCCGACCAGTTTGCGGCCCTCCACGACGGGGAGCCTCTTCAAACCCTTCCTGAGCATCAGGTCCACGACGGTCATGAGGCTCTCCGTCGGCTTGACGAAGATGGGGTCGGGGTTCATCACGTCCTTGACCATCATGTCGCCAATCTGTTTCAGCCTTTCGAAAAGGTCGCCCTCGGAGTCGTCGAGGAAGGTGCTCTGGGCTAGCACTTCCAGGAAGGTGGGCGTCGCCCTTCGAAGGATGTCTCCCTCCGAGAGGTAGCCCTGGAGCACCCAGTCGTCCCTTACCACGGGAATGCCGGAAAGTCGCTGGCTGTAAAGCAGTCGCACAGCGTCAAGTACATGGTCTTCCTCCGATACGGATGAAAGGTCCCTGTGCATGAGCTGCTCGGCGTTGATCGTCAAAACACTATTCCCCTTTCTGATGGGAAAACCCGAGTTTCGTGAGTATCACCTGGTAGACGAAAAGAGGGAGGCGGCGCACCCGGCTCCACCGCCAGGGTTCCTGGATGAGCCTGAAAAGCCACTCGAGCCCCGCCTTCTGCAAGTAAAGGGGCGCCCTTTTAAGGTTGCCGGAGATGACATCGAAGCTGCCCCCCACGCCAATGGAAATGGTACCCGGCAGCAGGCGGTGATGTTCGGACATCCAGGCCTCTTGTCTCGGCACCCCCATCCCCACGAAGATGAAACGGGATCCGGAATCCCTGATCTCTTCCAGCAGGCTCCCCGTATCGGAAGCATCGAGATAGCCGTGCCTCACGCCGCCGACCAACAGACCGGGGTACAGGTTTTTCAGGTTTTCGGCGGCCTTTTCGGCTACACCCGGGGCGCCCCCTAGGAGGAAAACCGGCCAGCCCTCCATCGAGGCTAAACGGCACATCCGCTCGACAAACTCAACGCCCGGTACCCTTTGGACCGAGGGGGCCCCCAGGAAGCCCAGGGCCCAGGTCAAACCCTTGCCGTCGGGGAGGACCAGGTCGGCGCCGGCGACGATCTCCCTGAAACGCCCATCCTCCTTGGCCCTCAGCGCGGAGAGGGCGTCAAGGGTCACGAAATAGCGGCCCGGCCCCCCCTGGAGGATCAGCGACCTGGTCCTGCCCAGGGCGTAATCGGCCGAAATACTGTCGACTGGCGTCCCCCAGAGGGAGGAACGGTTCGGGGTGGGTCTTTTCCTTCCTGTGGAGACGACGAAAAGGAAACCGCCGAGCAGGATCGTCGAGGAAAGGAGGGCCGCCAGGGCCATATTCTCGTCCCTCAACTGGAAGCTCGCCACGGCGGCACCCATGACAGCGCATAGCGAACCCACCGAACGGACGGCCGGCGTATGGTCCATGCCCCGGCTCACCAGCCTCCTGTAAAGGAAGAGGGAGCCCTGGGAACGGGAGGAAAAGGTCCGGCTGACGATATTGACGGAGGCCTCTACCATCGGTATGGCAAAAAGGCCGAGGGGGATGAGCATGAGGGTGGAAAAGGTCACGCCCTTGCTGACGCCCATGATGGAAGTGCCGGCGATCAGGGTGCCCCACAGGGCCGCCACGGGTTCGCCAAGGCGTTGATAAGAGTGACCGTGACGGCTCCAGAAGACGGCCAGTATGGAGACACCCACAAGGGTCATATAGAAGGCGCCCTGGATATGCTGCTTGGAAAGGCCGGTGACGATGAGCATCACTATCCAGGATACGGCGGAGAGGAAACCCGCCAGGCCGGGTACCTGGTCCATCTCCTGCAGAAGGAGCGGGAACAGGCCGACCCACAGGGCCGTGGCCAGCAGCGAGGAGTACCGGTTGAGGAAGAGGTAACTGCCCCCGGGGAATCCGATGAAGGATATGCCCAACCCCAGGGAGGCGAAGACGAGGCCGATGCCGAAGAAACCCAGGGGCCAGGGCATCTTCGGGTTGACCCTCTGGCCGACGCCTAGGATGGCCGACAAGAGGCCCATGGCCACCACGAGCCGCACCGAGGGGTCGGGGGACCAGACCCCGCATATACCCCACGCCGCCAGTAGGCATACATCCTTAAGGTACTGGTACTGGTCTCTCTCCAGGGTCACCTTCGATACCCTCTGGACCGCGAAAAAGAAGACGAAGATCGAAAGTGAAAGGAGCACCATACCCTGGAGCTCATGGACACCCGCGGCCATAAAACGCCCTCCCCGATGGAATAACCCTCATCGCCGTCAAAAACCGTTTCCGGGGCCAGGAGCGGCATTCCGCCATGATTTTAGCATGAAAAGAACCCGAAGTTGAAAATGAGGACTATTTCCCTATGACCTCGGTCCCATCCATGTAGGGGACCAGGCTTTCCGGCATTGAAACCGACCCGTCCCGGTTCTGGCAGTTCTCGAGGATGGCGATAAGGCATCGGCCGACGGCTATCCCCGAGCCGTTAAGGGTATGGACATACCGCACCCTCCCACCATCCCTGGGGCGGAACCTCGTGTTCATCCTGCGGGCCTGGAAATCCTCGCAATTACTGCAGGAACTTATCTCCCTGTACTTGCCCTGCGTGGGCAGCCATACCTCCAGGTCATAGGTCTTGCTGGCGGCGAAGCCCATGTCCCCCGTCGACAGGAGCACCGTACGGAAGGGGAGCCCAAGTCTTTTAAGGATCACCTCCGCGGAGGCCGTCAGCGACTCCAGTTCGGCGTAGCTGCTCTCGGGAGAGCAGATCTTGACCAGTTCCACCTTGTCAAACTGGTGCTGGCGAAGCATGCCGCGGACGTCACGGCCGTGGCTGCCCGCCTCGCGCCTGAAGCAGGGCGTGTAGGCGGTGTAACGCAGGGGAAGGTCGTCCTCGGGGAGGATCTCCCCCCGATGGAGGTTCGTCAAGGGCACCTCGGCGGTGGGGATCATCCAGAGATCATCGGAAGAACAGGAATAAAGATCCTCGGCGAATTTCGGCAACTGCCCCGTCCCCTTCATGGTCTCGCTGTTCACCATGAAGGGCGGTTGCACCTCCTGGTAGGCGTGTTCCTTAGTATGGATATCGAGCATGAAGTTGACCAGGGCCCTCTCGAGCCTTGCCCCCAAACCCTTGAGGACCGTGAACCGGCTCTCGGCGAGGCGCACCCCCCTCTCAAAATCCAATATCCCCAGCGCTTCCCCCAGTTCCCAATGGGGTAAAGGCTCAAAATCGAACTCCCGGGGTTCGCCCCAGGTGCGGACCACCCTGTTGGAATCCTCGTCCTCCCCCACCGGGACCGACTCGTGGGGAATATTCGGTATCTCCAGGAGCAGGGCCTGTATGCGGTTCTCCATGTCGGAGATCATCTCTTCATTTTTCCTGATCTCCTCGCCGATGAGGCGCATCCTCTCGGTCAGCCCCGCTGTATCGCCGCCGCTTTTCCTCAACTCGGCGATCTGCCGGGAGCCCTGGTTCCTTTCGGACCTGAGTTCATCGGTGAGGGTGAGCACTTCCCTGCGCCGGGCGTCCAGCCCGACGACATCATCGACGGGAAATTCGCCGTACCTCGTCGCCAGGGCCTTGCTCAGTTCCTCGGGATTTTCACGAAAAAGCCTGATGTCGAGCATGGGTATCCTCCAAATCGTCAGGGTTTTCTCATCTGTCTCAAAAGGTCGGCCATCTCGATGGCGGCGGCGGCGGCATCGGCACCCTTGTTGCCGGACTTGCTCCCGGCCCTCAGGAGCGCCTGTTCGAGGGTATCGCAGGTCAGGACGCCGAATGCCACGGGGACCCTCTGCTCGAGTTCCACCATGGCGAGGCCCTTGGATACCTCGGAAGCCACGAAATCGAAGTGGGGCGTATCACCCCTGATGATCGCGCCCAGGGCGATCACGGCGTCGTACTTGCCGGTGAGGGCGCCCTCCCTGGCTGCCAGCGGGAGTTCCCAGGACCCGGGGACCCAGGCGACATCGATATCCTGGGGCTGCACATCGTGCCTTAAAAGGAAATCCTTGGCCCCTTCCAGGAGCCTCGAGGAGATGAGTTCGTTGAACCGGGAGACTGCAAGGAAGAACCGCAGGCCGGTACCGACGAGTTTGCCCTGGATCGTCCTCATAGCGTATCACTTCCCCCTTTTCGATTTATGCCCCACCGGCGGTCTAGCCGATGATGTCCTTCAAATGGAGCATGTGGCCCAGTTTATTCTCCTTTGTTTCAAGGTACTTTTCGTTGAAGGCGTTGGGGGAGATGACAAGGGGGATCCTGTCCACCACTTCAAGGCCGTGCCCCTCGAGACCTATGATCTTCCTGGGGTTGTTCGTGATGAGCCTGATCCTTTTCAGGCCGAGGTCGGAGAGGATCTGGGCGCCGATCCCGTAGTCCCTGAGGTCGGGCTTGTAACCCAGGGCCTCGTTGGCCTCCACCGTGTCGAGCCCTTTCTCCTGCAGTTCGTAGGCGTGGAGTTTCTCCAGTAACCCTATCCCCCGCCCCTCCTGCCTCATGTACAGCAAGACCCCGTTCCCCTCGCCCTCGATCATTCTCAAGGCGGTCTTCAACTGCGGCCCGCAGTCGCACCGCAGGGAGCCCAGGGCATCCCCGGTCAGGCATTCGGAATGGACCCTCACAAGGGTCGCCCTTTCCGGGGAGATATTCCCTTTCACCAGGGCCAGGTGCACCTTGTCGCCGCTCTCATCCAGCACGGAGACATATGCGTGGGCGACGAAATCGCCGTATTCCGTCGGCAGGTTCACGACCGCGACCTTCTCCACCAGTTTTTCCTTCTTGTTCCTGTACCGGATGAGTGCCTCGATGGTGATGATCTTTAGCCCGTGAAGTTCAGCGAATTCCACCAGGTCGGGGAAGCGGGCCATGGATCCGTCGTCCTTCATGATCTCGCATATGGCGCCCACGGGCGACCTCCCGGCCAGCCTGGCCAGGTCCACGGCGGCCTCGGTATGGCCTGCCCTTTTCAGAACCCCGCCGCAACGGGCGATCAGGGGAAACATGTGCCCCGGCCTTCGGAACATCTCCGGCGTCGCCTCGGGGGAGGCCAAAAGCCTCGCCGTGAGGGCCCTCTCGACGGCCGATATGCCCGTGGTGACGCCATCCCGGGCGTCGACGCTCACGGTGAAGGCCGTAGAGTGCGGGTCGGTGTTCTCCCTGACCATGGGCTCGAGGTTCAGCCTCCTCGCAACCTTCTCATCCATGGGGACGCAAACGAGGCCCCTTCCCCGGGAGACCATGAAGTTTATGCTCTCCGCGTCAGCCGATTCGGCGGCCATCACCAGGTCGCCCTCGTTCTCCCGGGATTCGTCGTCCACCACAATGACCATCCCGCCGCTGCGGATTATCTCTATGGCCTCCTCCACGGTCGTGGAGGCCCTTTCGATTTCGGCCTTATCACGATCTGCTTCAGCAACTCCCATTCAAGACCATCCCATTTCTGCCAAAATGTCCAAGGTCAGCCCCCCGTCGGGGGACAAGGCCCTCTTTTCGAGAAGATTCACCAGGTATTTTGATAGTATATCGTACTCCACGTTCACCGGGTCGCCTACCCGGAGATCTCCCAGCGTCGTGGCGGCCAGTGTCTCGGGTATGAGCCCGACCCGGAACCGCCCCGCTTCGCTGGAGATGACCGTCAGGCTGACCCCCTGGACGGCGATGGACCCCTTTCTCGCCACGAAGCGCGCGCCCTCCGGAGGGAGGCTGAAGTCCAGTTCCCTGCTCAGCCCCAGGTCCGCGAGGCCGACCACTCGGGAGACCAGGTCCACGTGGCCGGTGACGATATGCCCCTCGAGCCGTCCCGAGGCGGGCATGGCCCTCTCCAGGTTGACGCGGTAGCCGGGTTTTATGTTCCCCAGGATGCTATTCCCGGAGGTTTCGGGCATCATCTGCACCGTAAAACTGCCCCTCCCCTGGTCCACCACGGAAAGGCAAGCCCCCGAGACGGAGACGGAATCGCCCCTTTTCAACTCCCAGTCGAGGGGGACCCCCCCTATACCAAGTTCAACGACCTCGCCGCTCCTTTTAAAGCCGGTTACCCTCGCCGTGCACTCAACCAGTCCCGTGAACATGGGTTGACCCCCTCCAGCCAAAGATCGCCGTCGAGGTCCCTGGTGCTCTCGACCCTGACCCCGATGGAATCGGCGAGCCTTTCAAGGACAAAACCATCGCCGATGCCGTGCCCTTTTCCGGAAAACCTCGGCGAGACGAAAAGGGCGATCCCGTCAAAAAGCCTCCGGGCCAGGAATGATCCCAGTACGCCGGGGCCGCCTTCGACAAGCAGGTTGTTGACCCCCAGGTGGGCAAGTTTTTCCAGCACGTTTCCCAAGAGGGGTCTTCCCGTACCGTCGGCCTCGGCCTTGTAAAGTATACAACCTTTTTCCCGCAAAGCCCTCGATGCTTCACCCGGTGCTTCACGGGAGTGAAAGATGACCGTCCCCTCCCTGGCCAGGCGTGCCGATGGGGACATCCTCAGGGAAGGGTCCAGGACTACCGGTATTGGGTCCCTCCCATCGGTGTCCCTGACGGTCAGGAGGGGGTCGTCGGCGGAAACGGTGCCGATACCCACCATGACGGCGTCGTTGGCATCCCTCAACAGGTGGCCCCTCACCCGGGAAAAGGAGTTGGTGATCCAGCGGCTCTCGCCGGAGGGCATCGCCATGTTCCCGTCGAGGGTCGCTGCCGCCTTGAGGGTGACCCAGGGGCGGTCCCGCTCGATCCTGGAGAGGAAACCACGGTTGATATACCTGCACCTATCCTCCAGTACGCCCTGGATGACCTCCACCCCGGCCTCCCTCATCATGGCGAAGCCGCCGCCGGCCGTCCTTGGATCGGGGTCGGCCATCCCCGCGACGACCCTGGCGATGCCCGCCCCGATGACCCTGGGGGCGCAGGGGGAGGTCCTCCCGTGGTGACGGCAGGGCTCGAGGTTGACGTAAAGCGTCGCCCCCCGCGCCCTCTCACCGGCGCGGTCCAGCGCGACCGCCTCGGCGTGGGGTCCCCCGACCTCACCGTGGTAACCCCAACCCACGAGACCGCCGGGACCAACGATCACGCACCCCACCAGGGGGTTGGGGCTGACCCTGCCCGTCCCCCTGAGGGCGAGGCTAAGGACCGCCCTCATGTTCAAGGCATCCCTCTTCGGGTCATTCATCATCCTGCTCCCGGCCTCCCAGGTGGCGGATTATCCTCTTCGCCGCCTCGGCGCTGACGCCCTTTACGGAAGAGACCTCTTCCGGGGTCAGTGTGGATATCCTGGCGACGCTGCCGAACCTCGAAAGGAGCCTCGAGGCGAGTATCTTGCCTATGCCCGGCACATCCTCCAGCGACGAGCGGGACATCCTCTTCCTGCCGGCCCTCCTGCTGGCGGCGATGGCAAACCGGTGGGACTCGTCCCTTACCCGCTGGAGGAGCATCAGGGCTTCGTTCTCCGGGGGCAGGCGGATCGGTTCCCCCCTCCCGGGCACGTAAAGCAGCTCCTCCCTTTTCGCGATAGCGGCCACCGGGACCTCGGCAAGGCCCAGGGCCTTGAGCGCCTCCAAGGCGAAGGAGAGCTGGCCGGGGCCGCCGTCGATCAGGATGAGTTGCGGCAAAACCCCCGACTCCTCCAGGACCCTTTTGTACCTTCTCTCCAGGACCTCCGCGATGGACCTGAAGTCATCGATCCCCTCGACGGTGCGGATCCGGTACTTCCTGTACAGGGAGGGGTTCGGGAGGCCCTGCTCGAAAACAACGCAGACTCCGTAGGCCTCTCCGCCGGCGAAATGGGAGATGTCGTACCCCTCGATCCTCCAGGGAAGGGTCGGAAGGGACAACACCTCCTGGAGTTGGGTAAGGCTCTTCCAGGTACCGCCATCGAGAGGGTCCGAGAAGACCATGGACACGTGCCTCCTGGACAGCCTCCAGATGGCCCTTATGGTGTCCCTGTACCTGCCGGCGGTCTCGAAGTCCATCGATGCCGCCGCCTTGTCCATCCTCTCCCTCAGCCTACCCACGAGGGAGGCGGACTGCCCCCTCAGGAGCAGGGCGATATCGGCCACCCTTTCCCGGTATTCCGATGGGTCGGCAAGCCCGGCGCAGGGCCCAAGGCACCTCCCGAGGTCGTACCTCACGCAGGGCCTGGCGGCCCACTTGCCGCCCCTGGAATCGGCCCCGCATATCCTCAACGGGAAGAACCTCTCCACGAGCCGCAGCATCTGCCGCAGTTCGCCGGCGCTCACGAAGGGTCCGATGTAGTCCGCGCCGTCCCCTTCCTCGCGGTGCCTGGTTATCACGATCCTGGGGAAGGGTTCGTCGGTGATCTTCACGTAGGGGTACCGCTCCCCCATCTTGAGGTCGATGTTGAAAAAGGGCTGGTACTGTTTTATCAGCCTCGCCTCGGTTATCAGGGCCTCCGCCTCGGTCTCCGTCCTGATGAAGGAGATATCCCTTATGGAGGAGACGAGCTTCCTGAGCCGGGGCGACGCAAACCCCCCGTGCCTGAAATAGGACTGGACCCTTTTCCTCAGCGATTTGGCCTTGCCCACGTATATCACGGTCCTGTTCTCGTCGTGGAACAGGTAAACGCCCGGGCGCAAGGGCAGGGACCCCACCTTTTTCTCAATGCCCCTTTTCTCCAGGTCGATCTTCCTTTCCGCCCTTCAAGGCCTCCGGCCGCGCTCCGCGCCTTCACCGGCCTCGAAGGGCTTGGACCGGTTGTCCACCGTCCCCCATTGGTATAGGATACCCCTAAAGAGGTCCTTTCCCACCCTTGGAGGTGCAGCCATGGCTTTGTGCTTTTACAACGACCTTACCCGCAAGAAGGAGCCCTTCGTCCCCATCGTACCGGGGAAGGTCAGTTTTTACTCCTGCGGCCCTACGGTATACGATTTCTTCCATATCGGCAACGCCCGCCCCTTCATAATCTTCGACGTCCTCCGCCGTTACCTGGAGGCGAAGGGGTTCGAGGTGTCCTACGTCCAGAACTTCACCGACATCGACGACAAGATGATAAACAGGGCGGCCCAGCTTGGCATCACCGTCCGGGAACTGGCCGACCGGTTCATCGAGGCCTACTACGAGGACGCCGACGCCCTCGGCGTGAAGCGTCCCACCTTTTCTCCCAGGGCCACCGAGTTCATCCCCGAGATCATAGGCCTGGTGAGGCGACTCGTCGAAAGGGGTCACGGCTACGTTGTGGACGGCGACGTCTACTTCGACGTCAAATCCTTTCCCGGCTACGGCAAGCTTGCCAAGCAGTCCCTGGAAGACCTCCTTTCGGGGGCCCGCATCGAGGTGGACCCCAGGAAAAAACACCCCCTGGACTTCGCCCTCTGGAAGGGTAAAAAGGAAGGTGAGCCTTCCTGGGAGAGCCCCTGGGGCGAGGGTCGCCCGGGGTGGCACATAGAATGCAGCGCCATGGCCATGGCTCTCCTCGGCGAAACCATCGATATCCACGCCGGGGGGAGCGACCTGGTCTTCCCCCACCACGAGAACGAGATAGCCCAGGCCGAGGCAGCCACGGGAAAACCCTTCGTGAGGTACTGGATCCATAACGGCTACATCCTCATGGACCAGGAAAAGATGTCCAAGTCCCTGGGCAACATACTCACGGCCCGCGAGGCACGCGAGCGGTTCTCCCCATCAGCCATCAGGCTCTTCATGCTCAGCGCCCATTACAGGTCTCCCATCAGTTTTTCCGATGAAAGCTTGGGGCAGGCCGAAAGCGCGGTCGCCAGGATAAGGAACTCCTACCACGAACTGGTCAGCGCACCCGTGGGCGGGGACGGGCCCCCCTCCGAAGGGGAGGCACTTCCGCTCGACGAGGCGCTGGAGCGTTTCAACGCCGCCCTCGACGATGATTTCAACACCGCCGGCGCCATCGGAGCCCTTTTCGAGGCCGTGAGGACCATCAACCAGGCCACGTCGGGGGGCAAAAGCATCACGTCCGCTTTCAGGGAAAAAGCCCTTTCCTTCTTCGACCATGCCGACGGTATACTGGGGCTCGTTGAAATGACCGAAGGAGGCGACAAGAGCCTCGAGGAAGAGGTGGAGGCTCTCCTGGCGGAAAGGGAGAGGGCCCGGGCCGAGAGGGACTTCGAAAGGGCCGATTCCATAAGGGACGAACTGGCTTCCAGGGGCATCATCCTCGAGGATACCCCCCATGGGACCCGTTGGAGACGGTCCTGAAAGGACCAGCCATGATCATCCTGTCCGGGGAAGGAAGAGCATGAAGGAGACCGGCAGCCGCTACAAGAAGACCTATCCCGTTTCCTGGAGCCAGCTCCACAACGACTGCAGGGCCCTGGCCTGGAGGTTGCTGGAACTGAGGACCGACTGGGAGAGGATCATCGCCATCGCCAGGGGCGGCCTGGTCCCGGCCGCCATCATCGCCAGGGAACTGGACATCCACTTCATCGACACCGTCTGCGTCTCCAGTTACACCGTCAGGGCGCAGGGCGGGTTCAAGGTGATCAAGAACGTAGCGGGCGACTCAGAGAGGACCCTGATCATCGACGACCTGGTCGACACGGGCAAGACCGCCAGGATCGTCAGGGAGATGCTCCCCCTGAGCCATTTCGCCACGGTCTACGCCAAGCCCGACGGGAGGCCCCTCACCGACACCTACATCACCGAAGTGAGCCAGGAGACCTGGATACTCTTCCCCTGGGACTCCGAACCCCAGTACCAGTACATCGACCCCATAGCGGACCTTTCAAGGAACGGCCGAAAAGGGTGAATCAGGTCCTCTCCTCCCGCGAATAGGGCACCCCGAGGGCTCCTGGGGAGCCCAAGAGGATCCCCTTTCCCTTTTTCACCGATATGGCCAGCAGGACGAGGATGGTGAAAATATAGGGCATCATCATCAGGATCGGGGCGGGGAAACTGGTCCCCGCCGCCTGTATCCTCAGCTGCATCGCGCCGACGCCCCCGAAAAGGTAGGAACCCAGGATCGCCCTCACGGGGTTCCAGAGGGCGAAGATCACCAGGGCCACGGCGATCCAGCCGCGGCCGGCGCTCATGCCCTCGCTCCACATCTTCGTGTAGGCCAGGGAGAGGTAACTCCCGCCGACGGCCGCCAGCCCGCCCCCGACCAGGGTATAGGCGTAACGCAACCGTGCGGCGCTGAGCCCCATGGCGTCGACGACTATGGGCGACTCCCCCACGGCCCTCAGGTTCAAGCCGGGCCTGGTGTGAAAGATGAACCAGTAAAGGAAGAAAGCCAGCCCGTAGGATATGTAGACCAGGGGGTCGTGGTCGAAGAACACCGGGCCGACGACGGGGATCCCCGAGAGCACCGGCACGGGGATCTTCCCGAAACCGGTCACCGTGAGACCCACCATTTTCCTACCCAGGAGGGCGCTGGCTCCTGTCCCGAACATGGCTACGGCCAGGCCGCTCACGACCTGGTTCGCGCCGATGGAGACGGAAAGAAAGGCGTGCACCAGCGAAATGGCCGCACCCGTGACGAAGGCCGCGATGACGCCCAGCCACGGGTTACCCGTGGCATGGGTCACCGAGAACCCCATGAAGGCGCCCATGAGCATCAGCCCCTCCAGGCCAAGGTTCTGCACGCCCGACCTCTCGGTGAGGATCTCACCCAGTGTCGCGTAGAGGATGGGCGTCCCGCTCCTGACGGCGGCCGCCAGGATGGGGATGAGGACTTCCATCCTAACCGCTCTCCTTTCTCACCAGGAACACCCGGTAGTTCCGAAAGAACTCGAAGCCCAGCACTGAGAAGAGGATGCAGCCCTGGATAACCTGCACGCTGGCCAGGGGGAGCCTCATGATGACCTGGATGGTCTCACCGCCGACGAGGAGGACCCCCATGAAGAAAGAGACCACCAGTATCGCCCACGGGTTGAGCCTGGCCAGCCAGGCCACGATAATGGCCGTATAACCGTAACCGGGCGAGAAACCGGGTTGGAGGCGGCCCTGGAGCCCGGCGATCTCGGTCATCCCCGCCAGCCCCGCTATGGCTCCCGAGATGAAAAGCACCAGCTCCACGTTGCGGCCGTAGCGTATGCCGGAGTAAACCGCGGCCCTGGGGTTGTCGCCGATGGCCCGGATCTCGAAACCCCATCGCGTCCACCGGATCACCAGCCTGAACACCAGGACCAGGATCACCGCCGCTACTATCCCCAGGTGGACCCTGGTGCCGAAAAATTGCGGCAGCCGGGCGGAGGGTGGGAAGGGGGGCGTCATGGGGAACCCCAGGCTGGAAGGGTCGCGCCAGGACCCGTAGATGAAGTAATCGGCGAGGTGAAGGCCGATATAGTTGAGCATGAGGGTGGTTATCACCTCGTTCACGTTCCACCGCGACTTCATGAACCCGGCCATATATCCCCAAGCGCCTCCGGCCAAGGCGGCGCCCACCGTCATGGTTAAAAGCATGACGGCCTGGTTCCCCGATGGGAAATAACGCACCATGGCGGCCGATGCGAGGGCCCCGAGGTAAATCTGCCCCTCGGCGCCGATATTCCAGGTCTTCATCCTGAAGGCCAGGGCCACGGCTATCCCGGAGATAACCAGGGGTATGGTCTTGACCACCACTTCGCTAAAGCCGTAGCCGCTCCCGAGGGCACCACGGAACATGGCCCTGTAGGTCGCCACGGGCGATACCCCGAATACCGAGAGGGCGCCCCCGGCAAAGACCAGGGCCGCCGCGACCGACAGGACAGGGAGGACCCCTTCGAAGAGCAACCCCGTCTTGAACCTTCTTCTCAGGACTACCCGGTACTTCATGGGAAGGATCAAACCACCTTTCCCGGGGCGAAGGGTGCTTCCGCGCCATGAGGGCGGAACTCTTCGAGGCAGGTCCCGGCCATCATCAGCCCCAGCTGTTCCTCGGTGACGCTGTCGGGATCCTCCACGAGGCCCATGAGCCCCCCGTTGTGGATGACCGCTATACGATCGCTGAGGGAGAGGATCTCCTCCAGGTCGTCGGAGACCAGCAGGACTCCAGCTCCCTTGTCCCTTTGCTCCAGCAGGGTCTCCCTGACGAAGAGCGTCGCGCTGACGTCGAGCCCCCAGGTGGGTTGTACCGCGATGACCACCTTGGGGTCGTCGGTGAGCTCCCTGGCCAACATCAGTTTTTGCAGGTTCCCCCCTGAGAGCATCCGGGCCGGGTAGCCCAGTCCGGGGTGGACGACGCCGAATCTCTCCACCAGTTGACCCGTGCGGCCGGCGATGTTCTCCCAGTGAATGAAAAAGTGGAACCGGGTGAACTCTTTCCTCCAGTATTTCCTGAGGGCTATGTTCTCCCTGAGGTTCATCCCGCGGACTAACCCGGTTCCCATTCTGTCGGCCGGGATATAACTGACGCCTCTCTTCTGGAATTCCCTTATGGGCCGCCCGGCCAACTCGTACCCGTCGACCTTGATGCTTCCCGCTTCGATCTTCCTGATACCCGCCAGGGCGTCGCACAGCTCCTCCTGGCCGTTGCCGGAGACGCCCGCCAGTCCCAGGAGCTCCTTTTGCCGGACATCGAAGGAAAAGTTGTCCACCCGGGTCCTGCCACGGTCACCCAACACGACGAGGTCCCTGGCCTCCAGCACTACCCTGCCGGGGTTCTGCAGGGTCTTGCCCACCTGGAAGACCACCTTCCTACCGACCATCATCTCGGCCAGCGATTCCTTGGAGACTTCCGCCACCGGCAGGGTGGCCACCTTCCTGCCCTTGCGGAGCACGGTGATGCGGTCCGATATATCCATTACCTCGTCCAACTTGTGGGAGATGAAGACGACGCCGTGCCCCTCGGCGGTGATCTGCCTGATCGTCTCGAAAAGGGCCCTGGCTTCCTGGGGCGTGAGCACCGATGTGGGTTCGTCGAGGATCAATATTTCGGCGTTGCGGTAGAGGGCCTTGATGATGGCCACCCTCTGCTGTTCCCCGATGGAGATCTGCCAGACGGGGGTCATGGGGTCGACGTGGATGCCGTACCTGTCCTGGATATCCCTTATCCTTTTGACGATGAGGTCCTTGTCCATCAGTATGGAGTTGCCCTCAAGACCCAGGGCCACGTTCTCCCAGACGGAGAGGGTCGGCACGAGCATGAAGTGCTGGTGGACCATGCCTATGCCGGCCCTTATGGCGTCCCGGGGGCTCCTGAAGACCTGGGGCAGTCCCTTGACGGCTATGGAACCGGCGTCGGGGATGTAAAGACCGCTGAGAATGTTCATCAGGGTGCTCTTTCCGGCGCCGTTCTCACCGAGGAGGGTGTGGACCTCGCCCCCGTACAGGTCAAAGTCCACCTCCGCGTTTGCCCTGACACCGACAAAGATCTTTTCTATCCCCCTCATCGTCACGAGGGGTTCCTGCTGGACCGTCGACAATAGCATCCCTCCGAGGGTTTATCCTGCGGGACGACCCTGGGCCGCGGGGAAAGAAAAGGGGGCGCGCCTCCGCGCCCCCATCGTTGGCTATAAACTATTTAGGAATCTCGCCCTCTACGCCTTCAACGAACCAGTTCATCGAGAGCATTTCCTCGTCAGTCATCTTTTCACCGCTCTTGACGACCTCCTCGCCTTTCTGGTTCCTCACGGGACCATAAAAAACGTCCCAGCCGCCCTCGACGATCTTCGCCTTCTCCGATTCGACTAGGGCGACGACCTCATCGGGGACAACCTTGGAGATCGGGGAAAGGCCGACGAAGCCTTCCTTCAGGCCCCACCATATATCGCTGGATTCCCAGGTGCCGTCGATGACCTTACCCGCGAAGTACTTGTAAGCCATGCCCCAGTCCCAAACCGGCGAGGTGAGGTGCTTCGTGGGGGCGTAGTGGCTCATGTCGTTGTTGTAACCGACGACGTAGACCCCTGCTTCTTCGGCGGTCTGGGGCGCCGCCCCCGAGTCGGCGTGCATGGCGATCACGTCCGCGCCGGCGTCGATGAGGGCGAGGGTGGCTTCCTTTTCCTTACCGGGGTCGAGCCAGGAGAAGAGCCAGACCACCTTGACCTTGACATCGGGGTTGACCTTCCTGGCCCCCTGCGTGAAGGAGTTGATGGCCCTGATGACCTCGGGGATCGGGTTGGCGGCCACGAAGCCGATGACGTTCTTCTTGGTCATCTTCCCGGCGACGAGCCCCGACAGGTACCTGGCCTGGTACATCCTCCCGAAGTAGTTGCCCACGTTCGGCGCCCTCTTGTAGCCGGAGCAGTGCATGAAGATCACGTCGGGGTTCTTGGCCGCGACTTCCTGGACGAAGTCCATGTACCCGAAGGAAGTGGCGAAGACCAGCTTGGCGCCGTTCCTGATGAAGGTCTCCATGACCCTCACGGAGTCGGGGCCTTCAGCGACGGACTCAACGAAAAAGCTCTCCACCCCCGGAAAAGCTTTCTCCATCTCCACCCTGCCCAAATCGTGCATGTAGGTCCACCCGCCGTCGCCGACAGGTCCCACGTAGACGAAACCGACCTTCAGGTCCTTTGCCGCCACGGGCTCAAAGGCGGAGGCCGCCGAGGCGCCCAAGATCATCGATACACAGACCATCATCAGGATGAGCTTTTTCATTCCCTTCATACCTCCCCGGAATAATGTGTTTTCCCTTCGGGTGACGCCTTACATTCTGGACAAAAGAGGCCGGTACTTCAACTCCTTTCGAGGAAGTTCATACCCAGCTGTGGAGGACCCTGCCCCCGTCGAAGGTATAACCCGTGCTGTAGGAGTATGCGCCCAGGACCTCTTCCGGCGCCAGGGGCATGTGCTCCTCGACCGTTGAGGGGAAGAAGGAGAGTCCCCCCTTGCCGCGCCAGGCGTCCTCGCCGTAACGGTAATCCTCGGCGCCCAGCGAGACCAGTTCCAGGACGGAGGGCGGCGCGCCCTTCACGATCGAGGGGAAATGCCTGATGTGGAAAAGGGGCAGCCCCATGGGCCGGGGCAGCTCCCCGGGCGAAACCTTCTCCAGGACCTCCATCTCACCTTCGAAGAGTTTTTCGCCGTGGGATGAGGCCACGCCCTTCAGCCTTGTCCCCGGCCCCATGGCGGGCATGCCGGGGTTCAGGGGGTGGTAGGATGTCATGGAGACCTGCCCTAGTTTCTTGGGGAAGCCCATGAACCAACCCCTGGCGAGGCTGAAATCGTTATCGACCCAAATATGGAGACAGATTTGCCCCTGGACCCCCTCGAAGGCGCAGCCGGCCCATACCGCCGCCTCCATGTACTGGGTCCTCTCGGGGAGCACCCAGGGCATATCCTTCCTCTCCTCCCAGACGGACCACCAGCGGCTGAAGGCCACGTAGGCGAGGCCGGGCTCTTCCGCCGGTTCCAGCGGGCGGGGCAGGTAGGAGGCAATAGCGTCGGGGTCGGTCCTGTAGAGGATGTTCAGGTACTCCGTCCCGTAGTGCCAGGGGAAAGGTCCTACTATGGAGGCTTTGCCCTCCGGAGTGAGGGGGTAGGAAAAACCCTTGAGTTTGAAAGGTCCCTCTTTCACCGGTAAACCCTCCCTCTTTGTTCGGTGGCAAAAAAACAAAAAATGGCGGAGACGTGTGGGAATCGAACCCACCGGAGCCGGCCGTACCGACCCCCACCGGGTTTGAAGCCCGGGGCACTCACCAGAGCACACTCGCCTCCGACGGTCATAATATTCTAAATGCTCAAGAGCCTCCCGTCCACCGAAAAAACAGAGTCGCCGATACTACCCTGCCGGGTGGTAGCCCGCCAGGCTCTCCCTGAGCTTCTTCCTGGCGCGCTGGAGGGCGTTGTCGGTCCTCTTCCTGGACCACCCGAGCAGGGCCGCCGCGGAGGATACCGACCCCGCCTGAAGGAAGGCGTCCAGCGCGGCGATCTCCATGACGGAAAGCCCTTCCAGGAGACCTTCGTCCAGGATGAATAACGGCCAGGCCGCATTCACATCCCCAGCGGCCGGTTCGAGCGCGCCGCGGCCGTACTGCCGGGCCTTTTCCCTCCTGAGAAAGGACACCATCCCGTTCCTGGCGCAGGAAAAAGCGAAGGACGTGAACTTCCCCCTGCTGCCGTCGTACTTCGGGAGGGCCCTGAGTATGGAGATGAACCCCTCCTGCAGCAGGTCTTCGAAAAAGGGGCCGCCTCCCCGGGAGAGCCTCCCCGCTACCCCCCTCACCAGGGGGGTGATCAGGACCAGCAGTTCTTCCAGGGCCTCCGGGTCGCCGCCCCTGCACCTTTCGAGAAGGTCCTCCCCGGGCTCATCCCACATCCGCCGGTCACCGGCCCGTCTCACCGGGCTCCACGGTGTCGATGACGAGGGCCGGGGATACGGCTTCGCCGCCGATCTCAAAGGCGCCCTCGAGGAGACGGCGCGCCTCGCTCCAGCGGCTCTCATAGACGGAAAAGAACGCCCTTGCCAGCGGCTCGCCCCTGGACACGGGGTCGCCGATCTTCTTCAGGACCTGGCAGGCCGCCCCGGGGTCGACAGTCTCGGTCCTGGCTAGCCGTCCTCCTCCCAGTACCCTCAGGCTCTCCCCAACGGCCCTCGCGTCGCACCGGGCGACCACGCCGCTCCTTTCGGCCTCGATCACCCCGGTGGCACCGGCGAGGTGGCCCCCACGGGCCGCCCTTTCGTTGAAAGCCTCGAGGTCCCCGCCCTGGGCGTGGACCATCTCTTCGAACTTGCCGTAGGCCCTCCCGGAGTCGAGAGCACTCTCGGCCAGGCGACGGGCCTCCTCCGGCGAACCCGCCAGGCCTCCCAGGCGGACCATGGAAGCGGCAAGCCGGAGGGAGAGCTCCCTGACGTCGCCGGGCCCCTTCCGGAGCAGGACTTCCACCGCCTCGGCCACCTCGGCGGCGTTCCCGACCCACCTTCCCAGGGGTTGGTCCATCGCCGTCACCAGGGCCATGGTTTTCCTGCCCAGTGAAGCCGAAAGCCCGACGAGGCTTTCCGACAGTTCACGGGCCGAGGCTACGTCCTTCATGAAGGCCCCCGAGCCGCACTTGACGTCGAACACGAAGGCTTTGGATCCCCCTGCCATCTTTTTACTCACGATGCTGCTGGTGATGAGCGGTATGGAGGGCACTGTGCCGGTCACGTCCCTCAACTCGTAAAAAAGGGCCTCCGCCGGCGCCAGGTCCTCCGAGTGCCCGCTTATGGCGCAACCGACCTTCGTCACCTGTTCGACGAACCGCCCCAGGTCGAGGTGGGCGGAAAAACCGGGTATCGATTCGAGTTTATCGACGGTCCCCCCGGTGAAACCGAGGCCCCTGCCGCTGAGCTTGGCCACGGGGACCCCGCAGGCGGCGGCCAGGGGCACCACGACGAGGCTCGTCTTGTCACCCACGCCGCCGGTGCTGTGCTTGTCCACCGGGAAAATATCCCCGGGGAAGGTGACGACCTTTCCTGAGAGCGACAGGGCCTCGGTGAAGGCCTTAACCTCCCGGCGGGTCATCCCGCGGAAGAAGACCGCCATGAGCCACGCCGCCACCTGGTAATCGGGGATCTCGCCCCCCTGGGCCAGCCGTACGAACTCGGCGATCTCTCGGGGGGTCGACCCCTTGCCGTCCCGACGGTCCTCGATGAAGGCGACGGGGTTCATGGCACCCTCGACCCCAGTATCGCCACCATGGACTTCACGAGGCGGGAGAGCCTCCCGGCGGCCTTGCCCATTTCTTTCATGACCTGCTCGTGGGTCAGGACGGCCTCCTTCATCCCGGCGGCGTAGTTCGCCACACAGGAGATGACGCAGACCCTCATGCCCATATGCCTGGCGACGATGACCTCGGGGACGGTGGACATGCCCACCAGATCGGCACCCAGAGCCCTGACCATCCTTATTTCCGCCGGGGTCTCGAAGGAGGGGCCGGGGAAGGCGGCGTAAACGCCCCGCTTGAGCCGCACCCCGATCGACGAGGCGGCCTCCTCGGCGATGGCGATCAACTCGCGGTCGTAGGTGAAGGTCATGTCGGGGAATCTCGGCCCCCAGTCGTCTTCGTTCCTCCCACGGAGGGGGTTGAAACCCTGGAGGTTTATATGGTCACGAAGGACCACAAGGTCGCCGGGCGACAGTTCGTGACTGACGCCCCCCGAGGCGTTGGTGGCGAAATAAAAGGGCACGCCCATCTCGCCCAGGACCCTCACGGGAAAGGCGACCTCCTCGGGGGAATAGCCTTCGTAGTAGTGGACCCTCCCCTGCATCACCAGCACTGGGACGTCCCCCAGGCGGCCCGACACCAGCCTGCCGGCATGGCCCGGGGCCGTTGACACGGGCCACCGATCTATACCCGCAATAGGTATCGTCAGGGCGTCCTCCAACGAATCGGCCAGGGATCCCAGTCCGGAGCCCAGCACGATGGCGACCTTGGGCACCGCACGGATCCTGTCCTGAATTAATTTCGCTGCCCTGGCGACCTCTTCCCTGTAGGACAATGCGCAACCTCCTCAGGCATCCATTTTTTAGCGACGGGGTTAAGCCCTGGGGTGGCTTTTATCGTAAACATCCCGGAGTTCCACGTCAAAGTGAGTGTATTTCTCCGTGGTCATTATCGAGGAATGGCCCAGCAGTTCCTGCAGGACCCTGAGGTCCATGCCCCGCCTGAGCAAATGGGTCGCGAAGGAATGCCTCAATATGTGCGGGTGAAGCCTTGAGCGGGAGATGCCGGCTTTCTCGCCCCTTTTCCGGATGATCCGCCAGACGTCCTCCCTTCTCAAGGGCCTTCCGCTCCTGGAGAGGAAGAACTTGCCTCCTCCGGAACCACCCAGCAAACCCCTCCCGGAGGACAGGTACCTCTCGACCCTGGCCTTGACCTTCCCGACTAGGGGGACCACCCTTTCCTTGTCCCCCTTGCCCCTGAGCCTGATCAGCCCCGTGTGGAGCCCCACGTCGGTGAGGTCCAGCGAGGCGATCTCTCCCGCCCTGAGGCCGCAGCCGTAACCGACCTCGACGATGGCCCTGTCCCTGAGCGAAAGGGGGTCGTCGCCCTCGCAGGCTTCGAGAAGCCTGTCGACCTCCCCTTCCGTCAGGACCTTGGGCAGTTTCCTCTCCCTGGAGGGAAGGCGTAAAAGGTCCAGGGACCCGCCGGAAACGCCCTCCGAGGCTAGGAACCTCGTCCACGAACGGAGCGCGGCCGCCGCCCTTTGGATCGATGACTTGCTGCGTCCCTCCCTGGAGAGAAAACCCAGGTATTCCGCTATTCTTTCCGGTGAGGGAGGCGAAGGGGGGATGCCTTTTTCAGAGCAAAAGGAGAACCAGCCGCGAAGGTCGCTTCGGTAGGCGTTGACGGTGTTCTCCGAACAACCCCTCTCGTAGCGGAGGTAATTGAAAAATGTACCAAGGTCGGGGATATTTCTTTTCATACCGGTCGGCCTTCCCGGGGAGGGGCCGGAAGCCCCTCCCCCGTTTTGGCTTTTATCTCGAAAGGAACCAGTAGATCGCCGTCAGCGTCTTGGAATCCCTGATCTCCCCGGAAAGGACCGCCTCCTGGAGTTGACTTCGGTCCAGCCTGACCACGTCCATGAATTCGTCGCTGTCCCGCTCCTTGGGCGCCGGCGACAGCTCCCGGGCGTGAAAGAGGATAATCCTTTCGTCGCTGAAGCCCGGCGAGGTAAAGAATTGGGCCACCTCCGCCAAAGCCCCCGGTTTGAACCCGGTCTCCTCCCTCAGCTCCCTTTCGGCCGTCTCGACCGGCTCCTCACCGGGTTCGACGATCCCCGCGGGGATCTCCAGGAGGTACTCCCCCGCGGGGTACCGGTATTGTCTCACCAGGAAGAGGCCCCCATCGCCGGTTTCGGCGATGATGCCGACGGCGGGGGCGTGTTCCACCACCTCCCGCAGGGCCATGCCCCCGTCGGGGAGCCTGACCCTGTCGACCCGGAGGTTAAGGATCCGCCCCTTGTATAACAGTTCGCCCGAAACCTTCTCCTCCCGGGGGAACATGGCTCAGGCTTTCTTGAGCAGTTCCCGGGCTATCTCCCTCCCCTTTTCGAAGGCCTCCAGGTTCATGGGGAGGAACTGGGGTTTTCTTTTCCCGAGTTTGTCCTTTATGGTCTCGATGCAGGCCTCGACGCCCACCAGGTCGGTGGCTTCGACGATGGCGCCCAGCACGACGATGTTGGAGACCTTGTCGCTGCCGAGGGCCAGGGCGACGCTGTGGGCCGGTATCGGGAAGACAGTGACATCCTTCCTGGGGTTGGGGTACTTGACCAGGTCGGAATTGTACACCAGGAGCCCGCCGGGCTTCACCGACCGCTCGAACCTTTCCATCGACGGGTTGTTCATTATCACCGTGACATCCGCCTCGGCGACGACGGGCGAGGCGATCTCCTCGTCGCTGATGGCCACACCGCAGTTCGCCGTCCCGCCGCGCATCTCAGGACCGTAGGAAGGGATCCAGGTGACGTGACGGCCCTCACTGATGGCCGTGTAGGCCACCAACTGGCCCAGGACCATTATGCCCTGCCCCCCGAAACCGGCGGCTATCATTCCTCTGAAAAATCCGGACATATCCTTCCCTCCCCTATTCGAAGTTCTTGAAAACGCCCAGGGGATAGTGAGGTATCATGGCGCTCTCGGTCCACTCGAAAGACTGGACCGGGGTCATCCCCCAGTTGGTGGGGCAGTTGGAGAGGACCTCCACGAAGGAGTAACCCCTGCCCTCGATCTGGTTCACGAAGGCCTGCTTGATGGCCTTCTTGGCCTCGATGATGTACTTCGGCTTGGCCACGGTGACCCTCGTGATGAAACCCGGGGTCTCGAGGGTGGCGAGGAGTTCGCACATCCTCATGGGGTAACCGGCCAGTTCGGGGTCCCTCCCGAAGGGGCTGGTGGTGGTCTTCTGCCCGATGAGGGTCGTCGGTGCCATCTGGCCGCCGGTCATCCCGTAGATGGCGTTGTTTATGAAGATGGTGGTCAGCTTCTCACCCCTGTTGGCCGCGTGGATGATCTCGGCCGTCCCTATGGAGGCCAGGTCGCCGTCTCCCTGGTAGGTGAAGACGATCTTGTCCGGCCGGGTCCGCTTTATCCCCGTGGCCAGCGCCGGCGCCCTGCCGTGGGCCGCCTCGCAGAAGTCGATGTCGAAGTAGTCGTACATCAGGGCGGCGCAACCGACGGGCGCGGTCCCTATCGTATCATCCTGTATCCCCAGTTCATCGATGATCTCGCAGATGAGCCTGTGGGTGATGCCGTGTCCGCACCCCGGGCAATAATGGGTGTGCACGTCCTTGGCCCATGACTTCGGCCTTTCGTAGATCTTTACCTCTTTCATCGGTCCGACACCTCCCTGGACTAAAGAATGGCCCTGATCTGCTCCTCGATCTCCTTGACCGAGGGAGCGATACCCCCCGCGTGCCCGAAAAAGGACACCGGGGCCTTCCCGCAAACGGCCGCCTCGACATCCTCGACCATCTGCCCCATGTTCATCTCGACCACCAGGACGCCCTTCAAGCCCGTGGCGAGTTCCCGGATCTTTTCCTTCGGGAAGGGGTACAGCGTTATGGGCCTCAGCATGCCGACCTTTATGCCTTCGTTCCTCAGGTTGTTTATGGCCGATCTGGCTATCCTTGCCGTCGTTCCAAAGGCGCAAAGCAGGATCTCGGCTCCGTCGCAGCGGTATGCCTCGAACCTGACCTCTTTTTCCATCTCGCGGTACTTCTTCTGCAATTCGATATTGTGGCGCTCCAGGTCTTCGGGGTTGAGGTAGAGGCTTTTGAGTATGGCCCTCTTGCCCCCGCGCTCCTTCATGCACCCCAACGCCCAGGGCTCCCTGGGCGGGAGGTTCTCCGAGATATGCTCCTTGATCTCGACGGCCTCCATCATCTGGCCCATGAACCCGTCGGCGAGGATCATGACGGGGTTGCGGTACTGCTGGGCGAGGTCGAAGGCCATCTGGGTCAGTTCCACTGCTTCCTGCAGCGTGCTCGGCGCGAGGACCAGGAGACGGTAGTCCCCGTTACCGCCGCCCTTGGTGGCCTGCATGTAGTCCGCCTGGGACGGGAGTATCCCGCCGAGGCCGGGGCCTCCCCTCATGACGTTGACGATGACGGCGGGTATCTCGCACCCGGCTATGTAACTGATCCCCTCGGACATGAGGGATATTCCCGGGCTCGACGAGGTGGTCATGATCTTCGTCCCCGTCGCTCCCCCGCCCATGACCATGTTGATCGCCGCGAGTTCGCTTTCGGCCTGTACGTAGGCGCCGCCTATCTTCGGCAGTTTCCCCGACATGTACTCCGGGATCTCGTTCTGGGGCGTGATGGGGTAACCGAAAAAGTACTTGCAGCCCGCCTGGATGGCGGCTTCCGCTATAGCTTCCGTGCCCTTCATAAGTACTCGTGCCATGGGTACCACCTCCGGCCTTATTGGTCCTCTTCGAACCTGAACACTTCGATAGCCGCGTCGGGACAGGTCGTAGCGCACAATTTGCAGGCGATGCAACCTTCCTTGAACTGCTCCACGGGCCGGTAGCCCTTGCTGTTGATATGATCCGAGATCCTCAAAACCTTGACCGGACAGGCTTCGACGCAAAGACCGCAGCTCTTGCAGTATTCCTCGAGCACACCGATACGCCCTTTCGCCATTTACCCGCGCACCTTCTTCCTTCTTTTGATTTATTCGACAGGCCGGTTCACGGGACCGGCCCTATTCCCTAGGACCTGTCGTCGACCCTGGTCCACATGTAACCTTCCTCCCAGGGGAGCATCATGCGCCTGACCAGGGGCCAGAGCTCCAGGGGTGAGTCCTTTTGGAGAGCCCCTGTTTGTGAAACCAGCCGTGGCGAGACCGTCCCGTAAAGGACTTCGAGCCCCAGGGCTTTCCCGGCGTCGAAGACCCTGCGGTACCCCCAAAGGAGATCCTCGGCGGTGGTCTGGTCCATTAGGTGAGGGTTGGCGACGAGGGCGCCGACCTCCAGTTCCGATATCCCCTCGATGCCCTTCACCAGTTCAAGGACGCCCGCAGTATCCATGGTGCTCGGCCTGAAGGGATTCACCACGAGCACCAGGAGATAGCCCGCTTCCCTCATCTGGTCCGAGAACTGCTTCAGGGCCCTCCCGCCGGCGGCGTCGCCCCCCACGTCGACGAGGAGCCTCCCCCCGGGGGACTTAACCGCCCAGGCCACCTCGGGCGCCATGACGGGCATATCGGACCACCGGGTGCTCTCCGGAGGGGTAAGGATACGGAAACCCTCCGCCCTGAGGCTGTCGGCCACCTGCCTGACGCAGAAATAGGGGTTTATGATATCCACGTCGGCCACGGTCACCTTTTCCCCGCAGTCGCGGAACCCCAGGGCCATGTTTAGCACCCACTCGGTCTTGCCCGAGCCCAGCGCCCCTGTGACGGCCAGGGCCTTCGGCCATTTCCTTTCGCAAAGAGAAGCGGGAAAGGCCCGCTCCCCCACGGGCGTTTTCACTTCAGCATGTCCCCCTTCTTGAGAGCCCGGCCCCGGGACCAACCGGCACCGTCGGTCCGTCTGCGGCCTTCGGCCTGCACCTCCATGAGTTCGACGGAACCCTCACCGCAGGCGACCAGGGGGACCCCGTCCATGAAGCCGATGACCTCCCCCGGAGAACCCTCCCCCGGCCGCACCCGGGTCCGCCATAATTTTGTCCGTTTCCCCCGGAAATCGAAGTGAGAACCCGGGTAGGGGTTCAGGGACCTGACCAGGTCGTGAACCCCCCTGGAAGGCTTTTCCCACCGGATCCCGGTCTCCTGCCTCGTCACCCTTGGCGCGAAAGTGGCCTTCTCGTGCTGCTGCTCCCTGAAGGAGGCCTTTCCCTTTCGGAATGAATCCAGGCCTTCGACGGCGAGGCGGCTGCCTTCCACGGCGAGGGCCTCGGCAAGGTCGCCGAAGGTCTCCTCTTCACCGATCTCCACCCTCGAGGCGAGGAGCACCGGGCCGGCGTCGACCTCGCCCACGAGCCTGAAGACGGTCACCCCGGTCTCCCTTTCGCCGTTCATTATCGCTCTCTGGATGGGCGCCGCGCCGCGGTAGGCGGGGAGCAGGGAGGGGTGTATGTTCAGGCATCCCGGTTCGGGCATCGAGAGGAAGGGCTCACCTATGATCTGTGAAAAATCGACGACGAAAAAGCAAAAGGGCTTCTCCTCCCGGAAGGAACCCAGGATGGCCTCGTCGCTGTTTATATCGCCCGTCCTGAAGACCGGTATGCCCAGTTCCTCGGCGGTCCCGTCGACGGGGGTCCCCCTCTCGGCGAGGCCCCTGCCGGCGGGTTTCGGCAGGGCGGTGACGACCCTGCTGAAGGTCAGTTCGTCGGCGAGCGCCGTCAGGCAACGGGCGGCGAACTTCCCAGAACCGGCGAACCAGAGGGGGCCCTCCCGGGTCATTTTTCCACCCTTTTTTGAAGTTTTTTCTTGAGGTACCGCCTCTTAAGCGGCGAGAGGCGGTCGAGGAACAGTTTGCCTTCCAGGTGGTCTATCTCGTGCATGAGCACCCTGGCCAGGAACCCCTCCTCCTCGAGCCTTATGGGTTCGCCGTGCTCGTCCCGGGCTTCGACGACGACCCGGGCCGGCCGCGTGACCTTTTCGAAAAACCCCGGCGCGCTCAGGCAGCCCTCTTCCAGCTCCTCTTCACCCTCCTGTTCTATCACGACGGGGTTGACCAGGACGATCCTCCTGTCCCTCCAACCGATGACGGCGACCCTCAGGCTGACGCCTATCTGCGGCGCCGCCAGGCCCACGCCGTCGTTCACCGCCATCGTCTCCCACATATCCCGCAGAAGGGACTGGAGTTCCTCCCCGAAGTCGGTCACGTCCTTGGCCTTTTCCATCAACACCTGTTCGGGGTACTCCCGGATATCCCTGACAGGCATGGCGTCATCCCCTCGCCTTCCGGGCCTGAAAAAGCGGCCCTTCCAGGAAGGGCCGCCCGACTCGTCGATACTATTCCTGCAATGACTCCTTGATGATGTCACCGATGGTAACGTTGGTCTCACCGTCGAGGAACTGGGAGGGGTCGTCGCGGTGGTCGCCCTTCTTCCTCCTCTTAGCCGGCTCCTTCACGCCCTGCGGCTCCGGTTCCTCGAGAGCGCTCATGCTGAGCCTTATCCTGCGCTCCCCCGTTTTGATCTCGATGATCCTGGCCTGGACCTCCTGTCCCTCGGAGACCACGTCGCCCGGTTTTTCAACCCGCTTGCGGCTGATCTGGGAGACATGGATCAACCCCTCTATGCCGTCCTCCAGTTCCACGAAGGCACCGAAATCGGTGAGGCGGACCACCTTTACGGTGTAGGTCCCGTCAACCTGGTACTTATCCTCCAGGTCCTTCCAGGGGTCGTGGAGTTGCTTGTAGCCCAGGCTTATCCTCCTGTTTTCGCCGTCGACGGAGAGGATCTGGGTTTCCACCTTTTGGCCCTTCTTGAGGACCTCCCGGGGATGGCCGATCCTCTGCCAACTGATGTCGCCGATATGGACCAGCCCCTCGACCCCGGGTTCCAGTTCGACGAAAGCGCCGAAATCGGCAAGGTTGGTGATCCTGCCGGTGAGGACCTGCCCCTCCCCGTAGCGGGCGGCCACATCATCCCACGGGTCGGGCTGGGTCTGCTTTATGCTCAGGGACACCCGGGAGCTCTCGGGGTCGATCCCGATGATCCTGACGCTTACCCGGTCGCCCTTGTTTACGATCTCTTTGGGCTTGATGTTCCTCCCCCAGGCGAGTTCCGTGTTGTGAACGAGGCCTTCCACGGGCCCCAGGTTGACGAAGGCGCCGAAGGAGGTTACGGAGGTCACCACGCCCTCCAGGGTCTGCCCAATCTCCGTCTTTTCGAAGAAAGCCTGCTTCTCCACCTGGAGTTCCTCCTCCAGGAGGGCCCTCCTGGAGAGGACGATCCTCCGCTTCCGCCGGTCCTTTTCAAGGACCTTGACGTTGAAGGTGTCGTCCACCAGTTTCGAGGGGTTTACCCCCCTGCCCTCCTCGGCGAGGTGCGAGACGGGGACGAAGCCCTCTATGCCGCAGCAATCGACGATGAGGCCGCCCTTGACCTTTCTCAGGCCCCTGACTTCCAGCACGTCGCCTTCGGCGAGGCTCGATTCCATGGCGTCCCACCGTTCGTCGAACTCGATCCTCCAACGGCTGACGACCAGTTGGGACTCCTCGCCCTGCTTCAGGGAGACCACCCGCACCCTGACGGGGTCGCCCACGGAAGGGGCCTCCTTGGCCTCCACCAGTGACCGGTGACTCCATTCGTTCCTTGGGAGAAAACCCTCGCACTTGAAACCCACGTCCACGAGCCAGCCCTCGTCGTTGACGGCCACCACCGTACCCTCGACGGTCTTGCCGCGGTGAAAGGCGCCTACGCTGTACTTTTCAAGAAAGTTCTCCATCGATTCATGGTTTCCCTCGTTTGAGGGGACTGCAGCCTTTTCGTTGTTCGTTCCCGTATCTTCCGTCATTGCCAACCATCCTCCCCGGCGCTCCCGACAGACTCAAGTATCGTGGCGATTTTTTGGATCAGCCAGTCGGGCGTGCTCGCACCGGCTGCGATCCCGATCCTTTTCTTTCCCTTCAACCAACCCCTTTCGAGCCCGGCCTCGTCCTCGACCCAGAGGGCCGGGCACCCCGATGCGGCCGCTATCTGGAAGAGCCGCGCCGTGTTGGCGCTGTCCTTCCCGCCGATAACGATAATACCATCAACGGAACCGGCAAGTCGGGCCACCGATGCCTGCCTCGAGGAGGTGGCGTCGCAGATGGTATTGAAAACCCTCGTCTCCCCCGCCGCGGCGGACACCCGCGTGACCAGGTCCGCCAGGACCTCCTTGCGCTGGGTGGTCTGGGAGACGATGCCGACCTTCTCCAGACCGTCGAAGGACAGCCCCGCGACGGACGCGGGGTCCACCACGATGACGGGTCCCCCCGACGAACGCCTTATGGCCCTCACCTCGGGGTGATCCTCGTCGCCGAGCACCATGACGGTGTAGCCTTCCCGGGCGAGCAGGGCGGCCTTCTCCTTCGCCCTGCTGACAAAGGGGCAGGTACCGTCCAGGACCCGTGCCTCCCTGGCCCGCAGCTCTCCCATGACCTGGTCGGGTATGCCGTGGGCCCGGACGAACACGGTTCCTCCCGGCGGCATCTCGGAAGGGGTTTCGATGATCTCCAGGCCTTTTGAAAGGAGTCTTTCCACTTCCTGGGGGTTATGGATCGGGCTTCCCAGGGCGTAAACCTTGCCGTTCTCTTCCAGGGACTTCTCCAGGGCGGTTATGGCCCTTCTCACCCCGAAGCAGAAACCCTTCGGTTCGGCGAAGATCAGTTCCACCCCGGTCGTTCCCCCTGTCGTGCTTCCCAAAGACCCACCACTTTCCTGGCAATTTCAGGGATCGATCCGACGGTGACATAATACCACAGGCACGGGGTAAACCTCCTGAACCAGGTCATCTGCCTCCGGGCGAAGGCCTTGGTGGCCCTGATGTCCCCCTCGGCCGCCTCGGTCAGGGTCATTTCGCCCCGATGGAAAGCCGCCAGTTCCCTGTACCCGAAGCCCTTCATGGAGGGCAGTTCGGGCCCGAAACCCATTGAAAGGAGGCGGGCCACCTCCTCGGGGTAGCCGGCGTCGAACTGCCCCCGCACCCTCTCCTCGATCTTCCGGTAAAGGGCCTCCCTGCCGGGGTAAAGGCCTATGTACAGCGGCCTGAAGGGTTTCCGGCCCCCCGACGCCCCCTTCTTCAGGCCCGTGAGGTTTTTTCCCGTCCCGTCGATGATCGAAAGGGCCCTTATGATCCTGAACCGGTCGTTGGGGTGGATCCTGGAGGCGTACTCGGGGTCCAGGTCCGCCAGCCTCCAGAAGAGCTCTTGGGACCCTCCCCGGTCCCATTCCTTCTCCAACTCGCCCCTCCTGTCGTCCCATCGCTCGAGGCCCTCGTGGATGACGTCGGCGAAGAAGGCCTTGAAGTAAAAGGGCGAACCACCCGCGAGGATGGGCGTCCTCCCCCTGGCCAGGATCTCACCCACGGCCCCCGCCGCGCCGGCGGCGAAGTCCGCCGCGGAGAAGGTCTCATCGGGGTCCGCCACGTCGATGAGGTGATGGGGGATCTCCCTCCTGGCATCGGGGGAGGCCTTGTCGGTCCCGACATCCATGAAGCGGTAGACCTGGCGGGAGTCCACGGAGATGATCTCGCCGTCGAGCCTTCGGGCCAGTTCGAGGGAGAGCCGGGTCTTTCCAGAAGCGGTGGGGCCGATGATGGAGAGCAGTTCCCGGGGGGAGGCGGTCATTTCCCGCTCCTGGCGAAGAGCTTCGCCAGGTCCCTTCCCAGCAGCCTGACAAAGGTAGGCCTGCCGTGGGGACAGAGGGCCGGCTCCTCGCAGCGGAAGAGGTCTTCCAGCAGCGCCTCGGCCTCCTCGGGTGCCAGGGTGTCGGTTATCTTGACCGCCGCCCTGCAGGAGTCCCCGGGTATGCCGCTCCGGGTGAACTCCGGCGGCAGGCCGTCCTCGATGGCGGCCACGGCTGCCCTGAGCATGTCCATCGGGTCTCCCCCGCTCCCGTGGGGACGATCGCCGGGGACGGACTCGAGAACCATGGCCCCCGGCCCCGTTTTGAACCTGAAACCCAGGCTCTCCAGTTCGCCCTTGACCTCCTCCGCCCGGCGCGACAGGGAGGGAGGGAGTTGGACCTGCAGGGGGACGGCCTGGGGGAGAGAGGCGCGGCCCTCCGAGGAGAGTTTCTCGAAGAGGATCCTCTCATGGGCGGCGTGGGGGTCCATTATCAGGAGCCCGTCGGTCTCCTCGAAGAGAAGGTAACCCGAGCCGAGTCGGGTTATGAACCGGCCTTTCTTCACCCCTGGGGCAGGGCCCCCCTCGGCGGGGACCGAAAGGGGCGGTTCCCCCACCCTGGCGAAAAAGTCCACTTCCCCCTGCCGAGGTCGGTAAGGGCTTCCGCCTTCCCCCGCGGGGGCCCACTTCACCGGGCCCTTCGCGGTGAAGGCCCGCAGGCTCTCGGCGGGAAGGCTCCCCCCCTCCACGAGGGCGAGGACGGACCTCCTCACCGTGTCGTACACGGCCAGGGAGGAATGGCAACGCACCTCGGCCTTGCCGGGGTGCACGTTCACGTCGAGCAGCACGGCGGGGACGGTGATGAAAAACATCCAGTTCCCCGAGGCCGCCTCACCGCAGGAGGACAGGGCCGCCGAAACGGCGGCGTCCCGCACCCGCCGACCGTTGAAGAAGATGATCGATTCCCTTCTCCGCGACCCCGGCGCCGGCAGCCAGAAGGTCTCCAGGGACAGGGGCCCGGACTCGACGGTGAGCTTCTTCGGCGCTTCACTCGTCCCCCATACCTTCGCCAGCGCTCCGGCCCTGTCCTGATCTCCCCCGGCGCTGGAAAAGACCTCCTTTTCCTCGCAGAGCACCCTGAAGGCCACCCCGGGAAAGGCCGCCGAGTATTCTTTCACCACGTTGACGGCCCTCCTCGTCTCGGTGGCCGCGCTTTTCAGGAAATGCCTCCTGGCGGGGAGGTTGAAAAAAAGGTCTTCCGCCTGGACACGGGTGCCCCGGCGGCATGGGAGGGAGGCGTGAAGGCCGACGACCCCCCCTTCGGCCCGCAGTACTCCCCCCTCCTCCCCCGCGGGGCGGCTCCTGATCTCGAACCGGCTCACGGCGCAGACGCTCGCCAGGGCCTCACCCCTGAAGCCGAAGGAGCCTATGCCCGAGAGGTCCCCGGCCTCGCTTATCTTGCTGGTGGCGAACCTCTCCACCGCCAGGGGAAGTTCAGCGAAGGGGATACCCTGGCCGTCGTCCTCGACGAAGACCAGGGACCGGCCCCCGTCCCTGAGGCCGACGGTGATCCTGGCGGCCCCCGCGTCGAGGGAGTTCTCTATCAGTTCCTTCACCGCCGAGGCCGGGTTCTCTATCACCTCGCCCGCGGCGATACGCTGTGAAACATCGGGGGGCAACCGCCTGATGGGCCTCATCATGACTCCAACACCTCCGCGGCCTTATCCTTCAGGAAGTACAGGTACTTCAGTGCCTGGATCGGCGTCATCCCGTCGGGCTCCATTTCGGCCAGTTCCGCTACCAGCTCGCGGGCGCCCTCGCCGAAAAGGGCCAGTTGCCCCTCCGGCGCGGCCGCGGAAGGAACGGGGAGGACCCTATCGCCCCGCTTTTCGAACTCCTCGAGGATCTCCATGGACCTCTGGAGGACCCTTTCCGGTATCCCCGCGAGCCTCGCCACCTCTATGCCGTAGGATCGGTCCGCCGGGGCCGGGATGACCTTGTAGAGGAAGACGATGCCGTCGCCGCTCTCCTTGACGGCCATGCTGAGGTTCTTCACGCCGGGGAGCCTCCCCGACAGGACCGTCAGTTCGTGGAAGTGGGTGGCGAAGAGCACCTTGGGCCTCCTGTCGGGCTGGCCCTGCAGGTACTCCAGCACGGCCCAGGCTATGCTCATGCCGTCGTAGGTGGAGGTGCCCCTGCCGACCTCGTCCAGGATCACGAGGCTCCGGGAGTTGACGTTGTTGAGGATGTCGGCGGTCTCGATCATTTCCACCATGAAGGTGCTCCGCCCCCGGGCGATCTCGTCCCTGGCGCCTATCCGGGAGAAGACCCTCTCCACGATACCCATCGTGGCGCTCTCGGCGGGAATGAAGGAACCGGCCTGGGCCATGATGGCCAGCAGGGCCGCCATGCGGAGGTAGGTCGACTTGCCCGCCATGTTCGGCCCCGTGACGATGGCTATCCGGTTTTCGGCCCCGTCTAGGAGCACGTCGTTGGGGGTGAAGGCCCCGCCCAAGGCCGGCGAGTTCTCCACCATGGGGTGCCTCCCGCCGCGGATCTCGAAGAGTTCACCGTAGTCCACCACGGGCCGCCGGTAATCGAAGAGGGCCGCCGCCTGGGCGAAGGAGGCCAGCACATCCACGGCCGCCACGGTCTCGGCGAGGGCCCTCAGCTCCTGCGAACGTTCCGCGACCTTGGAGCATAGCCCCCGGAAGAGCTCCTCCTCCCTCTCCATGGCCTCGCCCTCGGCGGTGAGCATCCTTTTTTCGAAGAGTTCCAGCTCTTCAGTGATGAACCTTTCGGCCGAGACGAGGGTCTGCTTCCTGATGAAGGAGTCCGGCACGTCCTTCAGGAAGGACTTGCTCACCTCCAGGTAATAGCCGAAGACCTTGTTGAAGCCGATCTTCATGTTCCTGATGCCCGTCAGCCCCTTCATCCGGTCCAGGTAGCCGTCGAGCCATTCCTTCTCGTCCTTCTTGACGTCCCTGAAGCTGTCCATGGCCGGGTCGAAGCCCCCGCGGATGACGCCTCCCCCGTGGAGGTTCCTGGGCGGCTCTTCCACCAGGGCCGACGAAAGGACCTCTCCCAGTTCCCTCAACTCTCCCGGCAGGGCCAGGAGCCCCTCCAGCCCCATCTCACCCAGGTGCCGCTCCAGGCGGGGGGCGGCCTCCAGGGTGTCCCGGACGACGCCCAGGTCCCTGGGCCCGGCGCTCCCGAAGGCAATCCTCGAAAGGGCCCTGTCCGCATCCCCGCAAGCCGAAAGGGCCGCCTGGAGCCTCGACCTCGCCTCGGGGGAACCCAGCATGGCCTGGACCATGTCCTGCCGCTGGGTGATGGAGTCGGCGTCGATGAGGGGGTGCAGGAGCCAATCCCTCATCTTCCTGCGGCCCATGGCGGTCCTGCACCGGTTGAGCGTGTCGAAGAGGGAACTCCCCGGCGGATCGGCTACCTCCAGGTTCCAGGCCGCGGCGGGGTCGATGAGCATCGAGGTCTTTTCAAGGAGGGGCCTGATCTCGACGGCGCCCCGGGCGGACCTGAACTGGGTCTCCTCGACGAAGGCGAGCAAGGCGGCGGCGCAGCCGGCGGCGGGGTCCAGGTCGGAAAGCCCGAAACCCTCGAGGGAGGCGACGCCCCATTCGCGGCATATCCTCCTGGCGGCACCGGGGAGCCTGAAATCGTCCCTGCTCCGGGGGGTGACGACACAGCCCACCCTGTCACCCACCAGGGCCGCGGCGGCCTTCTCCTGCCCGGAAGGACAGAGCACCTCCGAGGGGGAGAACCCCGCCAGTTCGGACCTCGCCGGGGCGCGGCCCAAGGTGCCGGCCAGCAGCCTGCCGGTGGCGAAGTTCAAAAGGGCCACGGCCACGCCGTCGGGAAGCACGTCGACGCAGGCCAGCCTCCCCTCCGAGGCCGAGTCGCCCGGGAGGAAGGTCCCGGGGGTGACCACCCTTACGACCTGTCGGTCCACGAGGGTCCTCCCGTCAGGCTCGGAGACCTGTTCGCAGATGGCCACCTTGTATCCCGAGGCCACGAGCCTCTCGAGGTAGCCGTCGACGGAGTGGAAGGGCACCCCCGCCATGGGGATCTTCTTACCCGGGTCCCTCGCGGTGAGGGCTATGTCGAGCAGGGATGAGGCCACCCGCGCGTCCTCGAAGAACATCTCGTAGAAGTCCCCCATCCTGAAGAAGAGGAGGCAGTCGGGGTACCTCTTCTTCCACTGGGCGTACTGCTTCAGCATGGGCGTCATCCTGAGGTCTTCGGGCACCGCGGCGGTCATGGTCTCCGACTCTCCAGGTAGGATTGCAGGATCAGCGAGGCGGCCACCTTGTCAATGACGCCCCTCCTCCTGCGCCTCGAAAGGTCCCCTTCCAGGAGGGCCCTCTCCGCCTGGGCCGTGGAGAACCTCTCATCCCAGGGGACGACCTCGACGCTCTCGTCGCCTATCGCCTCCCGGAGCCTCTCGATGATCCCCAGGACGCGCTCCGCCTCGGGTCCCCTCGAGCCGTCGGTGTTGACGGGGACGCCCACGACGACGGCCCCGACCCCCCGCTCCCTCACCATATCTTTCACCAGGGAGATCCAGTCCTTCCCGGCGTCGAGCACATCGATCCCCTGGGCGAAAGCTCCCAGGGGATCGCTTAGGGCCACGCCGATCCTCACCCTGCCGATATCGAGGCCCAGGGTCCTTTTCAAACCCCTTCCCCCGTCATGTCGAGCACCAATCGGCGGACGCCCTCGAGCGCCGCGGGCAGGCCGCCCACGTCCCTGAACCCTGCCTGGGCCATGTCGGCCCTGCCGCCGCCCCCGCCGCCCAGGGAGGCCGCGATCCTCCTCACCAGGATGCCGCAGTCGACCCCCAGGGCCACGGCCTTTTTATCGGCCATGGCCACCAGGTTGCCCCGGTCTCCTTCCCCCGTCGCGAGGACGACCACCACCGGCGACAGCCTCTGCCTGACCCTGTCCCCCACTTCCCTCAAGGCCTCGGGGCCGGAACCCTCCAGGACGCCCGTCACGACGGAGACGCCCCCCGCTTCCTCGCGGCCGCGGAGGAGTTCCTCGACCCGGGCAAGGGCCTGGCGGCTCTTCTGCCTCTCCAGTTGGCCCGATAGGAGGCGGTTCTCCCGGATCACCTCCTCGGCCCTCTTCTCCAGTTCCTCGGCGGGGACGGAAAAGAGCCTCTCCAGGGCCTCGACCTTCCCTGAAAGCCCCTGGTAGTGCAGGAAAGCGGGGAGGCCCGCCAGGGCGGTGATCCTCCTCACCCCGGAACCGATGCCCTCCTCGCGGATGATCTTGAAGGAGCCTATGTCACCGGTGGCGTCCACGTGGGTGCCGCCGCAGAGCTCGGCGCTGAAGCCGGGGACGCGGACCACCCTCACCTCGGAGCCGTACTTTTCGTTGAAGAGCGCCTTGGCGCCGAGCCTCTTCGCGCTCTCCATGTCCGTCAATATCACCTCGAGGGGCGTGTTGAGGAGGATCTGGCGGTTCACCATCACCTCCACCCGGTTGATCTCCTCCCCGGAGAGGGGCTTCATGTGGGTGAAGTCGAAACGGAGCATCTCCTCGTTCACAAGGGAGCCGGCCTGGGTGACATGACGCCCCAGGACCCTCGTCAGGGCCTCGTGGAGGAGGTGGGTGGCGGTGTGGTGGGCCCTGATGGCGCTCCGCCTCGGGCCGTCCACCTCGGCGACGACGGGCAGGCCGACGGCGGCCTCGCCCCTGGTGACGACGACCCTGTGGGCCACCAGGTCGCCGGAGGTCTTGATGGTATCGGTGACCTCGGCCAGGAAGGACTCCCCGCTGATGGTGCCCCTGTCGCCGACCTGGCCGCCCCCCTCACCGTAGAAGGGAGTCTCCCCCAGGACCAGGAGGGTCTCGGAGCCCTCGGGGGCCGATGCCACCCTCCTGTCATCGACGATGACGGCGGTGATCGTGGTGTTGGCCCTCTCGGAGACGTAGCCGCAGAAGGTCGTGGCCCCCTGCTCCTCGCTGATCTCGTCGAAAAGGCTCTTGCCGGCGCCTCGGGACGCAGCCTTGGCCCCGGCCCTCGCCCTCTCCCTCTGCTTTTCCATCTCCTCCTCGAAGCCTTCACGGTCCACCGAGACGCCCTTCTCCTGGCAGACCTCCTCGGTCAGTTCGTAGGGGAAGCCGAAGGTGTCGTAGAGTTCAAAGGCCACGCTCCCGGGGAGGGTATCCCCCCTGCCCGGGGCCAGGGAACCTATCTCAGACTCGAGGAGGCGGAGGCCCATCTCCAGGGTCTTCCCGAACCGCTCCTCCTCCAGTTCCACCACCTGGCCTATGAGGGGCCGCTGTTCTATGAGCTCCCCGTAGGGATCGCCCATCACGTCGAGCAGCGCGGGGTAGAGCTCCATCAGGAAGGGCCTGTCAACCCCGAAGAGCCTCCCGAAGCGCACGGCCCTCCTCAATATCCGCCTGAGGACGTAGCCCCGCCCCTCGTTCGACGGGAGGACCCCGTCGGCTATCATGAAGGCCGTGGCCCTGAAGTGGTCCGCGATGACCCTGGCGGCCCTGTCGCCCGACGGGCCGTCGCCGTATCGGGTGCCGCAGATCTCGCAGGACTTGTCTATCAGCGGCTTGAAGAGGTCCGTCCGGAAGTCACCCTCCACCTGCTGGACCACCGACGACAGGCGCTCCAGGCCCATACCGGTGTCGATGTTCTGCTTGGGCAGCGGCTCCAGTGTCCCGTCCTCCAACCGGTTGTACTGCATGAAGACGAGGTTCCACACCTCCAGGTAGCGGTCGCACTCGCAGCCCACGCCGCAGTCGGGCCTCCCGCAGGAGAAGGAGGGCCCCTGGTCGTAGATCAGTTCGGAGCAGGGGCCGCAGGGGCCCACGGGTCCCACGGACCAGAAGTTGTCCTCCTCGCCCATCCGGTAGATCCGATCCTGGGGGACGCCTATCTCGCCGTTCCAGATGGAGAAGGCCTCCTCGTCGTCCTTGTAGATGGTCGGGTAGAGCCTGTCAGGGTCCAGTCCCGCCTCCACGGTGAGGAACTCCCAGGCGAAGGCGGCGGCGCCGCTCTTGAAGTAATCGCCGAAGCTGAAGTTGCCCAGCATCTCGAAAAGGGTGTGGTGCCTCGCCGTCCTGCCCACGTTCTCTATGTCGTTGGTCCTGACGCACTTCTGGGAGGTGGTCGCCCTTTTGAAGGAGGGCTCCCGCTTGCCCAGGAAGTAGGGCTTGAAGGGGACCATCCCGGCTATGGTGAAGAGCAGCGTCGGGTCATCGGGCACCAGCGAAAAGCTGGGAAACCTCCTGTGGCCGTTCCTCTCGAAATAGGATAGAAACATTTCCCTCAGTTCCTTACCGCTTCTCCATCGCATCTTCGGCGTACTCTCCCCCGTCTGCCGCGGCGAACCTACGGCTGCCGCCGGGCGGCGCGGCGCAGCAGGTCCTCCCTGCACCGTCTCACCTCGCCCATCACGGCGTCGTGGTCCTGGCCGGGGAACTCACCGTCCCGGTAGAGCCACTTCCCGGCGCACATCGTACCAAGTATATCGGAACTGGAGCCGGCGTAAACGAGAAAATCGACGATATTTTCGCGGTCCCACCCCACGTAGTGGGGCCGGTCCAGGTCGATCATGACCAGGTCCGCCTGCCAGCCCTCCCGGAGGAGCCCCACATCGCTGAAACCCGCCGAGGCGGCCCCCGAGAGGGTCGCCATCCGGAAGACGTCGCGGGAGGCCATGACGGTGGGGTCCTTCAGGGCGCCCTTGTGCAGAAGGGCGCAGAGCCTCATCTCCTCCCAGAGGTCGAGCCGGTTGTTGCTCGCCGCCCCGTCGGTGCCGAGGGAGAGGGGAACGCCGCCGTCCAGGAAGGCCTGGGCCGGGGCGTGGCCGCTGCCCAGCTTCATGTTGCTCGACGGGTTGTGGGCCACCGTCGCGCCGGTTCCAGCCAGGCCGGGTATCTCGGAAGGGGGGAACCAGACGCAGTGGGCGAGGATGGCCGGGCATGAACCCAGGAGGCCGGCCTCCTCCAGGTACGCCACGGGAGAGAGGCCGTACTTATCCTTGAGGAAGGACGGTTCCCACTCGGCCTCGAGGAAGTGGAAGTGCACCCCCGCTCCTATCTCCGCGGCCAGGGCCGTTATGCCCTTCATCGCTTCCAGGGAGACCGTGTAGGGGGCGTGGGGCCCCAGCTGCACCGTGACAAGGTCCCTGCCGTGCCAGCGGCGGAAGAGATCGGCCCCCTCCCGGGCCTTGGCGGGGTCGTCGCCGGTGAGCCCCCGGCTCAGGCAGCACCGGATGCCCCTCTCGGCGGCGGCCCTGGCCACCTCGTCCATCTCGAAGTACATGTCGCAAAAACAGGTCGTCCCCGTGGAGGCCATCTCCATGACGGCCCCCCTGGTCCCCCAGTAGATGTGCTCCGGGAGGAGCCCCGCCTCGACGGGCCATATCCTCTCCTGGAGCCACTCCATGACGGGCAGTTCCTCCCCCAGCCCCCGGAGGAGGACCATGGCGGCGTGGGTGTGGCCGTTGACGAAGCCCGGCGCCAGGAGGGCCTTCCCCTCACCCCTGACCGTCTCGCCGCCAGAAGGCCCGGGGAGGTCTTTCCCCAGGCGCGCTATCCTGCCGCCCTCGACCAGGAGGTCGCCCCGGGCCGCCCTTCCCATCTCGGAATCGATGTAATAAAAATCTTTGAAAAGGACAGCCACGGCCCTTCACTCCCTCCACTGGCGCAGGTACTCTTCCTGCTCCCTGGTAGGCGCCTCGAGCCGGATGCCCCTCGCCTCGAGGGCCGTCCTGACCACGTCGGAATCTATCTCGCCGGGGACGTCGTATACGCCCGGGGGCAGCCGGTTTTCGGCCAGGTGCAGGACCGACCCCAGTTGGAGGCCGAAGCTCAGGTCCATGATCTCTATGGGGTGCCCGTCGCCGGCGGCGAGGTTGACTAGCCTCCCCTGGGCGAGGAGGCTTATCCTCCTGCCGTCGCCTAGGACGTAGGTGGTGACGTTGTCCCTGGCCTCGCAGACCTCCTTCGAGAGTTGCTCGAGGGCGATCTTGTCGATCTCTACGTCGAAATGACCGGCGTTGCCCAGGATGGCCCCGTCCTTCATGACCCGGAAGTGCTCCTCCCGGATGACGTCCCTGTTGCCCGTGAGGGTCAGGAACAGGTCGCCCATGGCCGCGGCCTCCATCATATCGCAGACCTGGCATCCGTCCATCAGGGCCTCGAAGGCCCTGTGGGGGTCCGTCTCGACGACGACGACCCTGGCGCCGAAGCCCTTGGCCCTCATGGCGACGCCGCGGCCGCACCAGCCGTAGCCCGCCACGACGAAGACCTTGCCGGCGATGAGGACGTTGGTGGCCCTCATCAGCCCGTCGAAGACGGACTGGCCCGTCCCGTAGCGGTTGTCGAAGAGGAACTTGCTCCTGGCGTCGTTGACGGAGATCACCGGGAAGGCCAGGACACCCTGGTCCATCATGGCCTTGAGCCTCCTGACGCCGGTGGTGGTCTCCTCGGACCCGCCCCTCACCCGGGGAAGGAGCGCCGGGTACTTCTCGTGGGCCGTCACCACCAGGTCGGCCCCGTCGTCGACGAGGATCCCCGGCGAGCGGTCCAGGACGGACTCCAGGTTTTCGAAATACTCCCTCCCGCTCATCCCCCTCCAACTGAAGACGGCGACGCCCTCCCTGACGAGGTAGGCGCAGACGTCGTCCTGGGTGGAGAGGGGGTTGCTCCCCGCGGCGGCCACCTCGGCGCCCAGTTCCTTAAGGGCGAGCAGGAGGCAGGCCGTTTTTGCCTCCAGGTGCAGGCAGGCCCCCACGGTCACGCCGGAGAGGGGCCTTTCGCCCTCGCTCCTCTCGACGAACTTCGCCAGGACGGGCATCCTCCCTCTGGCCCAGAGGACCTTCCTTTCACCCTCCCCGGAAAGGGAGGCGTCGGCGATGCGGGAACCCTTCAAGGGACCATCTCCTGTCATTTTGTCTTCTTGTCGTCCAGGGCGGAAAAATCGTAGGGGGGTCCGAAAACCCCTTTTTCGCAGATGAAAGCCTTTACGTACCTGGCGGGGGTCACGTCGAAGGCCGGATTCCAGACCTTCACCCCCTCGGGCAGCCTCCCGCCGCCGGGGAGGAGGCGCACCTCCTCGTCGGGGCGCTCCTCGATGACGATGTCCTCCCCCGACGGGAGGGAGGTGTCGAAGGTGCTCCAGGGGGCCGCCGCGTAGAAGGGGACGCCGTGCTCCCTGGCGAGGATCGCCAGGCTGTAGGTGCCGATCTTGTTGGCGAAGTCGCCGTTGGAGGCTACCCGGTCGGCCCCTACGATGACGGCGTCGATGCCGCGGTTCTTCATGAGCGACGCCGCCATGGAGTCGCAGATGACGGTCACGTCGAAACCTTCCTCGGCCAGTTCCCACGCGGAAAGGCGGGAGCCCTGGAGGACGGGCCTCGTCTCGCCGAGGTAGACCTTGACCTCCTTGCCGCTCTCCCTGGCGGCCCTGACGACCCCGAGGGCCGTGCCGTAACCGCCGGTGGCGAGGGCACCGGCGTTGCAGTGGCTCAGGACGCTGCACTTCCTCGGGAGGAGGGCCTGGCCCAGGAAGCCCATGGCGCGGTTTGCGGCCCGGTCCTCTTCCAGTATCCGCCGCGCCTCCTCCAGCAGCGCCGACCGCAACTCCTCCCCTTTGGGGGTGGCGAGGGCCTTTTCGAGCATCCTCTCCACGGCCCAGGAGAGGTTCACCGCCGTGGGCCTCGTCGAAGCAAGCCTCAAGGCGGCGGCCCTAACCCCTTCCAGGCCTCCGTCGGCGGCGAGGGCCATGCCGAAGGCCGCGGCGATGCCTATCGCCGGGGCCCCCCTGACGGCGAGGCTCTCGATGGCCCGGGCGACGCACTCGGGGTCGCCGCACCGGATGCGCTCGACCTTCGAGGGCAAAAGCCTCTGGTCCAGCAGCACCAGCCGCCCGCCCTCGGGGTCCCACTCCACGGCCCGGACGCTCATGCCCTGGCCCCCGGCTTGAGGCCCCCGGCCCGGACGGAATCGACCCTCGTTTTGGCCCTCCCGTCGAGGAAGGCCACGACCAGTTCGTCGCCGGAGGAGACTTCCGCCGCCCTGGCGACGGGGGAACCGTCGGCCTTCGAGCAGGAGGCGAAGCCCCTGGCAAGGGTCTTGAGGGGCGAAAGGGCGTCGAGGGCCGAGGCGGCCTCCCCGAAGAGGGACCACGCAAGGGCCAGAGTCCTCTCGATGGAGGTCACGGCCCGGACCCGGAGCCTCTCCAGTTCAGTCCCGGCGGGGAAGAGGGCGGACCTCTCGAAGGACCTCGCCAGGGAGTCCGCCCTGCCGTCGAGGAGCAGGCGGTGGCGATGCATCTCCCGGTCGAGGCTGGCCGCCATCAGTGCCCTGGAGCCGGCCACCCGGCGGAGGAGGTCGCCCTTGTCGGGGAAGAGGGCCTCGGCGGCCGCCGAGGGTGTGGGGGCGTCGTAGTCGGCGGCCAGGTCGGAGAGGGTCCGGTCCACCTGGTGCCCCAGCCCCGTTACCACCGGGACGCGGCAGTTCCTGACGGCCCTGACCACTTCCTCCTCGTCGAAGGGGTTGAGGTCGTCGCGGCTGCCCCCGCCCCTCACGAGCATGACCGCCTCGACGCCGGGGAGGTTCCCGGCCCGGGCAAGGCCCCGGGTTATCTCCTCGATCGCACCGGCCCCCTGGACCAGCGTGGGGACGACTATTATGCGGCAGAGGGGGAACCTCTCCCGGGCCACCTTGATGACATCCCTGACGGCGGCACCGGTGGGCGAGGTCACGACGGCGACCTCGAGGGGAAGGGGCGGGAGCCTCCTCTTGACGGAGGGTTCGAAAAGGCCCTCCTTCTGGAGGCGCTCCAGGAGTTCCTTTTTCGCCCTGGTCTGGGCGGCCTCCCCCAGGGGCCTGATGGTCCTGGCATAGACCTGGTAGGTGCCCCTCGGGCCGTAAACGCCGACCTTCCCCGTGACCAGGACCTCGTCGCCGTCGGCGGGCCACGAGGGAACGCACCCGGCGTCGGACCGGAAGAGGGCGCAGGAGACCCTCGTCTGGTCGCCGAGGAGGGTGAAGTAGACGTGACCGCTGGTGTGGCGCTTGAAACCCGACAGGGTGCCCCTCACCTGGAGGCTGGAGAGGACCTCGCTCTCCTCGAAGAGGAAGCTGATGTAGCGGGTCAGTTCATCGACGGTCAGGATCCCCGCCATGGGGTTTTTCCGCTCCTTCCTCGCTCTCCAGGGCCCTTACGATCTTGCCCAGCACGCCGTTCACGAACCTGCCCGACTCGGCGGTGCCGAACTGCTTCGAAAGTTCCACCGCCTCGGAGATGGCCACCGGCACCGGTATCATCCCGGCGACGACGCTCTCGTAGAGGGCGAGCCTTATGGCCACGCGGTCTACGATGACCATCCGCTCGGGCCTCCAGCCGACGATATGCTTCCTCACCAGGTCGTCGATGCCGTTCTTGCTCTTGAAGACCCCCAGGACCAGCAGGGCGGCGTAGCTCTTGACTTCTTCGTCCTCGGCGTCGAAGGGGTACAGTTCCACCGCCAGTTCCGGCGTGACGCCCTCGCGCATATCCATGGAATAGAGGATCTGGAGGGCGATCTCCCTCGACCTTCTTCTCTTCTGGGGAAGGATGGCCTTCAACTTGCCCCCGTCCCCCCACCGGGCCTCTTGCCCAGGCGCTGCCGGAACCACCGGCGTATCTCGCCTCCCCGCTCGGTGGTGAAGAGCGCCGCCGCCGCGAAGGCCGCGACTCCCCAGGCCGTGGACAAAAGGGTCCCGGAGAACCCCATCCTGAGGACCGCCACCAGCACCCAGGCCGCAACCCCCCAGGCCAGGGGGTTACGCGCCAGGCCCGAGGCCGCCAGGCTCTCCCCGAAACCGCCCTGCCTGGTCCACCCCGCCTGGATGTTCGAAAAACCCAGTTCCAGGGCGAATTCCCTGAAATTGTCCTCGGCGGTCGTCATAGCCGCGGCTGACAACCCCGGTTCGCGGACAAAGGAGGCATTGAGCGTGTCCCGGTCCGCCAGGAGGATCACCTCCGAGCATTCGGGGCCCTCGGGGTGCATCCTGCTGAAGGCGTCCCGGAGGCCTTCCCCGGAAAGCCAGAGTTCACCCTCTTCTCCCGATCTCCAGAAGTAAAACACTCCGACCCCTCCCATAACATGAAAGGCCGGTCCCAGGGGGACCGGCCGCTTGATAACCGGGCTCGGCCGGTTCGATCAGGGCTTGTCCTTTTACCAGTGCCGGAAACACCGGCTTTAGCCCTTCCAGGGCGCGGGGCCCCTCCCCCTCACGGGGCGGGGTCATTCCTTTTTGTCTTTCTCTTTCTCTTTTTCTTTTTCCTTTTCCTTCGCTTTTTCCGCTTCCTTCTTTTTCTTTTCGTCGCCCGGTTCCTTAACGGCACTCTGTTCGTGCTCGAAGTAGACCCCCTGGACGAAGACGTTCACGCCCTTGACGGCGTAACCGGTGAACTGTTCCAGGGTCTTCTTGATGGACTCCTGGACGTCCCAGGCGACGTCGGGGATCCTGAGGCCGTACCTCGTGGTGATGAAGGCATCGACCACCACGGAAGGCGTCTCCCCCTCCTCGACGGAGATGCGCACCCCGCCGGAGGTCTTCTTGCCCAGTCTCAGGTTGGCCACCAGGCCGGGACTGGCCGGTTGAACGCCGTTCACCTTGAGAAGGGCCTGGGTGGCGATCTGGCCTATGACCTCTTCCGATATCTTGACGGTGCCCTCGCTCTTCTCCTCCGGCATCAAGGGGTCCGTCACCGGGGCGTCGGCACCCATGACGGCCTCTTCCTGGTCAAGTTCTTTTTTGGATGGGCTCATGGCCTCCCCCTCCTCCCGTTGATCTTAGAACATAATCAATCCTGTATCACGAAACCGCACTCGGGACACTGGAGGGCCCCGTCCTCCGCCCGCGCCTCGGGCTTGAAGAAGAAGACGTGGCCGCACTCGGGGCACTCCAGGGAGTCGAAGGCCCCTCCCGGCTCGTCCTCGAGCAGGTCGTCCACGTCCTCCAGGTCGCCCTCGAGCCGGTCCATGTCCTCTTCCAGCTGCTCGCAGTACTCCGAGAGGTCCTCGATGGTCTCCCGGTGCTCCTCCAGGATCTCCTCGTGGTCGTCTATCTCGTCGGCCAGGGCGTGGAGCGCCTCGACGACGGCGAAGTAGATCTTTCTCTCGGGGTCGCCCTTGGGGTCAAGCCCCTCCAGGAGGCCTTCCAGGAACGCGATCTTCTCCCTTGCACCCATAACCATCAACCCCCTCGCGGTTTTAACGTTTGGCCCTTTCGAGGTATTCGCCCGTCCGGGTATCCACCACGATGATCTCGCCCGTCTCGATGAACATGGGGACCGTTAGGGTGAGCCCCGTCTCCAGGGTCGCCGGCTTGCCGCCGCCCGAGACAGTGTCCCCCTTGTAGCCCGGCGAGGTCTCCACGACCTTCAGTTCCACGCTGTTGGGGAGTTCCACCCCCATGATCTTCCCCTCGAAGACCTCCAGCCCCACCTCGAGGTTGTCCGTCAGGAAGCCGGCCGCCGGGCCGAGGCTGTCCTTGTGGATGTAGATCTGGTCGTAGTTCTCCATGTCCATGAAGACGTAGTTCTCCCCGTCCTGGTAGAGGAACTGGGCCGCCTTGTCGTCGAAGATGACCCTCTCCAGTCTCTCGCCGGACCGGAAGGAATTCTCCACAATGGAGCCGTTGTCGAGGTTGCGGAGCCTGGTCCTGACTATGGCCCCGCCCCGGCCCATCTTGTGGTGCTGGCAGTCGATGATCTCCCAGATGCCCCCCTGCCAGAGGACCTTCATGCCGGAATGGAAGCTGCTCGTATCCACCACTTGACCCATGAAGCGGACCCTCCTGCCGACGAAAAAAGGATAGGCTTTCGCGACGGCGCGGGCCGCGCCGTCCCGCCTAGTTTAACCTCTAGGGGACCAGGTTTCCAGCCCCCCGGCGGGCTGACCTAGTTCAGCCTGACATCGCTGCCCTGGATCAGGGTCTCGGGGACGTCCAGGATGTAGGGGACCACCACCATGATGACCTCCGACTTGGAGACATTGGTGCTCCTCCCCTTGAAGAGTTCGCCCAGCAGGGGGATCTCGGAGATCACCGGCACCTTCCAGACGTTGTGGGTCTTGCTCTCGTGGAAAAGACCGCCCACGACGAAGGGCTCGCCGTCCCTGACCCTGACGATGGTCTGTACCTCGCGGGTGCTCGACTCCGGTATGTACCCCCTCAGCAGGGAGTCGTAGGTGAGCTTGGCGTCGCCGGTCTTGACGTTCATCTCTATGGTGACTATATCGGAACGGCCCACGGTGGGGGTGAACTCCAGGGCCGGGCCCGACTCGACCTCGCCGTAGGTGGGCCTGCCCTGGTCGTCCCGCTCGGAAACGTACTTGATATCGGTGAGGAGTTTTATGGAGGCCTTCTGGCCGTCGAGGGTGACCACCGACGGGCTGGCGAGCATCTTGGCCTTTTCATCCTTCACCAGCACCTGCAGCCCGGCGTCGAAGAACCCCAGGGCGCTGCCGGCCATGTCGGGGAAGGTGATGCTCTCCGGGGGGTTGACCTCCCGGGCGGTCCGGGCCGGGTCGTAGACGCCGGTCTTGTCGACGTCGTCATAGTAGCCCAGGGTCCCGCCGGAACTGGAGAAGGAGGCGTACCACCTCTCGTAGACGGCGTTCACCAGGGTCTTCACCTCGTCTGAGCCCGTATCGGAGACCTCCACGATCCTGGCCTGGAGCATGACCTGCCTCCCAGGGTGGTCTATCCTCTGGAGGGTGACCGCCACGTCCTCCAGCCTCTCCTCGGAGGCGGTGACGTAGACCGTCCGGAGCCGCTCGTCCACGACGACCTCGGTCACGCCGGAAAGCCCCTGGAGGAGGGCCGGGATGTGGGCCAGGTCGGCGTAGGAGACCCTGAAGGAGCGGGTCTTCTGCATCCCCATCGTGCGGGAGAGGTTGTCCTTCTTGCCGATGATGATGGTCTTGCCCATGATGGCGTAGGAGACGTCGTACATCCTCATCAGGTAGGCGAAGGCCTCGTTCATCGGGACCTTGTCCAGGCTCAGCGTGACCGGCATCGACGGGACCGAGGGGTCGATGACCACGTTCATCTTCACCATGGTCCCCAGCATCCGGAAGACGTCCCTCAGGTCCGCGTCGCGCAGGTTGAGCGTCACCGGCGAAGACGAGGCGAAGGGGTCGCCGGCCGTGACCTTCGGCACCCCCAGTACGGGCAGGGGGATATCCTCAGCCATGGCCTCACCGGTGCTGAGGTGGAGGTGGATCGTCGGGCTCGGCGGGTCGCCCACGGCCCGGGTCATGAAAAGCCTCCTCGTGGCGAGGACCCTCATCACGACGCCGTCGTCCTCCTGCCTCAACTTCACGCCTTGCACCAGCGGCGTGGGGAATGACTTCTGCCAGGTCCCCGAGGGGAGGACCGTCCCCTCCCAGAGGAGGGTCAGGGCGTGATCGTCGGTGGCGAGGACCATCGGGACGGGCAGGTCCTCACCGGTGACCTGGAAGACCGCCATCGCGGAGCCGCCCTGGGTGAGGGTGAGCCCCAGGATCTTCGGGGGGGACTCTTCAGCCTTTTCGGCGGCGACCTCCCCGGGAGCCTGGGCGGCGGCGCCGGGGCCGGCGAGGCACGGGGAGAGCAGGAGGGCCGACAGGAAAAGGACCCCCAGGACCCTCATCACCGGTCCACCGGTATGTCTAGTTGCTGACCGGACCATGTGACCACCACCTTCTCTTGAGAAATGCCAAGGACCTTTCCCAGGCCCCCGCCGAAGGGCGTCCCCCTCCTGAGGATGACGCCCTCGCCGAAACCTTCTATGTCGGCCACCGCGGCCGCGTCCTTCTCCCTTATCAGGATCGCCTTTATCCAGATCTCGGGCGGCGCCGGGGCCGAGGCCGACGCCGGGCCGCCCTCGACCCCCCCGGCCGTCTCGGGTTCCGACGGCGAGAAGGGCCTTCGGGCCAGCGTGGCGGCGATCACGGCCAGCTGGGTGCTCCCCGACCGGGCCAGCACGGCGTTCCTGAAGCCGGCCGCCGTCTCCTGGAGGGAGGTTATCTCCTTTTCCACCGCGGCGCCTCCCGGGGGCGGCGGCGGCACGTCCCTCGCCTGGGCGGTGATCACCATCTGCCTGAAGAGGAAGGCCGACCACAGGATGCCGCCCACGAGCATGAGGGCCAGCAGCACCCTGAGCCACCTCGGGAAGCGGTCACCCTCGACGACGTCCTTCCACAGTTCGCGGGCCGTGCCGAGCCAGGTATCGGGTCCGGCCATCACTGGTCACCCCCCGCGGCGAGGGCCGTCTCGAGGACGGCCGTGCCCTTCACGCGCCCCGGCTCGTCGGCCTCGAGGCTCACGCTTATCATCCTGACGGCGCTGCCCATGCCCCTCCAGTCGGAGAAGACCCCCAGCACCGAGTAGTAGGCCCCCAGGAAGTCGACCTGCACCGAGGAGGTGCCGGCGACGGCCTTGGAGGGCTTCATGCTGTTCACCTGGACGCCGTTCTTTGCCAGTTCCCTCTCCACGGAGGAGTAAAAGGCCACCTGGTCGGGGGGGAGCGCCACCCGGTAGGCGCCGATCTCCTCGTTGGTCCTCTTGTAGGCCTGCAGGAGGCTCGACTTGTCCTGGATGTCCGCCTCGAGGACCCTCTGCCGGGTCCGCAGTTCCACGATGAGCCTCCGCTCCTCGTTCACCATCCGGGCGAAGAGGAACTGCCCCAGGACGACGGAAAGGACCAGCAGGACGCCGAAAAGGGAGAGGATCACCCTCTTGCGCGGCAGCGTCAGTTTCATCTCGAGGCCACCTCCTCGCCGCCGTCGGGGGCGATGGACATGATCTCCCTGATCCCGCAGTCCAGGGAGAACCTCACCGAGGCGCCGCTCTCCTGGCGGACCCTCGTCGTGACTGGAAAGCCTACGGAACTCACCACCGCCGCCTCCGAGAGGGCCCTGCCGAAGGAGACCACGTCGTTCTCGGTGTAGGCGAAGCCCGAGAGGGCGGCCTTGCCCGGCGAGAGGCTCGCCTTCTGAAGCCACACGCCGGGGGGCAGGGTCCGCTCCAGGGAGCCCAGGAACTCCACCGAGGGCAGTTCCTTCTGGAGCAGGGCCAGGGCCTTGCCGAAGTCCTGGTACAGGGCCTGCTGCTTCTTCAGTTCGGCGCCCAGTTTGCCTACCTGTACCATCTTCATGTCGATGTCGGACTGCAGTTCCATCCTCTCGGCCCTGAGGGCTCTCGACACCACCAGGCCGTAGATGAGGGTCACCAACGACACGCCGGCGAAGAGCACGACCAGGACCAGCGCCGCCGTCCTCTTCATCTGCACCGGCTTCCTTTCGGACTCGATGTAATCGACGGGCCGCAGGTCGAGTTTGAGGCTCATGACAGGCTCCTCAAGGCCAGCCCCAGGGCTGCCTCCCAACCGGCCCGTTCATCGGGCGCTCCCACGATGCCCCACTCCTTCCAGGGATCGGACACGGTGACGGGGACGGCCGTCACGGCTTCGATGGCCTCCTTCAGTTCGCCCCGGTCGGCGAAGTCGCCGGCCAGGATTATCTCGTCCACCCTCATCTCCCGGAACTGGCTCCCCAGGTAGGTGAAGGTCGAGGAGACCTCCCTGGCCACGGGGGCGAAGGGCGCGCCGGGCCCGGGGGGGGTCTCCCCCCCCACGAGCAGCGTGCGGTAGAGCACGCCGTCGCCGCCGTAGCCCACGACGATCTGGGAACTGCTCCTCCCCACGGAGACCACCATGGATCCCTCGGCGGGTCCCCTGCCGCCCCCGCCGGCGCAGCGGTAGAGGGCCACGTTGGCGGGCTCCACGGCGGCCACCCTGATGCCGGCCCGGCGGGCCACATCCAGCAGGGAGTTCACCACGTGGAGCCTCGAGGCGGCCACCACGTACCGGGCGCTCTCGCGGGACCCCTCGCCGGGGGTGCTGATGGGCCCCAGGTCGAAGGTGGCGTCGGCGTAGGGGAAGGGGAAGTACTTGTCGAAGTCCCACTTGAGGGCCTCCCGGGCGTCGGAGGCGTCCATGGAGGGCATCTCCACGACCCGCAGCAGCACGTCCCGGGGGGGCATGCCGATGACGACGGGGTCGGCCCACCGCCCCCCCAGGGACTCCCTCATCCCCAGGAGGTGGGCCTCCAGGGAGTGGGCGTCGGCTATCATCTCCTGCTCGATGGCCATGCCGTCGATGGGGCGCTCCGAACTGACCGACACGGCGAGGTCCCCCGGCGAGCCCTCCAGTTCGACGTACCGGAGGGAACCGGCGCCGAGGGCAAGCCCCGCCGCCGAGACGCTCTTCCTGAAAAGCGCTATGGCCGTCACCGCCCTTCAAAAGGGGTAACCTTCCAGGAACAGGGACATGACCAACTCCGCCCGGTCAAGGCCCGGGCGACTTCGTCGATACTATAACCCATCATTGCGCAAAAGGACAAGGTCGCACAATCTTCCGCCTTGCACCGAGATTCCCCGGGCACGGGCCGGCCGCGCCCGGGGGTAATCCCTTCAGCCGGTGTTAATGCAAAAACTTTTTAAAAAGGCCGGGTCGCCCCGGCCTTAAAGAAACTAATTGCTTAAGGTGATTGCACCCTATTTGGCACTGGTATTAGTATGGTGCCATGGACCTCAAAGCCTATGAACACTGGATCCATACCGAGTCTGCAGCCAGAAAATTCATGTTGGGATTTTGCTGGAAAAACCAACAAAGAATTTGCCCTGAATGCAGACAAAGAAAACTGTTCAGGCTTACTGACGGTAGATGTCGATGTTCCCGTTGCGGTTATACCTTCCATGACTTCTCCGGAAGGTGGATAAATCTGGTTGACCTTGACTGCGGACAGTGGCTTCGGCTTATAAAGCTCTTCGAACTGGAGCTTTCATCCCGGAAGATCACCCAACACAACTGTCCGTTTCATACAAGGTCGCCCACAGGGCCGTGATGGTTCTTAGAGGGGCCATTCTGGCCCATGCACCCGATGCCCAAAAGCTCCTTGGCGGCGAGGTGGAAATAGATGAATCCTGTTTCGGCGGCAAACGTAAAGGCAAACGCGGCCGTGGCGCCTCCGGCAAGGTCCCGGTCTTCGGCATTCTTGAAAGGGACGGACTTGTTCATGTGGAGGCCGTCCCGAACGTAAGGGCCGAAACGCTCCTGGACATGACCGTCAGGAAGGTGCGCCGCGGAAGCATAGTCTACACGGACAAGTTCAAGGTCTACGATTCCCTTATGTTCTGCGGATACAGGCACCTCAAGGTGGATCACGGCAAAAGGGTCTATGCCAGCGGCAAAGTCTACATCAACGGCCTTGAAGGCTTCTGGAGCTTTGCCAAGGAACGCCTTATCAAGCACCATGGTGTTTCAAGGACCTGGTTCCCTTATTACCTGAAAGAACTCGAGTTCCGGTACAATAACCGACGAAACGAAATATTCAATGTTCTCTGTCAGTATATATGTGACTTTACACCTCTTGTGCCAGATAGGGAGTAATCACCTTGCTTAATTTGAAACCTTCATTCTCACAATATTTTCATCACCACTGATAATTAATCCCGCCGATTCTTTCATTTCTTTAAGCCTCTTCCAAAAACCATCACTAATATTCTCGTCTTTTTTTGTAAATACAATATAGACAGGTTCAGCTTCAGTAGTTTCAAGGCTATAGTCTCCTAGACCCGGGGCAGCCGGCTCTCTGTCGAGGTAAGTTTCCAGTTCCTTTATCTTATCCCCGGAAACAACAAAAGTGTTGTTATCAGCGTAATACATCAACATTGCTGCTTTCAAAGTCCTCATATCACTGACAACTTTGGTGGCATTTGCCTTGTCGGTTCCCGAGCCCATCACCAGGAGCAGCGACCCCGCCAGGATGCCGATGATGACAATGACGATGAGGAGTTCTACCAGGGTGAAGCCCCGCGCTTTCCTTTTCTTCAGCCACTGTTTCATTCTATAGCCCTCCCTTTTTCTCGGTGCTGGATGAAAGCCCTTAAAACAAAATGATTCTAGCATCAATCCCCTCCCCTGTACAGGTATGAAAAAAGTCAAGTAATCCCGCCCGTGAAGGGCTAAAGCATGGCCTGGATCGCCCCCACGATGGGCAGGAATATGGCCGACGCCACGAGGGCCACGATGCCGCCGACGAAGATGATCAGCAGGGGCTCTATGACGGCCGTGAGGCGCTTGATCTTCTCGTCCAGTTCCTGCTCGAACCAGTCGGCCACCTTGCCCAGCATCTCCTCGAGCCGCCCCGTCTGCTCTCCGATGGTGATCATGTGGGCCACCATGATGGGGAAGACCTTCGTCTTGGCCACGGTCTCCCCCAGGGCCTGCCCCCGCCGGGCCGCCTCGCGCATGTCGATGTAGGCCTTTTCCACGACGTAGTTGTTGGCCACCTCGGAGGTCATCTCCAGGGACATCAAAATGGGGACCCCCGCCTCGACGAGGGCCGAGAGGGTGCGGTTCGTCCTGGCCATGATGGTCTTGTAAAAGATGTCGCCCAGGACGGGGAGTTTCAGTTTCATCCTGTCCATGACCGGCCTCGTGGCCTTCATCCTGTTGAAGAGGATGATGAGTACGATGAAGGTGACGACCCCCGCCAGGAAGAGGTACCACTTCTCGCTCATCCAGACGGCGAACTTGAAGGTCACCGTCGTCACCGCCGGCAGGTCGATCCCCATGGAGTCGAAGACCTGGGCGAAGCGGGGGACGATGAAGGTGATGAGGATGTAGACCACCCCCAGGGCGAAGGTGACCACCACGGCGGGGTAACTGACGGCGGAGTATATCTTGGCCCGCAGTTCCTGCTGCTTTTCCAGGAAGGTGGCCAGCCTCTCCATGCTCGAGTCGAGGACTCCCCCCTCCTCGCCGGCCCTGACGATGGAGACCATCAGCACCGAGAAGACCTTCTGGGTGCGCATGGCGGCGCTGAAGGACATGCCCCCGTCGACGAGTTTCTTGACCTCCTTCACTGAGGCGGCGAGCCGCTGGTTCTTGGTCTGCTCCCCCAGTATCTCCAGGGCCGACCCCAGGTTTATCCCCGAGGATATCATCGTGGCCAGCTGGCGGAACAGGACGGCCTTGTCCTTCAGGGAGACGGTGCTTATCATCCTGAGGCGGTCCATGAAGGAGGGCTTACCCGTCCCCGCGGCGGCCTCGAAGGAAAGGGGGACCAATCCGCGGCCGCGGATGATCGCGGCGGCCTGGGCCTGGCTGTCGGCTTCCATGAAGCCGCTAACCGTGTCTCCCTTGGGGTTTCGGGCCTTGTACTTGAGCCTCACCGAGCGCACCCCCGGTCGGTTAAGATAGCGCCCTTATATTATTACCTGTAAATTATATGAATTCAATGAAAGCAAGTCAATATGGCGCGTCAAACCGCTAAAAGGCCGTCTCGAAGACGAGCCTCTCCAGGTCCTTGGGGTCATGGGCCCTGGCCCTGGCGATGTCGAAGGGGATGACCCCGTCCCGGACGAGGCGGGCCAGGTCCTGATCCATGGTGTGCATGCCGAAGGAGGAGCCCGTCTGCATGACGCTCACCATCTGGGAGACCTTGGCCTCGCGGATGAGGTTCCTCACCGCCGGCGTGGCGAACATCAGGTCCGTGGCCACCACCCTCCCCCCGCCGGGGGTGGGGATCAGCTGCTGGGTGCACGCCCCGATGAGCACGTTGCTCAGTTGCTGGCGTATCTGCTGCTGCTGGTAGGGGGGGAAGACGTCGATGATGCGGTCCACCGTCTGGGCGGCGCCCTGGGTGTGGAGGGTGGCTAGGACGAGGTGCCCCGTCTCGGCGGCCGTCACGGCCGCGGCGATGGTCTCCAGGTCCCTCATCTCGCCGATGAGGATCACGTCGGGGTCCTGCCTCAGGACCCTCTTCAGGGCCTCGGCGAAGCTCCAGGTGTCGGTCCCCACCTCCCTCTGGTGGATGAGGGCCATCACTGAGGTGTGGAGGTACTCGATGGGATCCTCGATGGTGACGATGTGGCACGCCCTGGTGTGGTTTATCTCCTGGATGAGGGAGGCCAGGGTGGTGCTCTTCCCACTCCCCGTGGGGCCCGTCACCAGGAAGAGCCCCCGGTGCTTCTTCGCTACCTCCTCCAGGTGCAAGGGGAGTTTTAATTCGGCGATGGTCCTAATCTTCGTCGGTATCGTCCTCAAGGCCATCCCGGGGTTGCCCCGCTCGAAAAAGCAGTTGCCCCTGAAGCGGGAGCTCTCCCCCGTGGGGGCCGTGAAGGTGAAGCTGAAGTCCATCTCCAGTTTCTCGTCGAGTTCCTCTATCTGCTTCCGGGTCAGGACCTCCCCCGTCATGGCGCGGACGTCCTGGGCGCTCAGGACGCCGTAGGAGGTCAACGCCAGGAGGTCGCCGTCGATCCTCACCGTGGGGTGGAGCCCCGTGCCGAGGTGGATATCGGTGGCCTGCTTCCGGACCGTCTCCGCCAGAACCGCCTGAAGGGATACCGCCATCGTGCCGCCCACCCGCCCTTCGCTCAGTTGAGGGTCACCTGGAGGACTTCCTCCAGGCTCGTTACGCCGTCGAGCACCTTCCTCAGCCCCGAATCCCTCAGGGTCCTCATGCCTTCGCGGATGGCCTCCTGCTGTATCCTGTGGCCCGCCGCGCCGTCCAGTATGAGGTTCTGGATCTCCTCGTCGACCTTCATTATCTCGTAGATGCCCGAGCGCCCCTTGTAGCCGGTACCGCGGCAGACCTCGCACCCCAAGGGCTTGAAGGCCCTGGACCCCCTTGGGATCCCCAGGTCGTCGGCCGTCCTGTCGGGGATGGTGTACTCCTGCTTGCACTCGGTGCAGAGTTTGCGGACGAGCCTCTGGGCGATGACCGCCAGCAACGACGAGGAGACCAGGAAGGGGGCTATCCCCATCTCCACGAGCCTTATGGAGGCGCTGGGGGCGTCGTTGGTATGGAGCGTGGAGAGCACCAGGTGCCCCGTGAGGGCCGCCCTGACGGCCAGCTGGGCCGTCTCCAGGTCCCGGATCTCCCCGACCATCACCTTGTCGGGGTCCTGCCGAAGGATGGAGCGCAGCGCCTCGCTGAAGGTGAGCCCCGCCTTTTCGTGGACCTGGATCTGATTTATCCCCGTCATGGTGTACTCCACGGGGTCCTCCACGGTGATGATGTTCACCTCGGGCTTGCTCAGCCTCTCCAGGATGGAATAGAGGGTCGTCGACTTGCCGCTCCCGGTGGGCCCCGTGACGAGGACTATGCCGTAGGGGGCGGCGATGATGCCGTCGACGATGACCCGGTCGTCGGTCTCGAGGCCCAGTTTTTCCAGGCCCACCATGGCGTTGGACTGGTCCAGGAGCCGGAGGACGACCTTCTCGCCGTATATGGTGGGCAGCGTCGACACCCGGAGGTCGATGTTCTTGTTCAGCGTCTTTATGAGGATCCTCCCGTCCTGGGGACGCCTCTTCTCGGAGATGTCGATGTTGGCCATGATCTTTATCCTGGAGGAGACGGCGGGGTGGAGTTTCCTGGGGAAGTCGACGGCGTCGAAGAGGGAGCCGTCGACCCTGTACCTGACCCGGGTCACCTTCTCGTAGGGTTCTATGTGGATGTCCGAGGCCGACTCGCGGACGGCCTGCTCCATGATGGAGTTGACCAGCTTGACGACGGGCGCGTCGTCGGCGCTCGTGCCCCTGCCCTCCCGGTCGAGGTCGGCGGGCCCGGCGGACTCCACCACCTCGACCATGGCGTCGTCGAGGGACATCTGCACCTCGTAAAACTTGTCCAGGTCGCGGAAGATCTCCGTGGAGGTGGCGATGCCCACTTCCACCTCCATGCTGGTGAGCAGCCTGAGTTCGTCGATGGCCAGCACGTTGAGCGGGTCGGCCATGGCCACCATGAGCCGGTTGTTGTCCAGTATGGCCAGCGGGACCAGTTCCAGCCTCCGGGCGACGTTCTCGGGGACCAGGCGCAGAGCCTCCCCCATGGGGCGGTAGCGGGCGAGGGATATGAGGGGGACCTTCAGCTGCCTGCTGAGGACCTCGGCCAACTGTCGCTCCGTCAGCAGTTGCTTGGCGACCAGTATCTCGCCAAGCCTCTTCTTGGAGAACTTTTGTTCCGAGAGGACCCTTTCCAGGACCTCCTGGGAGAGGAGACCCGAACTAACGAGGAGGTCCCCAAGCCTGAACTGGAACTGGCCGTTGGAGTTCTGTCCCTGGGGCACGCACATCACCTCTGAATAGTGAACCGGCCTGTATCCATGGCTGCTGCCTTACGTTCGTATATCATACAACAAAAGAAAGAACAAGGCCGCAAATAGCGGATGTGCGGCCGGAGAGAGGCGGGATCCCGGCCCGTGGCCTTATACTTGGGGGGAGGCAAGGGCTCGGGAAAAGGAAAGGACGCCGGCAGGGGGGTGAGGGCATGGCCGAAGAGGACCCTTCGGGAAAGGCCTGGGAGACGGAGTTCACCGCGCTGGACCTGGAGACCACGGGGCTTGACCCCTTGGCGGACCGCATCGTCGAGATCGGGGCCGTCACCTTCAAGGGGGACGCCATCATCGACACCTTCGAGACCCTGGTGGACCCGGGGGTGAGGATCAGCCCCGCCCTGACGGCCATCCACGGCATCGACAACGGGATGGTCAAGGGCGCCCCGGGGCCCCCGGAGGCCGTCGCCAGGCTGCTGGCCTTCATGGGCGCCAGGCCCCTGGTGATCCATAACGCCCCCTTCGACATGGGCTTCATCGAGACGGTCCTGCGGGAGCGCTTCCTGGAGGTCCCCCTCAACGACCTCTTCGACACCTGCCGCATCGCGCCGGTGGTCTTCCCCGGGCTGGCCAGCTACCGCCTGGGGGAACTGTCAAGTTCCCTGGGGGTGGAACAGGGGCGCGGCCACAGGGCCCTTGACGACTCGCTGGCGGCGATGGGGGTCTTCCTGAGGTGCCTCGGGGAGATCGACCCGGCGAGGTCGATGAATTATGGCTCTTTTGAGAAAAATTACTCCCTCCGCTCCCTGGCGGCCCTCGAGAGGAGCGCGGCTCCCCTGCGCTGGCCCCCGGGCTTCGAGGTCATCCGGGAGGCCTGCGAGACCTCCGGGAAGGTCCTCATCACCTACCAGGGGGGCGGCGGCGAACTGACAGAGAGGCTCATAGCCCCCAGGAGGCTCGTCAGGGTCCGCGGCAGGACCATGCTCGAGGCCTGGTGCTTCCTCCGGGGGGAGAGCCGCACCTTCCGCTTCGACAGGATCGTCGAGATAAAAGGGAAGGAGTGAAAAAAGACGCCCCCCCAAGGGGGCGTCTTCCGTCATTTTATGGCGCGCCGGACAGGAGTCGAACCCGTAACCTTCGGATCCGTAGTCCGATGCTCTATCCAATTGAGCTACCGGCGCGCGAAACGTGAAACCATTTGGCGGTGGGACAGGGATTCGAACCCTGGAGAGAGGTTTAAGCCCCCCTACTCGCTTAGCAGGCGAGTGCCTTCAGCCGCTCGGCCATCCCACCCTGTGCGTTTACGCGCGGTCTATTCTAGGCACCCCCGGGAGGAGTGTCAAGAAAACGAGTTGCCTCACCTAAAATCTAGACGAAAGCGATACGTTGCCTCACCTAAGAATCTAGCCGAAGGGTATAGCATCTTCCTTCAAGGGGCATGACCCTGGAGGAAGGGGGAAGGACGGGTGAGGCTTTCGATGGGTGCGAGGAGGGAAGTGATCGTCCAGGCTTCTGACGAGTACCGCAGGGCGTCGAAGAAGGAGAAGGGCCTGATATTGGACCGTGTTACCGCCACGACGGGCTACAACCGGGACTACGCCTCCCATCTTCTCTGCCTCTTCGGCCGGCGCCTATACCTTGGGGGCGGCAGGGGTGCCTCCCTGATCCTGCAAGCCGACAGAAAGGGCCATAAGGCCCGTGGGAAAAGGAAGAGGCCTAGGACCTATGACAGTGAAGCGGCCGCTGTATTGGCTTCGCTTTGGAAGATGATGGACTACATCTGCGGCAAGAGGCTTGCCGCTGCCATTCCATGGCTGGTCCCTAAACTTGAGGCGACGAGGGATCTCACCCTCTCCGGAGAGACCAGGGACAAGGTCATGTCCATTTCCGCCGCCACCATCGACCGCATCCTGGCGGACCGGAAGAGGAAACTGCGCTTGAGGGAGCGTTCTTCCACGAAGCCCGGGACTTTGCTCAAGCACAAGATACCGATACGCACCTTCGCCGACTGGGACGAAAAGAGACCGGGTTTCGCCGAGATAGACCTGGTTTCCCATGAGGGGGGAACGCCAAAGGAGAATTTGCCTTCACCCTGGACGTCACCGACGTGGCTTCAGGGTGGACCGAACTGAGGGCCGTCAAGAACAGGGCCAGGCTCTGGACCCTGGAAGCCCTGAAATCCATCAGGGAGCGCCTGCCCTTCCCTCTGCAGGGCATAGATTCCGACAATGACTCGACCTTCATAAACTGCCACCTGCAGGGGTACTGCGAGGAGGAGAGGATAACCTTTACCAGGTCCAGGGCTGGCAACAAGAACGATAACTGCTACGTGGAACAGAAGAACTGGTCCGTCGTCAGGAGGGTGGCCGGCTATGCCAGGTACGACACGGACGAAGAGGTGAAAGCTCTCAACGACCTCTATGACGTTTACAGGCTTTACGTTAACTTCTTCCTCCCTTCGGCGAAGCTGATATCGAAGACGAGGACCGGAGCGAAGGTCAAAAAGAGCTACGACACGCCCAAAACACCCTGTCAGCGTCTGCTGGACTCTGATCACGTCGCGGAAGAGGTAAAATCCAACCTGAGGGGGCAGTTCGACTCACTCAACCTGGCGGACTTGAAGAAAGAGGTGGACCGGCTCAAGGCCAGGCTCAACAGGGCCTTTGCGAGTAAGAACAAGGGTCTCCCCGGAAAGGAGACCGATCCCGGTAGGGTCGCTTAGATTTCTTCGTGAGGCAGCGAAGGACTTTCACTTAGATTCTTATATGAGGCAACAGGGAAAAAAGCCCCCCTCCTCCGTCATTCCCCGGGGGATTCCTCCCCTCCCCCCTCGGGGGACGGTCCCTCCTCGGGGGCCCCTTCCCCCTCGTCACCCGCCGGGGCCGGCACCTCGAAGAACTCCGGGGCCAGTACCTGGATGCCGGCCTCGGCGATCAACCCCTGCAAGTACTCGGCCTGGCCGGCCCGCCTCTTCTGGTAGGCGACCATCTCCCTGGCGTCGGCGCTGGTCTCTTCGAAGGGGACGATCTTCTCCTCCAGTTTCTTCTCCTTGATGACGATGACCACGTTCCCCTCACCCAGGGTCAGCGCCTTTGAGACCTTGCCGAGGGGCGTGTCGGCTATACCCTTCAGGTCGCCCTCGGTGAACTCCCTTTCGGCGACGAAGGCGGGTTCCCCCGAGGGGGTGAAATCCAGGACGGCGCCCTCGCCGCCCTTTATGACATCGTCCCACTTGCCGCCACCGGCCAGCGCCTTCCGGGCCTCTTCGGCCTTGCCCTCTTCGCTGAAGCGGGCGTAAAGGACGTTGTACCCGGCGGGGTGGCGGAAGTAGGCCTCCTTGGCCTGGTCGTAGAAGGCGCGGGCCTCCTCGTCGGTGACCTCCGCCCGGGGGGTGTTGGCCTCGAGGACCATCTGCTGGGCCAGCTGGGCGGCGATGCGCTCCTGGAGGGCCTTCATCTTGATGCCGCTGCTGTCCATGTACTGCTGGAAGGCTTCCTTAGTCGGGAACTGCTTCTCGATCCGCTTAAGGGCGGCGTCGATGTCCTCCCGGGAGGGCTCGATCTTCTGCCTGGCCGCTTCCTTTTCGAGCATGTGTCCCAGGGCTATGTTGTGCAGGACCTGGTTACGCATGAGGACGATGGACTCGGGCGAAAGGTCCGACTGCCCCGTCTGCTGGACGAAATCCCTCACCCCGGCGGCCACCTGGGAAGCCATGACCTTTTCGCCGTCCACGACGGCCACGGCGAAGTCCCTCTCGCCCCCGGGGTGGTGGGAGGGGCCGCCGCCCCTGGTTATGTACATGGCGAATAGGGAGACCACGAAGACCACGACCACCACGAGCATGATCGCGCGGGTTTTTGTCCTGAGAGCCTGCATTATCACGTTATATCTTCCTCCTTAAGCCTTGGGGCGGGACATTTATTGTGAATTTCGCAGCGTGTCCAATGATACGTTCCCTTCCCGGAGCTGTCAAAGGCTTTTTTTCTCATATATCCTCGAAGGTGGCGCCGCCCTTGACGTGGACGGCCAGGGGGACCGACAGGTCGGCGGCCCCTTCCATGGACTCCCGGAGCAGCGCCGTCACGGCCTCCTCCTGGCCGGGGCGGCATTCCACCACCAGCGAGTCGTGCACCTGGAGCACCAGCGGGGCCTCCAGCCCCGCCCGGGCGGCGGAACGATGGTAGCGCACCATGGCCATCCTGGCAATGTCGGCGGCGGTGCCCTGGAGGGGCGTGTTGACGGCCACCCTTTCCAGGGCGCCCGGCCCCCTCCCCTCCACGGTGGAGACCTCCGAGAGGGGGCGTATCCTCCCGAAGAGGGTCTTCGTGTAACCCCGCTCCTTGGCGTCGCGGGCCGCGCTCTCCATGTAATCCTTGACCCTGGGGAAGGCGGCGAAGTATCGGCCGATGACCGCCGCCGCCTCCTCACGGCCTATGCCCATCCTCTGGGAGAGGCCGTGGACGCCCATGCCGTAGAGGAGGCCGAAGTTGACCACCTTGGCCATCCTCCGGTGCTCGGGGGTGACCTCGCCGTTGCCGCCGAAGATCCAGAAGGCCGTCTCGGCGTGGATGTCGCGCCCCTGGGCGAAGGCCTCCTTGAGGCGCTCCTCGCCGCAAATATGGGCGAGGACCCTCAGTTCCACCTGGGAGTAGTCGGCCGCCAGGAACCGGTTGCCCTCGCCGCGGGGCTTCAGGGCCCGGCGGAGCCTGCCCGCCCAGGCGCCGAAGGTGGGCACGTTCTGGAGGTTGGGGTCCCGGCTGCTGAGGCGGCCCGTCCCGGTGGCGGTATGTTCGAAGGTGGTGTGGACGCTCCCGGTGACGGGGTCGGTCTGGCGCAGAAGGGGCTGGATGAAACCGGAGATGACCTTGGCGATCTCCCGGTACTCCAGCAGCATCTTGGGGACCCCGTCGTCGCCCAGGGGTAGGGCCGCCAGTTCCTCCAGGACCGAGACGTCGGTGGAAAAGCCCGTTTTTATCTTCTTCACCGGCGGATAGCCCAATTTTTCAAAGAGGAGCCAGGCGACCTGCTTCGTGGAGTTGAGGTTCACGTGGTCGCCGACCAGGTTGTCTATCTGGATGGATATCTCGCCGGTGCGGCGGTCGAGTTCCTCCTCGAGGTCCGAAAGCTGCCCCTTGTCCACCCGGACGCCGCGCCTCTCCATGGAGGCCAGGACCTGGCAGAGGGGTGTGTCGATGTCGGCCATCACCCTTCCCAGGCCCAGGGAGAGGACCTGGGGCTTTAGCCTTTCCCGAACCTCCCAGAGGGCCATGGTCTCCTCCGGCGAGGGGCCGAAGGACGACCGGTCCTTTACCTCCGGGTGCAGGGCGTAGTGCGCCAGGCGCGCGTCCCAGACCCTTCCCGGCTCCGGCAGGAGTGACGGAGCCGCGGCGCAAAGTTCCTTGTAGCCGCCCGTGATGACCAGGCCTCCCCGGGCCCACCGCGCCAGTTTTTCGAGGGCCGGGCCGTCGGCGGCGCCCCTCCAGAAGCGGCCGTCGGCGGAGCAGAGGCACAACTCCTGGATGGAGTAGTCCTGGGGGTAATCGCCCCCCCCGGACCACCCGAGGGCAAGTTCCTCCCCGGAGAGCAGTTCCTCCAGGGTTCCCTCGCGAAGGTCGACCGGGGCCTTTGGGGCCGACGATGCCGGCCCCGCCGGGGGCGCCCCCCCGAGGAGCCGCTGGGCCAGGCTTTTCAAGGCGTAACGCCCGAAAAAGGCGCCCAGTTCCTCCCTCTTCATCTCACCCCGGTGTAGGTCCCCTTCGTCCAGGGGCTCGTCGAGGCGGAGCCTGGTGAGCTCCCGGCTGGAGAAGGCCGTCTCCCTGCCCTCCTCCAGTTTTTTCCGGAGGCCCGGCTTCATCCCCTCGAGGCGCCCGTAGATGCCCTCCAGGGAGCCGTGTTCGGCCAGGAGGGCTCTGGCGGTTTTGTCGCCGACGCCCTTTATGCCGGGGATGTTGTCCACGCTGTCGCCCACCATGGCCAGGTAGTCGGCCATGGCGGAGGGGTCGAAGCCGTAGTCGCCGCGGAAGCTCTCGGGGTCCCAGAGGCGGAACTCGCTGACGCCCTTGACGGGCCGCATCACCTGCAGGTTTTCCCCCAGGACCTGGAGGATATCCTTGTCGGCCGTGAGGACGACCACGCGGTAACCCTTTTCGGCGGCCGAGCGGGCCGTGGAGGCTATGACGTCGTCGGCCTCGACGCCGGCCCTTTCCACCACGGAAAGGCCGAGGTCCCGGGAAAACTCCTTGATGAGGGGCACCTGGGCCTTGAATTCCTCCGGTGTCGGCTGCCGCCCCTCCTTGTAGGCCTCGAAGGCCTCGTGCCGGAAGGTGGGCCCCGGCGCGTCGAAGACGACGGCGGCGAGGTCGGGCTTAAGTTCCTCCAGGGTCCTGAGGAGCATGTTGGCGTATCCCAGGAGGGCGTTGGTGGGGGTGCCGTCGGGCGCGTTCAGTTCGGGCAGGGCGAAGAAAGCCCTGAAGGCGAGCCCGTGGCCGTCCACGAGAAGAACCGTCCTTTCCGGCATTTGCGGCATCTCCTTCGTCAGGGTTATTTGGGGTATACTGCTGTTCGACTCCAATGCTACCGGATAGGATACCACCAGGGAAGGATGAACGGGAAATGACTCCGACCACAAGGGTACGCTTCGCTCCCAGCCCCACGGGGGCCCTCCACATCGGCGGGGCCCACACGGCCCTCTTCAACTGGCTCTGGGCCCGCCACAACGGCGGGTCCTTCATCCTGCGCATCGAGGACACGGACCTGGCCCGCTCCACCGAGGAGCACGAGAGGACGATACTCCAGGGGCTGGGCTGGCTGGGGCTCGACTGGGACGAGGGCCCCGACGTGGGCGGGAGCCACGGCCCTTACAGGCAGTCCGAGAGAAGGGAGATCTACCTCCGCCACGCCCACGACCTCGTGAGGTCGGGGCAGGCCTACTGCGAGGGCGAGGCTGTCATCTTCTCCGTCCCCAGGGGTAGGACGGTGGCCTTCGACGACGTCGTCTACGGGCACATCGAGATGGAAAGCGACACCCTGAAGGACATCGTCCTTATAAAGAGCGACGGTTTCCCCACCTACAACTACGCCGTCGTCGTCGACGACCACCTGATGGATATAACATACGTGGTCAGGGGCGAGGACCATATCTCGAACACGCCGAAGCAGATCCTCCTCTACCAGGCCCTGGGCTGGGAGACGCCCCTCTTCGCCCACCTGCCGATGATCCTCGGTCGGGACAAGAAGAAACTATCCAAGAGGCACGGCGCCACCGGCGTCTACGAGTACCGCGACATGGGCTACCACCCCGACGCGCTCTTCAACTACTTCGCGCTGCTGGGGTGGAACCCCGGGGACGACCGGGAGATCTTCACCCGGGGGGAGGCCGTGAGGATGTTCGACCTGTCGAAGGTGACAAAGAAGGCGGCCGTCTTCGACATGGACAAGCTGAACCACGTGAACCAGGCCCACATCGCCATGATGCCGCCCCTGGAGAGGGCCCGGCACACCTTCCCCTTCTGGGAGGAGGCGGGCCTGGACCCGGGATCGCGGAGCGAGGAGTGGCTGGCGGGGGCCCTGGACCTCCTGGAGGGGCGGGGCCGGACCTTCCGGGAACTGGCGGAGTACACCGACTACTTCCTCTCCTTCGAGGCGGTGAAAAGGCGCTGGAGCGGGGAAGATATCGACGGGGAACGCAGTGGGGCCCTCAAGGGTTTCTTCACCGCCATGCTTTCCTTCCCCTCTTGGAAGCCGGAGGAACTGGAAGTGATGGCCAAGGCCTGGTGCGAGGGGAAGGGGATGAAGATGAAGGACGTGGCCATGCCGCTCCGGTGGGCCCTTACGGGCCGCAGGGTGAGTCCGGGGGTATTCCACGTGGCCGCCTTCCTGGGCAGGGACGAGGTCAAAAAAAGGCTCTCCCACTACGGCCTGGCCTAGCGGCCCTCTTGCGGGACCGCTTCTTTAGTACTTCCTGAGGAACTTGCCCAGGACCCTCCCCGGGTCCGAGGGGTAGGCCATGAGGGCGAAGCAGCCCAGGGCGTGGATGAACTCCACGGGATAGTCCATCTGGCCCCAGACCTCGAAGCCCCTCTGGGAGAGGTAGGCCATGCCCACGTCGTGATAGGCGCCCGGGTCCTTCACGTCGCCTTCGGCCTGGCTGCAGGCTATGACCAGGGGTTTGGCCCCTTCGGGGTAAGCGGCCGCCACCTCCTCGAGAAGGACCGTGGGGGCGTTTCCCGCCCCGAAACCCAACAGGGCCAGGATCTTCTCGTCGCCCGCCGGGGGCGGGGCCGAACCCGGCGAGACGAAGAGCCACCGGATGCCCTTCCCCGACCGCCGTGCCTCGTCGGGGGTCATGGCCAGGATCTTTTTGAGGGGTTCGGGGGTCCTCCCCCTGGGATGGGGCGTTTCGGCTATCTCTCCGCCCCTCGCCCACTCCGGCGCGAAGTAAAGGGGCATCCCCCCCACGGGGATGAAGGCGTCGGGGTGCTGCGCCCTCGCCTTGTGGGCCCTGTTGCCCTGGATCAGTTTCCAGTTGCAGTAGATCCAGACCCCCGTCAGGTCGGAACAGACCACCTGGGCGGCCCCCCGCAGGTTCACCGTGACGTCCTCGGGGGTGTAGTCCAGGGTCAGTTGGCTGCCGGTGAGGACCACCGGTATGCCGACGCCGGAGAAGCAGAGGCTGAGCCAGGCCGCCGAGTGGGCCATGGTGTCGGTGCCGTGGAGGATGAGGACCCCGTCAACGCCCTCCCTCACGGCCCCGTCGATGGCCCGGGTCATCTCCAGCCAGTGGCCGGGGTCGAGGTTCGAACTGTCAAGCCCCGGTATCCCCCAGGGCTCGAGGCATTCCACCTCCTTGTTCTTCCCTGCGAAGAAGGAGGAGATGCTCTCGTGCAGGGCCCTCGAGGCCGAGGCGTCGGGACCCTTCCTCTCGCCCAGGAAGGCGCTGGCGATGGTGCCCCCGGTGAAGATCACGAGTACCTTTCCCATGGGGACGCCGCCCTTCCCCTACCTGGGGCTGATGGCCTTGACGGGGCACACCTCCGCGCAGGCCCCGCAGCCTATGCACTTCTCCTCGTCGATGACGTGCTTCTCCCTGGGCGCGCCCGAAATGGCCTGGACGGGGCAGACCTTGGAGCACTGGGTGCAGCCGATGCACTTGTCGGGGTCGATATGGTACGTGGCCGTCCCAGCATCGACGGCCCCCCCGGCTTCCTTCCCCTCCACGGCGTCTTCCGCGCCTTTTGAGTCCTCAGCGCCCCCGGTGTCCTTGTCGCCCCCCGTTTTTTCGGCGGCGGGCCTCTTGCCCGAGTCCACCACGACCTCCTTCTTGCGCTCGTAGGAGGCGAAGGCGAACTCGTCGGTCATCCAGATGCACTGCACGGGGCATATTTCGGTGCATTGGGCGCAGAAGCAGCAGCGGTCCATGTGGAAGAGGACCTTTTTCTCCTCCTCCAGGTAATCGATGGCGTGGGCCGGGCAGACCTTTATGCAGAGCCGGCAGCCTATGCAGGTCTCCTTGTCGTACCCTATGCGCCCCCGGAACCCCTCGGGCACCTGGACGGGGTCGTTCAGTTCCAGCTTGCCCTCGGCGGCCGCCTTCAGGGCCTCGGTGAGGCTGTCGGGCATGTGGGCCACGGGGAAGGGGTTGGTGACCGGGTCCTCGCTCCACTGCCTGAATATCTGGATCATCATCCTGTTGATCATTTCAACCCCCCCTTAAAGGATCACGTCGAGGGACAGCAGCACCATCCCGACCAGGGACAGGCCGGCGATGTGGAACCAGTAGAATTGCGAGGCCTGCCATATCTTGAAGCGACCGAAGGCCGTCCTTATGGTCGTCACGCCGACGATCTGTAGCAAAAAGACCTTGACCCAGAAGAAGGCGAAGTCCGCCAAGAAAAGGAACGGCCCCTTGAGCCCGAAGCGGAGGCCGATGGTCCAGGGGAAAAAGAGGGAGACCACCACGGCGCACATGACCAGCGTCCTCAGGGAGAAGGCCAGCTTGAACATGGCCAGGTTGCGGCCGGAGTACTCGCAGATGAGCCCCTCGAGGATCTCCGTCTTGGCCTCGGCTATGTCCATGGGCACCTTCCCCACCTCGGCGGGTACCACGGCCATGAGGGCCGCCAGGAGGCAGACCAGGCCGAAGAGCCCCGTCCAGCCCACGACGCTCCAGACGGGCATGCCCACGAAGGTCTCGAGGCTGAAGGGTTCCCCGGGCATGCCCGTCCGGTAGGAGAACCAGGCCAGCGTGACGATGACCACCGCCAGGGGGAGTTCGTAACTCATCATGAGGGTCATCTCCCGCTGGGCGCCCACGTTGGCGTAGGTGGAGCCGCTGGCGAAACCGCCCACGGCCATGGCCACCGCCGACAGGCCCAGCAGGTAGAGGATGAGGATCAGGTCGCCGCTCGCCGCCAGTATCGGGGGGAGCGAACCCATGGGGACGTAAAGGAGGATCATCATCGCCGCGACGGCCGAGACCCAGGGAGCCCCGTTGAAGGCCCAGGGTATGGCCCTGCGGGGCACTATGTTCTCCTTGCCCAGCAACTTCAGGACGTCGAAGAAGGGCTGGAAGACCGGCGGGCCGAGGCGCAGCTGCATCCGGGCGTGGATCACCCTGTCGATCCCCTCGAAGAGAAGGGAGAGGAGGAGCGCGAAAAACAGCAGGGCCGTTCCCGCGACCACCTTGAATTGAAGAAGGATCATCGTCCCATCAACCTCCTCGTCTTTTCGCGGCACCGCTCGACGAGTTCGGACCTGGTCACGACCTGCTCATGGCCCGAGGACCGGTCGGTGACCACCATGCGCTCCATGCAGGAGATGCAGGGGTCGATGCTGTTGATGATGAGCGGCGAGTCGGCCAGTTCGTTGTCGCGGAACATGATCGGCCACGAGACCGCGTTGGCGTAGGTCGGGGCGCGGACCTTCCACCAGGTGACGTTCTCCTCACCGCCGGTGAGCCTTATGGCGTGGGTGTCGTCCCCCCGGGGGGCCTCGATGGAACTGAGGCCGGTCCCGTCGGCCTGTTTTAAGAAACTAAGCAGTTTGGTCAGCTTGGGTTCCCACATGAGGTCGCCCGTGGGGAGCCCGTTCAGGGCGTTCTCGATTATCTCCAGGGACTGGTAGACCTCGAGCACCCTCACGAGGAAACGGTCGAAGACGTCGCCCCGGACCTCCCCCATGTAGTCCTGGGGGACGACGGGCTTGACGTCCATGTCGCAGTAGGCCTCGTAGGGGGAGGACCACCGGAGGTCCACCCTGAGGCCGCTCCCCCTGGCGGTGGGGCCCAGGGCGCAATGGGTGACGGCCTCCTCGCCGGTGAGGACGCCCACGTCGCGCATCCTGGCCTTGGCGATGGGGTCGTCGGTGACGACGTCGTAAAACACGCCGAACTCGTTCTTGTAAAAGGCGATCATGTCCCGGATGACCTTTTCCACCGACGGGGTGACATCCCTGCGGACGCCGCCGATGGTGCCGGTCCCGTAGTTGACCCGGTTGCCCGTCAGGGCCTCCAGTACGTCCATGACCTTTTCTCTCAGGATCATCCCCAGGTTGAAGGCCGAGTCGTAGCCGAAGGTGTAGCAGGCCACCCCGGCCCACAGTATGTGGGAGTGAATCCTCTCCAGTTCCAGCACGATGGTCCTTATGTACTGGGCCCTTGCCGGCACCTCTATTCCGGCGGCATCCTCCACGGCACGGGTGAAGGTCACGATATGAGCGAAGGAGCATATCCCGCAGATCCGCTCGGCGAGGTAGATGACCTGGATCGGGTTGCGTTCGCGGGCCATGAACTCGATGCCCCGGTGGATGGCGCCGGGCCGGATGGTCGCGTCCTTGATACGCTCCCCGTCGACGTCGAGCCAGGCCGTGATGGGCTCCTTGAGGCCGACGTGGACGGGCCCGATGGGCACTTTATAGGTTTTGTTCGTTCCTTGCGCCATAGGAGGCACCTCCTAGGAGAGTTCCCTGATATCTTCCGGCTTCGGGCCGGTCTCGTCCCTGCGCCAGGGCTTGATCTCCTCGTCCCAGTCCTCGGGGAGGAAAACCAGGCCCTTGTTGGGCAGCCCGTCGAAGTCCACGCCGAACATCTCGCGGATCTCCCTTTCACTGTACTCCGTCCCGGGGATCCTGTCCCAGAGGGAGGGCATCACGAGGTCGTCCTTGGGCACCACGACGGAGACGGTGACGCCGAGCCTCTTGCCCCGGCCGACGCTGCGGAAGATCGAGAAGTGGTAGTTCAGCTCGACGGCGTCGCCGATGTCGTCGCCGGAGGTTATCTGGAAGTGGGGGAAGTCGATCTCCATCAGGGTGTCCACCATGTCCAGGAAGCGCTGCTTCTCCACCCGCACCCAGAGGCACCGGTAGGAGCCGCCGTTGGCCGCGCCCCCCCTGTATTCCCGCAGCACCATGTCGTCGGAGGTCTTGCGGAACTTCCTCTTCAGCAGCGAGAGGACCTCCTCGGGGTCCAGGTATTCATCGGTGTAACCCCTGCGGCGGAGGCTCATTTCGCGGCACCCGCCTTTGCGAGGGTCTCCTTGAGTTTTTCCAGTTTCAGTACCGCCTTGGCGACGCCCTCGATGATGGCCTCCGGCCTGGGGGGGCACCCGTGGACGTACACGTCGACGGGTATGATGTTGTCCACCGGGCCGTCCAGGTTGTAGGACTTGTAGAAGACGTCGCCCGAACCCGCGCAGTTCCCCACGGCGATGACCACCTTGGGGTCGGGCATCTGGGCATAGATCCTCCGCAGCCGACCGGTCATGTACTTCGTCACGGGGCCGGTCACGAGCAGTGCGTCGGCGTGGCGGGGGGAGCCCACCAGCTTCATGCCGAAGCGCTCTATGTCATACCTGGGCGTTATGGACGCCACGATCTCGATGTCGCAGCCGTTGCAGGACCCGCTGTTGCAGTGGAAGACCCAGATGGACTTGGTCAGTATGTCAAGGTAGCGTTCCAGTTTCATCGTCCCACCCCCCTAAAGAAGGACCAGCACCGCTACGACGGCCATGGTGAGCATGAAGTAGCCGACATAATCGCTGCCGATGCCGGTGTGGAGTTCGATCAGCCAGTTGTAATAGGGCTTGAGGGCCTCCACGAACCCCCAGTAGGCCGAGGCGGCGGGGACCCCCATGTCGGCGCCGTCCTCGGGCACGATGTTGCTGCCGTAGAATATTTCATCCTGCTCGGTGCCTTCCTTGTAATCGCCGCGCCCCTTGGACCGGATGAACAGGATGACGGCCGAGGCGATCGCGAAGAAAAGGAGCCAGAGGTACACGTCCCAGTAGCCGAAACCTGAATAGACCTTTTCCCACATCACAGGCCACCTCCCATGACGGCGGAAATGTAGCCCGCCTGGTCGACCAGGGCTTTGGCGGCCGGTTCGACAAGGTGCGAGAGGGTCCAGCCCGGGAAGAGCGTGACCACCACGATGACCAGGGTGAGCACGGCCATCCCGAAAAGCATGGACACCGGCGCTTCCGCGACCTTTTCAAAGGCCTTCCTGGCGGGGCCGAGGAAGGCGGTCTGGAAGACCTTGATGAAGGAGGCCAGCGTAAGCACCGAGGTGACCAGGGCCGCCACGGCCAGCAGCGGGTAGACGGCGAAGGTCGTCTGGTAGATCAGCAATTTCGAGACAAACCCGTTGAAGGGCGGGAGGCCCGCGATGGCGGCGGCGGCGATGACGAACATGAAGGTCGTCTGGGGCATGTTCCTGGCCAGCCCGCCCAGTTCGTTGAGGTCCCGGGTTCCGGCCGAGTAGAAGACGGCGCCGGCGGAGAGGAAGAGCAAGCCCTTGTACATGGTGTAGTTGAGGATGTGGAATATGCCGCCCTTCATGGCGGTGAAACCGTAATCGGCCATGGCCTGGGGGTCTTTGAGCGAGAGGAGGCCCACGCCCAGGGCCAACAGGATGTAGCCGATCTGGGAGACCGAATGATAGGCCATGAGCCGTTTCATCTCTTTCTGTATGACCGCCATGGTGACCCCGATGAACATGGAGAGGACGCCCATGACGATTATCGTCCAGGGGATCACGACGCTCCCGGCGGTCACGCCGTAAAGGGTGAAGCAGACCCGGAAAAGCCCGTAGAGCGACGCCTGGCTGACGGCGACCAAAAGGCAGGTGACCCCCGCCGGGGCCTCGGCGTAAGCGTCGGGGGTCCACATGTGCATCGGGACGGCGCCGCTCTTCATGGCCAGCGACACGACGAGGAAGACCAGGGCGATCTTCTCGGCGTAGCCCATGTGGAGCATCCTGGCGACGGCCGCTATGTTGACGGCGTTGTACCGGCCGTAGAGGAACCCGACGGCGATGAGCACGAACATGGCCGACACGGTGGAGACCACCATGTACTTAAAGGAGGCCTCCACCGCTTCGGGGCGGTCCCTCCAGAAGGCGATGAGACCGAAGGAGGCCACCGAGGCGATCTCCAGGAACACGAAGAAGTTGAAAAGGTCGCCCGTGATCTGCATACCCAGCATCCCCGCGACCAGGAGGAAGTACAGGGCGGAGAACTTCTCGAGGCCGGTGAACTTGTCCATGAAGCGGAGGGAGAAGAAGGCGCCGGCGAGGGCGGCTATGGAACTGGTCGCCGCCATGAAGGCGCTGAAGGCGTCGACCTGGATGATGATCCTGATGGGCCAGCTGAGGCCCGAGGGGAGGGTGAAGTTCCAGGATTCACCCCCCATCACGTAAACCATCGTCCCCCCCGCGAGGACCCTCTGCAGCAGCATGACGCAGATCGCGGTAGTGGCGATGGAGACGCAAACCATCCACGTGTTGCGCAGGAATCGTCCCCCGAGGCCGACGACCAGGGAGAGGAAGGCCCCAAGGAGGGGCACGGCCAGGGCCAGCGCTGGAAGGTGCACCTGCCAGTTCATCCCCTCAGCCTCCTGATCTCGCGGACGTCGAGGGTCCCGTAATGCCGGTAAAGCAGCATGACCAGCGAAAGGAGCAGCGCCGAGGTGGCCAGCCCGATAACGATGGCCGTGAGGGTCAGAGCCTGGGGGGTGGGAAGGACCATGGTCTTCACATCCCCCGCCAGGGTGAATATCGGGACGGACCCGCCGGTCCGGTACCCCAGGACGATGAGGAGAAGGTTGGCCGAGGCCTCCAGGAGCGATATCCCTATGGCTATCTTGATGAGGTTCCTCTCGGTGAGTATGGCGTATATCCCCAGCAGGAAGACGACTCCCACCACGAGGAAGGGGGCGTTACCGGTCATGGCCTCTCTCACTCCTTCCCTCACGGCCTTCGAAAAGGCGGATACCCTTGAACATGTAGATCAAGACCAGGGAGAGCCCGCTGACGACCTCCAGGCCCACGGCCATGTTCATTAGCGATATGGTGCCGGCGCTGTTGAGTATGCCGCTGTTGGGCCCGAGGGGGACCACCGCTCCGAAGAGGCCCCCTTGGCCCGCCAGGAAGTTGTAGAAGAAGGTCGTCCCGATGCCGAGGAACCCGGCGGTTATGAAAACCAGGAGCCCCGTCGCCTCCATGCCGGTGTATATGCCGGGCTTCACGAAGGAGAGGACCTTTTTCCCGCCGTAGGCGACGAGGAGGAGGGCCGCCATGGTGGCGACCACGGCCCCTCCCTGGAAACCCCCGCCGGGGGAGATGTGGCCGTGGATGATGACGTAAGCGCCGAAGATGCCCAGGAACCAGGCGAAAATATCACAGATGGTCCTGACGACGACGGAAAGGGGGTTCACCTTTTCTCACTCCCCTCACGGAAAAGGGCGAGCACGGAGCAGACCGCCGTGAAAAGAACCGCCGCCTCGCCCAGGGTGTCGAAACCCCTGTAATCGAAGACTATCGAGGTGACGACGTTGTTCACGGAGCGCTCCCGCTGGGCGTTCTCAAGGTAATAGTCGTCCATGGGGGCCCTTGCCGTGTCCCCGAAGGGGTGGATCCTGGCCAGGGCGCCCAGGAAGACCCCGGCGACGACGAGGACGGCCACGACGAAAAGGACTTGCCGTTTCATCGCCCCTCACCCCCCCTGGGGCTCTTCAGGGCCTTGCACGCCCTGAGGGCGATGATGTAGATGGCGGTGCTCAGCCCCGCCCCGATGGCCGCTTCGGCGATGGCCACGTCGGGGGCCTGGAGTATGAAGTACTCCAGGGCCAGCAACAGGCTGAAGACCGCCAGAGAGATGACCGATGAAAGGAGGTCCCGGAACCAGACGGCGTAAAAGGCCGCGATGACGATGATGGTCAGGACCGCCATGTGGGCGTAACCGTTCATGCCGAAACACCGCCTTTCTTGCGATGGTCCTCGGCCAGCCTGTCCACCACGGCGTACTTGGGGAGCACACCGCTCCTGTGGGCCGCGCGGGCTATGGCGTGGGCGCCGGTGGGGTTCGATATGAGAAGGGCGAAGATGGCCAGGATTACGTGGACCGAGAGCGTCGTGAAACGCCCCTCGCCGGTCCGCAGGTACATCTGGAGGGCGTAGACCACGACCGCCGCCGAGGTGAATATCGAGCCGAAGGTGGTGCACTTGGTCGTCCCGTGAAGGCGGGTGTAAACATCGGGGAAGCGGTAAAGGGCGACCGTCCCGAGGAAGTTGAACAGCACGCCGATCGTAAGGAGGATAAGGGCCGCTTTCTCCAAGGCTAGACACCCCCCTCGACGTGGCGGGCGATGAACAGGGTCCCCACGAAGGAGAGGGCGGCATAAACGATGGCCACGTCGACCATTATCACCGAATCGTACACGAGCGAAAGAATGATCATGAGGGCTATAACCATGGTGTTGATGGAGTCGAGAGCCACCACCCTGTCGGGGACGGTAGGCCCCGCGATGAGCCTGCCCACCATGGCGAGCGCGCAAAAGCCCGTCACCGCCGCCGCCCAGGCGAAATAGGAAATGATCATCCGGCAACCCTCCTCGCCCATCTCCCGAAAGAGCCATAGACGCTCTCCTCGGACGGGTCCTCATCGGTCACGTTGATCCAGTGGATGTAGTAGACGCCCGTCTCACCGGAATCGTCCACGTCGACGGTAAGCGTCCCCGGCGTCAGCGTGATTGAGTTCGCCAGCATGGCCTGGGCCAGGCTCCCCTTCAACCCGGAGTCGATCCTGACGATGCCGGGGCGGATCTTCCCCGTTATCACCCTGTAGGCCACGTCCAGGTTGGCCTTGGTCATCCCCCAGAGGAAGGGGAACGCGAGGAACAGGATGAACTTGACCCAGCGGAGCGGGTTCAGCCCGGCCAGGGTCCAGGACCTGCCCGGGTTCCAGGCCCTCGCGAGGCCGGCCATGACCCCCCCCAGGGCCACCGCTATCCCCGCCTCGATGGGGTCGATGCCTCCCCCGCTCCACGCCAGCAACAGGTAGGCGGCAACGGAAAGGACAAAAATTACCACACGCCTCACCCCCCTATTCCAGTTCTTTCAAGATCGCCGAAGCGATACAGTCCATGAGCGCCCCGCCGATGAGGCCGGGCGCGGGATAAATACAGTTATGCATTATACATAATAAGCGCCACGGGAGAACCCCCAATTTACAATGCCTTTCGGAATCCGGCTTTACGTGCTAGCCTTGACTCTTGAGCCACCCGGCCGGAAAGATGCGGCCGCCCTGTATTGTAACCCTATCGCGGAAGAAGTGAATGAACAGTTTGAACATAATCAGATGCCTGGCCGTTCTCCTTCTCCTGTCCCTCCCTCCCGGCACCGCCTTCGGGGCAATCTCCCTCGGGGAGTGGAACTCGGCCGACGCGGGGCTCCTGGCGACCCGGGGCGAAGTGATGGAAAGCCTGGGCCCCCCCGACGGCGCCGGAGGCTCCGTCGAGTGGTACGACATTTCCGGCGACGAAGGTTTGACGAGGGTCACCCTGGATTATCTCGACGGAGAAAGGGTGCAGGCGATCCACCTGGCCTTCAGGAGAGGCTCGGTCGACCTGGAGACCCTGGCATCCGTCATAAGGAGCGCCTTTCCGGGCGCATCCGAGGTCTACGGCGACGACCGGATGGCGGTCTTCCTCGGAGGGACCGACGACGGGGACGGACCGCTCTACTTCCTCGCCCTGGCCGGGGAACCCCTGGGGGACAGGGGGCCCGAACTGGTCTCCATGACCGAGGCGGCCAACCGGCACTACCAAGAGGAACGGACCCCGGAGTAACCCGAGAGGCTTGTCAATATATCCCGGAAGGTGTATCCTTATAGTAATCTTTTACGGGATCATGTTTTCCGGGAGTGTCAGATCATGTTCGCCCTCTGCGACTGCAACAACTTCTACGCCTCCTGCGAGAGGCTCTTCAGGCCCGACCTCGAATCCCGCCCCGTGGCGGTCCTTTCCAACAACGACGGCTGCGTCATAGCCCGCTCCGCCGAAGTGAAGGCCCTGGGCGTACCCATGGGGGCGCCCTATTTCAAGGAAGAGGGCCGGTTCAGGCATTTCGGCGTGGAGGTCTTCTCCTCGAACTTCCCCCTCTACGAGGACCTCTCCAGGAGGGTCTCCGACGCCCTCCGCAGCATGGCGCCCGACGTGGAGATCTACTCCATCGACGAGGCCTTTCTCCGCATCGACGCCCTGCCGGCGGCCGCCTCGGACCCCGAGGGATTCTGCCGCCGCCTCCGCGAGAGGGTCCTCCGGTGGACGGGGATACCCGTATCGATCGGCCTGGGAGCCACCAAGACGCTAGCCAAGGCGGCCAACAGGATAGCCAAGAGGGACCCCTCCAGGGGAGGCGTCTTCGCCATGCCCGGCGGCGCGGGGGACGACCCTCACCTCGAAGGGATAGACATAGGCGATACCTGGGGGATCGGCCTCCGCAACGCCCCGAGGCTGCGCCGTTTCGGGATCGGCACCGCCAGGGGGCTCAAGTACGCCGACGAGGAGTGGCTCAAAAAACGCTTCTCCATCAGCGAGGCCAGGACCTCCAGGGAGCTCAACGGCCAGGTCTGCCACCCCTTCACCGAGAGGGCGAAACCGCGCAAGACCATAAGGGTATCCAGGAGCTTCGGCAACCCGGTCGTGGACCTTCACTCCCTCAAGGAGGCCGTCTCGAGCTTCGCCTTCTCGGCGGCCGAGACCCTCAGGAAGCAAGGTTCGGCCGCCGGGAAGATGCACCTCTTCCTGATGACCAACCCCTTCGGGGAGGGGCCCGGCTACGCCGCCGGGGCCACGGAGAGATTCGATGTCCCGGCGTCGGGCACAGTCGAGATCGTCGGCCGGGCGGTGAAGTGCCTGGAAGGGATCTTCGTGGAAGGCCCGGCCTACAAGAAGGCCGGGGTGATACTGACGGACCTGGCCGACGCGGCCTGCCTGCAGCGGCACCTCTTCACCCCCATGAGGGACCCCCGGGAGGGGGCCCTCATGGGGGTGATGGACCGGTTGAACCGGGAACTGGGGAAGGGGACCGTCTTCACCGCATCGATGGGCGTCCACGGCAGGAGGTCCTGGGTGATGCGCCAAGGGCGCGTGTCGCCGCGCTATACGACCCGTTGGGAGGAAATCCCCGCCGTGCTCCCCCCGGAGGAGGCGCCATGATGAACGATCCCAGGTCCGCCACGGGCTTCCCCTCCCCCGCCGACCCCTTCAGGGAGGACCCCCTGGACATAAGTTCGCTGCTGGTCCGGAACCGGGCGTCCACCTTCCTGATGCGCTCGGCGGGGAGGATCCCCGCCTGGTCCATAGAAGAAGGCGACATCCTCGTCGTGGACCGCTCCTGCCGGGCTGAAAGGGGCGACCTGGCCGTCATAACCAGGGACGGCAAGCTCGCGCTCTGGGAGGTCCCTTCGGGCGGCGCCTCCACCTGGGGCGTGGTCAGGGGTGTCGTAAGGGTCCTGAGGCGCCGGTAGTGACGGCGGCCGCGCCGCCGCCGATAAAAAAAGCCGCCCCTAAGGGGCGGCTTCGGTTCTTGCGGGCCCGCGGGCGCCCGGGACTAGAAGTTGGAGACGGTCTTGATCCTCCCCGGGTAGGCCTCGAGGCCGGCTTTGAGTATGTCCATGGCCCTGGTCAGGTCCTCCTTCTTGAGGACGTAGGCCAGGCGGACCTCATCCCTGCCCAGGTTGGGCGTGGCGTAGAAGCCCTCGGCCGGGGCCATCATGACGGTCTCGTTATCGACGTGGAAGTCCTTCAGCATCCAGATGACGAATTTCTCGGCGTTGTCTACGGGGAGCTTGGCCACCACGTAGAAGGCGCCCTTGGGCTCCTCGCAGATTACCCCGGGCATCTCCTTGATCTTGGAGTAGAGTATGTCCCGGCGGGACTGGTATTCCTTGTTGACCTCCTCCAGGTAGGACCGGGGCGTTTTGTAGAGGGCCACGGCCCCGACCTGCTCCAGGGTGGGCACGCAGAGCCGGCCCTGGGCCAGTTTCATGGCCTGGGCCATGAGTTCTTCGTTCTTGGAGATCATGCAGCCTATCCTGGCGCCGCAGGCGCTGTACCGCTTGGAGATGGAGTCGACGAGGATGACCCTGTCCTCTATCCTCTTCATGTTGCCGAAGCTGGTGTACTTCAGGCCGTCGTAGACGAACTCCCGGTAGACCTCGTCGGAGATGACGTAGAGGTCCTTCTCCAACGCTATGTCGGCGATCATCTCCATCTCTTCCTTCGTGTAGATGACGCCCGTGGGGTTGCCGGGGTTCGAGAAGAGGATCCCCCTCGTCTGATGAGTGATCTTCTTCAGGATATCGGCCTTGGGGGGGAGGTGGAAGCCTTCCCTGGCCTTGGTCGTGATGGGGACGAGTTTCACGTTGACGGAAGAGGCGAAAGCGTTGTAGTTAGCGTAGAATGGCTCGGGGACGAGCACCTCGTCGCCGGGGTCGCAGGTGGCCATGAAAGCGAAGGAGAGGGCTTCGCTGCCTCCGTTGGTGACGATGAGATGCTTCCTCTCGAGGTGGATGTCGTAACCCTTGTAATACCCTATCATGGCGTCTATCAACTCGTAGCTGCCATTGGAGGCCGAATAGGCGATGACGTCCTCGGCGAAATTCTTGATGGACTCCAGGAAACCCGGGGGTGTGACGATGTCGGGCTGCCCGATGTTGAGATGATACACCTTCCGTCCCTCCGCCTTGGCTGCCTCGGCGTAGGGCACCAGTTTGCGGATGGGCGAAGATTGCATCGACGTTACTCTCTTGGAAAATTTCATCTAAAAACTACCTCCCTGTGATAGTGATATTTACTGTTACTTATTTTAGCACAATATTTCACATACATAATACACATTACCACCTCGCGGCCCGTAACGGCGGGGAACACCCGAAGGGACCCTTAAGGGAGGACTCCCATGGCGATCATGAGCCTGAAACAGTTCAGGCGGTCCGTCCGCAAAGCCGTTGAGGCTGTTCCCGGGGAACTGCTGGAACGGCTCAACGGCGGTTTCATAGTGGAGTCCTCGGTCAAGGAAGAGGGCGGCTACCTCATCATGGGCGAGTATATTGAAGACCCGGGGCTGGGCAATATCATCATCCTCTACTACGGGTCCTTCCGAGAGGCGATGGGGGGAGCTCCCCTCGAAGAGTGGGAGGAGGAGATCCTGGAGACGGTGACCCACGAATTGAGGCACCACGTAGAGTCCCTGGCGGGGGTGGACGATCTTTCCATCGAGGAGGAGCGCCTGCTTCAGGAGGACAACCGTCCGTAGCGGAAGCAGCGCCTCAGATGGTCGTTGACGAGCCCGACGGCCTGCAGGTGGGAATAGACGACGACGGGGCCCATGAAGGTGAAGCCCCTCCTTTTGAGTTCCCCGCTCACCCGCCGCGACAGGGGGGTCTCGGAAGGGACCTGCTCCGGGGCGTCCCAACCGCCCACGATGGGTTCCCCTTCAACGAAGCTCCATAACCACCTGGAAAAGGAGCCTTCCTTCTCCACCAGCCCCAGGAAGGCCCGGGCGTTCGTCACGGCGGCCCGGATCTTTTGCTCATTCCTTATGATGCCTTCATCCCGGAGAAGCCTTTCCAGGTCGCCCTCCCCGTAGGAGGCAACCCTGGCGGGGTCGAACCCGTGGAAGGCTCCCCGGAAACGCTCCCTTTTCTTCAAAACGGTCAGCCAACTCAGGCCCGCCTGGAAGGACTCGAGGACCAGGAATTCGAATTGGAGCCCGTCATCGTGGACGGGCACGCCCCACTCACTATCGTGGTAACCCTGGAGGAGCGGGTGCGACTCCGACCAGGGGCAACGAACCAGGGGCGGGACCATCCCCGGGCCGAGCGCCTCATAGGCTCGCCGCGGCCCGGGCTTGTCGCTTGGATATCCGCCGGGGTCAGCGATAGCGCCGAGCCTCCTGCTTTTCCTTTTCGAAGTCCGCCCGGATCCTCCGGCGCAGGTCTTCATCGAGGAACACCGCCAGGGCCGTCCTGGCCATCAGCCTGGCTCCCGTCACCAGGGCCTGGTGGCCCCTTTCGGTGATGGTCGCCTCGGCGAATTCATGGGTATGAAGGGCCATCGGCTCGTCGACGATGCTCAACTTGGGCTGAAGTGCCGGGCAGCGGTAAGAGACGTTGCCCACGTCCGAAGATCCCTGGGGCCCCGGCGTGGGGACAAAGGGCACCCCTAACTCCGCCAGGACGCCCTCAACGAATTCCTCCGCAGCGTCGTTCTTGAGCATGTCGTCGAAGCTGTACTCGTAGTTTTTCCAGGTCACTTCCGTCTCCGTGGCCTGGGCCGCGCCGAGGGCGCAGTTGAATACCCTGGAGACGATGCCGTCGAGGATGGGCCTCTTCGGCGCCCGGAAGTAGAACCTCGCGGCGGCATGCTCCGGCACGATGTTCGGCGCGAGCCCCCCTTCGGGGATGATGCCGTGGACCCGGGCTTCGGGGATGATGTGCTGGCGGAGCATGTCCACGGCGTGGAAGAAGAGTTGCACCCCGTTAAGGGCGTTCCTCCCCGCCCAGGGTTCGCTCGCCGCGTGGGCGGGCTTGCCGGTGAAACGGAACTCGACGGCGTCCATGGCGAGGCTGCGGTAACCGGCGTAGGTGGAGACGTCGCTGCTGTGGACCATCATGGCCAGGTCGAGGGAATCGAACACGCCCTTTTCGGCCAGGACGACCTTGGAACCGTTGGTCTCCTCGGCGGGGGTCCCCACCAGGATCAGCGCGCCGCCGGTCTTTTCCATGACACCGGCGAGGCCCGCGGCGGCGAGGCCGGACATGGCCCCCGAAAGGTTGTGGCCGCAGCCGTGGCCGATGCCGGGCAGGGCGTCGTACTCGAACATGAAGCAGACTTTCGGGCCCGCGGGGTCTCCCTTCGTTGAAAAAAAGGAGGTGGCCAGCCCCATGAAAGGTGTCTGGACGTCGTAGCCGGCCTCTTCAAGGAAGGCCGCGTGCTTTTTACAGGCTTCGAACTCTTTTTCGGACAACTCCGGGTTCCTGGCGAGCCAGTCGCTTAGGTCGATCGCCCGCTTGGAGAAATGCTTGATCCCCGCCTCGACTTCCTTCCATAGCTCTTTCACATCGGCCATTACGGGGCACCTCCTTATTCACCGAGAAGGATCCTGCCGCTGGGAGGGCCGACGATCCCGCCCTCCTCCACGACGACCACACCGTTAAGAACGACCCATTTTACCCCTCCCGGAGCGGCCAGGGGCGCGCCGAACCGGCCCCGGTCCTCATAGGAGTCCGGGTCGATCACTACAAGTTCGGCACCGGCGCCCTCGGCGATACGGCCGCCCCGGTGCCAAATCATCTCCGCGGGCCTGGACGTGGCGTGCCTCACCGCTTCGGGCCAGGAAAGACCCGCCTTCCTGAGTATCCCTATGCCCCTGGGGAAGGTGCCCGCGGCCCTCGGGTGGCCCTCGTCACCCCGGAGCACGGCGTCGGAGGCTATGGCGCTTTCGGGGTGAAGGAGGCACAGGTCCACCTCCTCAGGGTTCATCACGTGGGCGATGACGTAGGCGTCGGGGTCCTCTTCCCTGGCCCTGGCGAAGAGTTCAGGCGTCAGGGGGATACCCCTGAACCGCCCGGTGGATACCTCCAGGCTCTCAAGGCCCTTCCCCAGGCGCTGTTCAAAGCCCGGGTCGAAGACGGCCGAACCTATCCTGGCGGCAAAGGCGTAATAGGGATAGACGTCGAAGGTGACATCCAGCCCCTCGCGCCGGGCCTGTTCTATCATCCCGAGGGCCTCACGGGAATGGCCGAAGGCCGTCATGCTCCCCAGGTGGGACACCTGGACCCTGACACCGCTCCGCCTCGAGATCTCGATGGCTTCCGCCACAGCCTCGGGGCTCCTCCGGCCATCGTACCTTATGTGGATAGATATGAACCGGTGCCTGAACCTGGAGACGACCTTCGCGAGGCGGAACAGCTCGTCCCGGGAGGTCCCGGGGGCGTACTCGAGCCCGAAGGACAACCCCAGGGCCCCCTCATGGAGGTTTTCCTCGAGGAGGGTTTCCATCAGCCCGACCTGCTCGGGGGAGGCGGGTGAATACCTGTCCTCGGCCCCGACGGCTTCCCTCAGGGTGGTGGCCCCGATCATGAACCCCATGTTCAATACGGGATTTTGGCTGAACCAGTCCTTGTAAACCTCCATCATGACCCCCTCGCCACAGTGCCCGCCGATGGCGGTGGTGACGCCCTGCAGCAGCAGTGACCTGAGAACGGTATAGGGGTCCCCCACCCGGTGTTCGAAGTGCATGTGGGTGTCGATCAGCCCGGGGAGGACCAGGAGCCCCGAGGCGTCGAGTTCGCGGGTCCCCTTCGGAGCGCCGCGGCCCACGAAAGCGAAAACACCGTCCTTTACGGCCACATCGGCCTTTTTTTCCTCAAGAGAGACCGGGTCGATGACGGTCCCGTTCCTCACGACGATATCCATGCCGTTCACCTCCTTGATGCCGCCCCGCAGAAACGGACGGCGACGGACACGTAGGTCCTGAACCCTTCTTCCAGCTCGTCAAGCGTAATGTACTCCGCCTTGCCGTGGGACCTGGACAGGCTCCCGGGGCCGAACACCACGGTGGGGATCTTGCCGAAATGGCCGAAGATGGCCGCGTCGGTCCACCCCCTCCTCGTGGTCATCCTGGGTTCTATGCCGCTGACCTCCCTTATGGAGTCGACGACGGCCTTCACGATGGGGTCGTCGGGCGAGGTCTCCAGGGGAGCGTGGTAAAAGTGGGCCATCTTGCCCAGGTCCATCAGTTTCAGTTCCGCGCGAAAGGTCGGGTCCTCCCGCGACAGTTCGTCCAGGACCTCCTGGTACTCGGCGAGGACTTCCTGGAGCGATTCCGACGAAATGTATCTCCTGTCCATCTCGACCACGCAATGATCGGCCACGGTACTCGGCTGGGTCCCTCCCTCGACGCGGCCGAAGTTCATGACCGACGGCCCCATGTGGGGGTGGTCCCTCAGGGCGAGTTTCGGGACGATCTTCTCCTGGACGCGGTTGATGAATTTCGCGGCGTGGACGATGGCGTTAACCCCGTCCTGGGGGACCCCGCCGTGGGCTGCCTTACCGAAGAACTCCACCTCGATCCACTCGAGCCCCCGGTGGCCGATGGCGTACTCCCGGTCGGAGGGTTCGCCAACGATGGCGCCGTCGGCCCTGAAACCGGACCTGACGAGGGTCTCGCTCCCGTCGCTGTTGGTCTCCTCGGCCAGGACGCCGGCGAAGATGAGGTCACCCTTGAGGGGGACACCCGACCTTTGAAAGGCCGCGAGGGTCATCAGCATAGCCGCGACGGGCCCCTTCATGTCCACGGCTCCGCGGCCGAAGATCCTCCCCCCTTCGATCTTCGCCGCGAAGGGTTCGACTTCCATGTCGTAGGGGGGGACCGTGTCGAGGTGCCCCGAAAGGGCCAGGCTCCTGCCTCCCCCTTCGCCCTTGATAGTAGCGATTATATTGTTCCTTGAACCTTCCACGGGCTGAAGCGTGAAAGGGATATTTTCACTGGTCAGGAAGGAGGCCACTGCTTTCACTACTTCTTCCTCCTTGGTGGGCACATCCCAGTGGCTGGGTATCCGGATCAGCCTCGAGGCCAGTTCCGCGATCTCCCGGGGAGTTACCTCTGACGCCACCTTCGAAATCAAGGGATCCACGAGGACCACCTCATTTCCTGGAATTCGGGGAGGGGCGCGGGAACCCCTCCCCGTTCAGGTTTCCCTAGAAAGGCCCGTACTCAATAACGGCGGCGATGAACACCATCACGGACCCCGCGGCGATCCAGAACACCATGAGAGGCCATATGAACTTGAACCAGCGCTCGTAGGGCATCTTGGCCATGCCGAGGACGCCCATGAGGGCCGCCGAGGTAGGTATGATCTGGTTCGTGAAACCATCGCCGTACTGGAAGGCGAGGACCGCGGTCTGCCTGGTGATATTCACCAGGTCGGCCAGGGGTGTCATGATGGGCATGGTGGCAGCGGCCTGCCCGCTCCCCGAGGGTATGAAGAAGTTTATTACCACGTGGACCCAGAACATGCCCACGGCGGTCATCGCCCCCGGGAGCATGGCGACCCAGGAAGCCAGGGCGTGGATCACCGTGTCCACGATCTGCCCCTGGGACATGACCACCAGGATGGCTCGGGCGATACCCACGACAAGAGCTCCAAAGGCTATATCCTTGGCGCCGGCGACAAAGGCCGAAGCCATCTTGCTCGGGGCCAGGCGACCCACCAGGCCACCGATCACGCCCATGGCGATGAAGACCGTGGAGAGCTCCATTATGTAGAAGCCCTGGGTCATCACCCCCCAGATCATGTAGGCGAAGCTGGCCAGGATCACGAGCATAACGAACTTGTGAACCCCCGTGAAGGGGAGGTCGGGCGTAACCGTATGGCGGGTCGGGTCGGATTCAACGAGGTCGTAGACGATGCTCTGGGTGGGGTCGGCCTTGATCTTCGCCGCGTAACGCATGATGTACCAGCAGGCGATGACGAAGAGCATCACGTGGCCCGCGAAGCGCAACCCGAGACCGGAGAAGAGGGGAAGCTCGGCGATGCTCTGGGCGACCCCCACCGTGAAGGGGTTCAGGGTGCCCCCGGAGAAACCGATATTGGCGCCCGTCGATAAAATGGCCACCCCGACGATGTCGTCGTAACCGACGGCCCTCGCCAGGGCGACCCCGATCGGGATGAAGACGATAACCTCCTCGGCCATGCCGTAGGTGGCCCCGCCTATGGAGAAGATGAGGAGGGTGATGGGGATCATCAGCTTCTCCTTGCCCTTTAGGCCGAGGACGGCTTTACCGATGGCGCCGTCGATGGCTCCCGTGGCCTGGATGATCGAGAAGGCGCCGCCGCAGATGAAGATGAAGAAGATTATCTCGGCGGTTTCCTTCATCCCCTTGGGGACGGACTCGAACATCTTGAAGATGCTCACCGGGGTCCTATCGACATGATGATAGGACAGGGCATCGACCAGGGTCCGTCCGGTCCTTTCGTCCTTGAACCTGTCATAGACCCCTGCAGGGAGTATGTAGGTCATGACCGTCGCGAGGATGACGACGGATATCAGGATGACGTAGGTATGAGGGACCTTGACGCGCTTTTTCTTCTCACTTCCTGCTTCTACCGACATCTTGGAACCTCCCTTCGAGAAAAGCACAAACCGTCGGGAAAAACCCCCATTACACGCCTCTTCAGTCCTTCCCTTCATTCACCTCCCGGTCGGGCTGCCCGGTCCCAGGACCAGTGCCGGGACCGGTCGACTTGTACGACTGCCATCAGCCAGGGTTGCGAGAAACTCCTTCACGCCTCCTCACAGGAGAGCCTGTATTATCAGTTTCGTGAAGAGGACCATGCAGAATATAGCCGTCGGGTAGGTCGCCCCGTAGCCCGCGGAGCATTCGTCGGACCCCGTCGATTCAATGGCTGCGCCCAGGCCCGGCGTGCTGGTCATGGCCCCCGGTATGGCACCCAGGAATATCACCCAGTTGAGTTTGAAAAAACACCTCCCCACGAGGAGACCCGCGAGGAGGCTCGCCATCGCCGAGGCCGCCCCGATGGCCACGAGGGCGAAGCCGTGCTCCGCCAGTATCCTGGGTATGTCCGGGCCGGCCTGGATGCCCATGACGGCGAGGAAGTAGGCCAGCGAAAAGGTCCGCAGCGCCGAAAGGACCGAACCGTCAAGGCGCATGGGGAAAGGCCCGATGCTGCCCCTGGCCCCGGCGAAGAGGGCGAAGATCAGGGCGCCTCCCGTGCTCCCCAGGGAGAAATCACCCACCATCGGGATGGGTATCGTGATGGACCCGAAGAGGACGCCGCCGATCATGCAGAGGATGAAGGAAGCCAGCGTGAAGGGGACGGACCCCCTCCCCGCGAGAGGGACCGTGCTGGCGTCGCGGATGGCGTTAACCAGCATCTCCCGTTCCCGCTCGAGGTCCAACTTGAGCAGCGCGGGGAGCAGCTGCACGAAAAGCACCACCGAAACCACCCCGAAGGGGTAGGCAATGGTGTATCCGATGGTGATGAGGGGGTTCCCCCCGGAGACCTCCAGGGCGGCGCCAAGCCCGGGCGAACTGGTAAGGGCGCCGGTGTAGGTGCCCCCAACAAGCAGGGGTTCCACGGAACCTGAGAAGAGGAGCGCCATGAAATAGGTCGCCAACGCCCCGGCGCCGGTCACGGCGACGGAGAGGACAACAAAACGGTAGCCATACTTTTTTATGACCCCGACGATATCCTTGGAAGACAGGAGCCCGACGGCGGTGACAAAGATCAGCAAGTTCCACATGAAAAAAACGCTGGGTACTTTAACGCCCAGCCACCCCATGATGATCCCCGTGAAAAGAGCACCGGAAGTCCCCAGGCCCACTCCCCTTATCTTGAGGTTGCCGAGGACGAGGCCGGTGAAGACGGCCACGCTGAGCAGAAACATCGAATTGGAAAGCAGTGACTCGAGATAGTCCTCCATGACCGCTGAGCCCGTCCCTTCGATATGGGTTCTCTACGTCCCCCGGAATCCCAGGCGGCTTGATATCTCGTCGGCCCCGTTCCTGAGGAGGGAAAGCCACGGTTCAACCACATCGGGGGTGAAGGTCTCCTTGGGGCCGACCAGGCTGAGGCAAGCCCAAACGTTCCCATGCCGGTCCCTTATCGGGGCGGCCATGCCGAAGGCCCCGATGAGGTTCTCCTCGATGCTGACAGCGTAACCCTGCCTCTTGATCTTTCGGTACTCCTCCATCAACTTCTCCGGGTCGGTCTCGGTATAAGGGGTTTTTTTCTCGATATTCCTGGACGTGAGAATCCGCCGGATGCGGTCCTCGGGAAGGAAGGCGGTCAGCAGTTTCCCCAGGGCGCCGGCGTTGAAGGGGAAGCGGTTGCCCGTCTGGCCCTGGTATATGTACTTGTCGCCGATGCCCAGCTTGTATGCCAGGATCGGGTCATCGCCCTCACGGATGGCGATGAGGACGGAAGCGCCCGTCCGGTCCGCCAGGGAGTGCATTATGGTGTGGGAGACATCCCAGATGCCCTTGGAATCGCTGTAGACATTACCAAGACGGAAGACGAGGGGGCCGAGGGAGTACTTCTTTGTGGAGGGGTTCTGTACAAGCAGGCTCTCCTGCACAAGGGACCTGATTATCTTGTGGATGCCGCTCTTTGAGACGCCCATCTCCCTCGAGAGTTCCGTTATTCCCATCTCGTAGGGAGGGTCGCCGAACCGTTTCAGTATCCGGATGAGCTTTTCGTGGCTGTTCATTTCCAATCTCCGTTAGCTGGTGGAGAACTGATTTCTCCTCCAAAGAACTCTTCTATTATTTTTCCGGACAAAGGCCTTTTTGTCAAGGATTAGCTGAATGACGCGGTCCCCACTAAAAGGGAATAAAAAAGGCGGGACCTTGGTCCCGCCCGGCACAAACGAAGGGCGCCTAATCGGCGGCCTTTTTTACCAGTTCGTCCAGCGCTGAAACCAGGGGCTGGATACTGGTCGCCGTTGCTTTCTTCTGGAGTATCTCCTTCGAGTTGATCGATGACCCCCAGTAGGAGGCGTTGGTGTCGTGGTCGGTGGTGATCGCCGCCCCGCTGAGGGAGAGCCCCGCGAAGAGCCCTTTGTTGAGGGAATAACTGTAGATCGAGGCCTGGAGGTTCACGTCCGTCGCGGCTCCCGCGCTGCGCCCCACCGGGCCCGCGGCGATGTCGATATCGGCCCCCAGCTTGAACTTGTCGCCGTAGAACCGGTCCATCCCTTTCTGGTTGGTCACCACCAGTAGGAGGGCCGTGGACTGGACACCTATCTGGAGCCCTATGGAAGCGCCGGTAATGCTCAGGAAATTGGGCCCGTACCAGGTGTTGCTGGAAGCATCACGCCTCAGTATCAACCCCTCCCCGTGGGCACCCCCGATCCCCAGGGCGGCCTTCACGTAGTTGGGGATGATGACGACCCCCTTGGCGGACTTGACAAGGTCGGCCATAGCGCTGACATCTTCCTCCCTGGACATATCGCGGACTACGTGCACCGAAGAGGTTATCCTCTCGTTGGCCGTAGCCGCCAGGAGAGGGGCCGGAAGAAGGGGAAGCAGGGACACTGACAAAAGCAAGACTACGGTCACTGTGCGTTTAGTTCTTCTCATGACTGCCATCTCCTTCACTTTTTTCTGCCGGGACCGTTCTTTGACCGATTATCAAATTTTTGAGGGGCCCTTCCCTTGCGCAGAGTCCATCGGGGCGCTCACCGGGAGGGATCTTCTGAGGGCGGGCCCAAGTTCCCTCCCTGGGCATCGGTCGCCTCAAGGAAGGAATGCTTGAGGGTTTTGGGCCTCGTCTTGGCCTTTCTCTCGATAGCCTGGGCCCCGGCGCGGCTGTACCCGCGGGACGTGACAAAGACAAGTTCCACCGGGCGGCGGGAAGCGGTGTACCTGGCGCCCCTACCCTCGTTGTGCTGCCGAAGGCGTTTCTGTGGGTCCCGAGCGATGCCGCAGTAGTAGGTCCCGTCGGAACACCTCAAAAGGTAAACGTGAAAAAGGCCCTTATCAGAGGTACTTTGACAGGGTCCTGTCAATCCTCTTCAGCCCTTCCTTTAGGCGCGGCCGGTCCACGCCGAAGTTCATCCTCAGGTGGTTCTCGATGCCGAAGGAACTGCCCGGAATGACGAAGACGCTGTTGTTTTCCACCATGTCCATTACGAGGTCCCAGGACGGCACGGGGAGGTCGTACTTCACGAAGGCGAAGCAGCCCGCCGCCGGGGGGGTGAAGGATAACACCCCGTGGTGGCTGTCAACCCATTCCGTGAAGGTGGCGAGGTTCTGCCGGACGATCTCCCTGTTCCGGGCGAAGATCTTCTCGCGCATGTCCGGTTCAAGGGCTTTCGTGGCGAGGTAGTCGCTGAAAGTGGTGACCGTCGTGGAAAGGAAATCGTGGTAGAACCAGGACATCTCGGCTATGTCCCTGGGCCCTGCCACCCATCCGATCCTAAGGCCCGGTAGCCCGAAGGACTTCGAGAGGCCGCTGATGATGATGGCCTTGTCGTACATGCCCCAAAAACTGGGGGTCATCTTGTCGGTCTGTTCGGCCCCGCGATACACCTCATCGGAGAGAAGGTAGGCCCCCGCTTCCGAGGCAGCCTCGACGATCCGCCCCATCTGCTCCGGGGTGAGAACCGTCCCGGTGGGGTTGTTGGGGTTGCAGACGCAAACGAGCTTGGTCTTGGGCGTCACGGCCCTTTTCAGGCTGTCCAGGTCAAGGGACCAGCCCCGCGCCGGGTCGAGGTTGAAGTTCCGTACCACCGCCCCGTTGGACTCCACCACGTGGGAGAGGAGCATGAAGTTGGGGATCATGAAGGCGACCTCGTCGCCCGGATCGATGAGGCCCCAGGCGATCAGGAAAAGCGCCTCGGCCGAGCCGTTCGTCATGAACACGGAGGAGGGGTCCATCCCTTCGTAGAAGGAAGCTACGGCCTTCCTGAGGTGTTCCGTGCCGGCGGTGTGGACGTACTTGAGGTGCAGGTTGTTGTAGGCGTCTTCCATTTCCCTCGGCGAGAGGATCTCCCGTATGAACATGGGGTATATGCCGGAAGCGCTGAGGTCGTATTCCACTTCGTTCTGGAACCGGGCCAGCGTCCTCTCGAGTTTGAACTCTTTGATCTTCATTTAATGACCTCCTGTCTCAATAAGGGGATACCCCCTTTCGAATTGTATCCTAAATTCCCCATGGGAAGGAGAAAGCACTCTAGACCAGCGCCATTATAAGGGGAGGAAGGATGACGTAAATGGTCAGGAGCCTCGCAAGATGCAAGAGGCTAACCTTGAGAGGGTCGGCCCCCAGGTCCTCGGCGATGGAGGCCAGCTGGGTGATCCCCCCCGGGCAGGTGGCTATGAGGCAGGTCATCAGGCTCCATCCGGTGACGGCCCTCACAATGAAGGCCAGCATGATGCCCCAGGCAAGCATGGCCGCCGTCGTCCCCACGATGGTCAGGAACATGCAGTAAATCGTCGAGAGTGTCTCGGGGGTGGCGTAAAGCCCTATGAGAGAGCCGAGCCCCAATTGAGCCACGTGCCTCGCCATCACCGGCAGGGGGCGGATGGGGAGCCCCGACGCTGCCGCGGCGGCGGTGAAGATCATGGAGCCCACGAAGCCGCCGACGGGTACGCCGAGGAAGTAGAATAAAAGGCCGCCCGCAGCGGCTATGGAAAGGGTCAGGAACCGACTACCCGCCCGCTGCCCTGGTTCGCCCGGTCGGGGTAAGGCCTCTTCCCGCCCGCTCCCTGGGTCGGGGTCGCCGCCGGTCGCGCCGGCGGGGGCCTTGCCCACCCTGGTGGAGATCACCGGCATGGCGATTAGCACCGAGGAGAGCCGAAAGAACTGCATCAACGCCACCAGGGCGGCGTCGGCCTCGAGGGTGAGGGCCAGCAGACTCATCTCGGCGATGCCCCCTGGCACGGTCCCGAGGATGGAAGTCGCCAGGCCAAGGTCGAACCAACGGTTTACCACCCAACCGAGACCGAGGGGGAAACTGATCCACCAGGCAGCAGCAAGTAAGGCTACAGGCAGACTGCCTACGAGTTCCCTTCCGGTTCGGCCGGTAAAATGGATACCGACGAAGAGCCCCAGGGTCACCTGGAAAAGCAGGTTCGCTCCTTCGGGGGTCGCCGGCACCACCCACCCCTTGACGGCGAAGAAGGCCGCCGAGACCATGGCCCCTACCATTACGGCCGCCGGTACCCGGAAAGCCCGGAGAAGGAGCCACCCGGGTATCCCTATGAGGAACAGGAGGAAGAAGTTCAAGGCCCAATCCATAAAAGTCCCCCAGGTCGGGCGGCGGTGAAAAACTAAAGAGGGAACCCGCCGGGAATGATAAAATGGTCAAGGTTTTGAATAGATTCTCGCAAGGAGCATCCTATGGGACCAAAGGGACGTTATGTTGCCCTATTCCTTGCGGTTGTCGCCTTTTCCCTCTGGGCGAGGCCGTCCAAAGACGAAAGCGAACTCCCAGGGGATCACAAGGGGGGTGCTGTCGTGTCCCAGGAAAAAATAACCCGTTCCGAGGAAGAATGGAAGGCCCTCCTCACGCCCGAACAGTACAGGGTCACCAGGGAGGGCGGAACGGAACCGCCCTTTTCAGGTAAATATTACAACCACCGGGAGAAAGGAACCTACCTCTGCTCAAACTGCGGTAACGGCCTGTTCAGTTCGGGCTCAAAGTATGACTCCGGGAGCGGGTGGCCAAGCTTTTTCGAACCCCTGTCGCCCGAAAGCGTTTCGACCCGGGAGGACCTGTCCCACGGAATGACCAGGGTGGAAGTGCTCTGCGCCAGGTGCGACGCGCACCTGGGCCACGTATTTCCCGATGGTCCTCCCCCGACGGGCCTGCGTTACTGTATAAACTCCGTAGCCCTGGACTTCAGCCCCGCCCAGTCCTCTCGCCCTGATACGAACTAAGGCCGAGCTGAGATCACTCCTCTACCTGTTCCATCTGGATGGAACCGGAGTAGATCAGGGCGATCTTCGCGCTTACGGGACCGATCAACTCGTACAAAAACGACGAGGATAATATTATCGCCAGTAGCATGTGGCCCGTGGCTTCCGGCAAGACCCTCTTGCCCAGGAAGGCCAGCCCTATAGCGACCCCGGCCTGCGGGATCAGGGCTAATCCAAGGTAGTTCCTCACATTCCTGGGGGTCTTCGCGATGAGGCAACCCAGGTAGGCACCGAAATATTTCCCCAGGATCCGGATAATGAAGTAGGAGGCGCCGATGACACCCATAGAACCCAGGGTGCTCAGGTCCAGGCTCATCCCCGACACGACGAAGAACAACGAAAAGATCGGCGGGCTCAGCCTGTCCAGATACTTGAACAACTCCCTGTCCTTCGCCATATTTACATAGGTCGTCCCGAAGAGCATGCAGGACAGCAGGGGTGAAATGTCGACCGCCACGCACAGGCCGGCGATACCCAGCAACAGGGAAATGGTCAGAATGACACGATCGTCATCGCTACGCTTGGAAACCCTCAATTTGCTCAGTATGAACCCGCTTGCAAAACCGAGGGCGAGGGCGAGGGCGTTGAAAATAATGGGCATTACTATCTCGGAGATACAGACACCCGCCCCATCGCCGGCATTGACGATGGCCAAGGCTATGCTGAAGACGATAAGGCAGACGCCGTCGTCGAGGGCTACCACCTGCAGGAGGATATTCACGAAATTACCTCTGGCATGGTACTGGCGGATCGTTACCGTCGTGCTGGCAGGGGCCGTCGCGGTCCCTATCGCTCCCAAAAGCAGGCTGAAGTCCCAATCCAGGTGAAAAAGGTAGTGCAGGGACAGGGTCACGATAACCCCGGCGAGAAGCGACTCCATCAGGGTGATCGTGATCACTCCGAAGCCGGTTTCCCTGAAAACTTCTTTTCGGAAGAAACGACCTACCCCGAAGGCGATGAAGGCCAGGGCGATATCGCTGATAAACCCCATGTCCTCGATCATCCTTGGTGGGACCAGTTTCAGGATATGGGGGCCTATCAGGATCCCCGCGATAATGTAGCCCGTGACATCGGGCAGCTTCGCCAGCTTGGTGAGGCGCGTCAGCAGAAAGCCGGCAAGCAGTACCACCGACAGGGAAATCAGTATTTCCATCGTGTGGCTTGATCTGCACAGAAGATCCGCCATCTCTTACACTCCAAAAACAGGATGCCCCGAAAATTTCCCCGGCGGCCGCGTCGCTTGAAGCAGGGAGCGAAAAAAGCGGAATAAATGAATCATAACAAAAACGCTTCCTAACCGCCGCGTCGCCGGGGTCCTCTCCCAAGTCCTACGGCAAGGCCGTTGCCTTCTTAATTTAGTTAGGCTATCATTCTAATCGCAAAACTAATAAGTCTTTTTTATTGTTTCTAGTTTTTTTATAAATATTCATTATGCTAGAGGTGAGAAAGATGATCGACCCGAAACTTTACTCCCTGTTAGCGGTGGTCGAATTCGGCAATTACACCCGGGCGGCGGAGCATCTCTCACTGACCCAGCCCGCCGTGACCCATCACATGAAGCAACTGGAAATAGAGCTGGACATCAGGATCTTCAATCGTATCGGCAACAGGATAAAGCCGACCACCGAAGGGGAGATCCTCATCGGTTACGCCCGTCGGAGCATCGCCCTGTACGAGGCGATGAACCAGGGCATCCTCGATGAGAAAAGGCACTTCCGCCGACTCACGGTGGGGATCACGCCCACCGCCGAGAGCAACGCCGTCGCCGAGGTTTTGGGCGAATACAGCGCCAGGAATCCAGGAACGAAAATAACGATCATTACGGATTACATAAACAATCTTTATAATATGCTCAAGAATTACGAGGTGGACCTGGTCGTTTCGGAGGGTAAGGTCCAGGACGAAAGCATCAACTCGCTTTTGCTGGATACCGATTCCCTGGTGCTGGTCCTGTCCAACAACCACCCCCTGGCCAGGAAAAACATGATAACCGTGAAGGAATTGAAGGAACTCCCCCTGATCCTCCGAGCCCATCCTCCGATACCAGGAGCCTTTTCAGGGCGCACCTGAAAGTCACAACATGTCCCTCGAAGACTTCAACGTCATCTTGGAAATAGACAATATAGGGACCATCAAGAACCTGGTAAGGCGCGAGATAGGGGTCTCGATACCCGCGCAGCGTGTGCCTCGACGAGCTCAAGAAGGAGCCTTTCAGTATTGCCCATAGAGAACCTGAGCATGGTCCGGGAGATCAACATACTGTATCACCGCGACTTCAGGCATGAGGACCTGTTGCAGAATATCCCGAAGGAATATAACAAGGCGATAAGGAATTACTCGGCTTGATACCAGGGCCCCGGTCCGTTCGGGAGAGTCCAAGACAGTGTGACCGCCGCACTTCTCATGATAGAGGGGTGACATTACCCCTGTCCGGCCACAATGTTTCATTAAGAGCCTTGACGCTTCTCAATCGCTTCACGTAAAATCAAGGGGCGGGCGAAATTTTGAACAAATAAGTCCTTGCGGTCACGGGGACATCATCAAGAAGGAGGAGTCGAAATGGGGAAGAGCTTTTTCGGTAAGTGTCTGCTTCTTGTTCTTGCGGCGCTCCTTGTCGTGGGTACCCTGTCCGGGGTCGCCGTCGCCGAGGAGAAGGTGATCAAGATCGGGACCCTTTTCCCTCTCACCGGTTCGGTGGCCCTTGCAGGCCAGCGGTGCCGCGCTGCCGTTGAGACCGCCGCGGAGGTCATCAACAACGCCCACCCCGAACTGAAGGTACCCTTGGCGGAAAAAGCGGGCCTTTTGGACGGCTACAAGATCGTCCTCATCCATGCTGATCACCAGGGCAAACCCGATGTGGCGAAGTCCGAAGCCGAACGCCTTTTCGACCAGGAGAAGGTTTGGACCATCATCGGGTGCTACAACAGCGCCTGCACAAAACCCGCCAGTTTCGTGGCCGAACTGAAACAGAAGGTCTTCATGTGCGGGTGCTCCAGCTCCGGCGCCCTGACGGAGCGCGACTTCAAGTACTTCTTCCGTATGGCCCCCACGGACAAGACGGAGTCCCTCGAGTTCGTCGAGTTCATCGAATATGTCAACGAGAAGAAAAATGCCGGCGTTAAGACCGTCGGTTTGATCTACGAGAACACCGAGTTCGGCAAACACGCCGCCGAGGAAGGCCGCATGGCCGCCGAAGCCGGCGGCTTCAAGGTCGTTGCCGATGTCGCTTTCAACCCCGGCGCGACCAACCTCAACAGCGAAGTCCAGACCCTCAAGGCCGCCAACCCTGACGCGGTTTTCGGAGCTTGCCTAGGCGGGGACTACACCCTCTGGGTCCGCACCATGAAGCAGATGGATTGGCTCCCGAAGGTCGCCCTCAACTACTGCACGGGTTACCAGGACCCCATCATCACCGGCCAACTCGGTGACGACGCCAACTACTTCATGGGCGGCACCGGCTACGCCCCCGAGTTCGCTGAACTGATGCCGGCCGTCGCGGCGGTCGAGGAAATCTACAAGGCCAAGACCGACCCCAGCGTCCCCTTTGACAGCGATTCGATCCAGGAAGCGGTGGCCCTCTTCATCGTCGCCCAGGCTATCGAGAAATCCGGGAGCCTCGATCCCACGGTCGTGGCCGAGACCCTTTACGCCAACGAGTGGGAGTCCCCCCTATCCATGGGCGGCAAGGTGGCCTTCTCGCCCGGCGGGCAGAACGTCAAGGCCATGAGCATGCTCACCCAGCTCCAGGGCGGGGAATACAAGAGGATCTACCCTCTGGAACTCGCCGATACGGAACCGGTCATCCCCATGGTCCCCTGGAAAGATCGCTAGTCAACGCCGGGTACCCGGTTCAAAGCACCTGAATCGGGTACCGATTCGTTACGGCATCACCAAAAGCGGATCTTTCAGAGAGGCAGCAGGGGGTTCTCTGTTGCCTCTCTTGTTTCGCCGGTTCGCTTGGCTGGAGTACCAGGCAACAACTGATGAACTGGGGGTGTACCCTTTATGGCCACGTTTCTCCAAGTCGCCTTCGACGGACTGCTGAACGGGCTACTTTACGCGCTTGTGGCGGCGGGCCTGAGCCTCATCTGGGGCGTCATGGACGTCATCAACTTCGCCCATGGCGAGTTTCTCATGGTCGCTATGTACCTCAGTTACTGGCTGGGCTTTATCTGGAAGGTCGATCCCCTGGTCTCCTCCATAGCGGGGGGGGCCTTTGTTTTTATCCTCGGGGCTCTTACCTACAGGCTCGTCATAAGCAGGACCATAGGCAAGTCCGCCATGTCCGCCCTCCTGGCGACCTTCGGGCTTTCCATGCTCCTCAAAAACGTATGCCTCAACCGTTTCTCGCCCAACTTCAGGATCCTGCAGCACACTCTGCTGGGAGCGAAAACCTTCAGCCTGTCGGGCATCATCATTCCGCTGCCCCAACTGGTCATCGGCCTCGTCGCCCTGGCCCTTTTGTACCTGATATACCTGCTCGTCAAGAAGACGCGCCTGGGATGGGCTATCCAGGCGACGGCGATGGACAAGGAAGCGGCCGAATTGATGGGTATAAACACTGAAAGGATCTACCTGCTCGTCTTCGGCCTGGGCGGGGCCTGCGTCGGGATAGCGGGAGGCCTGCTGCCGTCCTACCTCGCGGTCCACCCTGAAGTGGGAGGGCTTTTCAGCCTCATCGCCTTCGTCTGTGTCGCCATGGGGGGGTTCGGCAGCATTCCCGGGGCCCTACTGGCTTCGCTCCTGATCGGCCTCGTGGAAGCCTTCGCGGGTTTTTACATCGCGCCGGTCTTCAAGTATGTCGCCGTATTCGGGCTCTACCTGGTGGTCGTGATGGTCAGGCCCCGGGGACTCTTCGGATGGTGACGGCCATGACCCTAACTGGGAAAAGGACGAAGAGGGACCTGTTTTGGCTGGGGCTCCTGGCCCTTTTCGCTGTGATCCCGTTGACGCCCTGGTTTACCCGCAGCACCTTCACGCAGCACGTGATGATCCAGGTGCTCCTATACGCGAGCATGGCCCAGGCCTGGAATATCCTGGGCGGTTATTGCGGCCAGGTTTCCTTCGGGCATTCCGTTTTCTTCGGCATAGGCGCCTATGGTACCGCCATGACTGTCGTGAAATTCGGCCTCATCCCATGGCCGGGCATCCTGGCCGGCGCGGTGATCGCAGCCGCCGTGGCCGTGGCAATAAGCTACCCCTGCTTCAAACTCAAGGGCCATTATTTCGCCATTGCGACCTTCGCGATAGTCGAGATTTTCAACCGCCTGTTCATGGTCTGGTACTGGGTCGGGGGTGCCTTGGGGCTCGATTATGGATTCACCCAGCCGGGATGGAAGAATTTCGTATGGTACCAGACCAAGGATTGCTGCTTTTACGGCGTCCTTCTTCTCTTCATCCTCGTCTTCGGCATCGTCCGCTGGATAGAGAAGCACCGCTTCGGTTTTTACTTGAGGGCCGTAAGGGAGGGACAGGACACGGCGGAATCGCTCGGCGTCGACAGCACCAGGGTGAAGCTATCGGCCATGGCACTTTCGGCCTTCCTGGCCGCCCTTTGCGGGGCTTTCTTCGCCCAGTACAACTACCGCGTGGACCCGCCGATGGTCATGTCCCTCGACATGTCGATGAAGTTCGTGCTCATCACGATCCTCGGCGGCCTGGGTACCTTTTACGGACCCCTCCTGGGGGCCGCTCTCCTTATCCCCCTGCAGGAGTACACCCGGGCGTACCTCGGCGGTATCGGAGGAGGCGTGGACCTGATCATTTTCGGCCTCCTCATCATTATCGTGGTCGTCTACCAGCCCAAGGGTATTATGGGTATTCTTGACCGGGTTTTCGTGAGGTTCAGACGGTCAAGGGAAGGGGGGAAGTAGCATGGCCCTTCTTGAAGTGCGCAACCTGACAATGAAGTTCGGCTCCCTGGTGGCTTGCAACGATGTCTCCTTCGACGTTGAGAAGGGATCCGTCGTCGGGCTCATTGGGCCCAACGGCGCGGGCAAGACGACCCTTTTCAACTGCGTGTCGGGTTTTTACAAGCCCACATCGGGCAGGATGTTCTTCGACGGCCGTGAGGTCACCAACCTGCCGGCCCACGAGGTGGCCCGCCGCGGGGCCGTAAGGACCTTCCAGGTGGTTCGCCCGTTGAAAGAAATGACCGTCATGGACAACGTCCTCGTCGGGGCTTTCCTGCGGGGAGCCGATGCCGATACGGCCCGGGAGGTCGCGGGGGAATGCCTTCACCTTTGCCGCCTGGAGGAAATGGCCGATAACCTGGCTGGGGGGCTCCCCACCGGCTACAAAAAGAGGCTCGAAATGGCCCGGGCCCTCGCCACCAAGCCGAGCCTGCTCATGCTCGATGAGGCGATGGCCGGGTTGACTACGACGGAGATCAAGGAATCGATCGAAATAATAAAGGGCTTGAAAAAAGGAGGTATTACCCTTCTCGTGGTCGAGCACATCATGGAAGCGGTCATGTCCATCGCCGACAAGGTGGTCGTCCTGGACAGCGGTGTGAAGATCGCCGAAGGCACCCCCCAGCAGATAGTGGAGGACGAGAAGGTCATAACGGCCTACCTTGGTGCCAAGTTCACCGAGAGGATGAAGCGAACGGGAGGGGTGACGAGAAATGACTGACCCTATCCTGAGAGTCCAGGGCTTTCATTCCGGGTACGACGGCGTTCCGGTCATACACGGGATAGACCTCGAGGTGGCCGAGGGCGAACTGGTGGCCATCGTCGGCGCCAACGGCGCGGGCAAGACCACCACCATGAGGACCATCGCCGGGCTGATGCATCCCTTCAAGGGGTGCGTGCTCTTCGAGGGCGAGGACATCTCCCGGAAAAAAGCCCACGAGACAAACCGCATGGGTATAAGTTACGTCCCGGAAGGAAGGCGGCTTTTCCCGAAACTGACCATCAAGGAGAACCTGGAACTAGGTGCTTTCACCAAGACCGACCGGGAGGAGATCGAGCGAAACCTTGAGCAGGTCTTCGATCTTTTCCCCAAACTGTTCGATCGCCGAAGCCAGATCGCCGAGACCCTGAGCGGAGGCGAGCAACAAATGGTGGCCATCGCCAGGGGGCTTATGTCAAACCCCCGCCTGCTCCTTCTGGATGAACTCTCCCTGGGGCTCATGCCCTCCCTCGTGGAAAAAGTCATGGAGGCGGTAGTGTCCATCAACCGGTCCGGTGTGACCATCCTCCTGGTAGAACAGATGGTGCAGGAAGCCCTGGAAATCGCCGACAGGGGGTACGTCCTCCAGACCGGGAAGATCGTCCAGCAGGGGACGGCCAGGGAACTGCTGGACTCCCCCGAGGTCCGCAAGGCTTACATGGGGATGTGACCCTGTGATCCGGACGACCTCGCGCACCGGGGTACCACGGCCCTTGGCGGTCGGCGCAACCCAAGACCGCCGAGGGCCTTAAGCGGAGGTGATACGGAATGGAAGGCAACGCGCAGGTCTACATCGAACTTGAGGGCATTACGCCCAAGATATGGAGAAGGTTCGTCGTCCCCTCCTCCATCACCCTCGACCGGTTGAGCGATGTGATCCAGATCGTCATGGGCTGGTCGGGAGAGCACATGCACCTTTTCTCGATAAAGGGAAGGCAATACATGGACTTGCCCGAAGATGAACCGGAGGCTCACGAGGAAGGTCTCTTCAGGCTTGGGTCGTTGGTCTCCCCGAAGGACGGCGCCTTCACCTACACCTACGACCTGGGGGACAACTGGACCCACCTGGTGAAAGTGGAAAAGATGGGCCTGGAAGACGATGAGGAATGGGGGAACCTTTTCTGCGTCGACGGGGAGGGGACATGCCCCCCGGATGACCTGGGCGGAGTTCCCGGTTTCCTGGAATTCCGCCGGGCCATGGCCGACAGGGAGGACTCCCAGCATGAAGTCTTCCGTGACTGGTACGGGGAGGAGTTCGACCCCGACGCCTTCGACCAGCTAGAGGTCAACATTACACTGCTCTTCTTTATCCGTTGGTCCAGGGAACGCTTGTTGCCCTGGGAGGAGGACTGACCCCCTAGGAGAATTCGAGGTCCCATCGCTCCTCGGTGATATCCCTTCCCCATAAGAAGTGGGTCTTCGTCTCGGTAAGCCTGAAACCGAAGACCTGGTAAAGATGCCTTGCCGCATGCAGTTCACTGACCGTCCAAAGGAAAACCCTTTCATGACCGCGATCCCGGGAGTATTCAAGGGCCGTATCCATGAGGGCCCTGCCCAGGCCAAGACCCCTGAAGGCCGGCTCCAGGAGGAACCACCTCAACTGTCCTACGGCGGCCGAGGTCTCGACGACAGCGATGGAACCGACCACGTTGCCCCCGCAATCGGCGACCCACACTTCTCCCTTCCCGCCCAGGTCGTGGAGGAACTGGGCCATCCCCGCCAGGAGATAGTATTCGAAGGTTTCGTCGAAACCGTACTCTTCCTTGTAGAGGACACAGTGCCTCCAGGATACCAGGCCCAGCTCACCCGACCTGTAGGGCCGCAGGAAGACCCTCCCCGCGTCGCCCTTTCCCCGGATGCCGTCGAGGCATTCGATTATCTGCCTTCGCCTCTCGGTTGAAAGGCTTTCCAGTAATATTTCCCGAACATTCATCGGTCCGCCCCCCTTCGGATCCTTCGCCCACCCTTCAGACCTTTTTTCGGCTCAAGGTTATACCAGGACCTCTTTCCTTTCCACCCCGGGGGACTTTCTGATTTACGCCGCCTTACCTTCCGTGTTATCCTGACCCTGTGACGGCGCGACCTCCAGGATCCACAATCTGCCGAAGGACAGGGGTATCTTTATGAAGAGTTTTTACAAGCGTTTTGCCAGTCTCATCTTCGGCTTGTTCCTCTACGCGCTCGGGATAGCAATAACAATGAAGGCCAACCTGGGCTACGCCCCATGGGACGTTTTCCATCAAGGCATCTCGAACATGACGGGGATAACCATAGGCAGCGCCAGCATCCTCATTGGGCTCATCATTTGTGTGATGGTGGCGCTGGCGGGTGAAAAACTCGGGTTGGGGACGATACTCAACATGATCCTCATCGGCTTTTTCCTCGACCTGATCCTCGTCCTGGGTAAAATCCCCTTGATGAAGAGTTTCCTTCCCGGGGTGGCCATGATGATCTCCGGGCTTTTCGTCATCTCCATCGCCACCTACTTTTACCTGGGTTCCGGTTTCGGGGCGGGTCCACGGGACGGCCTCATGGTGGTCCTGGAAAGGAAAACCGGGTTGCCCGTCGGGCTTTGCAGGGCTATCCTGGAGTCCATGGTGGTGTTTTTGGGTTGGTTGATGGGTGGTCCCGTGGGCCTGGGGACGGCCTTCGCGGCTTTCGGGATAGGTTTCTGCATCCAGATCACCTTCACCCTTTTCAGGTTCCGTGCTACCGAGGTCAGGCACGAAACGATCAGGGAAACGCTGCGGGATTACAGGCTCGGCCATCGATAACGGGAAAACCACGCCCCGTTCAGGGGTGGGAGGTTCACCCCCCAGGAGGGGATTCACCCGGGGGGTTGGAACTTGGAGTTGGGGCGATAAGAGCATGCCGATCAGGCTTGTTTTTCATGGCGATTTGACCGGCCTCCTGAATAATCGGGGTCTTTTACCCGAAGCGACGCGGGATCTTTCCCGGGCGGCCCCTGTCAAGGACCTCATCGAATCGCAGGGGGTACCCCATACCGAGGTGGGCCGCATCAGATCGAAGGGCCTGGAAAGGCCCTTCGCGCATGTCCCGGCTTGGGGGGAGACCGTGGAAGTACACCCCCACAGGCCTCCCGTTGACGTGTCCCTCCCCTCGGTCCTGTTCCCGGAACCTTTCAAAACGGTCGGCTTCGTGGCCGACGCGAATGTGGCCCGCCTAGGCGGACTTCTCAGGCTGGCGGGGTTCGACTGTCTCCTGGACCCCCGTTGGGATGATGCCCGGATCGCTGAAATCGCCGGCGCTAACAAAAGGATCCTTCTCACCAGGGACAAGGAACTGCTTAAGCGCAACAGGGTTATTCGGGGCCGCCTGGTCCGCTCGGAGCGACCCTGGGACCAACTGGCCGAAGTGATCTATTTCTTTGGGATCAGCGACCGGATCGACCTCTTCAGCCGCTGCCCCAAGTGTAACGTCCCCCTGGAAAGGACCGAAAAGAGCGCCGTCATCGACCAGCTGGAGCCCCTGACCCGGATGATGTACGACCGTTTCACCCGGTGTCCCGGCTGTGGACAGGTCTACTGGTCGGGCTCCCACCACGGCCGCATTCGCGAAAAACTGGCGGCGGCGCTGGAGCAGGCTTCAAAAGACTGACCCCCGCTGGAGGCGCGGTGAGACCTTACTCCAGCTCCTTCAACACGCCCTCCAGGATGTCGGCTGCCTTCATCAGGTGCCCTTCGGAGATCACCAGCGGCGGCAGGAGCCTGGCGACGTTGTTGTGGTGACCGCCTACTTCTATCATCACTCCCCGCTGGTGGGCCAGTTTTCTCAACTGCTTCGTCAGGTCCGCGGCCGGCTTCCTGGTCCTCTTGTCCTCGACGATCTCGAGGGCGATCATGAGGCCGATCCCCCTGGCCTCACCCAGGATCCTGGATCTTTTCTCCATTTCCCTGAAGCGGGCCATCGCCTTTTCTCCCAATTGGGCGGCATACTCGGGGACCCTATTCTCGATCATCCATTCAAGCCCCGCGGCCCCGGCGGCGAAGGCTACCATGTTGCCCCTGAAGGTGCCGATGCTCTTCCCCGGGGGCATGGTGTTCAGCACTTCCCTGAAGGCGATGGCCGAAATGGGGAACCCCGCACCGCCCAGGGCCTTGCTCATGGTGACTATGTCGGGGACAATGCCGGAATGCTCAAAGGCGAACATTTTGCCCGTCCTGCCGAGGCCGCACTGTATCTCGTCACAGATGAGAAGAATACCCCTGGCTTCGGTGATCTCCCTGACCCTCTGGAGGAACAGCGGTCCGGGGATTATCGTCCCTCCCTCGCCCTGGACGGCCTCGAGGAGCACCGCCGCGGGTTTTGAAAAGCCGGAGTGGCTGTCATCGAGCACCCTCTCGAGGTTGTCGGCGGCGAACTCGTCGATCCTCTCTTCGGGACAGCCGAAGGGGTTCCTGTACCTGTAGGGGAAGGGGAGGAACTGGAAACCCGGGGCCAGGGAACCGATGCCGTCCCTGTGACCGCTGTCGCTGGTGGCGGCCAGGGAAAGGCCCGTCATACCATGGTAGGCGCCTTCGAAGACGATTATACCGTCCCTGCGGGTGTTGAACCTGGCCAGTTTTATCGCCTGCTCCACGGCGTCGGAACCGGTGGGCCCCCCGAAGAATACCCTGGAGAGCTCCGCAGGCAGGATTCGCCCCAGGACCCTGACCAATCTCATGCGGGCCTCGCTGGTTATATCAAGCGTGTGGGTGACCTTATCGAGTTGCCCGCGGGCGGCCTCCAGGACAAAGGGGTGGGCGTGGCCCAGCGCCATGACCCCCGCCCCCGAGAAGCAGTCGATATAGACATTGCCGTCCACGTCCTCGAGGGTGGCGCCTTTTCCCCGGGCCAGGGCCATGGGCATTCCCCGGGGATAGGAGACGGCGGAGCCCTCGAGCTCTTCCTGCATCCTCAGGATCTCGAGAGATCTTGGCCCCGGGGGAGTCACCAACATCCGCGGCGCGTCCTTGACGGAAAGATCCTCGAAGTTATCCCAGTCCATTATCGATCCTCCCCATTATCTTTTCCCTCCCGGTTCGTAAGGCACACGTACTGACCCAGCCTGGACCTCGGCAACCATGGCAGGCACTCTTGGTAGTCGCCGATCTTCCCCGCTATTCGATCGGCGCGAGTCAATGTCGGTCCGTCTCCAGTTCCCGAGGTGAAAGGGGGCGAAACCAAAGGGCCGACGGTGAAAAAAGGCCGGGGGGAACCTCACCCCGGCCTTGCAACCCCCTTTCCCGACGACCCTTGGGTCATTGGGTACGGGTTTTCGCGGTCATTTCCTTGGGTCGATGACATCGGGGTCGTCCACTATGCCGTAACGGCGGAAAACCCCGTCCTTGACTATCTGGGCCTGGACCGGCTTGATGACCTCTCCGATCTCGGTGAAGCCCTTGATGACGCCCGTTACACCGTCGAAGTCCTTCAAGGCGGCGATGGCATCCCTGACCTTGTGCGGATCGGTTGTCCCGGCCCGCCTGATGCTGTCGACGATGATGAGGAACGCGTCGAAGTTGGAGGCACCCGTCATGTCAGGCTCCATGCCGTAACGTTCGCGATACTCCTTGATGTAGGCCTGGGCCACGGGCCTCTCGTCATCGCGGTCGAGGTTGGTCACGATTATCGTCCCGTTGGCCGCCTCCACGCCTGCCAGTTCGATAAACTTGGGTGAATCGTAACCTTCTTCGCCGATGATCTGGGTCCTGAGCTTGATCTCGTGGGCCTGCTTCACTATTCCCGCCGCTTCGGCGTAATAACCGCTGGCGAGGATCACATCAGGGTCCGCCTCCTTGACGGCCGTCAGGTAGGGCATGAGGTCCTTCTCGCCCAGTGGGTAAACCTGGCTGTAGACCACCTTGGCCCCCTTGGAGACCACGTAGGACTTGAACCCCTCGGCCATCTGCCTGCCGAAATCGTTGTCCATGGTGAGCATACCCACGGTCTTCGCCTTCAGCATGTCGATGGCCACCACACCCGCGCCCCGGCCCTCAACGGTCCCGAGGAAACCGTTCCTGAAGCAGAAATCACCGGCCGCGGTAATATCGGGGTGGACGGCGTAACCGGCTACCAGGGGGATTTCAAACTCCTGGAAGAGGGGCGCGACCGCACGGGTGGGCATGCTGTAGGAACCGCCCACCACCGCGACGACCTTGTCCATCTGGACAAGTTTCCTAGCAAGACCGATCGCTTCCTTGGCCTCGCCGGCATCATCCTCGTAGAACAGCTCGATCTGCTTGCCGAGGACTCCTCCCTTGGCGTTGACCTGGTCTACCGCGAGCTGAACGGACTGCAGAACGGCCAGGCCATCAGCGGCGGCGTACCCTGTCAGTGGGGCAAGCAGGCCTATCCTGATCGTATCGGCGGCGGAAGCAGCGCCGACCGCTCCAAAGACCAGGACCAGCGCGAGGATCAGCATCACCGTTCTTTTCATGAAAAACCCTCCTTTTCGGTCCTATATGTACAGGCTCCTACTAGACCCGCCATTCCTGGCTTAAATACTGCCCCCAGCGGCATCACCTCCCAAGTAAGCTTCCCGGACCTTTGGGTTTTGGCGTAAATCCGAAGCCTTGCCCTCCAGGGCTATCCGCCCTGTTTCGAGGATATAACCCCTATGGGCTATCGCCAGGGCCTTGACCGCGTTCTGCTCCACCAGCAGGATGGTCAGCCCCTTCTCATCGTTCAGCCTTTTCAGGACCGAGAAGACCAGGTCCACCAACTTGGGCATCAGCCCCATGGATATTTCGTCTACCAGGAGGATCCTTGGGCTTGACACCAGCGCCCGGGCTATGGCCAGCTGCTGCTGCTCACCCCCGGAAAGGGTCTGCCCCGCTTGCCGTCTCCTCTCCTTCAGCACGGGGAAGAGCTCGTAGACCTCACCGAAAGCCCGTTCCGCATCGAGACTGCCCGAGAGGCCGTAGACCCCCATCCTCAGGTTCTGTTCCACCGTCAGGTTGGGGAAGACCCTGGCCCTTTCCGGCACGATCCGGATCCCCAAGGCCGCTCTTTCATGGGCGGGGAGTTGTAGGATATCCCGCCTCCCGTTACCACCTTCTTTAGAGGGTTCAACGTAAAGCGCCCTGCCTGACCTGGCCTTTACAAGGCCCATCAGGGTATTCAAAAGGGTCGTCTTGCCGGCGCCGTTGGCACCGATTATCGATACCATTTCCCCGGCTTCCAGGGAGAAGGAGACATCTTGCAGGGCCAGGATGTCCCCGTAGGCAACGGTCAGGTTCTCGACTTCAAGCATGGCCTTATTCCCCCTTCCCGAGGTAGGCCTCGATAACCTTCTCATTGGACCTTACCTCGTCGGGAGTGCCTTCCGCCAATTTACCCCCGTGGTCGAGCACCACGAGCCTCTCGCACAGCGACATGGCCACCCTCATGTTATGCTCGATCAGGAGGATCGTGAATCCCCTTTCCTGGATTTTCCTGACCAACCCCATCATCCGCCCGACCTCTTCCTGGCTCAGGCCCGAGAAGGATTCGTCAAGGAGCAGCAGTTTAGGCCCCAGCGCCAAGGCCCTCGCCAATTCAAGGCGCCTCAGGTTCCCCAGGGAAAGGATGGAGGCCGGGCTGTCAGCGAAGTCTTCGAGGCCGACTTCATGAAGGAATGCCATGGCCTGCTCGTGGTTCTTGCTGCTGTTGAAAAGGAGGCTGCTTTTGATGAAAGACCCGTATCTCGGCATGCCGAGTCCGACCATGACGTTGTTCAGTACCGTCATCCCGCCGAAGGGCCTCACGATCTGGAAGGTGCGCCCCACTCCCCTGGCGGCGATGGAATGGGCCGGCAGACCGTCGATGCGACTGCCGTCGAGGAAGACCTGTCCCGACGTGGGGCGGTACACCCCGGAGATGACGTTAAAGCAGGTGGTCTTCCCCGCGCCGTTGGGCCCGATCAGGCCCAGGATCTCTCCCCGACGTACGTGAAAGGAGACGTTGTCAACCGCTTTAAGCCCCCCGAAATGGCGGCTCATCTTCTCCACGCGGAGGATCAGGTCCTCACCGGGCATGCTCATTGCCTCCTCCGGGAGACGAGTCGGCTTAATACGCTGCCTTCACCTAGAATCCCCTGGGGCTGGAACCGGATGACCAGCAAAAGAGCGGCGCCGTAGAGGAACATCCGGTACTGGACCAGGGGCCTGAAGAGCTCGGGCAGGGAGCCAAGAACGATCGCCCCCAGTATGGGCCCCCAGATGCTCCCCATGCCTCCGAGCACGGCCATGGAGAGCAGCATGATGGATACGGGAAAACCGAAGTCGTCGGGGCTTATGAAATTGACGAAATGAGCGTAAAGCACACCCCCAAGACCGGCCATGGCGCTCCCGATCGTAAAGGCGAGGATCTTGAAGCGAACGTGGGAGATGCCCATGGCCCCGGCGGCGGTCTCCTCCTCCCTTATGGCTTCCGTGGCGAGACCGGTCCAGGTCCTGACGAAAAGGAAGGTGAACCAGGTCACCAGGGCCAGCAGGACCGCTACGAGGGCCAGGTAGTACTGCCCCCTGAGCTTCGTGGCGAACAGGATCGGGGTCGGGATACCCCCTATTCCCAGCGCCCCGCCGAAAAAGGGAACATAAAGGAAGATGCTCCTGACGATGAAGTTGATGCCAATGGTGGTGATCGCGAGGAAATCATCCCTGACCCGCAGGCTGGGTATACCCAGCAACGCACCGATCATGCCGGTGATCAGCGTGGCCAGGGGGAGGCTCCACCAGAAAGACAAGCCCGCCTTCGTGCAAAGCAGGGCCGTGGAATAGGCCCCGATGCCGAAAAAGGCGGCGTGTCCCAGGGAAATCTGCCCGGCGAAACCGACGATGATGTTAAGGCCGGAAGCGACAAGGGCGTAAATTCCTATCATTATGGCCACGGTCGAGAAGTAACCACCCATCGCTCCAGCCCCCTATCTCGTCTTCTTGCCCAGGAGTCCCTGGGGCCGGATCATGAACACGATTATCATGGCGATGAAGGCCAGCGCGTCCCTGGGAAGCGGGATGGCTGCGTAACCGATCAGCAGGGCTTCGGCCAGGCCGAGCAGCAAGGCCGCCAGGACAGCCCCCGGTATGCTCCCCAGGCCGCCGACCACGATGATGGCGAGGGTCTTGTAGGCCGGCACGGCACCCATGGTCGGGTAGACCTGGTTGTAATAGATCCCCACCAGGACCCCCGCGACAGCGGCCACCGCGGAGCCCAGGGCGAAGGTTATGGAGATGATCCTCTTCGTATCGACACCCATGGCGCTCGCCATCGCCATATCCTGAGAGGTGGCCTGCATGGCCAGGCCTACCTCGGTTCTGTCCGAGATGAACCACTGGACCAGGAGGATAACCAAGGAAGTGAGGAGCACAAGGATCTGCATGCCTCCCAGGCTTACGGGCCCCAGGGTCAGGGAGTCCAGGGCCAGCCTCCTGGGGAACCCCAAGATGTAGGGCCCGGCGACTATCCTGCAGAGTTCCTCGATGGAGAGGAAGATGGCGATGCTGGCGATGAGGGGCACGTAGGGCGGGAACTTGAGGAGTGGGTAGTAGACCAGCTTCTCGATGGCCACCCCCACCAGGGCGCAGGCCGCCATGGCGACGGCGATGGCCACTAAGTAGCTATCGGTGGCCTGAAAGGTGTAAAGCCCCACGTAGGCACCGATGGTATAGACGCCCGCGTGCGCTACGTGAAGGATCCTGAGGATGCCGTAGACCATCGCCAGCCCAAGAGCCATGAGGGCGTAGATCGAGCCGACGGCGAGTCCGTTGATAAGATGTTCGGTGAATAGCTGCATATTCCACCCCACTAGTCGAGATCGTAACCCAAAAGAAAAGCCCCGAAGTCCGATGCCGGAGGACGATAAAAGGATTACTTCTCTTCAGGGTTGCATCTCCAGAAGGACCGAGAAGCACCAGCGACTTCGGAGAGTGGACCTATCGATCGAACATCTTGCCTTTTTACGATATCATTGACCTGCCAAGAGTCAAGTGTCATTTCGAATTTCAAAAGACCCCGTGGAGGGTGAGGCCGTGAAAAATTACTATTCCGGCAAGTTGAACGCCGCCCTGCTGATGGAAGTTTACCGGACGGACCTGGAGAGAGTAAGGCAATACCTTCAGGCCGAGATATCCTACGTCGCCAGGTACCTCACCGGCACCGAAAGGGTACTGGAACTGGGAGCGGGGTACGGGAGGATAATGAAGGCGATCGCGCCCTTCGCCGCTTCCGTTCTCGGGCTGGATATCTCCATGGATTCGGTCCTCTTCGGGAGGGAGTACCTCAAAGACGTCCCAAACTGCAGGCTCGAGACCGCCGACGCTCATCTCATCGAGTACCGGTCGGAATTCGAGATGGTCCTCTGCCTTCAGAACGGCCTCTCGGCGATGAAAGGCGACCCCCTGAACCTGGTGATCCGGGGTGTGAGGGCCCTGGTCAAGGGCGGAAAAGCCTTTTTCAGCACCTACAGCGAAAAATTCTGGGGCCCCAGGGTGGAATGGTTTGAAGAGCAGGCAGCCAAGGGGCTACTGGGAGAAATCGACCGGGAAAGGACCAAGGATGGCAAGATCGTCTGCCGGGACGGCTTCACCGCCACGACCTTCTCGAGGGACGACCTGGACCGGATGGGCCGGGCCGCCGGCCTTCCCTACGTGATCGAGGAGGTCGATGAGTCCAGCCTTTTCCTGGTCATCGATCGAAGAGAGTAGTTTACTTGTGAGCAGGGGCGCACGGCGAGGCCTCTACTCCACTTTGAATATCCACCCCTCCGGGGCCTCGATGTCGCCGAACTGGATCCCCGTGAGCGTATCGTACAACTTCCTGGTCACCGGCCCGACCTCGGTCTCGCTGTAGAAGACATGGAGCCTGCCCCTGTACTCGATCCCTCCGATGGGCGTGATCACGGCGGCCGTCCCGCAAGCCCCGGCCTCCGAGAGTTCGTCAAGCCTGTCGATATATACATCTCTCTCCTCGGCCACTATGCCGAGATACCCCCTCGCCACCTCCAGGAGGGCCTTCCTGGTGACGCTTGGGAGGATCGACGGCGAACAGGGGGTGATGAACCTGCCATCCCTGGTGATGCCGAAGAAGTTGGCCGCCCCTACTTCCTCGATCTTGGTATGGGTGGCCGGGTCCAGGTAAACGCAATCGGCGAAACCCCTCCGCTTCGCCAGTTCATGGGGCAACAGGCTGGCGGCATAGTTGCCGCCCACCTTCGCGGCTCCGGTACCAAAGGAGGCTGCCCTGTCGTACCCCGAAACGGTGAAATTCACAGGCGTAAGACCGCCCTTGAAGTAAGCGCCCACGGGCGTGCAGAAGACGCTGAAGATGTACTCCGGGGCCGGGGAGACGCCGATGAGGTCGCCCACGCCTATGACAAAGGGCCTGAGGTAAAGGGTGCCGCCCGTGCCGTAGGGCGGGACATAGGCATCGTTGGCCTTCACGACCCGCAGGCAGGCGTCAATAAACTTCTCAACCGGCACCGGGGGCATGATGCACCTGCGACAGCTGTCCTGCATCCTCTTCGCGTTCTGGTCCACCCTGAAAAGCTGGATCTTCCCAGACTGCGTCCTATAGGCCTTGAGCCCCTCGAAGCAGCCCTGCCCATAATGGAAAATACTTGAAGCCTCGCTTATGCAGATCTGGTTGTCCTCCACCATCCGCCCCTCGTCCCAGCCACCGTCCTTCCATTTGGAAAGGTAACGGAAGTCCGTCTTCATGTACCGGAACCCCAGGTTTTTCCAATCGATGTCCACCGGCTCACTCATCTTCTTCACCCCCAGCTACGATGGGTAACCCCGGATCTTCACCTTTTCTTCCGGACGCTCGGGATAGGATCGATGTGCGCCCCCGGGTGATAGACCTGCAACCCCGGTTCCGCCTGGGAAGGCACCGAGGGGGCCTACTCCCTTCTCCGCAGGCATGTCGCTTTTATGGATGAGGATAGGGCTTTCCCCAAGGACCAGGACACATCTTCGAATCTCATTAAAATGGATCCCTTCTTGACAGGGTTGAAGGGCGAGAGACAGGCCTGAAATAACCGGGGCCTCCCTCTTCCATGCTACCCGCGGGTGTCGGGCTCCCGGCCGCTTCAACTCAAACGTAACCTCACCCCTCGGACTCCATCCGATACAACGCTCCGGAGTACTTGGGTTGTGCATGTACCCCCTTTCGGGCTAGCGGGCAACGCTTCTTCAGCCCGGGAGACCCGGGGTGCCATCGCTCCTATTTTGAGGACACCCTTTCCTAATATTTCCACCCACCGACGGCCGTCGCGCCTTTTGTTCTAAAGGCCCTGGTCCTGCAGGTAGGCTCTCTCCCTGGCCCCGTCCATGAGCAGGGCCCAGTCGACCACGGCCCTGGTGTGTTTCCCCGTGGCGACGGTACCCATGTGGTCCCATGCCAGCAGGTCGTAGTTTATCTTGTTGCGGTCGATGTCCCGAAGGGTGGCCTTGAAGTTGACCGTCGTGCCTATATAGGAAGGGACCTCGTGGGAGATCTCGATGCTCTGCCCCACGGTGATGTACCCTTCCGGAAGATATTTGTCGGTAGCCTCGATAGCCGCCCTTATGAAGGCCTTCACGCAGGCCGAGGTGGCCAGAAGCTGGTCGAGTTTGGGTGAAAAATTGCCGACCGCTTCCTCGCTGGTCACAGTCAACTTGAACTCATGGGAATACCCCGGGGCGAGGTAGTCCTTCAGATCGATCATGACACCTCCTCCTTCCGGTCTTACAGTGGCTACCCGGATTTATTTTTTTCCCTGTGAACGTAGACACTACAGGGGGAATGGGCGACGACCTTCGCCGCCACGCTTCCCAGGAAAAACCTCTCCAGGTTGCTAAGCCCCCGGTGCCCGATCATTATCATGGAGGCGTCCATCTTTTCCGCGAAGGATACGATCTCGTTGTAGGGATTTCCGAAGAGCACATTGATGGACATCCTTTCCGGCCCGGGCATGCCAGAGGACCGCACTTTTTCCTGGACCCACTTACCCAATTCTTTTTCGGCCTCTTCTTCCGAGGGAGGAACCGACACGGAACGTCCGCCGACGGATACCTCGCGGTAGTCTTCCCAATTGACCACGTGGAGGAACAGCAGCTCGGCGTCCTTTTCCCTTTGGGCATAGTGGAGAGCGTAATCGATGACCTCCTTGCTGACATCGCTCCCGTCTACCGCTACCACTACCTTCTTCATAGGGATCACCCCTTCTCCCGCTGGACTCGCGCCGTTTCACGGGCCGGCATCGGAGTAGCGCCGGATCGCGTTTTTATTCTACCGCTTTACCCGGCAATCTTGTAGGTGGCCCCGGGCAACGCTCCGGATGAACCTGTTCGATCCTAGGCAAAAAGGAAGGAAAAGGCCCAGAGCAGGATCATGCCGGTCGCGATGGTGATTAAAATATTCTTGGTCCTTAGCGCGACGGCGAAGGCCGCCAGCCCCGCGGCCAATCTTGCCGGTGAAATATCGAGCCCCGCGGGGTTCCCGGCGTAGAGGACCGAGGGCGCGATGAGCGCCGCGAGAACGGCCGGGGGGATATACCGGAAAGACCTCTCGAGGAAAGGAGGTATCTTCCGGTTGGGCACGAAGCACAGGAACAGCCCCTTGATGACCAGCAGCGCTACAGCGAGTACGCCGAAAAGGAGATAGAACCTCATGGGCGTTCCCCCCCGCTTACGGTTGTCCTTAAAAACTCCCCGGCGGCCATCCCTGACCCAATGCCAATGAGGATCGCCACCAAAAGGCCCGACTGGAGGGGAAGTCGCGGGACCAGCACCACCGAAGCCGCTATGCCCGCCAGGACGGAAACCTGCCTGTCCTTGCCGCCCAGGTGAGGTACGAGCAAGAACATGAATGCCAAGGGTATGACGAAATCAAGGGAAAGTCCTGCCGGGATCATGGCTTCCAGGACAAAACCCAGGAAAACTCCCGCCAACCAGACCACGAAGATCGCAAGCGATGAGCCGAACAGGAAAGCCGGGAGAGACGGGTTGTCGGGGTTGGTCTCCAGTTCGGTCATGGAGGCCACGAAAGACTGGTCCGACAACAAGAAGGCCGCCAGGAGGCGTTCGATGTATGACCTCTCTTCAAGGACGGGGTGGAGTGAAAGGCTATACATGGAGTACCTGAGGTTCACGACCATGGCGGTAAGAAGCACGATGGCGGCAGAGGCCCCGGCGCCGTAAAGCTGGACCGCCGCCAGCTGGGCTGTACCGGCGAGCATCGAGAGAGAGAAGAACGTCCCCTGGGCTGCATCCAGCCCCGCCTCCCTTGCGGCCACCCCTACCACCATGGCGAAGGGCACTATGCCGAGGAACAGGGGCACCGAGTTCCGCGCCCCTCTCAAGAATTCCCGTCTTGAATCAGTCATTTTCATCTCCCCAGACTTTTCTTTGGAAGCGCTCTTCCCGGAAGTGCAGCGGCCTGTCCCGAATCCCCGAGACATTATAAGCGACGTGCCAAGGATTTCCAGAGAAGCCGAATCACGGCGGGACCGTCCGGTTGGATCATTAATAGCCATGGCTCATCTCACAGGTTGCGAGTACTGAGAGAACTTCCGGTCCCTCTTTTGAGCGGCGGGGTTGTAGGGGCAGACAGGATCGGTCCGTCCATGTATCGGAGCTCGCGGTGATGAAGACCTCCCTGGAGGATAACGGACGTCCCTTGTGATCACGCAACCAGCCTGTCCCTTGCCCTTCCTGAGTGCTTTTCTTTCACACCTGTCGGTAGGGGATAATCATCAACAAAAGGCCTTATCATGCTATCCTTTTGATATGAGCGAAAGACCCTTTGTACTGGATGTCAACAGCGAACTCAGGAAAAGAGCGGCGGAACTGGCATGCCTGCCGGACACACCCGAGGTGAGGCGCGACTGGCTCCTCATCGCTGATGAGGCCTCATCGATCGGTGATTGGCTGCTCAGCGAATACGCCTATAAAAAAGGCCTGGGGTTGCAGGTGCTCTGGTGAGGCCCACGCAAAGTGGTAACCTTGGGGACCTTCCTTTTAAGGCCTCCTGGCGCCCGGTAATAGAAGCCCGTTTTCTTGGCAGGCCCAACCGTTTCAGGGTCACGGCACTTATCAATGGCGAAGCGGTCGGAGCCTATCTCCCCAACCCAGGTCGCCTGTGGGAATTGCTCCTCCCCGGAGCGAAGCTTTTCCTCGAGAATTCCGGAGAGACCGAAGACCGCAAGACCGGCTTCACCGTCGTCGCCGTCAGTACAACCCATGGCCCGATTATGCTTCACACCCACCGGACCAATGATGCCGCCCAATGGCTCCTGGAACGGGGCTTGGTACCCGGTTGGGAGGAAACGGCGATCGTCCGCCGCGAAGTGGCCTTCGGCGGGAGCCGCTTCGACTTCCTCCTCGAGGGCCGGGACGGGCGTTTCCCCGTGGAGGTGAAATCCTGCACGCTCTTCGACGAGAAGATGGCCATGTTCCCCGACACGCCTTCGGAGAGGGCGACCCGCCACATAGCCCACCTTGCCGAAATGGGGCGAGGAGGTGCAGGTGCGGGGCTCCTGGTCCTGGTGCATTCGCCCCGTCCCCGGTACTTCCTGCCCAACCTGCACACCGACCTCGACTTTGCCAAGGCCTTCCTCGAAGCCAGGGGCGTCGTGGATATCAAACCCCTGAGCGTTGGCTGGAATGAGGACCTCACCCTCGAGGCCGGGGCCTCCCTGCTGGAGATCCCTTGGGACATCCTTGAGCGGAATGCCGTCGACAAGGGGGGTTACATCCTGGTACTCGAGCTCGAACAGGACAGCCGGCTTCCGATCGGGAAAACCGGGGTGATCGATCTCAAGGCGGGGTTTTACTGCTACGTGGGATCGGCGATGAAGAACCTGAAGGCCAGGATGTCCCGTCACCGGAGGAAACGAAAAAAACTTCACTGGCAGGTGGATCACCTTCGTGAGGCCTCCCGGTTCGTCGCCTGCCTCCCGGTCAGGTCCGCCGAGACCGTGGAATGTGACCTAGCGCGGGGCCTCGCCGGGATCGCCGACGGGCGGATCCCGGGTTTTGGCTGTTCCGACTGCTCCTGTCCGACGCACCTCTTCCGCTTCGAGGCCGATCCCATGAAAAACCCGGCCTTCGCGGGATGGCTCACAGAATTCAGGTTAGACCGGCTGGTAACCGGGGAGGGAACCCCATGAGCGTTTTTGACGACCACGCGAAGTCTTACGATGAGTGGTACACGACACCTATCGGGAAGTGGATCGATGAGATTGAAACCAGGTGCGCTTTCGGGCTCCTCGAACCACGAAGCGGCATGAAGATCCTTGATGCCGGCTGCGGCACGGGCAACTTCAGTTTGAAACTGGCCAGGCTGGGATGCGCGGTAACGGGTGTCGACCTTTCCGGTGAAATGCTCGCCATTGCTATTGAAAAAGCCGAAGCGGAAAGCCTCGAAGTGAAGTTCCTGTCCATGGATATAAAGACCCTGGAGTTCGATGATGGTGCCTTCGATGCCGTCGTCTCCATGGCAGCGCTGGAGTTCATCCAAAACCCCCTGGATGCCGCCGAGGAGATGTTCCGGGTAGTAAGAAAAGGCGGGAGGCTGGTCATCGGGACCATAAACCGCCTCAGCCCCTGGGGGGAACTCTACATGGAGATCGGCCGAAGGAGCGACAGCGTGTACCGCCACGCCCGGTTCCTGAGCCTGGAAGAAATGAGCCGTTTCAGGCCGGAGAACCTGGCTTCGACGAAGGAATGCCTGTTCTTCAGGCCCGAAAACTACGTGGACAACTCGCACCCAGGGGAAGACCATGGCCCCGCCGAACCGGGAAAGGGGGGTTTCCTTTGCGCGATGTGGATGAAATGACCACCTGCCAGGTCTCCTTTTTGCCCATAGAGAGTCAAAACTACAAGGAGGATGTCACCAAGGTTCTGTCGCTGATCGAAAAGAGCGGCCTTGACTTTCAAACGGGTGAAATGTCGACCACCATCAAGGGGGAAAGGGACCGGATATGGGCCCTGGCCAAGGAGATCTTCGAGGAGATGGACCAGGTCTGCCGGTTCGTTTTGGACCTGAAGGTCTCAAATACCTGCGGCTGCTCCTGAAGCGGGACCGGTTCCTACGGGCCATTCTGTTCTCAGGACCGCACAGGTCTCTTTTGACCCCTCCGGCCGGAGCCTGTGGAGGTAAACAGCGGGATCATCGCTCACCTTTTTGACCTGGGAGACGATCCCTTCGCCGTAACGGGCGGGCGTCCGGAAAAAGGCCTCCACCTCGGACGGCCCGGCTGAACCCAGCACTTCCCCGGGTATCGCTTCCAGGGCCCATTCGAAATAGCGGGCGTTGTTGACATGGCAGTTGATATCCAGGTCATTAAGGCGGACATCGAACCGCACCGCTATATCATGGTCTTCCGATTCGGGGATCTCCTTGAACCCCGTGGGGAAGTACTCCGCCCTGTTCTCCTCGTAGGACCGGGGCATGGCGGAGCTCAACCTGACGGGGCGCCCCCTCTTGAGGTCCAGTACGACCCAGGAGGATTCGGCGAAAACGGACCTCTCTCCGTCAGCATCCTCCATGGAAAAATCCCTCAGCGAGTAAAGGTCGCGCTCCGGACGGTACCAGGTACGGATCTTGAGTTCTTCGCCCGGTTCCGGCACCCGGGAGAAAACCAGCCGCATCCTGTGGAGGACCCATGTGCGCCCCCCACGGAGCAGGTCAGTGACCCCAAACCCCAACCGGTCGACGTGTTCTCCCGCGATGTCCTGGAAACGGTTGACGACGCTGACCACCCTCATCCTCCCGTGAGCCCCCACCTCGGAGTGACCCACCCTGAAAACCATGCTGTATTCCAAGGATTATCACCCTTCCCAGGTCAGGGCGGAAGGCGCGAAGGTTCCCACGCTGGACACCCCCGTGACGCGGGAAGCCCTCAAAGGGGCACCTCCGAAGCCTTGCACACCGTCATGCCCGCATCACGGGCTTTTTGAAGGGCGGTTTCGCCCAACCCTTCGAAACCGGGCACGCTGCTCGATGCGTCCTCCAGGACTATTATCCTGGCCAGCACATCGGGGGCAAGGTTTTCGATGAGGTCAGTGATGGTATTGGCCACGCAGTGACTCAGGGCCTGGCCCGACACTATCACCGCCCGTGCCAGGGAAAGTTCGCCCAGCAGCCGCCTGTTCAGCGCGGTGCCGGTGTCGTCGGGATCCTCCACTTCGGCCTTCAGCACCGAATAGTGCTCGGTCCAGAGGTTCATCCCCTTGAGGATATAATCGGCCCTCCTCCCTTCCCGCCGTTCCCACCGGTTAACCCTCTCGAGGACTTCCTCGACGAGGCAGTGCCCGGGCGAGCCGAGGATGCAATGCTCGGGCCAGATAGTATGGGTATACCTTCCCGAGGCATCAAGCCTTTCAAGGTAAAGCCTCACCCGTTCCAGGGAGCCGGGGTCCTTCGGGAGCCACTTCCCGGAAGCCAGGTCCGCGGGGGTGATCTGGGTGTAGGGTTCCGGCAGGTTGCCCTCAGGGTCCCTCCAGAAGCCCGGGTGGGATATGTCCAGGACGTAGTGAGTATCCATTGTCAAATGATAGTTGCCGATGCTCCCCTTCCGGTCCAGCCTGTCGAGTAGCGCGCAAACCCTTTCCGTATCACCCGGCGCCCCGGGGACAAAAAGGGCGCCTCCCGGTTTGCAAAAGTCATTCTGGGCATCGATGACCAGCACATCGTAGAGGGTCAAAGGAACCACTCCTTTCTTGGGCCATGCACGCGGTATTCGAGAGGGCGGACGAGGTCACTATTCATCGGGCAATCGATCCTTGGCCTGACCTATACCCCCCCTGGATGAGGGATCTTCATTGACGCGGTTCGAACCGTACTCCCCGCAGGGGGGCCGTGTTGACCGTTAGGGTGAAGACATCGGGTCGGGAATAGTGGCCGTCGGAATCCATGAGCAAGTGACCCTCGGTCACCAGGCCTAGATCCAGCGTGGCGTGGACCGTACCCACCGCGTCGTAGAGGGGTTCCACCAGGCAGGTGGAGTCCGGTGCGATCACGGTGCTCCCACCCCTTTGAAGCGGCTCCGCCGGGTTCCCCATGGAGGAGAGCATCTCGCGGCACTCCTGCATCGCCCCCGGGAGAGAATCATAACCCTCGAGCACATCGCCTACTGTCAGGACCGTCCCCACCGCGAGCACGAAACACTGGCCCTCGAAGGCATAATGCCTGCTGGCCACCAGGTGCAGATCCCTCACCCAGGGCCACTGTGCCACGTGGACGGTTTCCTTCCTGGCGTGCATTGCCGCCCGTGCCAGGGGGAGCCAGTGTTCCCAGCAGATGAGGCCCCCCAGGACTCCGAAGGGGGCGTCGACCGAGACGAGGGTGCTTCCGTCGCCCCTTCCCCAGAGGAGCCGTTCCGTGTAGGTGGGCGTGAGCTTCCTGTGAGCCGAATACACCCCTTCGGGGGAGATGAAGAGCATCGTGTTATAGAGCGTGTTCCCGACCAGTTCGTGGGCTCCCATGACCATATGGACCTTGGACTCGACGGCGGCCCTGGCAAGGGCCGCGGTCTCCTCACCCTGTAGGGTGAGGGCATTCTCCACGAGCCTTCGGAAAAGGCCTTTCGCCGCGGCGTGTCCCCAGAGGGCCGCCTTGGGGGCCGAGTCGATCCAAACGGGGTAACCCGGGAGCCAGGTCTCGGGGAAAACCACCACTCGAGCGCCATCACCGGCAGCCTTGTGGGTCAGCGTGCAGGCTTTTTCCACGCTGGCACCGAGGTTCAAAAAAACCGGGGGCTCCTGTATTATCGCAACGTTCACTTCTTTAACTTTTTCCGTCATGTCCTCCTCCTATCAATACCGCCCTCCTCGCCGCCCTGGCCCTGGCAAGGCGCCGGGCGACTTCGGTGGAGAGCAGGTCGAGGTCGATCTCCCTGCCTATCCGTTTCAATTCAAGGCGGTCGGCGTCCCAAAGGCAGGCCGCGAGACCATCGTCGGTGACCTCCCCATCGGCATGGCGCGCGATGGCGTGACAGATCCGATCGGCGTCCAGATGTGGGTAGAACCTCCCCAGCAACCGCCGTGCAAGGACCGATGAATCGTGGGCGTGACCGTCGCCCGCCTTGTCATCGGTCCTGGCGCAATCGTGCAGGAAGCCCATCACGACGGCAGCCTCCACGTCCTCCCCGACCGCCGAGGCAAGCCGTCCCGAAAGGATCGACACCCTCCTCAAGTGGGAGATCCCATGCAGGGCCAGTCCTTCGCAGGTACAGAAAGGGACCAGCTGAACCTCAACCTCTTTGACCATAAGGAGTATCTCTTCTTTTTTCATCGCCCGTTCCTTTTTTCATTTTCCCCGGGCCAAAAAAACTCCCGGTACTTGCCGCCGACCCATTCCTTTTTACCCGACGGAGAAAAAAGGGTCAACGCATAGAAATATGGATCAGGTCCCCCGGATCGCCAGCCAGGAAGATGAAGCTTCCTTCCGGCACGTAAACCTCGCCGTCGTCGACGACGCTGTCGTACAAGGGAGGCACCTCGGGACCAGGAAGCACCACCACTCTGCTTTTACCGGTCAGTTCGAAGGAGAGTATCCCCTCTGAAACGGTCTTGAGCCACTCGTTCTCGCCATCGGCTCCTATGGCCACCAGGGTCGATCCTTCCGCGAGCGGTTCGGCCGCCTCCTCCATTGAGTAGACGAACTGTAGGACCTTCGCCCTGGTCCTTCCGTCCTTTCGGAACAGCCTCAAGGAAGACTGGTCACGGAAACCTGTCGAGACCATCTCGGCATGGTCGGGGTCGACCACCCTTTTGGGGCCGTCAAAGACGAAAAACCCGGGGAGTTCATCCGCCGCTGAAGACCTCCGGACCAGTAGATCCGTAAAGCTGCTGAAGGTGGGGGAGTTCCTGACCAGCCAAAGGGTCCCGTCCATCTCGACCGACATTTTCCGGGGGTTCTCCGGGATTTCAAGCAATTGAAAGACCGGGCCGTCCACGCCGTACCGGGGGACATTCGACAGCGCCAGAAAGGTGCCCTCATCGGAGGAGACCAGGTAGTACCTTTCCCTCTTCTCCGGGTTGTGGAAAAGACCGCCGTTATAGACCAGCGAAAGGGCCGGGGACACTGCTCCACTGTTTCCCGCTCCATCGACGGGATAAATGTCGAGGAGGCCCTTTTTCCTGTCAACATGGAAACGGAAAAATCCCGATAGGTTGGTCAAAAAACCCGAAGATGGAAAGCTGTAACCTGCCATCGGCTCTGCTTTGACGGGTTTATCTACCGGTTCCTCTCCGGGTACGGGCAGCCCCCTGTCCCTCATCATGGCTTTCATGATCTTGTAAGCGGCCTCCCCGGCGTTTCCGGACCCTGAGTAGATCACCGCCACGGCCATCCTCTCCGAAGGGAGAAGTTGCAGGTATGACGTGTAAAACAGCGTACCGCCGCTCTTGCCCAGGATCTGGTACCCCAACTCCATGAAGTCGGGAAGAAGGCGGTGATCCCAGCCGAAGGCCTCCAAAAGGGCCTGCCCCTTCAGGGCGGACGCGAACTTCGTCGGTTGGGGCCCTTGGATCTCTTCCAGGGATGAGGGAGACAGGATATGTTCGCCCCCGGGACTGAAACTGTCGGCAAAACGGCAGAGGTCCTCGGCCGTGGATGAAAGTCCCCCGGCGCCGAGGACCGTGACCACCTCAAGGGGATAGTTCTTCCCGTCCGGGTCATAGAACCTTGCGACGTTGCCCCCTGTCACCCCTATGCTCTCCCCGGTATGATCCATCCCAAGGGGGCCGAACACCCTTTCCTTGAGAAAATCAATGTACTTTTTTCCTGAGACCCGCTCGACTATCATCTCCGCAAGGGTAAAACCGTCGTTGCAGTATATCCCCATGGCCCCGGGGTCTTGCTTCAGCGAGCTCTCCCTCAGGGCGTCAAGGAGTGTTTCGTGGGGGTCCCCCTCGGGGCTGTACCCGAAGACGAAGGTGGACCCCGGAAACCCCGAGGAGTGGTTGAAGAGCATTCTTATGGTGATATCCCTGTAACGGGGGTCTCTCATCCGGAATTCCGGGATGTGCTTCACCACGGGGTCGTCCAGGCGGATCTTGCCCTCATCGACGAGGATAAGGACCGCGACGGCTGCGAACATCTTGCTCGTGGATCCGATGTTGAACCTGGTCTTTTCGTCGACCATCCTACCCTCCGCCCTGTCGGCGGAACCGTACTCCTCGGAGAACACAATCTTGCCCTTGTCCATGACGGCCACGGACCCCGAATTCACCCCGCCCGAAGTGACCTCCTTCCAGAGGGTCTCCCGAGCGGTCCTTACCGTTTCAGGGTACCCGGCGGCGGGATCCCCGGAGGCAAAAGACGCGGAAAGACCGACAATAAAGAACAGGATAAGGACGGAAATCCCCTGGGTGAACGGCTTTCTCATGAAACCGGCCCTCTCTCTCGGGCCCAGGATCCGGTCCACCGGCGAAAACCCTCGGCAGGGCGGCCCGCGCATTTCTTCCTGTAGACAATTTACTCCAAAAGGGTGATCCCGGGGTCTTGGAATGTCAACCCGGCTTGGTCAAGCGTTTCACGAAGAGGCCGAACGGGGGGGCGTCGCAGGGGTCGGGGGAAAACGTTGATCTAACGGTCATAGGGTCCTTTTCGCCTTGAATGGAAGGCCCTGAGGTCGGCATAAAGGGTGTAACGGCTTTTGCCCATTTTGCGTGCCAGCAGCCGGACGGCGCCTTTCAGGTTGAAAAAACCGTACCCATCGAGCATTTCGATACATTGTGCCCTTTCGGAACGGTTCAGGAAATTCAGGGGCTTGCCAAGATCGTGGCGTACCTTTTCGAGGATCTCTTCAGCGGAAGTGTCGTTTACCCGTGAAAAACGTTCGAATTCAAGGCCGCGGAAGGACAGGGGCTGGAGTTCGGTCAGGAACCCTCCCAGGTCCTTGAGAACCTGCCCCCGCGCCATGTCGCAGTTGATGCAAAGGAAACCGACCAGTTTGCGGTCGCCGTCACGGATCAGGGCCACGCCCGAACGCAAGGATTTGCCCGTCTCCGTTTCAGAAGGGTAATTGGCCACGTGATCCACGGCCTCCGCCTCGGGGCTGGACATCAGGAAGTAGCCGAGATCGGTCATGCTGGAGTTTATATCCCTACCCGAGACCTCCCCGTTCTCGATGGCGACGATGAAAGGCTCCTCCCCGGAGACGTCATGGAGGACGATCTCGCAGTCCTTCCCCAGCATGGCCCCCAGGAGCTTTACCACCGGGACGAGCGGCCCAAGAAGGGGATTGCAACTCTTAAGCATTTCGCACCTCCTTTAAGTCACAGGAAAAACCATGACCCTCCGGACCTGGAAAGCTGAAGAGGTCACAGGAGCCCTTACGGGTAATAGATATTTTTTCCACTCTATTCAACAGGATTATATAACATACAAAAATATGTTGACTGGCCCTTTCTTGATTGATAGACTGAAACTAGCAATAGTAAAATAGAGCAAAGCGTCGGGGGAGGGGTATCGGGTGCGATTGATCACCAAGGAGGAAATGCGGCGGGTCTTTTCAATGACTGAAGCCATTGAGGCCATGAAGCAGGCTTTCAGGCTCTTTTCCGAGGGGAGGTCCGTCGTCCCGCTGAGGACGAATATCAACGTGGGCAAGTACGAAGGCCAGGCTCTTTTTATGCCCGCCTATGTAGAGGAGACCCAGTCCCTGGGGCTGAAGATCGTTTCGGTCTTCCCCGGCAACCCCAAGCTTGGGAAGCCTGTCGTCCCCGCGACCATGGTCCACATGGACTCCCGGACGGGGGAAGTGCTGGCCATCATGGACGGCACCTACCTCACCCAGGTCCGCACCGGAGCCGCGGCGGGCGCGGCCACGGACCTCCTGGCCAGGAAAGATGCCACGGTGGGAGCGCTCATCGGCGCCGGCGGGCAATCCTTCGCCCAGCTGGAGGCGATGCTCACAGCGAGGAACCTGAAGGAAGTCAGGGTCTTCGATGCTGACGAAGCCAGGGCCCGCGATGCCTCGAAGGCCATGGTAAAGGCCTGGGAGAAGGCCGGCATCAAGATCGTAACGTCTAGGTCCGGTGAAGAAGCCGTGGACGGGGCCGATGTCATCACCACCGTCACCACCGCCAAGAACCCCGTTTTCCCCGCGGAAGCCGTGAAAAGAGGGGCCCACGTCAACGGCATCGGGTCTTACCGGCCGGATATGCAGGAAATGCCCCCGGGTTTGTTCCTTAAGGCCCAAAAGGTGTTCGTCGAATCACGCGAAGCCGTCCTGGCCGAGTCGGGTGACCTTATCAACCCCATCGAGAAGGGCCTTTTCACCGAAAGGATCATCACCGGCGAACTGGGCGAGCTCGTAGCCGGCAAGGTTGCAGGGCGAGAGAGCGACGGGGATATAACCGTCTTCAAGACGGTGGGCATAGGCGTGCAGGATGTCGTCGCGGCGGGAGAAATATTCCGGAAAGCCGTTGAAAAGGGAGTGGGTACGGAGTTCGATCTCTGACCATTGAGAGGAGTGATAGGCGAGAAGGAGAGCCACGACCCCCTCGGCGCTTCTGTGGGAAAGGATGCTTTCAGGGTGATCCGCAGGGCCTTGGGCAAAAGAGAACCGATAGGAGATGACCCAGTTTCGGGGACGAAGGAGTGATAATTGATGAAAAAGAAGGTTTTGGGAAGCCTTATCCTGGCTGTGTTCCTGGCCGCATTGATCTCCACTCCCATCCTTTCGGCCGAGAAAAAAGAGATCACGATAGGAGCCTTCATGCCCCTGACCGGAGATTTCGCCAGCTACGGGGCACGCGGCAGGGTTGCCATGGAAAAGGCTGAAGCGGACATAGCGAAATTCACCTCGGGGGCCAACCTCCCGATAACCATCAAATTCCTCTACGAGGACACGGAAACGAAAGCCAACGTGACGTTGGAGAAGATCAAGGCGATGGCCGCGCAGGGAGTCAAGGTCGCGGTAGGCCTTCTCGACAGTTCCGATATTCGCCTGGCCATGGGCTACGCCAACGCCAACAAGATCGCCCTTATTTCCTCTTTTTCGACCGTGGCTGAACTGGGAGTAGCCGACGACTACGTTTTCAGGCCGATACCCCATGACGACATGGAAGGGGTCGCCCTGGCCAAACTGGTGGAGACGATGGGTTTCACCCACGTAGCTCTTCTCGTGAGGAAGGACCCTTGCGACCTCTCTATCGCCAGCAGTTTTACCAAGGAGTTTGAGGCCGTCGGGGGGACGATCCTCGAGCGGGTGGATTTCGCCGGTGGGACCAAGGAGTTCTCCGGTGAACTTTCGTCGCTGGAGAGGGCCGTCGGCCCCGCTGTCGAGAAACACGGCGCCGACAAGGTAGCGGTCATCAGCCTTACCTGGGAGGACCTGGCCATTATCCTGAGCCAGGCCCAGGCAAGGAAAAGCCCCCTTCTCTCGCTCACCTGGACGGGCGGCGATGCTGTAGCGCAGAGCACCGTCATCCTTCGCGACGCCGGTGACGCGGCCGCGAAAGTATCCGTCATCGCCCCCATGTATTCCGCCCCTAAGTCGATCAAGCGTGAGGAGCTGCTCGATTACGCCCAGGAAAAGATAGGCGAAACACTGGATATCTACAGCCTAGTCGCCTATGATTGTGCCTGGCTGGCTGCACTTTCCGCCATATGCGCCCAGTCGGGTGACGGGACGGCCATCAAGGATGCCCTGCCTTACGTGGCCTCCAATTACTACGGGGCCAGCGGCTGGGCGGAGTTGGATGAACTGGGTGACAGGAAGGCCCTGAACGTAGAGTTTTTCGCCGTTAAAGAAGTGGAAGGGAAACACGCCTGGGTCAAGGTCTCTGAGTACGATGCTGCTACAGGGGGCCTCGCCGAGGCCTCTTCAAAGTAACTGGATCCCCGCGGCCCTGTCCCGAACGCGGGGCAGGGCCGTTTTTTGAATGCGATCCCCAGACGGAGGAATAACGATGCACGGAGCAATGCTGGAAGTGCGCGACGTCAAAAAGAGTTTTGGCGGGCTCAAGGCGGTGGACGGCGTCAGTATATCCCTGCCGCGGGGGAGGATAACTCTCCTGATCGGGCCCAATGGCAGCGGCAAGACAACCCTTGTAAACAGTATCACGGGATTCCTCCGGCCCGATAGCGGGCGCGTCTACCTGGAAGACAAGGAGATCACCCATTGGCCCATGCACAGGATCTGCAAGGAGGGTATGGTGCGCTCTTTTCAGCTCCCGGCTCCCTTCGGGGGCTTGAGCGTGCTGGGCAACCTCCTTGTGGCCTGTGAGAGCGCCTGTGGCGAATCCCTTCTGAAATGCCCCCTAAAGGCACTCTGGAAAACAAAGGAGAAGGACAACGTCCGGGAGGCCTTTGCCATGGCCGAGGCCATGGAACTGACCCCCCACTGGGACGCCGTCATGTCGGAAACCTCCACCGGGCACATCAAACTCGCCGAGATCGGGCGGGCCCTCCTGGCCGGCGCAAAACTCGTCATCCTGGATGAACCCATATGCGGCGTTGACCCGGTGATGGCGGACGAAGTTTTCTCCTTCCTGATCCGGCTCAGGGATGAGCAGGGCCTCACCTTCCTGGTCATCGAGCACAGGCTCGATATCGCCTTGAAATATGCCGACTACGTCTACGTGATGAACGAGGGAAAACTCATCGCCCAGGGTTCGGTGGAAGAGGTCCTGAACGACAGCCAGGTGAAAGAGGTGTACCTGGGGTCATGAACAGCGTACTGCATATCAAAAACCTTAACGCTGGCTACGGAGCCATCCATGTCCTTTTCGACATTAACCTCGATTGCGCCCGCGGGGAAGCCGTGGCCATCGTGGGCCCCAACGGGAGCGGCAAGACGACTTTACTCAACAGTATTTTCCGTCTTGCCGATATTTTTTCGGGAAGCGTGATCCTTGACGGTACTGAAATGCAACAGGAGAAGTCCCACAAGGTGACCGGCCGTGGTGTCGGTTACCTGAGGCAGGAAGGCAATGTCTTCCCAGGGCTTTCGGTGGAAGAGAATCTCAAGATGGGGGCCTTCAACCTCCCGAAGGGCGAAGTCGGGGAACGTATGGAAGAAGTACTCTCCCTGGTTAAGCCCGTCGTGCCTTTCCTCCGCAGAACGGCGGGGACCCTCAGCGGCGGGGAAAGGGAAATGGTCGCCCTTGCGGTAGCCCTCATGTGCAGGCCTAACCTGCTCTTGCTCGACGAGCCGACCAGCGGGCTGTCTCCCATCGCCTCGGCCCAGATAGCCGAACTGATCAAGAACCTGAAGGACAAGACCGGCTTGAGCATGTTGATCATAGAGCAGAACCTGAAGATCCTTTTTGACGTCGTCGACAAATGCTACCTGCTCGTCAGCGGGCGAATAATTTTTTCCGGCGGACCTGGAGAGCTCCAATGCGACAAGGAGCTCATGAGAACCTATCTCGGGTTGGCCTGACAAGGGGCGATGACCTTGGCTTCATTTATTGATGCTTTGACCTACTCCGCTCTGCTCGGCCTGATGGGTTTCGGCCTCACCCTCATACGGCGGACGACGGGAGTCTGGAACGTCGCCCATGGAGAGGTCGTCACCATAGGTTCCTACGTGGCCTTGACGGCCACGTCCTTCCTGGCCCATAGCCCCTATTTTTACCTTCCCATGGCGTTCCTAGTCTGCGCCGGGGCAAGCGGGATCATATTCCTGGCGGGCGTCGAGCCCATACGAGCGAAGGGTGCTTCCTCGATACTCCTGCTGGTCGTCACCATCGCGATAAGCCTGATAATGATAGCGGTGATCAACATTTATGCCGACTACCTCCAGAACGTTTTCCACCTTTCCTCCAAGAATTTTCTCTTCGCCAGGCTCGATTTCACCCTTTGGGGGCAGATGGGGATCCTCTGGGCGGCGTGGGCCGCACTGGCCGCCCTGACCGTCAGTTATTACCTGGTGCTTCAGCATACCCGCCTGGGGCTGGCCTTGAGGGCGCTGGCGGAGCAGCCGACCCTCGCCGTGGTGATGGGCGCCAACGTAAAGTCCCTTTCCCTTCTCGCCTGGTGCCTGGCCGGCGGCGCCGCGGGCCTTGCCGGCTGCCTCTTCCCGATGAGGTTCCAGTGTCACCCCGGCGTGGGGACGAGCATGATAGCGACCATGTTCGCCGTCAGCATTTTCGGCGGCATCGAGAAAATGTACGGGCCGCTCCTGGCGGGCCTGGTCCTGGGTTTTGCCCAGATATACGGGATAGACCTTTTATCCTCCTGGGTCGGGCCCGGGGTGATACCTTTCAAGGACCTTATTCCGATGATCGTGCTCCTGCTCACCCTCCAGTTCCTGCCGGAGGGTTTGAGCGGCTTCGTCGGCAGGAGGAGAGGGTAAACCATGAGCGAACAGTGGTTTCTTTTCTCCGTCGACCTCCTGGCCCTTTTCGGGATCTACCTCGCCCTCAACTTGAGCCTTAGGCTTCAACTGGGCTATACGGGTATCGCCAATTTCGGGCTGGTACTCGCCTTCACCGGTGGGGCCTACGTCGGAGGGTGGCTCCCTATAAGGCTAGGCATGTGGCTGGTCGAGGTGGACCCGTCCCTCGCCGATGACATGATCTGGAACAATGTCATCATCGCCTCCCAGGTGGACCTTTCACTCCATGGCGCACCCGGGACCGCGATGACCATCCTGGCGATCACTCTCCTGGCGGCAGGCGCCGCGGGGGCGATCCTGGGCCTCCTGTCGGGTTACCCGGCGGTAAGGCTGGGCGGGGATTACCTGGCGATCTCCCTTCTCGCCTTCGGCGAGGTCCTCGCCATCATCGGCAACAACTACGACCCCGTCGTAGGCGGCCCCCTTGGGGTGAGGATCCCCGACGTTTGGGCCTGGGCGGGGGACTGGAGGTTCATGGCCGCGTCCCTGGCGAATTGCGTCTTGGCGCTCGGGGTGTGGCTGTACTTGGACTCCATCGAGAAATCCCCCATGGGGAGGATGCTGAGGGCGATCAGGGACAATCCCGACGCCGCCTCTTCGTTGGGTAAGAACGTGGCCAAGGTCCGCCTGAACGTCATGGTGACCGGCGGGATCATATGCGGACTGGCCGGGGCGATGTACACCCTTTACACGACAGGGGTGGCGCCGAGCGCCCTGAGCAGGTTCGACTGGACCTTTCTCCCCTGGGTTATGGTGGTCTTTGGCGGGAGCGGAAGCAACGTGGGGGTCTTGATCGGCACCTTCACCTTCATCCTGGTCCAGAAGTTGATCATCTCCTACAAGTTCGCTCTCTCCTTCCTGCCCTTTGACCCTGTCTGGCTGCAATTTCTGCTGATGGGGCTCGTATTGATCCTCGTGCTGAATTTCAGGCCTTCGGGCCTGGTCACGGAGAAGGCCAGTTACGCCTTGAGCCGCCGAGAGATGGAGATGGCGAAAGCCGCCGGCAAGGAAAGCCTTTGAAGGCGCTTCCGGAAACGTGGGAAGGATCTGGAGGCCCACCCCGAGGCTAGGCCAGGGCGGCGGGACCAGGTGAAAGGTTATCAAAATAGGCCGGGGAGGCTCCATAGCCTCCCCGGCCCTCGTAGAAACAGGGGAAAGAGGGCAACGCGCGAGGAAGAGTGGCATCGAAGGGTTCCCAACCTCTTCTTGTCGTCGGGGGTCAAAGTGCTCAAGACCGGGTATTTTTCCGGACCCTTTTTTCAGTATCCCCATCACCAGGTGCAATCCGTAACCTATCAAGAAGTAGGTCGCCAGGGAAAGGTAGCCGCCTATCTCAAGTTCAAGGGCTGACCTTATCACTATCCACACCGAAATGAACAGCCCGATGATGAAGACCGTATCCCCATCCGGAGCCCTGTAGGGGCGTTCCCACCCGGGGTGGATCTTGCGGAGTTTCATCGCGTCAAGGCAGCACATAAAATAGACTACCCTAGTCGTAATACGGAATAGTGGATGAACATACTGGACCCAATCAGCCACGGCGAACAGGCAGAAAAACACCGAAAAGAAAAGGACCGTCAGGTTGGACACCCATGGTTGGCAGAGACGGGCGGGCCCGCCCATAATGGGCCGGGGCGCCCCTTACGCCCCCCGTCCTGGGCGTTCTGTTAATACAAACAACCCTGGGTAACTATGCTTTGTTTTCT
>JAXGNU010000002.1:0-196755 GCA_040767805.1 Thermovirgaceae bacterium
CGGGTGAGGCCCATGAAGACCCGGGGGTAATCGAGAGCATAGCCGACCTCACCGTTAACGCCGATAACATCGCCCGCGGGTACCTCATCATAGCCGCGGCCAAGAAGCTCGGCGCGACGGACTTCGTCCACATTTCCTTCCCCCGCCACATGAGCTACGAACTGCTCTCCCGTCGCCGCAACATCATGGAAGAGGCCTGCAAGGACCTGGGAATAAAATTCCACTTCGAGACAGCTCCTGACCCGACGAGCGACGTCGGTGTCGCCGGGGCCCAGCAGTTTGTCCTGGAAAAGGTCCCGGCCTGGCTTGAAAAATACGGCGACAAGACCGCCTTCTTCTGCACGAATGACGCCCATACCGAGCCCCTGCTGAAGAGGATCGCCGAGGGCGGCGGCTTCTTCATCGAAGCGGACCTTCCCTCCCCCCTCATGGGCTATCCCGGCGCCCTGGGCGTTGAACTGGCCGATGTGAAGGGTGACTTCCCCGCCATCCTCAAGAAGGTCGAACAGGCCGTCATCGACCACGGCGGATCGGGCCGCATGGGCACCTGGGCGTATTCCTACGGCTACACCAACTCGGTCGCCCTGGCCGAATTCGGCCACAAGATGGTGACCGCCGGCATCGACGCCAAGAACTTCGCCCGCAATTTCAAACCCCAGGATCTCTTCGATGTCTACTCCAAGGCCACCCCGGGAGCTGAGTGGAACGGGAACTACTACACTGATATCCAGACGGGGGTAGTTAAAAAGAACCACGTCCTCCTTTACCAGGATACTTACATTTTCGGCAAGGGTTACCTGGATATGACCAGCGTCCAGGTGCCGGAGAAATACCTGACCTTCAAATAAAAGCCCTTTGCTTAGGGGGAGGGGGATTCCCCCTCCCCTTTTTTTGCCCGGTTCCCTTCTTTCGCCGGCGGCTTCTTCTTTCTCAAGCCCTTGGGCTTCGGTTACTATATCGATTATGAAAACGCACTACCTGCTAGAGAGGTGAAATGCATGGCCTTGGAGCCCCTTTTGAATGTCAGGGGAATCAGCAAGTCCTTCAACCACAACAAAGTCTTGAAAAATGTATCCTTCAGCCTGGAAAAGGGAAAGATACTGGGGTTGGTGGGAGAGAACGGCGCAGGAAAATCGACCTTGATGAATATTCTCTTCGGCATGACGGTGATCCACGAGACCGGAGGGTACGAGGGCACCATCTCGATAGAAGGGAAAAAGGTAAGGTTCGCCAGCCCCTTCGACGCCCTGGAAGCCGGGATAGGCATGGTGCACCAGGAATTCTCTCTCATCCCCGGTTTCACGGTGACCGAGAATATCGTCCTCAACAGGGAATCGACAAAATACAACTTCCTCGTCGAGGCTTACGGCGACCGCATGAAAACCCTCGACAGGGAAGACATGGACCGCAGGAGCCGTGAAGCGATCGGCAAGTTGAAGGTGGGCCTGGACCCGGCCCTTGCCGTTTCGGAACTCCCCGTGGGTTACAAGCAGTTTACCGAGATAGCCCGCGAGATCGATAAGGAGAACACCAAGATACTCGTCCTCGACGAACCTACGGCGACGCTTACCGAATCGGAGGCTGAGATCCTCCTCGATACGATGAAGCGCCTAGCCGCCCTCGGGATTTCCATCATTTTCATCTCCCACAGGCTCCAGGAGATCATGGATGTCTGCGACAAGATCATCGTCCTCAGGGATGGTGAGGTGGTCGATGATACCACCCCGGGTGAGACGAACATCATGTCCATAGCCACGTCGATGGTCGGGAGGGACATCACCACCGCCTTTGCGGGAAAGGGCACCAGGGGCCGTAACCTGGGGGAGGTCATCCTCCGGGTGGAGCACCTCTGGGTGGATATGCCCGGGGAAACGGTGAGGGATGTCTCTTTCCAGGTCAGGGAGCGTGAGATCTTCGGGATAGGGGGCCTCGCCGGCCAGGGAAAACTAGGGATAACGAACGGGATAATGGGGATGTTCCCAGCCGGAGGCTCCGTCTTTTTCCGGGAGGAACCGATCCGGCTCAACGACCCCACGAGTCCCCTTGAGGCGGGGATATCCGCCGTTTATGAGGACCGGCGGGGAGTGGGCCTTTTGATGGAAGAACCCATTTCATGGAATATTATCTTCACGGCGCTTCAGATGCAGGAACGGTTCCTCAAGCCGATCCTCGGTGGCCTCGTCAGGATCAGGGACGAATCGGAAATAACCAGGAGCGCCAGGAATTACATCGATATGCTCAATATAAAATGCCTCAGCGAGAATCAACGCGTCCAGGACCTCTCCGGCGGCAATCAGCAGAAAGTATGCCTTGCCAAGGCTTTCGAGACAAAACCAAGACTCCTGTTCGTATCGGAGCCGACGAGGGGCATAGATGTCGGCGCCAAAAGAATGGTCCTGGAAGCACTGAGAAAATACAATGAAGAATACGGAACGACGATCGTGATGGTCTCTTCCGAACTGGAAGAACTGCGCTCCATCTGTGACCGGATAGCGATAATCGATTCAGGGCGCATAGCGGGCACGCTCCCAGCTTCGGCTCCCTCGAGGGATTTCGGCGTCCTGATGCTTGGGATAGATGGAAGGGAAAAGAAGGTGGTCTGACAGTGGGCGGGATAAGGAAATTCATCGAAAATGCGGGCTGGCCGAGGATAATCATCGGCCTCTTCCTGTTCTCCCTTTTCATCATCGCCCCCTTCGTCAGGGTCCGGATCGACGCGTCGGTGAGCGACACCCTCGTCAGGTTCGGCATGAACGGTGTGATGGTACTGGCAATGGTACCGATGATCGTATCGGGGTGCGGGCTGAACTTCGGCCTCCCCCTCGGTATAATCGCCGGCCTGCTCGGGGCGGTCACCAGCATAGAGATAGGGATCCCCGGAATACCGGGAGTACTGATCGCAATGGCGATATCCTTGCCGATAGCCGTCGTCCTGGGGTGGGGTTACGGCCTCCTCCTGAACAGGGTAAAGGGCAGCGAGATGATGATCGCGACCTACGTGGGCTTCTCTTCCGTGGCCTTCATGTGCATCATGTGGCTCGTGCTCCCCTACAAAAGCTCCAACATGGTCTGGGGCTACGCCGGCAAGGGCCTCCGAACGACGATCGCCGTGGAGGGGTTCTGGCACCAGGCCATCAGCGACATCGGGTCTTTCAGCATCGGACAATTTTTTTACGTTCCCACGGGAATGTTCCTCTTCTTCGCCCTCCTCTGCGGGTTCATGTGGGTTTTCATGAGGACCAGGACCGGCACGGCCATGACCACCGTGGGGTCAAACCCCGAATACGCCAGGGCTTCCGGGGTCAACATCGACAGGATGAGGACCTTGTCGGTGATATTATCGACCGTCCTGGGCGCGATAGGGATCATTGTCTACCAGCAGAGCTTCGGTTTCGTTCAGCTTTACATGGGTCCTTTCTACATGGCCTTCCCGGCGGTGTCGGCGATACTTATCGGCGGGGCCTCGGTCCACAGGGCCAGCATCCTGAACGTGATAATTGGGACATTCCTTTTCCAGGGGATCCTGACGATGACCCCCTCGGTGATAAACAGCATGATCCAGACGGACATGTCGGAGGTCATCAGGATAATCGTATCTAACGGGATGATCCTCTACGCGCTGACACGAACCGTGAAGGTGAAACCATGAACAAAAAAGCCGATCTCCTTAAGCATTACCTCATCCAGAATGCAGTACCCATCCTGTTTATCGCCGTAAGCGCCTTCGCGATCCCGATATCGCAGTTTTCCGGGACCTACCTGGTCCAGGAAATGCTGGTACGCCTTTCCAGGAACTCCTTCCTCGTACTCTCGCTACTCATCCCTATCATGGCGGGCATGGGCCTGAACTTCGGCATGGTCCTCGGCGCGATGGCAGGCCAGATAGGCCTGATATTCATGAGCGACTGGAGCGTTGTAGGTGTCCCGGGGGTCATCCTGGCGGCCATCATTTCCACCCCCCTCGCGATCGCCCTGGGTTGGCTGTGCGGAACCATCCTCAACCTCGCGAAGGGCCGCGAAATGGTCACTTCCTTCATCCTCGGGTTTTTCATGAACGGAGTGTACCAGCTGGTCGTCCTTTACGGTTTCGGCAGCGTCGTTCCGATGACTAACCCCGCCATGGTGCTCTCAAGAGGTTTCGGCATAAGGAATGTGACCAACCTGGAGGGCATCAGGAAGTGCCTCGACAACCTCATGCCCTTGAACATCCTCGGGATAGACATTCCCCTGGCTACGTTCCTCATCATTGGGCTTTTCTGCCTCTTCGTCCTTTGGTTCCGGGGAACGAAACTGGGGCAGGACATGAGGGCCGTAGGCCAGGACATGAAGGTGGCGGGGGACGCCGGTATACCCGTCGAGCGCACGCGGCTGATAGCGATAATCATCTCCACCGTCCTCGCCTGCTACGGCCAGATCATTTTCCTCCAGAACATCGGCACGATGAACACCTATAACAGCCACGAACAGGCGGGGATGTTCGCCATCGCCTCTCTTCTAGTGGGCGGCGCAAGCGTGTCCAGGGCGTCGATCTTCAACGTGTTCCTTGGCGTGGTCCTTTTCCACCTGATGTTCGTCGTCTCCCCCATGGCCGGCAAGTACCTGATCGGCGAGGCCCAGCTCGGGGAGTATTTCAGGGTTTTCGTGTCCTACGGGATCATTTCCCTGGCCCTGGTACTTCACGCCTGGCGCCGGCAGAAGGACCGCGAGCGCGCCCGCCGCAGCCTTCGCGGCGCCGCCGGGGAATAGGAGAACGAAGCCATGAAGCCAAGACAGATCCTCGTGAACCTGGCCATCATAGCAATGATGGCGTTCGTTGCCTTCATCAGTTACATGAACGGGAAGACGAGCATGATCTACGTGGAGAACCTTCCCTTTGAAACGGGGGCCGCGGCCTACCCGGCCTTCGAGGCCGCGATGGTCGGCGTGGGAGGCGGCCCACCGCCTCTTTTCCTCGAGGAGGGTGATCGCGACGTCCTCACGATCGTGGGCCGGACCCATGTCCTCCTGATCGAGGAACTCGACAGCAACGACAATGTGGTCAACACCTACAGGGTCACTTTTAAAAACAGCGAATTGAAGGGTAAGGTCGTCAACATCGTCCCCCTCTCCCACGGGAAACTGCCGGGTTGGAGCTACCCCTTGGACTGACCGGGCGGGCGGGGAGCGCAAAGGAGACCCGATATGGGATACGATACCCTGCTTGAAAAGTACAGGCCTCTATTGATCTCGAACCTCCAGGACATGGTCCGCATCAGGAGCGTGGGGTCCACGCCCCTGGAAGGGAAGCCCTTCGGGGAGGGCGTACACCAGGCCCTTAACCTGGCCCTTGAGACGGCCTCAGACCTCGGTTTCCGGGCGGTGAACCGCGACGGAATGATCGGTTACGCCGAGTACGGCTCGGGGAAGGAGATGGTGGCCGTCCTCGGCCACCTCGACGTGGTACCCGAAGGCAAGGGCTGGACCTACCCTCCCTTCGGCGCGGAGATCCACGACGGAAAGATGTACGGTCGCGGGACCACCGATGACAAGGGGCCGACCGTGGCCGCCCTCTGGGCCCTGAAGATCCTCTCCGACGAGGGGCACCGGCTGTCCAGGAGGATAAGGATCATCTTCGGCACCAACGAGGAAAGCGGCTTCCGGGGCATCAAGTGGTACGCCGCCAACGAGGAAGCCCCCGTAGCGGGCTTCACCCCCGACATACCGGAGGGGATCGTTCATGCCGAGAAGGGCGGCCTCCATATCCGGATCGATGTACCTGTCGGCGTCAACGACGCGACCCGGCTGGTCTCCTTCCGGGCGGGGGAGGCCGTAAATATTGTCCCCGACCGGTGCGAGGCCGTTTTTGCCGGGGACCCGCGGGCCCTCGATGACTGGGCGAAGGTCCTCCGCGGCGCTGTCGGGGCCATGCCTCAGGGCGGTGAGGTGCTTTTCGAAAAGGGGGCCCTTACCGTAAGGGCTTTCGGCAAGGCGGCCCACGCGAGCCTCCCCGAAAAGGGCGAGAACGCCATTGCGGCTCTCTGCCGGCTGATCGATTCCACCCCTCCTCTCGGCGGGCCTTTCGAGGCCTTCAAGGTCTTATCGGGGCTGCTGGAAGACCCGAGGTTCGGTTCCAGCCTGGGGATAGCCATGAGCGATGACGTCTCCGGCCCGCTGACGTGCAACCCCGGTCTGGCTTCTTTTTCAAAGGATGTCCTCTCGGTGTCCCTCGATATCAGGCATTCGGTGACGATCAAGGGCGACCTGGTGGCTGAAAGACTGAAGGAACGGCTGGCCCCGCTCGGCCTCGTCCCCGTGGAGACCTCGAGGTACAGCCCCCTCTTCGTCCCTAAGGATTCACCCCTGATCAGGGACCTCAGTGAGGCTTTTTTCGAGGCTACGGGGAAGCACCCGGAAGTGATGGCTATCGGCGGTGGGACCTATGCCAAGGCCCTCCCGAACGTGGTGGCCTTCTCCCCTTTCCCCGCGGGCCTTATGGACCTGGCCCACCAAGCCGATGAACACATCGGGATCGAGGACCTTTTGTCCTCCGTCCTGGTGCTCAAGATCGCCATGCTCAAGCTGGCGAGGTGAGGTCCCGCTCACCCGCCGTCTCAGGCCGGTTTGAACCGGTTCCTGTGGATCTTCCGGAAGGACAGGCCTTCTTTAGGGGTGGGGCGTTTCTCCTCGGAGGGATGGCCCACGGCGATGACGCACAGCACCCTGAGATCGTTGGGGATGCCTAAAAGACCCCTGACATAATCCTCGGCCGTCTCGCCGGGGGCGTGCTCCCTGTTTCGGACCTGGGACCAGCACGACCCGAGGCCCAGGCCTACGGCGGCAAGTTGGGCTATGATCGCCGCCAGGGACGAGTCCTCGACCCAGGTGTCGGTGACCTTATCATTTCCCAGGACGACAATGCCCAGGGACGCGCCCCCGAGGAAGGCCGAATTGCTCCCCCTGGTGGCGGCAAGCCTGTTCAGTAGTTCCCGGTCGTCGACGAAAACGAACTCCCAAGACCTGGTGTCTCTCCCCGTGGGACTCCGGAGTACGGCCTCCTCCAGGGCAGCCACCTGTTCGTCCGAAAGGGGACGGTCCTGGTACCGCCTGATACTTCTTCGTTCTCTCAACAGCTCCATCAGGTCCTTCATTTCCACCACTCCTTTTGAAAGAGTCCCCGCCTGCCGGGGAAATGGAAAAGGGGCGGCTTCCGCCACCCCTATATTACCTTGGTCGGGTTTTCCGGCGCAGAGACACTTCAAGCAACCACTCCCTGTTCCGTCAAAAACCGTTCCTCGTTACTGGAGCATTACACTTCCAATCTGGACCGTGATACTTCTGCCGTTGCTCCTTCACTTCCCAAACCGCTTTTCAAGCCGGAAAACCCGACTTCGGGGGCACTTCTCCCCGATAACAGGATAATACAACAACCCCGAAAGAAAATCAAGGGGCAGGAGATACAGGATCGCTTTCGCCTGAGGGAAGGGTGAAAAGAGTGAAACCCCGCCGACAGGAGGTCCTGAAGGCCAGGACCCTTGCCGCTCCAATAAAAAAATGCGGTCCCAGACCGCATTTAGGAGGACCGCATATTTATTTTTGGTGGAGATGATCGGATTCGAACCGACGACTTCCTGCGTGCAAGGCAGGCGCTCTCCCACTGAGCTACATCCCCGATCAGACTGGTGGGCCGAGGAGGATTCGAACCTCCGACCTCACGGTTATCAGCCGTGTGCTCTAGCCACCTGAGCTATCGGCCCAAAAAAAGAAACAGCGTACATGAACAGGCGGACAATATGCATAGTGCTCCTTAGAAAGGAGGTGATCCAGCCGCACCTTCCGGTACGGCTACCTTGTTACGACTTCACCCCCCTTACCAGGCACACCTTCGACGGCTCCATCCCGGCACTCAACAAGAAAGAACCTCCACTCCTTACAGCACTACCGTGCCTTTAAAAAAGAGGACGCTCTCCCCAGTTGAGTGCCGGGTTTGGCCACCGGCTTCGGGTGCACCCAACTCGGGTGGTGTGACGGGCGGTGTGTACAAGGCCCGGGAACGTATTCACCGCGGCTTGGCTGATCCACGATTACTAGCGATTCCAACTTCATGCAGTCGAGTTGCAGACTGCAATCCGAACTGGGACCGGCTTTAAGGGATCCGCTCAGGGTCGCCCCTTCGCTTCCCGCTGTGCCGGCCATTGTAGCACGTGTGTCGCCCTGGACATAAGGGCCATGATGACTTGACGTCATCCCCACCTTCCTCCGGCTTGTCGCCGGCAGTCCATCCAGAGTGCCCGGCCTCACCGTTGGCAACTGAATGCAGGGGTTGCGCTCGTTGCGGGACTTAACCCAACATCTCACGACACGAGCTGACGACAGCCATGCAGCACCTGTCTACGCTCCCACTCCGAAGAGCAGGTCCCTCGGCTTTCACCTCAGTAATACGTACATGTCAAACCCAGGTAAGGTTCTTCGGTTTGCATCGAATTAAACCACGTGCTCCACCGCTTGTGCGGGCCCCCGTCAATTCCTTTGAGTTTCAATCTTGCGACCGTACTCCCCAGGCGGAATGCTTATCGCGTTAGCTGCGGCACGGATGCCCTGCGACACCCACACCTAGCATTCATCGTTTACGGCTGGGACTACCCGGGTATCTAATCCGGTTCGCTACCCCAGCTTTCGCGCATGAGCGTCAGTAACTGGCCAGAAAGCCGCCTTCGCCACCGGTGTTCCTCCCGATATCTACGCATTTCACCGCTACACCGGGAATTCCACTTCCCTCTCCAGTACTCCAGCTATGCAGTATCCGCCGCAAGGCACCGGTTGAGCCGGTACATTTCACAGCAGACTCGCATAACAGCCTGCGCGCCCTTTACGCCCAGTAATTCCGGACAACGCTCGCCCCCTACGTGTTACCGCGGCTGCTGGCACGTAGTTTGCCGGGGCTTCCTCGTACGGTACCGTCACTTCCTTCTTCCCGTACAACAGAGGTTTACGATCCGAAAACCTTCTTCCCTCACGCGGCGTCGCTGGGTCAGGGTTCCCCCCATTGCCCAATATTCCCCACTGCTGCCTCCCGTAGGAGTCTGGACCGTATCTCAGTTCCAGTGTGGCCGATCACCCTCTCAGACCGGCTACCCGTCTTAGCCTTGGTAGGCCCTTACCCCACCAACCAGCTGATAGGACGCGAACCCATCCATCGGCAGCCACTCCCGTGGCCTTTCACCTTACGGCTTACGCGGTATTAGCGACCGTTTCCAGCCGTTGTCCCCCTCCGATGGCCAGGTATTCACGCGTTACTCACCCGTCCGCCACTATCCGTACATATCCAGCAAGCTTTCAATATACAGACCGTCCGACTTGCATGTGTTAAGCACGCCGCCAGCGTTCGTCCTGAGCCAGGATCAAACTCTCCATAAATATCCTAACTGGGTCCCACTCTATTCTGTACGCTGTATTCTTTTTTCAAGGTACTGTCGCCCTTTATGGGCGACGGCGAAAAATATACCATGCATCGGGAGTTAGTGCAAGCGTTTAAAAACCGGTCCTTCGTAAAATGCCCTTTTTTTGGTATTCTTCTATGGTCCATCGTTCCCTTGGGCGTTAACGGTTAAACCAGGAGGCGGCATGAAGAACAGCATCTTCAATATTTTCAAGAAGCAACAGCCTAGAAAGACCAGGAAGAATGATAGAACCTCCCGGGGGACCGGCAGGAAGCCCGCACCCAGGAAGTCCGGTTTTCTAGGCAAGCTGGTCTTGACCCTTGCCTTCTTTGTGATATTCCTTTTCGCCGCGGCTTCTGTCGTAGGTGTCCTGCTCATAAGGGAAGCCGCCTCGACCCTCCCCTCCCTGGAGGAAATGGCCAATTATGAACCGGACCTGTCCACCATCGTCTACGACCGGAACGAAAAGGTCATCACCAGGCTTTTTCATGAGAACAGGACCTGGGTACCCCTTTCCCAAATCCCCTTGGTGATGCAGGAGGCATCCATCGCGGCCGAGGACAGCGCCTTTTACAGCCACAGGGGGCTCGACTTCGCCGGGATCATCAGGGCCTTCTGGGTTAACTTCAGGAGCGGTAAAACCGTCCAGGGCGCCAGCACTATAACCCAGCAACTTGCCTGGAACCTCTTCCTCACCAAGGAGAAGACCCTCCAGAGAAAGATCAGGGAAGCCATCTTGTCGGTCCGGCTGGAGAAGATCTACTCCAAGGAGCAGATCCTCGAAATGTACCTCAACATGATCTACTTCGGCCATGGGGCATGGGGGATCCATTCCGCCTCGCTGCTTTACTTCAACAAGGAACCCTCGGAACTGGACCTATCCGAGGCGGCCCTTCTCGCGGGGATCGTCAAGGGTCCCGAGTACTACACCCCCTTGCGGCACCCCGAAAGGGCATCGGAGAGGCAGGCCTACGTCCTGGGCAGGATGGTCCACGAGGGAATGATAACGCCGGAACAGGCCCAGGCGGCCAGGAGGATCGAACTGGATTTCCAGACCCTCAAAAAACCGGCCATCATGTTCGACGTGGCACCCTACTTCATCGCCCACATCCTTTTTGAGCAACTCCTTCCTACCTACGGCAGTGACATGGTCTACCGGGGGGGGCTCAGGGTCCACACAACCCTTGACCTGGACGTGCAGCACGTGGCCGAGGAGTCCATCAAGGGGTTGAAGAGCGAGGGGGCCATCGTGGCCATCGACCCCGGCACGGGCGAGATCCTCGCCATGGTCGGCGGTAAGGATTTCGAGCAGTCCAAGTTCAACCGTGCGACCCAGGCCTTTCGCCAGCCCGGTTCGTCCTTCAAACCCTTCGTATACACGGCCGCTCTCATGAGGGGGCTGCGACCGGTGGACCATGTCCTCGACGCACCGGTATCCTACGACAACGGGATAAACGAACGGGGAGAGCGGGATATCTGGGAACCGGGCAACTACACTAAAGAGTACAAGGGTGAGGTGACGCTGCTCCAGGCCCTGGTACATTCCTATAATACCTCGGCTGTCAGGGTGGCTCACATCACGGGCATACCGAATATCATCGACCTGGCGCGCCGGTTCGGCTTCATATCGCCCCACATCCCCAACGATCTCTCGGTGGCCCTAGGTTCCGCCAATGTCACCCCCCTGGAGATGGCAGCGGCTTACAGTGTCTTCGCCAACGGGGGTTCGAGGGTCCAACCCTACTCCATAAGGCGGGTGAACACCGCCGCCGGCGAGGTGCTGGAGCAGTACGGTCCCAACCTCGCTCGGGCCATCCCCGAAGAGATCGCCCTTTCGATGCGTTCCGTCCTGATGGAGGTCGTCCGCTCCGGAACGGGTACCAGGGCCAAGGTCCAGGGGTACGAAGTCTTCGGCAAGACAGGGACGACCAACGGGTACACCGACGCGTGGTTCGCGGGGGGAGTGCCGGGTCTCGTGGTAGTGGTATACGCCGGCAACGACGATAACAGGTCCCTGGGCAAAACCGCTACGGGCGGCGTGATCGCGGCCCCGGTCTGGCAGGCTTTTGTCAGCAAGGCTGTGAAGAACTTGACCCTCAAGGAGACCTTCGAGGTGCCCGAGTGGGCGATGGTCGATGCCGTGACCATATGCAAGGATTCCGGGTTCCTTTCGGCGGAGGGTTGTCCTTCGACGGTCATCCTCCTTCCTTCCGGTGAAGCTCCCCTTTCAACCTGTCCCCTTCATGGAGGTTCATGGATAATGGCTGAATCCGATGCAAACGAGCCCAGGATGCTGCTCTCGCCCAGAGATGAGGAGGTCCTCGGCATACCGGCCCAAATAGCCAGGCTCTACAGTATCTCTGTTTCGGACATGACGGCCGCTGCCGTTCTTCCCGTGGAGGAATCACCCTCTTACGTGAGGCCGCCGGCGCCTTCCTTCGCACCGCCCCCGGCCCCGGCCGGCCCCATGAGGCCGATCTCGGTCCCGTCTAGACCGAGGGAGAGAACCCCAGAGGAGATAGAGGACAGGTTCCAAGAATTGCTCAAGCAGTACGGCATCTCCGATTAAGATACACCGGGGATCTTACGGCCAGGGGCTGGGGAGGATCGTCCTCTCGAAGAACGCCAGGGCGTACCTGTCGGTCATGCCTGAAACGTGGTCAAGCGCGGCAAGGGCGGCGTCACCACAGCGATAGTTCTCGGGTGGGTTGTCCAGGAAATGGCCGAAAAGCGAGGATAGTACGTGGGTCACCCTGGGTTCCTCGCGGAGAACCCTCTCCGAAGCGTAGACCCTGTCGTAAAGGAAAGAACGGAGTACTTCGACGACCTCCAGGAGTTCGTCGCCCATACGCACCCCGCCGCAGCCGCTGTTGGAGACGACGCTTTCGACCATCCTGCCTATCCTCTCGCCGTGGGTCACCCCGAGCTTGGATGTGACCGATAGCGGTATATCCTCGTTTTTGACGATGCCCGCCCTCAATGCGTCGTCCAGGTCGTGGTTCAGGTAGGCAATGGAGTCGGAGATCCGGACGACCCTTGCTTCGTTGGTCAGGACCGGTTCCCCGCCGGGAAACCCCTTCCGCACATCCACCTGCCCCTTGGAGTGTTTCAGGATGCCGTCGCGGACCTCCATCGACAGGTTCAACCCCCGGCCGTCCTTTTCGAGGCAATCGACCACCCTCAGGCTCTGCCTGGCATGGGAGAACCCGCCGAGCCCGTTTTCCCTCGCGACCCTGTCCAGGACCTTTTCACCCATGTGTCCGAAGGGCGTATGCCCAAGATCATGCCCGAGGGCGATGGCATCGGTCAGGTCCTCGTTGAGGGCCAGGACCCTGGCAATGGTCCTGGCCACCTGGCAGACCTCCAGGGTATGGGTGAGCCTCGTCCTGTAGTGATCCCCCTCGGGGAGGAGCAGCACCTGGGTCTTGTGTTTCAGCCTCCTGAAGGCTTTTGAGTGGATTATCCTGTCCCGGTCCTGCTGGTAAATGGTCCTCAAGGGACAAAGGGGCTCTTTCCTCATCCTTCCCCGGCTCTGGTCGCTGAAAGCCGCGCGGGGGTCGAGAATGGCCCTCTCGATCCTTTCCCACCGGATCCTGGGTGTTTCCCTTGACATGATGCCTCCTTCGTAAACGGGGCCGCCCCTCGGAGAGGCGGCCCCACGGTCTCCAAAGCCTTGTCCACTCAAGGCCCGAAGCTCAATCCAGGAGGCCCAACTGCGAATGGGCGGCGGAAAGCCTCGCCACGGGTATCCGGAAGGGGGAACAGCTGACGTAGTCCAGGCCCAGTTGGTGACAGAAGGCGATGCTCTTGGGGTCCCCGCCGTGTTCGCCGCATATCCCTATCTGGATCCGGGGGCGTTTGTTCCTCCCTTCCGTTGCCGCGATGGACATGAGCCTGCCGACCCCTTCGCGGTCCAGTTCATGGAAGGGGTTATCGGGAAGGACGCCGTCGTTGACGTACTGGGCCAGGAATTTGCCCTCCGCGTCGTCCCTGGAATAGCCGAAGGTGGTCTGGGTGAGGTCGTTGGTCCCGAAGCTGAAGAACTCGGCGAATTCGGCTATATCCCCCGCGACGAGGGCCGCCCTGGGGACCTCGATCATGGTCCCGACCAGGTAGTGGAGGTCTTCAAGCCCGAGCCGCGCTATGATGCCTCCCGCGATGTCATTCACCATCGACAGCAGCCTCTTCATCTCTTCCCGGGTCCCCACGAGGGGCATCATGATATCGGGCCTGACGTCCACACCCTCTTTTTTCAGTTCGCAGGCCGCCTCGATGATCGCGGCGATCTGCATCTCGTAGATCTCGGGGTAGACAAGCCCCAGGCGGCACCCCCTGAAACCGAGCATGGGGTTGTTCTCCTGGAGCGACAGGACCCTGGCCAGGACCGCTTCCGCGTGCACCAGGTCCTCCGGTGAGGCTTCGCTGTCAGCCTTAATGGAGGATATGGTCTCCCTGAGCTCGTGTTCCTTCGGAAGGAACTCGTGCAGGGGCGGGTCGAGCAGCCTTATGGTAACCGGGAGCCCCTCCATGGCCCGGAAGATCCCCCGGAAATCCTCCTTCTGCATTTCCTTGAGGTCCTCGAGCGCCTTTACCCTGGACTGCCTATCCTTGGCGAGGATCATCTCATGCATCACGGGGAGCCTCCCCGTGGCCATGAACATGTGTTCCGTCCTGCAAAGGCCTATACCCCTGGCCCCGAAGGACCTCGCCCTCTGCGCGTCGGCGGGGGTATCGGCGTTCGCCCAGACTTCCAGGGCCGACACGGAATCGGCTATATCCAGCAGTTCCCTGAAATCGTCGGTGAAGGAGGGCTGTACAAGGGGCACTTCGCCGAAGATCACGTGGCCCTTTGACCCGTCGATGGTGAGGGTCTCTCCCTTATTGAGTGATCGGCCTCCGACGATCATAACACCCTTAACGGCGTCGATGGCCACCGATTCACACCCGGAAACGCAGGGTTTCCCAAGCCCCCGGGCGACGACGGCGGCGTGGCTCGTCATACCTCCCCTGCTGGTCAGGACTCCCTGGGCGGCGTAAAGCCCGTGGATATCGTCAGGGGTCGTCTCCGGCCTCACGAGGATGACCGGTTGCCCCGACTGGGCCGCCTTCTCGGCTTCGTCGGCATCGAAAACGGCTATGCCCACCGCCGCTCCCGGTGACGCCGGCAGCCCCTTGGCGGCGACATCGAAGGTGGCCTCGGGGTCGATCTGCTTGTGGAGGAGCTGTTCGACCTGGTCCGGGGTCACCCTGGACACGGCTGTGGCGGCATCGATGAGCCCTTCGGCATGCATGTCCACGGCAGTCCTCACAGCGGCCTTGGCGGTGCGCTTGGCGCTCCGGGTCTGAAGCATGTAAAGCTTGCCCCGTTCGACGGTGAACTCGATATCCTGGACATCCTTGTAGTGCTTCTCCAGCAGCTCCGCGATCCGGTGGAGTTCCCTGTCGGCCCCGGGCAGCCGTGACCCGAACTCGTCGATTGGGTTCGGTGTCCTTATGCCGGCCACGACATCCTCTCCCTGGGCGTTCACGAGGAACTCGCCGTACAGTTTTTTCTCCCCCGTTGAGGGGTTCCTCGTGAAGCAAACACCCGTTCCGCAGTCATCCCCCAGGTTGCCGAAGACCATGGCCATTATGTTTACGGCCGTGCCCAGGTCGTCGGGGATTCTGTTGATCCTCCTGTAGGTGATGGCCCTGGGGTTCTTCCAACTGAGAAAGACCGCCTCGACGGATCTCTTCAGTTGAACCCACGGGGCTTCGGGAAAGGGAGCGCCCGTCTCATGCTCCACTATCTTGAGGTACCTTGAAATAACGCCCTTCCAGGCTGATGGGGGGACTTGGAAATCGTAGGTGACTCCGAGGTCCTTCTTGACCTGGTGAAGGACATTCTCAAAGACAGATCCTTCCAGGCCCAGGACCACGTTGGAGAACATCTGGATGAACCTCCTGTAGCTGTCAAGGGCGAACCTCTCATCGCCCGACTCCGCGGCGAGGGCCTTGACGGAGTCGGCGTTGAGGCCTAGGTTCAGTATAGTGTCCATCATGCCCGGCATGGAGACTGCCGCCCCGGAACGGACAGAGACGAGGAGCGGGTCGGCGGTTCCGCCGAAGGTCTTGCCCGTCTCCTTTTCGAGATCGGTCATGGCAACCCGGATCTCACCCCACACTTCGTCCAGGAATTGACTCCCTTTTTCAAGGTAACCGAGACAGGCCTCGGTCGAAATGGTGAATCCCGGTGGAACGGGGAGCCCGATCTTAAGCATCTCCGCAAGGTTGGCCCCCTTGCCGCCCAGGAGCGATCTCTTTTCGGCGCCGCCCTCGGTGAAATGAAAAACGTATCTTTTTCTTTCATCCCCGGTTTTCGTCATGCTTTTCGACCTCCACGGCGTTTTGGGTTTGATCAGGCTCTCAGGAAATCCAGGATCTCCTGGGCTGTCTCTTCAATGGCCCTGTTGGTGACGTTAAGGACCCGGCAACCGATCTTCCGCATGATGTTCCTCGCGAACTGGATCTCCTCCTCGACCCTCTCCCATTGGGCATAGTTGGAGATATCCGAATCGAGGCCAAGGAGGCGCAACCTCTCCTTCCTGATGTCCACGAGTTTCTCGGGTTGGACCGTCAGCCCGAAGATCCTCTCGGGGGAGATCTCGAAGATCTCACCGGGGGGCTCCGTTTCGGGTATGAGGGGCACATTACCCACCATGAAACCGCGGTGGGCGAGGTACATGCAGAGGGGGGTCTTGCTCGTCCTGGATACCCCCAGGATGACCACGTCCGCCGACAGGAGGTGTTCGGCGCACCTCCCGTCATCGCACTTGATGGCGAACTCGATGGCCTTCACCCTCCGGAAATACTCCTCATCCATTCTTCTCATCAGGCCGGGGGTCTCCAGGGGGGCGTGACCGAGGCGAGCCTCGAGCATGTCCAGGATGGGCCCGAGTATATCGATCACATCCGTCCCCTGGTGGTCCGCCTTCTCGACGAACCAGCGCCTCAGTTCGTGGTCGACCAAGGTGCAGACGATCATGGCCTTTTCGCCTTCGGCTTCTTCGAGGACTTCCAGGGCCCTATCCCGGTTGTTGATGTAACGGAACCTTTGAAGGGTAATGGCATCCGTAGCGAACTGGCTCAGCGCCGCTTTCGCGACATGCTCCGCCGTCTCCCCGGTGAAATCGGAGACCACGAAAACGGGCATCGGCTGATGGTCATTCTTTCCTTCCATGGCAAGTCCTCCACGGTCGATCTGAAAACCCCTGCTTTGGTCAAGCCTTCAGCAGCCCCAGGTCCCCGGACGTCTTGAACAACCCGTCGCATCTTTCCAGGAGGGCTATCCTATTGTTCCTGATACGCTCATCGTTGTCCATCACGAGCACCTTGTCGAAAAAGGCGGATATGTAGGGCTCCAGTTTGGAAAGGGCCAGGGTCAGGCCGTTCCAGTCCCACGCCCTCACGGCCTCGTCTACCTGGGGGGCTAGCAGTACAACGGCCTCGTAGAGTTCCCTCTCAGCGGCCTCGGTGAGAAGGGCCGCATCCAGGGCATTCGGGGACCTATCGGTTTTCTGGAGGATATTCCTGACCCTGACCGCCGACGTGACTAGGCCGGCGAACCAGTCGGTCCCCTGGACCTCCTGGAAGGCCTCCAGCAGTTTCAAGGCCTGGTTGGGTCTCGATCCCGTCACCGAGACGGCCAGCGTGGTCAGTTCGTGAGAGAAGCCCCTCTCGCGGAGTTGGTTGTGGAGCCTCTGCAGGATGAACCCTGAAGCGGCTTCCTGCTGGTCCTTTGATAGGCCGCGCGACAGGGAGGAGGCTTCAACCAACGACGCGATATTGACATCGAGGTCCATACCCCAGAGGATCTCGTTGAGCGTCCGGGAGGCCCTTCGGATTCCGTACTGGTCCTGGGATCCCGTTGGCTGGAGTCCCGCCTTGAACCCACCGATGATCGTGTCGATCCTGTCGCAGATCCCCAGGATGGCGCCGATGATATCCGAGGGTACACGGTCACCGGAGGACGACGGCAGGTACTGCTCCAAGAGCGCCAGGGCCACCCTTGGGTTTTCCCCGTCCCTGGCTGCGTACTCCCGGCCCATAACGCCCCTTAGTTCGGGGAATTCGTAGACCATGTCGGTGACGCTGTCTGCCTTCGCGAGAAAGGCGGCGCGGTCGACCATTTTCACCTCCTCCGATGAAAGGTCCATCATCCGGCAGAGAACACCACAAAGCTCCCGTACTTGGGATACCTTTTCGTAGACCGTTCCCAGTTTATCGTGGTGAACGATTTTCTTGAGGGAGTCCACCCTTGCAGAAAGGGGTACCTTCTGATCCTCTTCCCAGAAGAAGGAAGCGTCGGAGAGCCTTGCCCTTAGAACCCTCTCGTTCCCCTCCCTCACGACGGACATGTTGGCGGCCCGATTGTTGCTGACGCCGATGAAGCAGGGCTTCAAGTTCCCACTGTCATCCCTTACCGGAAAATACCGTTGGTGGTTTTTCATCGTGGTGATGAGGACCTCCTCGGGTATCTGGAGAAAGGATCGGTCGAAGGAGCCGTAGAACGGTACGGGGTATTCGACGAGAAAGAGGTTCTCCTCGACGAGATCGCCGTCGAGGACCGCCTTGCCGCCCACCTCTTTCTCGATCGAGGCGATGCCGGCGAGCATTTTTTCACGCCTCTTTTGCGGGTCGGCGATGACGAAGTTGTCATGCAACTTCTCGAGATACTCCCCTACCTGTGAAACCTCTATCTTCCGGACGCCCATGAAGCGGTGTCCCCTGGTGAAACGGCCGGAGGTAACCAGGCCGAAGTCCACCTTCAGCAGTTCATCTCCATAAAGGGTCAGAAGCCATCGCACGGGCCTGGCGAAACGATGAAAGGTCCGGTCCCAGTACATGCTCTTGGGGAAGGACAATCTTTGTATCACTCTTCCAAGGACGGCCGGAAGGATGGCCGACGAAGGCCGCCCCTCCTCCCTTTTGACGGCCACGGCGAATTCCTGGCCGCCGAAGTCCCTTTTTTCAAGGCAGTCCACATCGACGCCCTTGCTCTTGGCGAAACCCCGGGCTGCCTTGGTGGGGTTGCCGCTGGGGTCGAAGGCGGATGCCCAGGCGGGTCCCTTGAATTCCTCGCTCTTGTCCTGCTGCTTCTCCTCCAGGGACCGGGTGATCAGCACGATCCTCCGGGGTGTCCCTAAAACCTGTGTGTTCTCGAAGACGAGCCTTTCCGAGCGCAATTCCTCCTCGGCGATGGCCGCCAACTCCGAAAGAGCCGGCGGGATGAACCTGGAGGGGATCTCCTCCGTCCCTATCTCAAGAAGCAGGTCTCTAGCGCCCATCGTTCTACCTCTCGATCATGTCGTCGAATTTTCCCATCAAGGGGAAACCCATTGCCTGTCTCTGCCTGACGTAGGACTGGCAGCAGGAGCCCGCCAGGGCACGGACCCTGGAAATGAACCCCGTCCGCTCCGTGGCGCTTATGGCGTTCCTCGCGTCGAGGAGGTTGAAAACATGGGAGCATTTCAGAACGTAATCGTAGGAGGGCAGCACCAGCCCCCTGGAGAGGGCGCTTTTCGCCTCGGCCTCGTACAGGGAGAAGAGCCGAAAAAGCATCTCCGCATCGGAAACCTCGAAATTATAGGTGGAGTGCTCAACTTCTCCCTGGTGATGAATATCCCCGTAGGTGATCTTCCCCACCCATTCGAGGTCGAAGACGTTGTCTACCTTCTGTACGTACATGGCTATCCGTTCTAACCCGTAGGTGATCTCCGCCGCTACGGGGTCCATGTCCATGCCGCCCACCTGTTGGAAGTAGGTGAACTGGGTGATCTCCATCCCATCGAGCCATACCTCCCAGCCCAGACCCCAGGCCCCGATGGTGGGTGATTCCCAGTCGTCCTCGACGAAACGGATATCATGGTCGGCCGGTTCTATCCCCAAGGCCCTGAGGCTCTCAAGGTAGGTCTCCTGAATCTCCTCCGGCGCGGGTTTGATTATTACCTGGAATTGGTAGTAGTGCTGGAGCCTGTTCGGGTTCTGCCCGTACCTCCCATCGGCCGGACGCCTTGACGGTTCCATGTAGGCGACCCTCCAGGGTTCGGGGCCGAGCGCTCGCAGCGTCGTGGCCGGGTTCATGGTGCCGGCCCCGACCTCGATATCGTAGGGTTGCTGGATCACGCATCCCTGTTCAGCCCAAAACTTTTGAAGGCGCATCATAATCTCCTGCAGGTTCACCCCGGTATTCCCCCCTCTGGTTCGATGTTACACCCTGTCCGACAAGGTCCTCACCAGCATCCTCGCGCAGGATTCAGCTTTCCCGGGATCGATCCCGGGAAGGCCCTCCATCGCCAATACTTTTTCGTGGCCCAACACCGAAACCGCGAAGAGTTCGCCCCGGTCCTGGCCGCTGAGCCTTAACCCCTGCCTGCCGCCGGAGCACCGGGCGCAGAAAAACGATCCTTCGCTGAAAAGGGCCTCCCCGAGCGGTGTGCCGCATCCCTGGCAGCGCTCGAGATCGGGGGCGAGGCCCCAACTCCTTAACCATCGCCAGTAGAAACGCCAGCCCGCCAGGTCTTCCCTGAGGCGGCCCGATTCCAGGATGCACAGGGACCAGTAGAAAATAGGCAAAAGGTCATCGGAGGCATGCCCTGGAAGCGTATATTTTACCAAGGACGCGGCCCACTCGGCGGCCCTCCTTATGCGGGAGGGGTATTTCCTCAGGGGCAAAAAATCCTTCCGGACGTCCACCTCTCTCAGGTACCACCGGTTAGGTCCCCGGTAAATGTGGAAAGTACCCCAGACCAGGGGATCGGTGGCTCCCCCGAACCTCACCTTTCCCCTGGCGGCGCCGGGAGCGATCAGCCAGAGCGGACCTTCGCCCCTGAGAAGGACGTATATGCTCCGGTCGCCCTCGTTGGAGTCCTTCCTTCGAAGGACGACCCCCTGCTTCCGGAGCAGGCCCTGGCCGGGTTTGTCCTCCCGGAAGGCGTCCCCTCTAGGTATAGCCCATTCTCCGGAGCTCCCTTTCGGAGTTCCTCCACCCCGGCTTGACCTTGACCCAAAGGTCCAGGTAAACATCGTACCCGAAAACCTCCTCCAATTCCCTTCGCGCGAGTCCACCGATGTCCTTCAGTTTCGCGCCGCCCTTACCGATGAGGATGGCCTTCTGGCCCGGCTTCTCGACGAAAAGGGTCGCTCGTACCAGGAGGTTCCTCCTTTCGGGGTACTCGTCGGGGGACCTGAATTCTTCCACGACTACCGCGACGCTATGGGGTACCTCCTGCTCGGTGCGCTCAAGTACTTTCTCCCTGATAACCTCGGCCGCCAGGAATCGTTCGGTGCAGTCCACCAGCCTGTCGTCGTCGAAGATGGGGGGACCCGGGGGCAAAAGGTCGAAAAGGGTCTCCACCAGGAGATCCAGGTTGCGCCCCTCAAGGGCCGACACGGCTAGGACATGGGCGAACCCCCTCCTCCGGGTGAAGCATTCCCAGCCGTAGGGGCTGTGGTCGCGGTCATGGGCGTCAATCTTGTTCACGACGAGGACGACGGGCACGCGAATCCTTTCCAGCAGGTCCAGGATGATCCCGTCGGCCTTGCCCACCCTGCTGTCACCGGCCTCCACCATGAAACATACGACATCGGCCGCCTCAAGGGAAGCCGCCGCCTGCCTTTCCAGGAAACGTCCCAGCCTGTGAAGGGGCCTGTGGAGCCCCGGGGTATCGACGAAGACGATCTGTCCCCGCGGGTCGTTGAGCACCGCCCTGACGCTGTTCCTGGTGGTTTGGGGCTTGTCCGATACTATGGCGGCCTTGCCGCCCACCAGGGCGTTGACCAGCGTCGATTTCCCCACGTTGGGCCTGCCCACTACCGCCACGAAACCGGACCGGAACGCTGGGCCTCCCCTCATTCGCCGCCCTTTCACAGCCTGAAGGGCCTGGGGAAAAGGTACTCCAGCGAGAGGACTTCAAACCCGCCGGCCCCGTCCTCGAGGATGATGGCCATGGCGGGGTTGAACTCCGCCAGGACCTGGCGGCAGGCGCCGCAGGGAGGGCAAGGGACGCCCTCGGGCCCCGCGATGGCCATGGCCACGGGGTCTCTCCTCCCGGAAGCCACCATCAGGGTAATGGCATTTCTCTCGGCGCAGACCGAAAGCCCGTAACTGGCGTTCTCCAGGTTCCCAGCCAGGAAGACTTCCCCGGAACCGGAGAGCACGGCGGCTCCCACGGTGAACCCCGAGTAGGGGGCGTAGGCCTTCTCCCGCGCGCCCCTCGCCTGCTCCATGAGAGCCTCGAGTTCTTCCTTCTTAAGAGGGCCTCTCCCTGTGGAATCCTTCATTCCGATACCTCCCCGATCCTGTAAAGGTCATCCAGGGGGGTCATCTTGACCAGCTTGATCCGGTGGTCCTCCACCTCCAGGACCTGGAACTCCCAGTGGCCGTAAGTGAGCCTTTGTCCCTTGTCGGGAAAGCGCCCGGCTAGGGAGAGGACCAGCCCCCCGACGCTGTCCATGTCACTGGATTCGAAGGGGTATCCCACGGCTTCACTGAGGTCTTCCAGCCCCATCTGGCCCCTGACGAGGTAGCTGCCGTCGGGTTCTTTCTGAATAAGGGCGCTTTCATCGTCGTATTCATCCTGTATCTCCCCGACGATCTCCTCGATGAGATCCTCCAGGGTGACCAGGCCGGCGGTCCCGCCGTATTCATCGATGACGATGGCCATGTGGACCCTTCGGCCCCTCATCACTTCGAAAAGGTCGGCCAGCCTCATCGTTTCGGGTACGAAAAGGGCCTCCCTCGCGAGGGAAGAGACCTTGATCGACGGGTCGCCCGACGTGAAAGCCCCTATCAGGTCCTTCACGTAAAGTATGCCCAGGATATGGTCGGGGCTCTTCCCGTAAACCGGGAGCCTCGAATGCCCGCACTCCCTGAAAACCGGGAGGGATTCGCTTATATCGGTGTCACCGGGCACCGCCACCATGTCCGTCCTGGGTATCATGATCTCGTAGACCCTGGTCTCCTCGAAGGAGATGACGCCGTGGATCATCCTGCGCTCCTCCTCTTCGAAGACCCCGGAGGCCTCCCCTATGTTGACCATCTGCTCGATCTCCTCCCTGGTAACGAAGGGGTGCTGGGAGGAGAGGTCCACCTTCAGCAGGGACCCGAAGAACTTGACGATTCCCACGGTGACCCAGACGAGGGGCGAAAAGATCATGTTTATGAACCGGAGGAGGGGCAGGGCACCGGAGACGATCCCGTCGGGTTTCAGTATGGCGACGCTCTTGGGGAGTATCTCACCGAAGATCACTATCACCACCGTCGTGAAGGCCACGGCCAGAAGGAGCCCCTTCGCCCCGATCAGCGATAACGCCACCTGGGTAGCCACGGCGCTGGCGGCTATGTTGACGAGGTTGTTCCCTATAAGAATGACCGTCAGGGCCCGGGGCATGTCCGAGATTAGCCAGTCAATACCCTTTCTTCTCTTGGGGTTATTTTCCTGGATCGCCAGTAGTTTGCCTCGGCCTATGGAGGTGATCGCCGTCTCGCTGCTGCTGAAAAAAGCCGAGAAGAGTAGAAGAACGGCCAGGATCAGGATACTTCGGATGATCTCTTCCTGCACCTGCAACTCAATCCTTTCTTGTTATGCCCCAGGGCCCGCCCCTTCCTCCGGGGGGGTGAGGCAACGTTCCACTCGTTCCAGGAAGTGCCCCTGGATATCCCACATTTCGCGCCTTCCTTCCTCCGTCTCGTGGTCCCAACCCAAAAGGTGCAGCAGTCCATGGACCAGGACGAGGGCCAATTCCCTCACCGGCGGGTGACCCGCCTCCAGGGCGTTCTCTAGCACCCGCGGGAGGCAGACCATTATATCCCCCAGCAAGCATTCGGGGAGGGAGGTTGGGCAGCAAAACCCCCCGCTGGAGGCATGGATCGGGAAGGACAGGACGTCCGTGGGGTGCCCTTCTCCCATGAAGCGACGGTTGAGCTCGCTCATCTCGCCTTCGTCGATAAAATGCACCGAGAGGAAAAGATCCCCCGAGGAGTTCCACTCCGGGCAAAGGAACCGGAAGACCTCCTCCGCGACGGGCCCTAACGCTCCGGGTATCCCGTCAAGGACCTCGACCGGCACCAGGCCTTGGGTCTCGCCGGTCACCTCCGTGATGACCCTCATGACACGGCGGCCTCCCGAGGCGCATTCCCCGTCTTTTCCAGCGGGGTGACCTTTCTGGTGTGATACATGTGCTTGAGGGTCTCGATGAAGGCGGCCTTTATCCCCGTGAGGTCCTGGAATGTGAGGGGTACATCGGACAGCTGGGATTCAGCCACCTTAGTGTCTATGACCTCCTTCGTCATTTCTTCCAGTTCGCGGCTGTCGGTAATGGCCGGGGCGGCCGCCCTGACGGCGGCCTCGACCGAATCGGCGAGCATGAGGACCGCCGATTCCAGGCTGGAGGGGCGGCCTCCGGGGTAGCAGAATTGCTCCATGGGCAGGTCAGGATCGGCGCCCAGGGCCTTCTTGAAAAAATAATGAAGACAGGTGGTCCCATGGTGTTCACCTATGAAGGTCCTGATCTTTTTCGGGACACCGAACTGGCGGGCCGTCTCAAGCCCGTCCCGCACATGGGATATTATTATGAGCGCCGAGAGTGAAGGTGCCAGTTCGTCGTGGGGATTGTGACCCGTCTGCTGGTTCTCGACGAAGAACTGGGGCCTCCTGAGCTTCCCGACGTCATGAAAGTACGCCCCCGCCTTGACCAGGAGGGGGTCCATCTTCAGCTTCTCCGCTGCGGCTTCAGCGAGCGTTCCGACCATCAGTGAGTGGTGATAGGTTCCGGGGGCTTCCAGCTGGAGCCTTTTCAGCAGCGGGTGTGAAGGGTGCGTCAGGGCCACGAGGCGGACGGGCGTGAGGATGTCGAAAAACCTCTCCCATAAGGGGAGAGAAGCCAGGGTCACCAGGGTCCAGGCCAGGGCCGAGGCCGAAAGGGATAGGAGGACCGAGCCTCCGGAGGGAAGGTAAAGACCCCAGCCGATGAAGAAACCCCCGAGGGCGAGGGAAATCCCCAGGAGGGCCATCTTGCGAAGAAGGTCCAAGCGGCCCGTGATCTTCCTGAGAAGAAGGTAAGCCAGGCTGGCCGTTAAGCCCGAAGTGAACACCGAAAGCATCAATCCCGCCGATGAACTGCCCGAAGTGATCACCGACCCGACGATCCCCCCCCATAGGACGAGGTGGAACGCAAAGGAGCCCGGGAGGGCCAGGAAAGCCCAGCCGGCCAGTGTGATGACCCCCAGCCCGTTCCCCCCGAGCAGGGACGACAGGGACATGGCCACCCACCCGGCGATGAGGATCGTGACCATGAACGCCCATTCCCGGGCGTCGAAATGATACTCCCGGCGCCTAGAGAACCAACCCATCCAGGAAACCCAGGAAAGGACCCCCGTCACGATGAAGGCCAGGGTCTTCCAGGGGAAGAAGGCCTCGGGGTACCCCTGCGCCCGAAGAACGAGGGCGACCTCGGGCGAGATCACCTCGCCCTCCCTGACGATGATGTCCCCCACCGACAACACCCTTTCGACGGGTTCGACCTCGGAAGCCGCGAGGGATCTCACCTCCCGGGTCACTTCGGGGTCCACGACCAGGGCTCTTTCCACGACGTGGTCCAGGATTTGGAAAGCAAGGTTCTGTTCCGGTATGGAAAGGCCCGAAGTCTCAAGGCTCCTCCACAGGATGTCAGCCGGAAGTTCCGCTCCCCCCGAAAGGGAATCCTGGTAAGATAGGGCGACCCTCGAAGCGACGCCGATTATCCTCCGGGCCGAGTCCTCGGGAAGGCTTTCCATTATCCTGGACAGGGAACCGGGAAGAACGGCGGCATAATCCCCCTTTTCCAGGGCGGTGAACTGGCCCCGGACCTCTTCGGGGAACTTCCTGTCCTTAACCAGGACGCCCCCGATATCGGACATTCTTTGTTCCCTCAGGGCCCTTGTGGCGCTCTCATCGACTATCCTCATGCGGGAATGGGCATAGTAGGTTTTCATGGCAGGGCTGCCCACCCTGAAAGAGCTCTCCCCTTCCTTGAAGTGCCACGCGCCGGCGAGGAGTATTGAAGCGACGGCAGCCAGCATGACGGCAGCGGCCCAGTGAGGGCGGTATCCCTTGTCGCCGGCCGGGTTGCCTGCGGTGAGTCTTTGTTGTGATGGGGCGGGACCTTTATCGCTGCTTTTGTTCATGTTTTTCATAGGCCTGGACGATCCTCTGGACGACTTCGTGGCGGACGACGTCGTTTTTGCCCAGGGACACGAACTCGACCCCGGGAATCCCCTTCAGAATATTCCTGACGACCTTGAGGCCCGACTTCTTCCCCGATGGCAGGTCGATCTGGGTTATATCGCCGATGACGACCGCCTTCGACCCGAAGCCGAGCCTGGTGAGGAACATCTTCATCTGTTCCGGCGTGGTGTTTTGGGCCTCGTCGAGTATTATGAAGCTGTCGTTCAGGGTCCTGCCCCTCATGTAGGCCAGGGGGGCAATCTCTATGATCTTCTTCTCGACGTACTTCGTGAACCTCTCCGGGGAGAACATTTCGTAAAAGGCATCGTAAAGCGGCCTAAGGTAGGGCTCCACCTTCTCCCTGAGATCCCCCGGGAGGTAGCCCAGGCTTTCGCCGGCTTCCACGGCGGGGCGGACCAAGACGACCCTGTTGACCTTGCCTTCCTTGAGGGCGGCCACGGCAAGCCCTACGGCCAGGTACGTCTTGCCTGTCCCGGCAGGGCCTACGGCGAAGAGGACGTCGTTTTTCCGTATGGCATCGACGTAGCGTTTCTGCCCCTCGGTTTTCGGGCGTACCGGCTTCCCCCTGTGGGTGAGGCATATCACGTCCTCATACAAGGGCATAAGATCAATGACACCCTGCTCGGCGAAGGCGTTCATGGCGTAGGTGACCTCGGCGGGCCGGAGCGCATGGCCCTTTCGGGCGATCTTCATCAGTTGCCGGAGCAGTTCCGTGACAAGGTCCACGGCACCGGCGTCGGGCCCATGGACGGTGATGAGGAGGTCCCGGACGACGAGCCTGACGGGATAACGCTCCTCGATGAGCCTCAGGTTCTCGTCCCTCGGGCCCAGGAGTCGTGAAAAAGTCTCTTCGTCCGCGGCCTCCACGGAACCGGTGTGGCCGTGGTTCGCTCTTTCGGCCGCCGTCGCCTCGCCTCTTACGGGTCTCATTCCGTCCTGACGACCTTTTCTATCTCAGGTATCTCCTTTCTGATGACGGCTTCCACCTGGGAACGCAACGTCTCGGCGGCGAAGGGGCAGTTGCCGCACGCCCCCTTCAGCCTTACGGTCACGACCCCGCCGTCGGTGTCAAAACTCACGAGTTCGATATCCCCCCCGTGGGACTGGAGAGCCGGTCTGACCTGTTCCTCGATGAGCGACTTCACTCTTTCTTCTATTTCCATGAAAAGCACCTCCGATCATCCTGATGCTGACAATGATCCGATCTAAAGCGGGTAAGCCGCGCCTTCCACCAGGGGCTGAAGGCCCACGTCCCTGAGGTTTTCCCTGGCAAACTTCCTTACAAGGAAATCCTTCGCGACGGCCGGGAAGAGGGCGTAACTCAGCGCGTCCTCGGGCTGTGTTATCCAATCCCCCATGGTCTTGTAGACACCAGGCAATTCTGGTTTCAGGACCTCCCCCGGCCGGCAGGTGATCGGCCTCTCTTCACCGATGACCTTCTTCTGGACCTCCTTGTCCAGCGGTCCGGGGGGCGTTCCGTAGTACCCCAGGAAGTACTGCCTCACTTCCTTGGAAACCATCTTCCACCTCTCGCCCATTAGGACGTTCAGCGTTGCCTGGGTGCCGACGAGCTGGCTCGTGGGTGTGACCAGTGGCGGGTAGCCCATCTCCTTGCGGACTTTGGGGACCTCCCGGAGCACATCCTGGAGCCTGTGGAGAGAATCCTGCTCCTTGAGCTGGCTCACGAGGTTGGAATACATCCCGCCGGGGATCTGGTAGACGAGGACGTTGATGTCAACCCCCTCAAGACCCATGATCAGCTTGCTGTACTTCTCCCGGAGTTCCTTGAAGTACTCCGACACAGGGACCAGCCTCTCGAGGGCTATGCCGGTCTCGAAGTTCTTCCCCGCGAGGGCCGCCACCATCGTCTCCGTGGCAGGCTGGCTGGTCCCCATCGCGAAGGGCGAGATTGCGCAGTCCACCACATCGGCCCCGGCCAACACCGAGGCGAAATAAGCCATGGCGGCCATGCCGCTGGTGTAGTGGGAATGGACCTGGACCGGCAGGGACGTCTTCCTTTTCACCGCCTTCACCAGTTTGTGGGCTTGGACCGGCCCGAGGAGTCCCGCCATGTCCTTGATGCAAATGGAATCGGCGCCCATCCTCTTCATCTTGAGGGACATGTCCGCGAAGGCCTCCAGGGTGTGCATGGGGGAGATCGTGTAAGAGAGGCTCATCTGGAGGTGGGCCCCTTCCTTTTTGACCTGGTCGGCGGCGACCTCCATGTTCCTGAGGTCATTCAGGGCGTCGAAAACCCTGATTATGTCGAGGCCGTTGCCGACGGCCCTTTTGACGAACTCCCTCGCAACATCGTCGGCGTAGTGCCGGTAGCCCACAATGTTCTGCCCCCGAAGGAGCATCTGGAGCCTTGTCTTCTGGAACCGCTTTCTCAACGTCCGAAGGCGTTCCCAGGGATCTTCCTCGAGGAAACGCATGCAGGTATCGAAGGTGGCGCCCCCCCACACTTCAAGGGAGTGGTACCCCACTTCGTCCATCTGTTCCGCCACGGGGATCATGTCCTCGGTCCGAAGCCTCGTCGCCATTATGGACTGGTGGGCGTCCCTTAGGGCCGTCTCAGTGATACCTATCTTTCTTTTCGGCGCCTCCCCGGTACCCCCTCTCTCTCGTTTCTCCACCGCGGGGGCGGCCTTCTCCTCTTTCTGTGATTGCGCGCTCATGTCGTCACCTCCGACGAAAAGCCTTTTACGAGCCCTTTCCTCTCTTACTCTCCCTTGGCGTCGACCCAGAGAGCCTCCAGTTCATCAAGGGTATAGTCCGACCAGGGCCTTCCGCTGCGTTCAACCCTTTCTTCCATGAAGCGAAGCCGGGATTCAAATTTCCTGTTCGCCCTCTGGAGGCTGAACTCTGCTTCTATCTTAAAATGCCTGGATAGGTTGACTAGCGCAAAGAAAATATCGCCGATCTCCTCCTCGATGTGTTCCCTGTCCCGGGAGTCGATGGCTTCGTTGAGTTCTTCCATCTCCTCGCGGATCTTGTCGACAATGGGTCCGATATCCCCCTCTTCCCAATCAAAACCCACCTTGGCCGCCCTTTCCTGTATTTGCCTGGATTTGACCAGCGCCGGGAGGCTGGGGGGTATCCCCGCGAAGAGGGAGGAATCCTCGCGCTTGATCCTTCTTTCGCCCTGCTTAATTAGGTCCCAGTTCCTGCTGACGGCGGAACCAGCCTCGACTCTCTGACCGCCGAAAACATGGGGGTGCCTCCTCACCAGTTTTTCATTGAGGCACCTTATGGAGTCGGCCAGGTCGAAAAGGCCCTTCTCCATGCATATCTGGGCGACAAAAACCACCTGGAGGAGCAGGTCGCCGCTTTCCTCGCAAATGGCGCCGGGGTCATCCTTTTCTATGGAGTCCACCAGTTCATAGGCTTCTTCGAGTATAAAGGGCCTCAGGCTCTCCAGGGTCTGTTCCCTGTCCCAGGGGCAGCCGCCGGGCTCCCGGAGCCTTTCCATTATTGAAAGCAACCCATCAATCTCTTCGTGAACCCTCGATGCCCTGACCATTATCCCTCTCCCAGAGCTTCACCTTGACGGGAAGCTTCGAGCATTTCGGCGAGTTCCATCATCCCCCTGTACCCCCCGGGCCCTGTGAGGATGCCGCTCGACGCCGGCAACCACCCCGCTTTACCCGAAGCGAGTTCCCGGAGTTTTGGGGGGTCTCCCCCGGCCCGGGTCTCCTCCAGGGCGCAATGAACGTATTGTAACCCATTGCGGCGCCCCGTGGACCGGACCTTCGCCGAGGCCAACATGAACTCCACCGATCGGGGTATTGGGCCGAAGCGCTCCCTGATCTCCTTCTCCAGTTCGAGCACCTCCCCGACGCCCTCGACCCGCAGAAGCCTCCTGAAGAGGGCTATCCTGACGCTGGACTGGGGTACGTAACTGCTGGGGAGGATGACGGGGATCCGGATCTCCATCCTAACCCCCTGGACTGGTTCCCCGCCGGACTCGGAGGCGACCTCCTCCTCCAGCATCTTGAAGTAGGCATTGAAACCCACCCTGTCAATATGCCCATGTTGGCGGGTCCCTATCAGCTGACCGCCGCCGCGGATCTCCATGTCCCTTTTCGCGAGGGCGAAACCGCCCCCCCGGTCGCTCAGGCCGGCGATCGCCTCGAGGCGTTCAAGGGCTTCATAGGGCATGACCCTGTCGGGAGGGTAAAAGAAAAAGGCAAAGGCCTGTTCTTCCCTTCTTCCCACCCTGCCCCTCAGTTGGTACATCTGGGCCAGGCCGAGGTCCTGGGCGTTGTCCACGATGAGGGTGTTGGCACCGGGCAGGTCGAGGCCGCTCTCAATGATGGTGGTGCAGACGAGGAGGTCCGTTCCCCTCCTGGTGAACTTGATCATGGCCTCTTCAAGCCTTCTCTCTTCCATTCGACCATGGACGACATCCACCCTGAGATCGGGGAAGGCCAACCGCGTCCTGGCGGCGACGTCGTCGATGGTTTCGATCCTGTTGTGGACGAAAAAGACCTGCCCACCCCTGGCCCTCTCCCTCAGGACGGCTTCCCTGAACAGGTCGTCCCTCCAGGGCCCCACGAAGGTCATGACGGGCTGCCGCCTGTAGGGGGGCGACGATATCATGGAAATGTGGTTTATCCCTCCCAGGGCCATGTGGAGCGTCCTCGGTATGGGCGTGGCCGAGATGCTGAGCACGTCGATTGACGGGTCAAGTTTCTTCAGCCGTTCCTTGTGCAGGACACCGAAACGGTGTTCCTCATCGATGACGATCAAGCCGAGCCTCCGAAACTTTAGGTCACCCTGGAGGAGCCTATGGGTCCCAAAGACCACGTCTACGAGCCCCTTCTCGATATCGCCCTTGATCTCCTCCTGTTTCTTCCGCGGGACAAACCGGGAGAGCACCTCGGCCCTCACCGGGAGGCCCGTTATCCTGGTGGAAAAGGATTCGAAGTGTTGAAAAGCCAGGAGCGTCGTGGGTACGAGGAAAGCCGTCTGCCGCCCCGCCTCGGCGGCCTTTACGGCCGCCCTAAAAGCGACCTCGGTCTTCCCGAAGCCCACATCGCCTACGAGAAGCCTGTCCATGGGGAGGTGGTCCTCCATGTCCATCTTGATGGAGCGGATGGCCGACAGCTGGTCGCTGGTCTCCTCAAAGGGAAAAGCGCTTTCGAACCTCTCCACCAGCTCACCATCGGGGGGCAAGGGTTCCTTCCGGCTCATCTCCCTCGTGGCGTAGAGGGCGAGGATTTGACGGGCGGCCTCCTTGGCCTTCTCCCTCGCCTTGAGGGAGGCTTTCTTCCACGCGGTGCCTCTGAGGCTGTCCAGTGGGGGCTCTTCCCCGGAGAAGGCCGGGTAGGGGGTGATCTTGTAAAGCTGCACCAATGGGAGGAGGAGCCTCCTGTTCTCCGCGAAGAGCAGGATCAGGCAGTCCCTGTCCATCCCGCCGGAAGTCACCCTCTCGATGCCCAAGTTCCTGGCGATGCCGTAGTCCTCGTGGATCACGAAGTCCAGTTCCCCTATCCTCTCTTCCCACTCTCTTGGAGGGACCCTGGTGACCCTTCCCTCCCGGGAGACGGGCGTCACACCCACCAGGTCGCTGTCGGAGAGGAAAACCTTTTTTTCGCGGCGGTCCACGAAACCCTTTGAAAGGACGCCTTTTCGGGTGGTGATACCTACTTCGGCAGCCCATTGGATCAGCAGTTCGCTGGAAGAATAAAGGGCTATTTCAAAACCGTCGCCTCGCCAGCCCCTGATGACCGATTCAGCCGCCTCGAGCCTCCCCTTGAAGGACTGGACCTCCATTACGGGGATCCGTAGGTCCGACCCCTGGACAATCCTGGTGACGGAGGTATGGCGGTGACGCGAAAGCCTCTCGAGTTCTTCCTCCCAAGAGATGAGAGGATCCGCCCCCCCTTCATCGGCCATCCGGTTCCATATCCAGCGGTAGGCCTCCACCGACCGTTCCAGCGCCGGTGGTTCGAAGAGGACGACGCCCGTGTCGGGATGGAGCATTTCATCGAACCTCTTCCCGATACCCCCTGTCAGCGCGAGGATACGGGTGAGCCCCACGGGTGAACGGCTCCTTTGGCTTTCCGGGTCGAAAAGGTGGATGCTTTCGACCCGGTCATCGAAAAACTCAATCCTGAGGGGCAAACGGTAGGAAGGGTCGAAGATATCGACGATGCTGCCCCTGCTGACGTACTGCCCTTCCTGCCATACCAGGTCCGATCTCTTGTACCCTGACTCGGCCGCCCATTCGAGGAACCGGTCCCTCTCCAGGGAAAGGCCCACGTCGATCTGCACCCCGGCCAAGGGCAGGCTGAGGGGGGCCAGGACCGCCGAGGGGGTCGCCACGATGCAGCCGCCCAAGGCGTTCCATTTTTCGACGGCGCTGCCTCTTTCGATCCTGGTCGCTTCGCTCCTGAGGTGCTCCTCGGTGAGGGGAATCTCCGAAAGGATATGGATCTCTTCCCGGGGGAAGAGGACCTTCCAGTCCGATACGAACTCCGATAGCCTGTACTGGTCCGGGACGACGGCGAGCAACGGCCTTCCCGCATCCCTAAGGATCCAGCACCAGGAAGATGTCCCTGCCGGGAGGTGGACCTTCATAGAGGGACGCTGGAACAGGAAACTCCCCGTGGTACCTATCTTCAGAGGTCGTCGGCCTTCAAAAGCGGTCATCGTGTTAGGTGGGCTGCTCCTTCTTCCCGTAGCCGCCCTTCGAAGCCCCGGGAGCGTCCAGGGATGGCGAGTTGGCCTCCCTCATGGCCTCATCGGTTCCACGGGTGATCCATATCAACGCTACATCGGCGGCCCGTTCCACCACGGCCGGAAGCTCGGCGAGTTCTTCGGGTGAAAAGACTTCGGTAACGTATTCCGCCAGGTCCTTTTGCGATCCCGAGGAGTCTATCCCGATGCGCAGCCTGGGGAAGTCAAGGGACCCCAGGTGGGCTATAACCGAGATCATCCCCTTGTGGCCGCCGGCGGACCCCCTCGCTCTCAGCCGAATCCGCCCGAAGGGGAGCGCCGCGTCATCGTAGACGACAAGAAGGTCTTCCAGCCCGATATCAAAGAAGCGGAAGGCCTTAACGACGGCACTCCCGCTCAGGTTCATGTAGGTCAACGGCTTCAGGAGGAGGACTCTCTCGCCGTCGACGGGGATGGGACCCCAGGCTTGCGAGTCCAGTGTTAAAGAGGACTTCGGGACGCCCAAACGTTGGCGAAGGAGGTCAAGTACATGCCAGCCGGCGTTATGCCTCGTCCAGGCGTAACGAGCCCCCGGGTTGCCCAGCCCCACAACCAGTTTCAAAGAGCGCTAGACCTCCTCTTCCTTAGCCTTGCCCTTCGTGACCACTTCTACCTCGGTGGTTTCCTCTTCAACCACTTCCGGCGCGACTTCGACCTCGACGCGAGGCTGTGCGATGGTCACTATCACTTCTTCGGGAGATAGGGCTAGGACAGCGCTTTCAGGAAACTGGACATCGGCGATACGGATGACCCCGTCCAGCGACAGGCCCGTCACGTCGATCACGATGGAAGCGGGTATCTCCCTGGGAAGGACTTCCATCTCGACCTCATGAATGAGCTGTTCGAAGACGCCTCCCTGCTTGATGCCCGCGCACTTCTCTCTCCCGGTTATCTCTACGGGTACGTTGACCGAAACCTTGTGCCCCTTCTTGAGCTGCAGAAGATCCACGTGAAGGATGCTGCCCGTAAGGGGGTTCCGCTGGAGGTCCCTCATGAGGCAGAGTTCCTTTTTACCACCGGGAGTCTCCACGTCAAGCCTGGCCGTCTCCCAGCGCCCGGACTGAACGATGGGGGTTATGCTCTGTACCGCCACGTAAAAGGGAAGCGACCCCGGGTAACCGGGCCCGTAGAGGACACCGGGGATTTTCCCTTCGTTCCTGACTCTCTTGCAGTGCTGTTTGCCTGTTTCTTCCCGTTTTTCAAGCCTTATCCTGGTGCCTTTGTCCATGAAAAACCCTCCTCGTGAAATAGAAGAACAGGAGGCCGTGGCGATCTACCGGAAAAGAATGCTCACGGAATGATCGGAGTGGATCCTGCTTATGGCCTCCGCGAAAAGCGGCGCTATGGAGAGAACGGTGATCTTGTCGATCTTTTTCTCTTCCTGAAGTGGTATCGTGTTGGTTAGGACCACCTGGTGAATGGGTGACCTGCTTATCCTATCAATGGCGGGGCCCGAGAGGACACCGTGAGTCGCGCAGGCGTACACCTTTTTGGCACCCCTTTCGAGGACCGCTTCGGCCGCCTGCACCATGGTGCCGGCCGTATCTATGATGTCGTCGACGAGCACCGCCGTCTTGCCCGAAACGTCACCGATCACCTCCATGACCTCGCTGAAGTTGGCCACCTCGTGGGAGCGGCGCTTATCTACGATCGCAAGGTCGGCGTTCAGGGGAACGGCGAAACGCCTGGCCCTGGTCACGGCACCGATGTCCGGTGGGATGACCACTAGGCTGTCCTGTTCGAGTTCCTCCTTGAGGGCGTCCCTGAAGTAGGCCGCGAGCAAGGGTATGCCCGTAAGGTGATCGACGGGGATGTCGAAGAAACCCTGGAGCTGGCCGGCGTGCAGGTCGGCGGCTAGGACGCGGTCGGCACCCGCCTTTTCAATCAGGTTGGCCACCAGTTTGGCGGTTATGGGGTCCCTGGCCTTGGATTTACGGTCCTGCCGGGCATAACCGAAGTAGGGGGTGACCACGTTCACCCGGTAGGCGGAAGCCCTCCTCATGGCGTCGATCATTATCAGGAGTTCCATGAGGTTCTCGTTGACGGGCTCACAGGTGGGCTGGACCACGTAAACGTCGGCACCCCTCACGCTCTCCTCCACTGAAAGCCCTATCTCACCGTCAGAAAAGCGGAAGATGTTCGCCGTCGCGACCCCGACCCCGAGGTTCTCGCAGATCGACCTGGTAAATTCCGAATGGGCGCTGCCCGAAAAAACCTTCAGTTCCCGCAGTTTTGAGGCCAACTTTATTCTCCTCCCCCGTCGTTCTTCCTTCTCCTGAGAGCCCACCCCTCGATGTTCTTCTGTCTCGCTCTCCCGATAGCCAGGCTTTCGGCGGGGACATCCTTCGTGATAACCGACCCGGCCGCGATGTAGCAACCATCGCCCAACGAGACGGGGGCCACCAGCATGGTGTCGCTGCCTACAAAGCAACCTTCTCCTATGGTGGTGGGGTTCTTCCTTTTCCCGTCAAAGTTGCAGGTCACGGTGCCCGCCCCTATGTTGCTCCCTTTCCCTACCGTGGCGTCACCGATGTAGGACAGGTGAGGGATCTTGGATCTTTCCCCGATGACGCTTTTTTTGATCTCCACGAACTTGCCGGCGAAAGCCCCCTCGCCCAGCACCGAACCGTCCCTGACGAAGGTGAAGGGGCCAAGGGTGGAATCGTCCCTGGCGGTACTGTCGCTGATCACCACGTGCCCCAACAGGTGGACATTCTCGCCCAAAACGCTGTTCCTAACAATAGAGAAACTGCCGAGCCTGGATCGACTCCCTATCTTTGACGCCCCCCATACTTGCACGAAGGGTTCGACCGTTACATCGTCACCGATGACCACCCCGGGCCCGATCCATACCGACCCGGAATCGACGCACTTAAGCCCATTTCTCATGTGGCGATCGAGAATACGCCCCCTCAGGATCCTTGAGACCCTGTCCAGCTGCAGGGGGTCGTTGACGCCTTCCATCTCATCCGGGTCGGGGCAGGTCATCATCCCGACCCTTTTCTCACCCTCACAGAGTCCGTGGATGACGTCGGTGAGGTAATACTCCCCCTGGGAGTTCTCCCTGCCGATTCTCTCCAGTTGTTCCAAAAGCGGCCCTGACCGGAAGACGTAAACCCCGCTATTGACCCTGCAGCACTTCTTTTCGTGCTCGAGGGCGTCCTTCTCTTCTATAATCTTGAAACCCCTGTCCGTGTCGAGGACGCGCCCGTACCCTGTCGGGTCCGAGGGCTCGAATACCAGGAAGGTACAGTCCTCATCGGCATCGATGTTCCTGGCGTTGAGCCGGGTCAGCGTCTCTTTGGCTATCAATGGGACATCCCCGGGGATGATGATCACCCGTTCGAACCGCGAGACCCACTCGCGGGCCGTGAAGACGGCATGGCCCGTACCGAGCTGTTCCCGCTGAACGATCATTTCCGTCCCCGGCCAGGCCTCTTCGAGGTACCCGGAAACGGCCTCGCTCCCGTAGCCCACCACTACCGCCCTGCCGGAGAAGCCAGGGTCATCGGTCGAGTTCATGGGGTAAAAGAGGAGCGGCTCGCCTAGCAATTCGAGAAGGACCTTGGGAGTATCGCTCTTCATCCGCGTACCCTTGCCGGCCGCCAGGACCAGGACTCCTGTGCCGGGGACAGCCATGACGATCATCCTCACCCCCTGATCATTATCCTTTTTGAACTGTTCCTTTTTGATTTTAACACGGCTGGTCCGACTTCAGCCAAAAAGCGCAACAAAGCAGGGGAAGCCGAGGCTTCCCCTGGGCCGGCCAACTGGCTGGGGTGGCTGGATTCGAACCAGCGATCACGGATCCAAAGTCCGTCGCCTTGCCGACTTGGCTACACCCCAGTGATCGAACCTTGCAATTATAGCCTCACCGGTGGTCGGGGTGTCAAGGATTGTAGTGTCCGGTGTCGCCACCGCCTTGATATGGTAAACTACATGTAGGCTGAGTCAACCCGAAGGACCGGATAATGAAGGGGAGGTCTTGGAGCATGTGGACCGTCGAGGACGGGATCGAACGTATCAGGAGCAGGGGTTTGAAGATCACATCCCAGAGGGTCGCCATACTCAAACTCCTAAAGGACCGAAAGGACCACCCCTCGGCGGAGAAGATCTTCCGCGAGATGAAGGAGACCTACCCCACCATTTCCTTCGCCACCATCTACAGCACCGCCCAGATCCTCCGCGACGCGGGCCTCCTCCAGATACTCTCCATTGACGATCGCAGGGTTTTCTTCGACCCCGACCCGACCCCCCACGCGCATTTCCTCTGCTCGAAGTGCGGGGCCCTGGAGGACATACCCCTGGAAAAGGGGATCCTGAACAGGATCAGGAGATCGGTCCCTCACTACCTCGACGCGGTGCAGGTTTACTGCTACGGCACGTGCCGTGCCTGTGGCGGACGCGGATCGGCCGATACCAGTCCAAGGAAAATCTCCCGCGCCCACTGAACCATGTTCCGCGTCCCCTTGGCACTGACGGCCTTTTTCTTCGTCTCGTCCATGATCCTGGGGGTGATGGTCTCCAGGAGCGAAAGCCGGGTCCCTCCTTCGGCCTTTTGGGGGTCACTTTTATTATTCCTGCTTTTCTCAACCATCACCCTTTTCTTTTGCGCACCCCTCTGGGTAGCCTTGGCTCCCATGGTGCCCGCCGCCATCTTCGCCCTCCTTCACCTTTATCCCAAGAAGACCGGGAGCGATGACCCTCTCAAGAAACGGGTGAAGCCATGAGAGGAAGAGCGTCCCGTAAATTGATAATGAAGCTCTTGACGATGATCTTGCCCATCCTCCTGGCCGCGGGTCTTCCGCCGACCGTTGCCACCTCGGCGGCCCTTCCGCCTTCTCCCGGCGTTTTGGATGGATCCTTCACGATAACCGTCGAACTCATCCCCGGTGGGGAGATCAGCGCCCAAGGGGAAGACGGCAAAAAAACAGTGCTGGGGAGGGTGAAAGCCCTCCCCACCAATAGCCGATGGCCTAGTTTCACGGCCTCAGCCTGGGGGAGGGAGCAGAGCGTAGTGGCGAGCGCGGTGAACGCCATCCATATCCTCCTGTCGGTGGAAAAGGGGAAGGGGAGGACCATAAGCCTCTTGCCCGAAGAGACCATCGCTCCCGCTGCCGGCCCCGGCGCGGCGATCGTGACCGACATCAAGGCGGGGCGCGCGGTTTTCGGGGCCTGGGCCCCGCCGGTCGGCAGCAGGGTCGTCTTCGAGCGTAGCGACGGCGATCCCCACCTGGTGGAAGATATACCCCGAAAAGGGGATGTCATGAAGATCATGGCCGATCCCCTCCCGTGCCCCTACTTCGTTGAGTTGGAGAACCGCCCGGGGGGGCGTGTGACGGCATGGTACGGCGACGGGCCGAGGGTGCTCGGAAGGGTGATAAGACCCCTCGGCGGTACGGGGCGTTTCGACGGGACGATCTTCCAGGATACGGGCAGAATAAGGGCGAACCACCCCGGCGTCATAGATGTCTGCACCTCACCGGAGGGGTTGGTGGGAGGTTTCCAGATCATCCCGTTGGAGCACGCCTTTTCCCGCGAGATGCTCGGGGCATGGAAGATGACCCAATGGATGATCATCGGCCCCGAGATGGGAAAGGCCGACCTGAAAGGGTCGGCTCCCCTGTTTTCCGGGGGACTCCTGCCCGGACCGGCCAGGGGTGAGGCGCTGTGGGACCTGTGGTCGAGCTACGGGCGTAAACCCCTTGTCCTCGCCAGGCTTGGGGGAGGGCCCTGGGGGAAGATGCCGGCTCTTTCCGGCAGGCAGGACCACGCTCTTGAGGGCATCACTCACCTGAGGATCTACTACCCCTTCACCATGGAACCGCTGCGGGACGGGGCCGACCCGTCCCACCGGCTCCCGTGATGCCTTTTACTCTACGGTGACGCTTTTTGCCAGGTTGCGGGGTTGGTCGATCTCCCTCCCGAGGGTCGACGCTATGTGGAAAGACAGGAGTTGCAGGGGTATCACCGAGAGGAAGGGGGTGAATTCCTCGTCGGTCCAAGGGATTTCTATGACCGAACCGGCCTGTTCGGGGACAAAAAGGTCACCCTCGGTGCACACCGCTATCAGCGACGCGTTCCTCGCCTTAACCTCCCGTATGTTCGATAGGGTCTTTTCGTAAAGGCTGTCCCTGGGTATGACCGCCAGGACCGGCACCCCCGGCTCCAGCAGGGCTATGGGGCCGTGCTTCATCTCCCCCGCGGCGAGAGCCTCGGCGTGGATGTAGGAAACCTCCTTCAGCTTGAGGGCGCCCTCCTGCGCGACGGGGAAGGATATCCCCCTGCCGATGAAAAGCATGTTCTTACTCCCTGCGTATTCCCTCGCGATCTCCCTGACCTCGCCCTCTTTCTCCAGGAGGAGTTCCACTTTGTGGGGGATACGGACCAGTTCGTTGACCAGCCGTTCTTCTTCGTGGAGCGCCAGGCTCCCTCTCATGCTCCCCAGTTGTAGGGCCACCAGGAAAAGGGCCGCCAACTGACCGATGAAGCTCTTGGTAGCCGCCACGCCTATCTCCGAGCCGGCCTTGAGGAGTAACAGGCTGTGAACCTCCCTGGTCAAAGTGGAACCTCTCACGTTGGTTATGGCCAGGCAGTGGGCCCCGCCGGCCCTTGCCTTGCGCAGGGCGGCCAGCGTATCCGCCGTTTCGCCGGACTGAGAGACGAAAACGGCCAGCGTCGAGGGGTCGCAAGCGACAGGGCGGTACCTGTACTCCGAGGCAATGTCCACCTTGATATCTAGGTCAGTCCATTTTTCCAGGAGCCTTTCGGCCACCAGGGCTGAGTAAAAGGAGGACCCGCAGGCGACGATATGGATCTTCTTCCATTTGGATACCATCTCGACGTCCCAGCCCAGTTCTCCGGATATCGTCGTTTTCCCGTCGACGATCCTTCCCTTCAGGGAACGGCGGAGCACCGTCCCCTGTTCGTGGATCTCCTTGAGCATGTAGTGGGAAAAACCAGACTTCTCTGTCAACGACACATCCCAGTCGACGGTAACAGAGGGCCTCTCAACGGGACGGCCCTTCTCATCCCAGATCCTGATCCCGCCCGGGGAGATCTCCGCTATATCGCCCTCCTCCGGGTACTGGATCCTCCTGGTGTAGGGGAGGAAGGCCGGGATGTCCGAAGCGCAGAAAGCCTCCCCCTCGCCCGACCCCAGGACGAGGGGGGAACCCCTCCGGATGGCGTAGATAGTGTCGGGGCGGCCCTGCTGCATCAGCGCCAGGGCGAAGGTCCCTCTCAGCCTCTTCTGGAGGTATACCAGCGTTTCCAGGATGTCACCCGTCCGGGAGAAGGACATTGCAACGAGATGGACGATAGCCTCCGTGTCCGTCTCGGAGAGGAAGACCACACCTTCTCTTTTGAGTTCATCCCTGAGTTCTAAAAAATTCTCGATGATCCCGTTGTGCACCAGGGCGAACCGGCCGCTGCCGTCCTTATGGGGGTGGGCGTTGACCCGGGAGACCCCGCCATGGGTGGCCCAGCGCGTGTGACCGATCCCCTGGTGGGAACCCGCGGGGACCTCCTTAAGCATCCTCTCGAGGTCTTCCACCTTGCCGACCTCCTTGATGATGAGGAGGTCTTTGCCTGACCCAAGGGCAAGGCCCGCCGAGTCATAGCCTCGATACTCAAGCCTCTTGAGCCCGTCGATAAGGACTTCCCGGGCTTCCCGTCCGCCGACATAACCGACAATCCCGCACATTACTTTCTGGGCACCGCCTTTCAGTCACACAAAAAAAAACGGATGCCGCCCCTTTTGTCCCGGCGATCGCTCCCCGGTTTTGTGGCGCGGCTTCGTGGCCCTTCCGTCGGGGCCACCGGGGCATCCGCCGAATTTTCGATGCTCCCCGGACCTCGTCAACTGGCCTGGCCAGTTCTGGCGCTGGGATGACCGCGCTTTCCCACCCTCACCACCGCCGCCCCATCACCCCCTTCCCAGGATCCCGAGTCGATTGAGTTCATCAAGCACGATGTCCCGCAGATCTTCTCGCGCCAGGGCCATATCCAGCGTGGCTTTCAGCCAGCTCTCCATGGTCCCGCAATCAAACCTCTCGCCCTCGTACAGGACCCCCCAGAGGGGCTCATCCTTCGCCAGGATTTTTAAGGCATCGGTGAGCTGTATCTCACCCCCGGCCCCGGTGTGGGAACTCTTCAAGTGACCGAAAACCGTCGGCGAAAGGACGTAGCGGCCCATTACCGCGTAACGGCTTGGTTCCCCACCGGGCCTGGGTTTTTCCACAAGATCCTCTATCCTGAAAAGGCCTTTTTCGACCGGTTCACCCCTGATCATCCCGTACCTGCCGACCTCCTCCAGGGGAACCTCCTCGAGGGCGACCACGGAACCCCCCAACCTCTGGTGAACCAGGAAAAGCTGTTCGAGCACGGGCGGCGACCCCGGCGGGCTGATCATTACGTCGTCAGGAAGGATGACCCCGAAAGTCTCTCCCCTGCAGAAGGATTCGCCGCAGAGGACGGCGTGCCCCAACCCGAGGGGTTCGGATTGCCTCACATAGGCGAAATCGGCCATCTCGCTTATCTCCCTCACGAGCCGGGCGCAGTCGGCCTTGCCCTTTTCGAGGAGCAACTGCTCAAGCTCGATGGACCTGTCGAAGTGATCCTCAATGGCTCTTTTACCTCTCCCGGTGATGAATACGATCTCTCCGCAGCCCGACCGGACGGCCTCCTCGACGCCGTACTGGATGAGAGGCTTGTCGACTAGGGGGAGCATCTCCTTGGGTATTTCCTTCGTGGCGGGAAGGAACCTCGTGCCCATTCCCGCCACGGGGAAAAGACATTTTCTGTCCCTGTCCCCCATCAAGGCAACCCACCTCCCCCAAAGCTGCCGGAAGCGGCGCCCGGGGCGACCTTCGCTATCCTTTCAAAGAGCGCCCCCGAAACCGCTTCCAGCAAGGCGCCATCCCTGGCCTCAACGAGGACACGCACGAGCGGTTCCGTACCGGAGGGCCTGACCATTACCCTGCCCAGGTCCCCCAGGTCGAGGGAGGCTTTACTGATGGCCTTCCGAACTTCGGGGTGGTCGAGAAAGGCGTCCTTGTCACGGGCTTGAAAATTCTTTAGTACCTGGGGGTACCTTCCGAACCGATCGACCAGGGTGTCCGTATCCTCTCCCAGCCGGGCGCATGCCGAGAGGAAAAGAAGGCCGGAACCAAGGCCGTCGCCGGTGGGGAAGAAGTCGCCGGCGATGATATGGCCCGACTGCTCGCCGCCGAGGTTCGAACCCGACGACCTCATCGCGTCCAGCACGTACCTGTCTCCGACGGGGCAGCGTCTAAGCGTTATCCCTTCCTGGGAGAGCCTCTCCTCCAGGGCCTTGTTGCTCATTACCGTCGCAACGACACCGTTGCCGAGCTTCCCTTCTGAAAGGAGCCATCTCCCGAGGACCCAGAGAATGATGTCACCGTCGATGACCCTGCCCCTGGGGTCGACGAAAAGAACCCTGTCGGCATCGCCGTCAAGGGCCATACCCAGGGAATAGCCCCCGGAAAGGACCCTGGAGGCTACATTTTCAATGTGGATCACTCCGCAGCCGTCATTGATATTGTACCTGTCAGGCCTGTCGGAGATGAAGACGGCCTTGTTGAAACACCTCCCGAAGACCAGGGCGGCCGCCTCTGAGGCGGCCCCGTGGGCGCAATCGACCACGATGGAGAGCCCCGGGTCCGCGCCAAGGCAACAGGTCCTTACGAGGTTCTCCGCATACTCTCGGAGGATTTCCGGCTTGGGTGAGACGGAACCTATCGACGACCCGGTGGGCCTCCACTCATCGAAAACGACATCGGCCAGGTAATCCTCGATCTCCGCCTCGTCATCGTCACCCAACTTTCCGCCATCCTTGCCCAGGAACTTTATTCCGTTGTATTCGAAGGGGTTGTGGGAGGCGCTCACCACGGCGCCGCCGTCACAGGATAGTCTCTTGACGGCGAAGCTCACGCCGGGGGTCGGGATCACCCCCAGGGAGGCCACCTCGGCCCCGGCCGAGAGCAAACCCGAGACCAGGGCCATTTCGATCATGGACCCGGAGCGCCTTGTGTCCCTACCGACGGCGATGGTCGGGCGGGATATCCCCCTCTCGATGAGAAAAAGAGCGTAAGACCGGCCGAGCCGCAGCGCCATCTCGGGGGTCATGAGGCCCCGGTTGGCCACATCCCTGACACCATCGGTACCGAAGAGGCAGCGGCTTTTTCCCAAGGGACCCAGCATCGGCACACTCCTTTCCTTGATCCTACTCCGTCAACGCGTAGACCGTTACGTTGGGTGGGTCGACCTCGGCCAAGGTAACCCCCCTGGCATGCAAAGTCACCTTCACGGGTACGGTGATCTTCAGGGAGACCAGGTTGGTCACGTCAACGAAGACGTCCAGGGGACTTCCTTCGACCTCGGCGGAATCCAACTGCGAAGGCGGGCCCTGAAGGATGACATTCACCTCGGAGGGTTCCACCCTCCAGCCAGGGTATATGCTCCTGCCGGTAAGCCGGACGGGTATCTTCGCGTAAAGCCTTCTCTCCGTCCTTGGGGCCAGAAGGATCCTCACCCGGACCGACGGCACATCCACGATCTGCGCGTCATCGGTGGGGTCCGGCGCGGTCACGACCTCGCTAATATCTGAAGCGAGCCCTGTGATGTCGATGGGGGCCAAGTTGACCTGGTCGATCCGTTCTATCGACTCAAAGGGGCCCTGGATCGTCAGTTCCGGCGGGTCCACCACCACCGCTTCCACCTGGAAGTCATGACCCGGTTCACCCTTCAGTTCAACCCTCACCGGGACGATCTTCCTGGGAAACTCCTTGATCAACTGCAAGGACACGTCAGCCACGGCCGGTTCAATCATGAAGGGCGACCTCTGGTCGCTGCCGGGATAGGGTATGACCGGCAGGGAGAGCTCCTTCTCCCGGAGAAGCTGTTCCACGGTGGGAGCCACCCAGACGTTGTCCAGGGAGGCCATCATCTGCTCCGGACCCTTGACGGAGACTTCCCGTGGCTCAACCCTCTCTTCCTCCAGGTGGTATTCGGGCGGCAGGTCCTCGGGAAGGAGGATCTTGACGGGCAGGGTCCTCGACACCAACCGGGTGAGGTCGAAATCCACGAAAGGCGGGGAAACCTCGACGAGCCTCAGCCCCGACGAAAGGATGGCCTGGACGGGTCGGCGGTACGACCCCGGCCCTAAACCTTTAAGGTCCACCTGGGAGGCGATCGTGTCCATCTTCAGAAGGGTATCCTCCCTCGTGCCCGATACCTGGATGTCCACGTCGCGGACCCCGCTGGTCACCGACATGTCGGCCGGGACGTTGAGGAACTCCAGTGGCACCGTCACGGTCCTCACGACCTCGGTCCCCCGGTCCGAGGCCAGGTAAAACCAGACCAGGACCGCCACCAGCACCGACAACACCTTGAGGAAGAGCCGGGAGGTGAGGAGGCGGTCAATCGATCTCATCATTATCAGGTCCTCCCCGGGAAAATACCGACCCCAGTCTTTCCCTGATACCCTCAACGGCCGTCGCGGCGCCGGCGGCCCGGGTGTAGTAGTGCATGAGGAGCCTCCTGATCTGCCCTTCCTTCAATTCCCTCGAAAGATGACCGTTGATGGCCAAAGCCACTTCCCCCCGCTCTTCCGACACGACAAGGGCCATGGCGTCGGAGACCTCCGAAACACCAAGGGCCGCCCGATGCCGGGTACCGATCCACCTTGATAGGTTGCTGTTCTCCGTGAGGGGCAAGTAGCAGGCCGCTGCGATTATCTTCCGGTTGTCCAGTATCACCGCGCCGTCGTGGAGCGGGTTCCCGGGCCAGAATATCGATATGATCAGGTCCTGGGATACATCCCCCTCGATCTGGACGGCCGACCGCCAGATGTCCTTCAGACCGGTGTCTTTCTGAAAGACCAAAATGGCGCCCATCTTCCTGCTCTGGAGAAAAAGGATGGCCCTGGTGATCTCCTCGGTCAACTGGGATGCTCTCTCCTCGGCCTGGCGGCGTCTCCAGATGCTCCCCCGCCCGAGTTCCTCGAGCATCCTCCTGATCTCGGGCTGGAACACTATGGGAATAGCCAGGATGAAGACCCCCAGAAGCCTTCCGAGAATCCAGGTCAGAGCCGCCAGTTTCAGGAACCGGGCCGTGGCGTAAAAAAGGCCGATGACGAAAAGGCCCTTTACAAGCTGCATGGCTCGGGTGTCCATGAGCAGGAGGAGCAGCCTGTAGACTATAAAGGCTATGACGATGATGTCAATAAAGTCTTGCCAACGGATGAACTCGAGTATTCCGGACAAGGGATCACTCCCAAGGGGTTATTTCTTTATGATCTTCGTCCTGACATAGGGCGAGGTGGCGGCCGCCAGCATGGCGCCGTAATCGGCAGCGAAGGAAATGGTATCGCCCAGGTTGAGGGGGCCCTCGAAATCTTCCGCGTCGAGGGTCAAGTGATCACTGGAAGCCCCTATGATCTCAAACCCTCGACCGATGGGCGTCAGCCCCTCGGGCCTCACGTCCTGCCGTCCCATGGCGACGATGACCCGCCGCCTCGTACCCCTGTCCTGGAAAACCGGGATGTTCCCGAAAGCGTCGGCCCCCGTCTTCCCTATCGGCATCGAGGGCTTCCTCCTGACCTCCACTACCTCGGCGGTGATCCTTATGGCGTCCCTCTCAAGGTAGGGGATCACCCTGTTCCCCGTGACATCCGTCCCTAGCAGGATACCCTCCCCCACCCTCAGTTGGTTGACACCTTCGGGCATCGTGCCGTCCTCGACCAGGGACAGGGAGGATGTCGCGCCCCCGGAGACCACTTCCAGGGGATGGCCGAGAAGGGTGGAGAGCTCCCCGCCGATCCTGACCAGGAGCGAGAGGTTCGTCGTCGATGGGAGCACCCCCGACAGGCATCCAAGGTTACTCCCGACCCCCAGGCAACGGGTCCTGCGGGATTGAAGAAGAGCGTCGGCCATCTCTTCCACGCCGTCCGGCCAGATCCCTTCGCGGAGGTCCCCCAGGTCGACCATGACGATGATGCCTACCTCACTCCCGGCCTCATCACAGGCCCGATCGAGCATCAGCACCGATGCCGGCATGGAGACAAGGCAGCAGTCGACATTTTCGGCCACATCGGTCATTTCGCCGGGCATGGGTATCCTCAGCAGCATCATGGGGTGCCGAAACCCGAAAAGGCGGAGTTTCCTGATATTGTCAACGCGGCTGTCGGCAAGCCCCACGCAACCGCCGTCCAGCATGGCCGATGCTACCGCCGGGTGGGCGCTCAAGCCCTTTGTGACCCCCCATACCGATATGCCCTTTCCCGAGCAGAGGCCGACCACCTTTTCAGCGTTCCTTGTGATCATGGCCGTGTCGACGCTCATCTCCGGGTATCTCGAAGTCAACAGGATCGCCTCCCTTTTACGACGATCGTTCCGACTATATTCTCACTCAACGGCCCCTCAGTTTTCTCAGGAGGGCCAGGTTACCGCTGTCTCCGGGAAGGCCCTTGGGGGTCTCCAGCAAACAGGGAGTGTCTTCCCACCGGGGGTCGGTGACGATGCGCGAGAAAAGTTCGAGCCCTATGAAGCCTTCCCCGAGATGTTGATGCCTGTCTATGTGGCTACCCATCTCGGCGGTGGAATCGTTCAAATGCCAGCACCCGACGTTTCCCAGGCCGATATGCTTCTCCACCGCCCGGACGAAGCGGTCATAGGAGGACCGGCCCCGCAGTTCGTACCCGCCGGCGAAAAGGTGGCACGTGTCGAGGCAGACCCCGACACGGGAAGGGTCCCCCACCCTTTCAAGTATCCATGCCAAGTCCTCTATTGTCGAGCCGACGGAATGGCCCTGGCCGGACATGGTCTCCAGTAGGACCCTCGTCCTCATCCCGGCGGTCCGCTCGAGGGAACGCGCCAGGCCCTCGGCCGCCCGTTCCCTCCCGTACTCCAGACCCCGCCCAAGGTGAGAACCGGGATGAAGGACCAGGTCCTCGATCCCCAGCGTCTCGCAGCGGGCGATCTCTTCGGCGAGGGCGGCGATGCTTTTTTCCCGCTTCTCCGTGCCTGAAGCCAGGTTCAGAAGGTAGGAGGCATGGGCCACTACCTTTTTTATTGAACTACGGCCCCAGGCGGCCATGAACCTTGACGCCACGGACTCCGATACGGGTGGGGCCAGCCATTGAAGCTGGTTCTTGGTGAATATCTGGATGGCCTCGCAGCCCAGGCTTTCCCCTTTTTCAATAGCCTTCCAGAGCCCCCCGGCGACGGAGACATGGGCGCCTATCAGGGACATCGTGTCCCGCCCTTTGAGTCGCGAAGTGATCGTGTGAGGTCGAGGATGATCCGGGCCGAAGCACCCCACAGAATAACCCCGTCATCGAGCCGGTAAACAGGAAAGGGGAAGTCTTGCCCCTCACCGGCGGAATTCTCTGTCCTCGGCGGTCGTTCCAGCTGCTTTAGGGGAACCTCCAGTACCCTCTTGACCTCGTTCCCGTCGGGTGACAAGTCTCCGGGGGCCACCCCCGAGGGCAGGTACCCCACCACCGGGAAGATCGTGAAGTCGCTGGAATAGACCCTGACCTCGGGAAGCGCGCCTACGACCTCCACCCTTTCCGCGGGGATCCCCGTCTCTTCGGTGAATTCCCTCAGGGCGGTCTCGACGGGGCCCCTGTCCGGTTTTTCCCGGGCCCCGCCGGGGAAAGCCACCTGTCCCGGGTGACGCTTCAGGGAATCGGACCGCTCCACCAAGAGCAGGAAGAGCTCCTCCTCCCTCGGGAAGAGAGGCACCAAGACGGCGCTCATCCTCCCTTGGCTTTCGGTTATATCCTCCCACCCGATGTCCAGCCGGGGGGAGAGTGTTTTAGAAAGGGCCCGTCGGAGCCATGAGGCCCCTCTCCGCTCAATCACCATCGGAATGGAGCCGGACCGCGCCTCCGAGCACTACACCGCGCCTCCCATCCACGGTCACCGTCATGCCGTCCTCCAGGACGGCCAGGGCCCCCGTGGCGGAGACGATGCAGGGTATCCTGAGCTCGAGGCTGACGATGGCGGCATGGCTCGTGAGGCCGCCCTCTTCGCATATTATGGCCGAGGCCTTTCTCATGGCCGGTATGTATTCCTTATCGGTCTGCCTTGTCACCAGTATCGCCCCGTCCTTCATCTTGGCATCGGCCTCGGAGCCTGTCAGGGCCTTCACAACCACCCCGGAGGCATCCTTCTTCAAGAGGGAGAGCCCCTTCAAGAGGGTCTTGGCCACGGTCAGGACCTGGATCGAGTTCGTGCTCCCCGGGCTGCCTATGGGGTACCCCGCGGTGGCCACCACCATGTCGCCCTCCTTCAGGAGCGACTCCTTACGGGCGGTCTCCATGGCCGACGTTAGCGCCGTCTCGAGGACCTTCTCCTCGGGGACATGGAGAGGCTCGACCCCCCAGACCAGGGTCAAGTACCTCAAGGTCTCCCGGTTGGGGGTCGCCCCGATAATGGGGGCCGCGGGCCTGTACTTGCTGACCATCTGGGCTGTCACGCCGCTTTGGGTGAGTGAAAGGACCGCCTGGGCCTTCATCTGGTCCGATATCATCCCCGCGGCCTTGCTGACAGCGTCGGGGATCCCCGGTACGCCCGCCTGGCAGACGAAGGGCTTTCTCCACGGGGATCCCCCTTTTTCAGTGCTGCCGATGATCATGGCCATGGTCTTCACCGCCAACACCGGGTAAGCCCCGTTGGCCGTCTCACCCGAAAGCATCAGGGCATCGGCACCGTCTAGGACGGCGTTGGCGACATCGCTCGCCTCGGCCCTCGTGGCCCGCACGTTCCTTATCATGGAATCCAGCATCTGGGTGGCCACAATGACGGGCTTGCCGTGAGAACGGCACCGGTCGATGATCGCCTTCTGCGTTAGGGGGACATCCTCGAGGGGGATCTCGACCCCCAGGTCGCCCCTGGCCACCATCATACCGTCCACCACTTCAATGATCTCCTCCAGGTTGTCCACCGCGTCGCGGGTCTCGATCTTGGCGATCACCCTGAGGTCGCCCCCGATCTCTTCCAAAACCCGGCGCGCGTCCATGACGTCCGAACGGTCGCGGACAAAGGAGAGCGCCAGGAAGTCCATGCCTTTACCTACGGCCCAGCGGATATCCTCTATGTCTTTGGGGGTGAGGATCGGCAGCGACATTTTAACGCCCGGGACGGAGAGGCCCTTCTTTTCACCCAGTTCACCGCCCACGTTCACGCGGCAGGCGATATCCTTTCCCTCGACCTTTTCCACGATGAGATGAAGGGTGCCGTCGTCGATAAAAAGATCCTGCCCAGGGCCGACCTCGCCGGGAAGGCCGGGGTAGCTTATGCCGACCCTGGAGGCGTCCCCCTTCTCAAGGGGTTCAGCGGTCAGTATTATCGTGCTCCCGCTTTTTATCATCACCGGGCGGTGCCCCTCGAGGGTCCCGGTCCTGATCTCGGGTCCCTTGGTGTCTATCATGGTGCCGATGGGCCGCCCCAGTTCCTCCTCGATCCTCCTCACCCTGTCCAGGTGGAACCCGTGGGTTCCGCGGTCACCATGGCTAAAATTCAGGCGGGCCACGTCCATGCCCGCCTGAACCATTTTTTTCAGAACTTCACGATCCTCGCAGGCCGGCCCGAGGGTGCAAACGATCTTAGCCCGTTTCCTCATTCTTCCTCCCGCTTTCGACGATTCCGTGGGCCGTGAGTATGTGGGCCCTGCCCCTTATTTTCATGGCCGAGGTGAACTCCGTGAACTGGGCGATCCACACCTCGCCGGCATCCAGCTTTTCTGAGTGCGCGAACTTCGTCTCCTGCCCCCTTGTCATGCCTATCACGGAGACCCCGTTTTCCAGGGCCTTTACCACGACGAAATCAGAAAGCACCGAAGGCTTATCTTCCTTCTCCACGGCCATGCTCCTCCCTCCCGGTGCCCCTCTCGAGGGGACGACCCCATTATTTTATACCACTTCGACGCTACCGCCCGATAACTCGGAGATCCGGGCGAAAAGATCCGCCGAGGGTTCGACAAAAACGTCCCTGACCTTCAGGAGGGCCTTAACCCCTTCCAGGGGCACCTCCAGCAGGACGCCGGCCTCACCGGGGTGCCCCTTGAGTTCCCTGTAGATATCCCTGAGCCTCCCCTTCGATGAGGCTCCGTCATCGAGGACCCTCAGGCGGAGCCACTTCCTGGCGAGACCATGCAGCTCATCGAGGGCCATGACTTTCTCGGCGATCAGCGACAGGCCGTCCCTGGTCCTGGGCGATCCCTTCACAACGACGGCCTTCCCCTTCTCCGGGGGCACGATCGACGACCAGGTCCTGGGGAAACAGATAACCTCTACCTTGCCGGAAGAATCCTCCAGCTCCAGGATGCCCATGCGGTCGCCTTTCCTGGTGAACTTCTCCTGGACCCCGGCCAGTATCCCGGCGACCACCGCGGTGCAGTCTTCGGACCTCCAGAAGGAAAGGTCGGTAATGGAGCAGGTGGTATAGGGCAGCACTTCTTTTTCGTACTTGTCAAAGGGATGCCCTGAAATATAAAGTCCCGTGGCTTCCTTTTCCATCTCCATCCTCGTGTGGAGGTCATAATCCTCCACTTCTAGGAGGACGGGGCCCTCCTCCTCGGACAGGTCCTCAAGCCCCAGCAACTGCTGGCTGTGGCAGTCGTCATTCCTCCTCTGGGCCAGTTCGAACATGCCCGGCAGGGATTCCATGAGTTGCCGCCTATTGGGGGTGATCGAGTCAAAAGCGCCGGCCCTGATCAGGTTCTCCATGACCGCCCTGCCGACGATCCTAGTGTCAACGCGGTTTATGAAATCCCAGAGGGAAAGGTAGGGCCCCGCCTCGCGCGCTCCGATTATCTGTTCCACCGTCGGCTGTCCCATCTTGGAGACGGCGCCCAGCCCGAAGAGGATAACATCCCGGTCGACGCTGAAGTTGGCCTCCGACCGGTTGACATCGGGGGGGAGGACTTTTATTCCGGAATTCCTGACGGTCCTGATATGGTTCGCGAGCACGTCCAGTTTCGAGTGGATATGGCTCGAAAGGAAGGACGCGTAGAACTCGCAGGGGTAATGGGCCTTAAGGTAGGCCGTCTGGTAGGTGATCATCGCGTAGGCCGCGCTGTGGGACTTGTTGAAGCCGTACCCGGCGAACTCCTGGATTATGTTGAAGATGTGCTCCGCGTCAGAGGCCTTGACGCCGTTACCCGCGCATCCTTCCACGAACTGCTTCCGCTGGGTCTCCATGACGTCGGCCTGCTTTTTACCCATGGCCCTCCTGAGCAGGTCGGCCTCCCCGAGGGTGTAACCCGCAAGGGTCGCCGCGCACTGCATGACCTGCTCCTGGTACAGGAACATGCCGTGGGTCTCCCTGAGGATCTCCTTCAGGTTGTCATGAAGCCAGGATATCTCCCTCCGGCCGTGCTTGCAGTCGATGTACTGCTCGACCATACCGCTTCCCAGGGGGCCGGGACGATAGAGGGCGAGAGCGGCGATGAGGTCCTCGAAGCAGTCGGGGCGCACCTGCCTGAGCAGCTGCCTCATGCCCGATGATTCCAGTTGGAAAATGCCCAGGGTGTCGGCACGCCAGAGCAGGTCGAAGGCGGCCCTGTCGTCGGGTGGGATGGAATAAAGGTCCGGCGCCTCCTTACCGTTCCGCCGGATGTTCGAGAGAGCCTCCTCGATCATCGAAAGCGTCCGGAGTCCCAGGAAATCCATCTTCACTAGGCCCAGGCTCTCCAGGGGTTCCATAGAGTACTGGGTCACGATCTGCTCTTCCCCTATCCTCCGGATGGGGACCACGTCCGTCAGCGGCTCCGGTGTTATCACGATGCCCGCTGCGTGTTGTGAGCAGTGCCGGGCCAACCCCTCGATCTTCGACGCGTAGTCCAACAGCAAGTTCACGGAAGGGTCCTCCTTCCTGGCCTGCTTCAGGTCGGGGGACTGCTGAAGGGCATCTTCGATGGAGGCGGCCCCCGAAGGCACCAACTTGGCGATCCTGTCAACATCGGGATACCTCATGTCCAGCGCTCTTCCCACGTCGCGTATGGCCGCCCTGCTCTTCATCCGGTCAAAGGTAATTATCTGCGCTACGTGGGAGCGCCCGTACTTTTCCACGATGATCTCGAGGACCCGATCCCTGCCCCGGTCGGATATATCGGTGTCGATGTCAGGCATGCTTATCCTTTCAGGATTGAGGAACCTCTCAAAGAGCAAGCCGTACCTTAGAGGATCGATCTCGGTGATCCTCAGGGAATAGGCGACCAGTGACCCGGCCGCGGAACCCCTGCCGGGACCCACGGGGATGCCTTCCTCCTTGGCGGTGTTGATTATGTCGGACACGATGAGGAAGTAACCGGCGAACCCCATCTGGTTTATGACCTGGAGTTCGTAGTCGAGCCTCTGGCTGTATCCAACGGGCACAACCTCACCACTGAAACGGGCCTGTAGCCCCTCGCGGGCCCTTATGCTGAGTTCCTCCTCGAGGCTGGACCCCTTCCGGACCTCGAACCTGGGCAACCGGTAAGAGCTGAAGGAAAAACCCACGTTGCAGCGCTCGGCGATAGTGACCGTGTTCTGGAGCGCCTGGGGGACATCGTTGCCGAAGAGGGACCACATCTCCTCCGGGGAGCGGAGGTAGAAGTCGTCGGCGCCGAAGCGTAACCGGCTGGGGGCGTTCACCGTGGCGTTCGTCTGGACGCAGAGCAGAACGTCATGCCAGGAGGCGTCCCCCGCCTCCAGGTAATGAGCGTCGTTGGTGGCAACCAGTGGGATGCCGGTCTGGGAGGACATCCTGATCAGCGCCCTGTTCGCGACGGCTTGCTCAGGGATCCCGTTGTGCATTATCTCGAGGAAGAAGTTGCCCTCGCCGAAGATATCGCGGTAGAGCATGGCCCTCTGTAGCGCTTCCTCCTCGGACCCCTCGAGGATGAGGCTCGGTATCTCGCCGGCGAGACAGGCCGAACTGGCGATAAGACCCTTGGAATAACGGGAGAGTAGATCGTGATCGACCCTGGGGCGGTAGTAAAAACCATCGGTGTTCGCAAGGGAGACCAGTTTGACGAGGTTCTGGTACCCTTCCTGGTCCTCCGCGAGAACGATGAGATGGTAGGACCTCCCCATGCGTTCCTTGAGGGTATGTCCCCTGGGGTCAACGTAGAGTTCACAACCGATGATGGGTTTGACCCCCTCCTTGCGGCAGGCCTCGTAGAATTCGACCGCGCCGTAGAGGACGCCATGATCGGTGAGGGCCACGGCGGGGCTTCCCCAGAGGGCGGCCCTTCCGGCGAGGTCCCCGCAGCGGATCGCGCCGTCGAGGAGGCTGTATTCGCTATGCACGTGAAGATGGACGAAAGGTTTTCCCACTATTCGGCCGCCCCTCCTTCGGGTTCTTCCGATCCTTCGGCGGTTTCGTCCTTGAGGACGTATAACTCGGCGTTGAAGGTTTTCTGTATCTCCATGAGGCGATCCTGTCTTTTTTCTCCCACCTTGCCCCCGCGCCGGTCGCCATCGGGACCGCGGGAGGGGAACTCGGCAGGGGTCACCCGAAAGACCGGGAAAGGTGAAGGCACGGCCTCGGCGGGATCAGCGGGCAAGGGATCGATCCCGCCTTGGGAATCCCCATCCACCCGGACCGACCTCTCACCGCAGGCCAGTTCCATCGGCGCTCCCGAGAATCTATCGAGCCTTATCGAGTCCAGGTACGCCAGGTTCCTGGGGGAGGTGGCCAGTTCAAAGGAGAAGCGCTGCTCCTCGGGGAAGGTCACTACCAGCGAATCCCCGTCCTTTACGGAGGTCGTGGAGGCGCAGGCGCAATAGAGGGGAAGGTTATCGGCGGCCATCGCCGCGACGCAATCCCCCCAATCTCCCGCGCCCGTGGAGGTGATCGGGGACGGAATATCCCCGGGGGTTTCGACCTTCACCGGGGGATGGGGTTCTTCGTCCTTTTTCATCACCCCTGGCCCTGCCGCCTTCTTCGCGGGGGACTCCCCCTCGGGCAGGGGCTCCTCCTTTTTCCGCTCAATACGTCCACTTTTTGACCCAGGCGCAAGGAAGAGCCCGAGGAGCATGCCCAGGACAACCTCCCCCTTGAGACCGTACCGTGCCCTGGGGAGGGTGGCCGAGCAGAAATCAAGGGCCTTCCAGAGGTCGGGCTCTCTCCAGTGACCAGCTTCGCCCAGGATGAAGGACCTCTCCTCCTCGTTAAGGGGCAGCGAGTCGATCCCCTCTTCCTTCCACAAGACCGCGACGAGAATATCCCTGAAAAGCAGGAACAGGCCCTCCAGGAGGCGTTCAGCCGTCAGCCCGCGCTGGAAAAGCTCCGAGAAACCCCTGAACGCCTCGGGGGACCCATCCCTAAGGGCGGGGAGGAGTCTCTCCAGGTCGCTCCTTCCGCCCCCCCCGAGGATGCCCCTGATCTCCTCGAGCGAGACCGACGGGAGGCCCGTGGTCACCCCCTGCTCCAGCAAGGAAAGGGCGTCCCTCAGCGAACCGTCGGACTCCCTGGCTATCTCCCATAGGGCTTTCTCTTCGATATTCACCCCTTCCAAGGCCGACACCTTCCTGATGGTCTCCACGATGGCGGGAAGGGGGATACGGTGAAAAGGTATGTGCTGGCACCGGGACCGTATCGTTGCCGGGACCTTGTGCGGTTCCGTCGTGGCGAGGATGAAGACCACCGTCCTGGGAGGTTCTTCCAGGGTCTTCAGTAGCGCGTTGAAGGCCGGTTCGGTGAGCATGTGCACTTCATCGATAATGTAGACCTTGAACCTTCCGGAAAAGGGCGAAAGGGAGATATGCTCCTTGAGTTCCCTTATCTCGTCAATGCCCCTGTTCGAGGCCCCGTCGATCTCAATGACGTCCAGGTTGTCCCCCGACGCGATGGAAACGCAACTGGGGCATTGCCCGCAGGGCTCTCCTTTTTCGTCGCGGTCGGGGCAATTCACGGCCTTGGCGACTATCCTGGCGAGGGTGGTCTTGCCGCTTCCCCTTGGGCCGGAAAAAAGATAGGCGTGGCTGTTTTTACCGCTCGCTATTTCCCTGCGAAGAAGGTTGACCGCCGCTTCCTGGGCCACGACTTCCGAAAAAAACCCCGGCCTGTGCCGGCGGTAAAGGGAAAGATACATCTTATCGCCTCCTGTGAAAGGGGCTCTCCTTGGGTTCGTCTACCTGTTGTAATCGGCCACAGGATGGATCATCCTGGCCCTGTTGAGCGACATCAGGATGTTCTCCCTGAATTCCTCCAGCGAGGGCATACCGGGGAGGAGGTCCTTTTCGTAGGCGATCACCCCGAGGCCCACCCTGAGTGCTTTCTTGCCGCGGGTCTCCTGGATGGAGATATCGTAGGGCGAGGTTTCCATCTGCAGGTATTTGTCCAGCGATACAGCGACCTTGTTCATCAGTTCAGAGGCTCCCTCGGCCTTTGGCGCCCGCCATACCGGCTCCCCATCGATGCTGAGCAGGAGGGAGCCGCCCTCCTCGCGCGTCTGCACCCTCAAAAGACGAAGGGCCTTCTTCCTCTCCAGGGGCCACCCCTTTTCCCTGATGATGTTCCCTAGGCTCCTCACCCTATCCTTGGTCTTGGGGTGGTCAGCGTATATACCGGGGTCGACATAGGGCCTCTTCATCTCTTCCTCCTGCAACCTCTCCATCACCGTCACGGCCCCGGCCGGCTCGTATCCTGACTGTGACAGGATATTCAGTCCCTCTGAATCGGCTTCTCTCTCGAGGTCCTTGCTGTAGGAGTTCATGATCGCCACCTGGGCGAGGTTGGCCAGGATCGGCGCCGCGCCGGAACCCCCCGTGGCGATGATCACCGCTAGGGCCCCGAGGGTCAGACGCTGGTTTCTTGACGATTGGATCATCCCGTGTTTCCTGTCGGTGTGGACCAGTTCATGGGCCAGGATCGAGGCTACCTCATCGTCGCTGCGGCAGAACTCCAGCATCCCCGTGGTCATGTATATCCTACCGCCGGGGAGGGCAAAGGCATTCGGCCTTCTTTCCTCCACGAGACGGACCTCGAAGGGTAGGTCCCGCTCGGTGAAGGGGGTCAGCCTTGAAAGGATCATGGCTACCCTTGCCACCCGGACGGGGTCTGTCACACAGCCCCATTGCTTTTCAACCTGCTCGGAGACCTTATCGGCCAGTTTGATCTCCCTGTCCAGTTCCTCCGTGCCGGCTACGCAAGGGTATGAAGAGAACAGGATAAAAAGGGAGAGCGCGAGGAGGTACCCGATGGCGGTTAACCGTTTCCGCATAGGCCTTCCTTCCCGGGTCTTTGATGGGATCCTTTGCCTGCTATTTTAAGGCAAAGAACCCGATGCGGGAATGGCGGCTCCTCCCCCGGGGAAGTGCTCCGGCCGTGGGCGGCGTCATCATGTCCCGAGGCCGCGTACGAGACCTAGGGTCATCTCCCTGATGATCGCCGCTACCTCCCTGTAGCGGGGCAGGCCGGACCCGAAGGGGTCAGGCACCTCCAAGGCATCGCCCCGGCAGAAGGGGAGCGAGGCCTCCCCCAGGAGGCGGATCGTCGCACCCTCGCCCAGAGGCAGCCTCTTCATGCGGTCCACGTGTTCCCTGGTCATCCCCAGGGCCAGGGACCCACCCGGCGGGGTCCAGGACTCCGCTCGCCTCGAGCGATGCCCCGAGATGTCTATACCGTGTTCGAGCATCACCCTGACCGCGAATTCGGTGGCGGGCAGCCCCTCGATAGCCGCGACTCCCAGGGATGAGGTTTTCCATCGGTCGTCCAGCCCGCGGAGCTTGAGGAAATGCCTCGCGAACCCTTCGGCCATCGGGCTCCTGCAGGTGTTGCCCGAGCAGACGAACACTACCTCCCTCAATGGGTCCCGGCTGTCCATGGGGTCAATCGAGTTTCTCGACCTGGACCTGGGTCGCGAGCTGATCTATCTCCGATCGGCCGCGGAAGCCCTTTTCGACGCGGAGGGAATTCTCCCATGCGCAGGCCGTGGAAAAGCGTATGGTATCCTCGGCGCTCATCCTTTCCTCCCGGGCGATCATGAAACCCGCGACCAGGGCGTCATCGGAGGCGAACAGCGAAGCCAGGCCCTTCCGCTCGTACTCCGCGAGGTAGATCCCCTCGGGGGAGAAGAAGACGGCGCCGTAGTTCCTGTAGGACGCGACGGCCCATTCGACCCCGTAATCGTGGACCCGGGAGACCACCTCGATGAGGTTGTCCAGGGATGTGAGCGAAATGCCGGCCACCCAGGCCATAAAGCGGTGGTCCACCCTAGCGAAAGTCGGCCCGGCCTCAATGGCGGCCAGAAGTGGCGGTCCCGCCGCGTCGAGCAGGGTGGGGATCCCCTTGGACTTGGCCCTCTCGACCAGGTCCCTGTAAATATCCTGGGGGACCCCCGGCGGGAGGGAGCCCCCGATCATCACGAACCGGGCCCTGACGAGCATCCTGTCGTAGTTTGAGAGGAACCTGCCGAGGGCCTCCTCGGGGATGTAGGGGCCGCTTTCCGCTACGCCGGTTTCGATGTGCCCCACCTCATCGACGATGTAGACGTTCGAACGGGTCTCACCGGGGACATGGATAAAGTTGGTGGTTATGTGGAGCCTCCTGAGGGCGTCCCTGATGTACTCGCCGTTGAACCCCGCCAGGAAACCCATCGCCACCGAGGGGTAATCTACCTGGGATAGCATGTAGGAGACGTTGATGCCCTTGCCGCCCGGTGACCTGTTGACCTGGCCGGCCCGGAACCACTTTCCCGGCCGGAACTCCGGGACGAGGCACTCTTCGTCCACGGCCGGGTTCAGCGTAACGGTCACTATCATGGTTCGCACCTCCCCCGAGGATCGCGAAGGCAATTACCGCCCCGAGAGGCTGGGGCTTTCACGACAGGAACTCCACCGCCTCTTCCAGGGACCCCACCTGCTTCGACCGTTGGATCCTTCCCCTCCGGAACTCCACCATGACGGGGAGGTTCGTGATGCCGAGCTTTTCAACCATCCTCTTGTTCTTGTAGCCGTCCAGGAGGACCACCTTTTTAATACCGCCGTCGGTGCCCTCCTCGATCTTCGTTGCAAGCCGAGCCTGTACCTCGTCGATGCTGGAGAAGAAGAAGGCCGTGACCTGATCTGGCTCCAGGAGGATACCCTGGAGGTGCAGTTGCTCCGATATATAGGAAGAAGCGGCCATGGCGGCCGTCGCGCCGTCTCCGGCGGCCGTTATTACCTGCCTCAGGTACTTGTCCCTGACGTCGCCGGCGGCGAAGACGCCTTCAACGCTGGTCTCCATCCTCTCGTTGGTCAACACCCAGCCGCCCTTCGAGGATTCGACAAGGCCTTCCATGAAGGATATATTGGGGTCCATGCCGGTGAAGACGAAGACCCCCGAAACAGGCAGTTCCGATATCTCACCGGTCCTGACGTTCTTAAGGACGAGCTTTTCGAGCATATCCTCCCCGGCGATCTCCTCAACGACGGAGTTCCACAGGACCTCTATCTTGGGGTTCGTCAGGGCTCTTTCCGTGGCCATCCGGTCGGCCCGGAAGCTGTCCCTCCGGTGGATGATATACACCTTCGAGGCGAACTGGGTTAGGTACACGGCCTCTTCCACGGCGGTGTTGCCGCCTCCGATGACGGCTATCTCCTGGTCCTCAAAAAAGGCCCCATCGCAGACCGCGCAGTAGCTGACGCCCCTGCCGGTGAACTCCTTCTCCCCCGGTGCGCCCAGCCTCCTGAAGCTCGCCCCGGTGGCTATGATGACGGCCTCGGCCTCGATCTCCCCCTTATCGGTATGGATGACCTTTCTCCCGCCGTCGACGGTTATCTTGCTGACCTCCGTTTCCAGGAACTCGGCCTTGAAGTGTTCGGCGTGCACCCTGAAGCTGTCGGCCAGTTCAGCGCCGCTGGCGTGCAGGACACCGGTCCAGTTCTCGATCTCGCCCGTGGAGTTTATCTGTCCTCCCGGTATCCCCTTTTCAAGGACGAGGACGTCGAGCCCCGATCTCTTCCCGTAGATGGCGGCCGTGAGCCCTGCCGGTCCCGCTCCTATGATCACGAGTTCCCTTTTTCCCATCGACCATTCCTCCTGAACGTAAGGTTTTATCTCCGTGAAAACTCACCATATTGTATCAGAAGGGCGACCTCTTCAAAACGACCACCCTGGCGCTTCCCCGTAGGTCACTGACCACGGACAGGACCGTCATCACTCCCCGGGTCATCGAAATCAACTCCTCCGCCTGCTCGCCGCCTCCCATCTCGAGGACGAGAGTCCCCCCCGGCGCGAGGGCCGCCGTCGCCCACCGTGCCAGGGCCCGGTAATGGTCGAACCCGTCCTCGCCGCCATCGAGGGCGCAGGGGGGCTCGTAACGGCTTACTTCGGGCATCAGGTCCGGGATCACCCCGGTGGGGATGTAAGGGGGGTTGCTGATGATCATCCCGAAGCCGCCCGGCGGCATGGGGATCCTTTCAAAGGACGGGCTGTGGCAGAGAAGGCACCTTCCCAGGAGGCCCATTTCCTTGAAGTTCTTCCATGCCCAGGCGATGGCCCTGGGGCTGTCGTCTACGGCTACGCACCTGCTTTCGGGGTTCTCGAGCAGTATCGAGGCGGCGATGCATCCCGAACCGGTGCCCCAGTCCAGGAAAGTCCCCTCCCGGAAGTACTTCCTGCTTTCCAGCACGAGCAGTTCCGTCTCGGGGCGGGGGACCAGGCAACCCGGGCCGACCCGAAAAGTTCGGCCCATGAATTCGCAGACACCGGTTATGTACTGAAGGGGTTCCCTGGCAACCCTCCTTTCCAGGGCTTCCGCCAGGACCGGGAGGAGGCCGTCGGGGAAAAGCCTTTCCGGGTGGGCCAAGAGGCTGGCCCGCTCCCACCCCGTGATGTGGCGGATCAGGAGGTCGGCCTCGAGCCGGGGGCTCTCGACCCCGGCCTCGGCCAGTCTTGCGGCGGTTTCTTTTCTTACTTCCCGAAGGTTCAAGGCTCAGCCTTCCATGGATCTCAACTTCTCCGCCTGGTCTGCCATGACCAGGGCGCTTATCATTTCCTGGAGGTCCCCTTCGAGCATGCTGTCCAGCCGGTGAAGGGTCAGGCCGATGCGATGGTCGGTCACCCGATTCTGGGGGAAGTTGTAGGTGCGAATCCTCTCGGACCTTTCACCCGTCCCGACCTGCCCCTTCCGTTCGGCGGCCATCTTCTCCTGCTGTTGCCTGAGTTCGAGGTCGTAAAGCTTGGCCCTCAAGAAATTCATGGCCCTGATGCGGTTCTTGATCTGCGACCTTTCGTCCTGGCACGTAACGACAAGGCCGGTGGGAAGGTGGGTTATCCTGACGGCGGAGTCGGTCATGTTCACGTGCTGTCCCCCCGCCCCGCTGGCCCGATAGGTGTCGATCTTGAGGTCTTCCTGCCTGACCTCGACGTCGACGTCCTCGGCCTCGGGAAGCACCGCCACCGTCGCGGTGGAAGTATGGATCCTCCCGCTCGATTCGGTCACGGGGACCCTCTGGACCCTGTGGACGCCGCTTTCGAATTTGAGCTGGCTGTAAGCTCCTTGGCCGTCGATCCTGAAGACGACCTCCTTGTAACCGCCGATACCGGTCTCGTTGGTGTTCAGGACCTCGATGCCCCACCCGTTGTTCTCGGCGAAGAGGGAGTACATCCGGAAAAGATTCCCCGCGAAAAGGGCGGCCTCTTCGCCCCCGGCTCCAGCCCTTATCTCCACGATGACGCTTTTGTCATCGTTGGGGTCCTTAGGCAATAGGAGGACTTGAAGCCGCGACTCCAGTTCCTCCATTTTCGGCTCGAGTTCGCGCGTCTCTTCCCGGGCCAGTTCACTGAGTTCGGGGTCCCCGGAATGGGTGAGTTCCCTGGCTTCTTCCAGCCTGGTCCGGGTATCCTTGTATTCCCTGTAGACCTCCACTATGTCAATGATCTCGGAGCGTTTTTTCCCGAGCCGCTGGAGCTCTCCCGGGTTCGAAGCTGCCGAGGGCTCGGACATCCTGCGTTCGATCTCCTCGAGGGATCTTTCGAGTTCGTCCAGCTTCCCATCCATATTCATCATCAATTTTCACCTTCCATGGGGCGCCTCGGGACATCCTCCCCCTCGAGGGCGAGGTCCAGCGCCGCCAAAGCCACTTCAATCTGCCCCAGGTCCGGCTCCCTCGTGGTCAGGTACTGCAGCCAGAGCGCCGGGGCCATCAGGACCCTCCCCAGGGTGCCGCTCTTCGAGCACCACCGGATCACCTCGTAGGAAACGCCTATCACTACGGGCAGGAGCAACAGCCTCGAGGTGACACGCCACAGTAAGGTCCCCCGTCCGGCCGCGGCGAAGACCAGGACGCTCACGGCGACCACCACCAGGAGAAAGGAGGTGCCGCAACGGGAGTGTATCCTGGAAAACCGGGACACCTGTTCCTTCTCGAGCGGGGCTCCCGACTCCCAGGCGTTTATGGTCTTGTGTTCCGCCCCGTGGTAGGCGAACACCCTGGCGATATCCTTCCAAAGCCCTATGATGGCGATGTAGGCCACGAAGAGCGCGGCCCTGGCCGCCCCTTCCATGATGTTCCCCCAAAAAGGGCTCATACTCAGGTACTTGACCCCCAGGTCGGAGGCCCAGACGGGGAGCAATATGAAGAGCCCCACTACCCCGAGCAGGGCCACGGCGAAGGTGGCGATCAGCTCGAGGGAGCCTATCTTCTCGTCCTCGCCCAACGCTACCTGGGCCGAAAGGGAAATGGCCCTGAAACCGGTGACGAGCATCTCGGCCATCGTCGCAAAACCGCGGAGGACCGGGAGGTTCCAGGGGAAGGGGGAGTTCCAGGGCAGGGATTCCCATTTCTTCTTCCAGATGTCCCCTCCGGGGGCTCTCACGGCCAGGGCCCAGCTGCCGGGCCCCCTCATGAGAACACCCTCGATGACAGCCTGGCCCCCGACGGGTATCTCCCTGGCCGAAAGAAGATAGGCCAGGACGAGGGAAAGGGAATGAAGGGCTTTTAGCATCCGGAGAGGACCTCTTCCATGCTTGAAAAGGGTCTCCCGCAGGGTCTGCTCTCAAAGCAGCGACCCTTGGTAAGGCAATCGGGGCCCGCCAGCGAAAAAAGCACGGGCGCCTTCTCCCTTGCCAGGATCAGCATCCTGCGGGCGAGATCCCGGATCTCCCACTGGGACCTGCGGCAGAGGCGCACCGAGAAGAAATGATGCAGTTCGCGGGCGTTCATCGTCACAACCATCTTCGTGGCCCAACCATGGGGGAGGATATACCGGGCGTCCTCGGCGGGTATACCGGAGCCGATCATCTTCCCGTAAGCGTCGTGGGCCTCAGCGGCGACCCTCGTGAAAAGGGCCAGGGCCTCCCGGTTGGAGGACAGGGACGGAGGGGTTATCACTTCCGGTTCTTCCATGGTAACGTAACGCTGGCTCTGCTGGGAATAGCTGGCCATCCTGTGCCTGACCAGCTGGTGGGAACAGACCCTGCTGATCCCGTCGATGGCGAAAGTGAAGGACGCGTGCTCGAAGGGGGAGAGGTGCCCCGAGGACCTCAGGTGGCCGATAAATCGGGATACATCCTCTTCCCTGAAGCCTTCGGCAATCTCCACGGCGGAGGCGTCGCTGTAGCATAGCCTCGCGGCGGCGGCTACGGTCCTGTCGGGTTCGGGGGTGTTCGCCAACAGCAGGACACCGATCGGCATGGATTCACCTCTTACGTGCGGCTGTCAGTCCTTCTTCTCTTCTTCCTCGACCTCCGGGATCTTTCCAAAGCGGGTACCAGCGTACTTCCTCTGGAACTTTTCTACCCTGCCGGCCTCGGACACCCTGGTACCCCGTTTACCCGTAAATACCGGGTGGCAGGCGGAACAGACGGCTACCTTTATCTCCTCGACCGTGGAACCGGTAACGAAGGAGTTCCCGCAGGCGCAGGTCACCTTGCATTCACCGTACTTCGGGTGGATATCCTTTTTCACTGAGCGCACCTCCAAGGGAAAACTTTCTTTTCTTGCCACAAGGAAGGAATGTAACACAGGGCTCCGGAAAATACAATAAGGACGGTCTTCGATGGTCAGATATGCATTACCCCCAGCCCGCACCGCTCATGGTGGGCGACGGCATGGTAGGCCGAATCGCCGACAACCGCTACCGCGATCCAGTGCCTGTTCCGGACGATGCCGATCTTCATGCCAATGCTCGTCTCCAGCATACCAACCGAGATGAACCCGTTCATGGCCTCAAAGGCGGCATGCATCAGGGCGTGCATCTCGTTGGAATTTTTCCGGACTATCTCACCGTTCAGGGCGGCCCCGACGACGGCCCTGGTGATCTTCTGGGGGAGATCCCCGGCCAGGCCGCCGACCTCGGTCGCCACGGCCTTCCAGCCGAACCCGGCGATCTGTTCCTTGAGGACCCTCTCCTCTTCCGGCCCCGTGGTGGAAGCGAGGATGAGGGCGGACCGGCCTATCTGGCTGTCGTCGGTGAGGGTGACGGTCACCGACAGTTCCATTACCTTCCGCCCGGGGGCTGTTTCGTCACCGTGAGTGCTCAGGGGCGCCCGGTCGGGTGCCTCTTCCTGTTCGGTTACGTTTTTCCTTGTCGAACCCCAAAAGTCCCGCATTATCGTTAAAACCCTTCCTCCCCTACCGCGTGGGGGCCAGAGGCCCGACACTCGGGCTCGTCGAAGTTGTTCATTGTAAGTATATACTAATAGGGTCCGAGCGAGTAATATGGATCATCATGGGCCGATCACGGCCGAAGAGACCTGCGGGGGTGAACTTGAACCCTTCTTGCTTTTTGTTTAAAATTGAGGCCGCATTGAATCGCCCTATGAGCAGTCCTCCAGGGAGGTGATTTCAAGATCCAGCCTTGCGGGACCTGTCAAAGGTACGGAACTCGATACCTGATCACAAAAGAGGAGGCGATCGTTCCATGAAAAAGATCTTCGCGCTAGCGCTGGTTATGGTTATGGCCCTGGCGGCGGGAGCTTCGGCCCAGACCTTCCTCTCCCTTGCCACGGGAGGCACAGGCGGGACCTATTATCCCATCGGCGGCGGCATGGCCGACGTGATCAGCAAGGCCCTCCCGGACGTCCAGATGACCGCCGAGACGGGCAACGCGTCCCAGGCCAACCTTAACCTGATCGGCACCCACCAGATCGAGATGGCCATGGTCCAGAACGACGTCGCTGCCTTCGCCTACGAGGGCAAGTTCATGTTCCAGACGCCCTACAAGAACGTCCGCGCCATTGCTTCCCTCTATCCGGAGACAGTCCAGGCCATCGCCATGAAGAAGTCAGGTGTGACATCCATCCGTGACCTGCCCGGTAAGAGAGTCTCCGTCGGGGCGCCCGGTTCCGGTGTCCAGGTCGACGTCTCCCTCATTTTCAAAACACTGGGCTACAAGTACTCCGATGTCAACGCCGACTTCCTCGATTTCAACCTGACCACCGAGAGGATGAAGGACGGGCAGCTGGATGTCGGCTTTGTCGTCGCCGGTTACCCCACGGCTTCGATAATGGACCTTGCCACCCTGCATGACATGACCCTCATCGAGTTTGACGACGCCATGATCGAAGAGCTTCATGCCCAGTACCCCTTCTTCGTCAAGGACGTCGTCCCAGCCGGCACCTACAGGGGAGTCGACAAGGACGTCCAGACCGTGGCGGTCCAGGCCATGTGGGTCTGCGACGCTGACCTCCCGGAGAACCTTGTCTACAGGATCACCAAGGCCTTCTGGGAAAACATAGCCGATGTTCAGAAAGTCCACGCCAAGGGTAAGCTGATCACCCTCGATACGGCCCTGGACGGCATCTCGGTGCCGATGCACCCCGGCGCAGCCAGGTACTATAACGAAATAGGCATGAAGGTCCCCACGTTCTAGGCTTCATTTTTGGGTGGGATACCTTCGGGCAACCCCTGGTAAACGAAGGGCGGCACCCTTCCGGGTGCCGCCCTTTTCATATCAACGATTTTTCCGGTTTAGATCTTCTGGACGTTCGCGGCCTGGGGACCCTTGGTCCCTTCGGTGATCTCGAAGGAAACCGCCTGGCCTTCCGCGAGGGACTTGAAGCCTTCACCCTGGATGGCGCTGAAATGCACGAAAACATCTTTACCGTCGTCGGTTGTGATGAATCCATACCCCTTAGCGTCGTTGAACCATTTTACCGTACCCTGTGTTGTCAAAATCCTGCCTCCCATTTCTTCTGTTGCCAGAAAGTGTTTTCGGTGGCTTTGCCACCGTGGCGAAGAATAGGGTATCCGAAAGGATTTGTCAAGTCGGCCGGTGCTGCCTTGTGACCGGACAGGGACGAGGCTCCCTACTCTTGGTCTTCCTGGTCATGACTGACTAAGATGATCTCTAAACCAACGCACGTCGCTTGGAAAATACCCCTGCCAGGCAACCCTTGTGGACCGCGGGGACACCGGTCCTTTAAGCGGCGGGAGCACTCGTCACCAAGGGCGGCAGGCTTACTGTTCCAACTCCACCAGCACCGTCGTCCTGGGTTTTATTCCCCAGCCGGGGGGAAAACCGGTGAACCAGCCGAACTTCTCGACGGGCCTCGGGGAAGCTCCCGGGTAAACCACCAGGACAAAGCACCCGCCCTCGCTGTCGATAAGGTGGGCCACACCCAGGGGCGGGAGGCCGGGGGGATCTATCCTTCGGAACCAGGCTCCGAAAAAGTTCTCCCATTCCCCCATCCGGAAGGAATACCTTGGCTCGCCTGAAAGAACCTCGTCCTTGCCCTTCGGGGGAAGGCCTCTCCTCTCAGGCGTGTCATCCCATGGGTACCATTCGGGGGGGTTCACCGGCTGGATGACCCCGGGGGAGCCCAGGTCCAGGCTGTACCAGTTTCCGTAGACATCGGCGAAGAACCTGGTGGCTCCTCCCTCGTCGGGAGCGACCGCCTCCCTGAGCCACCGCCCCTCGCCGTCAAAAAACCAGCTCCCCCAACGGGGCCCTTCTCCCGGGACTTCCCCGGGGGAAAGGGGTCGCTCGTACCATTCCTGGTCGCATAGGGCCCCTTGGGCGAACAGGATGAACAAAATCGAGAGGACCACGAAAAGGGAGGTCTTGCCTTTCATTAGGGGCACACCTCCTTGCCGGAGTTATGAAATGACCCTCGCGGACGCCCGTATCATACCAGAGGAGAAGCGGGATCAGGCGGCCGCACCTTCAGGCATCGACGATCTTGCCCGGGTTGAGGATGAGGTTGGGGTCGAAGGTTCTCTTTATACCCCGTATCAACTCTACCTGGGTCTCGTCCAGGAACATCCCGAGGTAGTCCTTCCGCTTAAGTCCCACACCGTGCTCTCCTGAAAGGGTGCCGCCGAGTTCCCTGGTCGATCGGTATAGATCCCTCCTGGCCTCTTCGATCCGCTCATGCCAGTCTTCGCTCTCTTCGCCCGCCAGGAGGTTGACATGGATGTTCCCGTCGCCGACGTGGCCGAAGTTGACGGCCTCGAGCCGGTATTTCCGACAAGCCTCATCGACCCTTTTAAGGAGGGAGGGTATGTTGCCCGTGGGGACCACTAGGTCTTCCTTCGCGTATTTTGTGTAAAAGACGATGATCGCCTCGGCGATATTCTTTCGGGTTTTCCACAGGAGGTCGTGGAAATTACGGTTGTCCGCCACGAATACTTCCAAGGCCCCGTTCTCCAAGCAAAAGTCGCCGACGTCCTCGTACTGGTCCGACAGGGTGTCCATATCGTTGCCCTCTATCTGGATGATCAGGTGGGCCCTGGCCTCCTGGAAGGGGAGCGTGCTCCCAGTGTACCTGGAAACGATACGGAGGGAGTTCCTGTCCATGAACTCGAGGGACGAGGGGGTTATTTTGAGTTCCCTCATGACCCGTGGGACCAGGGTTATAGCCTCTTCGACGGTCGGGAAGGGGACGAGGAGGTCGACCACTTTTTCGTGCCGGGGGACGAGTTTGAGCACCACCTTGGTTATAACGCCAAGGATGCCCTCCGAACCGACCATGAGGTGGACCAGGTCCAGGCCGGTGACATCCTTACGCCTCTTACCGCCGAACCAGGTCACCTTCCCTGAAGGCAGGACCACTTCGAGGGCCAGCACGTTGGCTCCCGTCGTACCGTACTTTATTACCTTGTTACCCCCCGCGTTCTCCGCGACGTTCCCCCCGATGAAGGAGGCGTCGCCGCTGCAGGGGTCCCCGGCATACTCAAGGCCGTGCCTGGCCGCGGCCGCCTGGATCTCGGCGGTCACCACGCCGGGCTCGGCGGTGAGGGTAAGGTTTTCCAGGTCAACTTCCAGGATGTGGTTCATCCTGTCGAAGGCCATGACGATGCCCCCGAAGGCCGGGACCGCCCCACCCGAGAGGCCTGTCCCGGCGCCGCGGGGCGTAACGGGTATCCTCCGGGAATCGGCATAGGCCAGGACCGCCGAGACATGGTCCGTGCTCTCCGGGAGGACCAGCACCTCGGCGCGGTATTCCCTGTCCCAGAACTGCAGGGCGACCTCATCACGGGAATAGGACGCGAGCTTCTCCGGTTCCAGGGCCACGTTGTGATGCCCTACCAGCCTTTTTAGGTCCCTTACGACTTCTTCCGTGACAACCGTGTAAAGGGTCATCCCGAGGCTCCCTTCCTGTTCCTGAGACCTTCTATCAAGCGGGGCACGATATCGAAAAGATCGCCGCAGAGACCGATATCGGCCGCACGGAAGATAGGGGCTTCTGGGTCCTTGTTTATGGCCACCACGAGTCCCGCGGTCTGCATACCGGCTAGGTGTTGGACCGATCCCGATATGCCCACGGCGAAGTAGGCTTTCGGGGCGACTACCTTCCCGCTGAGGCCGACCTGGTGGGAGTAGGCTATCCACTTGTTGTCCACCGCCGCCCGGCTTGCCCCCACGCCCCCATCGAGTAGTTCGGCCAGTTCCCTGAGAAGCCTGAAATTCTCCTCCCTCTTCATGCCCTTGCCGCCGGAGATGATCACATCCCGGTCCTGGATGTTGACATCGTCCCCGGGGGAGGCCTCATGCTCAAGGGGTTTGACCCTGCTTTCGAAACAGCGGTCCGGGAGGGCCATCTCCACGACACGGCCCTCCCTGCCAGGGTCCGGTTCGGGGATGGCGAAGGTCCTCGGCCGGACGGTCGCCATCTGGGGTCGTTTGTCCGGGGTGGTGATAGTGGCCATGATATTGCCGCCTATGGCGGGACGTGTTTGTAGGAGCAGTCCCGAGTCGGTTTCAATCTCCAGCCCAGTGCAGTCGGCGGTCAATCCCGTCCCAACCATGGCGGCGACGGCGGGCATGACGGTCCTGCCTGAGGTAGTGGCCGGGGCCAGCACAATCCCGGGACCGGTCCTGTCGATGACGAAAGATAGAATCGTGGACTGGACCTCCTGGTCGAAAAGGCGGAGACGCTCGTCCCGGACGCATATCACCCGGTCCGCGCCGTAATGAACGATCGTCGGGGGATCCCTATCGATCCGGTCATACATCAACAGCGTTGATACTTCGCCTCCCAGTGCATCGGCGAGGGACCTCGCTTTTGACGTGAGTTCCAGCGTCGCCCTGTGGAGCCGCCCCGACCTGACCTCACCGAGAACGAGGATGTCCCCCAATGCCGAAGGGTTTCTCATGACGACCCCCGCTCATCGATGAGGCCGCGGTCTTCGAGTTCATCAAACAATGCCGCTATCCCCTCGTCGATATCTCCAGCCTTGAAGATCCTCGGGCTCCTGGCGATGGAAGGACGAAAGGTCCTCCTCACCCTCGTGGGAGACCCTGCCAGCCCGGCTTCGTTGGGTGAAAGCCCAAGGGAACCCATGCCCTGAACGGTGAGGGCGGCCCTGCGGGCCGCTTTTTTCCCCGAAAGGGTGGGCAAAGCCGGTTCATTGATGTCGCGGAGGACCGTAAGAAGGCAGGGGAGGGGGAGCTTCTGCCTTTCGATCCCATCCTCCACGGTTCGTGAGACCTTCACGGAGCCGCACCCATCGAATTCGACACGGCTGACATAGGTGCTGAAAGGGAAGCCCAGCATCACCGCCACTTCGGGCCCCACCTGCCCCGTCTCACCATCGGTCGCCTTCTCACCGGCAAGGATGAGGTCATAGGGCCCGGTTTTTTCACAGGCCGAGGCCAACGTCCGGGCCGTGGCCCAGGTGTCCGACGCAGCGAAGCGGGGATCGCTCAGGAAGACCACATCGTCGGCACCGAGGGCAAGAGCCTCCCGGAGCGCGGCTTCTGCCTGGGGCGGTCCCATCGACAGGGCGACCACTTCGCCACCCTGGTAAGAACGGATGGTCAAAGCCTCCTGGAGGGCGTGGAGGTCCAGGGGGTTGATCATGGCCCCCGCTCCCTCCCGGATCATCGTCCCCGTGACCTCATCCATACGGACATCGTCGGAATCGGGGACCTGTTTAATGAGTACTGCGATCCGCACTGGTTCACATCCTTTAAAATTTTTGGTGATTGCACCCTATTTGGCACTGGTATTAGGATGGTGCCATGGACCTCAAAGCCTATGAACACTTGATCCGTACCGAGTCTGCAGCCAGGAAATTCATGTTGGGATTTTGCTGGAAAAACCAACAAAGATTTTGTCCTAAATGCAGACAAAGAAAACTTTACAGGCTTACTGACGGTAGACGTCGATGTTCCCGTTGCGGTTATACCTTCCATGACTTCTCCGGAAGGTGGATAAATCTGGTTGACCTTGACTGCGGACAGTGGCTTCGGCTTATAAAGCTCTTCGAACTGGAGCTTTCATCCCGGAAGATCACCCAACACAACTGTCCGTTTCATACAAGGTCGCCCACAGGGCCGTGATGGTTCTTAGAGGGGCCATTCTGGCCCATGCACCCGATGCCCAAAAGCTCCTTGGCGGCGAGGTGGAAATAGATGAATCCTGTTTCGGCGGCAAACGTAAAGGCAAACGCGGCCGTGGCGCCTCCGGCAAGGTCCCGGTCTTCGGCATTCTTGAAAGGGACGGACTTGTTCATGTGGAGGCCGTCCCGAACGTAAGGGCCGAAACGCTCCTGGACATGACCGTCAGGAAGGTGCGCCGCGGAAGCATAGTCTACACGGACAAGTTCAAGGTCTAAGATTCCCTTATGTTCTGCGGATACAGGCACCTCAAGGTGGATCACGGCAAAAGGGTCTATGCCAGCGGCAAAGTCTGCATCAACGGCCTTGAAGGATTCTGGAGCTTTGCCAAGGAGCGCCTTATCAAGCACCATGGTGTTTTAAGGTCCTGGTTCCCTTATTACCTGAAAGAACTCGAGTTCCGGTACAATAACCGACGAAACGAAATATTCAATGTTCTCTGTCAGTATATATGTGACTTTATACCTCTTGTGCCAGATAGGGAGTAATCACCTAATTTTTAGGTCCCTTAAATGAAAAGCCGGCTCCTCACCCCGGAGGAGCCGGTTGCGGCGATTGAAGGGAAATGGCGTGCCCGTCGGGATTTGAACCCGAGACCTTCGGCTCCGGAGGCCGACGCTCTATCCAGCTGAGCTACGGACACGCATCCGCGGCGCCTAGGTTAACGCCCCCGGCGTTGGGTTGTCAAGGGGACCTTGACCACCGGCGCCCCATCGCCCACCATCCCGCCCCTCATCTCCTGAAGGACACTATCGTCACCCCGTAGCCCCCCTCCCCGGCGTGGCCAAGCCGGAAATCGCCGACGTAGGGCAGGCTGCGGCAGAGGGAGTGGACCGCCCTCCTTAGTATCCCTTCTCCCCGCCCGTGGATAATGACCACTTCACCGTACCCGGCACGGAAGGCCCTGTCAAGATAAACCTCCACCTCGGGCAGGGCTTCATCCACGGTCATCCCCCTAAGCATTATCGAAGGGGGGACCCCCCTCGGGGCCGGGACATGGGAGACCGGGGCCGGCCCCGCCGCCTGGGGCGGAGCTTTTTCCTTTTCCCTGGCGAGGTCCTTCAGCTGGACCTCTATCGTCATGGAACCCGCCACCACCGTCGCCTTGTCCCCCTTTACCGACTCGACGACCCCCCTGACCTCGGTCCCGGCGAGCCTGACGACGTCGCCGGCCCGGGGTACGCCCTCCCTTTCCATCCTTTTCCTCGAACGGGATCCCTCCCTGTCGATCAACCCATCCTTTAAGGGCTGCATCTCTTTCCTTGCCTTTCCATATTCCCTGCGGGCCGATGATTCGGCCGCCCCCCGCAGGCGGTTTAGCATTTCCAGGGCCGCCTTTTCCGCTTCGTCCACGACGGCGCTGGCCTTTTTGTCGGCGGCCTCCAGGATTCTCTCCTGCTTTTCGTCCAGGCCCCGGATCTTCTCCTCGAGTTCGCGCCTGAGGGAGGCGAGTTCCTTCCTCTCTTCGGCCATGGCCTCCCCCGCGGCTTCCAGTTCGACCTGTTTGTCGAAGAGTTCGGCCATGACCTTCTCGCCGGTGCGGGCCTCTTCGGATAGGTGCTCCCTGGCCGAGTCGATAATATTCTTCGGCATCCCCAGCCTATCGGCAATGAAAAGAGCGTTGCTCTTTCCCGGGAGCCCCATGATCAGCCTGAACGTCGGCGCCAGGGTGGCCGGGTCGAACTCCATGCCGGCCGCCTCGACCCCCCTGCTCCCCAGGGCGTAGCGCTTTATGGGGTTATGATGGGTCGTCGCGAGGGCCAGGGAACCCCTTTCCCTCAAGGCTTCCAGGATGGCGATCCCCAGGGCGGCCCCCTCCTGGGGGTCCGTTCCGGCCCCGAGTTCATCCAGCAGGAGCAGGCTGTCCTTGCCGGCCTTTTCCATCATGGCTATGATCCTTCGAATATGGGAACTGAAGGTGGAGAGGCTCTGCTCGATGCCCTGCTCATCGCCGATGTCGGCTGCCATGAAGTCGATCCAGCCCACCTGGGTCCCCTCGGCCGCGGGGACGGGGAGGCCCGATAGGGCCAGGAAGAGGCCGATCGCCACCGACTTCAATACCACCGTCTTCCCGCCAGTGTTGGGGCCTGTAATGATGAGCTGGCGGAATCTCTCCCCACAGTGGATGCTCACCGGCACGCACTCTTTGCCGATCAGGGGGTTCCAGAGGTCCTTGAAGTGGAAGCGGGATCGGTCATCCAGTTCGGGCAGGGTCCAAGGAGGTTCGACCAAAAAGCGGTCGCAGGCATAAAGGACGTCGATCCGGGCCACGGCGGACTCGGTCTCGAGGATGGGGAGTCTCTTCGCAAGGAGCATCGCGGTGAGGGCGGAGAGTATCCTCCTCTCTTCCTCGCTTTCTTCGCGCCGGAGGACCTGGATCCTGTTGTTCAGGGGTACGAGTTCCTTCGGCTCCAGGTAAACGCCCTTGCCGGAAGAGGACCTGTCCAGGACTATCCCGTCAAACCGCCCGGAATCCTCCGCCCTGACCAGGAGGGCGAAGCGCCCGTTCCTGAAGTGTACGACCCTGTCCTGGAGCATCGGGGCCAGGCTGGGCTCCACCGAGAGCGCCGCGCACCGGGAACGGGCCCTGGACGTGAGGTCCCTGAGGGACAGCCTTAACTCGGCCAGTTTCTCCGACGCGCCGTCGTAGAGCTCCCCGTCATCGGACAGGACCTGGAGTTTTTCGAGTTCCTCGTCGAGGTCCCTGATCCCCTCGGCGAGCCTTTCGACACCGGCTATATCATTACGTGCATCCCGGAGGCTCTCCTTGATCCTCTTTGACAGCCCTATCAGGATTCGGAAGGGGAGCAGCTCCACCCCTGAAAGGAGCGCCGTCTCCACGGCGTTCTCAAGAAGGGGCCCCAGGGGCTTTACCCTTTCATCCCAGGGCAGTTCGCCCCTCGTTTCGACGTAACGGGCGTAGCTCTTCAAGAGTTCCTGCCGCTGCCGGGCGGCTTTGATCGACGGGGCCGGCAGCATACCCCGGAGCATGGACCCGCCGGTCTCCGACCTTGTCCTTCTGGACATCCTTTCCAGGACGGTGGTAATCTCTGCCAATTCAGCGGTTCTTTGTTCGACCTTCAAATTACGGGCTCCGCTATTCCAGCGCCATCCCCCGGCTCGTGGGGGCCTGGCTCCCACGGGAGCGATGCGGGATCGAGGAGCCGGATGGAGGAAAGGGTCCTTTCGATGGTCGGCCACGACTTTTCGGCCATCTTCATGGCCACGCTTTCGTTCATCCAGTAGGGCGAGAGGACGGGGGAAAGGGCCATGAGGGCCACGTAGACTATCAAAAGCAACGCAAAGGCTTTGACGGCCCCTGCGACGATCCCCATTCCCCTGTCGATGCCCGAGAGATGGGTGAACCTGAGGAAGCTCTTGACCATTCTGCCGACGTAGACCCCCGCTATAAGAAAAAGGACGTAGAAAACCACGAGTACAACAGCCCGAGTCGCCCCGGGGCGCAGGGGTAAAAAGGGAGAAATGAAGGACGAGGCGATGGCCGACGCTTTCCAGGCCAGCAGGAAACCCCCAATGGTCGCGAGGAGCGAAATGACCTCCCCGGAAAAACCCTTTGCCGCGCCCCTAACGCAGAAGGTCACCAGGAGAAGAGCGAAGAGAATGTCCGTTCCCAGGGCCAGGGTCAAGGAGATCCACTCCCCCCCAACAGCTCCTTCATCCTGATCTCGGCAGACTCGATGGAATAGGCGAGCTTGAAGCAGGCCAGCAAGAGCCTCTCATCCTGTTCCATCGACTGATCCAGCCCGACGACGCTCTCCTTGGCGATCTGCAGGACCCTCTCGAACCTGCCCTCGTCAAGGCGGGTCAGCAGGGGGTAACTTTTCTTGCCCAGCGTGACAAGGACTCTGCGTGGATCCTCTCGCAACTGGGGCCCTCCTCTCTGGATCAGAAACGATCCGCAAGGTCACCCTGGTGGGGGTCTTTATCGAACTTGAACAGTTCCCCCGCGGGTGCCTCCGGCGGAGCCTCTTCACTCTCGAGAGGGCCAGGCTCATCTTCCGCCTCCGAGAGGTCCTGGTCTGCAGGAGGATCCTGTTCCGCCGCAGGCTCCCAAGAGGCCCTCAACTTCTCCAGGAGGGCGGCGAGCCTTTTCTCGGTGACCTCCCTTTCCTGACTGAGCGTGTCCATCTCCTTTTCTTTCCCTTCGAGGATGCCCCTGAGGGTTTCCAATTCTTCGCCCATCCGGTCCTTTTCGGCCTTCAGTTCGGACATAGCTGCCGATACCTTGTCGATGAGGCTCTCTAAACTGTCGATCTGGTCAAGCATTTTGTCCCCTCCCCCTTATCTTAATCTTATCCCCCTCTGGACCAGTTGATCCCTTAGCCTTCCCTGGACCTGGTCGACTTCGTCATCCCTCAATGTCCTTTCGGGGTCACGGTAGGCCAGGGTGTAGGCGAGGCTCCGATGACCCTCCGGGATCCCCTTTCCCTTGTAAATATCGAAGAGCCTCACCTCTTCCAGGAGTGGGCCTCCCAGTTCACGGATAAGGGCGAGGACATCGGAGGAATAGACCCCTTCCTTCACCACCAGGGAAATATCCCTGAAGACGGGGGGATACTTCCGAACCTCACCGAAGGAAGCCTTCCCGTCATGGACCAGGGGTTCCATGTCCAGTTCAAAAAGAAAGACCGGCGCCGGTAGTTCCATCTCCGACTCGATCTCCGGTTTGAAGGCCGAAAGGTAGCCGACGTCCCGCCCGTCGGCCAGCACCCGTGCCGTCTTCCCAGCATGCCCGAAGGGCTCGCTCCCGGGAATGAGGTCCACGGCGACTCCCCGGCTCGCGAATATCGCCTCGATATCGGCGGCGACGGAATGGAGGTCTTCCGTCTCCTGATCGCCCCAGGGCGAACGGCTGTCGACACCAGGGCAGACGCACCCCCCCAGCTTGAAGATCTCCTCGACCTCCCGGCCCCTCCTGAAAAAGACCATGCCTGTCTCGAAAATCCTTATGGCCCTCCTCCAGCCGGAACTTATATTCTTCAAAACGGCCTGGACCAGCCCCGGGACAAGGGTAGTCCTCAAGACTGACATGTCCACGCTCAGGGGGTTGGAGAGAGCTACCGGGGACGACCTGGGGTCCGGCCCCGGGAAGCGGAGCGCCGCAATGGCCTGCGGCGAGACGAAGCAGTAGGTCACCACCTCGGAATATCCCCTTGCCATGGCGGTAGAGCGGACGGCCCGCTCGGCCCTCATCCTGTCAGTGATGTCGCCGGTAGCGTGCATGACCGGGGGCAGCTCCGCCGCCACCTTGTCATAACCCCTTATGCGGGCCACTTCCTCGATGAGGTCTTCCTCGATGGAGATGTCCGGCCTGAAGGAAGGGATGTTGTAGTACCTGATGGAAGGGTCCCTGTCACCGGTGGAGATCCCAAGCCTCTCGAGAATGGCCGTTGCCATGTCAAGGTCCCCCGTCCCGATGATCTTGCCGAGGACCTTCGAGGTAAGGGCGACCCTCCGTTCCTTTTGGGCGGCTTCCCCGGCGGCGATCCACCCCGCGGGGACGCCTGCCCCCCATGAAGCCATCATATCCATGGCCACCGCGAGGGCCGTCTCGGCCTTGCAGGGGTCCACGAAGCGGGAGAACCGGTAGGCCGCTTCGCTGGGGATACCCAGCTTCCGGGATGCCCTGCTGACTTTTATGCTGTCGAAGTGGGCCGATTCCAGCAATACCCGGGTGGTATCCCCGCTGATCTCGCTTTCCTCCCCGCCCATCACTCCGGCGACGGCGACGGGCTTTCCCCCACTGGTGATAAGGAGATCTTCGCTGTCAAGAATCCTGGTTTTACCATCGAGGGTCAGGATCATCTCCCCCTCCCGGGCCAGCCGCACGGTGATCTCCCTGCCCGGGAGGCGGGCGTCGTCAAAGGCATGAAGGGGCTGTCCCACCAAGAGCATTACCAGGTTGGTCGCGTCAACTACATTGGAGATGGGCCTCATTCCAGAGAGAAGGAGCCTGACCCTGGCTCTCATCGGCGAAGGTTTGATCCTGACCCCCTCCAGCGCGCCGAGGGCGTAGAAAGGGCAGCCACTGTCAGTGAGGGTGATCCCCTCGAAACCCTCGAGCCGCGCCGCCCTGGGTGGTACCGCCTGGGATATCCCCTTGTACCGCGCCTCGGGGAAGAGGGCCGAGACTTCCCTGGCCAGGCCGACCATGCTCAGAAGGTCGCCCCTGTCGGGCGTTATGGAGAGTTCCAGGACCGTATCGTCGAGGCCGAGGGCCACCCTGACGTCCTCCCCGGGGGTGAAGCCCTCCCCCATCCTGAGTATCCCGTACTCGTCGGCGATCCCGGGGAGGCCGATCTCCTCGGCGGACAGCACCATGCCCTCGCTGACCACTCCCTGGAAATCCCTGCAGGAAACCTCCGTCCCATCGGCCAAGACGCACCCGGGGGGACCCCAGGGAACCACGTCGCCTTCCTCCAGGTTCCTGGCCACCGTCACGCACACTCCTTTTCTCTTGCCGGCATCGACGGTGAGGACAAAAAGGTCCGGCCTCCCGGGGTGTACGGCGATGGAAGCGACCCTGGCCGTCAAGGCGCCGCGGAACAGTGATACTGGGACTTCAATGCCCTCGACCTCGGCCCCGGTGTCGGTAAGTCTCTGGGCCAGCGCCTCGGTCTCCACGGGGATATCCACCAGTTCCTTGAGCCAGTTGAGCGATGCGAACATTATCGGCGCGCTCCCTTCGAGTTGAGAAAAGCCAGGTCGCCCTCGAAGAAGACCCTCAGGTCGTTCAGCCCGTACTTGAGCATGGCGATACGGTCAAGTCCCATCCCCCAAGCGAAGCCGTTGTAGCGCGACGGATCGATACCCCCGGCACGGATGACGTTGGGGTGGGTCATCCCCATCCCCGAGATCTCCAGCCAGCCGGTCCCCTTGCATATCCGGCACCCCGGGTCCTTCCCGGAGCAGGCTACGCACTCCACGTCCATCTCAAGGGACGGCTCCGTGAAGGGGAAGTAGCTGCCCCTGTACCGGGCCTTCAACGGACGGCCGAATATCCGGTTGACAAAAGCCTCCAGGCAACCCTTGAGGTGGGCCAGGGAGATATTCTCGTCCACCAGCAGTCCCTCGAGCTGGTGAAACATGGGGGTGTGGGTCTGATCGCTGTCCCTCCTGAAGACCTTCCCGGGGACGATTATCCTCAAGGGGGCGCCCCATTTCCTCATGGACCTCACCTCTACCGGGGAGGTATGGGTCCTCAGGAGCAACCCGTTCTCGAGGTAAAAGGTGTCCTGCATATCCCTCGCCGGGTGGTGGGGCGGAATATTCAGACCCTCGAAGTTATGGAAGTCATCCTCCACCTCGGGACCATAGGCCACGGAAAAACCCATGGAGACGAATATATCGATAGCTTCCTGGGTGACCTGGGCCACGGGGTGGAAGGCACCCCAGGGACGGCCCCTGCCGGGGAGGGTTACATCGAGCCACTCCTCCCTTTCGCGGGCGTTCACCTGGTCGCCGGCACACTTCCTCGTCCTTTCCGCCAGGGACACCTCCATGGAATCCCTCAATTCGTTGAGTACCCTGCCGGCCTCGGGGCGCTCATCGGCAGGGAGAGAACCCAACCGCTTGAGCAAGGAGGTGACCTCCCCCTTCTTGCCGAGGAAGCGGACTCTCACACCCTGCAGCGCCTCCAAGGTATCCGCCGCTGAAAGGGCCGATCGGAACAAGGCCTCGATCCGCCTTACGTCATCGTGAATATCACTCAAGCGCTTTCCCTCCCTGGCGGGTTCAAGCACCCGTGAGTTCTCCCGTCCTGACCTGGGCGGACCTTGAACTGGCCGCAAAATCCAGGCCCGGGAGAGAAGGAACGACCCTGACCAGTATAATACCTTTACGGGGCTGAAGCGGCCCCAATTCTACCCTCCACCGCCAGTAATACGGTAAGGGTCCCCGCCAAAGCAATGGACAGGAACCCTGCGATGAACGACCGATATGGTCCGGGACGGCAGGCGGGGAGGCGGTTACTTCACCAGCGCCTCCCTGGCCTTGTCGACGAGCCTGGCGAAGGCTGGCATGTCCTGAACCGCCAGGTCCGCGAGTACCTTTCGGTTGATCTCGATGTTAGCGCACCGGAGACCGTTCATGAACGTGCTGTAGGTCATATCGTTCATCCGCGCCCCGGCGCTTATCCTTGTTATCCAGAGCTTGCGGAAGTCTCTCTTCCTGGCCTTCCTGTCCTTGTACGCGTTGGACATGGAATGAAGGTACGCTTCCTGCGCCCTCCGGAAAACGTTTTTTTTCCTTCCGAAGTAGCCCTTCGTGGCATCAAATAGTTTCTTTCTTTTCTGATCGCTGGCGCTTCCGCCCTTGACCCTGGGCATGACCGCTCACCTCTTTCGGTTGGTTGATACCAGATCGTTCGTTCCGACGCCTAGGCGTAGGGCAGAAGTGTATTCATCCGTTTCTCGAGGGAAGAGGCTATAACGCCCTTCCGGCGAAGGCGGCGAAGGCGTGCGGAGTCCTTCTTCCTGAGAAGGTGCCTACGGCCGCCCTTTTGAAAAACGAATTTCCCCGTCCCTGTCCTCGTGAACCTTTTCTTGGCCCCCGAGTGGGTTTTCATCTTAAGCATGATCCAATTCCTCCTTCATCCTGAAACGACGGGAACGAAAAAGACACGCCCGAGGTCACTCCTCGACGGTAACCTTTGTCTTTTCCGTTTCCCCGGCGGCAGCGGCGTCTGCCACCGCCGCCTTCGGCTTCTTCGCGGACTGCGGGACCGGCATCATCATCAGGCGCATATACCTTCCTTCCATTCGGGGAGGCATATCGACCTTCCCTATGCCCTCGCAATCCCTTACGACCTTGTCCAGAACCTCCCGGCCCCGGTCAAGGAACGCCATCTCCCTCCCCCTGAAAAAAACGGCCACCTTGACCCTGTAGCCCGAGAGGAGAAAATCCTTGATGGCGCGCACCTTGAAGTTGTAGTCGTGCAGGTCTATCTTCGGTCTCATCTTCATTTCCTTGACGACCTGCCCCTTGGACTTTTTCCTTGCGTCCTTGTCCCTCTTCTGTTGCTGGAACCGGTACTTGCCGTAATCGAGTATCCTGCAGACCGGAGGATCGGCCTGGGCGGAAACCTCCACCAGGTCCAACTCCCTCTCTTCGGCAAGTGCCAACGCCTGCGCAAGGGGGACCACCCCGACCTTGACCCCCTGGTCGTCGATCAGGAGAACTTCCTTGGCCCGAATCTCATCGTTGGTGCGCGGCTCCTCGTTGTTTTTAGCTATAACTCGTCACCTCCACTGAAAAAATATGGCCGGACTCTGAAAAGCCCGGCCTCTATGTCCCATAAGTACCAACAGGGCGAAATCTCTTTCGCTCCCCTGGCACGAAACCCTTGAACAACCCCGTTCGGGGCGTCGGCGGGTGGGAGGCTCGGCTCCTCTTCATCGTTATCCTTGTCCGCTAGGACTTGACAAGGGATTTTACCATGAAATACCGGGCCCGCGCAAGGGCAATGGGGTCATGCAGACCTGCTCGGCTCATTTTTCACGGACTCGCTTGACAAAAGGGCGGGTTTAGATTATATGAATAGTTGCTCATATATTCATGAATGAGGTGAATCCGTTGGAACGGAGGGTGAATATACCCGAGGCCATCCACGGGGAGACCGTGAGGGCCGCGAAGAACAGGATGCCTGAAGAAGGTTTCTGTCACTCCTTGGCGGGCTTCTTCAAGGTCCTCGGTGATACGACCAGGGTGAGGATACTCCTGGCGCTCGCCCTTTCAGAAATGTGCGTGGCCGACATAGCCTGCCTGCTTGGAATGACCCAATCGGCCATTTCCCACCAACTAAGGGTCCTCAGGCAGGCACGGCTGGTCAAGGCCAGAAGGATGGGAAAGATATCCCTCTACTCCCTCGACGATGAGCATGTCGAAAGGATCGTCGCTGAAGGGGCCAAACACCTCAGCCACGGGGATCGGAGGTGACGCGGTCATGAAAAAGGACCGACGGGACCAAGAGGACCGCCGCTTGGTTTTCCGCCTGGAAGGCCTCCATTGCCGAATCTGCGCCCTGGGTATTGAGAGATCCTCAGCAGCGCTGGATTGGGTCGAAGGTTCTTCCGTCGATCCCGTCACTTCGAAGCTGACCCTCACCATCCGCCAGGGATCGGATCCCCCCGGGGAACCCCTTTTGAAGATCCAGGAGATCGTCGACGGCATCGAACCCGGCGTCAGGGTCTTGCCCGAAGATGATCCGGTGAGTATGGGTTTTCACAAGGAAGGGAGCAAGGCCTTGAAGTCCTTTTCGGCCAGGGTCCTCCCGGGGCTCCTCCTATGGGGCGGCGCGCTTACGCTGGCGCCGGGGACACCTCTGCGGACAGTCCTCTTCCTGGCCGCCTACATCCTGTCCGGGTGGCCCATTGTACTGAAGGCCCTCGAAAACTTGCTCCGGGGCAGAGTTTTCGATGAGTACTTCCTCATGACAGTAGCTACGCTGGGCGCACTGGCCATAGGAGAGTACCCCGAGGCGGTCGCGGTAATGCTCTTTTTCAGGACCGGCGAGATCCTGGAAGAAAGCGCCGTCGAAAAGGCCGGCGGGTCGATCACCTCCCTGGTGGAGATAATCCCCGACAAGGCTAACCTGCTCGACGAAGGCGGCAGGGAGGAAACGGTGGCTTCCCGGTCCCTTAAACCCGGTGACAGGATCCTCGTGAAACCGGGCGAGAGGATACCCGTCGATGGTGTCGTATCGGAGGGGTATTCCAGCCTCGACACGTCATCGATCACCGGGGAGTCGGTCCCCAGGGATGTTGCGGCGGGAGACCCCGTCCTGGCCGGGTTCCTGAACAGCCAGGGCACCCTGCGCGTCGAAGTCTCGAGGCCGCTTGAGTCTTCGGCGGCGTCAAGGATCCTGGCGGCCATCGGCAACGCGGGTTCAAAAAAGACCCGGACCGAACGGCTCGCCACGTCCTTTGCTAGGTTCTACACTCCCTCCGTGGTGATCCTGGCGATCCTTATCGCTTCGATCCCGCCAATGATAGGGACAGGCGACTTCGAGACCTGGCTCTACAGGGCTTTGATATTCCTCGTCGCATCCTGCCCCTGCGCTCTTCTCATATCGATCCCGCTGGGCATTTTTGCGGGCATAGGCTCCGCCTCCGGGAAGGGAATCCTGGTCAAGGGGGGCGATGTCCTCGAGAGGTTGCCCCTGGTTGACACGATCTTCCTCGACAAAACCGGGACCATGACCACCGGCCGCTTCCACCTGGCCGGAGTCCACCCCCAGGAGGGGAGGTCGGCCGACTCCCTCCTTGCGTTGGCCGTCACCGCCGAGAGGAGTTCCAATCACCCCCTCGCCGAGGCCGTGAGGTCCGGGTGGGGGCACCGCCCCTTGCCGGAACTTCCCCTTTCGGCCATCGAGCGTCCCGGTCTCGGTATCGAGGCGAAAACCCCCGAGTCTCATATCCTGGCCGGCAACAGGAGGTTCATGCTCGAGAACGGGGTTGAATCGCCCGACCCCTCATCGACGGGTACGGTGATCCACGTGGCGGAAAACGGCGTTTACGCGGGGTACCTGGTCCTGGCTGATACCGTCAAGGCAGAGGCCCCCCACGCGGTCAAGGAACTGAGGGAACTGGGCGTCGGCCGTATTTTCCTCCTCTCGGGCGACCTGGAGGGCCCCACCGTGGATGTGGAGAAGCGGCTTTCCTTGGACGGGTCCTTCTGGGGCCTCCTGCCCGAGGAGAAGGTGGCGCTCCTTGAGGAAATGCAGACCGCCAACCCGGGAAAGGGCGTAAGCGCTTTCGTGGGCGACGGACTAAACGATGCCCCCGTCATCGCCAGGGCCGGCGTAGGCATCTCCATGGGAAAGGTTGGTTCCGACATCACCGTCGACAACGCCGACGTGGTCATCATGAACGACCACCTGTCGGGCCTGCCGGAAGCCCTGAGGATAGCCCGGAAAACAAGGGGAGTGATCTGGCAGAACATCCTTTTGTCCCTCGCGGTGAAGGCGGCCGTCCTGGCCCTCGGCGCCTTCGGAGCGGCGACCCTTTGGGAAGCGGTTTTCGCCGACGTGGGAATGACCCTCCTGGCCGTCATCAACTCTTCGAGGATCCTGCGATGGTCCCGGAGACAACGGGCCGCTGCCTAAGGAGCCGCCGCCCGATCCCACCCGGTAAGAAACAAGACCAGCGGACGTCCCTTGAACATTTCCGGGATTGCGGCTTTTGCCAAACCCTTTTTGAAAGGGGGAGTATAATTGAACAGGCCAAGGGGAAAGCCGCATTAGCGGAGTTGTTCGAAAAAAGCCGCAACCGGTCTGTGAAATTGACGGACTTCGAAAGGAGGAAACAAAATGAAAGAAGTGAACCAGTTGAACCAGGAAGCCATGGTGATCGGTCCTGACATGGAGCTTCTGCCCTACCCTGAATTCAAGGAAGGGATCAGGCGCGCACCCGACCGGGGGTGGACCCTCAACAAGGCTGAAACAGAACTGGCCCTCAAGAACGCCCTTCGGTACGTCCCCGAAAAATTCCACGAGGTCCTGGCGCCCGAATTCATGGAGGAACTTACCACCAGGGGAAGGATCTATGCTTACCGCTTCCGCCCCGCCGGGAGACTCTATGGGAAACCCATCCAGGAATATAAGGGCAAGTGCCTGGCCGGTAAGGCTTTCCAGGTCATGATAGACAACAACCTCGACTTCGACGTGGCCCTTTACCCCTATGAGCTGGTCACCTACGGCGAGACTGGGCAGGTGTGCCAGAACTGGCTGCAATACCGGTTGATCAAAAAGTACCTCGAGGAACTGACGGAGGATACCACCTTGGTGTTGGAGAGCGGGCATCCTGTCGGGCTTTTCCAATCCCACCGGGAATCCCCCCGCGTGATACTGACCAACGGTCTGCTGGTGGGTCTTTTTGACAACCAGCACGAGTGGCACCGGGCCATGCAGCTGGGCGTCAGTAATTACGGGCAGATGACCGCCGGAGGCTGGATGTACATCGGCCCCCAGGGCATTGTCCACGGTACTTTCAACACTCTTTTGAACGCGGCCAGGCAGAGGCTCGGGGTCGGACCCAAGGACAACCTCACGGGGATCCTATTCGTATCGTCCGGCCTTGGCGGTATGAGCGGCGCCCAACCCAAGGCCATCGAGATCGCCGGCGGCGTGGGGATCATTGCCGAAGTCGATGCCTCCAGGATCGAGACCCGCCACAAGCAGGGGTGGGTCAGCGAAGTAGTCCAGACCTGCGAAGAGGCTTTCACCCTGGCCGAAAAAGCGCTCAAGGAAAAGAGACCCCTTTCCATCGCCTTCCACGGCAACGTCGTCGACCTGATCCAGTACGCCGTGGACCACGGGAAGACCATACCCCTCCTGTCGGACCAGACATCCTGCCATGCCCCTTATGACGGCGGCTATTGCCCGCAGGGACTGACCTTCGAAGAGCGGACGAAGATGCTCAGCGACGACCCCGAAGAATTCAGGCGCCGCGTCGACAGCTCCTTGCAGAAGCACTTCGGGCTGATCAAGACGCTCGTGAAGAAGGGAACTTTCTTCTTTGACTACGGCAACTCCTTCATGAGGGCCGTTTTTGACGCCGGCGTGAAGGAAATTTGCAAGAACGGCGAGAACACCTATGACGGGTTCATCTGGCCTTCCTATGTAGAAGACATCATGGGACCCATTCTCTTTGACTACGGTTACGGCCCCTTCCGCTGGGTCTGCCTGAGCGGCAAGCCGGAAGACCTCAGGAAGACCGACAAGGCCGCCATGGATTGCATCGACCCGAACCGGCGTTCCCAGGATTATGACAACTGGGTCTGGATCCGTGACGCTGAGAAGAACGCCCTGGTCGTGGGGACCCAGGCTCGCATCCTCTACCAGGACGCGGAAGGCCGTTTGAAAATAGCCCTGCGGTTCAATGATATGGTCCGAAAAGGCGAGATCGGTCCCGTCATGCTGGGGAGAGACCACCACGATACGGGAGGCGTCGACTCACCCTACCGTGAGACGGCGAACATCAAGGACGGGAGCAACGTCTGCGCCGACATGGCAACCCAGTGCTTCGCCGGCAACGCCGCCAGGGGGATGACCCTCTGCGCGATCCATAACGGCGGCGGCGTGGGGATCGGGAAGGCCATAAACTCCGGCTTCGGCATGCTGCTTGACGGGTCGGAGCAGGCTGACAAGGTCCTTAGATCGGCCATGATGTGGGACGTTCTCGGCGGGGTCGCGAGGCGCGCGTGGGCCCGCTGCGAACACGCCATCGAGGTGAGCCGGGAGGTCAACAGGAAGTACAAGGGGAGTTACCATATCACGCTACCCTTCATCCCCGACGAAAAGATCGTGGGCGACACGGTCGCGAAGTACATGAAGGGGAAAAAGTAGCATAACCCGGGTCCGGCGTTCCCGTTTATACGCTGAAAATCTTTGAAAGGGAAAGACTGTGCGGGCAAGAACCTGGGTCTCCCCGGGTCCGCCCGCATAGTTTTTCATCTCCCTGTCCAGTTTCTCCCTAAGTGGCAAAGGATGCCTTCAGCGCCCTTCCGGCGGGATCAGCCCATTATCGGCGTCGAGGCTCGCGATAACGCCGTCATCGATCTGTCGATAAAGATCGTATCCCTTTTTTAAGACCGTGGGGAACTCGAGGGTACTCCAGGTGATTACCCTCACTCCGCTTGATCTACGACCTCCCCGGGTCGGTGGGCCTGATGCACTTCCGGGTCGGCATGATCTTGAATGCGGTATTCTATGTTTCATCGTATGGGTGGAATAAAAAAGCAGCCCCTGGGGAAGATCGGGGCTGCTGCCAATATCCTGGTGGAGGTTGGGGGATTCGAACCCCCGACCCCTTGCATGCCATGCAAGTGCTCTCCCGCTGAGCTAAACCCCCTTTATTCGACGGCGCTCATTATACGAAGCGGCGGCCCCGCTGTCAAATAAACGACCTACTCGACCTGCTTCAACTCTGGCAATCAGCCTTTTGTGCTTTCCGGGGCGCGATGGTTCGTCCTCGGCTCACTCTTCACCCCTGGCCTCCCCCTTGGGATCCACCGCTTCGGGTTGGGGCGCGACGTATTTTACATAGGTGACCAGGTCGTCGCCGGTTCGGTAGAAGTCGCGGATCCTGCCGGCTTCCACGAAGCCGCAGGACCCGTAGAAGTGCCTTTGGCGCCGGTAATCCTCCCTGCCCGAGGTCTCCAGGCGCAGGATGCAGCCGCGGGTCTCCTCCCGGGCCGCCTCCTCCACCCTGGCCATCAAAGCCTTGCCCAAGCCCTTGCCCTGGAGGGCGGGGTCAACGGCAATCCAGTAGATGTCATATCCTTTTTCGGTCATAGGGGTCCTGCCCCATATGAGGAAACCCGACAGGGCCCCTTCTTGCGTTATCCCCTCGAAGCGGTAACCCTCCTCCGGTTTAAGCAGGCAATCCTCCAGGACCTCATCGAGAACGGCCAGTTCGCGCTCCGTAAAGGCCCCCGTCCTTCTTGCCAAGGGCAACGCGTCCCTGATACTTCCGCGGGATCCTTCTCTCATGGAGCGCCCTCCTGTCCAGTGCCGTGTGGACCAACCTCGCGACCATGCCGGGATAGCTTAATCCCCTCCTGGCGCTCTGCTTGGCGAAACCGCTGTCGATGTTAATATCGGGGTTAGGGTTGACTTCCAGGATATAGAGTCTGCCCCTTCTCTCTCTCAGGTCCACCCTGAAGTAGCCCCGGCAACCCATGACCCTGCCGGCCTCCCTGGAGAGCCTGATGATCTCCTTCCTGGTCCCGGCCGCTATGCCCTCTTCGGGGACCGAGACGGAATTGCGGTACTCATCGCTTTCCGTATCCCACTTCGATTCGTAACCCAGGAAGGACCCCGCCCCGGTGCCGGGCGCGTAACGGATGGAGGATACGGCCATCAGATCGTAAGGGTAGGATCCCATGAACCCCGTGTTGTACTCCCTGCCATCGATATACTCCTCGACGATCAGTCCGTCGGGGAAAAGAGCAAGCCTCTCGTCGAGAAGCCTGGGCAGGTCATCCTCGGAGGCCACCAGGGACCTGTTATCGATGCCGACGCTGCTGTCTTCCATCCTGGGTTTGACAAAGAGAGGGTACTTCAGCCCCTCCGCGATATTACGTCCATAGCCGGGCAGAACGCACCTCCCCGGTGCCACGGGCAACCCTGCCGCCTCCAGGGTCCTCCTCGCCAGGTCCTTGTCGAGGCAGAGGGCAAGTGCCCTGGAGGGGTTGCCGGTGAAGGGGATGCCCATTGATTCAAGGATCTCGGCGAACCTGATTTCCAGGTAGGAGGCCTCGCTGAACCCCTCGAAGAGGTTGAAGACGCAGTCCGGTGAGCGCTCCCTGAGTTTCCTGGTCACCCCGCCCTTGATGAAGAGGTCTTCCTTGAAGATATCGACGGGGTATGCCCGGAACCCCCTGGAAAGGAGCCCCTCGATAACGCTCTGCCTGCAGCGCAGGACGTCGAGAACGTCCTCCCGGTCGGTCTCTTCCCTTCCCGCCACGACGGCGACGGTCTTCTCAGGCAGCATTTCGGTTCCTGGCCTTCATCGAGGTCCGGGGCCACCGGAGCCCCTGCCTCTGGAACGCTTCCTTCAGGATACCCCTCAAGAGGGAGGGGAAATCGCCGCCGCTCAGCCTGTAGAGGATGGGCAGGTCACTGTAGGCTTCGGAGATCCCCGGGAGCGGGTTGATATCTATCGCCTTCGGTACGCCTTCGACGTCGAGGCGGAAATCCACCCTGGTGACATCCCTCAGTTCAAGGATGCGGAACACCTTCAAGGCCTCCGCTCCTACGGCTTTCCGCAGGTGCGGGTCGATCGTCTCCAGGCCCAGGTAACGCACCTTCTCCTTCCAATCCCTCTTGTGGTCCAGGGAATAGACGGTCTTCCCCTTCACAGCCTGAGGGTCTATGGCCATCATCCCGATGACGGCCGGGTTCCTGTTGCCCATTATGCCGACGGTTATCTCCACCCCTGGGAGGAACTCCTCCACCAGGGCCGGCTGGTTGTAATTTTTCCATATCCTGCGCACCCTGTCGGCCATATCGACGGGATTGTCCACGACCGAGTCGGCGAAGACTCCCTTGGAAGAACCTTCCCATCTCGGCTTGACGATGTATTCTCTGTGCTTTTCAAAGATGGACAGGGCACCCCCTAGGTCCTTCTCGGCGGAGAACATGTAAAGGTCCGGGACGGCGGCCCCCCCGCCCGCGAGCACATGGTGGGTCAGCCACTTGTCCAGGGTGACGGCTATGGCTGTTGAGTCGGACCCGGAAAAGGGGATCCCCAGGCTCTCAAGGACGCTGGGAACCTGCGATTCCCTTCCCCTTGTGGTCCCTCGGCCTTCGGCTATGTTCAAGACGAAGTCGGGAGGGTTTTGGGAGATCCTCTCGAGAAAGGTCTCGTCCTGTTCGTAACGCTCGGTCTCGAAACCGAGTTGCTTGATCTCCCTTTCGAGGGTTTCGATCGTTTCCAGGCAGTCATATTCCTCGTAACGGTCGTCCGACTCGCCTGGAAGCAAGTCCTTTTTCTTCAGGTTGAAGGTGATGCCGATCCGCCGGACCGGGCCAGCACCGCTGAAGGATGATCCAGGATCTTCCTTCTTCATTTCTTATTCGCCCCCTGCGTTGATGGATACACCGACCCTTAGGCCGGTGCCGTGACTGGTGATATGCCCCGTCATCCAGTCCTTCGAAAGACTTCACCTCCGCCTTCGAGCCCGGCGTCCCTTCCTCCACATCCAATGCCGCTTTCGCGGCCCTTTCGAGTCCCGCCGACGTACCGGGCTCAAGTGGCTCACCCATCACACCGGCGGTCCTTTCCGGAAGATCAGCGCCCGGGGGCCTTAAGGGGGCTTATTGGCGCCGACCTTGATGCGAGGTCGAAGGCCGGACTCTCGATATGCCTCTTTCTTCGCGGATTATACATCCCTTTTTCTAGATTACAATAGGCGTGGGAAAGCAATTTTACGGCACCGGCGAGCTTTTTCCAGGAGTGGGGGGTTGACGGGAATGAAAGGGAAAAGATTGGCAAAAAGCGCGGCGGCAGCGTTGCTCCTGGTCATACTGATCGCTGCCATGACCTCCGTTTCCCCGGCGGCCACCAGGGCGGAAGTGATCGACGTCATAGTCTCCTCCCTGGGCCTTCCCGTATGGGCGGGTGAGAAGCATTTCTCCGATATCGGGCCTGACCACCGCTACGGCCGCTCCGTGGAGACGGCGTCGGCCCTGGGCATTCTCGATCCGGCTGAGCGTTTTTACCCCGATATGGAGGCGACCAGGGCCGAGGCGGTAATGTTCGCGCTCCAGTCGATGGGCCTCCGTCACGAAGCCTCGATAACGAACTCCCTTGGGCCGGGAAGCTGGCCGAACCTCCCGGTCTTCATCTCGCCCTACATGACCCTGGCCTCGCAGATAAAACCATCGCCCCCTCGGCAGTTCCTGCTGGAGCCGCGGGAAGGGGTATCGCGGCAAGATCTCTTATCATTGGGGTCCTGGCTGAGGGAGTGCTCCCTGGGGCTGTCCTGGCAAAAGGAGTTCAAAGGGGAGGATTCGGTCCTTGTCCTCCGGCGCGACCATGTTGGAAGGCCCCCATCGTGCTGGGGAGTCCAATCGGTCGAGTTCGAGGAACCCGAAGAGGCCGAAAAGGCGGCGGTGGCCCTTCGGAAGACCGGTGTGATGGCGACGGTGCACAAGCTGGAGTGGACCTGGGTCGTGAGGGTCGGGCCCTTCCAGCATTACATGGAAGCCTGGGAAACCATGATGAAGATACCCACGCCGGAAATGACGGTAGTCCCTTTCGGTGACGACCCGGGCAGGGCGCTCTTTATCGCTGCCCTGGGTTTCGACCCCGCTGTATCCCCACCGAGGATAGTGACCGCCGCCTCCATATCGGGAAAGCGGCTTCCCCTGGGGATAATAGCCGAGAATTCCGGCGCCCGGGGAGCCATAAACGGCGGTTTCTTCAGCGGGACCAGGATCGTCGGTTCCCTGGTGACGGGGGCAAAGCCCCTGAGCGGGCCCCACGGCGCCAGGTCCGCCATGGGGTGGAGCCGGGACGGCCTCAAGGTCCATTTTGGGAGGGGGGATTTCAAAACCTTTCTTTCCTTCGGCGGGAAGGAACTCGCCGTGTCGGGCATGAACAGTATCCCTCCCCCGGGAGGGATAGGGGTGTTCACCCCCGACGTCTGGAGCTACGTCACCGGCGCCCCCGCCGACGGCTGGGAGGTGACCGTGAAGGGGGGCATTGTCACAGGTGTCAGGCACGCCTCCACGTCAAACCACTTTGTAACCAGGGAGGGCTTCCTGGTCATAGGCCGCGGGGCCGCCGGAGAACTCCTCAGGGACGTCCCGCCGGGGACTCCTCTTTCTCTAAGGATCCAATGGATCGACCAGGGTTTCTCGGGGCTCGATAATATCCTGCAGGCGGGGCCCATGCTGGTGAAGGGCGGGGAAAAGGTCTTCGACCCGGAGGGCTTCAGCCCGAGGACGTTGTCGGTACCTCACCCCAGATCCTTAGTGGGCAGCGACGGTGAAAGGCTCTGGTTCGTGGTCATCGACGGGAGGGACCCCTGGCACAGCGTCGGTACGACCATAGCCGAAACGGCGGCGGCCGCCGAAAGGCTCGGCTTGATTGACGCCCTGAACCTAGATGGTGGGGGCTCCTCATCGATCTGGTGGTCGGGGAAGATCGTCAACCTCCCGCCCGGAGGAGTTGTGCGGCCTGTCCCTTACGCCCTTGTCTTCTGACCGACCGCCCTGAGCCCTTCGGGGGAACGGAGCCAGACATCCATCTGCGGGAAGGGTATCGTGATGCCCTCGGCGTCGAAGGCCTCCTTCAGGCGCAGGCGGTATTCCATTCCGATGGTCCAGTGTTCACCCGGGGTGGTCCTTATGAGGGCCCTTAATGAGACCGCTCGCTCATCGAAGGAGAGGATCCCCTGGACCCGTGGATCTTCCCTCACCTTGTCGGGAAAGTCCTTTTTGAGGTCCCTGCCCACCCTCTCCATCACACCCAGGGCCTTGCGCACGTCCGAATCGTAGGAGACCCCCACCACGACCTGGGCCTGGGACCAGTACTTGGTGGCGTTCACCAGTTCGGTGATCCTGCCGTTGGGGATGATGATGTAGTTTCCATCGAGGTCCGAAAGGTGGGTGGTCCTGAGGGTGAAGTTCTCGACCACGCCGAAGTACTCGCCGATCTTCACCACGTCCCCGACGGAGAAATGGTCTTCCACCACGACGAAGATACCGTTTAGGAAATCCCTGATTATGTTCTGGGCCGCCAGGGAGACTGCCAGCCCGGCAATGCCGAGCCCTGTCAGTATGGGCATGATGTTGACATTGATCGTGCCGAGGAAGGTCAGGAAAGCGACCGCCCCGAGGCCCCACCTCAGGAGGTCGATGACCAGGCTTTTGAGCGTGCCGAGCCTCTTGACCCTCGACGCGCGCTCGTGGTCGTCGAGCTGGGCCGTCGCACCGTTGCGGAGCCTTGATATTCCCCCATCGAAAAGCCTTCCGGCCAGTTTTACGAGGACCCGGTCCGCTATGTACCACCCCAAGATAACCAGGACGGGCATGACAAGCCTGTTCATGTTCGCCTGGAGGGACGCCCATTCCATAAAGGTTCCTCCTTCCGCACCGTGTGGGTCGGCAGCTTCCAGCCGCTTTTGATTATACTTGATGCGGGTCCGGTCAAAGGCAGCTCCAGGAAAGGAGGCGGCGATGATGGCGAAGGTGATCGCCGAAGTAGTGATCGTACCCTACGGGACCGGCACGACGAGCCTGAGCGGTTACGTGGCCGGGGTCGAAAGGAAGCTCAAGGAGTACGGACTCGAAACGATGCTGACCCCCATGGGCACCATCGTCGAAGGCGACCTCGACGTGGTGCTTCAGGCCGTCAGGGCGGCCCACGAGGTACCCTTCAGCCAGGGGGCCCTCAGGGTGGGCACCACCGTGAGGATTGACGAAAGGCGGGACAAGGAGATCTCCATGGAGAGCAAGGTCCGGTCGGTGGAGGAAAAACTCCGGGGATAGGCCATAGAAAACCCGGACGGGGGAGCCGCCGCCCGGGGTCACCAAATCCCTTGGGCCGGAGGGCCCGCTGCCGCCGGGTGAGGGTTACCCTCCGTCTGCGGCCTCTTTCCCCAGGGTGCCGGTTTCCACGTCGGGAATGTAGCGGCCCAGGATCCTCTTCACCTCGGGTTCGTCGCTCCTGTCGAAGAGCACCCTGATCCCCGTTACGCCCCTTTCGAAGAAGCACATCATCCTCGAGCCCCTGTAGGCGAAATTGACGTACTGCACTTCCTCCCAGGGGATGGTGGTCGAATGGCTGGTAATCCAGGTCCTGGTCTGCCTGACTATCCCTTCCGGCGAGAGCACGATCCTCTTGTCAAAACCTGACACATAGGCCAGGACAGCCCCGACGAGGATCTTGTGAAACGCGAAGGAGCGCATGCCGTCGCCGACGAGGAGTATTCCCACCACCAGGGCGAACCATTTCATCCATTTGGGGAAGGGCGTGCCGGAAAGCGATACAAGTAGTTCCTCCACGGCGGGCTCCTCCTGTCTTTTACCCTTCATGACCCCGTCACCGGCCTTTTTTGCTCCTCTCCCGTCGGTCGAGATGGGCCGGTTCGAGCGAGAGCAGGTCCCCCTCGAACAGCTTTATTAGCCCCTCCCTCGACAGCTTCCTCTGCCTGGCGGTGTACTCCTCCCAGTGGTAGAGGTCCTCGGGGTGGCTCTGGTTGTCGTCGGGTTCGGTGTAGACCGTGAGGACCCCCTCGTAGTTGCGCAGTATGACCTTACGGTCCGACTGGCTGACCACGTAATTGGGGCCGACGGGGATCTTGCCGCCCCCGCCGGGGGCGTCCACGATGAACAGCGGCTGGGCCATCCCGGTGGTATGGCCCCGCAGGTACTCTATGATCTGGATGCCCTTGCCGACGCTGGTCCTGAAGTGTTCTATCCCTTCCGAGAGATCGCACTGGTAGATGTAGTAGGGGTTGACCCGTATCTTCAGCAGCCTCTGGCTCAGCTCCCTCATGAGGTAAGGGCAGTCGTTGATGCCCTTGAGGAGGACCGACTGGTTGCCCAGGGGCACCCCGGCGTCAGCCAGCCTCGCGCAAGCCTCGGTCGATTCCTTCGTGATCTCCTTCGGGTGGTTGAACTGGGTGTTGAGCCAGACGGGGTGGTACTTCCTGAGCATGGAACAAAGTTTGTCCGTAATCCTCTGGGGGCATACGACGGGCATCCTGGTCCCCAGGCGGACGAAGTCCACGTGGGGTATCGACCGGAGTTCCGAGATGACCCACTCGAGCCTGTCGTCATCGACGGTCAAGGGGTCCCCACCGGAGAGGAGCACGTCCCGGAAGGTCGGGGTCCTCCGGACGTACTCGATCCCTTTTTTGATCTGTTCATCGCCGTAAGCTTTATCGGTCTCCCCGGCGTGCCGCCTCCTGGTGCAGTGGCGGCAATACATGCTGCACTGGTCAGTGATGAGGAAGAGCCCCCGGTCGGGGTAGCGGTGGGTCAAGCCGGGGACGGGCGAGTCCACGTCCTCGTGAAGGGGGTCAAGAAGGTCGGCCTTGCCCAGCCTGGTCTCCTTTTCAGTGGGGACCGCCTGCATCCTGATGGGGCACCTCGGGTCGCCGGGGTCCATCAGCGACGCGAAATAAGGGGTAATGGCCATCCGGAGTTTCCCTAGGCTCCTACCTACAGACTCGGCCTCATCATCGTCGATGTCGATGACCTGCCTCAGCTGGTCGACCGTCACAATGCGGTTCGCGACCTGCCACTTCCAGTCATTCCACTCCTCGTCGGAAACCCCTTTCCACAGGGGCACCCCTTTCCTGTTTAGCGAGGGCATGACCCCACCTCCTTGTAATAGGATAAAACACCGCATCAACCGTTACCGTTACGGGTTTTTATGCTACACCCTGGTCTTGAAGGGTGTCAAATCACCCGGAATGCGCCCGGCAGGCTTCGGCAGGGGAAGAAAAGGCGGCGGGGAAACCCCGCCGCCGTAAGGCAGCCGCTGCTTGCTGCTAAACGTTAATCCGCCGGCCTCTCCCTGGCTACCACGTCCGTGCCGTCCTTCTTCCTCCAGTAGATCCCTATCTTCATGTAGGACATGATTATGGACCCGATGGGGCTCATCCAGTTCAGGAAGGCGAAGGGAGCAAAAGCGAGGGTTGCCACACCCAGGACGCTGCTCATGTAGGCGCCGCAGGTGTTCCAGGGGACCAGGGCCGATGTCATGGTGCCGCTGTCCTCGCAGGCGCGGGAGAGCAACCTCGGGGCGAGCCCGGCCTCCTCGAAGGATACCTTGAACATCCTGCCCGGGATGACCAGTGCGAGGTACTGGTCCCCCAGGAAGAGGTTGGCTAGGAAGCAGGTGCCCACGACGGAAGCCACCAACCCGCCCACGGACTTGACCCGCTTCGTGACGGCGCCCACGATGGTCTCCAGGAAGCCGCAAGCCTCCATGGAGCCGCCGAAGAAGAGGGCGCAGAAGATCAGCGATATGGTCCACATCATCGAGTCGAGGCCGCCCCCTGTGACGAGATCGCTTACCATCTCGCCGACCTCTTGGGCCAACTCGGGAAGTATGTCCAGGTTGGCCTGGCTGAGCAGGTTCAGTAGGGCTTCGCCCTCGGCTCCGGCGATTTCTGCGGAAAAGGCGGCTTCATACCCGTAGTGGATGGCATTGACGATATCCCCCAAGCCGTTGCCCTGGGCGAAGGACATGATGGCGGCCATCAGGACGCCGGCAAAGAGGCCCGGGATGGCCGGGGTTTTCATCACGGCGAGCCCGATGACAAGGATGGGGGGGACGAAACCCAGGAGCCCGATGTTGAACTCAACCTTCATCATCTGCTGGAGGGCCGCGATCTTTTCTACATCCAGTACGCCCCCGGCGTACTTCATCCCGAGGACGACGCAGATGACCATGACTATCACGTAGACCGGCACCGTCGACCAGATCATGGCCCTGATGTGGTCGAACAGGTTGGAGCCGGCCACGGCCGGGGCAAGGTTCGTGGTGTCCGAGAGGGGCGACAGCTTATCGCCGAGGTAAGCTCCCGAGACCACGATGCCGGCCGTCAACGGGGCAGGTATGCCGAGCCCGTAGGCTATACCCATGAGGGCTATGCCCACCGTGCCTGCCGTTGTCCAGGACGACCCCGTAGCGAGCGAAACGACGGAACAGATCAGTAGGGTGGCCAGCAGGAAGATCGACGGCGAAAGGATGGACAAGCCGTAGTAGATCAGGGTGGGCACAACCCCGCTCTGGATCCATATGCCGATGATCATACCTATGATCATAAGGATGACGATCGCCTGGAGGGCGATGGAAATGGCGTTAAGAGCGCCTTCCTCGATCTGGGACCACGGCATCTTGAGGACGGTCAGGCCTAGGACGCCGACGAGAAGGGCGGAAAAGACGATGGGAACGTGGGCATCAACTTCCAGCCCGAGAACACCGTAACTGATGATGACGGCCGATACCACGAAAACAGCGACGGAAAGACCCAGACTGGGCTTAACCTGCTGTTTCTCCGACATGAAAAAAACCTCCTTCTCAAAGGATTAAAACTTGAATCCATGGTGACCCGAAGGAACCGTAGGAAAAAACGCCCAGCCCCACCTCCTCTCCGGGGAGACCGTTACGCGGGCGAGCCGCAACCGGTCCTTGCAGCGCCCGTGGGCGGTATCGGAAAACCCGTAATGCCGGATCCGCCCCCGCCTGAGGGACGGTTCACTTATGGAAAGTATCACAGTCTTCCGATAGACACAAGGTTATTATACATGATTTTTTTATTTTAATCAGCGGCCCTCGCGGTGAAAGGAGCCTCAAGGCCGCCTTACGTTCAATACCCTCTTTATTGACTCAGTGTATTTTATCCTTCTCTTCCTGTGTTCCTCCATAACGAAGCGATAAAGGGCGTCGTCATGGGCCAGTTTCTCCGCCGGCAGGACGCCCTTCTGTTTCACGAACCCTTGAGCGACGGCCCTGGCAAAGATGGCGCAGGAGCATCCCGTGCAGCGGCTCATGGAGGTATTCCAGGTCTTCTCATCGAAGTGGTCCAGCAGCCGCCAGGAGAGGGTCATTTCATCGGGGCCCTTGAAACCGTGCACGTCCACTTCCATGACGGTGAGGTCCCTATCGCCCTTCTCGGGCTCCATCTTCCACATGGGAAAGAGCAGATCCGCGGCGACCTCTAGGGGGACCACCTCCTTGCCCCCGAGGGTCCTGGGGGTCTCCTCGAAAAGGCCCATGGACCGCAGGAGCCTCATCTGCTCCACGTGACCGGGCCATCTCAGGGTCATCTCGCCGAGGTTCCTGGCCCTGATGTTCCTGGGCAGGCTCCTCAGGCCGTCGGTGTAAAAGGCCTCGAGGGTCCCCACGCCCGGGACGTCACGGAGGTGGAGCCCCGAGGTGGCTTCAACCAATTCCTGGCGGTAGTCCTTCACGATGGTCACGGGGCGGGTGAACTCCTCGATGCAGTCCTTGGGGGACCAGGTGACCTGGTAGTTGAAAGGGGGAAAGGCCTTGGCGGGAATGCCCCCGACAAAGATGAAGGCGTCCTCCACCTCGTCGAGAAGCGAAGCCCCCCTCCCCATGAGGAAGTTAGACATCCCGGGGGCGACGCCCATGTCGGGTATGACGGTCACGCCCTTTTCCCTGGCGAGCCCGTCGAGTTCCTCGAAATCCTCCACCATGAAGGAGATGTCCACCAGGTTCTTCCCCAGGTTGATGACGGTCCTCATCATCTCGAAGCCAAAACGGCCCGGGACCCCCGCCGTCACTATATCGGCGTCCCCGAGCAGGGGGGCGAGGCGATCCGGGTCTGTGGCCGGCGCCAAGGCCGTCCTAACCCCGGGGCATTTCCTCTCCACTTCCCCGAGGGCGCCGGCGTCGAGGTCCACTACGGTCACCTCGAACTCCTTCATCATGTCCGCGGCTATCACCTGGCCCACGAGCCCCCCGCCGATCTGCACCGCCTTCATCCCAATCACTCCTTTATAAATGGCCGCTCTTTTCACATCGTTGTATGCATAAATTAGTATAGATGGCAACAAAAGAAGATTCAATTAATGGTGGATCGCCCCCGGCGGGGGGCTTCGGACAAGAGGCAGCCTTCCCGTCAGGGGCCGTAGTGCGCCCTTGTTTTTTCTCAACGCTTTGGTAAAGTATGTTAGCTCCAAGTGTACACGACGCGGGGGGTACTTTGATGGACGACCTGGAAAGGCGTGTCGTCATCCTCAGCCTGGTGGCCAGGAAGGGCGACAACCCGGACCTGTGGGGTTACGCGAGGCTCCGCAAATCGATCCTGCTCCTCCAGGTCGAGGAGGACGTTCCCCTGGGTTTCGTCTTCGGCCTGGAGCGTGAAAGGCCGGTTTCCCCCGAATTACAGCTCTTCCTAGAAAGGATGCTCTACGACGGCTACCTGTTATCCGTGGAGACCCCCCAGGGTTTCAGGAGGGACCTCGGCGAAAAGGGCTTGGCTCTCCTCGAGGCCCACCGGGGTATATCCAACCGGTACGCTTCCCAAGTGGAAAGGGTCTTTGAAAGGGTCAGGGACATGACCCTGACCGACCTGCGCATAGCGGCGAGGGGAGCTTTTCTCTCGAACCCTTCTTGACCCCCTTCTCGAGGGTCGAAGCCAATTAGAAGACCGAGTAATCAACGTTCTTTTTATCGCTCACGAACATGTGCCCCGGGGCGTGAGTGACGGCGAAGGGCGGCCTCGATGCCACCAGGACCGCCTGGGGCGTCACCCCGCACCCCCAGAAGACCGGCACCTCCCCCTCCCTTATTTCAACGGCATCCCCGTAATCGGGCCGCGATAGGTCTTTGATCCCAATAGCGCCCGGTTCACCGATGTGAAGGGGAGCCCCGTGGACCGCCGGGAAAAGGGCCGTGGCCGTCGCCATGGACATGATAATCCAAGTGTTGGAAGAAGGGGGGATCTCTGCTATTATCTGCCGGTAGCAGCCATAAGAAGAGAGGGCCTTATTTTGACAGAGAGGGAAAGAAGGCTGGAAAAACTGGCCCAAGTCCTCACCGAAAGCGACGATCCAAGGAGCGGCGCCGAACTGGCCGGACTCTTCAACGTCAGCCGCCAGGCCATCGTCCAGGACATCGCCCTTTTGAGGGACCGCGGCCTCCGGGTTATGGCCACCGCGCAGGGTTACGTCCACCGGGAGGCGAAACCCAGGAGGATATTCCCCGTCCGCCACGGCGTGGAAGAGATCGCCGACGAGCTCAACACCATGATCGAGGCCGGTGGGCGGGTGATAGACGTGGTGGTGGACCACCCCGTCTGCGGCGAGATCCGGGGCAACCTCGACCTGGCTTCCAGGGAGGATGTGGCCCGCTTCGTCAACATCCTGAAGAGCACGGGCCAATCGCCCTTGCTTTCCCTGTCGAGAGGTTTTCATGCCCACACCGTGGAAGCCGACGACGACATGACGCTGGACGCGATCGAAAAAGCTCTTGCGGACAAGGGTTACCTCGAGATGGATTGAACACTTTCACGGGAGGCGGGGCCTTGACTCGCAAGGAGAAGCTGTGGGTTCTTTTTTCGTTGCTCTATGGGATCGTTAACGTGGCTGTGCCCTTCACCATTCTGAAAAGGGCCGGTTCTTTCGCTTTCTGGAACCTCATCACCGCCGTTGTGCTCCTGGCGGGGGTATGGGTGACCTCGGGCTGGGCGGGAAAAGCCGACCATGAGGGGGAGGGCCGGTGATGAGCCGTACGCTGATCCTGGCGGGCATCGCCCTTTGGTTCACCCTTGGATCCCTCCTGTCGTGGCATGCCAGGAGGAACCTCGGGAAGGGCATGATCGAGTATTTCCTGGCTGACCGCAAGGTCGGAGGATTCATCTCGGCCATGACCTACAGCGCGACCACCTACAGCGCCTTCATGATGGTCGGCCTCGTGGGGCTCACCTACTCCTCCGGCATCGGCAGCCTCGGTTTTGAGATGACCTACCTGGCGGCAACGGTGATACTGATGGTGATCTTCGCCCCCAGGTACTGGGCAGCAGGGAGGATCTACCGGCTCGTGACCCCCTCGGAGCTCCTTTCAAAACGCTACGGCAGCCCATCGGCGGGGGCCGTGTCGGCCGTCCTGTGCCTGGTCATGCTCATCCCCTACGCTTCGGTCCAACTGATGGGGACGGGCTACCTCCTGGAGATCCTCTCGGGAGGCGCCATATCCTTTACGGCAGGCATGATCATCGCGGCGGGCGTGTCCTTCGTCTTCTCATGGTGGGCCGGGTTGAGGTCCGTGGCCCTGACCGACGCTTTCCAGGCCGTGATAATGCTCGCCGCCAGCTTGCTCCTGCTGGGCTTCATAGCCTTCGCCCTCTTCCCCGAGGGGTTGCTGGTGGCCCTTTCGGCCAGGCGCGACCTCTTGGAGGTATCCTGGCCCTTTCCCCTGTTCCTGGGGCTGACCCTTCCCTGGGCGTTCTTCGCCGTGACAAACCCCCAGGTGGTGCAACGCCTTTATATTCCATCGAGCGTGGGGAACCTCAGGAAGATGATCCTGGGCTTTTCCGCCTTCGGTTTCGTCTATACCGTCCTGTGCGTGATCTTCGGCCTGGCGGCAGCGGCGAAGATGCCGGGGCTTGAGAAAGCCGACAACGCCATGGCCATGCTGCTCTCGTCGGTCCCGGCCCCGCTGGCCCTCGTCGTCTTCCTCAGCATCATGGCGGCGGCGGTGTCGACCATGAACTCCATCATCCTGACCCTGAGTTCCATGTTCGGCAGGGACGTGGTGAAGGCCTTACTCCCCGGTATTTCCGAGGAGTCGGAACTCCGGATCTGCAGGCTCCTCATCCCGATCATAACGATCGCCTGCTTTTTCTTCGCCCGGATGCAGCTCGGCCTCATAGCGGTCCTGTCGGCCATGGCCTCGGGAGGGCTGCTCATGCAGCTGCCGGCCACCCTGGGGGCGTTCTTCTGGAAAAAGGCCACCGCGGCGGGAGCCGTGTCCAGCATGGTCGTCGGAGGCCTTGCGGTGGGCTTCATGTACGTCGAGGGGATGAAGCCCCTGGGTCACTGGCCTCCCCTCTGGGGGATCCTCCTGTCGGGAGCGGTCTTCATCGCCGTCAGCCTTGCCACGAAGCCCCCCCTGGATACGGACCGTTTCCTCTCCTCCGTGGAGTGTTTCGTCAAGGAACGCTTCTGGAGTTGATGTACCTCCTTGTCCAGGGACAAGCCTGGATGCATATCCCGCAGATGACATGGGACCACCCGTTATCCGCCGAGAGCTTCCTAGCGTACCTGTTGCAGGCGAAGATATCCACCAGTTCGTCCCGATAGACCCCTTCCATCCAGTCCTTGCCGGTCGGGGCCTTAACGGGGCAGGCCAGGACGCAATCGGTGCAAGGCCCGCACCGTGACTCCCTCGAAGGATCCCCAGGGGTGAGGGGAGCATCGGTGAAGATGGTGCACATCCTGAAGGCGGAGCCGAACTCCTCGGTGACGAGGAGGTCGCACTTCCCTATCCACCCCACGCCGGCACGAAGGGCGGCGGTCTTGTGCGGGAAAGGGGCGCTGAGGGTTCCCTCGTCGTACTCCTGCGTCGTCGGGTCGATGAGACCAGCCCGTCATCCCGCCCCTTCGAGGAACCTCACGACCTCGAACGCCGATCCTCGCCAATTCCTTGTTCGCTCTCTCGTATTCATCGTGGTATTCACGGGGGTCGGACCCTCGCCAATGGCGGCGATAATGGCCGGGGCGAGGGCCAGCAGGACGGTCACCCCCTGCGAGGCCCCGGTAAGGCAAGGTCTGCAGGTCTGAAAGGTCCGAAAACCCGGCACTCCCCGATCCTCCCGCTTCCCGGATCACTTTTCCAGTTCCAGTGTCAGGTCGTCTCATTCCTATCCCCTCCTCGAAAGGTGCGGCGGCAGCCCTGGAAGGCCCGTACCTCTTGAAAAGCCTCCAGCACCTGGTCTACTTCTTCATCGGTCAGGACCCTTGGTTCCCCCAGGGAAAGGACCCTGGAATAGACCATGGCCAGGAATTCCGACCGTCTCGGCTGTCACACTGGAAGGCCCAGTGAGGGATCTTCCGACCGAGACCATACCGTGGTTGGCCAAAAGGGCGGCTTTCCCTTCACCCATGGCCTCCACCGCGTACCGGGCCAGTTCCGGCGTGCCGAAACAGGCGTAGGGCGCCACGGGTATCTTCCCGCCCACCAGGGGCACGAGGTAATGGAAGGGCGGGATCTCCCGGCCGAGACAGGCCAGGACGCAGGCGTAGGGGAATGGGTGTGGACCACGGCGGTGATGTCGGCCTCGCATGGTATAGGGCGAGGTGCAGGGACATCTCGCTGGTGGGCTTCATCCCCCCTTCGAGCAGCCGTCCTTCCAGGTCCACCACCGCGACATCTTCCGGCTTCATAGCCTCGTACTCCACGCCGCTGGGCGAGAGCCACGCGCCTGCCGGACCGGGACGCTGTTGCCCCCCGTCCCGGTGTGACAAGACCCTTCGCATCTTTTGCCGAAGACCTATCCCGAACCGGGCCTCGCGAGCATCATCGACCTCACCCCGTTTCCGGATCATAACCCAAGGGGAGGACCAATTTCCAGGGGATGGGTATACTGGTGACACCAAGCATGACTGGAGGTGAAGGGATGGCAATACCAGGAGAAAGCCTCTCCATTCCGGTGTACCAGGTGGACGCCTTCACAGAGGAACCCTTCGAGGGGAACCCTGCGGCGGTGTGCCTCGTAGAGGCGTTCCTCCCCGAGGAGACGATGAAAAAGATCGCCCTGGAGATGAACCTCTCCGAGACCGCCTTCGTAGCGCCTTCGACAAGAGGCGGGGAGAGGGGGTCCTTCTCGATCCGTTGGTTCACACCCGCCGTGGAAGTACCTCTCTGCGGTCACGCGACCCTCGCGTCATCCTGGGTCATCTTCACCGAGAAAGAGACCTCCGCCACCCGCATAACCTTCGAAAGCGCCAGCGGCACGCTGGCGGCAACCCGGGAAGGTGAGGGAGTGACCCTCGACTTCCCCCGGAACGACAGCGAACCAGCGGTGGTCCCCGCCGGGCTCCTGGAGGCCCTGGGGCTTGAAGCCGTGGAGGACGTCCAGGTCTCGCCCAGCGCCGAGATGCTGCTTCTTAGGGTTAAGGACGAACCCACCCTTCGAAGCCTGCGTCCGAAGGTGGAGGCCCTGTTGGCCGTCGAACGGGGGGACCCGCTTTTCCAGGGAGTGATCGTCACTTCGAGATCTTCCACCTACGACTTCGTTTCCCGGTACTTTGGCCCCTGGGAGGGGATCGACGAAGACCCGGTGACCGGGGCGGCCCATACGGTCCTAGCCCCCTATTGGTCGGGGATCGTGGGGAAGGACCGTTTCCATGCCTTCCAGGCCTCGAAAAGGGGAGGTACCCTGAACGTCACCCTTGCGGGGGACCGGGTGATGATCTCCGGCAAGGCCCGCATCGTCCTTAAAGGGGAGTTGTACCTTTAAAAAAACCGGCGGCCCTTCGGGGCCGCCGGTCGTATCATTATCCTTTACTGGTCCTTCTTGAAGGCCGGGAAGCCCCCCAAGGTTGAAAGGATCTCGTGGTCGATCTCCGATCCCAGCGATCCTTCCAGGCGTTCCACCTCGAGGTCGAGGTAGTGCTTCTGGATGTCCTCCCTCACCCGGGGGAGCACCTCGTCAAGGGTGGTCGCCCTGGCAGGCCGTTTTTCCAGCACCTGGATGACGTGCCACCCGTACTTGGTCTCCACGGGCCCCCCGATCCTCCCCGGTTCCAGTGAAAAGGCCAGTTCGTCGAAGCCGGGCACCGTCTGTCCCCTGGAGACCCAGCCGAGGTCCCCGCCGGAATTCGCGCTCCCGGGGTCGATGCTCCTTTTCGCGGCCACGGCGCCGAAATCCGCACCCCTGGCAAAGACCTCAAGGAGAACATCGGTGGCCTCTTCTTCGGACCCAACGAGGATGTGCCTGACGTGGACCGCCTCGAGCACGCTGTATTCATCCTTGTGCTGGCCGAACCAGGCCTCGAGGGCCGGCCTTCCCATGTCCCACTTCGATGATGCCGATGAGACATAGGCCTGGGCGAGGATGTTGACGGCGTTCCATTTCAGCTTGGCGGCCACAGCGGAATCCAGCTGCAGCCCCTTCCGGCGGGCCGCCTCCGAAAGGAGAAGGGCTACCGACACCTGCTTCGCGAAGTTTTCCCTGTCCTCCAACGAGAGTTGGGACAATACGAAGGGGGCCATCATCCTGTCCACGCCGGACTGGTCCATGATCAGGCCGATCATCTCCTGCTCGCTGACGCTCTCACCCCCCGCGGTAATCACGGGCCCCCTGTCGGCGGCCAAGGCCAGGGTCGGCATGAGCAGAGATGCCATTACTGCGTAAAGAACCGCTTTTCTTGAAAGATTTCTCACGAGATCACTCCCCGAATAAAGTGTCCGGTCCGAACCGGTGATCATTTTGTTCCAGTACCATTGGGCGTTCCGCGGTAGGGCATGGGCACATACTGGACCGACGGGCGGCGCTGGCCCGACTGGGGGTAAAGCCTCATCACCTGGCATATCTCCTCGGGTATGTCCGTGGAAACGAACAGCCCCAGTTCAGCCGCTTCCTCGCTGCTTATGGGGTAATCATGGGTCCAGCGCCCCTCGGTGAGCATCGCCGCCAGTCTTTCGGCCTCTTCCTGGGCCACGTTGTCCACGAGAAGGTTTACCACGAACTGCCGGGTCTGTTCAATAGCCTTCCGGGATATATCGGCCAGGATCAGCGTCTCGTCGTCGATCTCGGCGATGGGTTTCTCGGCGACGGTCTTCAGGATCGAGACGGCCGGGTACTGCCCTATCTGCGGGTCCACCGGGCCAAGGACGGCATGTCGGTCCATCACTATCTCATCGGCGGCCAGGGCGATCAGCGTGCCGCCGGACATGGCATAGTGGGGGACGAAGACCGTCACCTTCGCCTCGTGCTTGTTCAGCGCCGCTGCTATCTGGGAGGCGGCCAGCAGCAGGCCCCCCGGGGTGTGGACGATCAGGTCGATGGGGTTATCCGAGGAAGTCATGCGGATAGCCCTCAGGATCTCTTCGGAGTCCTCGATATTTATGTAGTTCCTGGCGAAAAGGCCCATGAAACCGACGGTCTCCTGGCGGTGGATAAGGGTGATCACCCTGCTGCCCCGCTTCTTCTCGAGGCTCCTGATAGTGCCCACCCTCAAACGCTCGAGGTTCCACTGCTTTAACATGGGGAAGACGAAGAAGAACAGCATCAAGATCCAGAAAAGGTCCACTTTGAACACTCCCACCACTCCTCTCGTTTATCAAAAAACGGGATCCCTCCCCGGAAGGGATCCCTCTTAACGGTTAAACCGACACGATCAGACCCCGGCCGTTCTCTCCGCTTCCCTCCCCCCGGGCGCGCCGCTACCGTCGCCGGTCAGGTTTGACTCCGGGAGGAGAACCAGTTCACCGTCCCTCACGGAGACCAGGACCCGGCTCTCCTGGCCGACACGGCCTTCAAGCACCAGGTCGGCCAGCCGGTCCTCGATGAAGCGCTGGACGGCCCTTCTCAAGGGCCTGGCTCCGTACTTCGGGTCGTAGCCCCGCTCAAGCAGGAGCGCCCTGGCCTCGTCGGGCACTTCGATGTGGATGCCCCTTTCGGCGAGCCTGTCACCGACTTCCCGGATCATCAGGTCCAGGACCTTGAGCAGTTCTTCCCTTCCAAGGGGTTCAAAGACGATCATTTCATCTACTCGGTTGAGGAATTCAGGCCTGAAGGTCTTCTTCACAGACTCGACGATCCCGGCACGGACCCTGTCCCAGTCGGGCGTCTCGCCCTGCCCGGGGGCCGCGAAACCGAGGCTTTGCCCCTTCATGGCATCCCTGGCCCCGATATTGCTGGTCATGATGACCACGCTGTTCCGGAAGTCGACGGTGTGTCCCTGGCCGTCGGTAAGGCGCCCGTCCTCCAGTATCTGGAGGAGGATGTTGAAGATGTCAGGGTGGGCCTTCTCGATCTCGTCGAAGAGCACCACCGAGTAGGGCCTCCTCCGAAGAGCCTCGGTGAGCTTGCCCCCCTCCTCGTAGCCCACGTAGCCGGGCGGGGCGCCGATAAGTTTGGCCACTTCATGGCGTTCCATGTACTCACTCATATCGAACCTTACCATGGCCTCCTCGCTTCCGAAGAGGAACTCCGCGAGCGAACGGGCCAGCTCCGTCTTCCCAACCCCGGTGGGTCCCAGGAAAAGGAAGCTCCCGCCGGGCCTCTTCGGGTCCTTGAGACCGCTCCTGGACCTGCGGATGGCCCTGGACACGGCGTTGACGGCTTCGGCCTGGTCCACCATGCGGCGGTGGATCTCCTCTTCCATGCGCATGAGCCGCGCCGCTTCCTCCTCGGTGAGTTGCACGACGGGGATGCCGGTCCACTCCGAGACGATCTCGGCTATCTGCTCGGCGTCGACCACCGGCTCTTCCTGGTTCCGCGCCTTGTGCCACTCCCTGCGGCCGGCTTCGATCTCTTCTCCCAGCTTTCGTTCATCATCCCTAAGGGAGGCCGCCTTCTCGAATTCCTGGGACGCCACGGCCGCCTCCTTCTCCTTGCGGAGAGCCTCGAGCCGCCGTTCCATCTCCTTGACCGTTTCCGGGGCCTCCATCGTCTTGAGCCTCGCCCGGGCCGCCGCCTCGTCGATCAGGTCGATGGCCTTGTCGGGGAGGTGGCGTTCGGTAATATAACGGGCCGAGAGCCTGGCGGCGGCCTCGAGGGCCCTATCGGTGATCTTCGCCCTGTGGTGGGCCTCGTAACGGTCCCTCAGCCCTTCGAGGATCCTTATCGAGTCATCCACGCCGGGTTCTTCCACCATGACCGGCTGGAACCGTCTTTCAAGGGCGGCGTCCTTCTCGATATTCTTCCGGTATTCGTCGATCGTGGTGGCGCCTATTACCTGGAATTCGCCCCTAGAAAGGCTGGGTTTGAGGATGTTGGCGGCGTCGACGGCGCCTTCCGCACCCCCGGCACCGACGATGGTGTGGACCTCGTCGATGAAGAGGATCACGTCCCTGCAATCCCGGAGCTCCTTGACGAGCTTGCGCATCCTCTCCTCGAACTCGCCCCGGTACTTGGTGCCGGCGACGAGGTTACCCATGTTGAGCTGCACCACCCTTTTCCCCTTCAAAACCTCGGGGATGTCGCCGGCGATTATCTTCTGGGCCAGGCCCTCCACGATCGCCGTTTTGCCGACGCCGGGGTCTCCTATCAGCACCGGGTTGTTCTTGGTCCGCCGCGAGAGGATCTGGATGAGCCTCTGGATCTCCTTGGCCCTGCCGATTACGGGGTCTAGTTCGTTGCGCTGGGCCATCTCCGTCAGCGCTATTCCCAACTGGTCCAGTGTCGGCGTCTTTGAGCGTCCCGATGGCTTCTGGGGGCCCTCTTCCTCGGCATCGGCGGCGGACTCGGCGGGAGACCCCTCCCCAGCCGAAACGGCAGCTATGACCTCACCCCTGATCTTCTCGACGTCCAGGCCCGCGGCGACGAGGACCTGGGCAGCCACGCCCTCACCCTCGGAGATGAGCCCTAAAAGGATATGCTCGGTCCCGACGTAATTTACGGACATCTCCTTGGCCTCGCGCATGGCCAGGTCGAGGACCTTTTTCGCCCTGGGGCTCAAGGGCAGGTCCATGGGTTTGCTCTTCTGGTCGCCCCTCCCGACGAACTGCTCCACGGCCTCCCGCAGCCCTTCAAGGGTTATGCCCGAGGCCTGGAGGATCCGGGCTGCCACGCCGTCCCCCTCCGCGACGAGCCCCATGAGGATGTGTTCCGTCCCGATCAGGTCATGCCCCATTCTTAGGGCTTCCCGATGGGCCAGTTGTATCACTTTCTTGCTTCTTTCAGTGAAGTATTGCCACATCAACTGAACCTCCGTTTAAAGGAAGGGCGGAGTGGGCCCCTCGTTCAACTTCCCTTTTCCCCACTCGCGAGCGCCTTCCTGAGTATGGCCGAACGTTTCGCCGCCAGTTCCTCCGGGGATAGGTCCCCGGTCGATCTGGCCTGTATATGGGCCTTCTGGGTATCCAAGAGAAGGGCGTTCATCGTGCTTACCGCGACGGGAGGGAGGATACCCATACCCGACCCCATCCGGACCAGGGAAAGCAGTTCAAGGGCTTCCCTGGCCTCCATTACCCTGGAAAACCCGAGCAGGCCCCAGGCCCTCCACACCTTGTCCTCGAGGTCCGTCCCCTTCCAGGACAGGATCTTGCCCCGGGCGGCCTGCTCCTGCCTCACCAGCCCCAGGGCCGTCCCGGAGACCTTTTCCACCAGTTCATCCTCGGTCTGCCCCAGGGTGACCTGGTTGGAGACCTGGTAAAGCGCCCCGGGCGAATCGCTCCCCTCCCCGAACATGCCTCTGACGGTCAGGCCGACCTTACCGCAACCGAAAGCCAACTTGCCCATCCTTCCGAGATGGGTAAGGGCGGGCAGGTGGATCATCACCGAGGCCCTCAGGCCCGTCCCAACATTCGTGGGGCAGGAGGTGAGGTAACCGCACCTGCTGTCAAAGGCATAGTCCAGCGCCTCGAGGGCTCCATCCACCTGCCTGGCGATCCTTGAGGCTTCATGGAGCCTCATCCCCCCGAGTATGGCCTGGATCCTGACATGGTCCTCCTCGTTCACCATGATCGAGACGATCCCGCGGCTGTCCACGGCGGCGCCTCGACCGGGCCCCCCCTTCGCGAGGGCGGGGCTTATAAGATGCTTCTCGATGAGGACCCCCTTCGCCAGGGGTTCCAGGGCGTCGATCTCGAAAAACCTGAAGGTCCGCAGGAAGTCCTCCGAACGGATGATCGAGCCGACCTTCTCGGCACAGTTCTCGAGTTCCTCCTTACCGGCCCTCCAAGGGAAGGCGTGCCCCTTCAGGTTCCTGGCTAGCCTTACTCGGCTTGAAAGGATGATATCCGAGTGCTCGCCTGTCCCATCGAGCCATTCGAGCGGACTGTCGGCTATCTCCCTAGCCTTCGCCTTCATGGCACTCCTCGATCTCCCTTATCCTGTCCCTGATGACCGCGGCCCTTTCATATTCTTCCTTCTCGACGGCCTCCCGGAGTTCTATCCTCAGGGACCCCAGGTCACCCAGGGTGACCTCGTCCCCACAGGCATTCCTGGGCCTTGTACCTCGGTGGATATCCGACCCGTGGATCTTCCTGAAGAGGGGACCGAGGTCGTCCCGGAAAACCTCGTAACAGTCGGGACACCCGAACTTGCCGGTCTTCCTGAAGGAAGAATGGTCGAGACCGCAGTGGCTGCAGGCTCGTTGATCGGCGGGCGAAGAGTCCTTTTCGAGACCGTGGGTCGAAACGGCTTGCCAAGGAAAAAGCCCCCAGGGGAAACAGTCCAGGGGCATCTCCAGGGGGATGTCCGGCAGCAGGCCCTCCTTTGCCATGTGCTCGGCGCACTGGCGGCAGAGGTGGAAGTCGACTTTCTCCTTACCCTTCTGGTGCCTGATGTGAACTTCCGCTTCCCTTAACCCGCACCTTTCGCATTTCATGGCCTCACGACCTAACCGAGAGCCAGGCTGCGCAGAAGTCGCTTGAGAAGCTCCGCGTGGAGCGATTCCCTCTTGTAGGAGGACAGGTCGAGGAGGTCCCTCCCTATCTCCTCCTGGAACCTCGTCGCCACCTCGACCAGGAGCCTCTCCCTGGCCGTTATGAGCTCCCTGTGCTGCAGGTTGGCGAGGATCCTCCTGATATCCTGTTCGTTCACCCCGTCCCCCACCAGTTCCTCGATATGGTTAGCCCTTTCCTCGGGCATATCGAGGCAGAGTCTTATGACCCTGATGTACCCATGGCCTCCCCGCTGGCTCTCCACGATGTAGCCCCGTTCGGGGGTGAACCGGCTCCGTATCACGTAATTTATCTGGCTCGGGACACAGCCGAAACGTTCAGCGAGGTCCTTGCGGCTGAGGAAGACCGACTCCTCGCTGCCCCGTTCCAGCAGTTCCACGATATGTCTTTCTATTATCCTCGTCAGGCTTGCCAAGGCGTTTCCTCCTTTGACCTTCTTTGACTAGTCAAATTATAAGGTTAAGGTCAATATTCGTCAATAATAAGGGCGACCTTTGGGGGGTGTCACGACCCTATGGGTTCTTCTTCCCTTTTCATCAGCCTGATGATGTTGGAATGGTGGCGGGCCACGGCCAGCACTGCCATGGCCGCCGAGGTCCAGGTGTAAGCCGGGGGACCCTTGAAGAGGACAAACCAAACCGGGACCGTCGCGAGGGAGATCATGGAACCGACGGAGACGTACTTCGATAGTTTCATGACCAGGTACCAGGCCATTCCCCCTATCAAGGCAGGGACGGGATTCCAGAAGAAGATCACGCCGAAGGACGTGGCGACCCCCTTGCCGCCCCTGAAATTCAGCCAGAGGGGGAAGTTATGCCCCAAAACACCGGCGAAACCGGCCAGGGCCAGCACCCAGGGCTCCTCTACGCCGAAGAGGCGGGCGGCGAGGACGACAAGACCCCCTTTCGCCATGTCGAAGAGAGCCACGGCGACGCCCCACTTCCTGCCGGCGAGACGGGCCACGTTGGTGGCCCCTATGTTCCCTGATCCGAGGGTCCTTATATCCTTTCCCAGGAGAGCCCTGACGGCGAGATACCCCGACGGTATGGACCCAAAAAGGTACCCGGCGACTACCCACGCGGCGGCCGTCATCATCGGGGACCCCTGACAGCGGCCGCGTCCACCGCGACGGCGCCGCCGCCCTCATCCAGCACGAAGACGGGGTTGATGTCCAGCTCCGCCAAGGACTCCTCGGCGAGGGCCATCAGCGAAACCCGGGAGACCATTCCCGCCAAGGCGTCGGTGTCCTTGGGGGTGCTTCCCCTGGCGCCGGAAAGCAGGGGGAAGCCCCTTAGGGAGGCTATCATCCTTCGGGCCTCCTCGACGTCCACGGGGGCGTGCCTCAAGGAGAGGTCCTTGAGAATCTCCACGTAGATGCCGCCGAGGCCCACGGCGACGAAGGGCCCGAAGACGGGATCCCTTTTCACGCCTATCATGCACTCCACGCCGCCGGTAACCATCTCCTGCACCAGCATTCCCCGGACCCTGGCCCCGGGCATGGCCTCAAGGGATCTCTCGAGAAGCCGGCCGAAGGCGTTCCTGAGTTCCTCCTCATCCTTGAGCTTCAGCGCCACCGCCCCGGCCTCGGTCTTATGGAATATGTCGGGCGACACTACCTTTAGAGCCACCGGGTAGCCGATCTCCGAAGCGGCCGACAGGGCGTCCTCCAGGGAAGAGCAGAGGATCTCCCTGGTCACCGGCACCCCCCACCGGGCCAGGAGCCTCTTGGCGTCGTACTCGGTCAGGTCCTCGGGCAAACGGGGTAAAAAGGGCTCTCCCGGGTCCGAGGGGGCCCTCGCCGGGAGGGCCGGCCTCGTCACCCATTCCGAAAGCCTGGCCAGGGCCCAGGCGCAGCGCCTGGGGCTTGCGAAGAGGGGGACTTTCTCCGACCTGAGTTCCTCCAGGAAGGGGCCGCCCTGTTCATCGTTGATCAGCCAGCAGCAGGCCATGGGTTTGGAGGCTTTCCTCGAGACTTCGATGATATCGCGGGTGACGGACCAGCCGGAATCACCGGTGATCATGGAGACCACGACGGAGGCCATATCTATCTCCGGGCAATCCAGGACCGTTTCGAGGGATGACTTGAAGCTCCCGGGGTCATTTATCACCTGGGCCGTGAGGTCCACCGGGTTCCTGGTAGAACCGAAGGGGGGGACGAACCGCTCCAGGGTCTCCCTGGTCCTCCGGGGCAGCGGTTCTACCCGCAGCCCAAGGTCGTAGGCCCTGTCGGCCATGATTATCCCCGCGCCGCCCGACGTGGTGATTACGCCTACCCTCTTTCCGCGGGGGGTTTTCGCGGGGCCGAAGATCTTCCCGAGGTCGGTGATGTCATCGGAGTCCTCTATTTCCAGCACACCGTACTGCCGGAAAATGGTCCTCCAGGCCTCGTCCTCGCCGGTAAGGGCCGCGGTGTGGCTCTTGACCGCCTCCTGCCCCGTGGGGCTTTTACCCACCTTCAGGACCGCCACGGGGACGTCCCGTTCGGCCGCGAACCTCAACAGCTCGATGAAACGGTCGCCCCTTGACAACCCCTCCATGTAGAGCACCAGGAGGCGCACCTGGGGGTCGGCCGCAAAGGCCATCCCGAAATCCACCAGGTCCAGGTCGGCCTGGTTCCCGGTGGTGACCACGTACCTGAAACCCACACCGCTGTCGGCGGCCATGGCGAAGGAAGCGAAGCCGAAGGCGCCGCTCTGGGAAACGTAAGCCACGCCGCCCAGGGGCCGCCTGTCGCTGTCCAGGGAGGCGGAAAAGCTCAAGGGGACCGAATCGGCGAAATTGACAAGACCCTGGCAGTTGGGGCCCAGGATCCTCATCCCCCCGGCCCTGGCTTCCTGGAGGATCTCGTCCTGCGCCGCGGGATCGGTGCTTTCGGCGAAACCGGAGGAAAAGATGATGGAAAAGGGGACCCCCCGCTCTGAGCACTGTTCCACGACTCCAGGCACCAGTTGGGCCCTCACGCCCACCAGGACCACGTCCGGTGTAAGGGGGAGGGAATGAATATCGGGGTAGCACTCGAGGCCGGCCAGTCTCTCATAATTGGGGTTGACGGGAAAGATATGACCCTTGAAACCGAAGCGTTTGAGCAGTTTTATCGGGCGGCCGGATATGCTCTCCAGGTTCCCGGAGGCTCCCACCACCGCCACCGACCGCGGCGACAAAAGGGTCGACAGGTCCTCGGCGCTGCCTCGGGGCCGGACCATGGCCTCAGGCACCTTCTCCCGAAATGGTCATCACCAGGGGGGCGCCGAGGCCGTCAATGGCGACCTCGACGCTGTCGCCGGGGAATAACTCCCCCACCCCTTCGGGGGTGCCCGTCAGCACCACGTCCCCGGCTTCCAGGGTCATGAAGTCTGCTATGTACTGCAGGATCACAGGAACGGGGAAGATCATGTCCCTCGTCCGCCCTTCCTGCCTCAGGGCGCCGTTGACGAAAGTCCTGACCACCGTGTCCCCCGGGTCGATACCGGTCTCCACCCATGGGCCCAGGGGGCAGAAGGCGTCGGCCGATTTTCCCCGGATCCACTGGAGGTCCCGCATCTGGCAGTCGCGGGCGGTCAGGTCGATCCCGGCGGTAATGCCCAGCACATGGTCCATGGGGCGTTCAGTCCCGGGAAGGATTCTTTCGCCTATCACCACCGCGAGTTCCCCCTCGAAGTGCAGCTCATTGGTGAAGTGAGGGTAAGGGATTTCAGAAAAGGGCGCCGCCAGGGTATTCGGGCTTTTGAGGAAAAGACCGGGCTCCTTCGGGAGGGGGAGGCTGTCGTTGCCCATCTCCCTAATGTGGCCGTGGTAATTTCGCCCCACGCAGACGATCTTGGTCGGCGCGGCCGGCGCGAGGAGCCTCACCAGCGCGACGGGGAAGGACTCACCGGTCCGGTCACCGCCGGGGGTGCCCGTGACATGGACCCTGTCGCCTTCGATCACGCCCCAAAGGGGGCCGTTCCTTTCATCCACGGAAAAACGGCCTATCTTCACTGTCACCGATACCGCCTCTCATCAAGGGGGGCCAAAAACTGCGGCCGGCCTCCCGAGGGTCCGCTCCGGCATTCCCCTGGGGCTGGCTTTTTTAGGGCTCAATAATCACGACCGTTCCGGGCACGGCCTTCCCCACTATCTCGAGCAGGGCCTTGTTGTCCATCCTGATACACCCCTCGGTGGTCATGGTGCCCAACGAGGAGGGATCATGGGTGCCATGAATGCCGATACCCTTCCACCGACCCGTATCGAGCCGGATGAAGAAGGGACCGTAGGCCCCCTCCACGGGGCCCTTCCCGTCGCCGAAATCATGGACCCAGGCCCGTGAATCATGGATGCTCTCGACCCGGAAGACTCCCTCCGGCGTTCTCCTGTCACCCACCCTCTCCTTGTCGCCGGGATTCTCCCCCACCGCGACCGGGTAAAGGGCCGTCATTACGGCGCCGTCCCAGGACGATAGGTCAAAACGGCCCTTACGAATGTACAGCCAGAATCGGCCTTCCAGGTTGTTGGCGGCGACTAGGGCCGCCGCCTCCCCGGGATCGGGAAAGCCTTCCTGCGAAACCTGGCCCGAGGAGGCCTCCCCGGGTCCTCCCGGTTCCTGGGCGGCTTCGAAGGCGACGGGCCTCCTCTCCAGCACCAGGTACCCACCTGCCGCCAGGACGAGGATCACCAGCGCCCCGGAGAGCGCCTTGGGAAAGAACCTCGGCCTTCGCCTGGCGGAGAACATGTAATGACCAGCCCCTTTTTTCAGACCCGCCCTTTCAGCGTTGATTACTGATATGTTCCTGGACGAACTGGACGAGGTCGACGATGTGGTTCCCGATTATCGGGAGGTTCAGAGCCACCAGCGATTTCAGGAGGACCACCAGGAAGTAGATCACTATCGCCGCAAGCACCGTCAGGCCCACGCCGAAACCGAGCCCCTTGGCGAGGCCGGCCAGGAAATTGTGCCAGAGCAGTTTTCGCTTGTCCAGCAGCATCTCCAGGTTGGCCATGACCCTGGTCCTTTCGATCACTTCCGCAAGGCGCTCCGATACCTGTTTTTTCTCGACTGTGTTGTTGTCCTCTCTTCCTTCCGCCATGGCGTCCCTACTCGGCCAGCAGGCCCACCGCCACGGACCCCAGCCCCGTGTGGGCCCCCAGCACCGGGCATATATCCATCACGTAGGCAGGTTCCCGCCCCACGATCTCGGCCAGGCCCGAGGCGGCGATCTCGGCCGACGCCGGGGAATGGGCATGGACGATGGCGTATTTCCATATCCTGCTTTTTTGACTCTCCCGGGCAACGATGCCCCTGATCCTTTTCACGTTTTCCTCCCAGCCCCGGGTCTGACCCAAGGACCTGGCGTAACCCTCTTCATCCACGAAGACGATGGGCTTCAGGTTCAGCGCGGACGCCAGGAACCCCTTGACGGGGCTGATCCTTCCCCCCCTGACCATGTACTTGAGGGTCCTCAGGCTGATGAAGATCTTCGCCCCGGGGATGCTCCTTTCGACCAGCGAAACGGTCTCGTCATGGCCCTTCCCCTCATTAAGGGCTTCGGCGGCCCTCATGACCAGGAGCCCCAGGGGTGCGGAGGACGTCCTGGAGTCGATGACGGTGATCTTCCCCCCCGCCTTCTCCGCCGCCGCCCTGCTGGCGTTCCAGGTCCCGCTGAGTTTCGATGAAATATGCATGGCTATGACGGAATCGTAGTGCTCCAGGAGGAACCGGTAGGTCCTCTCGAAATCGGACATGGGGGGCTGGGAACTGACGGGGCTTTCCCCGGACCCCTCGAGGAGGGTGTAGAACTGGTCCGACGAGAGGGTCACCCGGTCGAGGTAGACGCTCTCGCCGAAGGCAAGGCGGAGCGGCACCACGTGGACCTGGTTCCTGTCAAGGTACTCCTGGGGAAGGTCGCAGGTCGAGTCGGTGACGAGGGCCACGGAGTGCATCCTGTTCCTGCAAACATCGACCTGCCGTCTCATGTCGTCGGCCTTCTGCTGGGTGAGCGACCCGTGTCTCTTGATCGTAAAAAAGAGCCTGTCTGGGGTGTCGGTATGAATGTGGACCCTCACCTTTTCCCCGTGACCGCCCACGATGAGGGAATCCCCGAAGGGCTGCATGTCCGCCCTGATGCTCCCGATGTCCATCCCTCGCCCCTGGAGGAGCGCCTCCGTACAATACCTGAAGGCCGGCTCGCCGTTGCGGAAGTTCTCGTGGGTGTGACGGATCGTCGGCGCCCCCGAAAGGAGGGTGAGGTCCCTGAGATCGCCGCTCTCAAGGAAGGAGACTATCCCCTCCAGGAAGTCGACGAAACCCTGGCCGCCGGCGTCAAGGACGCCCGCCTTTGCCAGGACGGGCAATTTCGACGGCGTCTCGCCGAGTGATCTCCGGGCCGTCTCCAACGACCCCGGCAGGATATGGGCGAAATCGTCATAGCGCCTGGAGAGCGCCGCGACCTCGGAAGCCCAGTCCTCCATGACCGTCAGGATAGTACCCTCCACGGGCTTGCTTAGGGCTTCCCTGGCATAGGGGACAGCCCCCGAGACGGCCCGGCCGAAGGCCGCCACGTCGAGCTCATCCATACCCTCCGTCCCCTGAGAAAAGCCCCATAAGAACTGAGCGAAAATGAGGCCCGAGTTGCCCCGGGCTCCCATGAGGGCCGCGTCGGCCATGGAGGCGCTCGTCTGGGAAAGGGACCGGCTGACGACCGCCCCCTCCGAAACGGATTGGACGGTAGCCGCCAGGTTGGTCCCGGTATCCCCGTCGGGCACCGGGAATACATTCATGCTGTTGAGGACCCCCTGCCTGGCCCTGATGCTATTGGCGCCGGCGGAAAAACCCCTGTGGAGACGAGGCCCATCCAGGGTTCTAATCTTCATGGGTGCACCCCTTGCTGTCCGGAATCCGGGTATTTCCTCGCGGCAATACCCGGACAAGAATACCAGAAAAAACGATCCAGGTCTGTCGAAATGTACTTCCGGCGCCCCCTCCAGGGCGGGGCGAGGATCGCCGGCGAGGTGACGACATCATGTTGCGGATGGGTGAAAAGGCATTCCGGAGGTCGGAGATCGTTGACCCTACCCGGTGCCGCCGGCACGGGTTCTTGATCGGGCCCTTCGGGGGCTCCATCGCTAGATCGATCGCCGGTATTCCCTCACCCTTACCGCCTCGAGGAAGGCCATCACCCTTTCGAGGAAGGTCCTCTCCCGGGGGGCGTTCACTATCTCTTTCCAGAAAGCGGCGATGTAGACGTAGGGGTTTTTTGAAAAGACCGCCCCGCCGCCGTCAGGGCCCTGTCCCTTTTCGGCCTCGGACAGGAGTCGGCTGAAAAATTCCAGGACCCTTTCGAAGGCTCCCGCGGCCTGCAAAGAGGCGCCACCCCGCCAGGACCCACTCGGTGAAAGGACCTCACCGGAAGCGGCGAAGGATAGCGCCAGGATCAGGACGGCGGCCGTTGCCGCTAACTTGCGCGGTCTCATGCCATTACCTCCATGGCTCTAATCTCCGGGAGTGGGCCCAGCACTTCCATCAGTGGCCGTGGGTGAAGACGATAAAGGAGGCGAGGGCCACCCCCACCGTGAAAGCCAGGAAGGAGTGGCGTTTTTCGTGCTCTCTCGCCTCGGGGAGCAGGTGCGAGGCCGATACGTAGATGAGGACGCCCGACACGAAACCGAGCAGCATCCCCAAGACCTCCCCTCCCAGGGGGCTGACGAAGGGGTAGGCGACAAAAGCCCCGAGGGGGGTGGTAAGGGAGGCTATCAGGAAAGCGTAGACCATGGCCGCCCTCTTTTCCATCCCGCCCTTGATGAGCACGAGGTAGGTGATCGCACCTTCGGCGAACTCGTGGGCCACTAGCCCTCCCGCTGAGAGCACGCCCACCAGAACGCTCACCTTGAAGGTGATCGTGTAGACGAGGCCGTCCACGAAAGAATGGATCCCAATGCCCTGGGCGGCGGTGATCCCGAAGGCCAGGGCCTCCTCGTGGGTGAAATGCCTTATCATCCTGTTGGAAAAGAACATGAAGAGGAAACCCGCCAGGGCCAGGAAACCCGCGTGGGGATACCTGCGGACGGCCTCGGGCAACGCCAGCATGAGCGGCGTCGTTATTAGGACACCCGCCGCGAAGCACATCAGGTACGCCATTATTTTCTCCGCACGCTCGCGGTACCTGAAGACCATCAGTATCCCCAGGGCGTTCACGAAGGCGGCCAGGAAAGCGAAAAGGGCTATCCAGCCAAAGGTCCCCGGCAATGTATACCCTCCCAAATGACCCGGTTCGATCGTTCCCTATTGTAAATCCTATTCCCTCGCGGGGGAACAAAAAATCTCACCCTGTGACACTACCCTTGCTGGCTGAGGCCCCCGGCCTCCGCCACCTCCCCCGGGGCGTTTTTTCCCTTCTTGTGCTAGCATCGGGGGACCTTGAACATCCTGGGGTGGGAAAGTCCATTCCCCGCCGGGTCGGGATCTTGAGGAGGCCGGCCGATGATGGCTTTTACGGGGAAAAAGGAGCGAGGGGCGGGCAATGCCCTTCCCGAGAGGGGAGACCTGGATAGGGCCTACCAGTGGGCCCTGGAAGACCTCTTCGAGGACAGGGCTCACTGGGAAAGTGCCTTCGAAGAGGCAGGCCCTCTCATGGACGCTCTCGAGGCCTTCAGCGGCACCCTGGCATCCTCGCCGTCGAGATTGCTGGAGTGCCTCAAACTGCGCGACAGGCTCGGTGAACTGACCTCCAGGGTATTCGCCTACGCCCACATGAAAAGCCACGAGGACACCCGGGACCCCGGCGGACAGGCCCTCGCCGCGAAGGCGACCACCCTGGCCGCGGCCGCGGCCCGTTCGGGGGCCTTCATCACCCCGGAGATCCTGTCGATACCGGAAGAGACCCTCGCCCTTTTCCTGGAGAGGGAGGAAGGACTCGGGCTTTACCGTTTCTTCCTGGAGGAACTGCAGCGCAAGCGCGCCCACGTACTGTCCCGGGAGGAGGAAGGGCTGCTGGCTTCCTCGGCGGAACTCGCCCGCACCCCGGAGAATATCTTTTCCATGCTCACCAACGCCGACATGACCTTTCCGCCCATCCGCGACGAACTGGATCATGAGACACCCTTCTCGGAGGAACGGTTCGGCTCTTTTCTGCAGAGCCGTGACCGGAGGGTCAGGGAGGACGCCTACAAAAACCTTTACGGCGTCTACGGTCGGTACAGGAACACCCTTTCGGCCTCCCTTAACGCCGCGCTGCGGGTTTCGCTCTTCTACTCGCGGGCGCGGGGCTTCGGGTCGAACCTCGAAGCGGCCCTTCACGAGGACGATATCCCCCCCTCCGTTTACGACTCCCTCGTGGAAGGCGTCCGGGAGGGGCTTGACGCGCTCCATCGCTACGTGGCCCTCCGAGGGAGGGTCCTGGGCGTTTCCCCCGTCAGGATGTTCGACCTTTACGTCCCCCTGGTCGAAGAGTATCGCCGCGAGATATCCTACCCTGAAGCCGTGGGCATGGTCCGCGAGGGGCTCGCCCCCCTGGGGGATGACTACCTGGCCGCCCTCGATGAGGGCTTCAGCCACCGGTGGGCCGATGTCTTCGAGAACAGGGGGAAACGGGGAGGGGCCTACTCCTGGGGGGCCTACCCGGTCCACCCCTTCGTCCTCCTCAACTACGACGGCAAGATGAGAGATGTCTTCACCGTAGCCCACGAAATGGGCCACGCCCTGCACAGGTACTTCTCCGACAGGGAGCAGCCCTACATCTACTCGGGCCACCCCATATTCATCGCTGAAGTAGCCTCCACCACCAACGAGGCGCTCCTGCTGGACCACCTTATCCGTTCGGCTCCCGGACGCGAGGAGAGGGTATACCTCCTCAACTACCGGCTCGAGCAGATCAGGACGACCGTTTTCCGCCAGACCCTGTTCGCCGAGTTCGAGCGTGAGATCCACGGGAGGGCCGAAAGGGGGGAGGCCCTGACATCGGAGGGTTTCTGCGGGCTTTGGAGGGATCTTAACAGCGAGTACTACGGCAGGTGCGTGGAACTCGACGAGGAAATAGAGATGGAATGGGCGCGGATACCCCATTTTTATTCGCCCTTTTACGTCTACCAGTACGCCACGGGTTACTCGGCGGCCACGGCGCTCTCGAGGGGGATCCTCGACGAGGGGGAACCCGCCGTCCGCCGTTACATGGGCTTCCTGAAAAGGGGGAGCTCAGCCCCCGTCCTGGAGATGCTCCGTGACGCGGGGGTTGACATGGCCGGGCCGGGACCGGTGAAAAGAACGGTGGACCTTTTCAGGTCCACCTTGGAAGAACTGGAAGCGCTCCTGGCCTGATAGGGTGCCGCGCCGGCGGGTTAAAGGTCACTCGGCGGGGCCGAAAAGCTCGGCGAAGATCTCCTTGACGGTCTCGATCCGCGTGATCTTCGCCACGTTGGAGCCGCAGAAGAAAAGACCCTCCTCCCAGTTGCCCCGGAAGGCGTCCACCAGGGCCTGGGCTATGCAGAAGGCCTGCCTCTCGGTACGGTAGGAGCAGTGGGAAAGGCAGTTGGCAAAACAGGGCTTGCTCTCCACGGTCCCCTCCAGGTATTTTTCGATGAAGGGGGAGCGAAGCACCCTTCCCGGGATGCCCACGGGACTCTTTATGATCACCACGTCCTCCTCGCCGGCGTCGATCAGGGCCTGTTTGAACCTGATGTCGGCGTCCCCCTCCGCGGTGGCCGCGAAACGGGTGCCCATCTGCACTCCCCTCGCCCCCATCGCGAAGACCTCGTCCATATCGACGCGATCCCAGATCCCGCCCGCGCCGATCACGGGGATATCCTCCCCGACTTCTTCATCGAGGTAGCGGACCAGTCCAGGGATGACCGACCCCAGGGAGTAGGCCTCGTCGAAGACCTGCTCCATCTTGGTGACGCCGAGGTGCCCCCCGGCGTAAAGGGGAGTCTCCACCACCATGGCATCGGGAAGACGCCCGTACAGCTTCTCCCAACGCCGGATTATCAGGCTGGCCGCCTTCACGGAGCTAACGATGGGAACAAGGGCCACGTCGGGAAAACCCGTGGTCAGCTCGGGCAGTTTCAGGGGAAGACCCGCGCCGGAGATGATCATGTCAACACCGCCCTCGCAGGCGGACCTCACGTGGAGGTCGTAGTCGGTGAGGGCGACCATGGCGTTTACCGCGATGATGCCCCCCTTGGAACTCTTCTTGGCCTCCGCCACATCCTGCCTGAGGACCACCTGGTTGGCCTCGAAATAGTTTCTGCCATTGTAGATCTCGGAGGCAACCGCCAGGCCGACGCTGGCAATGGTGCCGATGCCGCCCGCCCGGGCGACCGCCCCGGCCAGGCTGGGGCCGGAAATGCGCACGCCCATGCCGCCCTGGATGAGCGGGTACCGGGGGGTATGCTTCCCGATCTTCAGAACCGGTAAGGGGTTCGCCAATCTCAACGCTCCTTAGAAAGATTTGAGTTCATTACAGGGTAACCGGCTCATTCTATAGCATAGGCCTTGGAAAGGGTACTGCCGGGGGGCGGGCCCCGTATCTCTTCCGGTATTTTTCGAGTTCCTTCTTCATATCCTGTGCGCAGAGCCGCACCTTGGAAACGTACTTCCTCCCGGCACGGCCCAGGTACCGGGAAAGGGCTTTTTCCACATCGCCTCCGCAGGACTTGAGGTACCAGGAAAAAATGTAGGTTCCGGCGAGGACGTTGTATCTCGGTTCTAACAGGTCATCGGCCGTGTTTATCTCACGGAAAGCCTTGGTCAGCCCCTTGCGGTGGGCCTTCCAGTTTATCTGCATCAAGCCGAGGGCGTAGCGGGAGCGGGCGTTCTGCCGGACTGTGGATTCCTTGATGATTATCGAAGCTATCAAGAAGGGGTCCACGCCGAATTCTCCGGCCGCTTCAAGTACATGGTGGGCGTACTTCGACGCCGTCGGCCTGTCAAGGCTCTTGTTGGCCCGGGTAAAGGCCGAAACGATGACCTCGGCCTCGAGGTCCCTCGACGGGTTCTCTTCGGGCCAGGTGATCGGCACGGGCACCTCGAACCTGTCATACCTCTCCCCCTCCGCTGAAGCCGGACCAACCGCCGGCAAGAAAAAAGCCAAGATCAAGGTAAAAGGTAACAGGGAGAGAACCGGTCGGACGCGCATCCCTGCCTATCCACCGCCTTTCCTTTGCCCGCGAGATCGTTGGGTGATCCCAGAGGAAGCGACGGGAAGAAGATATATCAAGCGGGCGGGAATCGCAAGCTTCCACTGACACCCCCCGAGAATAACGACCGGCGGGAACAAGAACGGCCGCCACTTCGCAGGGCGGCCGTCTATTTCAAAATGGTGCGGAGGGGGAGACTTGAACTCCCACAGCCCGTAAGCCACTAGGCCCTCAACCTAGCGCGTCTACCTGTTCCGCCACCCCCGCGTCTTCAAGTTGCGAAAGCATTATATTCAAGACAAAGAGACGCGTCAAGGAGAACCGCATAAGGGCGGTTTTATAGCCCCAGCAACCAAACCCAGATGGGAAGAGAGAACACCGAGAGGGCGGTGCTGAGGGTTACTATTTTTCCGGCGTGATCATGGTCCATACCCATATTGTGGGCTAGGACGAAGCTGTTGACGGCGGCCGGCATGGCCGAAACCAGGACGACGGCGTTGCGGAGCAGCGGGTCGATGGACCAGGCCAGGAGGACGCAAAGGATGAGCGCCGGGCTGATGAATAGTTTGAATAAACAGTCCCTCCAGGTCGATATCACGGCCTCGCCGAGGTTCTCAAAACGGATGGAGGCCCCAAGCGCGATAAGTGCTATGCCGCTCCCCGTATCGCCGACCATCTTGACGGCGGCATCGAGCCAGTAGGGCAACTTGTCGAAGCCCATCAAGGCGCCGGCCACGCCCATCAAGCATGCCAGGATAAGCGGATTTTTCAGCAGTTGCTTTAGCGTATCGAAAATGGACCTGGCGTTCGTTCTCCCCGACAGGACCACCTGGGCCCATGTGACCGAGAAGAAATGATAACCCAGCAGGCCGACGGCGAGGTACAGGGAAACGGCTTCCACTCCCGGTTGGCCCATCGCTATCATTACGGCCGGGACACCCATGAAGACATTATTCGACCGGATCGAGGTCAATACCGATACGGCGAGCCTCTTCCTGTCGACGGTGAACAGCCTCCCCAGCGCCAGGGCCACCGCCGGGACGAGGAGGAACGATAGGTGGAGAGCCCAGAAGAGGCTGGAATTGGAGAGAATCTCGCGCCCCACTCCCAGGATGGACCTGAAGAGAAGGGCAGGAAGGACGGCCCAGTACAGTATCGAATTGAGGCGGCGGACGGTTCTCTCGTCGAGGAGACCGATGCGGCGAAAAAGGACCCCTAGCCCCATAACCATCGCTACTGGTAGGACCATCAGGAAAGAAGCCAAAATACCCTCCCGTTACCAGAACTTCCCGGGCACCGAAGAAGACGATGCCCGGGTCGAATAGGAGCCTTTGGACGGCTGGTCCGTGGGGTCGCTAGAAGCGTCGCTCCTTGATCCTCGCGGCTTTACCGCTGAGCTTCCTAAGGTAGTAGAGCTTGGCCCGTCTGACCTTGCCGTGGCGTACCACTTCGATGTGGTCCACGCTCGGGCAATGGAGCGGGAAGACCCTCTCCACGCCCACACCGCCCGAGATCTTCCTGACGGTAAAGGTCTCCCGGGTCCCGCCGTGCTTCCTCGCGATGACGACTCCTTCGAAGACCTGTATCCTCTCCCTGCTTCCCTCGGTGACCTTGACGTGGACCTTTACCGTGTCGCCGGCGCGGAAATCGGGGGTTTCCTTTCTCAGGAACCTGCTCTCTATCAAGGCTATCCTTGGATCCATTGCCATTACCTCCCTGTTGAATACTGCCGTGAAATGCTAACGCCGGCCGAAAAACCTGTCCAGTAACACGACCAGCCTATCCTGCCGTCTCAAAAGGCTTTTATCGTCCTTGCCCCCCCTGGGTGGGGCGAGGACCACGTCGGCTCTGACCTTCTCGGCGCCCCCGCCGGTCCCGGGGCCGACCAGGAGGACGACGGGCCTTTCCGAGACGAGGGCGAGCCTCTTGGCTTCGAGCCAGTGGGTCGAGTCCTCCTCCTCGTCGCCGAAAGCGATAACAAAGGGTTCTCCCTTCTCTCGCTTCCTTACCCACTCCAGGGCGCTTTCGGCCGAGGACACCACCTTGACCTTCAGTCCCGGGTCACCCTGGAGTTGCCCGCGGTCTTCCGCCACCGGAATGACCAGGAGGGCCTTCTCACACCCGAAGGACCCGCAAAGATCGCCGAGGGCTTCCGCTTCTTTCCGAGACACTTCCCCCGTTGCGGGGACAAGTATGACATAAACGCCCCTGTCAAGGTAGGGCCCAATATTAGCCCTCGCGATGAGGTCAGGTCTCCTGGCCAGGGTCCTGGTGACCGACTGCCGGCGGCGCCAGGAACGGGTCTTCCCGTGATCCCCATCGGTGAGGACTTCCGGGGCGGGGACCCCTCTCCACGTGGCGGGTCTCGTATAATGGGGCGTGTCCAGCATCCCCCTGAAAAAGGAGTCCTCCTCCACGGCTTCTTCCTGGCCTACCACGCCCGGGATGAGCCTGGCCACGGCGTCGATGATCACCATGGCGGGCAACTCCCCGCCGGTCAGGACATAGTCCCCTATCGATACCTCCAGGTCCACGAAATGCTCGAGGAACCTTTCATCGACACCCTCGTAGCGGCCGCAGACGATCACGAGATGCCCCTTCGTCGCCAGGGTCTCCGCCAGGGGCTGCCCGAAGACGACACCCTGGGGCCCTGGGTGGATGACGAAGAGCTCCTCCCGGGGCCCGGCCGATCCCACGGCCCTGGCCAGCGGTTCCGCCATCAGGACCATGCCCCCGCCGCCGAAGGCGTAGTCGTCGATCTGGCCGTAGTGACCGTCGGCATGGTCGCGGGGGTTTACGCAACGGATGCTGATAAGACCCTTTTCGACGGCCTTCCCTATGACGCCAGAGGAGGAAAAGGGCTCCAGCAGTTCGGGGAAGGGAGTGACCACCGTCACGATCATCAGTCCCAGAGCCCCTCCAGCGGCCTGACTTCCATGATCCCCTCTTCCGGCAGGATCCTGAGCACCACTTCGCGCACGGCCGGCATCATCCTGACCTCACCCTGGGGCGTCCTTACCGAATAGACATCATGGGCTCCCGTTTGGAGCACCGCCTCCACCTTCCCTATCTCCTCGCCGGTGTCGGCCGAGACAACCCTGAGGCCCACCACGTCATCGACCCAGTAACTCCCCTCCGGCAAGGGCACCCTTTCGGACGCTTTGATCATCACGACCCCGCCCTTGAGGGCCTCGGCCCCGTCACGGTCGCCGATCTCCCCCGTTTCCACGAGGAACAGCCCCTTCGTCTCGTGGAACCTCAGGGACTTTACCGTGAGCGAGGCTATGAGCCGCCCCGCCGGGCGGAAGACCTCCAGCCGCGCCATGCCGAGGAACCGCTCCGGGAAGTCCGTGAGCGGGAGGACCTTGATCTCGCCCCTCACCCCGTGGGCCCCGAGGACCCGTCCTATGGTCACCATCGCCGGTCCTTGCAAGGCTGACACCTCAGTCTTCCAGGATATCCACTTCCACCTTTTCGCCGGGCTTGACGGCGGCAGCCCGGGCGACCACCCTGATCGCGTTGATTGTAACGCCGTGCCTGCCGATGATCCGCCCCATGTCATCGGTCGAGACCCTTATCATTACCCTTACCACTCCGGCGCTGCTCTTTTGTGACGTAACCGTCACGCCGTCAGGATCGGAAACGATATTCCTGACGATGAAGCTCACGAGTTCTTCGTAATCCGGCATGGGCAGGTCCCGCTACTGTTTCTTCCCCGACGAGAACTTGTCCCAGACCCCTGTCTTTTTCAGGATCGCCCGGGCCGTGTCCGACGGGAGCGCGCCCACACCCAACCAGTAAAGGGCCCTCTCCTCCTGGACCTTCATCGCCGCCGGCTCCGTCATGGGGTCATAGGAGCCGATCTGTTCGATGAACGCGCCGTCCCGCGGCGCCCTCGAATCGGCGACGACGAGGCGGTAAAAGGGCCTCTTCTTTCGGCCGAACCTTGCAAGGCGGATTCTGACTGCCATCTCTCTCGCACCTCCTGGTCTTCTCCCGTCCCCGCGTCAGGTCCCGGGAGTGATTTCACCTGTATCTCAACGAAAAGCCTGTTAACTTCACATGGGGATGGGGGGAAATCCCTTCGGGAACCTCGTCCCCTTCCCCTGGGTGAAACGCTTCATCATCAGGTTCATCTGCTCGTACTGCTTGAGGACCTGGTTGACCGTCTGCACGGAACACCCCGATCCCTGGGCGATCCTCCTCCGCCGGCTCCCCTTGATGATATGGGGGTTCTGCCTCTCCTCCCTCGTCATAGAGAGGATGACGGCCTCCACGTGGGCGAGTCTCCGAGGGTCCAGCTGTGCGTTTTCCAGCCCCTTTATCTTCCCCGCCCCGGGGATCATCTCCAGGACCTTGTCGAGGGGGCCCATCTTCCGGACCTGCCTGACCTGGAGGAGCATGTCCTCGAGGGTCATCTTCTTTTTCTTGACCGAGGCGGCGATCTTTTCGATCTCCCTGTCGTCGACGGCCTCCTGTATCCTTTCCACGAGGCCCTGGACATCCCCCATGCCGAGGATGCGCTGGGCCATCCTCTGGGGGTCGAACTGCTCGAGGTCCTGGATCCTCTCCCCGACCCCAGCCAGTTTGACGGGTATCCCCGTCGCGGCCCCTATGCTCAGTGCGGCTCCGCCCCTGGAATCACCGTCGAGTTTCGTCAGGACGATCCCGCTCAGGGGGACCCGCTCGTTGAAGGCTATCGCCACGTTGACGGCCTCCTGCCCGGTCATGGCGTCCACCACGAGAAGGGTCTCCGTGGGTGAGAGGGCTTCCCCGAGGGAGGCCAGCTCACCCATCAGTTGCTCATCAATATCAAGCCGGCCGGCGGTGTCGAAAAGGAGGACGTCATAGAGCCTCTGGGCTGCGTATTCCATCGCTTTTCCGGCGAGCCGGATCACGTCGCCCTCGCCTTCGGAAGGCCCGAAGAACCCCACCCCGGCCTGGTCGGCCAGTATCCTGAGCTGTTCCACCGCGGCGGGCCTCCTCAGGTCACAGGCAACGACCAGGGGCTTGTGGCGGTCGGAGACCTTTTTGGCTATCTTGACGCAGGTCGTTGTCTTGCCCGATCCCTGGAGTCCGACGAGGATGTACCTGGTCGGGGGCTTCGGGGAAAAGGAGAGCGACCGCCGGCCCAACCCCATCAACGCCGCCATTTCCTCGTAGACGATAGCGATCACCTGCTGGGCGGGGGTTATCGACTCGAGGACGTCCCTCCCGACAGCCCGTTCGCGCATCCTCTCGACCAGGTCCTTGACGACCCGGAAGTTGACATCCCCTTCCAGGAGGGCTCTTCTTACGTCCCTCATGGCGGCCGATATGTCCTCTTCCGTCAGTTTCCCCTTGCCCCTCAGGCCTTTGAATACCGATTCAAGGCGCTCCCTGAGCGAATCGAACATGGGCGGGGTCAGACCTCCCCTTCTTCCGTGGCGAGGAGGGCCGCCAATTCCGCCGCGGCCTCGGCGGGGATCCGGGACAGGTGACGCCGGCGCCACTCACGGAGTTTTTCCATGCGGCTTTCCCAGGCGGCCTCCCTTGCCGAGAAACCGAGCAGGCCCTCCAGCTCCAGGAGGCGGCCCCTCGCCCTCTGCACCAGGTCATGGGCACCCTGGCGGGTGACCGCGAGCCTTTCGGCGACCTCCGAGAGCGACCAGTCCTCCATGACATGAAGCCGGAAGGCCTCTTTTTGCTTTTCCGTCAGGGCCGGTTCGTAAATATCGAAAAGGCGTGAAAACGTCACCCTCTGCTCGATAAGGTCGTCCAACGGGGCACCTCCAAGCGCACACGGACAATTATTATAAGGAGTCTCCCCTGGCCTGTCAAGCGTCGCCCCTTGACAGCTTTCAACCTCGAGTTCCCCTAAAAAAGAGAATGAAAAAGCCGGGGTTCGATCCCCGGCATGAAAGTCCTAACCCTGTTCCTAAAAGAACTGGCCTTCGGCGAAGGGCCGCTTATTTATGCTCGTGTCCGTGCCCGTGGGGATGATCGCCGAAGGCCTTATCCTCAACGCGCTGAAGAAGGCCCCACAACTCCGCCAGGTCCTTCCTCCTGGACCTTATCAGGTGTCCCAGGACGTGGCGGACCTCTTCGTCCTCGATCATATGATGCCGTGCCGCGAGTTCCGTCAAGGCGTCGAGCTCCTGAGAGAGCGTCTCCCTCAGGAGTTCCGCTATCGACAGGGGGTCATCGGTGTGGCCGTGCCCCCCGCCCTGGTCCGGTGTAATCACTCTGCACATGGTCATACCTCCTTTGTCTTCGGCATAAGAGAATAACACATACCCGTGGTTCTGTCACACGAATGACATTATTTCATTTCCAAAAAACCCGGCCCTGCCGCCGGTCCTTTCGCCCTTCTGATAAAATGAAGGCCGTCCGTTGAAGGTCCCACGGGATTACTAATCACGAAAGGGGTAATGCTGATGAACTCGACCCAGGAGAAAAACCTCGAGGTCAGGAGGGTCTACAACGAACACCTTGGCGCCAGCGTCGTCAAGGCCCTGGAGGCCAACGGGTTCAAGGCGAGTTACGCGCCGACCGCCGAAGAAGCCGTCGAAAAGGTACTGGCACTGATCCCCGAGGGATCCACCGTGGGGGTCCCCGGGTCATCCACCATCCGGGAGTTGGGGCTCTTCGAGACGCTCCGGGGGAGGGGATGCAAGATATTCGAACACTGGGACCCCGCGCTGGCGCCGGAAGACAAACCTCAAAGGCTGGAGGACGAGAACACCAGCGGTATCTACCTCTCCAGTTCCAACGGCGTCACCCTGGACGGGAAACTGGTGAACATCGACGGGACGGGCAACCGTGTGGCGGCCATGGCCTGGGCAAGGAACCGGATCGTTTTCGTCGTCGGCATCAACAAGATCAGCCGCGATGTCGAAACCGCGATCCAGAGGATCAGGGATGTGGCCACGCCGCTCAACGCCATCAGCAAGGGTGTCGAACTCCCCTGTGTCAAGACCGGATTCTGCGTCGACTGCAGGGTTCCGAACCGGTACTGCAGGGCCACCCTCGTCCTTGAGAGGAACCCCATGGGCCGGGAAGCCCACGTCATAATCGTCGGGGCAAACCTGGGGTATTAGGATCGGAAAGACATAAGGCAAAAAACCGTAAACCGTAAGATACCGTCTTCCGTCAACCTTGAAAATAATGAACCCTCATAAGCCGATCTGTTTCAACAGGCCATGGCGAACCTGTTCTTCGCCCAAAGGGGGTCAAAGGCGGTTCTGTTCTTCAGGACCCCGTAGATTATGTGAAGCAGTTTGCGCATGAAGGCTATGAGAGCGGCTTTCTTGGGCTTGTTGCGGTTCGTCAGCCTTTCGTAGAACTCTTTCAGCAGGGGGTTGTATCTTATGCCGACCAGGGCGGGCATGTAGAGGTGCTTCTTCAGCCTGGACGAACCAGTTTTGCAGATGGAGGTCCTGCCCTTCACGGAGGTACCGGAGGTCCTCGTGAATCGTGAATCGAAAGGTCAAGATCAAAGGCGGATTGTTTTGTTCTTGCGATTTACGATCCGAGACTTACGGTATTTCCCGTTTTCCCTTCACCGTTTATGCCTTCGCTTTTCGTCTTTGCCTTACGGTTACCGGTTACCGGTTTTCGGTTCACGATTTACGGTTCACGATTCACGATCATTTCTACCTCTTCCACGTACCGGGGAGGAACAGCATCATCACCGTGTAGATCTCGAGCCTCCCCAAGAGCATGCAGAAGGAGAGGACCCACTTGCCGGCGGCAGGTATATGGGCGTAATTGCTCGAAGGCCCCACCGATCCCAGGGCCGGCCCGATGTTTCCTATCGCCGCCGCCGCGCTGGCTATGGCCGACAGTACATCAAGACCGAGGGCGGCCATCATAAGCGCCGCCAGGACGAAGAGCCCAATGTACATCACGAAGAACGCGGTGACCGAGGATATGTCTTCCCTCTCCAGGGCCTTTCCCCCTACCCTGACGGTGAAAATGGCCTTTGGGTGAAGAAGCCTCTGGAGTTCGGTCTTCACGTGTTTGCCGAGGACCATGATCCTCATGCTTTTGATACCGCCAACGGTCGAACCGGCGCAGCCCCCGGTGAACATCAGCAACAAGAGCAAAAATTGCAGGAAGTTCGGCCACAGGCCGTAGTCGGCCGTGACGAACCCCGTGGTGGTGACAATGCTCACCACCTGGAAGGCTCCGTAACGGAAGGAATCGGAGAGTCTGTCGTAGGTCCCGCTTGAAAAAAGAAAGGCCGCCGAGACAAACACGGACAGGGCCAGTAGTTTGACGTAGAAACGGAACTCCTCGTTCCTCCACCAAGCCCCCAGGTCACCCCGGAGGGCGAGAAAATGCAAGGCAAAGTTCGTCCCCGCCAGGAACATGAAGAGGGTGATGACCCACTCGAAGTATGCGTTGCCGTATTGCCCGATGCTTCCGTTAAGGGGTGAGAACCCCCCGGTGGCCATGGTCCCGAAGGTGTGGGTAAGGGACTCGAAGAGGTTCATGCCCCCCAGGAGCAGGGCCGAGGCCTGGAGCAGGGAGAGCAGAAGGTACACCCCCCAGAGCAGGAGGGCCGTCTGGTGGACCCTGGGGGTGATCTTCTCCGGCATGGGGCTTGGCACTTCCGCCTTGTACAGCTGCATCCCCCCAACCTTCAGGAAGGGCAGGACGGCGAGGCTCAGGACGATGATCCCCATGCCGCCGAGCCATTGGGTGAGATCGCGCCAGAAGAGGATGCCCCTGGGGTTGGACTGGATATCGGTGAGCACCGTGGCCCCCGTCGTGGTAAAACCCGACATGGCCTCGAAGAACGCCTCGGTGTAGGTTGGGACCGTCCCGTTAAGCAGGTAGGGGATGCCCCCGATAGCCGAGGCCAGGACCCACGAGAGGGAGACGACGGCGAAGGCTTCCCTGACGCCCAGGTCTCCAGCCTTTGCCTTGGACCCGGCGGCGAAAAGGAGCGCCGAGATCCCCAGACCGGTACCCATCCCACCCAACAAGGGGAAAAGGTCACTGGACCCGTCCGCCAGGGACCAGAGGATCGGGAAGACCATGAAGAGCGAGACGATGGCGCAGAGCAGGGAGAGTATCCTTGCGACGACGGCGGGTCGCACCCTACCCTACCCCCAGGATCTCCACGGCCTTGTTCATCAGTTCCTCCGAGGAAAAGATGAGGACCTCGTCGTTCTCCCGGAGCACGCTGTTGCCCCAGGGCACGAACATCTCCGTTCCCCTCGAGACGAGGGCGATGAGTATCCCCTTCGGGAGCCCCAGGTCCATGATCTTTTTCCCGCTGACGGCGCTCCCGTGGGGGATCGTCAGTTCCAGGACCTCGGCGTCGATCTCGTCGATTATGGAGAGGGCCCCGGTGCCGAAGGGATAGCGCACCTGCTTCATTATCACCGTGGCCAGGGCCTGGTTGGGGTTGACCATGGCATCGACGGCGATGTAGTCCGTCAAACGCATGAGCATCTCCCGCCTTACCACCGCCACGCTTTTATTGGCCCCCAGGGCCTTCCCGACCACGCCGATCAGGAGGTTGTGTTCGTCGTTCGCCGTGGTGGTCACGAAACCGTCGGCTTCGTCGATCCCCTCGTTCCTCAGGAGTTCCTCGTCCATCCCGTCGCCGTGGATTATTATCGCCTTGTCTAGTTCCCGGGATAACTTCTCGCACTTCTCGCGATCGAGGTCGATCAGTCTCAGGTCGAGCCCCGGGTACCTCAACCCCAGCCTGGTCGCCACCTGGAAGCCTATCTTGCCGCCGCCGACGATGATGACCCTTTTCAATTCAGGGGTCTTCCTGTTCGTGAAGAGTACCTCTAAATCCTGGGCCTGGGATTTTGACGTCACGGTGAAGCAAAGGTCATCGGCCTCGAGGCTGTCGTCGCCGGAGGGGATGAAGCCCTTACCCCGCCTTTCTATGAAAACGATGAGGGCTGTCTTCTTGGGGTGGATGCGGCGCAGGTCCCTAAGGGAGGCCCCCATGAGGGCGGAATCGGGGCTGACCCGAAAGGCGTACACCCCTACCTTGCCCCCGAAGAACTCCGCGGTGTACACGGCCGCGCTCACCGAGAGGAACTCCTCGATCTCCCTCGCGACGGAGCGTTCCGGGGAGATCATCACGTCTATCCCCAGTTGCCTTGCCCAGGTCGGGCTGTCGGTGTACTCCAGGCCCCTGGCCCTGGAGATGACCCTCTTTACGCCAGCCCGACGGGCGATCCAGCAGGCAAGTATGTTGACTTCGTCGTGGTTCGAGCAGGCTATGAGGAGGTCCGTGCCGCAGCCGGGGCAGACCCCGGCCTGCTCGAGCACGGGCGGCCTTGAGCCGTTCCCCCTGACGACCATGACGTCCAGTTCGTTCTCCACCTTGGCGGCCCTTTCCTCGTCGCTCTCCACGACGGTGACGTCATGCCCTTCCTGCGAAAGGCTGGAAGCGACGCTGAACCCGACCTCTCCCGCCCCGACCACCACGATCTTCAAACCTGATACACCCCCCGGGAAGGGACAACCCCGACTTTGCCTGCCAAGCGAAAGTGGTAAACTAGTCCGGACAAGGGAGGTGGACCCATGCCGCGTCGCGAGAAGATCGCCTTCGTTGGTACAGGCGGGACCGTCAGCATGACCTTCAACGAGAATCAGAACGGTTTCGTTCCCACTCTCTCCGCCGGGGACCTGGTGGGGATGCTTCCCCCGGGCCTAAGGAACGACCTCGACGTGATCGACTGGAGCCACCAGCCCAGCAGTCACTATACCATACCGATGACCACCGATCTCGTGGAACTTTTGCGCAAGCGTGTGAAAGACGGGGCTTCCGGGATAGTCGTAACCTGCGGGACCGATTCCCTCGAGGAGATGGCCTACCTGACCGATCTCCTGTGGCCCTACCCCCAGCCGGTGGTCTTCACGGGATCCATGCTGCCGCCGAGCCTCCAGGGGTCGGACGCCATGGCCAACCTCGCCCAGGCCGTGAAAGCGGCCTCTTCGGAAAACCTGTGGGGCATGGGCGTCCTCGCGTGCTTCCAGGACCAGCTTTTCGCCGCCTCCGAAGTCACCAAGGAAGTGGCCCACCGCAGGGACGCCTTCGCCGCGCCGGGGAGGGGACCCGTGGCCGACTTCGTCGGCGGGGATATCAGGGTCATCAGGAAACCCAACAGGCCCCCCGCCCTGGAAGGGGCGATCATGCCCGCCAGGAATGTGGAGATCCTCTGGGCGTCCCTAGGAGGCGGCGACGGGACCCTCTCGTGCCTTTCCAAGTCAAAAAACCTCGATGGGCTCGTCCTGGCTGGTTTCGGCGCCGGCAACATCCCCCCATCGTGGATCCAGTACCTTAAGCCCATCATGAAGAACGGCACGGTGATAGTGATAACCACGCGTTGCAGGAGGGGGCACACCGGCACCCTCTACGGTTACGAGGGGAGCACCAAAAGACTGCTCGAACTGGGCCTGATGGATGGAGGCGGCTTGAGGCCGGAGCAGGCCAGGCTGAGGCTCGCCGTGGGCCTTGGGGCGGGCTTTTCAAGGGAGGACCTGCAGCTTTATCTCCTGGGCAAAAAATGAAGGCCCCCCTCGGGAAGGGTCCGCCGCGTCAAGACCCGAGCACCTGGGAGATCATCCTCAGGGCGCTGATCACCACCATTACCACCAGTACGTACCTTATCCACCTGTTACCCTTTACCACGGAAAACCGCGTCCCCGCCCAGGCCCCGACCATGCTGCCGACGGCGAGGGCCAGGCCGTACTCCATGTTGATTAGCCCCCGCGAGAAAAAGATGACGAAACTGACCACGGTGAAGCAGAGCGCGATGGAAGCCTTTAGCGCGTTGGCCCTCAGGAGGTCCTTGCCCGCTGTAGCCACCAGGGCCCAGATCAGGAAGAAGCCGACCCCCGCTTGTAAAAACCCCCCGTAGGCGCCTATGACCAGGAAAAGAAGCCCCTTGGCCCAGCCGGGCCATAAAGTGACCCTGCAGGTCTCCCACATCCGCGGCCTGGCGATGAGGAGGACCGCCATGGAGGAGATAAGTATGGCGATGGTCACCTTCAGGAAGCGTTCATCCAGCTGCACGGCTAGAAGGGTCCCCGCCACTGAACCGATGGAGGCCGGTATCCCCAGGGAGAGGGACTCCTTCAGGGACAGCACGCCCTCCCTTTTGAACTGTCCCGTGGCGACCAGGTTCTGGAGGAGGATGCTCACCCGGTTGGTGGCATTGGCCGAAGAGGCGTCCAGGCCAAGAAAGATCAGGAAGGGAAGGCTGAGGAGGGACCCACCCCCGGCCACGACGTTGATGAAACCGGTCACTCCTCCGAGCAGGGTCGCGAGAACCAGTATCGCTGCGGTCAAACCAGACGCCTCCATGGGAACTCATATCGCAACCAGGCGCCATTCTAGCATACAACCGGCGGGCGCCGGCGACCCGGGGTGATATAATAAGTTAACGCAAGAAGGGAGGGGAAACCCATGCGCTACGCCATCACCGAGGACGAGGCCTTTCTCCGTCTGAGCGACGGCGAAGAGCTGCACCTCTCGATAGCGGCGGCCTGCGAAGAGTACTCCATCGACTCGGCCATCATACTGGGCGGGCTGGGTATGGCCCGGGAGATTACCTTCGGCTGGTACACCGGGAAGGAGTACCTCCGGGAGCGGGTGGAGGGGACCTTCGAGGTCGCGTCGCTGAGCGGGGACGTAAGCCGGAGGGAGGGGATCCTTTACCCGCACATCCATGCCGTCTTCAACGGGATGGACCACGCTTCGCTGAGTGGGCACGTCCTGAAGGTCGTCGCCTTCCACAACATGGAGGTCTTCATCCGCCCCCTGAGGTCGATCCGCCTCAACCGGGAATACGACGGCTGGCTGGAAGCCATAGTGCCCGAGAAGCGCTAGCTTTCCTTCTTTAGGTCCGCCTTGACCCCCCCGATGTACCCGGTCAGCTGCCTTGGGTCGACGGGGAAGAAGCTGTGGTCGGTGCCGGCGGCCGCCCACACCGTCTCGAACCGGAAAAGGTCCTCATCGACCAGGGCGCAGGGCATTGTCGGGAACCCCACCGGCGGGACACCGCCCACCTCGAACCCTAGGTGGTCCAGGACCCATTCAGCCTTCGCCATGGACACCTTCCTGGCCTTGAGGAGGACCTTCACTTTTTTAAGGTCTATCCTGTTAGGCCCCGACATCAGGGCGATGACGGGTTTATCGTCGACCAGGAGGACGAGGGTCTTCAGGATCTCCTCCGGCGGCGCGCCCACGCTCCTGGAGGCGTCCTCCACGGTCCTTATGGTCTCCTCGCTGAAATGGATCCGCCCCTGGTACCCGGCGTCCGCCAGGAAGGCCCGGACCCTCTCCACGGGGTCCAGGTGGGTCCCTTTTGAAAGCGGCGTTCCTTCATTCATTGCTGATGCTCCCCCTTTTTCTCGATATCCGGGTAGATCGCCCTGTAAACGTACCGGTTAGCCATGACCTGGCGTACGAACTCCCTGGTCTCTCCGTAAGGGATATCCTCCACCCATTCCTCGATCGGCCCTTTCGGGGGGAGCCACCTCCCGACGGCCCCCTGCCCGGCGTTGTAGGCGGCCACGGCGAACTCCACCCGGTCAAAAATCCGGGTAAGCCTGGAGAAGTGATGGGTGCCCAGGAGGATGTTCTTGGCGGGGTCGAAGTAATCGCCCTCCTTTTCCCCAAGCATAAGCGCGTTCTCCCTGGCCGTAGGCGGCATCAGCTGCATCAGGCCCATGGCGCCGGCGCTGCTGACAGCCCCTTCATCGAAGGCGCTCTCCCGTCGCATGATGGCCCATACATCCACCGGGTCGACGCCGAACCTGGCGGAGGCCGCCATCACGTCCCTCTCCCTGGCCCTCGGGTAGAGCCCCTCCAGGAGCGCCCGGGGAAGGGGGTCGGACTGGCCGAGCAGGTAGGCGAAGGGGATCGAGTCAAGGAAAGCCCCCCTGGCGTCGCCAAGCCATAGGGCCAGCCTTGCCGAGGCGGATCTCGTCGCGGCGTCCGGGGACAGGGACAGGACCATCCTGGCGTAGATGACGAACCCCCATTCCGCCAGTTCTCCCCCCTCACCGGCCGCCCTTTGGGCGGGGAGGTCCCTGACCCTCGGCGGCTCGGAAGGGAAGGCGAGGTAAGTGTAGTAATCCGTGGGGTAGCCCTTTCGAAGCCTCTCGAGGAGCCCCGAGGAGGTCCTCGAATCCCCCAGCTTCTCGTTCGCCCTGGCCGCCCAGTATAGAAGGCGGGACTCCTGCCTTGGGTCGTTCCCCGCGTCTAGGGCCTTCGTCCAGGCACCGTCGGCGGCCCTGGTGTCACCCTTCTTCCAGGCGGACCATCCCTTTTCCCAAAGGGCCGCGGCGGTGAAACGGCTTGTCGGGTAACGCTCCAGGAGGATCTCCTCGTACCGGGAGGCCTTCTCCTCATCCCCGGCCCCGGCGAAAAGGCCCGCCAACTCGACCAGGGCTGAGGCCGCCGGGTCGCCCTGCGCGGAATCCGATATTACCATAAGCGTTTCGAGGGCTTCCCCGCCCTTTTCCCTGGCCATCCTGGATATCAGTTCGATCGAGGGCTGGGAATACCTCGAACCCCCAAGAGACAGGTCCTTCCAAATCGGCAGCGCTTCATCGGCCCTGCCAAGGTTCGAAAGGGCCCTAGCCCTGAAGAAGGTCGCCCTTTCAAAACGTGGGTCCTCCCGGGGGACCCTTTCAAGTTGAGCGAGGGCCTCCTCGAGATTGCCGGAGAAAAAGGAAGCGTACCCCAGGGGGAAGGCGGTCCTCGGGTCTTCAGGCCCCGGGTCCTTCCGGATCATGGAAAGGGCCCCACGGTGAAAGGGGGCTAACTCAAGCAGCGCCAGGGCATACTTGGGGTCCGGCTCTGGCAGCTTTAAAAGCGCTTCAAGGGCCTGCTTCCGGAGGGGGGTGTCCTTGGCGCTTTCGGCCATCGCCCCGTACCACTCTTTGGCTTCCTCCACCCGGCCCCCCTTCAGGGAGAGCCTCCCGAGGGCGTAGGCCACGTGAGGCGCCAAGACCCAGTCGTCCCCTTTCCAGAGCGAAAGGGCCGCCTCCTCGGCCTTCCGGCCATCGCCGGTCCTTTCGAAACCCAGGAGGATGAGCATATCGGCGAAGGGTTTCAACCCTTCCGGGAGGTCTTCCCTCTCCTCCAGCAATATCTCGAGGGCCGGCGCCCACTTGCGCTGGAGCCACAGCGCGTTGGCGAAGATGACCCTTTCCTTCGGCGAAGCCTGGTCGCCTAGGGATCGGACCTTCGTCTCGAGGGCAACCCACTGCCTCGACCAGAAAAGGTCCTCTATCTCCGAGGCCTTCACCGCCGACGTCGGGAAAAGGAGGATCACGAGGAGGGCCGCCCCAAAAAACCTTAGGCTTTTTCGCATCCCCTTCGGTCTCCCGGGAAGATCTCGCCGCACCGGTCACAGGGGGGCGGTTCCCCGGTCAGGGAGAAGTGCCGGAAGTGGTCGAGCCACTTCGGGGCACCCCTCCCGCAGATCTCGAGGAACCTGATAAAGGAGACAAGCCGTTCCCTGCACGTGGGGGTGATAAAATGCTCAACGTTACAGGCGTTCTGGGTCGCTTCCCCGCTGTCGAGGTTCAGCACTTCCTCGAAGAAGGTCCTGAGGAGTTCCTCGTTCTGAAGGAGGGTCTCGGCGACGGCCCTGCCTTCAGGGGTGAGAGAGATGTACCCGTAGTGCTCCTGGTCGACGAGGCCGCCCTCCTTGAGGCCCGAGACGACCCCGACGACGGTGGGGGACCTCACCCCCAGGAGCTGGGCCAGGTCCTTGACGCGGACCACCTTCTTCCGGTCCTGGAGCCTCAGTATGGCCTTGAGGTAATCTTCGCTTCTCGCGCTCAGTTTTGACATTGTTAGCCTCGCCTACTTTTGTTATTATCTTCATAAGTATCCGCCCGATGGAGCGAACCGTCAAGGGAGAGTAAGGAATGAACGTTCACGTGGTCCTCGGCGCCCTCGCCGCGTCGGCGGCCGCAGCGGAGGTCTTCATCGCCCCCAAACCCGGCCTCGTCGACCGTTTCGGCCCCGGTTCCCACCGGGACATGGATTTCAATGCCTTTCTCTTAAGTTTGATGGCCCTCGCGCCCTTCTGGCAGCGGCAGGCCTTGTCGGGCCTGGCAGGGGTCCCCCCCGGAGAGGCTCTCCCCTGCCTGAGGCGGACGGGGCTAAAGATGGACGCCGCCATGTACCGGGCCACCTCCGGCGTGAACACCCATAAGGGCCTGATCTTCGCCCTTTCCCTCCTTCTTTACGGGGCGGGGCGCTGCCTTTTGCTCGGCGAGGGCCTTCGGCCCTCTAAGGTGGCCGCCGCCGCCGCTTCGGCGGCCCGGGGTTGCTGCGAGAGGGAACTCCTCTCGCTGGCCAAATCTCCTCCCTCCAGGCCCCTGACGGGGGGAGAGAGAATATTCCTGGAGCACGGCGTCACCGGCATCAGGGGCGAGGTCGAGGGAGGCTTCCCCACTGTCCTAAGACACGGTTTGCCTTCTTTCAGGAAGGCCCTCTCACGCGGGGCTACGAGGCACGACAGCGCCCTTTACACCCTTTTCGACCTCATGATGCACGGGGAGGACACGAACGTCATCGCAAGGAAGGGCCATTCCTTCTGGAGGGGCGACTACCGGCGCCTTGTGGGCGGGCTCCTGGACCTGGGTACGCCCCCCTACGACGACGCTGCCCTGGCTTCCCTCAAGGAAGCCGACGAACAATTCCGACTCCAGGATATCAGCCCCGGCGGGGCAGCGGACCTTTTGACCTGCACCCTGTTCCTTCACGACTGCGATACCCTCCTGGTCGATATTGTAAACATTCAGAGCGCCAGGTATAATATATGTAACATAACGTACGGAGGTGCGGGCCATGAGCCTGGGACTGAGGATCAAGACCCTTCGCAGGTCGAAGGGGCTCACCCAGAAAAGACTCTCTGAAATGGTCTATGTCAGCCGCATTTATATCCAGTCCCTGGAGAGCAACCGGCGGCTGCCCTCGATGAAGCTCCTCAAGCGGCTGGCCGCGGCCCTCGACGTGGAAGTGGTCGACCTGGTCCACGACCCCGGCAGGGACGGTTCGGGCAGGCTTATGCTCGAAGAGGTGCTCAACGACAGCGAACCCGTCGAAATATGGTACCGGAGCAGGAAGCTCTCCAGGGGAGAGGTGCAACTTGTCCAGAAGCTCATCGAAGCGGCGCTCTCCGATTGGGACAGGGAGAATGCCTGAAACGGCCCTGGACGGGAAGACGGGGGACGGGTTCCTATGGCCCGAGCCGCCCGAGTTCATCCCGGAATGGGCTTCCCTTGAGGCCCGCCAGTGGAAAGACCTTGACGACTTCGACCTCCTCGCGAAAGTTGAAGCCGCCTGCGGCAGGTCCGTCGAGATCGTCAGGGCCCCGTTGCCCGTCTCCCTATGGGGTCTCCACGTCGCCAGGGGTCGGAGGGCGCGCATCTACGTGAACGGCCTCCTCCCGGAAATATGGAGGCGTTTCGCCCTCTTCCACGAGATCTACCACCTAACCCACCACGCCAGGGGCGAGGATTTCTGGTCCCACACCGCCACCCCGATGACGAGTTTCGAATACCAGGCCGACCTGTTCGCCTGGGCCGCCATAATCGACGAATGGGGCGAAGGTGCCTGCTGGTGAATCGCGCCCCCTTCTTCCTACCCATGAGGGACTGCCCCAACCGGTGCGTTTACTGCGACCAGAGGGCCATAACCGGTCACGTCGTTTCCCCGGAACCCCGGGACGTGAGGGAGGCGCTGCGGGGGATCGCAGAACCCACCGAGGTCTGCTTCTTCGGCGGCAGCTTCACCTGCCAGCCGCTGGGCCGACAGAGGGAATACCTCGAGGCGGCCCTGTCCGCCCCCTTCCCAGTAGACCTGAGGCTCTCCACCCACCCCCTCTGCGTCGACCCGTCGATACTGGCCTTTCTTTCCCGTTTCCCGGTGAGGATAATTGAACTGGGCGTTTCCTCCCTCGAGGACGAGGTGCTGGAGAAATGCAAAAGGGGGTACACCGGGGCCGAGGTCCTGGAAAAGATTTCCCTGTTAGCCGCGAACCCGGTTTTCATCCCCGGGGCGCAGCTGATGACCGGCCTCCCCGGGCAGACCCCTTCGTCGTCCCTGGAGGACCTGCGCCGCCTTGCCGCCGTGAAGGGCGCGGGTCCCATGCAGATCAGGATCTACCCCTGCCTCGTCCTGAAGGGAACTCTCCTCGAAAGATGGTACCTCTCAGGCGACTACACCCCGCCCGGCATCGAGGAGAGCGCCCGTTGGGCGGGTAGGATGATCAAGTACGCCCGGGAGGCCGGTTTCGAACTCCTGCGGGTGGGCCTCCAGGAGACGGTCTCCCTCTCCGGCAGCGTGGTGGCGGGGCCTCACCACCCGGCCCTGGGCGAACTGGCCCGGTCCTTCGCGCTGGCCCTTTCCCTGGTCGAGGAAAGCCCCCAGGGACCGTGGCTTGTCCCAGCAAGCTCCCGGTCCCTCCTTTCGGGCCACGGCGAGTGGGGGCTCAAGGAACTGGCGGCCCTATCCTCGATTACCGCCGAAAGAGCGAGAGGCCTCGTGCGATGGGTCCCTTGATCCCGACGGAAGGACATTTGCCACGGGAGAAGATTTTGCCTACAATGCTCTGAGTTTTTTGTCGCGGAGGGATCGATGGCCATTCTGAAGAGGAACATCGACATGGGAGCCGGCGGCGTCGCAGGGACCCTTTGGCAACTGGCGCTTCCCTCGATGTTTTCCATGCTGTTCCATACCCTGTTCCACCTGGTGGATACCGTCTTCGTGGCGTGGCTGGGGGAGTCCTCCCTGGCGGCCATGTCGCTCACCTTTCCCCTGATGTTCGTCATCTTCGCCCTGGTGAACGGCATGGCCGTCGGGACCACGACCAGGATGAGCAACGCCCTAGGCCGGGGGCGGGTGGATGAAGCCCAGGGCTACGCCGACTCGGCCCTCCTCCTTGTCCTTATCCTCACGACGCCGGCCCTCCCCCTGGTCTTCCGCCCATCTTCGGACGCCTTTTTCTCCCTCCTCGGCGGTTCCGGCGACGTACTCCCGGAGAGTTACCGCTACGCCGCCTGGTTGGTGCTCGGCACCCCCCTGATGGCCTTTTCTCTCATCGCCGACTCAACCTTCAGGAGCCAGGGAGATACGGTGACCCCCATGAAGAGCATGATCCTCGGCAACGCCATCAACGCCGTCCTCGACCCCATTATGATCTTCACCTTCGGGTGGGGGATCGCCGGCGCGTCGATAGCCACCTTCATAGGCCGGCTGGCGTCATGCCTTTACCTCTGGTCAAGGCTGAAAAAACGGAGCGCCCTCATCCCCGGCATAACCTGGAGGCCCGATCACCCGCGGAAGTGGGTCAGCATCGGCGAGATCGGGCTCCCCGTGGCGATATCCCAGGGGAGCATGGCCGTGGGGAGCGCCCTGCTCAACCGGATACTCTCCGGCTATGGCCCCGCCGCCATAGGGGCCTTCATGCTCGGGAACAGGGTTGAGATGTTCGTCTTCCTGCCCGTCTTCGGTTTCAACAGCGCCCTCGTCCCCTTCATCGGCTACAACATAGGCAAGGGCGACTTCTCCAGGGTCCGCGGGGCCCTAAAGGTGGTCCTGCTCTCCTCGACGGCCATGATAGGCGTGATAGGGACCCTGGTATACCTGTGGCCCGACCTCGTCCTGGCCCTCTTCCGCCCCTCCGACCAGGTCATGGGGATGGCCATGGCCTCGATAAGAGCTTCGGCGACGGCCTATCTCTTCGCCGCCGCCGATATCTCCTTCTGGGGGATCTTCCAGGGGAGCGGCCGCCCCGTCTACGGCATGGCGGCCCAGATACTGCGGACGCTGGCGGTCCGCATACCCTCCGCGGCCGTCCTTTCAAGGCTCTTCGGCCTGCCGGGGGTCTGGTGGTGTCAGCCCCTTTCGGCCTTCGCCTCCTTCCTGCTGTCGACCTTTTTCATATTCAAGGTCATGGAGAAGATAAGGGAAGAGATACGATCCGGCTTCGGCGGGGACTGACCCGGGGTCCGGGCTCGAGGGCGGAAAAAGGTGCCCCTTGGTTTTCACCGGTGTTGAGAGTATACTTAAATTGATTTTCCGATAGGACAGTTTACTTTTTTCTTTATGGAGGGCTCCCCAATTGGAAACCGAACAGCTCCAGGCTCTTTTCCGGGAAAAAATGCAGGCCATGCCCAAAAAAGCAAGGCGCGTCGTCGAATACCTCCTGATGAACATGAGGGAGGCGGCCTTTCGATCCATAGGCGATGTGGCCGATGGCCTAGGGGTGTCCAAGGCCCAGATGGTGAGGGTCTCGAGGTTGCTAGGTTTTGAAGGTTACTCCAACCTGAAGGAAGCCCTCCAGGAAGCCGTGCTCGGAGAGGTCAACCCGGCGGCGATGCTGGCCCGGGTGACGGACAACCGGCAGGACCTTCCCGTCACGATCCACAGGCTGGAGCACGCGAACCTGGATGACACCTGGTCCCAGTTGAAGCCTGAAAAGGTCTCCGCCTTCTGCTCGAGGCTCCGCGGGGCCGATGCCGTCTATTGCGCCGGTTGGGGGATCTCGACCCTGGTGGCCCAATCGCTGTTCATGAGGCTGAGGATCATGGGAATGAAGGCCTTCCTGATGACCCGTTCCACCATGACCCTACTGGAACAGGCCAGGGGTGTCGGGAGGGGGGACGTGGTCGTCGTGTGTGAACTCCCGAGCTTCGTGATCGAGGTCACCCAGGCGGTGGAGAGGGCCAAAACGAAGGGGGCCGGGATCATCACCATCACCGACAACCCCGCGGCCCCGATCTGCCGATACTCGGACCTTTCATTCTTCGTGAGCGCCGCCAGCCCGATGTTCGGGAGCAGCGTCATCGGCCCCCTCTTCCTGGTGCACATTCTTACCTCGGTCCTCGCCGTCAACATGGGCGACTCGGCGAGGAAAGCCCTGGAGGAACAGTCGGAGTTCCTTCACGATGAGAGGATCTTCCACCCCGTCTTCGGGTTGAAGTACTCCTGAGCGAGAGCGGCGGATGTCAGACTTCCAGGCTCTCCCCGGGTTTCAGGACCCTTATCTCCGCGAGTCCCGAAGCCTTGGCGGCGAAATCCTCGGGGGAGGCCTTTATCAGCGGGAAAGTGTTGTAGTGCATCGGGACGGCCACCCGGGGTTTTATCATCCTGACGGCCCTGACAGCGTCGTCGATATCCATGGTGTAATTCCCGCCGATGGGGAGAAGGGCCACGTCCACCCCATCCTCGGCGAGGAGCCCCATCTCGACGGTGAGCCCCGTGTCACCGGCGTGGTAGATCCTGCGGCCGTCGACTTCTATGAGGAACCCTCCCGCCACGCCCCCGTAGACCATCCCCTCGCCCTCACCGACCTGGACGCCCGAACCGTGCCAGGCCGGCGTCATCTTCACCCTCCCGAAGGGGAAGGTAAAAGCCCCGCCTATCTGCAGCGCGTGGCACTTGACCCCTTCCAGCACACCGCACATCTCCACCGTGGCGACCACCGTGGCCCCGGTCCTCTTCGCGATGTCCGGGGTGTCCCCGAGATGGTCGCCGTGCCCATGGGTCACGAAAATGTAGTTGACGTCCTTGAAGTCTCCAGGGGAGAAAGGGGTCATGCTGTTCCCCGTGAGGAAAGGGTCGATCAAGCCATCGAGGCCGCCGCCCTCGACCCGGAAGGCCGCGTGCCCGAGAAAGGTCAACCTGGCCATTGTCCCGCCTCCCTTTCATATCGTTTTCCCTATTATAACTTTAAAAGCCCGGCGGGTTACACCTTCGGGCTATCGCGGGAGGCGAGGGAGCCCTCCACCTTTACACTGCTCTCGCTGTGGTGGCCCGTCTCCTGAATCCGTAGACCCTTGGGGGTGAGGAGGGCCCGGCCCAGGCCCTCAAGTTCCACCTCGACCCCTTTCCCAGCGTGCTTTTCGAACCAGGCATTCATCTCCAATGAACCGCTCCAGCCAAGGGCACGCAGTTCGCCCGCCAACAGGCCCTGCCGCTCTTCCAGGAGGAAGCGCCAGGGCCTCTTCTCCACCCCGGTCGTCACTCCCCGTCCCCGGAGGAGCATCCTGGGTCCTTTCGATTCGGGACCAGGGAAATGTGGAGTTCGGCCAACTGACCGGGGTCGACGTTGTTGGGGGCGCCCGACATGAGGCATTGGGCCTTTTGGGTCTTCGGGAAAGCGATCACGTCCCGTATGGAATGAGCACCCGCCAGGAACATGACCAGCCGGTCGAAACCGATAGCGATCCCGCCATGGGGAGGGGTGCCCGAGGCGAGGGCGTCGATCAGGAAGCCGAACCTCTCCCTGGCCCGTTCCGGGGTGAAGCCCATAACCTCGAAGACCCTCCGCTGGAGCGAGGGCTCGTGGATCCTGATAGAGCCTCCCCCTATCTCGGCGCCGTTCAGGACCAGGTCGTAAGCCCTGGACCTGACCCCGCCGGGGTCCGCCTCGAGTTTTTCGAGGTCCTGAAGGTTCGGCGAGGTGAAGGGGTGGTGGACCGCCGTCCAGCGGAGTTCCTCGTCGTCCCACTCCAGCAGGGGAAAACCGTTGACCCAGAGGAAGTGCCAGGCCCCTTCCCTCCTGGGGAAGAACCTGGCCCCTAATTCGAGCCTGAGTTGGCCCAGCATCTCGCAGGTCTTCTTCCAGGGTCCCGCGGCGACGGCGAGGGCGTCCCCTTCCCCGAGGCCGGTTCTTTCAACGAGGAGCGCCTGGGCCCCGCCGGAAAGGTACTTAACCAGGGGCCCCTTGAGGGCCCCCTCCCGAAGCGTGAAGAAGGCGAGACCTGAGGCCCCGAGATCCCTGGCCCTGGCCTCGAGGTCCGACATCTCCTTACGCGAGAGTGAGGCCCCGCTGGGTACGCGAAGTCCCCTCGCGACACCGCCCTCTTCGAGGGTTTTTCGGAAGGCTTCGCAAGGGCAGCCCCGGAAGCACTCGTCCAGGTTGAGCAGTTCCCCCTCGATCCTCAGGTCGGGCCGGTCGCTGCCGAAGCGGTCGATGGCTTCATGCCAAGACAGCACCGGGAAGGGTACCTCCAGGCACTCGCCCAGGACGCTCTGGAAAAGCCCTTTCATCAGCCCTTCCATGAGGGCCATGATGTCCTCCTCGGTGATGAAACTCATCTCGACGTCGATCTGGGTGAACTCGGGCTGACGGTCAGCCCGGAGGTCCTCATCCCTGAAGCACTTGACGATCTGGTAGTAGCGGTCGATGCCGCCCACCATGAGAATCTGCTTGAAGATCTGGGGTGACTGGGGAAGGGCGAAGAAACGTCCAGGCGTCACCCTCGCCGGGACGAGGTAGTCCCTGGCCCCCTCCGGGGTCGACTTGGTCAGCATGGGCGTCTCAACTTCGATGAACCCCTCGCCCGCGAGGAAAGAACGGGTGAACTCCGCGGCCCTGCTTCTCAGCCTCAGGTTGTCCTGCATGGGGCCCCTCCGGAGGTCGAGGTACCTCGACCTCAGCCGGAGGTTCTCGTCGACGCCGTCGGCTTCGGACATCTCAAAGGGGAGGGGCCTCGAAGGCGAAAGGACGATGAAATCCTCGGCCAGAACCTCCCTGTCGCCGGTGGCCATGGCGGGATTCTCCGTCCCTGGGGGCCTCTTCCTTACCCTGCCTTTTATGGCCAGGACGAATTCGTTCCGCAAGCCCTTGGCCTGCTCGTAGAGGCTTCCCATCTCCGGGGCGAAGACCACCTGGACCGTGCCGGTATGGTCCCATAACTCGATGAAGATGATGCCGCCTAGATCCCTCCGCCGACGAAGCCACCCGTTGAGGGTCACCTCGACCCCCTCCTCGGCGGCCGCCGGGATATTCCCGCAGTAAGAGCTCCTCTTCCACTCCTGGTCGAAAAACCGGTCTTTCATCCAAGTCCCTTCTTCCCGCTTATCAAAGCGCCGTCTTCAGGAAATCCACCAGTTTCGCCCTTTCGACAGCCTGCTGCTCCCCGGAACGGAGGTCCTTCAGGGTCACCTTCCCCGAGGCTATCTCCTCGGGTCCCAGGACACAGGCGAAGGCGGCTCCGCTGGCGCCGGCCGTCTTGAAGCGGGCTTTCAGGGTCCTGCCGGTGTAATCCATATCCCCGGCCATCCCGGCCCGGCGGATTTCGTAAAGGGCCGAAACGGCCCCGTCCAGCGATGAATCGTCGGCGTGGACCACGAAAATATCGCATCGAGGCGGCTCCCCAAAGGAACAGCCCTGCTCTTCCATGGTCAGGACGATCCTCTCCACGCCGGCGGCGAATCCCATCCCGGGGGTGTGGGGCCCACCGATGGACTCGGCGAGGTTATCGTACCGGCCACCGCCGCAGACCGCGTTCTGGGCCCCCAGTTCTCCCGATAGGACTTCGTAGGCCGTCTTGGTATAGTAATCGAGCCCCCGGACGAGCCGGTTGTCGATCTTGAAGGAGGCCCCGATCATCGTCAGCCCCTTCTTGACGGCGTCAAAGTGCACGGCGCACTCGTCGCAAAGGCAGGATATGGTGCTGGGGGCGTCCTCCGTGAGGGCCTGGCAGGTGGGGTTCTTGCAGTCCACGATCCTCAGGGGGTTGCGGTCGAATCTCCCTCGGCAGGACTCGCAGAGTTCCTTCAGCCTGGGCCTCAGGAAATCCTGGAGGGCTTTCCTGTGGACCGGCCGGCAGGCCGGGCACCCCACGGAATTGACGAGCACCTCGAGGTTGGAAAGGCCCAGCCTCCTGAACAACTCCAGGGACAGCTCGATGGACTCCACGTCCAGTAGGGGATCCTGGCTTCCTATGGCCTCGAAGTCTATTTGCCAGAACTGTCGGTACCGCCCCTTCTGGGGCCGTTCATAGCGGAACATGGGCCCCGCGCTCCAGAGCTTGGCCGGCTGGTGCTGCTTATCCATCCTGTTCTGCAGGTAGGACCTCACCATGGGGGCCGAAAGTTCCGGGCGAAGGGTAAGGCTCCGGCCGGAGCGGTCTTCGAAGGTGTACATCTCCTTCTCGACCACGTCGGTGGTCTCGCCGACGCCCCGGGAGAAAAGTTCGGTGTGTTCGAACACGGGGAGGTGGATCTCCCGGTAACCGAAATCACCGGCGACCTTTCTCGTGACGGAAAAAACATGCTCCCACTTCCACGATTCAACGGGGAGTATGTCCCGGACCCCCCGCGGGGCTTTGATGCTGGACATGAAAAAACCCTCCCTGCTTTGTTATGCCTGATCGGGATCGTTAGATTGTAGCACTACTTTCGTTTGGGACGAACCCGTTCCTCGCCATGTCCCCCTGGGGCCGCAAAAAAACCGCGGACCCCGGGGGCCGCGGTTTTTCCTTGCCGGATCGTTTACGAGGAGGCTCAGCGGTTCTCAAGCTGGAACTTCATGGCCGTCCTTTCCTCGCCGTCAATATCTATCTTGGCGAAGGAAGGGATGCAGACAAGATCTATCCCGTTGGGCGAGACATACCCCCTCGCTATCGCGATGGATTTGACCGTCTGGTTGACGGCCCCCGCCCCCACCGCCTGGATCTCGACGGCACCGCTCTCCCTGACCACCGCCGCGATCGCGCCGGCAACAGACTTCGGCTGAGAGTTTGCAGAGACCTTGAGTACTTCCATGGAATATCGCCCTCCCCCTGGATTCCACGATACTACTCCGCTGTAGCCTTCGATCCCCTCTTCAGCGTGTTAGGAAACTGTTACGATAAGTATAACTTTATTTTCCCCTGTCAACAATAGCCTCACCCAGTGAATATTTCAAGAAAATGAAATCGCGGGCTCTTGACGGTCCAAAAAGGGCCATACCGGTCTATTCCTTCTTTACCCGCTCTCGATGAGTCCCAGGAATAGGACCGTGGAACCCGGGGGCACCTCCTCGTCCCCGCCGAGGGCCTTGGGGTCACCTTCTTCGTCGAATAGGCAGATCAGCCCTTCCTCCCGAGCGGGGAAACCCTCCCCGTAAACGCCGGCCAGCCTCTCCACTAGGCTCGATACCTTCACGGGTTCCTCGAGCGGCAAGAAAAGTACCTCCGCCCCGGCCGCCCGTTGCCAGGGGCCGAAGAACTTGACGCGGACGCCCTTTTCCGTCATCAGTCGGAGGGTTCCTTTTTCGAGTGAAGTATGTAATCCAGTAGGTCCGACCGGCTGAGGACCCCCGAGAAGACCCCGTCCTTCACGACGGGGGCCCTCTTCAGGCTTTTCGTTATCAGCACCATCGCGGCGTTCAGGTCCGTATCCTGCTCGTCCAGTACGATCACCTGGGTCTGCATGTACTTGTCGACCCTTTCAAGGCTTATCCCCTGGAGCCTTTTCTGGAACTGGCCGTAATCCGGTAAAAAGGAGGAATCCCGCAAAAGGTCGAAATAGCCGGGCAAGGCCGCCTTTACGATATCCTTCTCGCTGAGGAAACCCACCACCTTCCCGTCGTCGCCGACGACGGGAATACCGGTGACCCTCTGCCCGGCCATGATCTCCACGGCTTCCGCGATGGTCGTCTCCGGTGAAACGGCGGTGAGATCCCTGTCCATCAGGTCACCCACGAGCATTGGCCCGCCCCCCTTTCTTGGTTTCGACAAGTATCCCCCTTCCGGGCAGGGAGGTAAACAGGTCCGCCGCCCATCAGAAAAGGCCTCCCCACCGGATCACGACATAGAAGCTCGCGGTGGCCAGGGAGATGAAGACCACCTTGAGCCCCGTCCTCATGAAGGTCTTGAAGTTGATCCGGTTGCCGCTTTTTTCAGCTATATCGGCAACGACCACGTTCGCAGCGGCGCCGAGGAAAGTGCCGTTGCCGCCCAGGCAGGCCCCCAGCGACAGGGCCCAGAACAAGGGTGCCGCGGCCATCCCCGTGGAGGCGGCCAGGTCCCGGGCTACGTATACGAAGGTGACCGTGAAGGCCACGTTGTTGATGAAGGCGCAGACCAGGCCGGAAAACCACAGCATGGCGACCATGGCGGCCAGCGGACGGCCCTTGAAAAAGGAAATGAACAGTTCCGAAGTGGCGGCAATGACGCCCGTCTCGTTGAGGGCGCCGACGATTATGAAGAGCGAGACGAAAAACATGATCGTGGGCCACTCGATGTCCCGGTGGATCACCTCGTCCCCGTCCACGGGGACCACGGCGAGCAGGACCGTCGCGCCCAAAAGGGCTATGACCGAAGCGGGCAGGTCCAGGATGTGGTGGACCACGAAACCGGCCACAACGAGCACCATCGCTGTCGAAGCCCTGATCATGAGCCCCTTGTCCTTTATCAGTTTCGACTCGTCGACCTTGGCGATGCGCTCCGTGGCCCCTTCGCCGCCCTCCAGGTCCTTCCGGAAGTGGTACAGGAGCCAGGCCGTCACGACGACCATCACCAGGGACACGGCCGGTGTAAGGTTGACGATGAAATCCATGAAGGAGAAGTGGGCGAAGGAGCCGATGATCATGTTGGGGGGGTCGCCTACGAGGGTGGCGGTACCGCCGATATTCGAGGCGAAGGCCTCCCCGATGAGGAACGGGAAGGGGTTGACGTCCATCAGGTCCACGAGGGATATCACCACGGGGCTAATGAGGAGGACCGTGGTGACGTTGTCGAGGAAAGCCGAGAGGAGTGCGGTGACCGCCAGCACCGCTATGTAGGTCAGGTGGATCCTGCCGCCGGTGGCCTTGACGGTGAGGACAGCGATGTACTGGAAAAGCCCCGTGCCCGAGATGACGCCCACGATGATCATCATCCCCATGAGGAGCCCGATGGTGTTGAAATCGATGTAGGAGACCGCCTTCTGGGCGGGGATGATGTTGAGCCCCATGAGCAGGCTCGCCGCAAGGAGCGCCGCCACGCTCCTGCGCATCTTGCCCGTCGCTATGACCATTATCGTCAGTATGAAGACCACCGATGCCGCAACAGGTTGTATCGACATGTCCAGGATCCTTCCCCCGTGATCCGGCCCGGTCCTTTCGTCGTGACAGTACGGGCGGATCTTCATTGTAGTAAAATGATAAATCGCGTCAAGTCCGCCCGGGGTCACCCTGCGAAACGATGAAGGAGCGATCCCGGGGATGGCCTGTCGGAACAAGCGATATTTATACTCCCAAGGCCCGGGGGTTTCAAGGCCCCCGGCGGAATATGACGGTGACCGCCCGTCGATGGCTTATAATCATGTCGACTGTTCAAGACGAACCCGGGAGGAAGAGAAATGGTCGCGGAACCCGAAAGGCAACAAAACCTGGCGGTGCTGATCGATGCGGACAACACGTCCCCTTCGGTGATCGAGTACCTTTTCGCCGAAATCGCCAAGTACGGCATGGCCAGCGTTAAGAGGATATACGGGGACTGGACGTCACCCTACCTCAAGGGCTGGAAGGAGGTCCTGCTGACCTACGCCATCCACCCCATCCAGCAGTTCCACTACACCGTAGGCAAGAACGCCACCGACAGCGCCATGATCATCGACGCCATGGACCTGCTCTACTCCAACCGTTTCGACGGCTTCTGCCTGGTCTCCAGCGACAGCGACTTCACGCGCCTGGCGACCCGTATCAGGGAGGGCGGGATCACCGTCTACGGGTTCGGGAAAAAGGGAACCCCCAACGCCTTCGTCAGCGCCTGCGACAAGTTCATCTACACCGAGATCCTGGAAAAGCAGGCGGAGGAGGACGAATCGGAGCATCCCGCCGGGGAGGAAGAACAGGCGGCGAAAAAGAAACAGGCCCCCAAACTGCTCAGGGGCGACACGAAGTTGACTAACCTCCTTCGCAACAGCGTCGACGCCGTCGCCGACGAGGATGGTTGGGCCGCCCTCGGCAACGTGGGGCAACACATCTCCAACCAGTCCCCTTCCTTCGACTCCCGGAACTACGGGTTCAGGAAGCTGAGTTCCCTGGTGAAGGCCACGGGGCTCTTCGAGGTGGAATCCCGGGCCGTTAACGGGGAATCGGGCAACCGGGTCATATTTATACGCCACCGGCAGCGAAAGGCCCAAAAAACGGGGAAATAGCCCATCCCCGGCACCTCCCCGGCCTGTCGCGCTATATGTGTGTTCCTGGCTCCCCCCGGAGGCTTTGCCGGGGTCTCAGTATTGATAGTTGTCGAGGCTCGCGCCGGCCAATTCGAGCATCTCCCGCCGGTTTGACCCCCGGTAGGGCACAAAGGGCCGGCCCCTCACTCCGATGGCTTCCCGGGGGCAGAGCGACACGCACCGCTGGCAGAAGAGGCATCCCACCCCGAAACGTGGGAATGTCTCCATGGTGATGTTCGAGACGGGGCAGACCTCGGCGCAAAGGCCGCACCTCGAGCACTTTTCCACATCGACCGAGAGAGGGTACTTCCGGCGGAGAGCCGCCCAGGCCCCGCCCTGGGGGCTTCGGCCCAATCCCTTGACAAACTCCGGCAGCAGGGGGATGGAACGCCAGGAAGTCCTCCCCGCGGCCAGCTTTCTCGCGAAGGCATCCGCCCTTTTCAGCCCCCGCCGCCGCAGCCGGTCGTCCTTGGGCCCCTCCCGCTCTGTCCTGGCGTAATTGGTGGGCATTCGGATTTCGACGGCCCCTACGGGGCGGTAACCCCTGGCGGATACGACCCTTTTCATCGGGCCGACGACCCCGCCGCTGAACCCGGCCAGGGTGTCCACCATGAAAATCTCCTTGCCCCGTCCAGGAGCGAGGTTTTCGGCGAACTCCCAGACAAAGGGGTAGGTCGAGAATAACGCCACCGGGAAGGCTAGGCCGACGGTGCCAGCGGAGAGCGTATCCCCGGGATCGCTCCTTTCGAGGGGCCTCAACTGGGCGGCGACCCCTTCCTCGAGCAGGGTCGTTACGACCCTCCCGGCCACGGCATGGGTATTCCCGGAACCGGAGAAAAGGTATATTACGACGGGTTCCCTCAACAAGGGGGCATCACTCCCGGCCTGACGAGATGGCCCGATTATAAGGGATGGCCCCTTCCCTGCGGCGATGTCCCTATTCGTACCTCAGGGCCTCGATGGGGTTGAGGAGGGAGGCCTTCCAGGCCGGGTAATACCCGAAGAAGACGCCCACGAAGGCCGAGAAGCCGAAGGCCAGGGAGATCGAAAAGGGGGAGACCTCCACGGCCCAGCCGAAGCCCCTCGATATAGACAAGGCTCCCGCCACGCCGAGTATTATGCCTGTCGCTCCCCCGAGCAAGGAGAGCATAAGGGCCTCCACGAGGAACTGGAGCCTTATGTCGATGGTCTTGGCCCCCAGGGCCATCCGGATGCCTATCTCACGGGTCCTCTCCGTGACGGAGACCAGCATGATGTTCATGATCCCTATCCCGCCCACGAGGAGGGAGACCCCCGCCACCGCCGTGAGGAGCAGCGTCATAGTCCTCGTAGCGGCCTTGGCGTTCTCGATCATCTGGGCCATGTTGCGGACGGTGAAGTCCTCCTCGCCGCCCTCGCGGATGCGGTGCCTCATCGAAAGGAGCGACGTGACCTGATCCTGGGCGGCTCCCAGCAGTTCCGAACCGCGGGCCTTCACCATGATGGTCGAGACCGAACCCGACCTGGAAGAACTGAAGAGCCTCCTCTGGGCCGTCGTCACCGGCACGAGGACGACGTCGTCCTGGTCCCTGCCCATGGGGTTGGTCCCGATCTCATCGAGGACCCCGACCACTACCATGGGGACGTTCCTGACCCTCACGGTCTTCCCGAGGGGATCCTCCCCGCCGAAGAGGTTGTCCACGATGGTCTTGCCCACGACGCAGACCTTGGCGGCGCTCCTCACGTCCTGGTCGGTGAAGACCGTACCCGATCCCATGGCCCAGTCCTGGACGAAAAGGTAATCGGGCGTAGTTCCCGTGATGTTGGTGGACCAGTTCTGGTTGCCGTAGACGACCTGGGCGCCGCCGCCGTAGACGGGGGCGGCGTAGGCCACGGCCGCGCACTCCTCCGCTATAGCCCTGGCGTCGTCCACGGTGAGGGTATTGACCGAACCGCTCCGCACGCCGCCCGGTGCCTGGACGGCCCCGGGCCTCACCGTCAGCAGGTTGCTCCCCATGCTGGAGAACCGGTCGGAAATCTCCCGGTTAGCGCCCGCCCCGATGGCGAACATCATGATCACCGCCATGACGCCGATGATTATCCCCAGCATCGTCAGGGCCGAGCGCATCTTGTTGACGGCCAGGGCCCTGGAGGAGATCCTCGCTGTTTCCCAAAGGGATATCATGGCCCGCCGGTCCTTTCGTCCTTTAGTACCATCCCGTCCCTGAAGGTGATGGTCCTCTTCCCGAAGGCAGCCATTTCGGCTTCGTGGGTGACCTGGATAATGGTCCTGCCGAGCTTTTCATTCAATTCCGTGAAGAGACCCATGATGTCTCTGCCGGTCCTGCTGTCCAGGTTCCCCGTCGGCTCATCGGCCAGGATGATCGAGGCGTTGTTCACCAGGGCGCGGGCGATGGCCACCCTCTGCTGCTGTCCGCCCGACAGCTGCTGGGGCTGGTGCTGGGCCCTGTCGCCCAGCCCCACCATCTCCAGGGCCTCCATGGCTTTCCCCTCCCTCAGGGAGGGGGGGACGCCGTTGTAGAGCATGGGCAGCTGGACGTTCTCCAGGGCCGTCATGCGAGGCAGCAGGTTGAAACCCTGGAAGACGAAACCGATCTTGTGCTTGCGGATGTCCGCCAGTTCGTCCCTCGACAGGCCGCTGACATCAAAGCCCTCCAGGAAGTAACGGCCCCTGGTCGGCGTGTCGAGGCACCCCAGGATGTTCATCAGCGTCGACTTGCCCGAGCCGGAAGCCCCCATGATGGAAAGGAACTCCCCCTCGGCCACGGAAAAACTGACGTCCCTGAGGGCCTCCACCTGGACATCGCCGAGGTCGTATATCTTCGTGATGCCCTCCAGGTGGACCATCCCGCCTGTCGCCATCAGGGCCTCACCGGGGTCGGCCCCCGAACCCGAAGGCGCTGGGGGCCCTCCCCGCCGTCGTGGCGGACATGTAAGTCACCACCACCATGCCCTCGCTCACGCCCTCGCCGGAGACCTCGGTGTACATGCCGTCGTAGATGCCGGTCTTCACCGGGTGGGGCACCAGTTCCCCCTTTTCAAGGGTCCAGAGGACGGCCCCCTTCGGCCTGGAGCTGCCGCTCTCCCCTGTGGGCTTGAACCTCAGGGCCGAACTGGCCACCTTCAAAATATCTCCTTTTTTTTCGACGATGACCGAAACGTTGGCCGTCATGCCCGGCATCAGGATCTTCCTCTCGTTGTCCACGGAAATGACGACCCTGTAGGTCACCACGTTGTCCGTGGTAGCGGCGGCGAGGCGGACCTCCTTGACGGAGCCGGTGAAGGATTCCTCGGGGAAGGCGTCCACGGTGAATTGGACCGTCTGACCCCGGCGGACCTGGCCGATATCGGCCTCGTCGATATTGGCTTCCACCTGCATCCTCGCCAGGTCCTCGGCGATGGTGAAGAGCGTCGGCGCCGACTGGCTCGCGTTGACCGTCTGGCCCTCATCCACTTCCCTGTCGATTACGACCCCGTCGATGGGCGACACGATGCTGGCGTGCCCAAGGTTGATCTTTTTGTACTCCAGGTCCGCCCTGGCCTGGGAGAGGTACGCCTCGGCGCTCTTAAGCCGCGAGAGGGAGGTCTCGTAAGCCGTCTTGGACTGGTCGAGTTCCATGGCCGCGATATAACCTCTCGAAAAGAGGTCCCGGTTGCGTTCCAGGTTCTTTTTCGCTTCGGCCAGGTTCGCCCGGACCTCCTGGAGCGAAGCGGAGGCGGAGAGCACACTGGCCTCGGACTGCCTGATGTTGGCCTCGAGCAGAGACGGGTCTATCTCCGCGAGGAGCTGCCCCTTGGCCACGACGGAGTTGTAGTCCACGTGGATCTTCTTTATCGTGCCCGAGACCTGGGCCCCGACGTTCACCGTGTTGACGGCGTTCAGCGACCCCGTGGCGGAAACGGTCTTCACGATACCCCCCCGCAGGACGGTGGTGGTCTGGACTTCGGGCAGGCTTGAGGAACGGCCATGGTAGAACAGGAAACCCGCCGCGGCCAGCAATAGTGCCCCCGCAACCAGGAATTCTCTACTTTTCAACCTGACCTTCATCATCGCTCCACTCCCATCGCCTTCTCGAGGGCGGCCCTCGCCGTCATCCCGTCGTAGAGCGCCCCGTACCACGCGGCTTTCGCCTCGGCAAAGTTCTTCGTCGCGTCCGAGACCTCCAGGGGCGACCCGACCCCCGTCCTGTACCTTCCCGCGGCGATCTCCAGGTTCTCCGATGCCATCTTCAACCCCTCGGCGGCGGCAAGCTCGGCCTCGGCCGAATCGGACGCGGCGAGCCAGGCGCTCGTGACATCCTTCAGCACCTGTTGCCGGTAGGACTCGAGCCGGGCTTCGGCGCCCTCGAGGTTGGCCCCGGCCTCCCGGATCTTTTCTCTCCTCAGGCCGCCATCGAAAAGAGGAAAGGACAGGGTCAGCCCAGCTCTCCAGCTGTCCTGCCCCCAGAAATCGGTCGAACCCCACCCGTAGCCCGCCGACAGGTCCAGTTTCGGGGCGTTGTCCAACCCGGCGAGGGCGGCTGACGCTTCCGCCGACGCCAGGTTCACCCTGTAGATCTCCAGGTCGGGCCGGTTCTCTAGGGCGGAGCTCACGGCGGCGTCCAGCGTAGGCAGTTCGGCCGGAGATATCGATCCCGGGTCCTCGGCGACCTCCGCCAGGGAGAAGTCGGGCATCCCGGGGGAACCCATCGCCGCCTTCAGCGAGGTCATCGCTTCCTTGAGGGCGGTCCTGGCCTGCACGAGGGCCAGGTTGGCATTGCTCCTTGAAACCCGGGCGGCCGTCACATCGTACCTGGATACGCGGCCCACCTCGAAAAAGGCCTCGGCCTGCCCCAGCCTCTCGTCGTTCAAGGCCAGGCTCTCTTCCGCGACCTCGAGGTTCTTCATGGTCTTCAGAACCTGGTAATAGGACCTCGTGACCTCGAAAACGATGTCGGAGCGCTTAGCCTCCAGCGCCAGGGCCTTCCCCTCGGCGTCGAGCAGGCTTCTCCTGAGGGAGATGTGAGTTCTCCCCCAGTCGCTCACGACCTGTGATAGGGTTATACCGCTCGACCAGGAACCTTCCGAAGGACCCGGGGAGGACCTCTCGGAAAAACCCGAGGAGAAACTCATCGATGGGTAAAATCCTGCCCTGACTTGGCCCGTCCTGGCTTCCGAAGCGGCCAGGTCAGCCCGTCCGGCCGCCAGGTCCGGGTGACCCGAGAGGGCTCTCTCGATGCACTCACCCAGGCTCATCATAGCCGGCGCGGCTTCCTCCGCCGCGACCGCCGGGACCAAGAGCAGGAGTAACAGAAAAACCAGGGGGAACGCTTTCTTCGTCAGCGCCATGGCTTACCACCTATCTCGCCCTGTTTGCCCACAATTTTAATCTCTCGATGATGAAGACGGGGTAGAGAAATGTAAAGGATGGTTAAGGGGGACCGGGACTCCCGCGTGGCTCTTTCAGGGGTATCACTTTTTTAGACCTTCCGTCGGTTAAGCCCTGCACTCCCGGCGGAACCTGGGAGAAACTGCGACGCTCCTTTTCACTCGACCAGCAGCAGGGCGAAGCGGTCCGGTTCTTCGAGGCGGTCCTTTTTGACCGAAAGGGTGTACCCGTACTTTTTCACGCTGGAGTAAACGTCGATGGCAAAGGCCTCCATAGTGGGCCGCCTTTTATAGGGCAATCGGCAGTCGCTGGGCTCGGCCACGCATTCTTCGCAGAGGTTGCAGTTATCGAAGGAGAGGAGGAAGGCTTTCTCAAAGCCCGAGAGGAATACCCGCCTCTCGGCCTCGATCAACCTCTCCTGGTTCTCGAGGCACCACTGCCGCCTCCCCTCGGGGGGGACTCTGCAGGACAAGTGTATCAGGAGGGCCCGGGAGTATTCCCGCAGGAATTCCCGGCACTCCGGCACCGAGGGGACATGGGGTGGGCAGGAAGCGTTCCTGCCGTAGTCGGGGCACCCGAACATGCACTTGGCCCTCACCCACTGGGATACCACCAGCTCCGAGGGCTGCACCCACTGGTGGTCGTGAAACCCGGCCTCAGCCAGTATCCGGGTGACCCCGGCGGCGGCATCCTCATTCATTGATCCTCGCCCTCCCCATCTTCCGGGGGCCGGTACGAAAATGGCCCCCCTCAAGGCCAACCATTATAGCAAGGAAGAAAGACATGGATGACAAAACCCTGCGTGCAAAGTAGAATTTGCTGGACGGGGACAAAACGAGGGTCGGGAGGTTCGCTTAAGTGTCAAGGCCGAAACGGGGCTTCACCCTGGTAGAGATCCTCCTCACGATACTGATCATAGGCATCCTCGCCGGGAACCTGCTGCTGACCTCGGGCATCTCGAGGGATCGGTCCGCCGCGACGAGGATCGTCTCGGACCTGATGACCCTCAAGAGAACGGCCATGCTGTTCTTCTCCGATAACGACCGCTGGCCCGGCGAAAGCGACTACGACAGGCTCAACGCCTACATGAGCGGCCACATCCAACTCCAGGCCTGGGACGAGGATTCGGGGGTCTACGCCATCAGGAAGCACGAGTCCCGGGGTACGGTCTACGCCGCCGCGAGGGTGGCCGACGAATTCGGCGGTTCGCCCCGCATAAGGGAGTTCCTGGAAAGGGACTCATCAGAGTACGGCCTCCTTAACGGAGATCTGCAGCCCTATCGCGCCGACCCCGTCGTGGCGGTGAGGATAAAGGACATCGCGCCGGGGTCCGACGAAGACGGAGAGGATAATCCCTCCGTGCCGGAAGGCCCCGGCGGCCCTTGACGGGGTTCCAGGTCGGATACCGGCGGCGATACCGTTATTTATGACGGGAAGCAGTACAAGGCTAAATGGTACGTTGACCCCGGGGAGGACCCGCCGGGGTCATCCGGTGCCTGGGAGTTGATCCCTTGAGCATTACCCCTGGGGAGGAACTGGAATGGCTACGGTGATCGCCGTCTGCGCCGGCGAGGACCGGCAGAAACCCAAGAGGGCCCTCGAAGCGGCCTGCTTCGTCGAGGGGATGGGCATCGCCGGCGACGGGCATTTCGGGATGGGGGATCGCCAGGTTAGCCTCCTCCGGTCCGAGGACGTGGCCCTGGCGGAGGCCGAGGCTGGTTTCCCCTTCCCCCCGGGTTCCCTGGCGGAGAACCTCGTGGTCCGAGGGCTGCCGTCGGAACTGGCTCCCGGGTCACTGCTTTGGGTAGGGGCCGAGGTAGTCCTGGAAGTGGTCGAAAAGGGGAAAAGGCCCGGTGAGCCCCACTCCTACGACTACCGAGGGTGGTGCCTCCTGCCGACGGCGGGTTACTTCCTGAAGGTATTGACCGGCGGCGGGGTGAGCCCCGGCGACACCGTGGTCCTGGAGGTAAAGCACCTTAAGGCCTTAAGGGAGGATCCTGCCCCCTCGAAGCCGCGGGCCTCGGGCAGGTCAGGGCGCGCCGGGTGAAGCGGCACGGGTCAGCCCCTCGATGAAAAGCGCCGTCTCCGCAGCGCCGCCCAGCCGGTAGGTCGCCAAGGTCCCCCTGTCAGTTCCCGCTTCGGCGACGATGACACCCGCCCCCCTACCCGCGACGGCCCTGAAACCGTCCTCGTCGGTGATATCGTCCCCCACGTAGAGGGCGAAGGAATTGGCTGGGGTCATCCCGAGGCGGTCCAGGAGCCATAGGACGGCGGAACCCTTGTTCCATTCCATGCCGGGCAGCACTTCCACGGCTTTCTTGTCGGGCCTCGCCCTCAAGCTTCCTACGCCGGCGGCCGCCTCCTCGACGAGAGAGATCAGCGAGCCCACGTCCTCCTTGGCCACGAGCCTGTAATGAACCGTCAAGCAGAACCGTTTCCTCTGGAGGATTGCGCCGGGGAAACCGTCCAGGATCCTTTCAAAGCGTTCACCCGCCTCTTCCAGGGCATGGGCGTACTCCTCCCCCGTCCGGAAGGCGACGCCGCTCCCGGGGGGACCGGTTATCTCGAAACCGTGGCATCCGGAGTAAAAAAGGTCCGGAAGTCCCACTCTCATCCGGATATCCTCCAGGCCTCTCCCCGTCACGACGGCCACGGCGGCGACCCTTGAAAGGGCTTCCAGCCTCGACCTCATGGCCGGGTCAAGGTAAGCCTCGTAGGGGTCCTTCACAATAGGGGTTAGAGTGCCGTCGAAATCGAAGGCTGCAAAAAGCCGCCTTCCCCGGGCGGCTTCCTCGATGAGTCCCATGCTATCCAGCGCCGGCGGGAGCCTGCACGGCAAGGCGCCGGAGGATTCTCCCTTCATGGCGGACGGCCTGCCGGTCTCACCCATTCTGCTTCCCCGTCATCTCCTCGATATCGACCCTGATGATCACTATCCTCGCCAGGGCCTGGGCCGGGAACTCGTACTCCTTCCCCGTGTAGTGCCCCATGATGAGGTTCATCCCGCGGACTTTTTCATCGGGTTCCCTCAGGATTTCGGCCCTCCCCCAGGCGATCACGCTCTTGTAGTACATGGAGAAATCGCAGGCCTCCTGGGCGTACTTCATCTGCAGGTCCGCCTCGAACTCGAGGCAGACATAGGGGTTTTTCCCGATGACGTCAAGTTTTCTCCCCTCCGAGGCGCAGTGCATGTATACCTTGCCCTCGTGGTAACCGAAGTTCATGGGCACCACGTAGGGCCTGTCTCCGTCACACAAACCCATCCTGCATACGGAAGACCCCCTTATGATCTTCTCCATCGTCGCCAGGTCCTTTATCTCCCTTTCCTTCCTTCGCATCTCCTTAACCCCCATTTATCAAGGAAAAGATTTTTCACAGCCCGACGCCTTACAATTTAACACGATCAGACACCCCCTTAAAAGGCTCAATTGAAGAACCCGACAGGGAGTAACAGGTTCCGCTGTCATCCGGGGCCTCGAGGCCTGCACGAGCAAGGGGTCTTAACCCCGGTCCCGAGAGAAGGTGCTGACAGGGATGGCTGAAATGGCTTTCGCGCCGACGCTTGTATCGGCAGTGGACATGATCGCCTTGTCGGCTGCACAAAAGGATGCGGCCCGTTGCGAAACCCAAAGGGCCCCGCGATAAAGGCGGCCAGGCAGGCTCTGGAATATCGAGAGCGAAATGTCCATGATCATCAACCCCATGCACAGTTCGAACCTGAGACATCTTGACCAGCCGGTTGCCCAGGGTCTGTCTGTGGATTATCGGTATTTTGGCGGTACCCTGCCTGTTCCCCTCCCAAGGTATGCTCTTGAGGTCCGGCACAGAATACCCTTGTGCCTTTCATCGTATTCCCCCGGGGACAATAAATACTCCCACTCTTGTCTTGGAAAACTACAATTGCAAGCTCCTGTGCACTATTGATTTTTTTTGCGATGAATATTTATACTGTTAACAGGTGGAACAAAAAGTACTTTCACGAACCTACCAATGGGAGGTGAGCTCTAGTGAGATGTCCAGTAAGAGTAGTATTCATTGCCGTTCTTGTTTCCCTTTTCGCTTTTCCGGCGTTTCCATCCGATGTGCCCGGAAGCAAGGATTACCCTCTTCTGCCCCGGATCACGGGTTACTACATAGGAGACTACCAGGAGGTTGAATTCGGTTCACACGACTTTATCGACCCCGAAGGCGACTATCTGACGGTGGAAGGACGCCGTATCCAGATCGAATACGATATCAACGAGGGGGAGTCACCTCCGGGTGATCTTTTCGTGATAGTGAACTACGAAAGGGCCGCCTCGGGAGAAGGAGGCAGTTTTTACCGTCACAGGGAGGATATGACCTACCTGACGCTCCAACAGGACAGCACAGAGACCTGGGCTGAGGTCATGAGCCAGGGTGACGGCCAGACCTATTGGCTGGTCATCGTCGAAAAGGGAGTGGCTCAACAGCGGATCTCCGCCGATGAAATGGCTCGGACTTTGAAAACCGCAGGAAGGGTATCCCTTTCCATCCATTTTGATACCGGCAAGGCTGTCATCAAGACTGAATCACAGGGGATCATCGACGAGATCTTCCAGATGATGACCGAGGATGGCCGGATGAGGCTCAAGGTGGAAGGTCATACCGATTCAGTCGGGAATGAAGCCGATAACCTCGCGCTTTCGAAGGACCGCGCCATGGCGGTGGTTCAGTCACTTGTAGAAAAGGGTATTGAACCCGAGCGCCTTGAATACGAGGGTTTTGGAGAATCACGCCCGGTAGCCGACAATGAAACGGCATCCGGAAGGGCTAAAAACCGCAGGGTCGACCTGGTCCTGCTTTAAGGCCCGACGCTATGATCAACAGGGCAGTTGAACGTATCGCCCTTACGGTCCTGCTCGCTTGCGCTGTACTTATTGGTATTCATTCGGGTGCGCAAGGAGCACTTCCCGACAGTATTCCCGTGTCGATCCATCTGGAAGCGTCCTGGAACACCGATGAAGGGGATTCCCAACTCTTCGAGACGGGGTCGTGCAGCATACATGTCTCGGGACAGATGGTCAGGAGCGCAGGCGACAGCATCTTTTTTTCCCATTACATCCCTTCGGGCGTCACGGCTTCCTACCGTTACGATGAATCTATCATAGCCCGCCCATCCGACGAAGAGAGCGAATGCCGAGGGGAGATAGGCAGGGTTTTTGCTTCCGGTTCCATCGGTGTCGGTTTTGAGCCGGGAACCGACAAGGCATCTCTCTTCTTGCAGTCCTTCACCGGCCCGCTTGGGGTCGGCGCATTTCTTCAAGCTACGGCAGACCCGGTTATCCTCGACCCCGAAGGCCTTATCGAGAGAATGGCGAATGATCCCGACAGGACTGTCTACTCCTTCTTCCTTATGGTCCCGGTTACAGCGTCGGTCGAAGAGGTGAGCGGGTGCGAAACCCTGTTCACAAAGACCCTTGATCTGGCCCTTGCTGCAAACGCTGTTTCGGAAATGGGCATTACCGGGTTGACCGGCAGTTATTCCTGGGATGCTGAGGATCCGCCAAAAAGCGGGGCATCTCTTTTCGCGGTCGGGGAAAAGATCCATTACGGTCCGGAACCAGGTACGAAAAAACACGGCAGCGTGACTTTCTCATGGACCTTCGGGGAAATTGAACCAGTGGTAGCCCTTTACTGGGTAAAGGAGACCGAAAGGGTCGAATTCACCGGTGAAGAGATCGAGGTAATGGCAGGAAGGAAGGTAATGCTCGAGGCTGAAGTTTTCCCCCCGGCCGATGAAGCCTCAGCAGGGCAATGGGAGCTCCCGTCCTCTTTTATCGCGGGCCTCGAGGGGTATGACCGCGGAAACTTCGCCAGGGGTAAGGCTATCCCACTGGCCGAAGGGGATAAACGAAGGAGGCGGATCGAATTCTACTGCCTGGACGGGGCTTTCCAGGGCAAAGACCAAAAGATAGCTTACGCTGCGACGATAAAGGGGGAAAAGGTCGAAGGGAAAGGGACGGTGAAAGTATTTTCCCCTGAAGCGGACATCGACGTCATCCCAGAAAAGAGGGTTTCGATAGGGGTCGTTCCCCCGGAGAAAGGATGCTCGGCATACCTCGGAAGGATAGCCCCGCCCTTGTCCATCCCGGGGATAGAGATCAAGGGCAAGGCAAGATTCCCGGCCGGTTTCGAAAAGGAAGAGGCGGAACACTCCATCTGCTACGTCCAGTTGCTCAGGGAGAACATCCTCGAAAGGAAAGGCGGGTTCGGGCAACAGGGGGGGGACTACTTCCAGCTTGTATCGGAGAATTTCTCTCTTGACACAAGGTTCCCCTACGGCGGGCTCGAAGGGAAAGAAAGCCTTGAAATGAACGACGTTCCCAGCGACGAGATCGGCCCACTGACCCAGAATATCCATCATTTCCAGGATTTCCGCACTACCCTTCTTATAAGGCCCGGGCCCGACGGGAAGGCCATCTGGCTGCCGATCGAGACCATTCCCTGGTCGTGGCGGTTTTCCCTTGAGAGGGTGAAGGACAATCCAGGGTGGGACGAGACCTGTCTGCCCGGGAACTTCAGGATAACCAATACCCGTTTCGTCATTCCAGGAAAAAGAGAAAAGTTCAGCGGAAAGCTGGAGGACGTCCCTTCATGGGACAAGGTCCTGGATGGTTCCGAAAAGGCCATGCATCATAATGATGACAACCGATGGCTGGACGATGTCAATACCTTCAGGAAAATAAAATAGAACAGGCGCTGAAAGCTGTCGGGATCAAAAATATCCAATATCAGCAACCCCCATGTACAGGTCGAACCTGTCTTTCGGGAAGTTGAGATCACCCCTTACAACTTCCGATATCTCACGGAGCCGGAAGTCCAGGGTCCACCTGTGAATTACCAGTTTGAAAGCCGTTTTCCACAGGTTCCTTTTTTAGAGAAACACTCTTAGGGTACGACAGAGGACTCCCTTATGACGGGAGTCATATTCAAATAGAGGCAAGACCGCCTCTTCCAGAAAATCCCTCAGCACCTTCTTGGCCTTGACTTGGCAGGTGATGCGATAAAGACCCAGGTCTTCGTAGCGGTCGACCATTCCGGAAGAAAAGAGGAATTTTCCTGCCTCCAGCTCTGTTAGGGCCTGAGAGAAGCTTTCCTTGTAATCCTGCCAACCTCTCGTAGTATTCCCTTCCCCCACAGAGAGGCTGCCGCAGTTCAAACCATCGGCTACAGTCCTGCCGGTGTTCCGAAAAAGGGTCTTCTCCTCCTCGTAGTTTGTTCAGCAAGATGGACAAGTACGATGCGGCTCCCCCTCAACCGGCTGCTAAGACCCTTGGGAGCAAAGGGGATGGGAGACAATAAGGTCCCGGGCCCCTTTGAGATCACGAAGGGGAAGGGTTTCCGACTCATGGTCCTTCCCCGCAGCATAAACAACCGCCACCCTGTAGGGAGATGAAACCTCCAGCCCCATCGACCCCGCACGGGTTAGTGCCTCATGGTAGGAGTGGAAGTTCCCTTCCAGGAGGTCATCGAAGAACTCCTTTAGTATCCCTCTTCTCTCGCTTTCAATGACTCCCCTGTGGAAAAGGATCGGTGATTCCCTCCGGCTCATTGCATTGTAGGTTAGAAAATCAAGGATCGCCCTTGTGACCTTTCCGAAAGTGATCTCGGGCTGAAGGCGTATGATCGGGAAATCAAGTCCGTCAGCCTGTCTTATCATTTTTGACGGGATATCAGTAACGTAGTACCTGGGTTGAATCACGATCCCTGCCAGGGTTCTTTCGTTAAGCCGGGCGACAAGGTCTGAAGCCAGGAGTGAATCCTCACTGAGACCGTAACAGGTGGATAGGAGGAGCTCTCCCGGCTGCAGCTGGTCGAGTGAGTCGAGTATCTCCATCATGTTTACCCATGAGACTCACGTGAGAGCCCCCTCGCCCCGCTACCACCTCTGATCCGCTGAAGACATCAAGTTCCAGGAATTGCCAGAGTTCCATGAGCCTCCACCTCACTGGCTCTGCGAAAATGGATTATTTTTGTAATTGATTTATTATACAGAACTTATAAAATTGAATGGATAAAATTATTCGAAGCATCCAATTGCTAATTGGCACCTTCGCAACGACACTACAATACATTAATGGTTATTACTGCCATTAGGTGTCACCAACACCCATATGATGGATCTAAATTTACATCCAGATTCCCGCACATGGATACAATCTTGAGGTGAAGTCTTGTAAACGGATATGGCATTCTTTGTTCAGGAAGGACCTGGACGGGGGTGCCAACCGTGGCGAAGCTAAAGGAGCATCACATCATGTGCGCGGAAGAACTAGCAAACCACAAAAGCATCAGGGATATAGCGTCCACCTTTTGCGTGGACGAAAGCACCTTGAGATACAGGCTCGAACGGCATCGGACAGGAGCCGTGGATGGCAGATCGCTCCAGGAGGAAGCGTGCGCTCCCTTCCGACCCCTTGTCCTCGAGTGGATACAGGAGCAGGAAGGGCAGGAGCGGCCGGAATCCGTTCAGGCATTGTATGAGAGACTCTGCGCGGACCACGGATACACGGGGAGCTATATGAGTGTCTACAGGTTCGTCAAAAGGAGGCGCAAGGCCCCTTTCCCTGCCCCCTTCCGCCGGGTGGAGACCAAGCCGGGGGCGCAAGCTCAGGCCGACTGGCTTCAAAAGAAGATCTATATCCACGAACTTGGCGGAGAGACAAAGATCTCGGCATTCATAATGACCCTGTCCCACTCCCGGATGTGGTCCGTCGTCTGGAGCCGGAGCGAAAACATGCTCACCTGGCTTACCTGCCACAACAGGGCCTTCGAATTCCTGGGAGGTGTCCCGTCCACGGTCAGGATCGACAACCTCAAAACGGGAGTAGCCTGCGGCTGCGGAGCCTGGGCGAAGCTCAACGAAGGGTACGCCTCCTACGCGAAGCAGATGGATTTCGCCATAGACCCCCACAGGGTCAGGACACCCAGGGACAAGGGCAAGGCGGAACGTAGGGTCCAGGATGTGAAGACGCTCCAGATTACGGAGAAGGACCGGTTCGAGGATATGGAGGACCTGCAGGAGACCAGCACCCTCCGGATCCTTGCCAGATCACGGAAGTTACTATGCCCAGTAACGGGCAAAAGCATCTACGACAGCTGGAACCTTGAAAAGCAGCATCTAAAGCCCCTTCCATTTTTTCTTCCTGTACCCTTCGATGTACAGGTCTCGAGGGAAGTTGGCCGGGATTGCCTTGTCTCCTTCGAGGGAAGACGTTACAGCGTCCCCTACACTTGGACTAAACGGACAGTCCAGGTCAGGGGGTGTACGGACACCGTCGAGATATGGGGAGAGGGGAAACTGCTCTGCACCTTCCCGCGCAAAACGGACTGCAGGCTTCTCATTGACCAGGGCCACTACGAAGGGGCCAGCGAAGGCACGGGAAAGACCCCTGTTCCTCTTGGGAAAATTGGCAGGGAGATCGTAATACCCAGAAGCTGGGAGATAGAAGATGCCCCCAGGCGTTCCATAGATCGCTACGCGGAAGCTGTGGGTACACGGTCATGACCAGGCTTCAAGAGGCAGTGACCGGTCTGGACGCGAGCAGGTCTTTGCTGGAAGAGATGGGCTTTGAGCATGCCCAGCACCTCGTGGCGGAGCTCATGGAACAGGCCGTAAAGGACAATGCCTCCTACGGTGACTTTCTGGAAAAAGTTCTGAGGAGAGAACGTGAATACCGGGAAGAGCGCAGGATAAGGACCTCCCTGAAGTTGTCCGGCTTGCCCCAGGGCAAGACCCTTGAAAGCTTCGACTTCACCTTTGGTCGGAGCGTGAACAAAAAGGAGATCGAGCTGCTTTCGACCTGCGAATACGCCAAGAGGAAGGAGAACATCCTCCTCCTCGGCCCGCCCGGAGTGGGCAAGAGCCACCTCGCCGCGGCGTTAGGGGTGCGGGCCGTCCAGAATGGCTTCTCCGTCTCCTGGCTGACTGCCGACGACCTGCTTTTTCGCCTCAGGCGGGACGAGGAGAACCCTTCCAGGCGAAACAGGAGGAGGAAATACCTCTCCTCGGGTGTTCTCGTGATAGACGAGCTGGGGTTTCAGGTCCTGGACCGGGGCGACGCCCACCTGCTCTTCAAGGTGGTAAGCGCCAGGTACGAAAGGGCGAGCACGATCATCACGTCGAACAAGAGCATACGGGATTGGCCGGAGATGCTTGCAGGAGACGAAGTCCTCACTACCGCTATCCTGGACAGGCTTTTACACCATTGCCACGTCGTTCATGTCGACGGAAGCAGTTACCGCCTCTGGGAGATGGAACAACGGACCAGGCCCGCACCGCGGAAGGAGGGATGACCTGAACGGTCAAACATTTCAGGTTCACGAATCACCCCAACGCGTTCAAGAAGGAATGTGTATATCTGCGGGAAAGTGGATGTAAATTTACTGCGGGAATCTGGGTGTTAATTGACATTAGGGAAGAGAAACCGGCCCTCAGGGTACTAAGACTTCAGATCGACGGAGGTTATTAGAATGCCGGAGAAAAGGACATCCTGTGTTAACGAGAAAGAGATCATCGAACTTCTTCAAGACCTTGTCGCCATTCCCAGTTATCCTGGCATACCGGGGCAGGAGACAGGAGTGGCAGAACGCATCCACCTCTTCTTCAGAAATGAAAGGATCGATTCCGAGGTCATCCCGGTAGTCGATGGAAGGTGCAATGTTATTGCCAGGCTTCCAGGCGCCGGCGGGGGCAGATCCCTCCTTCTGACAGGCCATACCGATACCGTCCCTCCCTACGACATGGAAGATGCCTGCATTATGAAAATTGAAGGAGATAAATTGATCGGTCGCGGCGTTGTCGATATGAAGGGAGCGCTAGCCTGCATGATGCTCTCTATGGCTGCCATTAAAAGATCCGGGATCGCATTGAGAGGTGACGTAGTATTCGCGGGCGTTATCGGCGAAGAGGGGAAGAGCGAAGGAACCTGCGCCCTTTTGAAAAATGGTTTGAAGGCAGATGCAGCCATTGTAGGAGAACCCTTCGGCTGGGATATCGGCATCGGCCAAAAGGGCCTTGAATGGTTTGAATGCAAGATCCTAGGGAAGGCAGTCCATGGGGGAAAACAGAAGGAAGGGATCAATGCCATCTCCAAGGCTGGGAAGCTTATCAGCGCGATTGACCAGGAACTGGTCCCCAGGATAGAGAGCCGCATACACCCTGTCATCGGGGAGTCCTCCATGAATTACGGAATGATCAGTGGTGGCTTCCAACCCAGCACAGTTGCTGGTGAATGCCTTTTACAATTCGACCGGCGCTGGGTCCCGGGAGAAAAGTATGAGCTCGTTATAAGGGAGTACGAGGAGTTGATCGAAAAACTCTCAAAGGACGACCCGGAATTCAAAGCTGAACTGAGAGTCATGGATTCGAGCCTGATGGAAGACGGGTTTATCCATGAGGCTATGGAGTTGCCTTTGGACCACCCATTGGTAATACTGGCGGAAAGCTCCATCTTTGAAATAACCGGGCACCGGGCCGAAAAGAAGGCATTTCCTGCATGGACTGATGCAGGTCTTCTGAGCACTTATGGCGATATCCCTACGGTCATCCTAGGCCCCGGCGATCCTGGAAGCGCTCACACCTCGGAGGAATTCCTTGAGAGATCCTTCCTAGTCCCCTTCACGCGTCTCTATTCGCTGATGGCGGAAAAGTACTGTCAATGATGGTTCCACCACCTACACTTTCAAAGAATGACAACCGACAACCCTGGACGCGCTGAAAAGGAGTGATGCCATGGTTTTAGGTTGAAAGACCGGATCGGACAAATTCCAAGGCAACATCAAAAGGAGGGTGGACGAGATGAGCAGTACCGGGACGGAAAAAGAGGGAACGAGCGGGAGGGTTTTCAAAGTCCCCCATGTCTATATCATTTTACTTACCGTCGTCGCAATATGCACAATACTGACCTACTTTGTACCGGCAGGCCTTTACGAAAGGGTTGCAGGTCCTGGTGGCAGGATGATAGTTGACCCGCTGAGTTTTGGCTACGTGGATCAGTCTCCCGTGGGTCTTTTCGACTTTCTCCTTGCGGTACCCAAGGGGATGGTTGAGATCGCCGAGATTATATTCTTCATCTTAATCGTGGGAGGTGCGTTCGGCGTCGTTAACGCGACCGGAGCGATCGAAGCCGGGATCGGAAAAATCACAAAGAAGATGGCCGGCAAGGAGAGGGCGATAATACCCATTGTCATGATCCTCTTTTCCATCGGCGGGGCCATCTTCGGTATGGCCGAGGAGACTTTGCCCTTCGTGCCGATCATGGTGACCCTCACGGTCGCTCTTGGTTTTGACTCGCTTACGGGAGCCGGCATCGTCCTCGCTGGAGCGGGCGCCGGATTCTCCGCTGCCTTCATGAACCCCTTCACCGTGGGGGTTGCCCAAGGAATAGCTGAACTGCCGCTCTTTTCGGGTATGGGTTACAGGATATTCTGCTACATTTCAATGGTCGCTCTGACAGTAGCTTTCATCTACTGGTATGCGGGGCGTGTCAAAAAAGAACCAACCCGGAGCCTTTTGTACGATATCGACAGGACCAGGGAAGAGGCCCTTGACCTGAATGTTATGAAGGAGTTCACCACCTCTCATCAACTCGTGCTTCTGGTGTTGGCGGGAACCATGGTCCTCCTGGTTTACGGCGTGATGAAATACGGATGGTACATCCAGGAGATCTCAGGACTCTTCCTCGGAATGGCGATCCTGGCCGCTATCGTCGGCAAGCTCGGTTTAAACGGGTTCGCGATCAACCTGGCAGAGGGAATGTCTGCTCTCACCACTGGTGCCCTGGTTGTCGGATTCGCAAGGGCTATCCTGGTAGTCTTGGCCCAGGGAAACATCCTGGACACGATACTTTACGGAGCAGCTACGGCAGTTGCATCTCTGCCATCAATATTCTCGGCCATGGGGATGTACGTATTCCAGTGTCTTCTCAACTACATTATCCCCTCAGGCAGCGGCCAGGCGGCTGTAGCGATGCCTATCATGGCCCCGCTGGGGGACCTTGTTGGCGTCACAAGACAGGTCGCGGTCCTTGCATACCAGTTCGGCGACGGTATATCGAACATATTCACGCCGACCTCTGGTTATTTCATGGCTGGTCTTGCCCTTGCCAAGATCCCCTGGGATCGTTGGGCAAAATGGATCCTGCCGCTGATACTACTTCAGTACCTGTTGGGAGCGATACTTGTCACGATAGCCCACTTCATCAAATTGGGACCCTTTTAACGGAAGTCCGCTTCAAAAACGGGGGCGCCCCTCGGGGGCGCCCCTTCTTTGAAGTCCGTAGTAATTATTGACCGGGGCCTATACGGCCACATCCAGCACCGCCCCGGAAGCCTCGCGGTCCACCACCCTACCACTACAGAAGAGAGAGTGAAATTTGCACCCTTTAAGCGAAGGACCTGCTCAAAAGGTCCAGCACCACAGGAAGGGGATCCGTTCCTGGTACGATCCTGCTGTCTTGAACCCCTGTCACGGCCGGGGCACCAGTCTCTCGAAGCAGGCGAGGCATAGGACGCGGCCGTCGCAGAGCCTGGCCTTGGTCTCCATGACCAACTCTCCGCAGGCATCGCAAAGGACGCTCCTTTTCATGGGAGCGAAGGGTGGGGCTGGTTCCAGGGGCTCCCCGATGATGAAAAGGGATTCCGGTTCGGACTCGAGGATGCGGGCGCTCCGCTCCCTACGGAGTTCCTCGAACCTCTCCGACTCCTCCGGCGTCAGGGCGCCCTCGTTGCTCTTTTCCTGGAGGGTCCTGTACTCCTCGCCGCCTCCTCGCGCCGCGTCGGGGCGGCTCACTATCCTGAAGGACTTCCCGTCACTCCTCCTGTAAAAGCTGAAGGCCGACTTGCCCATGTCCTTCACGATCATGTTGCCCTTCCCCACGGTGCAGCCCGTGAGGAACTGGATCGCGTCGACGGCGCAGTTATCGGTCTCCGCGACGGCGACGATCTCCTCGTCGGTGGTCCGTCCGAGCTTGTCCAGGACAACCTCCGATATCTTTATCCCCGTGGCCAGCCCCGGGCACCAGTGCCCGTGGAACGCTATAAGGGCCTTCAATTCCTCTTCAGGTATCTTCGATCCCAAGTCATTCACTCCCTTATGTCGATCACCGGTCCCTTGCCGCCGGCCGATCAAAGGACCGGCCATCCTGGACCCACGAGGGAAGGGGTCCGACATATTCGTAAACCGCGGATCGCGGCTAGTGGATCTTGAGGCCTTAGGTCAGGACCCTCTCTTGTCCCTCTCTGTGTCTTTTGCGATGAAAAAGGTCAGTCTTTGCTTCAGGCTCTACAGCCCTGCCACTGTATCCAATAAATAGGACCCTCTCTGTGTCCTCCGTGATGCAAATGGTTTGATTTTTCACATACAAATGGGTTTTCTCTGTGTCCTCTGTGTCCTCCGTGGTGAAAAAGGTCTGTCTTTGCTTTGGGCTTCTGCGGCCCTGCCCCTGTACCCAATAAATAGGATCCCCTCTGCGTCCACCGTGGTGCAAATGGTTTGATTTTTCACATACAAATGGGTTTTCTCTGTGTCCTACCCTAGTCCGGCGATTCGCCGGCTAGGGCACTTCGTCTGTGTCCTCCGCGGTGCAAATGGTTTGATTTTTCACAAATAAATGGGTTTTCTCTGCGTCCCCTGTGGTGAAAAAGGGTCTGCTTTTCGCCCCTCAGGTCCGACCGTTACGCCCCAGGCGTCGCTTCCCCTGATTTCACGGGCACCACCACCGGGTACCCCTGGACCTTCTCTATCACGACGGGTATGCCGTAAACCTCCCTCACCATCGCCGGCGTGATCTCCTCCAGGCCGGCCACGGCGAAGACCCGGCCGCCCTTCAAGAACACCACCCTGTCGGCGAAGCGAAGGGCGGAGTTTATGTCGTGCATCGTCATCACCGCCGCCATCCCGTGGCCCGTCACGATATGCCTGATGATGGACAAGATCTCCTGCTGGTTTTTGAGGTCCAGGCTGCTGGTGGGCTCATCGAGAAGGAGCACCTTCGGCTCCTGGACCAGGGCTCGGGCTATGCATACCTTCTGGAGCTCGCCGCCGCTCATCTCGTCGAGGTGCCTGAGCGAAAGATGTTCAAGTCCGAGGGTCCGAATGATAGCATCGACCTTCCGGATATCCTCCCTGCCGACCTTCCAGGTTATATGGGGCCTCCGGCCCAGGAGGATGGCGTCGAAGGCGGTCAACCTCCCCCCCTGCTCCTGCTGGGCGACGTAAGCAAGGTCCCTGGCTATTTCCAGCTTCTTCATGCGCAGGAGGTCCCTCTCCCCGACCCTGATGGCCCCTGTCGCCGGACGCAGGATGCCGTTCAGGCACTTCAGCAAAGTCGTCTTCCCCACCCCGTTCGGGCCGAGGACGGCCACCAGTTCGTTCCTTCCCAGGCTGAAGGTTACCCCCTCCAGTACGGGCCTGCTGTTGTAACGGAAGGAAACGTCGCGGACGTCTAGGATCATCGCCGGTACCCCCGGACGAGCAGGTAAAGGAACATGGGAGCCCCGACGAAGGAGGTCAGTATCGCCACGGGCAGGACATTGGGGGCTATCATAGTCCTCGCCGCCGTATCGGCCGCCAGGAGAAGGATGGAACCCATGATGATCGAACCCGGTATGAGGAAGCGGTTGTCGTCGCCGATGAGGCGCCTCACCATGTGGGGGCAGACGAGGCCCACGAAGCCGATAACACCCACGAAGGAGATTATCACCGCCGTGACCAGCGAGGCCAGGCTCATGCCGAGAAAGCGCACCATCCTGACGTTGACGCCGAGGCCGGCGGCCGTCTCGTCACCGGCGTCGATGGCATTGTAGTTCCACGAATTGAAGGCGAAGTAGAGGGCGCAAAACCCGGTAACGAGGGAAATGATGCCTATCTCTCTCCACCCGGCCCGGGAAAGGTCCCCGAAGGTCCAAAAGACCATGGCGGCCAACTGGACATCGTCGGCGAAGTACTGCAGGAACATCGTCGCCGCCGAGCACAGCGAACCCATCGCCACGCCAGCGAGGATCATTACCTCGGGGGAGCCCCTGCGGAGCCTGGCGATCACGATCACCACGCCCGTAGCCGCCATGGCCGCCGCGAAGGCCAGGGCCGTGGTCATCCCCGGCCGCACCACGGTGATGGCGTCGGAGGCGGCGCTCTGCATGAACCCCGACCCCAGGACCATCACGGAGAAGGCCGCACCGAAGGCGGCTGCCTGGGAAATACCCAGCGTGAAAGGCGAGCCCAGGGGGTTGCCCAGGACGGACTGCATGACCACGCCCGCCACGGAGAGACCCGCGCCGGCGAGGACCGCGGCCAGGACCTGGGGCAGCCTGATGTTGAAGACCACCACGTCGAGTTGCCTCGAGACATGCCCCAGGAAGAGGGTCCTCAACACCTCCACGGGCCGGTAGCTGACGGGTCCCGTCGCGATGGACAGGACCGCCAGAATGAACAGGAGGACCAGCCCCAGCAGGAGGAGGAGTACCTTCGTCCGGATGTATTTAACGTAACCCGCAGGGATGGTCCCTTCTTCCAGGTGCACTTCGCCCGGCCTCTTATAGGTCGATCTTTTTGAAGACCATGCTCCCAAAGCCCTCGTTCATCCGGTCGAAGACGGGCTTGCCCACCAGGAAGGAATAAATCTCGTCAGCCTTCTTCACCGGGTCGACGTCCTCGAACCTCTCCGGGTACAGGACTTTTCCTATGAAGTAGGCGTCGGCGAGGATGGAGCCCTGGTTCTGGGAGTACCAGTTGTAGGGCAGCACCCCGTAGACCTCGCCTTTCTCCACCGCCGACAGGACCTGGTAGGGGGCCTCGGTCCGCAACTGGTTCAGGGCGTTCACCTCGGCCCCTCCCTGGAGGGTGGAGAGGTCGATGAATATCTTGTCCGGGTCCATCGACACCAGGCTCTCCACGGAGAACGTCGACTGCTGCAGCTGTTCGGAGGCCTTTCTCGAGGGATCGGCGGCGATGTTCCTGGCGTTCACGAACATGAAGGGAGGATAGGCCGGTTCGGTGGAGGTCATGCCGTGGGGCCCCTTGAAGGCCACGCCGCCGATGTAGCAGCTGGGCCTTTCATCCTCGGGGATATCGGCCGTCCTTTTGGCCAGGTCCCCGATGATCCCGTCAAAGAAGGCGATGACCTCCCTCGCCCTCTGCTCCTTCCCTATAACGCGCCCCATCAGGAGGAGCGTTTCGTCCATCTCCTTCTTGCCGATGCCCAGCTGCCCGTACTCCAGGATGATCACCGGTATCCCCGTCTTGTTCTGCAGTTCCACCGGGTCATGGCCCATTTTGCCGTTGACCTTGAATATGACCTGCGGAGCGGGGTCCAGGGCGACGATCAGCTCGGGGTTGTCGAAACCCCTGAACTCCCCGAAGAGGGGTTTATCCTTCAACTCGGGGTGGGCCAGGTAATAGGGGCGGGACTCGAACATGCTCCGTGACTTTTCCATGTCGTCCACGGCCACGGCCAGGTCCTGTCCCTGGAGGTAAACAAGGTAACGCAGGCACCCCGATCCGGAGCAGATCACCCGGGTCACCTTTTCAGGGACGGTGACCTCCCTGCCCCAGGAATCGGTCACCGTGACCTCCGCGGCCGAAACGGCCGCGACGCCGCCGAGAAGCGCGAAGAGGACGATAACACCGGTGAGAACAAGGCGCTTGGGGGATACGAAGAAGGACATCACTATCACCTCGAAGGCAAGATTATTACGATTATTCTATTTCGTAATAAACGATTGGGCAAGGGTTCGCCCCCAAGGGTCCTTCAGCGGAGTTCCAAGGGGATGGGTTTGAAGGGGCTTCCTTTATAATGGGCACGGGACGAGGGATATATCGCCGCCTGAAGGAGTTGAGGCCCCATGTACCTCAAGAAGGATTTCTCCTTTGACGCCGCCCACAGGCTGGAGCACTACCACGGGAAGTGCGAGAGCCTCCACGGCCATACCTACCGCTTCCAGGTGACCCTGAAGGGGGAACCCGACCATGAGTCGATGGTGATGGACTTCGTGCGGCTCAAGGATTTGGTGGAGCGCCTCGTGGTGGAGCGCCTGGACCACTCGCTCCTGAACGACACGATCCCCCAGCCCACTGCCGAGAACATCGCCCTCTGGATCTGGAGGCAGATAGAAAAGGAAGTAAGGGGCGACAACTGCGACCTCTACTCGGTCCAGGTCTGGGAGACGGCCACTTCGTCGGTCCTCATTCACGGCGAGGACCTTCGATAGGTACTTCAGTGCCGGTGACGGCGCCCGTCGCGCCGACGGCCGTGGTGGGCGTCACCGACCTCGAGGTCTGCCTCTTCCAGCAGCGTCCCCTGGAGGACGTTGGCCAGTTCCGTATCGGCGTCTCCAAGGCCGTATCCCGTCCTCACGATGACGCCGGGCGGGATGGTACCGAACTCCGAGGCGAAAACCCTTGCCAGGGCCGCTCCCGTGGGAGTCGTCCTTTCCATGGGCTCTCCCAGGGAGAAGACGGGGACCCCCTCCAGGAGCTTGGCCGTCGCCGGTGCGGGGACGGGCATTTCGCCGTGGGCGCACTTCACCGTCCCTGAACCCAAGTTCAGGGGTGAGATGACCACCCTGGCCGGGTCTAGGGCTTCCAGCAGGATACAGGCCCCGACGATATCGACGATGGAATCGACGGCGCCCAGCTCGTGGAAATGGATCTTCTCCGGCGATGTGCCATGGACGGCGGCCTCGGCATCGGCCAGGAGCCGGAAGGCTTCAGAGGCCCTTGCCGCCGCTCCCGGGCCGATGGAGCTCTTTTCGATGATCTCCATTATCTCCGCCAGGCCCCGATGGGGATGATCCTCCCCCGATGTGACCCGGGCGCTCAAGCCGGTGATCCCTCGCCTCTTCGTCCGGGTCACGCTTACCTCGTAGTTTTTGAGCGCCAGCCCATCGAGAAAGGGCTCCAACTCCTCCCGCCCAAGGAGGTCGAGCAGGACGCCCAGCGTCATGTCCCCGCTTATACCGGAGAAACAGTTGAGGTAAAGCGTCTTCTTCATTCTTGTCGGTCCCCTTCCCCGTCCTTTGCTTTTCCCTTGTCAGCAATAAGTGCTGCGGTGAAGCCGGCGCCGACGCCGTTGTCGATGTTCACCACCGATACGCCCAGCGCGCAGGAGTTGAGCATCGTGACCAGGGGGCCGATGCCGCCGAGGGCTACCCCGTAGCCCACGCTGGTGGGCACCGCTACGACGGGGCAACCCACGATGCCCGCCACGACGCCGGGAAGGGCTCCGTCCATGCCGGCTACGGCGACGATCACATCGGCATCGAAAAGGACGTCAAGATGGGCCAACAAGCGATGCAGGCCCGCTACGCCCACGTCATAAAGCCTCCGGACCTCGCACCCCATCGTCTCGGCGGTGACGGCCGCCTCCTCGGCGACGGGAACGTCGCCGCTCCCGCCGGTGACGATAAGGACCATACCCCTCGAGGGGGCTTCCCTCTCCGGCCACAGGCGTCCCATCCCGGCCTTAGGCAGGTACTCAAGGCCCGGGAGGATTCCCAGGACCCACTGGTGCTGTTCCGGCGTCATCCTCGAGAACAGGGCCTTGCCGGGGCATTCCGCCAGGGCGCCGGCCACCCCTTCGAGCTGCTCCCTCGTTTTGCCCGGGCAGTAGATGATCTCGGCGAAACCGTTCCTCAAACCCCTATGGGTGTCCAGCTTGACCTCTCCCAGGTCCTTAAAGGGCAGCCCTTTCAGGGACCTGACGAAATCATCGACCTTTATCTCGTTCCTTCTCAACTTGTCCGCCAGCAGGCGGAGTTCCCTTTCATCCATGGCCGCTGTTCGCTCCATTCCGCGGGGACGGGCCCTTCAAAGGGCGCTCCCGCCCCGGGGCTGCGGTTCATTATACTAAAAAAGGCCCTCGAAACGTGAATAAGTGGAGCTTGTGCTCGACGGGGATTTCTTGGCCGACATGCCTGCCGGTGGGCTTTGAGACCGGCGGGACGAAGATGTGGTATCGTTTCCGGTGGTAGATCAAAAAGACAGGAAAGGGAAGGGACGCCGTTGGACAAGGCCGAAAGGGTCCGATCCTTCTTCAGGGATAACCCCTCCACCCTGGTGCTCCTCTCTGGAGGGGTCGACAGCGCCGTCCTGGCCCTGCTGGCCTCGGAAGGGGTCCCTGGGCGTGTCAGGGCTCTGACCTTCCGCACGCCCCTGGTAAAGGAGGATGAAGTGCGGATGGCCCGGGAGGCGGCCGAGAGGCTCGGCATCGACCTTCACGTGGAGGACGTCGATGTACTGCTGGCCCCGGAGGTCCTGTCCAACCCCCCTGACCGCTGCTACTTTTGCAGGAAAGCCCTCCACCGGGCAGCGAAAAGGTACGCTGAAGAAGCGGGGCTCTACCTCGTAGCCGACGGCCTCCAGGCCGATGACCTCGGAGATAATAGGCCCGGCGTGAGGGCAGCCGCCGAGGACGGAGTGGTCCATCCCCTGGCCGAGGCCGGCCTCACGAAACTGGAAGTGCGGGAACTGGCGAGGGAAGCGGGGCTGCCCAACAGCGAAAGGCCGGCGGCGCCCTGCCTCGCGACGAGGTTTCCCCCGGGCGTTCCCATCTCCCGGCCCTTGCTCGGGAAAATTGAAAGGGGGGAAGCCTTCCTGGCGGGGGAGGGTTTCGAGAACTCGAGGGTCCGCGTCTTCCCTCCGGGGTTGGCCTCCCTGGAGATAGAAAGGGGCGACCTGCCCCGGTTTTTCGACGGCCGGGAGAGGATCGTCGAAGCCCTGAAGGATATCGGTTTCCCCGTGGTGTCCCTTGACCTGGAGGGGCTGGAACGGGGCAAGATGGAGCGTTTCCAGGAGGTGGGCGGCATGGAGGAAGTCTGGCTCGTGGAGGCGTCCCTCGACGACGCCACGGGGGAGGAGATGGGAAGAGCCCTGGAGGTGCTCCAGGAGGTCTCCCTGGAGGCCCATATACTGCAGGGGCTGGGGAAAAAGGGAAGGCCCCTTTTCATCCTGAGGGCCCTGGCGCTGGCGGAGAACCTCGACGAAGTCCTGGACAGGTTCTTCAGGGACACTCCCACCATAGGGGTGCGCTACTGGCCCGTAGAGAGGGAAAAGATGACCAGGGAGATTAAGGAGGGCGACCTGGTGGTGGACGACCTCAGGCTGCCCGTCAGGATAAAGATCTCCCGCTTCGGCGATATTTTGAAAGGCAAGGCCGAAGCGGACGACGTGGCGAAACACCTCTACGGGGGACAGCCGGAAAAGGACGACTGACCGCCTCGGCGGGCTGATTTTGAGGCGCTTTTTTCAAAGGACCGGGGATCACAGGCTGTCGCCGAGGAGCATGTGCCTTTTTGCTTCCTCCTCGGTGATCCTCCCCTTCTTCACGGCTTCCTTGATATTCTGCAGCAGCGTATGCATCCCCGCGTCCTTCCTCATTTCAATGGAACTGGGGATCTGGTGGGGTTTGCCCTCCCTTATATGGTTCCTGATGGCCGGGTCGCCCCAGGCCACCTCGTGGAGCCAGACCCTCCCCTTTTTGGAGTTGGCCAGCCGTAGCGCCACGGCGCCGAAGAACGTCTGGGAGAGGCGTATGCACTTGTCCTGCCTGTCCCCCGGGGGGAACATGCCGATGGCGCGCTCCATGATCCCGGCCACGTTGGGGGCGTGGATGGTCGCGAGGACCAGGTGCCCCGTCTCGGCCGCCGAAAGGGCCGCCGACACCGTGTCGGGATCCCTCACCTCGCCGATCATTATTATATCGGGGTCTTCCCTCAGGCTGTTCCTCACCCCGAGAGCGAAGGACTCCACGTCGTCGCCGAGTTGCCTCTGGGAAACGGTTCCCTTGCCCTCGCCGAGGACGTACTCGACGGGGTCCTCGATGGTCACGATGTGGCGGGGCTCGTTTTGGACGTACCACGAGAGGAGTGACGCCAGGAGCGTCGTCTTGCCGCTGCCGACGGGGCCGCAGATCCAGATGATGCCGGGGCGGATCGTGAAAGCCTCGTGGAAAAAGTCGTCGATGCCCAGATCCTTAACGGAAGGGATCTCGTTGAAGAAAGCCCTGAGGAAGAGTTGGGGTTTGCCCAGGGAGAAGGTCCTCCTGACTCGCACCCTCTTGCCCGAGGGGAAGACCGCGATATAGTCGGGCCGGTCGACCCCGGAGAGGGCGCCATGAAGTTCATCCAGCGTCTCCCCCGACGGCCTGCACCCCTGGCCGGGGCCTGCGAGCCTCGCCATTTCGCCCCGCGTGGACCTCACCCATATCCTCTCGTCGGCGGTGAGGTGGATATCGGTCACCTCTCCCGATCCGAGTATGGACTCTATCCTCTCCACCAACTGGTTCATTCTTTTCGCGTCGGCCATCTTTTCCCCTCCCGTGACCTTTCGTGAAACGCCTGCCCTGTATAATAACGGAACATCACCCCCGTCGCACCGCGGCGGCGGGCCAGGGACGGGACCCCTGCCCCGTTCCCATTGCGGTCCTTGCCGCCCCTCCTTCACCAAACCCAAGCCCCTTGAAGGAAGATGCTATACCCTTCGTCTAGATTTTAGGTGAGGCAACTCGTATCCTTGACATTTTTGTTGAACGACAATAAACTTATTGGCGTAACATGAAACAAATCGCGGGCGACACCCCCGGCCACGAAAGGCCGCTCCGGACTGGTGGGCCGAATGGAACCGGGGAAATGCCCGTCACACCTTTCGAGGAGGGGATCGTCCCATGTCGACGGTACTGCTGAGCCGTTCCGAAGTGAAAAGCCTCATGACCATGAAGGAAGTGGTCGAGATCGCCGAGAAGACCTTCAAGGGCTTCGGGGAGGGCACCACGATCAACCCCACCAAGGTGGGCCTGGACCTCGGGGAAACCGCCGAGTACCCCCCCTACGAGGGCTTCATGAACGCCATGCCGGCCTACGTGGGCTGGCTGGACACGGCGGGGATCAAGTGGGCCGGCGGGTTCCTGGGGGAACGCAAAAGACTGGGCCTCCCCTACATTACTTCCCTGATACTCCTCATCGACCCCAGGGTGGGCAACTTCAAGGCCGTCATGGACGGCGAGTGGATCACCTCCATGCGCACCGGCGCCCAGACTGCGGTCTCCCTCAAGTACCTCCACAAGGGGCCGTCGATCCGGCTCGGCCTTTACGGGGCCGGGGGGCAGGGGCACACCCAGACCGAGGCCGTCGCCGCGGTCTTCGATATCGAGGAAGTAAGGGTATTCGACATCAACCGCGAGTCCGCCCTGAAGTACGCCGAAAATATGAAAGGGGTCGTCAAGGGCAAGGTGACCGTCGTCGACGACCCCAGGGACGCCGCCTGGGGGGACGCCATCGTCTGCGTCACCCAGTCCAAGGAGAAATTTCTCAGGAACGAATGGATCGCCCGGGGGGCGAACGTCTTCCCTATGGGCTCCTACCAGGAGGTGGACGACGACTTCATACTGTCCGCCGATCGGGTTATCGTGGACCACGTCGGGCAGTGCCTTCACAGGGGGGCCCTCAAGGAGTTGGTCGAGGTCGGGAAGTTCCAGGAGTCGGACATCGACGCCACCATCGGCGAGGTCGTGGCGGGGAAGAAACCGGGACGGCTCTCCGACGACGACAGGGTCCTCTGTATACCCATTGGGACGGGCGCCATGGACATAGCCGTCGCCACGGTCATACTCGAAAGGGCCAGGGAGAAAGGGATAGGGGGTCATTTCGACTTCGTGTAAGGCCCCAGGACCCGCACTCCCGTCCCCGCACGACCCGCCGCTAGGGGTTCCTGGGGAGGACCAACAGGAGGGCAAGGCACTTCTCGCCGCCCAAGGCCCTCCCCCCGTGAGGGAGGCTGCCGTCGACGAAGAGGCAGTCCCCGGGGTCCAGTTCGTACTTGCTCTCGCCGCAGAAGAACTCGAGCCTGCCCTCCAGGACGTAGATGAATTCCTCGCCCTCGTAATTGAAGCCCGGCGAGGTGTGGGGTTCGGGCAGGGGTTCGTAAGTCATAAGGAAGGGGCTCCAGCTCTTGTTGGGCCAGCGGGCGCCGAGGGATTCAAAGGAATAACCGTAAGGCGTCTTACGGCTGGAACGGGGTTTCCTCTCCCCTCCGCGGATCAGGAGGAAACGGGTCTCCTCGGCCTCCCTGAGGAGTTCGCTCAAGGAGACGCCCAGGGAACGGGCGATCTTGGCATAGGTGGATATGGGGGATCTGACCTTGCCGTTTTCGATCTTGGAAAGGAGGGCCTTAGAAAGCCCCGTCCGCTGCGCGAGCGCGTCCAGGGTCAATTGGGCGCTCCGTCGGATCCCCCTGATCCTTCTCCCGATATGGAGGTCGACTTGGTTGCTTTCATTATCGGAAAAGGACCTTTCAAAAACCCCGGTCATCGGGCGCCCTCCTTTCAAAAGGCGGGTTTGTTGAACCACCTGAAACCTATTCTAGCACCTGCAGGGCTCGGAAGACACCGATGAAGGAGGATCCTGCCATGAAGGAATTCAATTTAAGGAAGGTCAAGGTCCACGAGGTGGCCTTCGGGGAATATACCGAGGTGAAAAAGGGTTGCCTTACCATCGATGCCGCCGCCCTCACCGCGGTACTGCTCGAGGACCGGCAGATGAAAAGCGTCGATATCCGGATCGCCGCCCCCGGCGATAGCGTCCGCATCGTCCCCGTAAAGGACGTCATTGAACCCCGGGCGAGACTTTCGGCAGAGGAGAACCCCTTCCCGGGCGTCTTTTCGGACCCCCACGTGGCCGGTGAGGGCGTCACCGTCTCCCTCGATGGGGTGTGCGTCGTGACGACGGGAAGAATGGTCAATTTCCAGGAAGGACTCATTGACATGTCGGGACCCGGCGCGGAGTTCTCCATTTTTTCACGCAAGAACAACGTGGTCCTGGTCATCGAACCCGTCGAGGGGCTCACCAAGCACGAGCACGAGCGGATGGTCAGGATCGCCGGCCTGAGGGCCGCGGCCTTTTTGGGGCGGGCCGGTATCACGGCCGAGTGGGAAGAGGAACTACGCGTTCCCGGGGCGAACCTCCCCGGCCTTTACGGCACGGACCCCTCCCTTCCCAGGGTGTTGTACGTATGCCAGGTGATAGCCCAGGGGCTCCTCCACGACAACTACATCTACGGGCTCAACGCCCAGGGGTGCCTGCCCCTCCTCATGACGCCGGGCGAGGTGCTCGATGGTGCCATCGTGAGCGGCAACTGCGCCGCCCCCTGCCACAAGCACACGACCTACCATCACCAGAACAACCCCATCGTGGAGGACCTCCTCAAGGAACATGGTAAAACCCTCAACTTCCTGGGCGTCCTGGTCACCCCCGTCAAGACAGCCCTCGCGGAGAAGGTCAGGATCTGCACCCAGGCTTTCAAGACGGCCAAAATGCTGGGCGCCCAAGGCGTTATCATTTCCGAGGACGGCGGCGGCAACCCCGAGAACGACCTGATGCTCCTCGACCGCCTGCTCGAAGGCGCCGGGATAAAGACGGTGCTGGTCACCGACGAATATGCCGGCTCCGACGGGGCTTCACCGGGTTTGGCCGACAGCACGCCCGAGGCGGATGCCGTGGTCACCAACGGGAACGGGAACCAGAGGGTGATCCTGCCGCCCATGGATACCGTCATCGGGTGGCCCGAGAGCATCGACAGGATAACCGGCGGCCACGCCGGCAGCCTGGGCCCCGACGGCTCCGTGGACATGGAGATCGCGGGGATCATGGGATCCACCAACGAGCTCGGTCTTGAGAACCTTACGACCGTGGCGATGTAGGAGGCGGAAAAGATGAAAACCATCCGTGTGGTCCACTACCTCAACCAGTTTTTCGGCCGACTAGGCGGCGAGGAGATGGCGAACCTGCCTCCCCGCGTCGTCGACGGGCCCGTAGGCTTCGGCGTCACCCTGAAGGGCATCTCCGGCGGTAGGGTGGAGATCGTGAGAACGGTGATCTGCGGGGACAATTACGCCGCCGAGAACACCGGGGAACTGGCGAAGGAGGTACTCCGGTGGGTCTCTGAAGCCTCGCCGGGCCTCTTCATCGCGGGGCCCGCTTTCGGTGCGGGCCGGTACGGCATCGCCGCCGGCACCCTCTGCAAGGAAGTGAGGGGAAAACTGGGGATACCCGCCGTGACGGCCATGCACCCCGTCAACCCCGGCGCCGCGGTCACGGGCCCCGAGGTTTTCGTCGTCGAGGCGAAGGATACCGCCCAGGATCTGAAGAGGGTCCTCCCTCTCATGCTCGGTATCGGCATCAAGCTTGTCGACGGGCTCCCCATAGGGAGCCCCGGGGAGGAAGGTTACCTGCCCAGGGGCGTGCGCGTCAACGTCCGGGCCTCGGAAAGGGGTTCCACCAGGGCGGTGCGGATGCTACTGAAGAAACTCGCAGGGGAGCCCTTCGAGACGGAACTGCCCATGCCGACCTATGACAGGGTCCTCCCCGCGGCGCCGGTCCGGGACCTGGCGAAGGCCGCCATCGCTATCGGGACCGAGGGCGGCATCGTCCCCCGGGGGAACCCCGACAGGATCGAGGCCCATAACGCCTCTAAGTGGTGCCGTTACGACATAGCTTCCCTCGATGATCTTGAAAAGGGCGACTACGAGGTGGCCCACGGCGGCTTCGACCCCGTCCCCGCCAACGATGACCCCGACAGGGTGCTCCCCCTGGACGCGGCCCGCGCCCTGGAGAGGGAGGGCCGGTTCCGCAAGCTCCACGACTGGTACCCCGTCACGGTGGGGAACGTCACCGCCGTGAGATCGGCCGAAAGATACGGCCGCCAGATGGGGGAAGCCCTGGCGGCCGAAGGCGTCGAGGGCGTGATCCTCACATCTACCTGAGGCACGGGGACGCGTTGCGGAGCAACGCTGGCCAGGGAGATAGAGCGGACGGGCCTGCCCGCGGTGTTGATCACGGCCATACCTCCCATCGCCTTGACCGTCGGGGCGAACAGGGTCGTGCGGGGCGTGGCCATACCCCATCCGGTGGGCGACCCCAGGGAAGAGCCGGCCGTCGAACTCGAGATAAGGAAGAAACTCCTGGAGAAAGCCCTTCAGGCCCTTTGCGAACCAATAAAGGAGCAGACCCTTTTCGAATGAAGGGCGAACGGGTCATCCTGAGCAACAATCCCATGGTAAGGGAGGGGTGGCAGTCCTGCCGCTGGGTCGACGGCGACGCCGCCGAGGTGGCGAGGCAGGCCCGGGACCTTGTCCACCGGGGGTGGCGTTTTCACTGCCATCCCTTGGCGGGAAGCATCCGGCTACTCAGAAACCCCTTCAGGACCATGATCCTCGACCAGGGAGGGACCTCCGCATCCCCCGAACAGGTAGCCATGGCCGAAGAGGCGCTCCGTAGGCTTCGTGCAGAGGGTCGCCCCGACGTGCCCGAGGCCGACGGGGACGACTACGCCCTCATAGACCTTGACCTGGCGTGGAGGGCCTTGGGCGGCCCCGACAGCGAATAGGATCAGGCCCCGGTCCTGGACCGGGGCCTGAATTTTCAGCTTATGATCCGGGTCCGGATACCCTTCAGGATACCTTGCCGGTCCCGGCGTATTCCTTCAGTTCTTCCAGGGTCATCTTGTCGAGGCCGAGTTTTTCCAGCGTGTGCCCTTCGGCGGCATAATCCGTGTCGTGGAGGAAGGATGCCATCCTTATGACGAGGTCCACCACGGGCATGGGATATCCAGCCTTCTCCCCGATGAACTTGCAGGGGACCATAGAGAAGGGGACGTCCTCCGTCAGGTACCGGCTCCTCACGTTGTGCCCGACGATGTCCTTGTAGGGGCTCTCGGGGCTGTTGGCGTACTCGTAGATCGTCTCCGTAGAATTGTGACCGTAATACATCTTCAACTGGTCCATGATCGGCATGAGATCGAGGCCGAGCTTCTTCCCGGCGGCCATGCGCTCAGAATCCATCTGCATCATCTTCTCCGAGACCAGGGGGGTGATCCCGTCCATGTAATGCCGGAAGGTCTTGGGGTTCTTCTCGATATCGCCGTAGTTCAGCAGGACCGGCATCGGGTGCAGGGTGTAGTTGACGTTGTCGAAATCCATCTCCAGGATGCTCGACGCCGGGAAAAACTCGATATAGCCGCCGAAACAATCGTTGATGATCTGGAGAGCCTCCTCGTTCTTCGAAACCGGGCAGGTACCCAGCTTCATCCTGAACTTCCTCTTGTAGACCATCACCGTGTCGAACCGCGCGGTCCGGCAGGCGTAGGGGAGGCTCGAGGTCTCCGAGACGGCCACTTCGGCCTTGCAACCGGCGTCGGCCATCATCTTCTTGAGCAGGAAGCCGCCGAAGTTGCCCGGCACTATGATCACGTGCTGTCCGTCCCTCAGGAAGGGGATGAGTTTTTCAAAGACCAGTTCATGGGCGAAGGAGGGCAGCACCACGAAGAAGACATCGGTCTCCCTCGCCGCCTCGGCCATATCGTTGGTGACACCGAGGATCTTGCCGCCGCAGGCGATATCGCCCTCAAGATACATCTCCTTGGTCTTGTTCAGCCTGATGAAATCCTCGGTCATCGCCCGGGGCTTGAACATCACCACCGGGTACCCCTTCGCCGCTATCTGCGCCGCGAAAGCCATCCCCCCGTTACCGCTCCCAAGGACCGCGAACCTTTTTTGTCCTCCCATCGAAGGATCAACCTCCTTTTCCGAATCCTGAAGGCATCACAGCTCGACCCAGGTGCCGGTGTTCTTTTCAAGGGCCTTCCGGTAGATCAGGCGCCCGGTCATCACGTCATGGCTGGCTATGCCCATCAGGACCGCGCCCCTGAGGCCCTTCCTCACCGGGGCGGCCTTTCCTGCGCAGATCTCTCCCATGTCCGCGTAGATCTCCGCCTCCAGGGGATACCCGTCCTGGAAGTAGACGCCCTGCTCCTGGGTCCAGAGGTACTGGTTCCTGTTATCGCATACGAAGGCTCCGCCCTTCATTACCTCCTCGCGGAAGGCGGAATCGTAGTCGACGGCGATGCAGAGCACGTCCTCCTTCATCCACTCCCTCATGACGAAGCGGCGGGGGTGTTCAACGATGGGGGTGCAGGTGACCACCACATCGGCCCCCTTTACCGCCGATTCGGCCTTGTCCTCTATGACGAGGGGGGCCTTCGGGAAAAGGGGGGCCATGTCTTCCTGGAAGCGCTTGGCCTGCTCGGGGAAGACGTCATGGATGCGCACCTCCCTGATGCCGGGGAGGACTTCCTTCAACGCGGCCAGGTTGGTCCGGGCCTGGACTCCGAGGCCGATCATGGCGACCACCTCCGACCCCGGCGAGGCGAGGTGCCGGGCGCACACGCCCGACGCGGCGCCGATCCTCCAGGCCGTCATCCAGTTGGCGTCCATGACGGCCTTGATCATCCCCGTTTCGGAGTCGTTCATGCACCAAACGCCGTTGATATAGGGAAGACCCTTGGCCTGGTTGGGGGGGTAGCCGGCGGCCCACTTTATTCCCACCGCGTCTACCTCGCCGCCCATCCAGCAAGGCATGGCGTGGATAAAGCAGTCCTTCCGGGGGTGGACCCCGATCTTGGCCGGCAGTTCGCTCTGGTCAAGCCCGTTAAGCCGGAACCCTTCTTCGACGGCATCCATGACCTCCGTCATGGGTATCTCCAGGGATTCCACATCCCTCTTCGAGAGCCAAAGAGCTTTCATCCTTTTACCTCCTCCTCAAGTAGGGGAAACCGCCCCTTTCGGTTCATCCTTCGCGGGTGACCTCCAGGGTGCCGCTGTCGCCGTCGACGCGGACCCAGTCCCCGGTCCTGATCGTTTCAAAAACATCTTCCTCCAGGTCGGTCACGGCGGGGACCTTCGTCACCACCACCGCCACCCCGGTGCGGGAATCCATTTTAGGGAAGACGAACGCCGTCGGGGCCAGGCCCTTGAGCCTGGCCGTGTGAAAGTGGCTCGACCAGCCGTTGGAGCCCTTCCCGCCGGAGAGGACCAGGACGGCGCCCTTGATGGACAGGCCTTCGAAGGGGTGTCCCTTTTCTATGACCACGCCGGTCTCATCGTCGAGGCCGCTCCAGCCCTGGATCGTATCCCTGCTGACCATGGCGGGGCCTTCGGCGACGCCGCCCCATACGCCCCTGCCCTTGATGACTGTCTTCTTCAACGGGGGGACCTCCTTTCCCACCGGCCCGTAACGGCCGCGTCGATGCACTGCCCCATGGAACCGAAGAGGACCGTCGCCTTCGTCTCGGGCCTGATGTAATGGGCCTGCTTCAGCGAGTCGAAAACAAGGGTGGAAGCATCCCTCGGCCAGGTCTCGCTGACCAGGGGGCATGAACTCGTAACGAGCCTGGCGCCGGAGAGCTCGACCGTCCGGCTGTACCCGGCCCTGTCGGAGAGTTCCCTCACCGCCGGCGAGGTCCATATCAAGAGGCGGCTATCGCCGTGGACCTTTCGCCCCTCGAGAAGGGACGCGGCGTCCCTGACCTGGTCGATGGAGTAATGGGGGCAACCCAGGCTGACATAATCCACGGCCTCGCCGTCGCCGGCGAAGAGTTCCGCCGCCTCCTCGATATCCCGTGGGGTGATGGCCTCTTCTGCGACGGCTTTCCTCCCCCTGAAGGCCCGGTCGAAGTCGGGCGCCTCGGGTGTCACCCCTATGATGTGGCACAGCTCCGCCCCTCCCGTGGTCGCCATCGAAGCGAAGCAGGATTTCAGCTCCACCACGCCGGGCGTTCCCAGGTCACCCGAAAGGACCGGCGTGGAGTGGGTCGGGGTCCTGGAGCCGATGACATAACCCAGCAGGTCCCACTCCATGACGTTCCGCGGGGTGAACTCCACCCTGAAGTGATGGGTCCCTCCCCTGTTCGACATGACGTGGTTTCCCCAAAGGGGCGTCTTCCCGCAGACGGCGGAGCAGAAGGCGGCTTCTATGCCGTCGGCGTTGGCGCAGGCGCCCCAGAGGGAGTTCATGAGCGTCACGGCGTGGGACTCGGTGGAGACGTAGTGCTCGCCCATCCTCGGGAGGAAGCCTGAAAGGTAGGGTGTGCAGGTGGCCGCCGGGTAGAGGCCGGCTCTCGTGTACTTTTCCAGGAACAACCTGTTCCTGTCGTGCCTCTCCGGTGATACTCCCAACTGCTGCCACCTGACCGGATCCGTGGGCCCCACGTCGGCCTGGGCGTAACAGGCGAAGCAGTCCAGGCTGACCTTCTCTGGAGAACAGAGGAGCATCTCCGAGATCACCTCGTCGATATCATCGGAGGCGCAGGCATCCATGTAGTGATGGGCCCCCGCGAAGAGGTGTGCCTTGGTGACGTCGCAGAGCCGTTCCGCCCCCATCACCTCGGCGTAATCAACGATAAACCGGAGGGCCACCCGCTTGAGGGGACCCTCTAGGCCATCGAGAACGGACTTTTCCGCATCGGTGAGCTTAGGCAAAGAACCGCCTCCCCGTCTTATCTATTCCCCGTCTAAAGGGGAAGTTTTCTACCGGCGCCGGACGATAGGGCCCTGTCGAAGAGCGCCTTCGCAACCATCATGTCCTCCACGGCCATCCCCACGTTGTTGCAGACAATGAGCTCCTCGGGGTTCTCCCTGCCCTTTTTGAGTCCCGCGGCCACCTCGCCGGTCTCGGCGTATATCTCGGGGAGGCCGTCGGGGTAATAGCCGTACCCCACGAAGAGTTCGTGCTCCTCGATGCTGTCCACGAGGTACTTGTCGGCCCTCTTCATGGTGGCGTCCTCGTAAAGGGAGTGCATGTCGCACATGAGGATCGTCTGTCCCCGGCTGACCCAGCTGTCCCGGATCCTGGGCCTTGGCTGGGCCGTGATCGCCGTGGCTGACGCTACGACCTGGGAGGATCGGACCACTTCCTCGATGGATCCGGCCGTCACGATCCTCGCCTTGACCGCCGGCTGCAGGTCGAGGACCAGCTTTCGGGCCGCCTCCTCGAAGACATCGTAGACGTAGATAGTCTCCAGGCGGGCCAGCACCCTTTCGATCATTCCCACGTGAGCTCTCCCCTGGACGCCGCAGCCTATCATCCCGAAGGTCGACGCCTCGGCGGGGGCCAGGTGCTTCGCCGCGACGCAGGTTACCGCCGGGGTCCTTTTTTCGGTGATCCAGACGGCGTCCATCACGGCTAGGGGCCATCCGCTCTCCGGATCGTTGTAGACCAGGAGCCCTGAAGTCTGGGGCAGTCCGAATCGTTCCCTGTTATCGGGAAAACAGGAAGCCCACTTGATCCCGCAGGCCGAGTGGTCCGGCAGGTAGGCGGGCATGGCGTGCATGAGCGTGTCCTTTAACGGGTGCAGACCTATCTTGGCGGGCATCTCCGTCCTTTTCTCGCCGTGGGCCGCCAGGGCTTTCTCGGTGAGGGACAGGATATCCCCGTCGGAAAGGCCGATATTTTTCACATCTCCCTGGGTAAGGTAAAGGATCTCCTTCCCTACCTCCAGGTGTCCTTCCATCCTTTTCTTTCCACTTCTACAAGCCATTCCGGGTGTCAGCTCCTCTCAACAGTCACCTTTATCTTCAGCGCCCGTCAGTATCTCGAGGACGGCCCGATCGACGCCGGCCATCCCCGGGTCGGTGATCACCCTGAGGTTCCTCATGGTCTCCGCAAGGGTTTTCCCCACCAGGCCGTTCTTTTCGGGGACCGACGCCCCCTTCATGGCCAGCAGGGCCGACTGGAAAGCTACCCCTGAGGAGGTGGCCATCTTCAGCGAACAACCGAACTTGGCGCCGTCGCAGAGCATGCCGGTGATATCCGCCAGAAGCAGGTGCACGGCGGCTTCCATTTCGTTAACCGTCCCCCCGTAGAGGCGGACGATGGCGGCCGCGGCCCCGGCACCGGCTGCTACGGAACAGCCGCAGTGGGGCGTCAGGATGCCCGTGTTGGACTTGATGAGCCCCACCACGAGCAGGCCCAGGGCGAGGGCCCTGACCATCTCTTCGTCGGACGAACCGAGGTGTTCCGCCACGGTGCCTATGGTCAGGAAGAAGGTGATGCCGTGGTTACCGCTTCCGAAAATGCCGTAGATGGGGACATTGAGGCCGGACATCCGGGCGTCGGCGGCGGCGGCCATCTTTTGCCGGACATCGTTCTCGATGTCATCGCAGAGGAGGCCTGAATCCCGTAGTTCGGCGAGGCGCCGGCCCAACCCCAGCCCCAAGGGAGCGGACTCGCCGGCCCGGGCCGCCTCCCTGTTCATCCTTACGCCTTCCTTGAGGAACAACAGGCTCTCGAGGGGAGCCTCCGCCACGAGACCGGCCATTTCTTCCAAGCTCAACGCCCCGATCTCTTCCAGGAGGCCGTCCCCTCCAGGGCCGGCTTCCTCGGGCAAGGAGAAGACCTTTTCGCCGTTCCTCGTGACCTCCACGAGACCGTCATGGGCGTGGCGCAGCAGGGCACGGGCGGACCCGGCGTCGGTCTCCACCTCGGCTAGGACATAGATACCCTTTACGTCCTCGGCCACCTTGAACCGGATGGGGCATTCCTCCAGGAATTCCCGGGCGGGGCCGAGGTGGGCAGGTTCGACCTTTTCAAGGAGTCGAAGGCCCTTTTCCGGTTCGCCGTAGAGTATGCCTAGCGCCACCGCCAGGTCCATGCCGCTTTCGAGGACGCCGGGGATCCCCACCGAAAAGGCGTCCTTGTATATGTTCCGGTCCATCGTGACGGTGACGGACCGCACCTTTCCGGGGACCTCCCGGTAGGCCCGGGAGGCCGCCAGGGCGATGGCCACGGGGTCGGTGCAACCCACCGTGACGAATACATGCTTGTCCAGCACCGCCGCCAGCAAGTCTTTTTTCATGGGTCCTACCTGACCCCTAGTATCAGGTTGGGCAGGAAGGTGGACAGGGCGGGGACATAGGTCGTCAGCGCCAGCGTGGGAAGCCACCCGAAGAGGAGCATCCAGACCGTGGGCATCAGCATCTCGTTTATCGGGGCGTTGCCGACCCTGCCGCCCAGGTAAAGGAGCGGCGCCGCCGGGGGCGTGATGTTGCCCATGCCGAGGTTGACGCCGACGATGGCGGCAAAGTGGACGGGGCTGAAGCCCAGCTTGATGATGATGGGGAGCAGGATAGGCGTTGAAAGGAGCACGGCGCTCACGTCATCCATGATCATACCCATGATTATCATGAAAATATTGATCATGAAGAGTATGGCGTACCGGTTGGTGCTCACCGCCATGAGCAGGTTCAGGACCTGGGTCGGGAGATCCTCCATTATGTAAAGCCTGCTTAGGATCATGACGGCGTAGAGCATGACCATGATGACGCCCGTCGTAGTCCCTGACTCCACCAGGACTTCGAAGAAACCCTTGCGGGTCAGACCTTTGTAGACCCAGAACCCCACCGGGATGGAGTAGACCGCCGCCACGGCCGCCGCTTCCGTCGGCGTCATGATCCCGCCGTAGATACCGCCCAGCACCAGCACGGGCATGATCAGGGCCGGGATGGCCCGTTTACCCCGGACCCGGAAGAGGCTCCACTTTTCCTTGGATGAAATGGGGGCGGCGAGGATGAGGTCTTTGTTATGGCGCAGAAGGAACATGTTGATCACCGAGAGCAGTATGGTCAGTATTATCCCGGGGATAACCGAGGAGAGGAAACTGGCCAGGACCGACTGGTTGCCCACCCAGGCGTAAAGTATCATGATGGCGCTGGGCGGGATCAGCATGCCCAGGACCGAGGCGTTGGCCAGGAGGGCCGCCGAGTGCCCCCTGGGGTAGCCGGCCTTTTCGAGCCTCGGGAACATGATGGAGCCTATGCACGAAAGGGTCGCGCAGGCGCTGCCCGTTATGGAGCCGAAGACGGCGCAGGACACCACCGCTACGACTCCTAGCCCCCCCTTGATCCTCCCCACGAATAGGTCCACCAGGTCCACCAGCTTGTCGCCGATATTGCCCCTCTCCATTATTCCCCCCGCCATGATGAAAAGCGGTATGGCCAGGAGGACGATGGTGCTCATCTTGCTGAAGCCGTAGGGCAAAAGGAAGCTGGGCGAGTACCCGCCGGCGAAGACCAGGAGCGTGGTGGCGACGAGAAAGGCGAAGGGGACGGGTACTCCGATGATCAAGGTTATGACGAGCAAAACAAGCGAGAATAGGACCATGGAATGTACTCCTCTCAGCGGCTTCCTTCGGCCTGAGGGGTTACCTGTCCGAAGTGGCTCCGCAACTTTTTAATGTCTTCCAGAAAGGCAAGGAAAAAGTAGAAGGTCATCAGGACCATCCCGAGAAAGACCGCAGTATAGGAGACCACCATGGGGATCCTCCAGACCGGGGTCCGGGCGCTCATTTTCACGCCGAACATGAAGAAGTCGAGCCCCCACCAGGAGAAAAGCAGGCTGAACAGGAACGTAACGGTCGAACTGAACGCGATGACCGAAGATTTCAATTTTCCCTCGGGGAAAAAGACCGAAACAAGGTCCGCCGTGATGTGGGTCCGGGTGTAACTGCCGTAGGAGCCCCCCATGAAGTAGAGCCAGAAGGCGAAGATCACCACGATCTCCTCGAGGCCGTAAAGGTCGGTCTTGAAAATATACCTGAGGATGACGGTGAGCACTATGGAGGCCACGACGAAAAGGCTGCTCACGATCAGGACGAACCTCTGGAACTTCAGGAGGAACTCCCAAAGAAAGTTTTGGATCTTCACAGGGTGTGGTTCCTCGTAGCCACATGTTCCCGTCACGTTATACCTCCTATCTGCTTCCCCGAAGGAAGCAGGTCTTCAAGGTCCCGGTGCGGCCTTCCCAGGTGAACCCCTTGGGAAGGCCGCACCGGTCGGAATCGGTTCCTCTACCGCGAGGCAAGCGCGGTTATTTTACGTTGTAGGCCTCCATCATTTCATCGATGAGTTCCTTCGTGAGGCGCTTCTCGAGTTTCGGCCAGGTGACCTTCCTGGCGTGAGCGGCAAGGTCCTTGACGTCCTCGGCGGTGTACCAGAAGCTCTTTACGCCATAGTCCTGGAGCTTGTCGAAGAACTCCCTGTCCTCTCTCTCGGAGATCTCGATACTCTCTTTCGCGGCCCTGGCGCAGGCGTCGGCGATGATCTTGCGATCGGCCTCGCTCAACTTGTTCCAGGTGACCTTGCTCATCAAGTAGGACTCGGTCTCGACGAAGTTGTTGACTTGATAATAGTACTTGAGCACGTCCCGGAAGCCCTGGTAGGAGTGCGGGGGCGCCCCGCCGGTCCACCCTTCGGCAATGCCCGTCTGGAGAGCAGTGTAGAGTTCCGCGTAGGGTATGGAGACGGTGGTATAGCCCATATCATCGGCACCAATCTTGAAGGTATCCATCGGGGGAACCCTCAGGAGGACGTCCTTCTTGACCAGGGGATTGAGCACTTCCTTGGGCTCCTTCGTCAGCCCAAAACCACCGAACCCCTCGACGTTGAACCCGAGGAACATGACACCCAGTTCACCGTGGAGTTCGGCCATCTTGTTGAAGAGCCACCCACCCTGCTTGAAGACCTCGGCGGCTTCGCCATAGTCCCGCATGAGGTACGGGACATAGATGAGCTCGAGCCTCGAGTCGAACTGGCTCGGGATCGAGATGAGGGCCATGTCGATGGTCCCCCGGATCAGTTCTTCGTAGACCAGGGTATAGTCGCCGAGCTGGCTCGAGGGGTAGGTCTTGATATCGATGCGGCCGTTGGTGGCTTCCGCGACCCACTTGGACACCTTCTGCATGCCCAGTGTGGACTGGTGGTCGGCCGGGCTCTGCCCTGCCATCCTGAGGGTGATCTCCGCTTTCGCTTCCGATGGGGACGACCACGCTCCCGCAAGGAAGACAGCCATGCAAACTGCAACAACAAGGGACACCGACAGCTTCACTCTCTTGGACATGGATCCGTTCCTCCTCTCAGTATTGGTGTATCCGGTTTCATTATTGCGTTCGTTCCGTATGTCCGTTGCCGCCAAACAGGTCCGACGATCCGCGCTTCCTCCTCTCACGTTTTGGTTTTCCTCCACGACAGGAGGGAGTCAGGGTCGATCAATTCTAAAGTCTCTCCAGGCCGAGCCTCTCCAGGGTCTCGTCGGTGGGCAGTCCCTCGCTGGACCAGCCCCTGTAACGGTAATACTCTTCCAGCTGTTTCTCCAGGTCGGGCAGCGTGTCGGCCGACTCGCCGGTCCCCCTGGGCTCCTTGAGGATCCTCTCAGGCAGGGTGTCCTCTTCCCTTCTCATGCCCAGGGCGGCGTTGTAAAGCTTCTTCAGTGTGAAGATCCTCTCGCCGGTCTGGAGCAATTCCTCCACCGAAACATCCCAACCGGTGACCAGGGAAAGCCACCGGGCGTATTCCTCGACCCTGGTCCCGACGCTGATGGAAAACTTGCACACCTTCAACGAATCAGCCACGGCCATCAGGTCCTGGAAACGAGCCGTCATTATACCCTTTCCCTCGTCGGCTTTCCTGTCTTGGACGGTTTCATAGCCGAATTCCGGGAAGGTCGCCGACCTTTCCCAGGGGTAGGTGAAACTGGAGAGATGGCAGGCCCCTCTTGGTGAAAGAGCGTAGCCCGAGGCCAGTCCCTTGAAGCACCTGGGGTCGTGGGCGGGCAGCTCCATGCCCTTTGAGTGGATAGCGTAGGCCTCAGCCCCCTTGCCGAACTTCTCGGCGGCCTTCCTGCTCCCCATCCCCAGGACGGCGCCTATCCCCTCGTTCCTGCCTATCTTGTGGACCAGGTCGAGCACTACCTCCGCGTCTCCCCAGGGGATATCCATGCCGGCCTCTTCCCTGGTCAGGATGCCCTTTTCGAACACCTCCATGGCGAAGGCAATGGTCCCGCCGGTGGAGATTGTATCCAGACCATAGCGGTTGCAAAGCTCATTGGCCCTGGTCAAGGCCTCCAGGTCGTCTACGAGGCACGCGCTGCCCAGCATAGCCAGGGACTCGTACTCAGGGCCGCCCATCTTCAGACCGTCGAGGGTCACTACCCTGCCGCAACGGATGGGGCAAGCGATGCAGCCGTAATCCCCGGTGAGAAGTCCCTGGGCCAACGCCTGACCCGATATGGCCTTGGCCCCCTCGGGCCAGGATCCCTGCTTCCAGTTCCTGATGGGCAGGTCGCCGAACTTCTCGGCGTTCTCCATCCCGCCGGCGGTGCCGTAAAGCCTCATGCCGGCGCCCTTTTCCTTCATCCTGTTGTTGGATTCGATTATCAGTTCGTTGAGAGCTTTGCGGTCGGCGATCGACGGGAGGCGCTTCCCCTTGGCTACGATAGCCTTGAGGTTCTTCGACCCCATAACGGCCCCGAGGCCTCCCCTCCCCGCGGCGCGGGCGTGGATCCCGTCATGGAGGACCCCCGCGAGGGGCACCTGTTTCTCCCCCGCGGGGCCGATGCAGGACACGCCGATGCCCCAGGGCATCTCCCTGGAGAGGGCCTCCTCGGTCTCAAAGGTATCCTTGCCCCAGAGGTGGCCGCCGTCGTAAAAGGAGATCTCGTCATCCTTGGCGACCAGCACCACGGGGCTCGGGGACCGGCCGGTTATCACGAGGCCGTCGAAACCCGATCTCTTCAGGTGGAAACCGAAACTCCCCCCGCAGTCGGCCTCGCCGAAGCCGCCCGTGAGCGGGGACCGAGCGAGGATCTGGTGCCTTCCCGAGGTGGGTATGCCGGTGCCCATGAAGGGGCCGGTCATGTAGATCAGGGGGCTCCCAGGGTCCAGCGGGTCCATGGCTGGGAGGCCGTACTTCACCAGGAGGTAGGTCCCGATCCCCGATCCACCGATGTATTTCCTGGCAAGGTCTTCCTCGATCTCGATCCTTTGGACCTTCCTCGCGGCCAGATCCACCAGGGCTATGACGCCGTGGTATCCGAACAATCGGATCACCCCTTTATCTCCACTAGTTTCCCTTCCCACATGGATTTTACGAGGGCGAGACCCTCCTCGGGGTTCATCGGCCTGGGATTGTTGACCCGGTAGTACTTCTCCACCATGTCGGAGGCGAAGCGCTCCACCTCTTTCTCCGGAACGCCGAGTTCCTTCAGGCTCGAGGGTATGCCCACATCGGAGACGAGCTTTTTGAAACGGGCCGCTACCCTTCGCCCCACCTCTTTCGGGCTTCCAGAAGCGTCCACGCCGGCCAGGGGGGCCATCTTCACGAGGATCGGGGCGATATTGTCGAGGTTGAACATGAAAGTATAGGGGAGGGCAAGGCCGCACCCGAGGCCGTGGGGGACGCCGGAATCGATGGTGAGGATGTAGGACATGCTGTGGGCGTACAGGCCGCCGCCCTGGGTGTAGGACATCATCCCGAAGAGGGAGGCGAAGGACATGTGGTAGCGCGCCTCGAGGTCGTTGCCGTCGGCGACGGCCCTCTGGAGGTACTGGAAGACGTATTCCACGCACTTCAAGGTGAAGGTCTCCGTTAAGGGGTTCGTCTTCCCGATCATCCCCTCCACACCGTGGGAAAGGGCGTCGAGCCCGGTGCAGGCCGTAACCTTGGGCGGCATGGTGACCGTGAGCAGCGGATCCACCAGGGCGACGGTCCCGTAGACCAGAGGGTTCCCGATGAAGAGCTTCTTATCGCCCTTGCTGGTCACTATATAGGGGCTGACCTCGCTGCCCGTCCCCGAAGTGGTGGGTACCAGGATGCAGGGCAGACCCTCCCCTTCCAGGGGGGTGCCGGTCAAGTAGTCGATCATCTCCCTGGGATTGCCCGGGGCGAGGGAAGCGGCCTTGGCGACATCCATGGGACTTCCCCCGCCAAGACCTATCACGACGGAGAAGCCCTCTTTTCTCGTGAGGTCCTGGACCTCCTGGCAGGTCTCCACGTGGGGTTCGGGCTCGACTTCGTCGAAGACCTGGACGGTGAAACCTGCCTTCTCCAGCGGGTCGACGGCGAACCGGTGGATACCGAGGTTGACCATGTTCTTGTCCGTCACGAGCAGTGCCTTGCCCGACCCCAGCCTCGCCGCCTCTTCCCCCAGGGTCTTCACGAGGCCGAAACCGACCGCGAGTTTCCCCTTGCCCTTTACACCGGCCGTTCTGAATTCGGCAGGGTTCTTAAGGTGCCCTGGTACTTTCCCTAATAAGGATTCGTAATCCATAGCCGCACCCCTTTTCGTTTTCGAGATTCTTGGGAAAAACGCCATTCTACATGTTAATCAACCAAGGTTCATCGAACAATGTATGAATGATACCAAATTTTTTCCCCGGGCGCTTTTCTATTGTGCTTTTTATACAAAAATGGTATGCTTCGCCGAGGCCATATTTCTTATGCTTTAAACGCTTGCTGGTAAAAGATCCCGTTAACAGTGCCCTCTGGAGCGGTTTAATTGAGTATTTTTTCACATGATATTAACAGGGTGATCTCCATGAGCGCTAAGAATCCTGTATGTTTTACACAAAACTTCGAGGAAAGCGCCAAACCCGACCCCTAGCGGGCGGGACCGAAAGGAGAGGAGATAAGCATGCTCCTTGACCTTGCCATAGAGTTCGCCAAATCGACGGGTGCCCTCATAGGGAGGAACCTGATCATCACCGATGAGAACGGCATCGTCATAGGCTCCGACGATCCTTCCCGTCTCTCCACACTCCACGAGGCTTCGCTGGAGGTTATAAAGACCGGGAAACCCAGGAGCCATGACGAGGCCGTGGCCGGCAGGATGATAGGGGTAAGGCCGGGCATCACCCTCCCCATCGAACTCTCGGGGAGGGTGATCGGGACCCTGGGGATTCCCGGCGACCCCGAAGAGGTCACAACCTGGGGGCGTCTCGTGAAGCGGCAACTGGAGATCTTCCTGCGGGAAAAGGCCTACCTGCAGTCCGCCTTCATCAAGGAAAGGACCCTCCAGAGCCTTCTCCAGGAGGTGGCCGAATTCGACTTCGACCGGAGCGACCCCTTCCTGCTCAAAAAAAAGATGACCGAGGTGGGTTTCGACCTCGAGGTCCCACGGCTGGTCATGCTGGTGGACCTTTACCACTTCGGGGAGGTCACCGACAGGATAAAAAAACAGAGCCCTGGCGGGTTGATGGAAGAGGCGGAGATGCGCATCCAGGCGGTCAAGATGCAGGTGCTTTCGTCCATAAGGGAGATCTTCAGCGGCCACGGCGACCTCTCGCTGTTCTGGGGGGAGGACAAATCGGTGATCCTGAGCCAGTTGGGTTCTACGGCCGACGACGAGGCGGCCCTGTCAAGGGAAGCGGGGAAGTGCCTCGAACTTCAGGAGAACCTTCTCAAGCAAGGAGTGAGAATTTGCATCGGCATGAGCGGTATCGCCCGGGATATCCGCCAGTTGGGACAGGCCTTCAGGGATGCCCAGAGCGCGCTCAGGATAGGCAAGAGCATGCGGCGCGGGCCGGGGTTGTACCGGATCGCCGACTTCCTGACCGAGGATTACCTCCTCTCCGTCGACGAGGGGAGGCGCAGGCGCTTCCTCGGGGCGGCCCTTGAACCCCTTAAGGGCCGAAAGGACATGAAGGACCTCTGCGATACCATACGGTGCTGGTGCGAGTCGGGTTTCAGCCTTTCCCGGGCGGGCAAGTGCCTGAAAGTCCACAGGAATACCCTCCTTTACCGCCTCGAGAAGGTGAGGAAGATCACCGGTGTGGATCCCGAGGACTTCCGGCGGCTGCTCCCCCTTTACCTTGCGGCGATCACGACACCCGTGGAGGACCAGGCCGGGTAGAATCCCTTTCAGTCGAAAAGGAACCCCTTGCCCAGGACCTTCTCGACCAGGACCTCAACCATGGCGGGATCGAACTGGGTCCCCGCGCAGCGCCTGAGCTCGGCGACGGCCTCTTCCCTGCTCATGGCTTCACGGTAGGGCCTCCCCGACACCATGGCGTCGTAGGCCTCGACCACGGCGATCACCCTTGACATGAGGGGTATTTCCTCTCCTTCGAGCCCCCTGGGGTACCCTTCCCCGTCCCAGCTCTCGTGGTGGGCGAGGACTATCTCGGCCAGCGGGTTGTATTCATTGACCGACCCGAGGATGCTGTACCCCACGTCGGGATGCCTCTTGATCTCTTCCCGCTCGGTTTCATCCAGGGACCCTTTCTTTTCCAGTACCTCGCCTCTCACGGCGATCTTTCCTATATCGTGCATGGCGGCGGCGGACACGAGCCTGTCGATCTTCGGCTGTCCCAGCCCCATCACCCGGCCCATGGCTTCGCTCAAACGGGCGACCCTCTTCGAATGGGCCTCTTCCGTGGGGAACCTCGAGTAGAGGGCCTCCAGGATCAGCCTCACCAACCCGCTATGGTAGTTGCTCTTGTCCGATATCTTGCGGCGGTACATTTGGTCTTCGGCCCTGTGCAGGGTCTTCTCGGTTCTTTCGGAAGGGTCGGTCTTGGTGGCCCCGCCGAGGGAGACCGATATGGGGAGGTTTTCCACCCGTTCCCTGGACACGGCGGCAGCAATCCTCCCCATCAGCGGTTCAAGGTGGTCCTCCCCCGTGGAGGGGAGCAGGATCACGAATTCATCGCCGCCGACCCTGGCAATGATGTCATCGGCGCGGCACTCCTCCCGGAGCACCCGGGCCACCTTCCTGAGTTTTTCATCCCCCGCCGCGTGGCCGAAGGCGTCGTTGAAAAGTTTAAGGCCGTTCAGGTCCGCCATGACGAAGGAAAGAGGCAGGTTGCGGGGCACATCGAGGCGTCGTAGTTCCTCCTCGAAAAAGCGCCGGTTGTAGAGGCCCGTGAGCTGATCGTTGTAACTCAGGTACTCGATCTCCCTTATCCTTTGCCTCTTCTCGGCGCAGTCCCTGAAGACCACGACGACTCCCGTCGTCCTGCCGTCGCGGTCCCGGATCGGGGCGGCCCTGTCCTCGATGGGCACCTTCAAACCCTCCCTCGAGATCAGGACGCTGTCTTCCACGAGTTCCACCGGCTGGTCGTCCTCAAGGACCTGCCTCACGGGGTCTTTGGCCCTCTCGCCCGACCACTCGTCGACGATGCGGAAAACTACATCGAAGTCCTCCCCGGCGGCTTCCTCCGCCTTCCACCCGGTGAGCTTCTCGGCGACGTGGTTCATCAGGCGGACCTTACCTTCGTTATCGGTCGATATTACCCCGTCGCCGACGGAGAGGAGGGTGGCCCTGAAGAGCTCCTTTTCAAGGAAGAGGGCCCGTTCCATTTGCTTGCGTTCGGTGATGGTCTCTGAGTAAAAAACGGTGCCCCCGATGGAGCCGTCCGGCTCGTACCAGGGCCAGCACCACCAGCGGATGAAATCCAGGGCCCCGTTGGGGCGGATGAGCTGGTCCTGCTCGGAGCCGAGGGTCTCGCCTGCCAGGGCGCGACGGTGAACACGGTACCACTTCTCGTAGATGGCGGGGGAGATCTCGGCAAAGGTCCTACCCACGACCTTTTCCCTCTCGAGCTGGTTGTTTTGGAGGTACTTTTCGCTGACGAAGATGAACCTCATATCCCTGTCTAGGACGAAAATGGCGTTGGGGTCGTGCCGCACGATGTACTGCAGCAGGCTCCGCCACTCCTGGATCTCCGTGATATAGCTCTCCATTCTGCCCCGGGTCTTGTTTATGTGGTCCACCAGGAACTGGAGTTCCACGGGTTGCCGGGAGGTCTTTTCGAGGGTGAGACCCCTGGCGGGTCCCGCCGGGTCGTCGGCCTGGATGAACTCGGCGATTCGGAATAATTGCCTGCCGATCACCCGGTGATAAACCCAGGCGATGATCGTCGCCAGGACCACCGAGAGCAACAGTTGGAGGAAAAACAGGAC
>JAXGNU010000003.1:0-194960 GCA_040767805.1 Thermovirgaceae bacterium
AAACAACCACCAAGACCAATGAAAGGCAGGGGGCGCGGGATCTCCCCCCGCGCCCCCTTTTCTCTTTCAGCTTTTGGTAGGGCCGGCTATTCCTCGGCCTCCTGGACCTCGGCCTCGGCGATGATCTTTTTAGCGATATCGTGGGGCACTTCCTCGTAGTGGGAGAGTTCCATGGTGAAATTGCCGCGGCCGGAGGTCATGGACCTCAAGATTATCGCGTACCGGAACATCTCGGCCAGGGGGACCTGGGCCTTAACGACCTGGAGCCTCCCCCGGCTGTCTATCCCCAAGATCTTGCCTCTGCGGCTGTTGAAGTCCCCCATGACGTCCCCAAGGTAGTCCTCGGGCACCACCACTTCAACGTTCATTATGGGCTCCAGGAGTACGGGAGAAGCCTCGGCCATGCCCTTTTTAAAAGCCAGGGAGGCCGCTATTTTGAAGGCCATCTCCGACGAGTCGACTTCATGGTATGAACCGAAGAAAAGGCTGGCCTTGAAATCCACCGCCGGGTAACCGGCGAGGACCCCCTTGAGGAAGGCCTCGCGAAGCCCCTTCTCCACCGCGGGGATGTAAGATTTCGGGACCACTCCCCCGACGATTTTATCCTCGAACTGGAATCCCTCACCGCGGACAAGGGGTGAGAATTCGATGTGAACATCACCGTATTGCCCCCTGCCGCCGGTCTGCTTCTTGTACTTGCCCTGGGCCTTTGAGGACTTCTTTATGGTCTCCCGGTAGGGCACCTTGGGCGTCTCGGTGTCGAGCTCGACCCCGTACCGCTCCTTGATCTTGGAAAGCATGACGTCCAGGTGCAGGTCGCCCATGCCGGAGAGTATGCTGTCGTTCGTCTCGGGGTTCTTCTCGAAATGAAGGGTCTGGTCCTCTTCGAGCATCTTGTTCAGGGCGTTGGCCAACTTGTCCTCGTCGGCCCTGCTCCTGGGCTTGACCGCTACGCTGAAAACAGGCTTGGGGAACTGGATGGCAGGGAATTCGAAGTTAACTCCCTTGACGCCGAGGGTGTCTCCCACGACGGTGCTGTGCAGCTTCGGTATAGCCACGATGTCCCCCACCACCACTTCTTTCGCGTCCACCGATTCCTTGCCGCGCATGATCTTGAAAGCGCTGACCCTCTCGTCCTCCCCCCTGGACACGTTGTAAAGGGGGTTCTCGCTCGTGGCGGAACCCGAAAAGACCCTGATGAAGGAGAGTTTGCCCACGTAGGGGTCCACCATGACCTTAAAACAGAAGGCCGAAAATTTCCCCGCCGGGTCGGGCTCCACCATAACCTCATCGTCGCCCCGGAGTGCCTCCCTGGGATGCGCTTCCAGGGGGCTGGGGAACACCTCGGCTATGGCGTCGAGCAGCTGGCCGATCCCCACGTTGGGTGGGCTGGCTCCGGGGATCACCGGGAAGAGCGACCTTTCGCGGATAGAACACCTTAGCGCCGGGATCAGTTCCTCCGTGGAGAGCTGCTCCCCCTCCAGGTACCTCATCATCAGGTCGTCATCGGCCTCGACAATCCTCTCGATGAGGGTCTCTCTCGCGGCGGCAGCGTAATCTGCCATCTCCGGGGGGACGCCGGTCTCCTGGTACTCCTTACCGCCGTCGCCCTTGTACATGAAAGCTTTCTGCCTCAACACGTCGACGATGCCTTTGAAAGCGGCCTCCTTGCCGACGGGGAGGAAAAGGGGGACCGCCTTTTCGGAGAGGTAGTCCTGGATCTCCTTGAGGGTCCTATCGAAATCCGCGTTCTCACGCTCCATCTTGCTTATGAAGAAAGCCATGGGCATCTTCATGTCCTCACCGAATTCCCAGGCCTTCTCGGTCTGCACCTCGACGCCGTGGACGCCGCTGATCACCACGATGGTGGAATCGACGACTCTCATGGAAGATCTCAGTTCACCTATGAAGTCCGCGTAACCGGGACAGTCAAGGAGATAGATCAGCTTGTCGGCGTGCTCTATCGTAAGAAGCGAGGAATTGATCGAGATCTGCCTCTTGTGCTCTTCGTTGCCAAAATCGCTTACCGTGTTGCCATCCTCCACCTTGCCCATCCTGGTGGTAAGACCCGTATCAAAGGCGATAGCTTCGGCCAGGGCGGTCTTGCCGGAACCGCCATGGCCTGCCAGGGCCACGGTCCGTGTTTTCCCAGGGTCACGAGCTGCCATTTAACGATACCTCCCTCAAGTGAGAAACAAAATTGATACATCCTTCCGGCTTCATGTCGAAAAGAGTTTTTTCAACGGCTCCCTAGCACGCAGGAATAATCTTAAGTGGCAAGGACCGGGCCGTCAATGAGCGCCAAGGGCCCTTTCACTCCCTGAGTCCTTTCAACCGATCAAGCTCACCGTCGATCGCGGCCGACACATCTTCAACGGGGGCCTGTCCCCTGATCTCCCTCATGACAAGTCCCTGCAGGTATTTTCTTTTCTTTCCCGAGGAGTCCGACCCGGAAAGGACCAGGGCCGTCTCTTCCGGGTGGCCCTCCAGGACTCCCCTGACGGCTTCGGTCAGCAGGTCACCCTTGATTCCCCCGGGTACAATCCCGGTTTTTCTCATCGCTTCTTCAAGCCCCAAACCCCCGCGACCCATGATTTCCAGCACGTCCCGGGCGGCCGTATGGGACAAGGACCCCTCGTCGACCTTCGCAAGAAGGACCCCCAGGGATCGTGGGGTGAAGGGCAGCGCCCCCGCCTCGAGGCCGGTTTCGTTGAGGATCCTGAGGACCTCGGTCTTTACCCAGTTGGCCGCCGATGCCCTGCTCGCGCCCTGGGCGACGGTCTCTTCCAGGAACTCGGCCAGGTCGAGCCGTTCCGATAGGGTTGCCGAGTCCTCGGGGCTCAGACCCCATTCGGCCTGGAAGCGCTCCCTTTTCTCCCAGGGGAGTTCCGGGAGGTCCCTTTCGACGGCGCGGACAAAACCGTCATCGATGACCAGGGGGGGGAGGTCCGGCTCGGGAAAGTAGCGGTAATCCTGGGCCTCTTCCTTACCCCTCGTGCCCCTGGTCGTACCTTTCGAGTCATCCCAGTGGCGTGTTTCCCGGTGGACCTGCCCCCCTGACAGCAGTATTTCCCTCTGGCGGGAAATCTCATATTCGAGGGCTCTCTCCATGGCCCGGACCGAGTTGACGTTTTTGACCTCAACCCTGCCGCCCAGCCTCCCGTCGGGGCACTTCTGGGAGACGTTGACATCGACCCTGAGGGAGCCCGATTCCATGTCGCCGTCGGAGGCGCCCAGGTACCTCACAAGCCGCCTTAAGGACAGGACGTACTCCCTGGCCTCCATCGGGGTGGACATGTCCGGTTCGGAGACTATCTCCGCGAGGGGTATCCCCGCCCGATTGTAATCAACCCGGGTAAGGGAGGCGCCGGAAAGCCTGCCGTCGGGGGTCCCATGGACCAACTTGCCCGCGTCCTCCTCGAGGTGGAGCCGCGTGACGCCCACGGTTTTTTTCAGCCCTCCTATGAAGATGGGCATGGCGCCCTTTTCGGCCAGGGGCAGCCCTAACTGGCTTACCTGGAAGGCCTTGGGGAGGTCGGGGTAAAAATAGTGCTTCCTGTCGAACCTGGATATCCTCGAAACGGAACAGCCCAGGGCGAGGGCGATCTTCACCCCGAGTTGAACGGCCCTGGCGTTGAGCGAGGGGAGTGACCCGGGGAGGCCCAGGCAAACGGGACAGACGAAGGTGTTGGGCTCGCGCCCGATGTAGACGGTCGGGCAGGGACAAAAGAGCTTCGAATTCGTTGATAGTTGAACGTGTACCTCCAGGCCTATGACGGTTTCAAAAGCAGGGACCATCAAAAACACCCCCCGGCGGCAACAGGGGGACGCCCGAACTTTTCCTCGATCACGGCGGCGCATTCTATAAGCCTTTGATCCTGCCAACGAGGGGCCACTATCTGTACGCTCGTCGGCAAGCCGGACCTTTCCAGCCCGGTGAAGACCGTCATGCCGGGGAGCCCCGCGAGATTCACCGGCAGCGTGAAGAGATCGCTTTTGTACATCCCGACGGGATCATCGTCGAAATCACCTTTCCTGAAGGGAAGGGACGGTACGGTCGGCATGAGTATCACGTCGACGGAAGCGAAGGCCCGGTCGAACTCGGCACAGATCTTTTTTCTCACCTTCAGCGCCGTCGCGTAGAAGGCATCGTAGTAGCCGGAACTGAGAACAAAGGAACCCGTGAGGATCCTTCTTTTTACCTCGTCACCAAAGCCGACATTCCTGGTTAAGAATAACTGGGAGACGAAGTCCGGCGCGTCCATCCTGAGGCCGTACCTGGTCCCGTCGAACCGCGCAAGGTTTGAACTCGCTTCGGCCGGGGAAATAATATAGTAGCAGGGCAACCCGAAGGCCACCGACTCCTCGAGGGTGACCTCAGCCAGGGCGCAACCCGACTCCCCAAGCGCCAGGGCCGCGTCCTCGATGGCCTTGGTGAGGGGTTGTTCAAGGGAGCCTTCCCGGAACTCGCGGACGACACCGATCCGCATCCCCTTTATGGAAGGGTTCAGGGCCCCTTCGATAAACCTGGGGCGTTCTCCCTCCCTGCTGGTGGAGTCCCGAGGATCGCAGCCGTAAATTACGTCCATCGTGAGGGCCATATCGACGACGCTCCTGGAGAAAGGCCCTACTTGGTCGAGGGAGGACGCGAAGGCGACCAGGCCCCAGCGGCTGACGGAGCCATAGGTGGGTTTGAAGCCGTGGACCCCGCAGAAGGCCGCCGGCTGGCGGATGGATCCACCGGTGTCGCTGCCAAGAGCGATGGGGACGTACCCGGCCGCGACCGATGCGGCGCTCCCCCCTGAACTACCGCCCGGCACCCTGGAGGGGTCCCGTGGGTTCGACACGGGGCCGAAGCGGGAGTGCTCGGAGGAACTGCCCATGGCGAACTCGTCCATGTTGGACTTCCCCACTATGACAGCGCCCGCTCCCTGCAGCATCTCTACCACGGCGGCATCGTAAGGGGGCTTCCAGTTTTCCAGCATCCTGCTCCCGCAAGTGGTCCTGACGCCCCGGGTGCACAGGTTGTCCTTCACGACGACCGGTACCCCCGCCAGCGGGCCCGGGTCGCTCCCAGAGGCGACTAGGCCGTCGATGCGGGCGGCCCTCTCGCGGGCCTGGTCCCCCAAGACGGTTATAAGGGCGTTCAGACGTGATTCCTGGGCGGTGATCCTCTCCAGCGAGGCCGACACGACTTCCGCCGCCGAACATTCGCGACCCGCGACGGCGGAGGCAATGGCGGCGGCACCCATGGGCTCACGACTCATCGGGGACCCCCGCTCCGCTGATCGGAGGGACGATGAAAAACGGGCCTTCTCTCAAAGTACCGGCCTCGAGGGCCTCGTCCCTGTTTTCCCAGCGTACCGGTTCATCGCCCCTGAGGGGGCAGGGAGAACCATCGGGGTCGAAAAAGGGGTCCGTACCCTCGACGTCGCACTTCTCAAGGCCTTGGAAGTGCCCGATCAACGCCCTGAAAAATTCGACCATGGCTTCGGTCTTTTCATCATCTATTTCGATCCCCGATAGGACCGCTACCCTTTTTACGATCTTGCCGTCGATCACCATGTTATTCGGCCGTCTCCAGCCCCCGCCCCCTCCTTGCCTCGGCGACCAGGTCGAGAAAGCCCTTTTCATCGATCACCCTGACCCCGAGATTTTCGGCTTTCGCCAGCTTGCCGCCGGGGTTGGCCCCCCTCACCACGAAAGAGGTCTTCCTGCTGACCGAGGAAGGAGTCGCCCCCCCCAACTCCCTTACGATCTTCTCCGCTTGCTGCCGGGTCATCGCCTCGAGTTCCCCGGTGAAGACGAAACTCCGGCCCCCTAGGGGCCCTCCCTTTTCACCGCCCCGAGCCTCGGGTGAGGACATGTTCAGGCCGGCGGCCTTCAATCTCTCGAGGGTCCTTCGGTTTTGGGGATCCCTGAAGAAAGCCGCCACGGAGGAGGCTATCGTCGGGCCGATCCCCTCGATGGAAGCGAGAGAATCTTCACCGGAAGAGCTCAACTCTTCGATATTCCCGAAAGCACCCGTTAGAATCTCGGCAACCCTGGGGCCGACGTACTTGATGCCCAGCGCGGTCAAAAGGGCCGAAAAGGGTCTCTCCCTGGAGGAATCGATGGAAGCGAGGATGGTTGAAGCGGCTTTTTCCCCCAGAATCCTGGATGACTTGTCGCCCGTCAGCCTTATCGAGGCCAAGTCGCCCAGGGTCAGGGAGTAGATGTCCGCAAAGTCCTTGACGAGGCCCTCTTCCACCAGCTTCTCCAGCAGCTTTTCCCCCAGCCCCCCGATATCCATCCCGGTCCTTGAAGCGAAATACCTTAAGCCCTCCAGGACCTGGGCGGGGCAGGACCGGTTGACGCACCGCAGGGCCACCTCCCCCGGAAGGGAGACCGCCGCCGATCCGCAGACGGGGCAGCGGGAGGGCATGGTGAAGGGCTTGGAACCCGCCTCCCTGGATCCGGGTTCGGGCCTCAGGACTTCCGGGATGATCTCGCCGGCCTTGCGCACCCACACCATGTCCCCCTCACGGATATCCCTCCTGGCCACCTCATCGGCGTTGTGAAGGCTCGCCCTCTGAACGACGGTCCCCGAGAGTTTCACCGGCTCGAGGATCGCGATCGGGGTCAAGGTACCAGTCCTACCCACGGATACCTCTATCCTGATGAGCTTCGTGAGCTTTTCCTCCGGCGGGAACTTGTAGGCTATGGCCCAGCGGGGTGCTTTGGCCGTGGCGCCCAGCGCCGGCCACGAGGCGAGATCGTCCACCTTGATGACGACGCCGTCGGTGACATAGGGGAGCGAAAATCTGCCGTCCCTCCACCGCTCTATGTAATCGAAGACTTCCACGCCTCCCCGGCAGAGGCGTTCCGTCCCCTGAACGGGGAAACCCTGCCCCCGGAGCCAGGAGAGGCACCGGAACTGGCTTTCGATCCCATGATCGCCCGGGGAGATCACCTGGTAGACGAAGAGACTGAGCTTCCTTGACGCGGTGACGGCCGGGTCAAGCTGCCTGAGGCTGCCCGCCGCCGCGTTGCGGGGATTAGCGAAAAGGGGCAGGCCCTGTTCTTCTCTTTCAGCGTTCAGGGCCACGAAGTCATTGCTCTTGATCAGGACCTCGCCCCGGACCTCCAGCACCCCGTCGGTCTTTTCCGCCAATCTCTTGGGAACGTCGGGGATCGTCAGCAGGTTCCGGGTTATCACTTCCCCGGTGTACCCGTCCCCCCGGGTCGCGCCGAGGACGAACTCCCCGTCGTTGTAATGGAGAGAGACGGCCAGGCCGTCGATCTTGAGCTCGCAGCAAAGGGTCGGGGTGGTATCTTCTTTCGATACCTTCCTTATGAAATCCTCCACGCCCTCCCTGTCGAAGGCGTTGTCCAGGCTGAGCATGGGAGATCCATGGGTCATCTTGGCAAGGTCACCCCTGGGTGCCCCGCCCACAGTTACCGTAGGAGAATCAGGCGGGGGAGCCTCACCCAGCCGGGACTCCAGTTCCTTCAGTTCCCGGGCGAGGAGATCGTACTGAGCGTCGGCTATCTCGGGAGAGTCCAGCTCATAGTAGAGGTAATTGTGGCGTTTCAATTCCTCCCTCAGCCGGCGGATCCTTTCCCTTATCTCCCTGTCGTCCAAGGTTTCTCCCCCGCTTCCATCCCTCAAGCCTTGGGCCTCATCGTCGGGAACAGGATCACGTCCCTGATGGAACGGGAATCGGTGAGGAACATGGTGAGCCTGTCTATGCCGATCCCGAGCCCCCCCGTGGGCGGAAGGCCGTATTCCAGGGCGTTGATGTAATCCTCATCGAAAACATGGGCCTCGTCATCGCCGGCTTCCTTCTTCTTTAATTGGTCCTGGAATCGCTCTCTCTGGTCGAGGGGGTCATTTAGTTCGCTGAAGGCGTTGGCCACCTCGGAACCATAGATAAAAAGCTCGAACCGATTAGTGAAATCGGGGTTCTCGGAGTTTTTCTTGGCGAGGGGGGAAACCTCCGTGGGCAGCCCCAAGACGAAGGTGGGCTGGATGAGGTTCCCCTCGACGAACTCCTCGAAGAGTTTCGTCAGTATCACGAACCGGCTTTCTCCCCCTTCGACGTCCACCCCCCTCGCCCTGGCAAAGCCGCGGGCCTTCTCATCGTCGTCCGGGCCGAACTCGCCGATGTCGAAGCCCGTCATCTCCCTCACCAGTTCGGCCATGGTGGCCCGCCTGAAGGGAGGGTGAAAGCTTAAGGGCGTGCCCTGGTAGACCACGTCCCTTGAACCGACGGCGTCGGCTGATGCGACGATCAGTTCCTCCGTCAGGTCCATTATGTCCTGGTAATCGGCGTAGGCCCAATAAACCTCCATCGAGGTGAACTCGGGGTTATGCATTGTATCTATCCCCTCGTTGCGGAAGTTCTTGCCTATCTCGTAGACCCGCCCCAGCATGCCTACGATGAGTCTCTTGAGGTAAAGCTCCGTGGCGATCCTCAGGTACATGTTAATACCCAGCGCGTTATGAAAGGTCTGGAAGGGCCGGGCATTGGCCCCACCGGCGAGGGTGGCTAGGATGGGTGTCTCGACTTCCAGGGTCCCATGGTCTTCCAGGACTCTCCTGAAGGTTGATACTATCTTCGCTCTCTTCCGAAAGGTCTCACGAACATCGGGGTTGGCGATCAAGTCCACGTACCTCTGGCGGTACCTGATCTCCGTCTCCTTGAGGCCGTGCCATTTCTCGGGGAGCGGGCGAAGGGCCTTGGCCAGGAGGACGCACCGGGTGACGAGGATGGACAATTCGCCCCTCTTCGTCCTGAAGGGGTGCCCCACCACACCCAGCATGTCGCCCGTATCCACCCATTTCTTGAAGAAGGCGTATTCCTCCTCGCCCATGGCGTCCACCTGGAAGTAAAGCTGCATGCTAGAGGTCTCGTCGGCGAGATCGGCGAAAGTGGCCTTGCCGTGCCTCCTGATGATCATGAGGCGGCCGGCGGTCACAATCTCCGTATCGCCCTTCTCATCTTCAGCCAGGTGGCTGAAATTCTCACGGACGAAGTCGAGGGTGTGTTTTTTTATCCACTTCTCATGGGCGAAGGGGTCGTACCCCTCATCCTCCCGGAGTCTCAGCAGTTTTTCCGTTCGCTGCCTGAGGATCTCATCCTCCTGTACTTCGGTACCTTCATGAAACCTCTCTTCTGTCACAAGGCTCGCCCCTTTCAGGTGATGATCTGAACTCCTCGAAGGCCTCGCTCATCCCGCGCCAGTCAGAGGTCCCGGATAGGGTCTTCCTGAACCGCGAAGCTCCGCTAAACTCTCTAAACATACCCGAGAGTAAGCGCTTGAGCAAGACGACGGCCGCTTTTTCCCCCTCTTCCCGGAGCATCCTCTCTCCCAGGGAGGTCACCAGGTCCACCCTGGAACCGGTTGTGGGCGCCAGCAACCGCTCATCCACGGGAAAACCGCAACAGTGGAGGGTCGTCGGTATCAGGAAGGGATCCTTCAGGGCTCCCCTGGCGATGAAAACGGCCGAACAGCCTTCATCAAACAATCCCAGGGCATCGTCGGCCGAAAAAATATCGCCGCTGGCGGCTATCATACCGGGGAAGGCCTTGGCGGAGCGGATGATAGCGCTTCTATCCGCCCGGCCTCCGTACTTCTGAGCGGGCGTTCGACCGTGGATACAGACATTAGAGGCGCCCGCCTCCAGCAGCATCCCCGAAAAAGAAAGGGTATCCATGTAGGAGGCGGGAGGCGACTTCCTGGTCTTCACCCATACGGGAAGTCCTAGGGGTGTCAGGGCCCTGACCATGGCGGCCGCGGTCTCGGGCCGTTCCAGGAGGCTCGAACCCGCACCCTTTCTTGTCACCTTCGGCATGGGACAGGCCATGTTGATGCTTATGGCGTCAAAGGAGGAACAACTCAAAGCCCTCCGGGCGCCTTCATAAAGGGTCGCCTCGTCCGGCGCGAAGAGCTGGAGGGCCAGGGGATTCTCCCCTTCGATCGTATTGAGCATGGAGAAGGTTTTTCGGCTTCCATGGACGAGCCCGGCACAGCTGATCATCTCGGTGTGGGTCAGACCGGCCCCCATACTTTTGAAAAAGAGCCTGACCGAAGGGGTCGTTATACCCGCCAGGGGAGCCAGCCAGACGGGGTTTTCCACAATCACCCCGCCCACCCGGGCTGGGAAAGATCCGGCATCGAAAGAGATCTCAGATCACACCCCTATTCCTCTCGTAGACCATTCTCAAGCCTTCAAGGGTCAGCCACGGTTCGACCGTGGTGATCGTTCGTGATATGGGCGCTATTATATCGGCTTGCCCCCCGGTGGCGATGGCCTTGGCCTCTTCTCCCAGTTCATCCCTTATCCTCTCCACCAGGGAATCCACCATCCCCGCGAAGCCGTAAAGGAAACCGGACTGCATGGAATCCCTGGTATTCCTCCCGATGACGCTTTCGGGCAGGTCAAAGGACACCTTGGGCAACTTCGCCGCCTTCCCGAAAAGGGCCTCCATGCTGACCACCAGGCCCGGCGCTATGGCCCCCCCGAGGTACTCGCCGCGGGGCGAAATGGCATCCACCGTGATGGCCGTCCCGAAGTCGACGACCAGCAGGGGAGGGCCGTAAAGCTCTATGCCGGCGAGGGCGTTGACCAGGCGGTCGGCTCCCACTTCGGAGATGTTTTCATACAAAACGGGTATGCCGAAATCCGAACGGTTGGTGACCTTGAGGCATTCCACCGAGAGGTAGCGCCGGATGCACTCCTCCCAGGGGGCGTCGAGAGGGGGTACCACGCTGCAAAGGGCGGCCCCGGATACTTCTGCCGGCCTTATCCCGGCAAGGGACAGCAGGTTGAAAAGGCAGATCGCCAGTTCATCGGAGGTATGCCTCTCGGAGACGAGCCTCCAGCGCTGGACCAGTTTTTCTCCGTCGGTAACCCCGAGGACGGTGTTGGTGTTCCCAATATCGACGACCAGGAGCATAATACCACCTCCGGAAGAAGTGCCGCTTGGCTTGGCCCCTTTCTAGAGCAAAGCCAGGAATAAGGCAATAGGGACCGCGAAAAGGGCCGCGTGAAGCCTGCGAAATCCCAGGCCGGCGAGGACCAGGTAAGCCGTCAGGGCTACCCCGGAAAGGGAGAGCAGGCCGGAATAGGGAGCTTCCCAGGGCACCAGCGAAGCGGTCAGGTCCGCGAACTTCCCCCAGGCATAATAAAGGCCCTCCCCAGCTTCAGCCAGGAACCAGCCTCCGGGTATACCCGCCAGGGACGGGACCGCGAGGAAAAAGGACAGGGGTAAAAGGACGGTGAAAACCGGGACGGCCAGGAAATTTATGATCATGCCGGCGACCGGCACTGAGCCGAAAACCCCCGTCACCATTCCAGCGGTGGCAAACCAGAGCAGGATCGGCGACGCCATCCGGCCGCCTTTCCCTCCACCACTGAAAAGGCAGGAAAGGATCAGCGCCGCCGTCATTGAAAGCCTCCACCCCAGGTCCCAGAAGAACCAGGGGCGCCAGAAGAGCAGGAACAACCCCGCTACCGAGACAGCGTTCAGCGTCGAATAAGGTCTCCCCAGCCATCTCCCGATGAAACCGGCCTGGATCATGAGGGCGGCCCTCAGGGCGCTGGCCGAGGCCCCCGCGCAAAGTACATAGATCCACATGACCAGCGACGCTGCCGGTATCCTGAAGGGGCCCGCGGGAATAAGGAGGAAGATGACCAGGACAACCATGCCCGTATGAAGGCCTGAGACCGCCAAGAGGTGAGAGGTGCCCCACGCGGAGTGCCTCTCCGCCAGGTCCGGGTCCCTCCCGCCGAGAAGGGCCGCAAGGAGATGGCCCCTCATCAGCGGGGGCAAGTTCATCAGAATCCTTTCCCTCAGGGCCCTCCTGAGACCCAGGACTCCGGCCCGGCTTTCTCCGATCAACTGGACATCGGGGCGCCTGATCTTGCCGACGGCGCCCTTGGCCTTCCAGAACCTGGCTTCGTCGAAGTCCCCTTCCTTCGTTGCCTTTTCCAGGGCTTGGGCCACCCCGTCGACCTGGACCCGATCGCCCTCCAGGAACAGGGAGGAGGGCGGCAAGTGCGCCACGTACTTGCCACCCGGGGTGTCGACGAGGATTACTCTTCCCCTCCCCCATGGCCTTTCATAGAGCACCGTCCCCGCGGAAGAAAGATGAAAGGGCTCGCTATCTTCCCGGTGGACGCGGGGGATGAGTGTCACCGCGCCGGCGAGGGTGAAAAGGACCACCAACAGGAAGACCGCGGCGCCACCCGGTGGGATCCCGTCGAGGGAACCGGCCAGCACGATAAACATGGCGGCCAAAAGCGCCGCCCCGAGCGAGACCGGAAGAGGGGCTCCCTTCGCGTCAAGGAAGAGAAGAAGGCAGTTGGCCGCGAGCGCCACGAAGGCCGGCGCCCCGGCCAAAGGGCCTAGGGGGATACCGTTACCAGGTCCCTGATCGCCGACAGTTTCTTTTCCCCTATTCCCTTCACTGAAAGGAGATCCTCCACGCTGGAAAATCTTCCCCGCTCCTCTCTGTGCCTGATGATCTCCCCGGCAAGCTTGGGCCCGATGCCGGGGAGTGATTCCAAGGCGGCGGCGCCGGCCTTGTTAATATCGATGAGGCCGACGGGATGCCCCTGGGAACCACCGCCTTGGTAGACGGGGGGGGGACCCGGGGCATCGCCTTTACGCGGGACATGGACATGGATCCCGTCAAAAAGGGGGGACGCCATGTTGAAGGCCTCCGGATCGGCTTCGGCACTGAGACCCCCGGCTTGCTCGACCGCCTGGTAAACCCTGGTCCCGCCGGGGAGCCTGTAGACGCCCGGCCTCATGACGGCTCCCGTGATATAAATTACCCATCGGTCTTCCAGGGGGTCTTCCCCGGGTTGACCCGGCCTGGGGATATCCGCCGGGGGCGAGGCACCCGTCGTGGAGAGGGGGGCAGGTCCTGCCACCTGGCCCGAGGGCTTACTGTCCCATCGGCCCGAGAATAACGAAACCAGCAACCCCGCCAGGACCAGGCACGCGATCCCTCCCGCCAGAAGGAACAAACCTCGCCTAGTGCTGGGGATCTCCATGGGACCCTTCACCTCCGGAGGTCTACCTTTCGATCCGGTTCCGGTTCACCGGTCAGGTGCCAGTTCCCGGCACCGGTGATCTTCACCTTGGTGAAAAGACCCATCATGGCAGGGTCGCCGGGAAAGAGGACCACCTTGTCGGAAGGCGTCCTGCCCTGTAAGAGCCCTTCCCCTTTAGGCGCCGGGCCATCGACTAGGACGGTGAAGGTCTTCCCGACCTGGCCCTGGTTGATCTCACGGGCGATCACGGCCTGGGCGGTGTTGATCTCCTTCAGCCTTCGCCGTTTCTCCGACGCTTCCACCTGGGCACCCATACGGGCCGCCGGCGTCCCCTCACGGGGTGAGAAGGCCGCGGTATGGATCAGGTCGAACCGGAATCGTTCTACAGCCTTTACCGACCCATGAAAGTCCGAGAGGGTCTCCCCCGGGAAACCCACAATGAGATCACTGGTAACGGCCGCGTCGGGGAGGCCTGACCTTATCATGTTGATTATCGCGGCGTACCCTTCGACGGTGTAGCCCCTGTTCATGACCTGCAGGACCCGGTCGCTCCCTGACTGTATAGGGAGGTTGATGGAGGGACAGATGTTTTCATGCCCCGCCATGACCTCCACTACATCCCGGGTCAGGTCCCTCGGGTGGGACGTGGCATACCTCAACCTTTCCACTCCCTTGATCAGGGCCACATCCCTGAGAAGGCTCGAGAAAACATAACCGTTGTGGAAATCCCTGCCGTAGGTATTGACGTTCTGGCCGACAAGGGTTATTTCCCTGACGCCGTCTGATACGAGGCGTTCCACCTCACCGAAGATATCGTTGGGATTTCTTGAGACGAATCGCCCCCTCACGTGGGGCACAATACAATAGGTGCAGAAGTTATCGCACCCATGGGCGATCGTGATGAAGGCTTTCCACGGGTTGGAACGGGCCAGGGGCGCCTCGGGCAGGTCATCGAGGAGGGTCGGGTTCTCGTCGAGGAGCACTGCGGCCTTGCCGGTAGCCATGACCTCCCCCAGCGCGGCCGGGAGCCTCCCCAAGCTCCGGGGCCCGCATACGAGCCTCACCGAAGGGAAGCGTTTGAGCAAAAGGGGACCCACCCTCTGGGCCATGCATCCCACCACGGCGATGACGGGGCCACCCCGGGGGGAGGCCAGCCTTCCAATATCGCTCCAGACCTTCTGCTCGGCCTTTTCGCGGATGCTGCAGGTGACGAAGAGGACCACCTCGGCATCGTCCTCGGGCGCCTCCACCCAGCCCCGTGACGTCAGGGCCGTTCTGATCCTGTCCGCATCGTAGACATTCATCTGGCACCCGAAAACGTTGATGCAGAAACGATACAAGTCATGGCCTCCATGTACAATAGTATCTGTGAAGGGTGCTCTCCACCACGAAATGATACCACCTTGGCACCCGTGAACGGGAAAGGGGTCCGGATCATGCACCGAGGAAAAGTGGTCGCGACGGTCCTGTTGATACTGCCTATCGCCTTCGTCCCGGCGGCCTCACCGGGGTGGGCCTCGAAAGACTCGGGTCCCCTCCCGGATATCCTGGGATGGGACTCGGGCGACCTGGCAGCGGTGGAATACGAAACGCCCACGGAACAACTGGGCTGCAGGATGGAATGGCTTTACAAGAGACAGGCCGATAACCACTCGATCCTCGTGGTCTGGGTGAGAGGGCCCGGCACCCTCTGGCAAGGCTTCCCCGAGGGGGAGATAAGCGCTGATGACGGACCCATCGGTTCAGGCGCCTCGTACAGTACCTTGGATATAGGCGGCCACAGGGCAGTCCTGGAGTGCCACCCCCTTACGGGGAGGGCGCTTTCGGTCGCTGTGGCCCCTGACTTCACCCTTACCTTCGAGACAACCTTCGAGGACGTCGAACTGGATGCCTTCGCCCAGGCGTTCCTGGAGCAGCTTGGTGACCGAGGGGAAAGGTGAGGGCGTGATACCCTAGGATCTCCTGAACCACTTCTTACCCAGGTCGTCCAGGTAGCCCTCGGCCGACAACGCCTCGAGGGCGGCGTTGACCTCCTCCAGGAGTACCCCGTCGATCTTCCTGACGGCGAAGCCCATCGCTTCAGCGGTTATCCGCCCGGAGAAGGCCACCATGAGCCCCTCCCCAAGGACTGGATCATCGGCCAGGTACCTTTCGACGGAGACGCCGTCCATGAACGAGGCGTCGGCTCCCCCCTCCAGGACTCTCCTGAGGGCTTCCCCTGCACGCTGGAACCGGAGGATCTCCACCTCGCCCATGGATGTCAGGTACTCATCCTGTATCGTCCCCGCCTGCACGGTGACCCTCCTGCCTTTCAAGCGATCTGCATCCCCCGGCCAGGCTTCCCCCTTCCTGGTGACGATGGCATCGTGAGTAAAAAAGTACGGCCTGGAAAAATCGGCCCTTTTAGACCGCTCAGGCGTAACGCTGAGGCCGGCGGCGATCATGTCGATCTTCCCGGCGGAAAGGGCGGGAAGCAAGGCATCAAAGGCCATATCGACGAAGACGGCCTCCTTGTTCAACCTGGAAGCCACGGTCCTGGCGAGGTCCACGTCAAAACCAGCCAGGTTCCCGGTATCGTCTCGAAAAGCGAAGGGCGGGAATGAAGATTCGGTCCCAATTCGCAAAATGCCACCCTGGGTGTCCGAGGCCGAGGCGGTCCCGTAAAAGGACAGTGCCAAAACAAGGGCCAGCATCACCTTGGAAACTTTTCTCATCTTATTACAAACCTCCTGTAAGGATCGTTCCCCACCTGAAGGGAAGGACCTAATAGGCCGCCGGGGGAAGGGGCCCCGGCCGGCGTGGCGGAATACTTCCAAACCTTCCACGAGGCGAAAGGCCCGCTTCTATCGGCAGGTTCCGAACCGGAAACCGCGACAGCGGTGTCCGTCGAAAAAGGGGGGGGTACTGTCAAAAGGCCGGGAGGCCCCAGGGGCCTCCCGGGTGATCACTTCCGGTTAAGCCTCTTTTAGTCGATGGGTTCGAACATGTCCTTTGGGACACCACAGACCGGGCAGACCCAATCATCGGGAAGGTCTTCAAAGGCGACACCTGGCTCGATCCCTCCATCAGGGTCTCCGACTGCGGGGTCGTACACATAACCACAGACAGTACACAGGTATTTCTTCATCATTCTTCCCCCTTTGACGGAATCTCTTTGACCGCGGTTCTTCCGATTATAAGAGGGCTTACGGTAAAATACAACGCAGACAGAGAATCGGGAGGTGTAATTTTGCTTCTGATCACCGGCGGTGCCGGCTACATTGGAAGCCACGTCGTCCACGGACTCCTTGACCGGGGTCGGGAGGTACTGGTCCTGGACAATCTCAGCCGGGGGCATGAAGAACTGATCGGCAAGGCCCTCTTCGAAGAGTGCGACCTGAGGGACCTGGCCCAGGTCAGAAAGGTACTGGGCAAGTATCCCATTGACGGGGTGCTTCATTTCGCTTCCCTCAGCCTGGTGGGTGATTCCATGTCGGACCCTCACCCTTATTATCGTAACAACATAGGGGGGACCATGAACATGATCACCGCCATGCTCGAGGCCCGCGTCGAAAGGATCGTTTTCTCCTCCAGCGCCGCCGTTTACGGGGAACCGAGGGTCATGCCGATAAGGGAAGAAGCACCTAAAGCTCCCACCAACCCCTATGGTGAGACGAAACTGTTCATCGAATCCATGCTCCGGAGATCCTTCGAGGCCTATGGGATCAAAAGCGTCTCCCTGAGGTACTTCAACGCAGCGGGTGCTGACCCCAAGGGGAGGACCGGGGAAGACCACGACCCCGAGACCCACGTGGTGCCCCTGGTCCTGGACGCCGTTCTTGGGAAGATCGAGGCATTCACCGTTTACGGCAACGACTACCCCACCCACGACGGGACCTGCGTAAGGGATTACGTCCACGTGAGCGACCTTGCCGACGCTCATATAGAGGCGCTGGAGGGCCTGGAAAAGGGGAACTTCGGGTGCGAGGCTTTCAACCTGGGGAACGGCAAGGGCTTTTCGGTGCTCGAGATCGTATCGGCGGTACGCTCCGTCACGGGCAGGGGATTCCCCCTTAAGTTCGCCTCGAGGAGACCCGGCGATCCGGCCGTCCTCGTGGCTTCCCCCGCCAAGGCGGAAAGAGAGCTGGGGTGGAAGCGCCGCTTCACCGATATCGACGAGATCATAGAGACGGCCTGGAGATGGCACCAGAAGAGGTTCAGGGGCGGGCGCCGGCCTTGAAGACCTTTCTCTCCAGGGAGGAAGTCAGGCACACGGTCCTTTCCGCGGAGACGTAGAAATCGTCCTCCAGTCTCACGCCGCCCTTGCCTGGGAAATAAATCCCAGGTTCAACGGTAACCACATCCCCCGCGGAGATCACATCGCCCGAGCGGGGCGACAGCGTCGGCGGTTCGTGAAGTTCGAGGCCCAAGCCGTGCCCGAGCCCATGGATAAAGAGGCCGCCGAAACCAGCCCTTTCGATGACTTTCCTGGCGGCCGCATCGATCTCCGAGGCCGGCCTCCCCGGTTCAAGGAGTGCGATGGCTTCGGACTGCGCCTCGGAGAGCAGTTCGTGGGCATCCCGCACCCATTGCGGCGGCTCTCCGGGGGAGAAGGTCCTGGTAATATCGCTTAGGTAACTCCTGTGCCTTGCGCCGAAGTCGACGAGCACGTTCTCGCCAACCTCGATAACCTTCTCTCCAGGTCTCCCGTGGGGCAAGGCGCTCCTCGCCCCCGAAGCGACGATAAAATCCTGCCCGCCCCACCCCCCTTCGGCCCCTTTCAAGCGCATCTCGTACTCCAGCCTGGCCGCGATCATGCTCTCGGTCATGCCGGAAAGGAAGAATGAAAGGGTTTCGTGGAAGGCGTCGGCGGCGATCCGGGCCGCTTCCTCCAAGATCTTCGCCTCTTGGGGGTCCTTCTTCCTCCTGATGGCTGAAAACTCGGCCGTGAGGTCGAGCAGTTCCTTTCCGCAAGGCCTTTAAGCCCATCGTGAAGATCACAGGTGACCCGCCGCGCCTGGAAGCCCACGCTCCTTACGCCGGGCCTGGACGACAATTCTCTCTCCACGGCTTCCAGGATGGAGCCGGGTCCCTGGTCCACGACGGTGAGGTCCGTCTGCTCCGAGGCCTGGTCCAGGTACCTCCCGTCGGTGACCAGGAGGGCCTCTCCGCCCAATATGAGCAACGCGGAGCTCGAACCCCGGAAACCGGAGAGGTGGAAGCAGGTTTCCCAGTTGTACCCCTCCCGGACCAGGACCAGGGCGGCATCGACGCCCTTTGGCTTCATGAGCCGCCTCAGGGATGCCAACCTCTCCTCAAAGTGTTCACGGACGGGCTCTTTCATTGTGGGGACCTCCCTTCGGCCAGTAGACCCCAGAGCTCCTCCTTCGTCTCGACGGGGACGTCTCCCTCGCCCCGGACCATCTCCCCTATCACTGAGCAGGCTATCCCTGAACCTTCCAGGGCTTCCAGGGCTTCATCGAGGTGCTTTCGGGGTATAACCGCCACGAGGACGCCCGAGGAGATGAGCCTCAAGGGGTCAAAACCGAGGCACTCCGAGCAGGACAGGGTAAGCCGGTCAACGGGGACCGCCTCCCTGTCCAGGGAGACTCCCAGGCCGCTCAGTCGAGTGATCTCTCCCAGGCCGCCGAGGAATCCCCCCTCGGTGGGATCATGCATGAAGACGGCCCATTCCCTCAAGATCCTCGATTCAGGGAGCACGTCCATCGAGGCCGACCATTGGAGGATCCCGTCGATCTCCTGCTCCGAGAGGCATCGGCGGAGGAGTTCCCTTCGATCATTGGCAAGGATGCACATCCCCTCTATGCCTACATGCTTTGTCATGACCACGGCATCGCCGGGCGCGATGTCCCGCGCGGAAAGGACCCTCTCGGCCATCCCCATCATGGTCGCGCAGAGCACTGGGTGATCGTACCGGTCGTTTATTTCCGTGTGCCCCCCTACCACGGCGATCCCGGCTTCCTGGCACGCTTCATGGATCTCTTCAACGAGGGAAGTGATCTCTTTCGGCGTTGACCCCTTGGGGAAGATCAGGGTGGAGATCAAAAAGGCCGGGTCGCCGCCCTTGGAGGCGATATCGTTTGAATTGACGACCACCAGGAGCCTTCCGGCCCCCCGGTCGGCCCCGACGATGGGGTCAGAAGCGACCACCAGGTACTTCCCCGCGGGCCATCGGATTACGGCCGCGTCCTCTCCAACGGCGGGTCCGACTAGGACCTCGTCCCTTTTGGCGCCGCCATAGGCCAGGACGGCCTTTTCCAGGATCTCCGGCGCCAACTTTCCCGAAGGTGGCTCCCTGTTCGCCATCACCTTATCACTCCTATCCTTCGTCCCTGATGCTCAGGACGCAACCGCAGTAACGCTGCCTGTAAAGCCCCAAACGGCGGCTTCTCTCAACGGAGAGCTTGAACCCGCCTTTTTTCCTCCAAACCCTGAATACCCAATCAAGGCAGTGCTCTCGGCAGACCTCGGCGCCGATCCTTTCGATGAGGGCTACATCCTTGTGAGGGCTTATCGTAAGGGTCGTCGACAAGGAACCGATGCCCAGGGTAAGGGCCTGACCCGCGGCGGCGGTCAGCTGGGCCCGGAAACAGAGCGGGCACCTTTCGCCGCCCTCTGGGGCCAAGAGGTGCCCCCTTACCGCCTCCAGCCACCGGAGCGGTTCGTAGGACCCTATTACGCGATCGCTCCCCAGGGCCCGGGAAAGGGTTTCCACGTCACGCGCCCTTCTTTTGAACTCGGAGTAGGGGTGAATATTGGAGCCATAAAAGAAACCCGTCACCCTGTGCCCCTCTTCGATCAGGCTTTGCCAGGGGACCGTGGCGTCAGGGGCGCAGCAGACGTGCAGCAGGATATCGCGGCTCAATCGGGGTCGTCGCCTCCATCGGGATCGAGGTCAGGGGGACCCAGGACATTCGAGGCGAAAACCAGGTACCCCGTATGGCCGATCATGGTGTCCTCGGGGCGGATCCTCCTGCTGTTGGTCTTGTAATACCGGAGGAGTATCTCCGAAACCTGGACGTCGAAGAAAAAGTGATCCTTGAGCCCGTCCAGGGTTTTTTCCACCTGGTTCACCGTGGGGACCAGGACGCCCAGCCTGTTTCCCGGCGCAAGGGCTTCCTTCACCCTGCCGAGGTAATCCCAGGGGTTGGGGACGTCGAGGAAAAGAGCGTCAGCGCCGCGCTCATCGAAGCCTTCGGCGATATCCCTGATCTTGAAATCCACCCGGTGGGCGACGCCCCATTTTTCGCAGTTGCGCCGAGCCAGCAGCGAGTACTCCTCTTTTTTCTCATAGGAGACGACCCTTCCAGCGTCGCCGACGAAGTGGGCCAACACCGAAGTGAAGCCCCCCGAACCGGTGCCGCATTCCACGACCAGCGCCCCCGGGCCGATGTTCAGGGAAACAAGAATGAAACCCGTATCCTTGGGGTAAAGGATCTGGGTCATTCTCCTGACCCTTCGGCTGTACTCCTGGATATTCGGGCGCAAAAGGCAGAAGGGCTTGCCCATGTTGGTATAGGCCCAACTTCCGAAGGGCTTCCCTATGATATCGTCGTGGAGGAGCTGGCCCAGGCGCGAATCCTGCCTGCCGCCGGGCGTCGCCTTGATGATGAAGCTGTCGCCCTTGGGCGGCGCCCACAGGAAGACCAAGTCCGCCGTTCGTATCAACTCTCCCATGACCTCTCCCCCGGGCTCTTCGAAGCCCTCAGTATTGTACATCAGCGCGGGGGACAAAAAGGGACGGTGTCGACTCCCCCCGTTCCCTCGATCCCACTGCTCCCGTTTTGGGCGCTCTAGAAACGCCTCTCCCAGGACAGTCGGAATCCTCGCTCCGGCCCGTAGAAAAACCATCCATTAGAGTTGAACGTATAGGACTCGTCGAAAAGGTTCGAGAGGGAGAGGGTGATACTGTCTTCGCCGGACCGCCAGGAAACACCGAGATCGACTATAAAATAGTCCTCCTGGTCACCCCCCTGGTCACCGGCCCAGTTAAGGGAGAGCTCGGCAGTCCACGGCCCATCCCGGTATTCAAGGGAACCGCCGACCTCCCATCCGGGTATACCGTCGCTCCTGGCCCACCCCGACAGGATGTCCACCCTTTCCTCCGGGACCTGCCACGTTCCGCTGAGGCCCAGGACCCACCTCGGCCCCAACCTCCACTTTTTTGACGCCTCTATTCCGTAGGATCTGAACTCGGCCAAGTTAATGTAGGTGCTCGGGGACCCAAATTTATCTTTTATCTTGTCATCGAGGACCGTGTAGAAAACGCCGATATGCCAGGAGTTGACGCCGGGGATCTTCAAACCTGCTTCGTAACTCCAGCCCTTTTCCGGCTTTAAGTCGGGATTCCCTTTTACCTTATAAGAAAATTTCGGAAAATATGAGTCGGCGTAAAGTTCGTAGAAGGTCGGCATCGCGAAAACCCTCGAAGCGGAAATATAGAACATGTTCCCCTCCGCGCCCTGCCTCAGGAGGCTGACCTTGGGGATCAGTTCTTCGTGATCGTTGTTTTCCTGCCTCCAGACCTCGTACCTGAGCCCGAGGTCGACCAGCCAGTCACCGACGGGGTATGACACCTCCACGAAGGGCGCCACGTTGTACCGGCTCCTCGATACCACGGCGCTATCGCCGCCGTCAAAAAACTCCGTCTTTTCAGATCGGTAGAATAGGCCCCAGGCGGCCAGGGCGTCGCCCAGGATTGTCCGGCCTCCGAACTCTGTCGTGAAAGCGCTGTCTTTGTAATAATTCCCTTCACCCGTTAGAATGTCATACTTCTGGGTATCGTAGCCGGTCAAAAGGTACAAGGATTCTGCGTCATAGCGGAATGAATATCGACCATACTCTTTTTTCTCGTCATTCAGGTCCGCTCCGGATGGAAAACCGGGGGTCAAGTATTTGTAGCGGTTTTCTCCGGTAGTGGCTCTGAACACCCACCTGTTTCCCCTCAAAACCAGGCCATAGCCATCTCCTTTGTATCCCAGTGAATCGAACCGATTTTCTGGCACGGTATCATATAAAAGCCTTCTCCGGCCCTCCTCGATCCGTTCGTACCAGATCCCGGCACTAAGATCGTCCCCAACCGCATTGCCTGAAACATAGTACCTCCGCCAGTCATTGGAACCAGCTTCCGCCAGAATCATTCCGTCTGATTTTTCAGGCTTTTTCGTGATGATATTGAGGACACCGCCGGCGGCCATGGAACCGTAAAGGGCCGAGCCTCCGCCCTTGACTACCTCGACCCTCTCGATATTCTCCAACGGAAAGGTTCTGAAATCGACGGTCCCGAAATCCGCCCCTATCGAAGAACGGTAAAGGGGGATCCCGTCGTTCAGCACCAGGACCTGGTTCGTGAAACCCCTGAGCCATAACTGGGATTCCTGGGCCACGCCGCTTTTCTTTTTCAGGGTAATACCGGGGACTTTCTGTTCCAGGAGCGCCCCCAGGTCGGTGGCGCCGCTTTGGTCGATCTCCTCGGCCGTGATAACGTAGGTAGGCGCCGGTATATCGAAAAGATCTGTGTATACCCTGCTTCCCGTGACGATCTCCGGTTCGACCAGGGCAATATCCGCCCGGGCGCTGCTGTGTCCTATGAACACCCCTGATACGACCGCGATACAAACCACTGCTGTTGCCAGTACTTTTCTCATCAAGCCGTCCCTCCCGAATAAATTTGGGCGGCCCGACACGCCAGGCCGCCCCCGAGGGACGATCCACTGTCGTGCCACGCCCGCGCATGACACCTGGTCCTTCTCCCTTCGGCTGGTCTCCTGGCTCCCGTTCATCCTACTCCCGCGCCTTCCCGGCAAAAGCCAGTGGCAGAACGTGCGGTTTCGTCCCGGTCACAGTGGCGGGGCCGCTCCGGCGTCTCACCGGATTCCCGTCACCAAAGGGAATTACCCTAGGTCCCAACAAGGGTAAGAATACAATAGCCCGGGGGACAAGTCAAAGTATCACCTTCCTGGGGCGCTGGCGCCGGTCACTCCAGGCGGAATATCACCGGCACGATCAATTCCTTGGGGGTATGGGGTGAAAAACCCCACTTTTTCACCGCCGCCAGGGCGGAAGCGTCCAATAAGGGATAACCGCTGGAGGCCGTCACTTCCACCGAAAGGATGACCCCACCGGGCCCAAGCCTCACCAACAGGCGCGTCTCGCCCTGCTCCCCTCTCCTCCTGCTGGCCAAGGGGTAAACCGGCTGGAACCTGGTTATGACATCGGCCGTGGTCGCCATTCGGGGCCGGAGATCTCCCGGCTCCACTCCTCGCGGTGACGGCAGCGGACCCTTAGGGGCATCCCCGGCGTTATTCAATACGGCTCTCCCCGGCGGGGTCGGCGGGCTCACCTCACCGGGGGAAAGGGCGGGGGATTTTGAGGGACTGTCCTGCCTCGGCTTCCTTACGGCCTGGGATTCCTTTGAATGAGAAGGCGCGGCTGCCGCCGGGGCGGCGTTTTTTTCAGGGGCTTCGGGCCGCGACATCCTTTTGGGAGGACTCCCGGCTTCAAGGTCGAGGACGATCAGGGCGGGCCCCGGTGTCACCGCTTCGGGGAAGGTCAGCGGCAAGCCCAACAGGAGGGCGTGGAAGCAAAGGCTGAGGATGAAAAAGGGGATCCACCTTTTCATTGCTCGGCGCCCGGGTCCACGAGAAGACCCGCTGTATCCACGCCCGCATTTCTCAAGGCGTCCAGGAAGGAGACGACGAAACCGTAGCGAACCTCCCTGTCGGCGGCTATGATGATCCTCTTCCCTTCCCTGAAAGAGGCCAGGGCCCTTTCGATCGCCTGCTCCTTGGTCAAGGCCCCGCCTTCGGAGAAAAGACCCCCATCCCTATTGATGGAGATCGTGAAGGACTTCCCTGAAAACCGCTCACCCGTGGCGCCGGGAAGGTTCACCGGGAGGAGCGGCTCGGAAAAGACCGCCGTCAGCACGAAGAAAATAATGAGCATGAACAGCACATCCACGAGGGGGGTCAGCTCGACCTCCGGAAGGTTTCGCCTCGCCCTGGTGCGTCTCACGGTTTGCCTCCCTGGAAGCTCCGGGCGGCTTCAAGGAGGATCCGGGCGGCTTCCACCACCCTTGGCCCCGGGTGGAAAAGCAGGTCCGCCGAAATGGAGACCACCTTCCTTTCCCTGATCGCCGCTATGGGAAAATCCTTCAAGGTCTCAAGGAGCGATTCCGGCGTGACGGACATCCCCCTTTTTGTAGCCGGGACCAATATTATATCGGGATCTCTTGAAACGATACCTTCAGGGTCCATCTGGGGAAAGGTGTAATGGATGTCCGACGCGGCGTTTGGGATGCCTATGGCCCTCATTATGTCGTTGATATAGTTTACGCCTCCGGCCACGGTGAGAGGGTCGTGCCACAGGACGACGAGCAATGACGGCGCTCCCCCGGGAAAGGTCCGGGCTACCTCTTCCCTGACGGCCTTGAGCCCCGCTTCCATGCTCTCCAGGACCTCCCCGGCCCTGTTCTCCATCCCGAGCCTGGCGCCAAGGGCGGCGATACCGCTTTTAACCCCGTCCAGTCCCCTGTGGATCGTCAGGGGCAATGTTGCCACGCCGAGGGACTCGAGCCTTTCCAACAGTTTGCCGTGGAACGTGGCGATGCCGATCACCAGGTCCGGGGAAAGGGAAAGGATCTTTTCCAGGGAAGGATCGAAGTACCCCCCCACCGAAGGAAGATCCTTGACCTCTTCCGGCGAGACATCGTGGTCGGTGACCCCTACCACCCTTCCTCCGGCCCCGATGGCGAAGAGGCTCTCGGTGATCGAGGGAGCCAGCGATACTACCCTGTCGGCTTCTCGGGAGGAGCCCGGCGAAACCGGTCCGGGGGAACAGGAGAGGAAAAACATCAGGGAAGTGGCGGCGCCTAGCCTAAGGATGCCGGCCTTCATCATTCCCCGGTACCGATCTCAACACTTTCTCGCGGACCATGAAGTCCACACCCCGCCAGAGCATCTCCTCGGCCCTTTCAAGGCGCACGGAGAAGAAGGCATGGAACAGGATGAGCGGCACGGCCACGGAAAGTCCCGCGACGGTGGTAAGGAGCGCCTCCCAGATCCCGCCGGCCAGAACGGCGACGCTGGAACCCGACAGGCCCGGGAGGTTCCTGAAGACATCTATCATGCCTATCACGGTCCCCAGGAGCCCCAGCAGGGGCGTTACCCTGGCGATGGTCGCCAGGGACCCCAGGCCCCGTTCCCATCGGAACACCTCACGTCTTACTTCCTGTTCCAACAGGATCTGCATGGCCTCATGGTCCACTTCCCAATGGTCCACGGCGACCCTGAACAGCCGGTGAAGGGAACTGTCCTTCGCCCTGACGAGGTTCGAAGCTTCTTCCTTTTTCCGGTGGTATATCAGTTCACCGAGGGAGAGTTCCAGCGACGGGGCATCGGTGGAAGCCCTGGAGATGAACCAGAATCTCTCAAACACGATGGCCCCTCCCAATACGGAGAGCCCCAGGATTATCCACATTACGGGTCCGCCCAGGTCCATGAATTCCATGGTTACGCCCTTTCCTACTGGACTACCAGGCTTCTTACGGCGGCGGCGAGGTTTTCGGGGTCAAGGCCCATGGCGGAAAGGACCTCCGAAGAAGACCCGGAATCCCCGTACCTCGTGACGCCGAGGGTCCTAAGAGGGCAGCAGCTGCCGGTTTTAAGCAGCATGGAGGCCACGATAGAACCCAGCCCGGTGGAAGCGTGGTGGTCCTCAAAGGTCACTATCCTGCCCGTACGAGCGGCCTGGGCGATGGCGGAAGGGTCCATGTGCAGCGGGCATCCGGCATGGTAGACCGATACGTTGAAACCCTGGTCCTTTAAAAGTACATGGGCCTCCAGGGCCCTCCCTGCCATATGGCCCGTGGCGATGATCGCTCCGTCATCGCCCTTCCTGAGCAGGTCCACGGCACCGTATCGGAAAACGTAGCCGCCGGCGTAAAAGGGCTCCCCCTTCTCGTCGGTCACCACCGGTATCTTGCTCCGCCCCATGGCTATGCAGATGTTCCCCGGTTCGGACAGGGCCCAACGGGTCATCCTGTCCGCCTGGTTGGGATCGGCCGGAATGAGGAGCCTCCAATTGAACAGGTTCCTCAAAAGACCGATGAAGTCGATACACTGGTGGGTCTCGCCATCCTCACCTACGTCAAGCCCGACGTGGGTCAGGGCGAGTTTCAGGTTTGTCCGGTTTATATCGTTCAGCCTTTGCTGGTTATAGGCCTCTCCCAGGCCGAAAACGCCGAAATCGGCCCAAAGACTTACGGCTCCGGCGATGGAGGCCGCGCCAGCGACGGTCGCGGTGGAATGCTCCTGGATGCCCGTTTCGATGAACCACTCCGGGCAGGCTTTCGCGAAACCCTCAGTTTTGACGGAGCCGGCGAGGTCACAATCGAAAACGAGCAAGGGATCGCTTCCCGGGGACTGGTAGTTGAGCCTGCCTACCTCCTCGAGGGCTTTGCCGAAACTCGACCTGTTGTCGGTTCTTTCCCCGGTCCCGTAGTTCCTGGGTTCACCCGTCACTATGGAAGGGACCCGCGATCTTGGCTTTTTCGGACGGTCAAAGGAACAGGAAGAACGTCGTCCGAGGGCTTTCTCGAGCATAGCCGGTGACGCGCCGAGTTCCGCCATGGCCTGCAGGTAGCGCTCTCCCGAGGCAGCCTTGCCGTGGTAATCGGGAACACCTTCCATGAAGGAGACCCCCTTACCCATCACGGTATGGCAGATCACCACCGTGGGCCTTTCGCTGGACCTCGCCTCGGCCAGGGCCTTGTACAGGGCCCTGGGGTCATGGCCGTCGCATTCCGTTACGCTCCACCCGTCTACCTTCCAGAGGCCCGGCAGGTCTGCCTTCATGATGTCCCCGGTCCTGCCGGAGATCTGGATATCGTTGAAGTCCACCAGGGCCGTTATCCCCGACAACCGATAATGGGAAGCGATCCTCCTGGCCTCCGCCACTTGACCCTTGACCTGTTCCCCGTCGCTCATCAGCACGTAGACATGGTCATTCCTGCCCCTGGCCCTTATAGCCAGGGCGAAACCCACGCCCGCCGAAAGTCCTTGCCCAAGGTTGCCACTCCCCCAGTCGATCCCCGGCACGACCCTTTCGACATGGCCCTGGAAGGGACTGCCAGCCTGTCGGAAGTGAGCCAAGGCGCTCTCGGTGTGAATAAAACCGTACATGGCGAGGGCGGCATAGGCTCCCGGAGAGGTATGACCGTGGCTTATCACGACGAAATCGCGCTCAAGACCGGCGTAGTTTTCCGGAGTGATGTTGGCCGCGCCGTAGGCGAGCAGGTACATCTCCATGCTGGAGAGTGAGCCGGCGGGGTGGCCACTACCGGCCGCCGAAGTCATGGTCACCGCCCAGGCACGGCTCTCCCTCGCCGCTTTATTTATCAGGGCGACATCATCGTCCTGGAGGAGCATCTCCGGGAAACCTCTGAAGGCGCTCTTCAGATCTTTCATCAGGCAAACCTCCCAGCAATATCAATGAGTGGACAGGGTCGTCCTCTCGTCCCATCAAGGATTATAACCCTAACGGAGGGGCATAAAAAACGGCGACCTACGGTCGCCGCAGGGTTCCTTTCAGTTGCCGATGACGGCCTTCGCGGCCCTCTAGATGTAAACCCTCGGGACTCTTGGACCGAAAAGGCTGGATACCTCGTAGTTGATCGTGCCGAGCAGAGAGGCAATCTCCTCGGGGGTGACCGATTCCCGTCCCTGGCTTCCCACGAGGACGACCTCATCGCCGGGGGCTGCGCCGGGGATTTGGGTCACATCGACCATGGTCTGGTCCATACAGATGCTGCCTACGATGGGCGCCCTTTGCCCCCTTATGAGGACCGAGGCCCTCATCGAGAGGGGTCTGGTGTAACCGTCGTGATAACCGATCGGGAGGATGGCTACCCGCTCCGTCCCCCTGGTCATGTACCGGAGGCCGTAGCCGATGCCGCTGGAGGGCGGCAATTCCCTGACGACGGCCACCGAGGTCTTGACCTCGAAGACGGGCTTGATATCGACGCTCCTTTTGCAGTATTGGGAAGGCCACATCCCGTACAGGATGAGCCCGGGCCTCACCGCGTCGAGGTGCATTTCGGGGAAATTCACCGTTCCTGCGCTGTTGCACACGTGCCTCAACCTGAACCTGACATTCCGGGAGCGCAAGGTATCCAGCACCTCGCCGAACCTCCCGAACTGGATACGGGTGTACTCGGGGTTTCTTTCGTCGGCACAGGCGAAATGGGTGAAGATCCCTTCCAGATCGATCCCGGGGAGGTGAAGGATCTTATCGACCGCCCCGGGGACTTCCTTCGGGAGAAAACCGATTCTTCCCATCCCCGTGTCAACCTTGAGGTGCAGCCGGGCCGTCTTGCCCTGGTTCACCGCCGCCCTGCTCAGGGCCTCCGCGAAGGAAAGGTCGGTACACGCGGCGGTTATGCCCATGGCCACGAAGGTCTCGGCCGCCTCTAGCGGCGAAGGGCCCATCACGAGCGTGGGTTCGCTTATACCGTTTTCCCTTAATTCCACAGCCTCATCGGGCGTGGCCACGGCAAAACGCTGACAACCGACCTCCTGGAAAACCTTGGCGGCCTGTCTCGCTCCGAAACCGTAGCCGTTGGCTTTTACGACCGCCATGAGACTGCAGCCCCTGTCCACGGATCCTGAAAGGGCCCTGAAATTGAAGGCGAGGTTCTCCAGGTTGACCTCCATCCTGGTAGGTCTGAGGGACAAGATCATACCCTCCTTTCAAAGGAAGGGGGCGGGAAACCCCGGCCCCCTTTGAAGCGAAAGGTTATTCGCCTTGTAGGTAAGGATCTATTTTAGCTCTCCGCTTTTGCGCTTGGCGTCGAAATCCTTGACCATCTTGCGCATCTCGTTGGAGACCCAAAGGAGCGCTACAAGGTTCGGAGCCGCCATGAGGCCGTTCATGGTGTCCGACAGGTCCCAGAGGTTGGTGAGGAACTGCCCGCCGCCGCCGATCGCGCCGACCAGGCATATCGCGATCCAGAGGAACTTGTAGATTGGGGTGATCTTCAGGCCGAAAATGTAAACCGCACCGGTCTCACCGTACCAGTACCATCGAGTATGGTCGAGAAGGCGAACATGGCGAGGCCAAGAGACAATATCCATACACCCGGGGTTCCGAGAACCGACTGGAAGGCCGTCAGTGTCAGCTGCGCGCCGGTCAGGTCGGGCCTTCCCGTGAGGGTGCCCGTGGCGATGACGCTGATGCCCGTTATGGAACAGACCACGATGGTGTCCACGAACACTTCGAAGAGGCCGTATGCGCCCTGTCTCACGGGGTGGTCTGTGATGGCCGTGGCGTGGACCATCGGAGCAGAGCCGAGACCCGCCTCGTTGGAGAAGACCCCGCGGGCGACGCCCTTGGTGAGGGCCTGCTTGACCGACCATCCGGCTATAGCCCCCGGTATCGCCATCGGGTCATTGAAGGCGTAGCAGACAGCCTGGCCGATGGCATGGGGGATCAGGTTGGCGTGCAGAAGGATGACCGCCCCTCCGCCGATTATGTAGAAGATGGCCATGAAAGGTACCAGGTAGGTGGTGACGTCCGAGATCCTCTTGACCCCGCCGATGATGACGAGGGCTACAAGCACGACGATGACGATGCCGGAGATCCAGCAAGGCACCCCGAAGCCCAGCTCAAGCGCCTGGGCGGTGGAGTTGGCCTGGGTGGCGTTGCCGATCCCGAAGGCCGCGAAGGTGGTGAAGAAGGCGAAGAGCCAGGCCAGCCATTTCTGGCCCGTGGCCTTCTCCAGGACGTGCATGGTGCCGCCGCGCCAGTTCCCACCCTCGTCCTTTTCGCGGTACCTCACCGCGAGGGCCGCCTCGGTCATCTTGGTGGTCATCCCGAAGATGGCTGTGATCCACATCCAGAAGAGGGCCCCGGGGCCCCCGAGGTGGATGGCCGTCGCGACACCCGCGATGTTACCGGAACCCACCGTGGAAGCCAGGGCGACCGACAGCGCCGCGAAGGGGGTGATGGTACCCTCATCCCCCTGCTTCTGGCCTATCTTGCCGAGAACTTCCTTGAACATGTACACGAAATACCTTACCTGGGGGAAACCAAGGATGATAGTAAGATAGATGCCTGTACCGACGAGCAGCGCGAGCATGGGGGGACCCCAGACTATGCCGTTGACGACACCATTAATAGCCATCAAGCCTTCCATATCAAAAATCCCTCCTTCTTCTCTGTCCTGCTGCACAAAAACCCAGGATCAAAGTGCCATTTCAGCCGCGCAGCCTCTCCGAGTCATTACCACCCCCTGTCTCTGATCTCAGTTGTTATACAGGAGCAGTTTGATTAAATCTCCAGGTGAAATTATACCATAAAGGACTGCTCTTGTTTTCACTTACTGTTCCTCCAGGTTAAATGTAGCCATCGCTTCTGAGTACTTCTTCGGCTTCCTTGAAGTATCCTGGAGGGGACCTTGACCACCGGGCCGGTGCATCCCATGGCGGATTCGGCGTAGAGACCCCTTTTCCAAAGAGCCTTGACGGCATCCTCGATGGAGAGGACGTCGACGCCGTGGATCTCATCTTCGGTGGGCTCCTTGGGAGCATCTTCACCTCTTCGATCCCCTCATGCCTCGACGGGCGAAGATCCGCGAGGATGTCCGAGAGCCGCACCTTTCCGCGAAAGCAAGGTATTCGGCTACTCTTTCAGGAAGGGACCCGGCCGCCGCCGCCGCGGAAAACAGCAGCGCTCCGGCGATGACCGGGGCACCGGAAGCCCTCGAAATGATAGAAACGATGAAGGGCCACCCGCTACCGACGGAGGGCCCGTAACCCCACCCCGTAGCCTCGTACCCGCCCCCGGTCGTGAAGGCCGAGAACATTTTTATGAGCACGTTGCCGGTCAACGTATCGGTGACGCAGACATCGACAGCGCCGGCCAGGATATCGTTGCCCCTTAGAAGCGTCCCGCCGTCCTTCCTTACGCTGCTCCCGAAGGGGATCGGGAACCCCTTGTCGTGAAGCTTCTGGAGCGCCCTGAAGGCCGTCTGAGCCCCGTCGATGTTCAGGATCCCCACGGTGGGTTCGGCCAAGCCAAGGGCCTTGGCGGTGGCTATCCCGTAAACCGCGTTCCTGACCATGGCCTCGATCCTGTCAGTGGCGGTGGTGCCGGTCGTGGAGGCTATGAACATCGGCCTTCCCCGTGCCGGCGTCATAGCCCTACCAATGGTCGTCACCCCCAAGGGGAAGGGTAATGAAGGGCGACGGCCGCGCTGATATTCCCTTCCTTAAGGGCCGATTCCATGGCCCGGGAGATGTCCCCTCGCAATCGGGCGTTTCGATCCACCTCAACCGGTCAAAACCTTCGATCCTTGGCCCGATCATCACCACTTCAAGACCCGGCCTTGCTTCCTGGGCCGCGACAGCTCCCCGGGCCAGTTCCTCGGGGCCGAGTTCGCTCCCTGAAGCCATGAGCCCTACCCTCGTCCGCGGCCCCCCGCTTTTGGCGGACTCCACTATCTCGCGGAGGGCGTCGCCGATGATCCTTCTCGTTTCCGTCCGGTCGGCGTGCTGCCGGCTGTTCCTTCGAAAGGTCCTCCAGGACTTCCAGGAGTATTCCTCGGACCTCCTCCAAAGTGACCCCCCTGGTTTCGCCGGGCTTACCCGAGGAGGGCTCGATGATAAAGGAAGCGCCGTCGGAGAGGTTGGTCAGCCTGGCCAAGAAGAGGCTCCCCTTCCCGATTATCATGACTCGCCCGTATTTTCCTTCCTTGATGGCCTCACAGGCATGGCCGATGAAAGGGACCCCCGAGGGGATATGACCCTGGGTATGGGCGAAACCAGGGATACCCTTGCTCTCGACGAAGGAAGACATCTCATCCTTGCCGAGCTCGCCCTTCATGACGGCAAGGGCGGCTATCATCTTGAAGTTGGCCGTCGGCACGTCTCCCGCGCCGGCCGGTACGGTGATCTCCGGGATCTGGAGTTCGGCGGCGAACTTATCGACGTCGCCGAAGGAAAGCCCTATCTTCTGCAGAGGTTCATAGACCAGCGCCGAGGTGATCGCCGCGGGGAGGCGCCGGCACCCACCGAGTGTTTCCCGAGGGCATCGAGGCCTCCATGACCGGGCACGTGCCGTCATCTACATCCAGGAGGACGGCGAAGCTCCCGAGACAGTCTTCCAGGGCAGGCATGTCCTTCCTGACATGGTCCCGGCTGTTCATGTAAAGTTTTGGAACGGCTCCCCTGCCAGGACTACCACGTTGGGTCTCGCCCCGCTCGCTACCTGGGTCGCCCCGGCTATCACCGCGTTGACAGGTCCTGCACAAAAACTCCTGATGTCGAAGCCCGAGGCATTCACGCACCCGGCGATCTCGCAATGGCCTTGGCGAGTTCCCCCCGCCCCGCTGGTTCATGTCGCCCGCGGCTTCCTCGGAGCATTCGATGACGTAGTCGATGTCGGCCGGGGAAAGGCCGGTGGACTTTAAAAGGTGAAGAAGAGCCAGCACCGATCCTGCCTTGCTGGCAATATTTTCAAGAAGAACGTGCGCGGAGAGTGATTCGTCGAGATCATGCCCCTTCCTGCAACAACCGGCCACCCTGCCTCGGGAATAAAGTGGAAGGGCACCGTGTTCTTTCGTTTCCTTCTCTATCTCTGAAGAGGCATGACCTTTTTCCAACCGCGTCAGGATCTTCTCGTTCATGAGCGGGTGCCTGGCCATGACTTCGCGGACTTCACCGGCGAAGGACTCTTCGAGCCAGATAATATCGAAGACATCGCAGATATCCATCAAGCCGAGGAACTCCTTCTCGGGCATGATCTCGCCGAATTTGCCGTACCGCGAGGCGCCATCGATCCTGTTACCGTACATCGGGGCGGGCTGCGCCTTCAGGTCATCCAGGTCCATCCCCCCTATATAGGCTTGGTTGGGGGCGTAGGCACATGCTTCTTCATAGGACTGCATGCTTTTACACAGTTTTTTTATGTACTCCGTCTCTCCGTGGGTGATCCTCTCAATGTACGGGGTGACCCCGTAGTGAAGCCCCAGTTCCGGGGTATGGTTTAGGCAATAGGAATAACCCCTGATAGCGACACGGGCCATGGGCCGCTCCTCCCTCCGTTTCTATAGACGGATGGCCCGGATAAGGATCCGGGCCATCCCTGGGTACTTAATCGTTAAAAACCGTCTGGTCCTCTACGGGCGTCTGGAGAGCCTTGAGGGCTTTCTCCACGATGGCACGCCTGATCTTCTTCTCCTCCTCGGGGGTCTTCGTCGGGTCCCCCAGGGGGTGAGGGATGGCCACCGCAGGCACGATCCTGTTCGCTCCAACGGTGAGTGAAATGGGCACTATGGTGCAGACGTGGACGACGGGAAGCCCCGCCCTTTCGATCTCTTTGACGATCGTTGCGCCGCAACGAGTGCAGGTCCCTCAGGTGGAGGTCACTATCACGGCGTCCACGTTGGCGTCCTTGAGCTTCTGGGCGATCTCCGTCCCAAAACGCCTGGCGTTGCCCACGGAGGTGCCGTTGCCGACGGTCGCATAGAAAGTCTCGTGAAATTTCTTGAAGGCACCCTCTTTTTCAAGGTCCCGCATCACGTCGACGGGCAGGACCCTGTTGGGATCGTCGTTCGCGTAGGTGGGGTCGTAGCCGCCATGGGCCGTCTCATGGGTCGAAGAGTTTATTGTCATGACGCCGGCCAGGCTGTATTCTCCGTACTTCGACGCGCTCGATGCCTCGATGTGGTCGGGGTTGCCCTTCGGTACGATGCCGCCGGAGGTCACGAGGGCGATGGTCGCGCTCTTCATGTCAGCCACCGGCGGGTTGGGAGGCACCCTGTCAAAGGTCGGCATGGGATATTCCGTTGTGAAGGGCTCTCCCTTGAGCTTCTTCACGAACATATCCACGGCCCTCTCGGCCCCGATCTTGTCCATGAAGAAGTTCACCCTTACGCCTCTTTCGATGTAGCCTTCATCATCGGGCTTGCCTATCGGCTCGCCCTTGAGTTGCTTGAGAAGAAGGCGGGCCATGGCAGGAACCGCATCCTTCATGCCCCTGGCGCTGTCAGCTGTTCTGGCGATGTAGGTCGACTTACGGTACATGTCAACGCCGGGGTTCTCCTCGTACATACCCGACACGGTCGGTAGACCGAGGTTCTTCCTGACCGCTTCGCAGACGGCGCCGCAGGCGGTGCCGTAACGGCCGGCGTTGAAGGCCGGCCCGGCGACGACCGCGTCGGGAGAAAAGGACGCGATCAGGTCCAGGACCTCCTTCTCAGCCTTTTCAAGGTTATCGGCGAAGTAGGTGTCCCCGCAGATCACCGTTCCCACGATCTCCGCGTCAGGGGCTAAGGCCGCGTTAAAGGCTTGGCCGGGTCCTACGAAACCCTTCCTGGATTCCGGCTTATGGCCAGCCATCTCTTCACCGCCGATGCCTGCGAAGAACTGGTTGATATAATGGACTACCTTGTACTTCATATGATCATTTCCCCCCTTTCTTCGGGGCTGCCCTCTAGAGGGTGTACTTCCCGTACTGTTCACGAACTCCCTTGACGGCGTTGGCGAGGCTCTCGGTCTCGAGCACCATCTCCATCATGCCGATCTGGTCGGCCCATACCGACGGGTCGGCCTCGTCCCGGATCTCCTGTTCGAAAACGTGGTATACCGCGAGTCCCAACGGGACTCCTGCCAGGGGACCTGCGAAGGTGGGATCGCCGTTGGTCACCGTTTCCGCGTAGATTTCGGCTCCCTCGGCATCGGAGGAACCCAGGATCACTACCAGGTTCTCCGCCCCGTACTTCTCAGCCGCGTCCTTGACGCGCTGCTGGTTCTGCAGGTCCATGGCTCCCGCGGCGGTTCAGACGAAGCACTCCGTCACGGAGAAGACGATATCCCCCCCGCAATTCTTCAGGCTTTCCTCCATGGCGGGGGCGGCCACTCCATCCCTCTCGCCCAGAAGGAGCACCTTCTTGCCAGCGAGTTTGCCCAAATCAGGCACCTCCTTTAAAGTCAAAGATTTTTAGTGCTGATACCTAGATAGTGTAGGCGCCGATCCGGCTGAAGCCGAGTTCGCTGGTCGCCCCGGTTATCGCCTGGATCTCCACCTCGATGGAACCGTCCTCCCTCAGGGAACCCTGGAAACCCCCGGCGATCACATTGGCCGTGTCGGGGAGCCCAATGATCCTCTCCATCCTTGGCAGCACGATGATCTCGTTGGCGTTGGCCGCCGTAACGACGGCATCGGCTTCGGGACAGGCGTCGGCCAGGGACTGGCTGGCCCCGTCCCTGCCCGCGTATTCGTCGGTTACCAGGACGGTCTTGATCCCGCCCTGTTCAGCATTGCGGCAGTTCATGATCAGGTCCGTATCGGGGTTGCCGAAACCTTCCTCGCTGATGATCACGCCTTCGACACCAAGCATCTTGGCCAGTTTCACGGCATAGGAGGAACTGCGCTTCTTGTCGGCGAGGGTGGTATTCTCGTTGGTGATGACGCAGCCGACGAAGTTGAAATCCTTGCCGTGCCTTTTGTACATGTGCTGGATTATTGGGTTGTTCTGGTGAGAATAGGTATTGTTCTTGTCACAGGCGGAAACACAGTTACCGGAGACGATCGCCCCGTCCATGACCTCGTTGGGGTGAATTAGGGTAGGGATGATCCTCTTGGCATCGACACCGTAGACATAGGTATCGTGTAGAAGCCCCTGGGACTGCAGCATGTACAGGTAGGCCACCTTCGGGAGCCCCGGGAAGGACGTCATGGCCTTGGCGAGGTCCGGCAGGCAATAGCTTTCGACCTCTCCCCCGGTCGCGCCCTTGGCGGCAGCCGCTAGGTAGTGTGCCGTCTTCAGGCCGGCGAGCCGGCAAGCGGACTCGTATTCGTGCTTTTCCAGGCCTTCGACGGGTTCGACGACCAGCACCACGTTGAGGGTCTTGGAAAAGGGCGTGTATTCCGCTCCCGGACCCGACATGTCGATGATGCCTTCCTGGAAACCCACGATCTTCCCGCAGGTTACCACGGCGGCGCCGCTTAGGACGAGGGTGATGCCTTCACCCACCGTCTCAACGTCACCGATAAAGCCCGGGAACACCTCTCCAGGCCCTTCAAGTTTGCACCTCGGCTCCACCACGTCCTTGACCGGCAGGATTCTAGTGCTCTCCCCCGGCAAGGCAAGCTCAACCTTGGCGCTGGAGAACCTCTGGTCCTTCATCACCATGTCGACGATCTCACGTCGGTTCACCCTTAAAACCCCGTCTTTGAAGGAAGTCTTGTCTCCGTCCAGAAGGGACTTTACGGCTACTCTCTTGAGTTTAAGTTCCAATTAAGTTTCCCCCCTTTCGAATAACCCATCGCTATTCGGCCCACTCCTTTACCCTCTCCTCGATCTTTTCAGCCACTGCCTCGGCTCCACTCAGCCTGGGGCCGTCCTCCTTCCCTCCCTTGTAGAACAGGAAGGTCGGCACCCCCATGACTCTGAGGGATATGACGAGCTTGCGGTTCTCGGCGACGTTGAGCTTGCAGAACTTGACCTTGCCCTCGTATTTGCGGGAGATCTCCTCCACCTTCGGCATCAGCGCCAGGCAAGGGCCGCACTGCGGACCCCAAAGGTCAACCAGCACAGGAAGGTCGCTCTTCAGGACCTCTTCTTCGAAGTTTTCCTTGTTCAATTCGATCATCTTTTCACCTCCCTTCGGTTTTCTCCGCCCTTCGGGGTTTGACGGGTGCTCCCGGGTCCATCACAGGCGCCGCCTTTAAGCAAACCGTATCTCTCCATGCTGTCCTGCAGCAGGTATACATCAAGGGCGGCAAAGTCCTCCAGGTGGCGGTTTTCCACGGCGGGCTTCACGGGGTGAACACCCTCCGCCCTGTAAAGATCGATGGCTCTCTCGAGAATGGAAAGCGATCCAAGGTCGATGCCCCTTTTTTCGTCGGGCAGTCCGACGAGGACGCTCCTGAAGTGTTGCTGGGAGGGCTGGATGTTCCCATAAAGGGGATGGGTCAAAAGCAGCCACCCGGCATGGACGCGATCTCTCGCAAGGGTCAGCACGTTAAGGGGGCCACCCTCAACGAAGGTGGCTTTCAGTGAGAGGTCTCAAAGCCGGGCGTTATTCGTGAGGCAGTCGATCTCCTGGAACACTGAAAAACCCCCTATTCATTGAATAGGTGGGTCCTCTGTCCAGAAATTCTCCTACGGGAGGACACTGACGCCGAAAGGGCCTCCCGCGCCTGTCCAGAGACTTGTCCGGCCGCAATCCTTTGGCCTGAGAGTTTCGCGATCCTGTCGATCGCTTGCCCCTTCGGCTCCCCCGCTCGAGGGAAAAGCACGGGGGTATCTCTTGCGGCCTTCATCCAAAAATTCCTTGTTGATTTTCTCATGATGAAAGGGAAAGGTCAACGAGGCGGTGAAAAAAGCGGGGGCTTCAAGCCCCCGCCGGGTCAAAGACGAAATAGAGGCGGTTCTTACCACTTGAGCCCCGTGATGAAGATATAGGCTATGGCGATCGGGGCCACGACGCGGCATGCCCATAGCCAGACCGTGTAAAGGCCGAAGGGTACCGTGCCGTCGTTCGTGACTTCCTGCTTCGCGCCCTCGGTCCAGAACCAGCCCACGAAGAGGGCTATGAACAGGCCCCCGAGGGGGAGAAGGATGTTGGAAGCCAGGAAGTCGGCGGAATCAAGGAAATCCCTTCCCGCAAGGGTGGGGAGCTTCCCGGCGACGCCCAACACGGAAGGGATCCCCAGCAGGAAGATGCAAAAACCCATGAGCCAGGAGGCCTTGGTCCTGCTCCACTTCATCTCGTCGATGAAATAGGCGGAAACGACTTCCAGCAAGGAGATGGCCGATGTGAGGGCGGCGACAAAGAGCAGAACGAAGAACAGTGCCGACCAGATCATCCCCCCGGGCATCTTCCCGAAGACGTTGGGAAGGGTTATGAAGGTGAGCCCCGCACCGGCGCCGGGTTCGATACCGAAAGCGAAGACGGCGGGAAAGATGACGAGGCCCGCCAGGAAGGCGACGGCGGTGTCAATGAAGCAGACCTGGAAGGCCGCACCGGGAAGGGTCTCCTTCTTACCCACGTAACTGCCGTAGGTGATCATGCACCCCATGCCCAGGGAGAGTGAAAAGAAGGCCTGGCCGAGGGCCGCCCCGAAGGCGCCGCCGGTCAACTTGCTGAAGTCTGGTTTAAGGTAGTAGGCGATGCCGGCGCCGGCGCCGGGAAGCGTCACGGCTCGGACGATCAGGATGAGCAGTACGACGAAGAGGGAGGGCATGAGGATCCTGCAGTACTTCTCGATCCCTTCGCCGATTCCTTTATAGATAATGTAGATGGTGACGAACATGAAAAAGGCCTGCCAGGCTATCACGAGGGGTACGTTGGTCACGAAGGAACCGAAGGCCTCCCCGGCGTCGGCCTGCATAAGCCCGGTGAAGGATTTGAGCACGTAGGCCATGGTCCAGCCGCCGATGACCCCGTAGTAGGAGAGAATGATGAAGCCGGCGATTACCCCCATCCAGCCCACGATGGGCCACGCCCCGCCCTTGGTCTTTCGAAAGGCCCCGACGGCGTTAAGCTGAGAGTTGCGGCCGATGGCCATTTCGGCGAGCATGACGGAGAACCCGATAACGAAGACAAGGATCACATAGATCAGGACAAAGGCCGCCCCTCCATGCAGACCGGTGATGTAAGGGAAACGCCAGATGTTCCCCAGGCCCACCGCGGAGCCAGCGCAGGCAAGGATGTAACCCCACCTGGTACCCCACTGTTCGCGTTGCGTCTCGTTGCTCATGCTGATATCCCTCCTTTTGAAACTAGGCTTGGACTGCCTCAAAACTGAACTCAAGGCTCGCTCAACTGGATACTCCCTTTGCTTCCCTTCCGCGCGAACACCTCCTTCGCTTTACCTCATAAACCTGATGGAATTATAAAGCCCACCCTTTCTTTTGGCAATCGCAACAGCACCTCGGCCCGGGAAGGTTTTAAAGTCCCTCAGGGTCATGATTGCAGCGCATTATATAACAAAGGGTGAGCCAGTCAATGGGGAAGGCTCATTATGTCCTGGTTAACTCCATCGACGGTAAATCTCGGGCCTCCTTGAAGAGACCACCTTGTGCTCGCTCCGGGCGGCCTCCACCCTGGAGAGGTCAAGGACCACCCTCTCGAAGCGAGGCGTGTCGTCCAGGTGCAGGATCAGGTCACCAAAGGGGTCGACCACGAGGCTCTGCCCTCCGAAGGAGGAGTTTTTACCCCTGTCGCACCGGTTGACGCCGACGACGAAGACCTGGTTCTCGATGGCCCTGGAAATGAGAAGGGCCCTCCAGAGGCGGGCGTACTCGGCCTTCCACGCTGCCGGGACGAAGAGGATCTTGGCTCCGCCCGAAGACAGGCAGGTCGCCAGTTCCGGGAACTCCGCGTCAAAACATATCATGACGCCGCAGGGAAGCCCTCCCATATCAAAAGAACCGGGAGACACGCCGGGGGAGAGGATATTGGGTTCGTCCAGGCCGGGATAGAGATGGACCTTGTCGTAGCGGAAGGCGATCTCTCCTTCGGGAGAGAAGACAAGGCATCGATTCCTCGGCCCGGCAGCCGTCGACAGGGCCATGCTGCCCCCGATTATCCAGGTCTCGTTCCTGCAGGCCGCCTCGGCCATGGACCCCACGAGGGGGTTGTTCTCATCGATGAGGACATGGGGCCCCAGGAGAGGGAAGGCGACGTTCCACAGTTCGGGCAAAACCAGCACGTCACAGCCGCTCCTCGCCCCGTCGCGGACCTGTCCGAGCACGTACCTTGCGTTCCTGGCCGCGTCCTCACGGATCACCTCAAGTTGAAGAAGGCCCACCCTCAATCGTTCCATGCTCGTCCCCTCAATGCTAGACTACCCCCTGGGACACGAAGGGGCAAGTTCAATGATAAACTAGGGTGAAGGTCGGGCCGGTGCCCGTTGGCAACGGCCCGGGGGAAGGGAGTGGAGCGGCGGTGTGCCTGGCAATCCCGCACAGGGTGATCGCATTGAAAGGACCTAACAAGGCCTTGGCCTTGGCCGGCCCGGTGGAAGTCGAGATAAGGACCGACCTCGTCCCTCACGTCAAAGAGGGGGATATGGTGCTCGTCCACGCGGGCTTTGCCATCGAAAGGCTCCTCGAGGAGGAAACAGGGGAACTGGAAAAACTATGGGAGGAGATCCGTGAGCTTGCAGGCCCATAGGCCCGGTGACCCGAGAGAGCGTATAGAACTCCTTTCAAAAGCTTTGAGCGAGCTGGCCGACCACCCCATAAAGGTGATGGAGGTCTGCGGTACACACACCGTCTCCATTTTTCGCCAGGGGTTGAGAGTCTTGCTTCCGGCAAATATCACCCTCGTCTCGGGACCGGGGTGCCCGGTCTGCGTTACGTCCCAGGGTGAGATCGATGCCGCCCTTTCCCTGGCCGGCCGCGAGAATACCACCATTGCGACCTACGGGGACATGCTCAAGGTCCCGGGAACCGAGACGACCCTGGCGGAAGAGAGATCCCGGGGAGCCGACGTGAGGGTGGTCACCTCGGCCGACCAGGCCCTTTCGCTGGCCATGAATGACAGGGCCCGTTCCGTGGTTTTCCTGGCGGTCGGTTTCGAAACGACAGCCCCGGCCACGGCCTCGGTCGTCCTGGACGCCTGGCGGGAAGGCCTCGACAATTTCATGGTCCTCGACCTGCACAAATCGGTACCGCCGGCCCTAGGAGCGCTCGCCTCCGACCCCGATGTGAACCTCGATGCTTTTCTCCTCCCCGGTCACGTGAGCGTCATCACGGGGCTCGCGACCTACCGCTTCCTGCCGGAACGATACGGCATCGCCTGTGCTGTGGCGGGCTTCGAGGCGGAGGGAATAATGACGGCCCTGGTGGAAGTGGCGAGGCAGATTCGAAAAAAAAGGCCGAGGGTGGCATCGCTTTACAGCCGGGCGGTGAGGCCCCAGGGCAATGTGGCCGCCAGGAACGTCATGGATAGAGTGTTCACCCTGGGCGACGCTCCCTGGAGGGGGCTCGGGGAGATTCCCTCCTCGGGCTTTTTCCTCAGGAAGGAATTCGCGTGCTTCGACGCCGTGGAAAGGCTCGGGGTGGCGGTGAAAGAGACCCCGCCCCCAGCGGGGTGCCGCTGCGGGGAGGTCCTCAAGGGGTTGATCGACCCGCCGTCCTGTGATCTCTTTGAAAGATCGTGCACCCCCGCGCATCCCGTCGGACCCTGCATGGTCTCGACGGAAGGAAGTTGCGCGGCTTATTACCGTTTCCAAAAGAGGGGGTACTCGGCCTGGAGAGACTGAGCATCGGTCATGGGGCGGGCGGGAGCCTCACCCAGGAACTCATCGACCTCGTAAAGGGCCGTTTCGATGGCAGCACCTTGGCCGACGGCGAGGACTGCGCGATCCTCCCGGGCGGGTTCGCTGTGACCATCGACGGCTTCACTGTGTCACCCCTCTCCTTCGAGGGGGGTGACATAGGGAAACTCTCCGTCTGTGGGAGCGTCAACGACCTGTCCGTAAGGGGCGCTAAGCCGCTCTACCTGGCCCTCGGGGTCATCGCCGAAGAGGGCCTCCCCGTAAGGGAGCTGTTAGGATACATGGAAAGCGCCGCCGCCATATGCCGGAGCCTCGGTGTCGAACTCGTGACGGGCGACAGCAAGGTGGTCCCCAGGGGCCAGGCCGACGGTCTCTTCCTTTCAACCTGCTGCCTCGGTAAGATCGTACGGGAAGGCCCGTTGGGAGCCATTAACTTGCGTCCCGACGATGCCGTCATTCTCACTTGCCCGCCCGGGCTGCACGGCGCCACCATCGCGGCTCACCGCTACGATATCAAGGTCAGGGGCCTGTCCTCTGACTGCGCCGCTTTGTGGCCCATGTTGGAGGGCATTCTTCCCGTGAGCGGGCTCCGCTGCATGCGCGACTGCACCAGGGGCGGTCTCGCCACGGTGCTCTGCGAATGGTCGGAAAGGGCCGGGCTCGGGATCGAGATCGACGAGTCGCTGATACCCTGGGACGAGGCGGCCCTTTCGGTTTGCGACATCCTCGGGTTCGAGCCGTTGCACATGGCCGGGGAAGGCTGCGCCGCGGTGGCCGTGGAAGAAGGGGAAGCTCAAAAAACGGTGGCGCTGCTTAAAAAACACGACCTTGGGGAAAGGGCCTCGGTCATCGGCCGTGTGACGAAGGAACACCCGGGCCTGGTGGGTATCAGGACCCTCTCGGGCGGCACCCGCCTGGTGGACAAGCCCGTCGGGGAACTGCTGCCTAGAATATGCTGATTTGGCCGTTCTTAGACGCGAAACGTTGCACCTGGGGCCTGGCCGACTATCCTTGTCCCCGCCTATGTTCGCCTCCACGACCTTTCGATACTACCCCAGCCCTAAGACTTGCCGTGCGATCTGGAAATAGATTAAAAGTCCCACCACGTCGACAACAGTGGTAATGAACGGCCCCGAGACTATGGCCGGGTCGAACCGTAGGGCCCTGGCCGCAAAAGGTAACAGCACCCCCACCAGGTTCCCTATCATGACGACGGCCACCAGGGAGATGGCCACCACTAAGGCGACATCCATCCCTGTGCCTAACGATACAGCCCTGAAAACACCGAAGAGCGCGAGGACGGCTCCCAGGATCAGGCCGGTAAAGGCTTCCCGCAGCAACACGCCGCCGATGTCGCGCCACTTGATCTCGCCCAGGGTCATCCCCCTTATCATCAGTGTCGAGGACTGGGTCCCCGTGTTTCCCCCAGTGTCTATGAGGAAAGGGATAAAAAAGGTCAGGGCGACCACGCTGGAGATGATCGATTCATGGTGCTTCAGTATCGATGACGTGATAGCCTGGGTCATTATGCAGACCAGAAGCCATGTCAGCCTCTTCCTGGCCAGGGTGAACAGCCCTATCTCGAGGTACTTCTCCTCGAAAGGCTGTATACCTGCCATGCGCTCGAAGTCCTCGGTGGCCTCCTCTTCTACGATGTCGAGCACGTCGTCGAAGGTCACTATCCCCACGAGGCGGTTCTCCAGGTCCACCACGGGGATAACGTGAAGGTCGTAGCGGGACATGACCTGCGCCACTTTTTCCTGGTCCGTCAGGGTCGTGACGAATACCGGGTCGTCGTCCATGAGGTCCGAGACGAGCGTCTCCGGTTGGGCCAGGATTATATCCTCCAGTTCCACGACCCCCCGAAGGCGGCGTTCACCATCCATGACGAAACAGGTGTAAATGGTCTCCTTGCTCCGGGCCACCTTCCGGATATGCTGCAGGGCTACGGCCGCCGTCATCGATGACTTGAGGCCGATATACTCCGCGGTCATGATCCTCCCCGCGGAGTCCTCGGGGTAGTTCAGCAGGTGGTTCGCGATCTTTCTCTCCTCGGGGGAAAGGTGCTGCATGAGCTTCTCTACCGTTTTCGCGGGCAGTTCGTCCAGCAGGGCGGTACGGTCGTCATCGGACATCTCCTCGATGATCTCCGCCGCTTCCTTCGCGGTGAAGCAATCGAGGAGTTCCTCCCTCTCCGCGCCTTCCATGTGTTCGAAAACATCGATAGCTAGATCCTTCGAAAGAAGACGGAAAATGAGTACCCTTTTTGCCTGGGGTGCTTCCACGAGAATCTCCCCTATGTCGGCCGGTTCCATGGTGGAAAGGGTTTCCTTGATCTCGATGAACCTGTGTTCCGACAAAAGGTCTTCTATCTGGCTGTAAAAACGGTCCAGTCTCTCTTTCATGGTCCAAGCACCCCCCGATCGACATGGCCATGCAAGGAACCCGCAGTCCCGTCTCAGCGCACGGAAGGCACGCGCTTCGGGCTTGGATTTGCACGTCCAGTTTTTCCTTGTCGAGGGTGAAATCCGGCGGCGGGAAGGTTTGAACTCTGCCGGGAGGGAAGAAACAAAACAGGGGCGGTACCTTATTCGTCCCCGGCCATCACCCTCTTTTTCATGGTCCCGTGACGTTGGAACCCGGTACTATGACACTCTTCCATTTCCATCTCCCTCGTTACAGCTGGATGCTGCCCGTCTTTAATGGTATACCAGCCAGGCCGCGAGGTCAACAAAAAGGGCGGGTCCCATGGGACCCGCCCTTTTTTTCGATGGTACCCTCGAAATAGCACTTCACAGTTCCATGGAAAGCCGGGTTATCGAAAGGCTCCTGCCTGACGCATCATCAATATCTATCGCCACGGCGTCCATCCGTAGGTCGCCTTTACAGACCTCGAACCGAGTGGGCATACCCGTCAGGAAACGATAGATGATGGCTTCCTTGTCCATCCCGATGACTCCACCGTGCCCGCCCGTCATCCCCACGTCGGAAATATAAGCCGTGCCCCCTTCCAGGATGCCCTCATCGGCGGTCTGGACGTGGGTGTGGGTACCGAGCACGGCGGATACCCTTCCGTCAAGGTACAGGGCCAGGGCCCGCTTTTCCGAGGTCGCCTCGGCATGGATGTCCACCAGTACCGGGGATCCTTTTAAAAGAAGGAGTTCCTCGTCGGCCCTCCGGAAAGGGCAATCGATGGGCTGCATGAAGACTCTCCCCTGGAGGTTCAGGATTCCAAGTTTGAGGCCCTTTTTTTCAATCACCGTCGATCCGATTCCCGGCGCGGCCGGCGGGTAATTAGCCGGCCTGACCAACCGTCTCTCGGCATCCAGAAGGGGCAGGGCCTCCCTGTTGTCCCATATGTGGTTGCCGCTTGTCATTGCGTCCAACCCCTGCCGGAACAGTTCTTCCATGACCTTTTCCGTCAATCCGAACCCTCCGGCCGCGTTCTCCACGTTGGCCACGATGAAATCGAAAGGCCCCCATTCGGCCCTCGCCCGGGGGAGCAGGCCCGCCAGCGCCCTCCTGCCGGGGTTGCCGACGATATCCCCCACGAAAAGTACTTTCAATGCCTTCACCTACTTGGCGTATTCCACCGAGCGAGTCTCCCTTATCACGGTCACCTTGATCTGTCCGGGGTACTTCATCTCGCTCTCTATTTTCCTGGCGATATCATAGGCAAGCTTATGGATAGAGCCGTCATCGAGGCTGTTCGGCGCGACCATGACCCTGATCTCCCGACCCGCCTGGATGGCATAAGCCTTGGTCACGCTCTTGAAGGTCTTGGCTAGCGTTTCAAGGGTCTCGAGCCTCTTGATGTAGGACTCCAGGCTCTCCCGTCTCGCCCCCGGCCTGGACGCGCTGACGGCGTCGGCCGCCGATACGATCACGTCGTAGACGGAGGTCATCTCCTGGTCCTCATGGTGAGCCGCCACGGCGTTTACCACTTCGGGGGTTTCACCGAACCTCTTGGCCAGGTCGCGGCCGATAAGCGCATGGGGTCCCTCGACCTGGTGGTCGACGGCCTTGCCAATATCGTGCAGAAGGCCGGCCCTCCTGGCGACATGCTCATCGATGCCAAGCTCGGCGGCCATGATCCCCGAAAGGTGAGAAACCTCAAGACTGTGGGAAAGGGCGTTCTGCCCGTAGCTGGACCTGAATCTCAGTTGACCGATCAGTTTGACCAGTTCAGGGTGCATGGATTTGATCCCTGTTTCAAGGAGGGCTTCTTCGCCGGCCTCCAGGATCTTTTCTTCCACGTCACGCTGAGCCTTTTCCACGATCTCCTCGATCCTTGCAGGGTGGATCCTTCCGTCGAGGACAAGCCTCTCCAGTGAGAGACGCGCCACCTCTCTCCTCACGGGGTCAAAACTGCTCAACGTCACCGCTTCCGGTGTATCGTCCACGATGAGGTCAACTCCCGTGTAGGTCTCAAAGGCACGGATGTTCCTTCCTTCCCTCCCAATTATGCGCCCCTTCATCTCGTCCGATGGCAAGGTAACAACGCTCACGGACATTTCAGAGGTATGATCCACGGCACACCTCTGGATGGCACTCACGACAATTTCTCTGGATTTCCTTTCGGACTCTCTTCTCGCCTTCTCCTCGAGGTCCTTGAGTCTTAACCCTATAAGGTGTCCTGCCTCTTCTTCCACTTCCTTCAGGAGGAAATCCTTGGCGTCTTCCCTTGACATGCCGGCGATCTCCTCGAGTCGTTCCATCTGCTTCCTTCTCACTGACTCGACATCTTCGAGGCGGGACGCTAGTTCCTCCTGTTTCTTGCGGTACTCCTCCTCCCTCTGGAGTATGGACTCCATTTTGGAGTCGAGGTTCTCCTCCTTCTGTTCGAGTCTTCGCTCGGCGCGCTGTTGTTCGGCGCGCCTTTCCTTGATCTCGCGTTCGGCTTCTTGACGGAGGCGGTGGATCTCCTCCCTGGCCTCCGTTAACATCTCCCTTTTCCGCCTGTCGGCTTCCTGGAAAGCATCCTTCAAAAGCTGGTCGGACTGCTCCCGGGTCCCCTTGAGCTTCCTGTCGCTCAAAATTTTGTAAAAGAGGAAGCCGATCGAAAGACCGACGGCGAAAGCTGCTGCAAGTATTACAGGCAACATTCGGACATCACTCCTTATTCCGTTGTCAAGTTTCATTAATTGTCAATCTATTCGGCAGTCGCAATAGGCAAAAAAGCGTCCTGATGTATTCTACAGATTAGGAGGCTTCACCACAAGTCCGCCGGAGAGCTTCCCTTATGACGGGGTAGGAGAACCCCCTACGGGACAACCTCCCCCAGGCCTTCTCCATCTCAAGATCAGGCCCCCAGTGGCGGATCATGGCCAGGGCTTTCCCAACCTCATCTTCCTGGTCAAAGGCTACCATGCTCTCCACAAGATCCCCTTCAATGCCCCTTTTCAGGAGCTCCACCTTCATCCTTTTAAAGCCGTATTCCCCGTGGGTTGAAATAAAGAGCTCGCAGTAGCGCCGGTCATCGATGTATCCCGACTCTTCTAGTTCTCGACACACTTTCTCGGAAGTCCGCCTCGAAGCCCCCCTGGCAACGAGCTTTCTCTTGAGCTGGCTGCAGGTCACTTCTGACCGGGAAATCAGCCTCATGGCATATTCAAGCAGGCCTTCGAAACTATCGTCCCTTTTCATAGGTCACGCCGTCCCCGCCAGTTTCAGCTTCGTCCCCAATTTCCTGAAAACTTCCCGCCGAAGGTCGGGGTAGCCCGACAATACCGGGTCCGACCCGACAAGCGTGAAGGCATCTTCCCTTGCCTCCTCCAGGAGGTCCCTGTCCTTCACGAGGTCCGCCACCTTGAAATCGGTTATGCCATGCTGCCTTACCCCACATATCTCACCCGGACCCCTGAGGGCCAGGTCCCTCTCGGCTATCTCAAAGCCGTCCGAAGAAGTGCGCATCGCTTCGATCCGGGCTCTTCCATCCTCCGTACCGGGCTTGCCGACAAGAAAGCAGAAACCGCCCACCTCGCCCCTCCCCACCCTGCCCCTGAGCTGGTGAAGTTGCGACAGGCCGAAACGATGGGCATCCTCGATCACCATGACTGTGGCGTCCCTCACGTCGACCCCGACCTCGACGACGGTCGTGGATACGAGGATCGACAGCTCTCCACTGACAAACCTCTCCATGGTGGACTGTCTTTCCTCGGGAGGAAGCTGGCCGTGAAGGATGCCGACCTTCTCCCCGGGGAACCGTTTTGAAAGCGTTTCGTGGCGCCTGATGACGGGCATCAGCGGGAGCTTGTCGCTCTCCTCGATCACTGGGCAGACCCAGTAGACCCTTCTTCCCTGGGCCGTCTCATTGGCAATAAACCGGGCGAGCCTGGGATCATCGGGGTCGCGTAGGTACCTGGTCTCTGTCGGGGTCCTCCCGGGGGGGAGTTCATCGATCACGGAAAAGGCTAGGTCGCCGTAGACGGATAGGGTCAGTGTCCTCGGTATGGGGGTGGCGGTCATAACGAGCACGTGAGGATGGCCGCCTTTGGCCGTCAGGGCCCCTCTCTGGAGGACGCCGAACCGGTGCTGCTCGTCCACCACCACGGCGGCCAGCCTCCCGAACTGTACCGTCTTCTGTATAAGGGCGTGGGTCCCCACCACGATACAGGGCTCACCGGAGGCAATATCCGCGAGGATCCCTTCCCTTTGCGGATCGGGGAGGGATCCAGTGAGAAGGTGAACGGGGACATCCAGGGCTGAAAGCCAGCCGGATATCCTCTTGAAATGCTGCCTTGCCAGGATCTCGGTGGGGGCCATGATCGCCCCCTGGAAGCCGCTGTCCACAGCCGCGATCAGGAAGGTCACCGCCACAACAGTCTTGCCGGAACCCACATCCCCCTGGAGCAGCCTGTTCATAGGGACATTGCCCGAACTGTCGGCGGCGAGTTCGCCCAGGACCTTCTCCTGGGACCGGGTCAGCGAAAAGGGGAGGACACCCGAACGGAACCGTTTCATCAAGGGCCCTTGCCAATCAAGGGGTTCCCCTCCCGTTTCTTCCCGGTACTCCTGCTTCCTGATGGCAAGGGCTACCTGGAGGAGGAAGAGCTCCTCGTAGGCGAGCCTTTTCCTGGCCAGGGCCCATTCTTCCCTGCCCGAGGGGTAATGCATCTGGGTGACGGCAGGCATCCGGGGCATGAAACCCTTGGACTCCCGGATAAAGGGGGGCAGGGGGTCGGCGAGATCACCGGGGAAAGCCGCGAGGGCATCGGAGATCAGCTTCCGAAGCCACTTCTGGTACAAACCCTCCGTCCCTGGGTAAACGGGGACCACCGTTCTTTGGTCAGAGGGATCGTCCTCATCGATCAGTACCTCGAACTCCGGGTTGGTGTATTGCAAAAGGCCCCCTCTTCTCTCGACCTTCCCGTAAAAGGAGGCCCTCGTACCCGGTGCCAGGACCCTCTCCAGGCCTTTCCGGTTGAACCAGACAGCCTGGGCGAGGCTCGAGCCGTCGCTGAGCAGGGCCGTCACCAGGGTGAGGTTTCTCCTCCTGGTGGGTTTCCTTTCGATGGCCAACACGGTGGCGACGGCCGAGGAGAATGAACCGGCCTGGAGGGAACCCAGGGGGGCGGGCGCCCCCCTGTTTTCGTAACGACGAGGGAAAAGGTACAGGAGATCCTCGACGGTCTGCACCCCGAGCCTGAGAAGCCGAGAGGCCCTCACGGGCCCGACCCCCTTCAGGAACCTGACAGGGGTGTCCCTCGTCAGGCTCTCCGTCACTGATGGCTCTCCCCTTCCTTTTCGCTCTCTCCTTCCTCCGCGGGGGCTTCCAGCGAATTCAGCAACGATCCGAACTTGGCAAGCAAGCCTTTGAACTCCGCCACGAACTGGTAACGAACCTGCCTCAATCTCTGGATATCCCGCTTGTGGGCGTCCACCCTGTCCTTGGCGCCGAGGACGATCTGGTGCGCCTGGGCCTCGGATTCGGCGATTATGGCCTCAGCCTTGCCTTCGGCGCTGCTCACCCTCTCCTCGGCGCTCTTCTGCGCAAGGACGAGCGCCTCTTGCAGCGACTGCTTAAGTTCGGTGTACTCCCGGATCTGCTCGTCAAACCTGGAAAGCTGCACTTCCAGGGTCTTTATTTTTTCCGAGTAAACCTGCAGGCTTTCAGCGACTTTCTCCAGGAAATCCTCGACCTCTTGGGGGTTATAGCCTCTCATGGCCTTGCTGAAACTGATCCTCTCGATATCAAGAACGGTCAATAGGTCTGCCAATTTTTTCCCTCCCTGCCCGCGGGTCAGTATGTTCTATCTCCGAAAATGGCGCTCCCTATCCGCACCATGGTGCTTCCTTCCATAACTGCGTACTCAAAGTCGCCGCTCATCCCCATGGAGAGGATCGGCAGCGAAAGGCCCAACCGCGATTGCGTTTCATCCCTCAGTGCCCTCAGGGAGGCATAAAGCGTCCTGGTTCCCCTCTCGTCCAGGCCAAGGGGCAGGACAGTCATCAAACCCTTGAGGTCGAGGTTTGCGCACCCCTGCAGGATACCTTCAGCCAGGCCCTCTAGGGCGTCCCTTGACGCGCCGAACTTGTCAGGGTCTTCACCGATGTTCACTTCAAGGAGGACATCGAGCCTCCTCCCGGCGGCGGTACAGGCCCTGTCCAAGACCGATGCCAGTTCAAGGGAGTCCACGCTCTGGACGCAGTCGAAGACCTCGACCGCTTTCTTGGCCTTGTTCTTCTGGAGGTGCCCCACGAGGTGCCATGGAATGCGCGATCTTGGCGCCGAGGGATCCCATTTCGAAAGGGCTTCCTGCACCCTGCTCTCACCAAGGGCGACTACGTCGCAGCGGGCAGCCTCTTCCATCTCATCGGTCGAACGGGTCTTGGTCACGGCTACTATGCCGACCCTGTCGCCTTCAAGGCCGCAACGGGCCGCCGCCCTGGCGATCCTCTCCCGGACCGAGGTTATGTTATCCGCTATGGAACTCACCAGATCCGCACCTCCCCCTCGGCGGCGTCGGCCCCCGACGCTATCACCAGGTCACCCGGCTCGAGCCCCTTTTTGACCAGGAAACGCTTCCCCGATACCGGTATTCCCGTCACCTCCACGGCGACGGACCTGTCACCGGTTACGAGGAAGGTCATCTTTTTCCTGTCCCTTAAGGTGACGGCGCTCTCCGGGATGAGCACCCCCTTCGCGTCCTCGGCGTGGAGCAGGTACGAGACCCTCCTGGAGAGGACGTCCGCCGACGAGAAGAACGGAAAGGTGAGATAGACCTTGTAAATTGGCCCCAGGTCGTTCACCGCGCGGACTTCCGCCCTGAAGGAAAGGTCCGAGGCGGATCTTTTTATCTCGAGATGGTCCCTGTCGCCCGGGTCCCATTCAAGGGCCGATTTCTCCACGTAGGCCACGCACCTCAGGAATTGTGGCTGGGGTATGAATTTACCGATCTCTCCCCCCAGGGAGACCTTTTGGCCTTCGTGCAGGAAACGGGGCGGTCCCGGTTCGGGGAGCTTCGAGCTTCCGGGCCAAAGGACCCCATAGGACCAGCCGCCTTCGGCCCCGTCGAGGGCCGCCATGAAAAAACCCGGGCTGGGCGACTTCACCTGTCTCCTGCCAGCGGGAGAGGCCACTTCCGCCACCACCTCTCCACGGGCGCAATAGACGGGGCCCCTGCCCCGGGGGTAGGACACCGCGCCCTCGGCGGGCGAGGCCATCACCGTTTCTTCCCAGATCAGTACGCCTTCCAGCGGGATGTCCAGGGAAAAGACCACCGGTTCCGCCACGGCCAGTTCAGGCCTGAGGCGGAAATAACGATCCCACCAGGCCTTGTAGACGAGGATCGCGCCAAGGACTATGCAGACGGTGAAGAAATAGTAGAACACCTTCGTCGCGGTTTTCCCTTTCATGTTTTTATCATATCACTCCCCGGTCCACGTCGAAGGCGCCTTCCTGCTCTACGGGCAAGACCCGGGCAAGTTCCGAAATGTCTTTGATGACGTCCAGGGCCCCCGCGCTTGAAAGGACGCCGGGGCTTGTTCCACCCGTGCTCACGCCGATAAACCGGATGCCGGCACTCCTTGCGGCTAGGGCATCGATCTCGGAATCGCCAACCAGGGTCGTTCCCGAGGCTGTGCTCCCAAGGTTTCTCAGGGATAACCATAACGGCTCCGGGTGCGGCTTGGGGTTTTCCACGTCGTCCATACCGACGACGGAGAGGAAGTACCCTCCGAGCCCGGCACTTTCGACGGCCCGGAGCAGTTTCTTCCTGTTCGAGACCACCCCTAGAGGAAGGCCTTTATCCAGGAGCTTTTTCAAGGCCCCCCGGGTCGCCGCGAAGGGCACGATCCTCTCGTACTCAAGGGGGACCAGGTACTTTCTGTAATATTCCATCCAGGCGGGTTCATAGCGCCCCCATAACATCTCCATGGCCTTATCCATCGGGTGTCCTATGGTCGATATCACTTCCTCCCGGGTCACCTCGGCCAACCCGAAGGATCCGGCCAGCCTGTTAAGGCAATAGGTAATGCCGAGGCTGCTGTCGACCAGGGTCATGTCGAAATCGAAAAGGACGGCCCCTTTCCCGCTCCGTTCCCCTCCCGTCCAGGCTGGGTTCCTCTGGTGTTTCATCATTCCCGGTCCAGCCGGTTCAAAAGATCCAAACCTCTATCCAGGCGCGAGATATTCTCCGCCACGGTCCGGGCTACACCCATCAAAGCCTCGTCCGTGACCCCCCCAACATGGGGAGTGAGGGTGATCATGGGGTTGGCCAGCAGAGGGTCACCAGGGTCAGCGGGTTCATCCCAGAAAACATCGAGGCCGACGCCGGCGAGGCGGCCGCTCTCGAGGGATTCTTCCAAGGCCCTCCTGGACACCAGTTCGGCCCTGCCGACGTTGACCAGGAAGGAACCGGGTTCCAGGGCCTTGAAAAATGCCCCGGAGGCGATCTCCCTGGTCTCCTCGTTGAGTTCGAGGGAGAGCACGACAAACCTGCACCCCGAAAGGGCCTCCTCCACTCGTTCGAGGTGGTAAAACCCGTCGAGGCCCAGGGAACCGAAGGACTGCCTTTCGGTCCGGTTCACCCCCCTGACCTCCATGCCCATCCCCTTGAGCCTGGACACGACGTTCCGTCCCACGTTTCCCAATCCTATCACGCAGGCCCTCTTCTTCCACAAGGAAATACCCTGGGGGGAGAAGAGCCGCCTCTTCCGGATGTTCTCCTGGCAACGGGCATACTTCCTTGAGTGGAGGAGGAGGTGCATCAGGGCGATCTCGGCGACACCCTCGGCGTTCCCCGTGCCCCCGGAAGGCACGTTGCAAACGGCTACGCCCATTCTTCTACAGGCTTCGATGTCGATCCCGTCGACACCGACCCCCCACTGGTGTACCAACCTGAGCCTCGGCGCGCCCTTGAGGAGGGCTTCATCCACGTCCAGGGGACCGCAGACAAGCACCTCCGCCTCCCCCAGGCGATCCGCCAGGCCGGCCTCGTCGGCGACCTCCATTTCATGACCTGCCAGCAGCGGCCCCACGACGCCTCGAAGTTTTTCAAAGGTTTTGGGAAAAAAAAGTATTCTCATTTTCCTGTCCGCCCAGGATCGTTTCGGAGGCGTTTATCCCTCGAAAGGCTGGCGAAAGCCTCGTGGGCGTGGATGCTTTCGTGGCTCACCACCCTGACCGAGTACCAACTGATACGGGGGTCATCATCCAGGCGCACCGCTACCTCCCTGACCACGTCCTCCACGAACCTGGGATTATCGTAGGCCCTTTCGGTGACGTATTTCTCGTCCTCCCTTTTCAAAAGGGTGAAAACAGGGGATGAGGCGCTCTCTTCCGCGATATCGGCCAATTCCTCGATCCATACCAGGTGGTCCATTCTCACGGTTATCATCACTTCCGCCCGCTGATTGTGGGCCCCCCTTTCGGAGATCTCCTTTGAGCAGGGACAGAGGGTGTTCACCGGCACCGTCACTGTCAAGGTGAAGTCAAAATCCTCCCCGCAGGAGGCCCAGAAAACGGCGTCGTAGCGGGTGAGGCTCGGCGCACCGCTGACGGGGGCCCTCCTCGTGGCGAAGTAGGGGAAACTGAACTTCAATTCCGCCTTTTCGGCTTCTAGGTGCTCCCTAAGGGCCGCGGCGATGTGCTCCAGGTTTTGCAGGGTCACGTGGCCGTTGCAGGAATTCAGGATCTCTATGAAACGGCTCATGTGGGTCCCCCTGAAGTGCCTCGGGAGTGAGACGGACATCTCCACCATGGCCACGGTGTGCTGAGTCTTCTCGTTCCTGTCCCTCACCTGTATGGGGTAGGCCAAGCCCGTCACCCCCACGCTGTCTATCGGGATATTCCGCATATCATGCTCACTCTGTACATCACGCATGAGAGAGACACCCTCTCCTGTCAATTGGTCGCTATGCCTTGCCCTCCCCTGGGGCTTATAGACCCTCGGAACCTCCGGTCGAGGCTCCCCCCGGCGACATGTTCCAGAGGTTCAGCATCTCCTGGCCCCGCCCGCCGGCCTCAACGCCTAGGAGGGCCTTCATCTCGAGAGCGTTCCGTACCGCGTTGTCCCTGAAGCAATTGTTGAACATGAGGAAAACCCTGCCCCCTTCCTTTGCGAAGACCTTGGCTTTCTCGCTGAAAGGGGCCAGTTCGTTCATATCGTACAGGTAGTTGAATCGCTCCGCCACCTTGGCATCCCTTTTGTTCCAGGCAGGGGCGTTCCTCCCATGGAACCTCATCACCGTCCCCCAGGTGGCGGTGATGTGCCATTCCGGCGGGACGGTCCATTCCAGGCTGGGTTCATCCACGGCGGTGAAGGCCATATTCTGGTCCCTCAGGAGGTCCAGGAACCTCTCACGGTTGCCCTCCTCGAGCCATGACCTATGCCTGACCTCGATGGCCACCCTCGCCGGCGAGGCCAGTTTCGCGACCCTTTTGAACCAGTTGAGGTGCCTTTCGGAAAAGACCACCCAGGGGGGGAATTGAAAGAGCAGGTAACCCAGCCTGTTCATGCTGTGGAGCACCAGGACGCGGGAGATGAACCTTTCCCAGAGCGCTACGCGGGCATCCTTGGGGATCTCCCAGATTCGCAGCCTGGATCCCTTGGAGATGCCGGGGGGGATCAAATCCTGGGGAAGGGCCGTCACTGAGAGCGTGTGGAAGGTGAAAAGACCGAAGGCCTTTATGTTGAAAAGAAAACCCGGTGCGGTCCTCGCGGCCCATTGGTAGAATACTTCCTCACCCGGGATGGCGTAGAAGGTACTGTCGACCTCGACGGTATCGAAAAAGCCCGCGTAGTGCTTAAGCCTTGAATAGGCGTCCCTGGAATTGTCCGGGTACCACCCGCTGGCAATGAGCGACCGGTCGGTCCAGGAACAGGTACCGACTCTCAGGCCTTCCATGGCGTAGACCTCCGGGGGATCATGAGGCGTAAGTCTGCGGTTCCATTATAATGGAGACCAGTCGTAAGCGAAATTTTCCTTGAAAGGAAGTGCCGCCTTGAAACTGGAAGGGATCTACGCCCCCATACCGACACCCTTTGATGAAAACGGGGACCTTTACCTGGAAGCGCTCACCCTGAACTTCGGCCACTGGCTGGCCACTCCCCTTGACGGCATCGTCGCCGGCGGTTCCAACGGGGAATGGCCCCTTCTGACCTTCGACGAGAGGGTCGCTCTCTTCGGCGCCTGCGCCGACCTTTCGCAGGGGAAGATCAAGGTGGTCGCGGGGGTACACTGCCCCTCCACGAAGGAAAGCCTCCAATTGGGCCTCGAGGCCGCCAGGGCAGGCTGCGACGCCGTCCTCGTGCTGCCACCCCATTACTACAAGGGACAGAACTCGGGAGAGGCACTCAGGGCCTACTTCACGACCCTGGCCGACTCGATCGGGATACCCGTCGTGCTTTACAACATGCCCGCCAACACGGGGTTTAACCTCGAGCCCGGTATCGTCGCCGCCCTTTCGTCGCACCCTAACATCATCGGGATCAAGGACAGTTCCGGCGATATAGTGCAGATATCCACCCTTTGCAGGGACACCCATGAAAGTTTCGGGGTCTTCGCGGGGTCGGGGAGTTTCTTCCTCCCCTCCATCGCTGTGGGGTGTTCCGGGGGGACCATGGGCGTGGCCAACCTTTTCGCCGACGCCTGCGCCGACATCCTCGGCAGCTTCAGGGAGGGCGACACGGGGCGCGCAAGGTCCCTGCAGCTCGGCCTCATTGAGATCAACCAGGCGGTCACCAAGCGCTTCGGAGTGCCCGGTCTCAAGGCCGCCATGGACCACGCCGGCCTGTACGGCGGCCCCGTCAGGACACCGCTGCTCCCGGCGGTGGAAAAGGTCCGGGAAGAGATCGGGAGGATCCACGACCAATTCAAATCTTTTTACAAGGAGGTTTTATCATGAAAAGGATCCTCGGGATACTGGGGAGTCCCCGAAGGGGAGGCAACAGCGAGACGCTGGCGAGAAAGGTGCTGGACGGGGCGGCGGAAAATGGATTCGCTACGGATATCATCCGTCTCCAGGGCCTAAACCTCACCGGTTGTACCGACTGCAGGAAGTGCTGGTCGGGAGGGTCTCCCTGCGTGATTGACGACGACATGGACAAGGTCTACGAGAAGGTCCGGGAGGCCGACCTCCTGGTCTTCGCCTCACCCCTTTACTGGTACTCCTGGAGCTCCCAAATCAAACCCGTCTGGGACCGGTTCCTCCCCTTTCATCATGCTAAGGCCCGCTGGGACCTGAAGGACAAGAAGGCCCTGCTGGTGGCTGCGGCCGGTGATGATAAACCCGAGGCCTTCGAGGGGATGCTTTTTTCATTCAGGACGTCCTGCAGGCTCCTCGGCATGGAAATGGTGAAACCCCTGCTCGCCCACGGCGTCCATGGCATGGGAGAGGCGACGAAGGGCAATTGGCTTAAGCTCGCCGAGGAACTGGGGAAATCTCTTTAAGAAAGGCAAGAGGGGGCGGCTCTAGAGACCGCCCCCTTTTTCATCGCTCCACCCGGAACAGGGTTTCCTCGTCAAGCCCGGTGATCACCGGGATGTAGCCGCACAAGGCCCCATCCACCGAAGGGTCGCCCGTATCGACGAGGAGGGCCTTGCCGTAAAGGCCTTTGAGTTTGGAAGGGGCCCCTAGGACCAGGATTCTCTCTTTTCCCACGGACCTGATCACCCTTGGCGACAGCTGTAGGTTTCCCCGCCCCAGGATGAAACCCTGGCCGCCTATGACGGAGACCACCAGCCAGGTCCTCCCTGGCAAAAGCAGTTCCAGGACCTCCCTCTCCGACAGGTCGACGCCGAGGGTCTTGCCGTCCCTAAGGGCATCGACACCCAAAAGGGAGTATCCGCACCCCAGCCTTTTCATGATCGCCGCCGTGGTGGTCCCCGGTCCGACTAGGTACAGGTCCCCCGGGACCATCCTGGAGATGACCTCCCTGGCTATCCCGTCGAGTTCAACGGCCCCGCTCTTCCCGCCGCCCGACTTCCCCCCCTGGAGGAACCTCCTCTCGCAGGGCACCAGCAGGTAACCGAAGAGCCTGGCCCGGAGAGACCCTTCTCTGAAGGCCTCCTCATCGATATCCATAACCTCCCGCTCCTCCAGCGCGACGCTCCCCCCGGTAAGGAAGAGGCCGGCCAGTTCTCCCGCCATGGTTGGGTTACGGGCGAATACGGGGGAGTGGATCTTGACCCCCGACGGGATACCCAGCGCTGGGACCCTCGTCCCCAAGACGGCCGCGATATCCCTGGCGGTCCCGTCGCCCCCGGTGAAGAGGACTAGGTCGACGCCGGCCTCCTCCATCGCGAGGGCCGACCGCCTGGTATCCTCCGCCGATGTGAGTGGGCCGATTTCTATGGGAAGGACCTCGGCGCGAAGGCCGGCCACCAGCGACTCCCGTTCTCCCATCTCCCCGGCGCAAGTCAGGACCCTCACGTCATCGGTGACGCCCCTCAACGCCGCCAGGGCCTCCCGCGCCCTCAAGGGGGACCTCGGGACGGCGCCAAGGGAACGGGCCTTCTCGAGGATACGGGCGCCGTCGGTCCCCTTGAGGCCCACGGCTCCACCCATGCCGGCGATGGGGTTCACGATCAGGCCGAGCTTCTTTCGGACCCCGACTTTTCCGCCGGTCATCTTCTTTCGAAGTACCCCCTGTATTTTTTCGTGTACTGTCGCCACGTAATAGCCCATCGGTCTGGGTCGTCCAGGTACTCGTGGTCGATAAGGTGGATCGTGCTGCTCTCAGGGGCGCGCCTTATTGTCTCGGGCTCCTCGTAGCACTCCCTGGATATCTGTTCCATGATCCCCAGGTACTCATCCAGGTCCTCTTTGGAATAGGATTCGCTGGGCTCGATGGTGAAGGGTTCCGGTATGACCCAGGGTTCGTGGCTGCTCCAGTAATGGGTACCGAAATCGGCTACCCTCCTCTGCACGTCGGCGGTGCCGAAACCGGTCTCTCTTTTCATCTGCTCCCAGCTGTAGCGCACCTGTTCGATCCTAGCCGGGTGACGGGGGAAACTGATCGAGCATCCTCTTACTTCGCGCATCTTCTTCATGAAGTAGTTGTTGTTCAAGACGGCTATCCTCGAGGCCTCCTCCAACCCTTCAGCCCCGAGGGACATTATCCAAGCGTAAGACCTGAGGACCACGGGGATCACGCCGTAGAAGGCCTTCACCTTACCGCAACTTTTGGGGAGGTTGAAGTCCAGGTAGTATCGGCCGCTCCTTTCATCCCGCCTGACGACCGGAACGGGCAGGTAGGGCTCCAGCGCGCGGTCCACCATGAGGAGTCCCGTGGCGGGCCCCCCGCAGCCGTGGGGGGACGAGAAGGTCTTGTGAAGATTGAAGAAGGACATGTCGAAACCGGCCTCCCGGGCCCGGGCGATCCCGAGGAGCCCGTTGGCGTTGGCCTGGTCGTAGCAGCATAGAGCCCCGTACTTTCGAGCCAGTTCTGTGAATTCCGCTATCCTGGAGTTGAAGATGCCCGTGTCCTCCGGGTTGGTGAAAAATATGGCGGCCGTCCTTTCCGACAGGGCGCTGCGGTAGGCTCCCAGGTCGGGGAGGCCCTCCTCGTCGGGTGGAATTATGACCACCTTGTACCCCTTCACCTTGGGGACCGCCGCGTCGGAGGGGTGCGAGAACAGCGTCGTAATGATCTCGTCGCGCCGCCCATCCTCCCCCCTGTCCCTGTGCCACGCCCTGGCCATGGTGGCCATGGCCAGGGCGCCGTGGGTCCCCCCCCCGGGCTGGATACTGCAGTAGTCGAGGCCGGAGATTTCCCTGAAGATCTCTTCCGTGCGATAGATTATTTCCAGTATGCCCTGGACCGTGGAGTGGTCCTGGCAGGGGTGAAGGTCGGTCATCTTTGGCGACCCGGCAAAGACCTCGTTGATCTTCGGGTTGTATTTCATGGTACAGGTACCCTGCCCTATATCGATATTTAAGTCGGCCCCGAGGTTCTCCTGGGAAAGGCGGTTGAAATGCCTTACCACCTGGGGCTGGCCCAGTTCGGGCAAATACGGCGGGTCACTCCTCCTCATGCCGAGGGGTATGGAGGACAGGCCGTCGCCCACGGCCTGCTCTATCTCCTCTTCCGCTTCCGGCACCAGGAGCCCCCGGCTCCCCGGCGTGCTCAACTGGTAGATTATTGGTTCGTTCCATCTCATGTGGTGAAACGCCCTTTTCCTAAGGGTCATAAGGTTTCCTCTCCTTTCATCGGCGGCCCGCTTTCACCGGAGGATATCCGAAAGGGCCTCGACAAGCCTGTCTATGTCCTTTTTGCTCGTCTTCTCCGTGACGCAGTAGAGGGCGCTCTGCCCCAGCTCCGGGAACTCCCCCGACAGGTCCTTCCCTCCGAAAATGCCGCGGGCGAGGAGTTTTTCATTTATGTCGGCCACGTCGCGCCCGGACTTTCCGAAATCGACGACGAACTCCCTGAAGCAGGCCCCCGAGGGTTTCCCCGTCGATATGCCCGGCACCTCACCTAGTACCTTCCTGGCGTAAAGGGAACGCTGCAGAATGACCTTCCCCAGGTCGGCCATGCCCTCAGGCCCCATGGAAGCGAGGTAGACTGCCGCCGCGATGCCCCAGAGGGCCGCATGGGTGCCGACGAACTCCTTCGCCGTCTCCCTATTGGCGAAGGAGGTCCTCTCCCAGGCCACGTCCCCGAAGCCCCACTCTTTCTCCCGGGTCGGGGCTATCCCGAAGAGGCGGGAGGGGTACTCCTCGACGAAGCGGTTCTCGCCCTTGGTGCAGATGAACCCCCCTAGGCCTCCGCCATAGTTCATGTGGACCCCCAGGGGCTGGATGTCCCCGCAAGCTATGTCGGCGCCGTACCTGGAGGGGGGCTCCAGGACGCCCAGCGTGGAAGGGTCCACGAAAACCACCATGAGAGCCCCGGCTTCGTGGGCTACCCGGGCGACCCTCCCGCCCTGGTCCTCGATCGTCCCCAGGTAGGAGGGGTTCTCGAAATAGACCACGGCCACCTCATCGGTCATCTTCGACCCCAGGTCCTCGAGGTCCAGCAACCCAGAGGATCGGTCCCAACCGAACATTTCGACCGTCATCACCGGGTCGAGGTAGGTCCGCACCACCCTGAGCCTGTCGGGGTTCATGTTGCCCGCCAGCAGGGCCTTTTTCCTGCCCGTCAACCGTGAGGCCATCCTAAGCGATGTCCCGGCGGCCTGGGCGCCGTCATAGGTCGGGACATTGCATACATCGAAGTCGAGCAATTCCGCCATCATGCTCTGGTATTCGAAGAGGGCCTGGAAACGGCCGTGGTCCTCGTAGGGTTCCCCGGCGTAGGCCGTAAGGAATTCCGACCTCCCGATGACCTCGTCGACCACGGCAGGGACGTAGTGATCGTAGCACCCCGCCCCAAGGAAACTGAGGTATTCCCCGACGGTGATGTTCCTGGACAGGAGCCCTTCCACGTGCCGCTTCAGGTCAGCCTCGGCCGGAAACGGTTCGGGAAGGTTCATCCTGGACTTCATCCTGATCTCTTCGGGGATGTCGCCGAGAAGATCATCGACGCTGTCAACGCCGATTTCCCTGAGCATTGCCTCCCTGACTCGAGGCTCCGAATTGGGGATATAGGGGTAGACTCTTTTCTTGCCCTTCATGGCTTATTACCTCCTGCTCCGATTTTTCATGCCGTCCCGCCGCCGTCGACGACCAAGTTGGCCCCCGTGACCCACGGGGAGAGTCCGCTCACCAGGAAATAGACGGCCATGGCGATATCCTCGGGAGTCCCGAGCCTTTTCAGCGGCCTGTCAGCGCTATCCTCGAGCCACTTTTTCTCGTCGATGCCCAGTTGCCTGGCCTCGTCACGGAGAAGAGGCGTGTCGGTGTCGCCAGGAGAGACGGAGTTGACCCTGATCCCCTGGGGGCCGTGATCGATGGCCATGGCTCTGGTCATGTTCACCACCCCGCCCTTGGCGGCGCAGTAGGAGACGGCCTTGGGACCTCCCTTAACCCCCCAGCCCGAGGCTATGTTGACGATGCTTCCGCCGCCGTTTTCGACCATGAAGGGTACGAGATGCCTCGAGACCAGGAAGACGCTTTTCAGCGTTACGGCGATGGAAAGGTCCCATTCCTTTTCGTCCAGTTCCACTATGTCCTTTCTCCTGATAATGCCGGCACAGTTGACCAGGATATCCACCCGCCCGAACCGGGCCATCACCACGGTGGCCATGTTCCTGCAATCTTCATCCCTGGTCACGTCGCACTTCACGAAAAGGCAATTCCCGCCCAAGTCGCTCTCTGCGGCCCGCCCCCCCGGCTCGTCAATATCCGCCAGGACGACCGCGGCACCCATTCGGGAAAGAAACCGGGCGCAACCCAAGCCGATACCCGAACTACCCCCGGTTATCACGGCTACCTTGCCGTCAAGCCTGAAGACGCTGTCGTCGACCAATTCCTGTTCCTCCCTTTCTTATTGGAGCCCGGCGGTCTCGCCGCCGTCGATGGGTATGTTGGCCCCGGTGATATAGGATGCCTGGTCGGAGGCCAGGAAGGCGAAAAGGGCGGCGACCTCCGAGGGGTCCGCGTGCCGTCTGAAGGGGATCCTCGCGTTGACCTTTTCGAGCATCTCCGGTGAATATTCCGCCCTCTGCATGGGCGTAAGGACGTACCCGGGTGACACGGAGTTGACCCTTATCAGCGGCGCGAACTCCAGGGCCATGGTCTTCGCGAGGAGGATGACCCCGGCCTTCGAGGCGTTGTAGTCCGCGTAAAAGGGGTGACCCTCCATCCCGTTGGTCGAGGCCGTCATCAGGATTACTCCACCCGTGGACATCCGCTTTGAAGCCTCCCTGGCGCAGAGGAACATGCCCCCCAGGTTGACCCCCACGACCCTGTTCCACTGTTCAAAGGTTATGTCACTGAAACCGCTCCTGACGCTTATCCCGGCGTTGGATACAAGGATGTCCACACCCCCGAGGCGGGCGTCAATCTCCCTGAACGCCGACTCCACCGCTTCGGGGGCCGAGACATCGGCTTCAAGGAGCATTTCGGCTCCGGGCAGTTCGAGGCCCGCCCGCTCAAGGCCGGCGCCGTCCCTATCGATCAGGGCCACCCTAGAGCCCTCCTGGACGAACCTGGAGGCGGTGGCGAACCCTATCCCGCTGGCACCACCGGTGATGGCTACTCGTTTCCCGGCGAGATCCGGATACATCCTGCAACCCCTCCTTTTCCGTATACGTGGTATACTGCGTATACTATTTACCTTTTTACCTTGTGCGGGGCCTTTAGTCAACCGCTTCCTGTCACTTTATTTCTGCGTAGGGAGGAACGATCTTGGAAAAAAACGAGGCTCGCTGGGACTCAACCGCGACGGAAAGGGTTTACCGGGAACTCAAAAGGAGGATCTTCCTCAAGGAACTGAAGCCCGGCCAGAGGCTCCCGGAAGGTTCCCTCGCCAGGACCCTGTCGGTGAGCAGGACACCCGTAAGGGAAGCCCTGAGGGTACTTGCCAACGAGGGTTTGGTGGACTTGGTACCCAATTCGGGCGCGCGGCTCGTCCTTCCCACCCTGGAGCAGGCCGGGGATAGTTACGAGGTGAGGGAGCACCTGGAGGCGCTGGCGGCGTCCAAGGCGGCCGCCCACATCACCCCGGTGCAGGTCTGCTTGCTGCAGGAGGCCATCGACGAGGAGGAAGAGATCTTCGCTTCCCGCGACTTGGAAAGGTACCTCGACGTCAACAATAGGTTCCACCTCATAATAGCCGAAGCCTCGGGCAACCGCACCCTGGCGGAGCACGTGGCCCATACCCTGGCCGGCACCTACGTCTTCATGGTCTTCCTGGAATCATTTTTCGACTTCGATTCGAACCCGAGCCTGGACGAACATCGCGAGATCCTGGGCGCCCTGAAGCAGGGGGACGCCGACCTGGCCGACGTCCTGATGAGAAGGCACATCCGGGCCTCGTTGCAGGCGCTGAAGGAGCCATAAAATCCGTGTATACATAGATTTTTACTGTTACCGGTAAAAAAATTTTGTTAACTCGCATTATTCTTATTTTATATCTGTTGCTTATTCGCCCCCTTTCTGTTATATACAGTGATCATCATCCAAAAGGGGTGCCTCCATTGAAAGAAAGACCATCCGAGATCTTCGGGTCGAACGTGTTCAACGACAGGGCGATGAAGGAGAGGCTCCCCAAGCAGGTATACCAGAAGCTCCAGGAGGCCGTCTCGGGCGGTGAAAAACTCGACTTCACCGTGGCGGAGATCGTCGCCACCGCCATGAAGGAGTGGGCTATCTCCCGGGGCGCCAGCCATTACACCCACTGGTTCCACCCCAGGACCGACCTCACGGCGGAAAAACACAATGCCTTCCTCTCGGTGGACGAATTGGGCCTCCCCCTGGACACCTTCGGAGGTGCCGACCTCATTCAGGGCGAACCGGACGCCTCATCCCTGCCTTCGGGGGGGATGAGGTCAACCTTCGAGGCCCGGGGCTTTACGGCCTGGGACCCCACAAGCCCCGCCTTCGTCGTGAGCGGCGATCATGGCGGGACGCTCTGCATCCCCTCGGTCTTCATCAGCGGCGATGGGACCCCCCTGGACATGAAGACCCCCCTGCTGAAAGCACTAGCGAGAATCGAGGCGGTGACCGTCCGGATACTGAAACTCTTCGGAAACCGCAATGTGCGGTGGGTCCGGGCCACCCTGGGGGCCGAACAGGAATTTTTCCTCCTGGACGAGGAGAGGGCCTCCAGGAGGCCCGACCTGCAGTATTGCGGGAGGACCATCATGGGAGCCCCCACCCCGAAAGGCCAGCAGATGGAGGACCACTACTTCGGCTCTATCCCCCCACGGGTCATGGCCTTTATGCAAGAGGTGGGCTGCCGGATGAGCACCCTGGGCATCGTCATCAAGACAAGGCACAACGAGGTGGCCCCTTGCCAGTTCGAGTTCGCGCCCCAGTACACCGAGGCCAACCTGGCTGTGGACCAGAACCAGGTCCTGATGGAACAGATGCGCCTGGTCGCTTCGCGCCACGGGTTGCGGTTGCTCCTCCATGAGAAGCCCTTCGCGCAGATCAACGGGAGCGGCAAGCACCTGAACTTCTCCCTGGTGGACAGCGAGGGGCGCAACCTCCTGAAACCCTCCTCAAGCCAGAGAAGGAACATTCAGTTCCTAACCCTCGTCTCGGGGCTGCTTCTTGGGATCTCTCGCTACGGGAGCCTTCTCCGGGCATCCATCGCGAACCCCGGGAACATGTTGAGGCTCGGCGGAAACGAGGCTCCCCCGGTCATAATGAGCGTTTTTCTCGGCGATGTCCTGACCCACATCTTCGACCGGATCGGGGAAGGCCTGCCCGAGAACCTCCCTTCGAAAGCGTTCCTGAACCTGGGGTTGAACCGTCTTCCCGATATCCTCATGGACAACACCGACAGGAACCGCACGGCCCCGATAGCCTTCACGGGCAACAAGTTCGAGTTCCGAGCGCCCGGCGCGTCGCAGTCGCCGGCGGGGCCCATGACGATGATCCTGTCTATATGGGCCTGGGGGCTCGAACGCATGGCCCAGATGGTGGAATCCAGGATAGGCGAGACCGACGTAGCCGACGCGGCCCTCGACGCCATCAGGAACGCCGCCCTCGAAAGCGGCAACATCCGGTTCGAGGGTAACTGCTACACCCGGGAGTGGCACGAAGAGGCCAAGAGGAGGGGTCTTCCCGTCGCCCACAGCACCAGCGAAGCCCTCGCCCTTTTTTTGATCCCCGAGAACAGGGGACTTCTTTCCGGGCTCGGCGTTTTCTCCGACCGCGAGATCCGGGGTTATTACGAGACGAGGCTGGAACAATATGTGAAGACCCTGGAATCGAAATGAACGTCATGGAGGATATGATACGGACGGGCATCCTGCCGGCGGTCACGAAGCAGATTCACCTCGAGGCCTCTACCCTGTCTTTGATCGCGGGCCGTCACGGGAGGTGAAGATTCCCTCTGGGAGGACCAGGTCGACCAACTGGTGGGCATCAAGGAAGGGCTCCTGGAGGGCGTCAACAGGATGACCTCCCTCAGGGACGGCCTGGTGTCGCTCAGCCCGGATGAGAAGGCTCGAACGCTGACGGAGAGGGCGTGCCGATCCTCGAGGGCTTGAGGGGAATGTGCGACGCGGCTGAAAGGATGACCTCCGGGGAGTTCTGGCCTTACCCCCGGTATAACGAACTTCTTCTTCCCGGTTGACCGGCGGCGGGGGGCTTATACCCGGAATGCCTCAGTCGGAGCCGAAAGAACTGGTAATCCTCCGAAGGCAATAACTGGCCGTCCCTGATGCTGTAAGCCCCGGGCTTCAGGTACCGGGCGACGCTTTCAAGCAGGTCGGACTCCCTCACGTCGGAATACCAAGCCATCAGCCGGCCGAGGTCCCTGGCGTGGGGCTCCTGCCTGAAATGCTGATGAAGTCTCATGAGCCCCTCCCCGAGCAACTCTCCCCTTTTCTCATCCACGGCCATCCTGATGTATTGATAGGCCAGCTCCCTTTGCGCTGTATCCCTCACCATCAGGCGCCCCTCCGCCTTTTCAATGAGCCGCACCCGCGTCATGGGGTCCTCCGCCATGGACGCCATCCTGAGGAGCCTGTCACCCTCCATGCCCCGGGCGAAAAAAAACAAACCTGTGACGGCGACGGCGCTCATGGTCAGCCCCAGGCTCCTCAGGACCCATTTCTTCCTGATCTCGGTCCAGGAAAAGGACGAGGGCAGGAGTTCCCTGTTGGCGATGCCGAAGGCAAAGGCCAGCCACAGGACGTCCTCGATCCTGTGGAAGGGGCGTGTCCAAAGCGCGTCGAACCACATCAGGAACAAAAAGGAAGAAGCCCAGGCCCCTTCCGGCGACAGGGGGTCGCCCCTTCTCAGCCTGGATAAGAAACTTAGGAGCCACCAGGCCCCGAGGGCGATGAGGGCCAGGCCCCCGAACACCCCCGTTTCGCAAAACCACTGGAAGATCTCGCTGTGAGCCCAGTAAGTGTATTGCCATTTCATGTCGGGGTGCTTCGCGACCATCCTCCTCTGGGCCTCGAGGTAGTTCCACTTGTAATGGCCAAGACCCACACCGCCCAGGGGGTGCATTTTAAACATCTCGGCGGTGGTCAGCCATATGCTGTCCCTCTTCCCTATGGTCTTGAATTGCTCGACCATTTCAACGCTCTTCATGATGAAGACGTTGCCCCGTCCGAAGAGAAGGGTCCCGAAAAAGGTCGCGGCCAGTAGGGCCAGGATGACCGAAGCCCGCGCAAGGGCCTTCCTGGTCCCCATGGACCGAGCCGAGAGAAGGGCGAGAACGCAAAGGCCGACGGCGTAGGAAAAGACGGCTGAACGGCTCGTGGAATTCCATAATCCCCAGGCGTTTACGGCAAAAAAGAAAAGATTGGCCGCCGCGGCGATGCCCTTTCTGCCGCTGATGCCGCCTCCCCGGCCACCTTGCAAGTACAGCCAGGAGGAACCCATCATGACCATGGCCACCCATAGCCCGAACATGTTTTGCTGCCCCGTGTTGCCTATATATTTTCCCGGGGTCGGGTAAACGAAGGGGAAAAGATGGTGCAACTCATGAATCTGCAGTTCCGCGAAAAGGACATTCAGGGCCCCCGACAGGGCGGCAAGCCAAAGCAGGATAGGCAGGCTCTTGGCGTAGGTCCCGTTGCGGGCGATGATGTAGACCGCCCAGAGGGAGGCGAAGAAAAACCACTCCCTTGTGAAGGTCGGTACCGATGTAATCGGGGCCCAAAGGGGTTGAAGGATCAGGAACAGTACGAGGAAAAGCCACACCGCGCCGAAGGGGTCGAGGGCGAAACCTTCCCTGACACCTTTCATGAGCGTTATCCTCATTCCGACCAGGACTATCAGAAAGCCCACCGGGACGAAAACAGCGGCCCATTTCATGAGGTGAAGAGCCTCGTACCAGAAGGGTCCCGAGAAAACCAGGTTCGGGAACGAGAGCGCGAAAAAAAGGAGGATCGTGGCCAGGGGTTCGGGGGCAAGGCTCGCCTTTACCGGCCGATTTGATCCACCGCCTTTGAAGAAACCGACGTCACCTGGATCTCCGGTCAATTGCCTCACCTCTGGATGGGGCGGATGATCGGTGCGGCCTTCCTCGGATGGGCATTCCCACCCCATTCATGACGACCAGGCCTGGCTCGCAAAACGGGCGTGTTCCTTGAAAAAGGTGAGCCTTACGGTGCCGGTGGGGCCGTTCCTGTGCTTCGCCACGATCACATCGGCGGTGTTGTCGTCCTCATCCGCGGGAGCGTCGTAGTACCCCGGGCGGTAAAGGAGGATGACCAGGTCGGCATCCTGCTCGATGGCGCCGCTATCGCGAAGGTCCGAAAGCTGGGGCCTCTTTTCCTGCCTCGATTCGACGGCCCTCGAGAGTTGGGAGATAGCTATCAACGGTACATCGAGCTCCCTTGCTATGGCCTTGAGGGAACGGGAGATCTCGGCAACCTCCTGCTGCTTGCTCTCCGTTTTCCTGGTCAACTGCATCAACTGGAGGTAATCGACCACGATCAACCCGCTACCGGATCTCATGACCTGGGATTTGAACCGCCTGGACCGGGCGCGCAGTTCCAGCGTCGTCAGCACGGAACTGTCATCGATGAAAAAGGGGGCCCTCGAAAGGTCACCCGCCGCGGTGGCCAGCTTTTCCCAGGCGCTTTCGTGGAACATCCCCGTCCGCAGATCGTGGACATCCACCCTGGCCCTGGATCCCAGCATGCGCTGGACCAGCTGTTCCGCTCCCATCTCGAGGCTGAACATCAGGACCGGTATCCCCCTGTCAACCGAAGCGTGCATACCGATATCGAGGGCCAGGGCAGTCTTCCCCATGGAGGGCCTAGCGGCGATTATGTTGAGGCTGCCCGGCTGGAACCCACCGGTGATCCTCTCGAAATCGTCGAAACCGCTGGGGACACCCGTCACCGAACTGTCAGGTGAGTGGAATTTCTCCTCGATGGTCCGGAAGGCGGGACCGAGGACATCCCCCACCTTCCTGAAGGGGACCTGGCTGCCTCTCTGGGTGATCTCGAAGACCGCCCGCTCGGCCTGGTCCATCACGTCCTCGATCTCCCTGTCTTCCGAGTAGCCCAGGCGGGCTATCTCGGCGCCAACCTGGATCAGCCTGCGGTGGATCGACTTGTCCCGTACGATCCTGGCGTGGTACTCGACGTTGGCCGTGGTGGGGACGGAATCCACGAGCCCCGCTATGAAACCCTGGCCCCCCAGGGCCGAGGCGAGCCCTCTCCTGGACAGATCCTCGAGGAAGGTGAGGGGATCCACGGGTTTCCCCTTTTCGGCCATTTCCCTCATGACCTGGAAGGCCTGCCGATGGCTCCCGTCGTAGAAATCCTCCGGCAGGAGCGCGTCCAGGCACACGGTCAGGGCATCATCCGCGAGAAGGCAGCCCCCTATCACCGCCCTCTCGGCTTCGATGCTGTGGGGTGGAATCCTCTCAAAGAGCTGGTCATTCAACCCTTTCGTCCTCCACCTTCAGGGTCATCTCCGCTTCAACCCCCTGGTGCAATTTTATTGAAAAGGGGTAGGAACCCAACTCCTTCACCGGCGAAGGAAGCCGGACGTCCTTTTTATCGACGGGGACACCGAACTTTTCCTCGACCCTTTCCGCCACCTGGGTCGCCGTGACGCTCCCGAACAGCTTCCCCCTCTCCCCGGCTGTGACCTTGAGCACGACCTGTTTCCCCTGGAGGAGGGCCCTGCTTTCCCAGGCCTCCTCCTCCTCCCGCCTGGCCCTGACTTCCTTCGTTCTCTGGTGCTGTTCCCACTCCTTCAGCCTCTCACTGGTCGCCTCTTCCGCCATCTTCCTCGGGATCAGGTAATTCCTCCCGTACCCCTCGGCCACGTCGACCAGGTCGCCCTTTTTCCCCACTTTTGGTACATCCGTCAGCAGGATGACTTTCATTCTCTTCCCCCCCGGAACCTCGACCGCAGGTCGAACCACACATCAATGATACCCAAAATAAGGACCAACTGCGCAAAAAAGGGGACGACCATGACGACCAGTGTCAAGGCGACCTTCAGGAAACGGCCCAGTCCCCTGGAACCCATGAAGAACCAGCCCACGGCCAGCCCCTGGAAAAAGAACAGGGTCGTTACCAGGAGGCGCAGGTTCAGGGCCGTCTTTTGCAAAAAGGCCGCCGAAGGATGATAGGTCCCAGCCAGCTGGAGCGCCATGGAGGCCACGAGGGCCCAAAAAATGCTCTTGGGGAAGCGCCACCGGCTGAACTCCGGGAGCCGTGGAAGGACTTCCCTGCCCAGCCTTTTCAGAACTGCGGCGCTCACTACATAGCTGAGGAAGCAGTCCACCGTTGCTGCCATAACGAGAAGGGCGGGAAAGATCAGCGGGACCAGGGAGAGGGTGGCCCGCATCTGCTCCTTGGCCGCGGAGAGCGACTCCTTCGACATGCCCAGGCTTGAATAGACCGAGGAGATCCTCTCGATCATGGGCAGGATCTCCGCCTCCTCGAGCCCGAAGGGGTTGATCCCCGTGAGCTTTATGGCGATCACCATCAGGATGAGTTTGCTCCCCAGGGAAACCAGGATCCCGTAGAGGATGATATCGACGGCCCTGTCGAAACGCCTGCCCAGGACCCCGAGGGCTATGCCCAGGAAACCGAAACCGAAGCAGAAGAAAAGGGCACCCACCACACCCGTGAAGGCGGCCGAGATGATCGTCGCCGCCACTACCCCCAGCACCGCCCTTCCCAGGCTGTGCCTAAGGCCCAGGACTACAAGGGGGGCGGGGCAAACGAGAGAGAACACCATCCCTACCAGGGGGAGGAAATGACCCGCGAGGAAAAGCACCGCGGAAAGGGCTACGAGCAGCGATGATTCAACCAGGGCCCTGGTCCTGTCCATAAAAAACGACCTCCCGACAGAACGGGGGGAGAAGCCTGGGCTCCTCCCCCCGCGATGAACAGGGGTCTCCTTTCCTACTCGGCGCTGTAGGGAAGGAGAGCGAGGTAGCGCACCCTTTTGATCGCCTCCGTGAGCTGCCTCTGGTGCTTGGCGCAGTTTCCCGTCACCCTCCTGGGGACGATCTTTCCGCGCTCGCTTATGTACTTTCTGAGTTTATCCACATCCTTGTAATCAATGTGGTCAATTTTCTCCATGCAGAACATACAGACCTTAGGTTTTCTTCTCTTGCTTCTCTTGCCTCCGCCGGTCCTCGGTGAAAAGGCCATCACGAACCTCCTTCCCTTCAAGGGAACCAAAAAACTGTCAGAAGGGGATATCCGCGTCCTCGCCCTCGTCCTTGATTTCGTCCAGCTCGGATATATCCCTCACGTAATCATCCTCGAAACCCTTTTCCCTGAGGCTGCCGCCCCTCGACGGGGGGGCCTGTTCGTCTTCCGGAGGGTACGCCTCCTCGCCGTCCCTGCGGGAACCCAGGAACGTGACGCCCTGGGCCACCACCTCGGTAAACCACCGTCTTTCGCCGGTTCCCGCCTCGTAACTTCGGACCTGGATCCTTCCCTCGATGAAGACAGGGCTCCCCTTCCGGAGGTATCTCTCGCAGTTCTCAGCCTGGGCGCCCCAGACCGCCACGGGGATGAAGTCGACCTGGTCCTGGACTTCGCCTTCCCTGTTTTTCCACTGGCGGTTGACGGCCACGGAAAACTTAGCCACGGCCTGCTTGGAAGTGGTGTAGCGCACCTCGGGGTCCCTCGCCAGGTTGCCCATCAGAATAACCTTGTTGAAACCTCTGACCATCGAGATCACTCCCTAGGTTTCATCCAGAGCAATAACCAGGTGTCTTAAAACCTGGGGCTTGAGCTTCAGCAACCGTTCCAGTTCGCTGACCTGGGAAGGGTCGAGAGTAAAGGTAAGGACCGCGTAAAACCCCTCGGCCTGTTTCTGGATGGGATAGGCGAAGCGCCTCTTCCCCCAGGAACTGCTCTCAACGATCTCTCCCCCCAGGTTGCGCACGACCCCTTCGATCTCCCCCACCGCCGACTCATGGTCCTCCAGGTCGGCCTGGAAGATCGTGACCATTTCATACGATCGCACGTCATACACCTCCTCCCTTTGGCCTAAGGTCTCCCCACCCCGGGGAGACAGGGACATACGGCAGAACATTATACGCTAGGGGCCCTCTTCCGGCAACAAGTCCCTGGAAACCACCTCGACCCGGAAGATCCTCTCACCGGGGAGGGTCAGGTTGAACTGCTCCCGGGCGAGCCGGGCAACGCCCTCGGGTGTCCTGTAAAAAAGAATTTTTTCCTTCAGGACCTGGACGTCCCTAGTAACGGCGACAAGGCGGTCCATCCTTTCGTCCACGATGGAGCCAAGCCTTCCTATCTTCCTGAGCTCCAGGATGTAGGCTGTTCCGACGATCGCCAGGAAGCAGAGACCGGCCGTGATCAGGGCCACCCAGCGCAGGCGGATCATTCCTACATCTTCTCCGGCGCGCTTATCCCCAGCAGGGAAAGGGCGTTGGCCAGGACCACCCTCGTCGCCTCGGAGAGGATGAGCCTGGCGCCCTCCAGTTCAGGCCCCACCCCCAGGACCCGGTGGGCGTTGTAGAAGGAATGAAAATCCCCCGCCAGGTCGTAGGCGTAAAAAACAATCCTGTGAGGGGCGAGGTCGGCGGCGGCCTTTTCGACTTCCTCGGGGAAGGCCGATAACCTCTTCACCAGGCCTATCTCCTCCGGTTCGACCAGCACGGAAAGGTCGACATCCTGTGGTTTCGGCATTATCACGCCCCTGGCCGCCGCTTCCCTGAAAATACTGTGTATCCTCGCGTGAGCGTACTGGACGTAAAAAACCGGGTTGTCCGTCGAGGCGCTCTTGGCCAGGTCCAGGTCGAAATCAAGGTGGCTGTCGGAACGCCTCATGGCGAAGAAATACCTCGTGGCGTTGACCCCTACCTCCTCTATTACCTCCGCCAGGGTGACGAACTCGCCGGAACGGGTCGACATGGACACCTGCTGCCCTCCCCTGTGGAGATTCACGAATTGTATCAGGAGGATCTGGAGGTCTTCCTCCCTCCGGCCGAGGGCCTGCACCGCGGCCTTCATCCTTGGGATGTAGCCGTGATGGTCGGCCCCCCACACGTCGATCACCATGTCAAAGCCGCGGTCGTACTTGTCCTTGTGATAGGCGATATCAGAGGCGAAATAGGTGGGGGCCCCGTTGCTCCTGATGAGGACTCGGTCTTTGTCGTCCGAGAAGGCCGTGGCCTTGAACCAGGTCGCCCCGTCGGCATCGAAGGCGAAGCCGTTCTTCTTGAGGGTCTCAAGCATTTTGGGGATCTTGACCCCGTCGTAGAGGGACTTCTCCGAGAACCAGACGTCGAACTTCACGCCGAAGTCTTCAAGGGTCTTGCGGATGTCCTCCAGGATGACCTCATTGGCGTACTTGGTGAAAAAGGGAAGGGACTCCCCTGGGGAAATGTCCAGGAATCGCTCTCCCTCGGAGTCCAGCAGCTGCCGGGCGAGATCAAGGATGTAGCCGCCCTTGTAGCCGTCCTCCGGGAAGGGGACCTCCCCGGGGCGACCGCAGATCTCGAAGTACCGGGACTGGGTCGACTTCCCCAGGAGTTCCATCTGGAGACCGGCGTCGTTGATGTAGTACTCCCTCTCGACATCCCACCCGGCGAAGGAAAGGATCCTCGCGCAGATGTCACCCACGGCGGCGCCCCTGCCATGGCCGACATGGAGAGGCCCCGTCGGGTTGGCGCTCACGAACTCCACCTGGACCCTTCGTCCGCCGCCGGAATCACTCCTGCCGTAATCGCCCGCCAGCTCCAGGATATCCTCGATGGTCCCGGTCATCCACGACCGGGAGAGGAAAAAGTTTATGAAACCCGGTCCGGCCACCTCGACCCTCTCCACGAGGGGATTTTCCGGCAGAAGGGAGACTATCCTGCGGGCCACTTCAAGGGGTCTCTCTCCGAAGGTACGGGCCCACTGCATGGCGGCGTTGGTGGCCCAGTCCCCCTGGCCTTCCCTTCTTCCCCTCTCCACCTCCACGGGGACTTCCCCCTCCAAGGGTACCCCCTTCTCTTGGGCAATCTTCCCGATCGATGATGCCAGCATTTCCTTTATGACGGTCTCTATGTCTTTCTTCATGGTCTCGCCCCGCTTTCGGTCACCTTTTCTTCAAGGGCACTGTGGCCTCGTTCCAGCCGATCTGCTGTCGGACGACGTTCGCCAGGGCTTGTTGGGCCTGCTCTTCCAGCTTGGCCGTCGATACTACGGTCTTCTGTTCCGCCGCCAGGGTGCGCTCCTTCTTAACCCTTATAGACTCCTCCAGCTTGACCTGCCCAGCGTCGTAGGGCCGAGTCACTGGAAGGACCATGACCTTGAACCCCTCGGGGAGGACGATGGCGGCGGTCTGTTCAAAGACGAAGGGGAAACGGATATCCCCGGCAACCCTTTTTTCGGCTACCGAACGTTGCCAGGGCATCACCACCGAGGGCATCCTGAGCAGCAGCCCTTCGCCGCCGGGGATAGCGATCCTAGTATGGATGGGGACCTTGACCCTCAAAGCCGTGCCGGGCCTTTCCACCGTCACCTCTTGGAGGGATACCCCCGGGGTAGAAGGCCAAGAAAAGGAGGCCAGCATCCTGACCGCGGCGTCTTTCCCGGCGGCGCCCCCGCCGGCCAGGACCTCGACCCAGGCTCCTCCGGCCGTAACCGTCAAATCGCCCGTGGCCATACCGTCCGGGGCGACTTCGATGGCCCAATTGATGGAAAGGCGGTGGTCTCCGGGCCCACCCGAAGGCAATACCATTCTCGAAGGAGTGCCTCCATCAAGGTAATGCAGGGTCCTACCCCAGAGCCTCGGCGGCATGGAACCTGGCTTTACGGCCTGCCCTATCTCGAACATGAAGGGTTTCCCGTCGGCGGGCTTTACCGACAGTACGGGTTTCCCCCATGCCTTTACCGTGGCCGGCGACCCATCCGGGAGGGGGACCCGCGGGTCCCAGCAGGTTGCCACGCCCCAGCCGGCCTTCCGCAGCCAATCCCCCAGGAGGAACGAGGCCTCCCACTCTGTCCAGGGGCCCTCTGCCGGTGTCCCGGCGGCCGCCCTGACTAGGTCGGGAGGGAGGGAACGATCGACGCGGTCTGGATCGTTCATGTACTCCATGATGCCGATCCCCCTCCTCGATCTATCGGGGTCCTTCAAGAGGGACGCTACCCGCGGAGGGGGAGGGGCATCGCGGGAGGCGGCCAGCACGGCGACGTCGGAGAGAGAGTACTGGATGCCCTTCCTGAGGCTGAATACCAGCCAGCGCCCCTTCCCGGGGGAAAGGGAGGCCCCTTCGTAAGCAGGGGTGTTTATGATGCTCCAGCTATAGACATCCTCGGCGCCGTCCCTGCTAACATGTGGTTCGGGAAGATCTTCACCCAGCCAGGCCGGTTCAACCCCGGAGGGCACCGCCAGGGTGATCTTCTGTTCCCACTGGGCAAGGTCAAGGTCGATGGGCACGGCGTCCTCGAGGTTCATCCTCGTGGGGAGGGCCTCCCGGTAGGACAAGGCGAGGATGTTGCCCTCGAAGTCGTTGGGGAGCCTCACCTCGATCATCCGGACCCCGCCCCTTTCGACCTCCCTCGGGATAAGGGGGAACCTTACCCGGCGGCTGTAAGGGTCATAAAGGGCCGATTCCAAGACGGAGGCCTCGCCCCCTTCGGGGATGGGGATCTCCCAGTTTCTCCAGTTGTCGGGTAGGTTTTCGCCCTCGTAGAGGAAAAGGGTGGTGGTCCTTTCCGTTTTTCCGTCGGCCAGGAGGCGGTAATTTATATCCCTCAGGACCACGGTCCCCTTCCCCAACCCCAGGGCTTGCAGGGAGGGGGCTTCATCCAGGGTCCTTGAGAGAAGGGCTGGGATGTCCTGACCATGGGCTGTACCGCGAAGGGTGAACGCTACCACTACTATCAGCGCGAAAAAAAAGGGTCTCGATCTCAAAAGAATCACTCCCTCGTACTCGTAGGTGCAGGACGACCGGTCCGGTCCTCAGGCATTCTTTCCGCAACAGTGCTTGTACTTTTTCCCGCTGCCGCAGGGGCAAGGCTGGTTCCTTCCAACCTTCGGGGCGCTCCTCACCGGTTGCGGCCTCGGTGAGTCACCGGGTTCGCCGGCGGCGAGGGGCGATACCGCGTCGCGGGTCTCCCTTCGGGAGGCCGTAGGCCTGGCGGGAGCCGAGCCCGGCGTCATCACCGTGACCCTGAAGAAATACTGGGCGAAGGAGAGCCGAACCCGCTCCATCATCTCCTGGAAAAGATTATAGGATTCAAACTGGTATTCAAGAAGCGGATCCTTTTGGCCGATGGCCCTCAGGCCGATCCCCCGCCTAAGTTCGTCCATGGCCAGGAGGTGCTCCTTCCAGGCTGAATCGAGGACGTTGAGGAGCAGGAACCTTATCATTTCATTTGCGTTGTCCGTCCCCAGTTCCTGGATCTTCCCGTCGATCCTCCGGGTGACCTCTTCCATCAGCACTGCACGGGCCGCTTCCAGCCCTTGCGGGGTATCCACACCCTCAAGGTGCTTTTCGATGCCCGGCCAAAGGACGCTCTTGAGGGAGACCGACACGGCCTGGGGTTGAGGTTCCCCGCCCTCGGGGAAGAAGCGGTCCAGGATGCCGTCGATGGCGTCTCCCACCAGTTGGCGGCCATGATCGGCCAGGTCTGGCTCGGTCAGGATCCTCCTCCGTTCCTGGTAAATTGCCTCCCGCTGCTGGTTCATCACGTTGTCGTACATCAGGAGCTGGCGCCGGATATCGAAGTGGAACTCCTCCACCCGTTTCTGGGCCGTCTCTATGGCCTTGGTAAGCAGGCCGTGCTCTATGTACTCGCCCTCCTCGAGGCCGAGTTTTTCCATGAATCCGCTTATCCTGTCGGAGCCGAAGAGGCGAAGAAGGTCATCCTCGAGGGAAAGGTAAAAGGTGCTGCAGCCGGGGTCCCCCTGGCGGCCGCTCCTGCCCCGGAGCTGGTTGTCTATGCGGCGGGACTCGTGCCGTTCCGTGCCGATGATCTTGAGTCCCCCGAGATCGACGACGCCGGCATGCTCCCGGTCGCATTCCTCCTTCTTCGCCGCGAGGATCCCCTCGAAGGCCCCGGTGTCGGAGTCGTGGTCAACGCCCTTCTTCTGGGCCTCCTCCCTGGCCAGGAAAAGGGGGTTCCCCCCCAGGACAATATCGGTCCCGCGACCGGCCATGTTGGTGGCCACCGTCACCGCCCCCAGCCTCCCCGCCTGGGCTACAATGTGGGCCTCCATCTCGTGGTACTTGGCGTTGAGGATCCTGTGCTCGATCCTCCTGGCCTTCAGGATCTTCCCCAGGGTTTCCGAACTCTCGATGGAGGTGGTCCCTATCAGGACCGGTTGCCCCGTCCTGTGGGTCTCCTCCACGTCGTCCGCCACGGCGGCGAATTTCTCCCTCCTGGTCCGGAATATCACATCGGGATTATCCTTCCTGATCATGGGCATGTGGGTGGGTATCACCAGCACCTCCAGCCCGTAAATGTCCTTGAACTCCTCTTCCTCGGTGGCGGCCGTTCCCGTCATGCCCGCCACCTTGCCGTACATCCGCACATAGTTCTGGAGGGTTATCGTGGCGAGGGTCTGGTTCTCCTTTCCGACGCTGACCCTCTCCTTGGCCTCTATCGCCTGGTGAAGCCCGTCGGAGTACCTTCTCCCGAACATCAGCCTCCCGGTGAACTCGTCAACGATCACTATCTCGCCGTCCTTGTTGACGTAATGGACATCCCTCTGGAAAAGGTGGTGGGCCTTCAGGGCCTGGACGATCCTGTGACCCAGCTCGGACCTCTGGTAGTCGGTGAAAAGGTCGGGCAGGCCGAGAATCTTTTCGCACTTGGCTATCCCCGCCTCGGTGAGGGCTACGTTCCGCTCCTTCTCCTCCAGTTCGAAGTCCTCCCCCTGGCGGAGCCTCCTGGCGACGTCGTCGGCTTTCCTATAGACCTCCACGTTGTCCTCGGAGGGACCCGAGATGATGAGGGGCGTCCTAGCCTCGTCGATGAGGATGGAGTCGACCTCGTCGAGGATTATGTAGGAATGCTCCCGCTGGACCAGCTGGGAGGCGAGGATGGCCATGTTATCCCTGAGGTAGTCAAAACCGAATTCGCTGTTGGTGCCGTAGGTCACGTCGGCCCTGTAGGCCTCCATCCTTTCGCCTTGGTCCATGAAGGCGTAGATCACGCCCACGGAGAGCCCGAGATACCTGTAGATCGGCCCCATCCACTCGGCGTCCCGCTTGGCCAGGTAGTCGTTGACCGTGACCAGGTGCACCCCTTCGCCTTTCAGGGCGTTCAAGGCCACGGCCAGGGTCGCCACCAAGGTCTTGCCTTCGCCGGTCTTCATCTCGGCGATCTTGCCCTCGTGGAGGGCCATCCCCCCCATGAGCTGTACATCGAAATGCCGGAGTCCCAGGGTCCTCCTCGATGCCTCCCTGACGGCGGCAAAGACCTCGGGGAGCATTTCATCGAGGGCTTCACCCTTCATGGCCCTCTGCCTGAAAAGAGGCCCCAGGCCGGCCAGTTCGACCTCGGGAAGGGATCGCATCGACCCTTCCAGGTCATTTATCCTGGTCACGACCGTGGCGTAGCGCTTAAGGGTCCTTTCGTTACGATCGAGCCCCAGGGTCTTCTTCAATGCTTCAAACATTCATTTCACCTCGATCGGCGTCGAAGCGGGGAGCGCTCCTCAAAGTGTCATTATATTCCCCCCCGTAGGGAGCGTCAAAAAAGGGGCGGCCCCTATTCAGTTGACGGGCCGCCCCGGGGAACCTCTTGAAGGGTGGAAAAAAGGGGGGGTCAGGAAAGGAGGCTTTTAGCCTTGACCAGGTACTCCATCCCGGACCACAGCGTGGCGACCAGGGCGACCCACATGGCCGGTAGCCCCCCGGGAAGGTCGAAGATCATGAGGAGGATGGCTATGACCTGGGTAACGGTCTTTACCTTTCCACCCCTCGACGCAGAGATCACCACTCCCTCCGAGGCGGCGACCATTCGGAGGCCGGTCACGAAGAACTCCCTGGAAAGGATAATGACCACGATCCAGGCCGGCAGCCGCTGAAGTTGGACAAGGGAGATCAGGGCGGCGATCACGAGTATCTTGTCGGCCAGGGGATCGATGATCTTGCCCAGGTTGGTGACCATGCCGTGCTTCCTGGCGAAGTACCCGTCGAAGGTATCGGTGAGAGCCGCAATGGTGAAGACCAGCCCGGCGAGTATGTCACCGAAGGGGAGCCCCAAAATGTTGCCGAACTGACCCCTGAGGGTGAGGAAGACCATGACAAGGGGGGCTAGAAAGACCCTGGAGAGGCTCAGGACGTTGGGCAGATTCCAGATATTCAGGGCTCACGCACCTCCAGCACCGCGTTTAGGGAGGGTCCCCGCTCCGCGGAGGGACCCCCTTCGCCCTACCCTCCCAGGTAGGCTTCACGGACCTTCGGGTCATTCAACAGTTGCTTACCCGTACCCAAGAGCACAATCCTTCCAACTTCCAGGACGTAGGCCGCGTCGGCGATCTTAAGAGCGGCATAGGCGTTCTGCTCCACCAGCAGGACTGTCTTGCCCTCGTTGTTTATGGCCTGGATAATATCGAAGACATCCTTCACCAGGATGGGCGCCAGCCCCAGTGAAGGCTCATCGAGCATAAGGAGGCTGGGCGAACCCATAAGGGCCCTGCCGACGGCAAGCATCTGCTGCTCCCCGCCGGAGAGGGTGCCCCCCTTTTGCCATGCCCTCTCCTTGAGCCTGGGGAAGAGTTCATATACCCAGGCGAGGTCACGGTCGATCCCCTCCGGGTCGTTTCTGCTGAAAGCGCCGAGCTTGAGGTTCTCCAGTACGGTGAGGTGGGGGAGGATCTTCCTCCCCTCCGGCGCCATCATTATCCCCGACTTGACTATGTCTTCCGGGGCAAGGCCGGAGATCTCCCTGCCCTCGAGCTCTATGGAACCGCTGCTTTTTTTGACGATCCCGGCGATAGCCCGGAGGGTGGAACTTTTCCCCGCGCCGTTGGCCCCGATGAGGGTGACGACCTTGCCCCTGGGCACTTCCAGGGAGATCCCCTTGATGGCATGTATCCCGCCGTAATGGACGTGGAGGTCCTTTATACTAAGCATCGCGGACGTACTCCTCTCCAAGGTAGGCCTCGATGACTTTCTGATTGGATCGGATCTCCTCGGGCCGGCCCTCGGCTATGGTCACGCCATAATCGAGTACCCATATGTGTTCGCAGATACCCATCACTACCCTCATGTCATGCTCTATCAGCAGTATGGTCAGGTTGAACCTGGTCCTGATATCCTTGACGAAACCCATCAGTTCCTGAGTCTCGTTGGGGTTCATGCCGGCGGCCGGTTCGTCGAGGAGGAGGAAGGTCGGGTCCGTGGCCAGGGCCCTGGCCAACTCCAGCAGCACTCGCTGGGCGCCATAGGCCCCCCGATTCCTCGTCGGCAAGATGCTTAAGGCCCACGGCATCGAGCAGGAGCTGGGGCTTCTCCCGCAACTCCCCTCTCCTCTTTCCAGAAGGAAGGCAGGTTGAGAAGGGCGTGCCACCAGGTGGTGCCCTGGCGGACCCTGGCCCCCACCATGACGTTCTGGATGACACTGGCCGTGTGGAAAAGCCTGATGTTCTGGAAGGTCCTGGCTATCCCGGCCGAGCATACCTTGTGGGGAAGCCACCCCGTGATATCCTGCCCGTTGAAAAGGATCTTCCCCTCCGTCGGTTTGTAAAAACCCGTCACCATGTTGAAGCAGGTGGTCTTTCCAGCGCCGTTCGGCCCGATAAGGCCAACGATGCTGCCCCTGGGGATACGCACCGAGAAGTCCCTGACGGCGACGAGGCCGCCGAAACGTATTGTGAGGGCATCTGTCTCGAGGACGGCGTCACTATTGGGCATCAGGCTTCTCTCCTTTTCCGGAAGAGGCCGAAGAGCCAGTCCCAGCTGAATTCACGCCTCCCCATGATCCCCTGGTGCCTGAAAAGGATGATGAACAGGAGTGCCAGGGAGAACACCACCATCCGCATGCCCGGTACCCCGGGAACCGTCATGCCGGCGAAGGTGATCGGGTTCTCGACGAACCGGAGCCATTCGAGCAGGACGGTGATCACGATGCCCGCCAGGACCGTGCCGGTGATCGAGCCAAGTCCCCCCGTCACCACGATCATCAGCACGTTGAAGGTCAGGGTGAAGATGAACATCCTCGGGTCGATCGTTGTAAGGAGACTTGCCAACAGGGCCCCTCCCACGCCGGCGAAGAAAGCGCCGATCGTGAAGGATGTCAGCCGGTAGCGGAATGTATTGATCCCCATGGCCCGTGCCGCAACCTCGTCGTCCCTTATCGCCTTGAGGGCGTTCCCGAAGTTGCTCCGCACGAGGCGGATCATCACGTAGAGGGTCAGGAGGCACCAGCCGTAGTTCCACCAGAGGTTTGAATAGGAAGGGATCCCTTTCAAACCCAGGGCCCCGTTGGTGACGCGGGGCATGTTGTTGGCCAGCACCCTTATGATCTCGGCGAAACCGAGGGTCGCTATCCCGAGATAATCCCCCCCGAGCCTTAGGACCGGAAGGCCTATCAGGAAACCGAAAAAGGCGGCCGCCAGGCCGGCGATGATGACGGCGATGAAAAAGGGTGCGTGCATCACCGAAAAGGGCCAAATGGGAGCCTGGAGGAGGAACATGGTCTGTTTGTACGTGGCGGGCAGGATGAGAAGGGAGCAGGTGTAGGCCCCGATGGCCATGAAACCGGCGTGGCCCAGCGAGAAAAGCCCGGTGAACCCGTAGATGAGGTTCAGGCTCAAGGCGAGAATGATGTTGACCGCTATAAGGTTCATTATCTGGATCTTGTAACCGTCTAAGTTGGCCTTGGACCAGAAAAGGGCGCCGACCAGGAGGAGAACAGCGATCCCGTTGAGGGCGTAATTTCTTTTATTCTTCGGGTCCATCACACTTTATCCTCCAGCTTCTCACCCATGAGCCCCGTGGGCATGATGAGAAGGATGATGATCAAAAGAATGAAGGCGAAGGCGTCCCTGAAACCTGCCAGGGAAGGCATGAAGGCCACGATCATGATCTCCATAAGGCCGAGGACCATCCCCCCGATGACCGCTCCCTGAATGGAGCCAATGCCCCCGAAAACCGCCGCGATGAAAGCCTTGAAACCCGGTATGACGCCCATCACCGGTTGTAGCTGGGGGTACCTCAGGGCCCACATTATCCCTGAAGCGGCCGCCAGGGCGGAACCCATCCCGAAGGTAAGGGCTATTATCCTGTTCACGGGCACTCCCATGAGGCGGCTCGTCTCGATGTCCCTCGAGATAGCCCTCATGCCGAGGCCGGGCTTGGTCTTGTACACCACGTAAAGCAGTCCCATCATCAGGACGAAGGATAGCGCCGGGACAACGAGGGTCAGCGGGAGGATCCTCACCTTGCCGACGATGATCACCTTTACAAGCCATGCCGGGCGCTGCACTTCCCTGGGTATGGCGGAGAAAACGACGATCGCGAAGTTCTGCAGAAAAAAGGAAACCCCGATAGCGCTTATCAGGGCCGAGATCCTGGGGGCGTTCCGCAAGGGTTTGTAGGCCACCCTGTCAACGATGACCCCGGCGAAAGAGGTCACCACGATGGCCCCGATGACGGCGATGAACCAGGGAAGGCGGAAAAGGGTCACCCCCCAGAAGACAAAGTAGGCACCCAGCATGAAGATCTCGCCATGGGCGAAGTTGATCAGCCTCAAGATGCCGTAGACCATGGTGTAACCGATGGCTATGAGGGCGTAGAGGCTCCCGAGGGTGAGTCCGTTTAAAAGGTGCTGGACGAACATAGCCAGGCTCATGTGTGCTCCCCCTTGCGATCACGTAAAAGGCGGGGGAGGGAACTCTTTCCTCCCCCGCGCGAACCGCGACGGCTCTCCCGTGGAGAGCGGCTTGGATCAAAAGTACAGTTTACAGTTCGGGAGTGATCGTTGCAATATACTGCTTCTTGCCATCCTTGATCTGCACGATGCCGATGGGCTTCTCGGCGTCGTGGGTCTCGTTGATGGTGGTGAGCCCGGTCACACCCTCGAAATCCTTGGTGGCTGCCAGCGCGGCGGTGATCGCTTCAGGGTCGGTGCTGCCGGCCCTCTCGATGGCATCGGCGAGGATCATGTAGGAGTCATAACCGAGGGCAGCGTTGACGTTCGGGTCATCGGAGCGCTTGGCCAGCCAGTTGTCGGTAAAACGCCTGGCGACGGGGTTCATCTCCTTCATCGAAGGATCGTAGGGGAAAGTCGTGTGGACGAACCCCTCGACGGCATCGCCGCCGATCTCGACGATCTTGGGGTTGTCCATGGCATCCCCGCCCATGATCTGGAAGTCCACGCCCAGTTCCTGGGCCTGCTTCATTATGATGGCTCCCTCGGCGAAGTAAGCCGGGATGAACATGATGTCGGGTTCCTTGCTGATGATCTCGGTCAACTGTGCGGTGAAGTCCTGGTCGCCGGAGTTGTAATTCAACTTGGCTACGATCTCTCCCCCGAGTTTAAGGAAGGATTTCTCGAAGAAACCGGCAAGCCCCACTGCATAGTCGTTGGCCACGTCGGTCAGCAGGGCCGCCTTCTTGGCGCCGATGACCTTGTAGGCGTAGGTGGCGGCTCCAGCTCCCTGGAGGGGGTCGATGAAGCAAACGCGGAAGATGTACTTCTTGCCCTGGGTGACTAGGGGGTTCGTGCAGGAGGTCCCGACCATCGGGATGCCGGCGCTTTCGGCCACTTCACCGCCGGCCATCGCGAGGGACGACCCGTAGGAACCGATCACGGCCACGACGTTATCCCTTTCGATGAGCCGTTTCACGGCATTGGCCGACTCCACCTTGTCGGACTTGTTGTCCACGACGCTGAGCTCCACCTTCCTGCCGAGCACCTCGGGCTTCTCCTCATGGGCCATCTTGACGCCGTCGAGCTCCAGCTGGCCGCCGAAGGCGTTCTGACCGGTCAGGGGAAGGTAGACGCCCACGTGGATCACGCCGCCCTCAACCGCCGCTTGCTCCTCTTCAGGCTCTTCCGGCTCTTCCGCTGGTTCAGGCGCGGGCGCTTCAGCGGCGGGTTCCGGTGCCGGGGCCTCGGGTGCCTTCTGCCCCTGGATCATCATGAACCCTATGACCGCGATCACCACGATCACACCCAATACAAGACCTTTTTTCACTTAAGCTCACCTCCAGATGTATTGTCACCGTAAAACCGATTCTACACGATTCCGGCTTCCAGGGCACCAGGATGCCCCTCACAAAAGGGTCAACCACCTCTCTTCCCACGAAAGGCCGCCCCCGAAGAGGTCAGGCACCGACCCCTCCGGAAGCGGGTACAGGCTTCACAAAACCCTTGCGCTTAACGCGATCATTATACTCTATCGAAGGAATATTGTACCGAGAGAGTTGACTATCAATGTCTTTTCTTTGGGTGGCTACCGGAAGCCGTTCCGCTCCTCCCGGAGCCTCGAGATCTCCTCCACGAAACGGGAGACGTCGGTGAATTCCCGGTAAACAGAGGCGAACCTCACGTAAGCCACCTTGTGAATGTCCCGCAATTCCTCCATGGCCAGGGACCCCACGGTCAAACTCGATACCTCCCCCTGGCCGGTCCCTCTCAGGGCTTCCTCGATCCTGGAAACGGCCTCTTCTATCTGCTCCAGGGGTACAGGCAACTTTTCACAGGCCTTGGCTAACCCCTTGAGCAATTTTTCCCTGTCAAAAGCTTCCCTTTGGCCGCTCTTCTTGATGATCCAGAGCACGGGGCGGTCCTCGAACCTTTCATAGGTGGTGAAGCGGTACTGGCACCCCGGGCACTCTCTTCGCCGGCGGATGACCCTCCCCTCACCAGCTGTCCTGGTCTCGAGGACCCTGGTCTCCATCAGGCCGCACTTGGGACAACGCATGGCTCGGACCCCCTGTTTCCGGGTTTTTTTCATTTTATCACGACGACCCGGGGTCTCTACGTCAAGAGGGGGCCCCGCCTTGGCCGGGGCCCCCTCTTCACCTGGGACTATCTTGGGCTTACTCGATCTTCCGCTTCGTTTCTTAACCGGCGATCCTCCCCCGCCGGGGGTTTACCCTTGGGCCTTCCCCCGGGGGACATCCTCGCTATCTTCTTCTACGTTTTCTTGAAGCGTCCTCTCTCTTTCTTTTCTTGGCCTCACTGGGTTTTTCGTAATGCTTCCGCCTGCGCGCCTCACGCAGTATGCCTCCCTTGGATACCTCTCGCTTGAAGCGCTTGAGAGCATCTTCGAGGGATTCGTTGTCGCGTCGAACGACCTGTGTCATATGCGTTCCCCCCCTTCTCTCTCACTCGGAGCTATCCCGGCGGCCATCCGAAAACCCGTCCGGCGAGCAGGTGGACATGGAGATGGTTCACCGTCTGTCCTGCGTCCGCCCCACAGTTGACCACGAGCCGATACCCGCTTTCACGGAGGCCCAGTTCACGGGCAACCCTGACGGCGGCACCCATGATCGGGGACCACACAGCGGGATCTTCGACGTCATCGGCGCACCCCACGTGCCGCTTGGGTATCACGAGGAGATGCACCGGCGCCCTGGGGTGGATATCCCGGATCACCATTACGTCATGATCGCTGTAGACGATATCCGCCTTTTCGTGCCCGTCCACGATCCTGCAGAATGGGCAGACATGGTCCAAAGGATCAACTCCCTGCCGATACCCATTGGTCCCCTTTTGCCGGAAGGGACTCGATGATACCTGGTAGCGAATTATATCACACCAACCCGAGAAGGGTCCCTTTTACCGAATCTTTGACCGTCACCGCGGTGACCTCCCCCGGCCGGGAATCCCCGCGGGCCTCTACCCGCAGGTAATGCCGGGAGAGACCCCCAATTGTCCCTCCTTGGTTCCTCTCCACCAGGACCTCCACTTCCTTGCCGACCCACCGCGTCGAATAGAGTCCCAGGAGCTCGGAGCCCACTGCCAGGGCACGGTTCATCCTGGAACGGATCTCGTCGGGGGGAACGGGTTTTTCAAAGCGGGAAGCGGGAGTTCCCTCCCGGGCTGAAAAGGGGAATGCGTGGAGTTTACCCACCCTCGTCCTCTCTAGCATCTCCAGGGTCGCGCGAAAAGCCTCTTCCCCCTCCCCCGGGAAACCGACGATGATATCGGTGCTCAAATGAAGGTCCTCGCCCAGGAAGGACCGGGCCCTCCCGATGAGGGCCACGAACTCTTCCGGCGTGTAACCGCGGTCCATCCTTCGCAGAACGTCGGCGTCACCGCTCTGGAGGGGCACATGGAGGTGGGGGCAGAACTGAGGAGTCCCCGCGAGGGCCTCCAGGAGGGGCTCGTCCAGGCAGAAGGGTTCGATGGAACCGAACCGGATCCTCTTGATCCCTTCGATCCCCGCCGCATTGCGGACGACCTCACCGAGGGAAAGCCCGCGGCCCCTCCCGAAAAGACCCAGGTTGACCCCGGTGAAGACCACTTCAACGCAGCCGGATGAGGCCAGCATCCGAACCTCCTCCAGTATATCCCCCCCGTTCCTTTCGACGGGTCTCCCCCTGAGGTCGGGGATGATGCAGTAGGAACAACGGTGGTCGCACCCGTCCTGGATCTTGACGAAGGCCCTTGTCCTGGTCCTGCTGTCCGAAAGGCAAAGGGGTTCCCACCCAAGATCCCTCTGCACATCCACTCTCTCTACGCGGGGCGGCGCCGTGGGCGGCCCCTGCCCAATCATCTCAGCCACTATCGCCGGGACCCTGTGTTTGAGCCTGTTCCCCACGAGGCAGTCCACCCCGAGTTCCCGGGCTTCGCCGGGGGAGACCCGCTGGGCCCAGCATCCGGCGGCAACGACCAAGGCCCCCGGGTTTTCCCTCCGAAGCCTCCTTATGATCTGCCTGCATTTCCTGTCGGCCTCGGAGGTCACTGAACAGGTGACGACGACGGCGGCGTCAAAGTCGCCTTGTCGGGGGGTCAAGGCGCCGGCTTCCCTGAAGGAGCATCCCAGGGCTTCCGATTCGAAGAGGTTGGTCCGGCAGCCCATGTGGAGAATCCGGACCCTGGTACCCTTCAGCCCGTCAATCATCGGACCGCCCGGTCATCATCATGGAAAGGACCGCCACGGCCACCGCCGCCGCCGTGGGGGATCTCATCACGTTAGGGCCCAGGCTGACCCTCTGGAAACCATCCTTTTCAAGGATCTCCAGTTCCTCATCGGTCCAGTCACCTTCAGGCCCCACCGCTACGGCGGCTTCGTCCTGGACCTTCGATGCCAGGGCCGACGGGGCGGGCCCCGTGAAGGCTACATACCGTTGTTGAGGCAGGTCCAGGGAAGGAACGGAAGATACCGGCATCGGCTCGCGTATCTCCGGTGGGTCGGCACGGCCGCACTGCTTGGTGGCCTCCATGACGATCCTTTCCCAGCGCTTCATCCTAGGGGGAATCCTTTCAGGGGTTATGTTCGACACCGAGCGGGAGCAGGTAAGGGGCACGACGACCGAAACGCCGGCCTCCACCGCCTGGGCCAGCAGCCTCTCAAAGGCCTCTCCCTTGAGAAGGGCCGCCAGCAGCCAGACCTTCCCCCTCGGCCTTTCCGGCGTTTCCCTGAGCACAATTCCCCTGGAGAGGCCGGGGGCGAGTTCCAGCCTCATCAGCAGCTTTCTCCCCGGGAGCAGCCCCTCGAAAAGGTCTCCCTCCCTACAACGCCTCACGGTGACGAGGTGGTGAGATTCCTCGGGGTCGAGGATCCAGGCGGAATCACCCTCGGGGACCGACGACTCAAGCCGTACGCGAGGCAGCGACACCCCACCAGTCCCCCTTTTCTTTTTCCCCTATCGGGACGAGCCCGCCCGCGGGGAGGATCTCCAGGAATCTCTCTCTTTCCTTCAGGACTAGGCCGGAGAAGACCGCGATACCCCCTTCAGGCAGTACCTTGGGTATACCCGCCATCATCGAGGCCAGGGGGTCAAAAACGATATTCGCGCTGACGAGGTCGGCCGTCTCCGAGATTCCCCCGAGGAGGTCCCCGGTGCGGATATCGACTACCCCATCGGGTATGTCGTTCAGGCGGAGGTTCTCCCTGATCTCGGGGATCACGGCGGGGTCGTTGTCCGTGGCGATGACCCCGGCGGCTCCCATCTTCAGGGACGCCACGGCCAGGATCCCCGACCCGGTACCCACATCGATGACCTTCATGCCGGGCCTGACCGTATCCTCGAGAAGTTCCAGGGCCGCCTGGGTGCTCTCGTGATAGCCGGTCCCGAAGGCGCTCCCGGGGTAGATGTAAAGGGGTATTCTCCCCCGGGGTTCCTTCCCCCTGTGCCAGGGGGCCATTACGACGAGAGACCTGCCCACCTCTAGGGGGGGAAAGGCCTCCTTCCAGGCCGTGTGCCACTGTCGGTTCTCGATCCGTCCCATGTCCACGATCTTGACCCCGGGCCAGGGACTTATCACGTCCTGGACCCTCCCTATCCAAAAACCGAGGTCCCTGGTACTGCGGTAGTAGGCCTTCACCGCTATCCTGCCCGGGAGTTCCCTTATTTCCGAACCAATGCTCCCCGAGAGATCGGCCAGGGCGGACAGATCGTCCTCGTTGCCCTCCTGTCCCTCGAGAGTTACATACCACCAGAACCCTTCGCCGCCCATGGCACTGAACACCTCCGGAATTACCGGCTCTAAAGGAAACGGGAGGCCCTGCCGCCTCCCGTCCCTTCATAGTCTAGCATGACCGGCCCGCCGGGACATCATGAAAAAAGTTGCTTTATCCGGTCCAGCAAACCGGCGGACTGGACGGGGACACCCATCTCCTGGGCGAGGGCCTCGACGAGGGCCCTCTCCTTTTCGCTGAGGTTCTTGGGGACATCGATGAAAACGTGGGCGTAAAGGTCGCCCCTCCCCGAGCCCCTGAGCCGGGGCATGCCCTTGCCCCTCACCCGGAAGGTCTTCCCTCCCGGGGTCCCGGGGGGGATATCGATCGTTTCCGGCTCTTCGAGGCCGGGGACCTCGACCGAGGCGCCGAGCACCACCTGGGGGAACTGCAGGTCAAGCCGCGTGTGCAGGTCATCCCTGTCCCTCTCGAAGAGGGGGTGTTCCTCGACCTTGATCGTAATGAAAAGATCGCCCGGGGGACCCCCGTGAACCCCTTCCCTTCCCTCTCCAGCGATACGGAGCCGGGTCCCCGTATCCACGCCGCGGGGGATCTTGACCTCCACGGTACGCCTCGTCCTGACCTTGCCGGACCCGCCGCAGTTCGAGCAAGCCTTTTCGATCTTCCTGCCCGTGCCGCCGCATTCCCGGCACGGGGTGACGCTGACGAAGGTCCCGAAGGGGGTCCTCTGCTGGGTCTCGACCTGGCCCGTTCCGTGGCAGGAGGGGCACGCCTTGACCTCCGAACCCGGTTCGGCGCCGGAACCGCCGCATCGCGCGCAGGTCTCCAGTTTCGGGACGGTTATCTCCCTGGTCACGCCCTTGAAGGCTTCCTCCAGGGTTATGGACAGGTTCATTTCCAGGTTCTCGCCCCTGGCGGGACCTCCCGGAGCACGGCCGGGGCCGAAAAAGCTGTCGAAAAGATCGCCGAAAATATCTCCGAAAGGACCGAAGCCACCAAAAGGCCCCTCACCGGGGGGTGCGTCCCCGATGGTGCCGTACCGGTCGTAGGCGGCCCTCTTCTGGGGGTCCTGGAGCACCTCGTAAGCGAGATTTATCTTCTTGAACCTCTCCTCCGCGCCGGGGTCGTCGGGGTTGGCGTCGGGGTGATATTGACGGACCAGTTTCCGGTAAGCCTTCTTTATCTCCTCCTGCGAGGCGTCCCGGGAAACCCCCAGGATAGCGTACAGGTCCCGGCTGTCCTCAGAGGGCACCTATTTTCACTCCCTAGGACTGTCCGTTCTCTTCGAATTCGGCGTCGACCGTGTCGCCGTCGGTAGCCGGCTCGGAAGGCTCCTGGTGGGCCTCCTGCTGCCCCGCGGCCTGATCGTAAAGTCGGGCGGACAACTCGTGAAGGCTCTTCGTCAGTGTGTCACAGGCTTGGCGGATCTCCCCGGGGTCATCACCGGCCAGTTTGCCCCGGAGATGGTCGATCTCTTCCCTGACCCGGGCCTTTTCGGCCTCGGTCGCCCTGTCGCCGAGGTCGGAGAGGGTCTTCTCCGTGCTGTATATAAGCGAATCCCCCTCGTTACGGGCATCAGCCAGTTCCTTCCTCTTCCGGTCGCTTTCAAGGTTTTCCTCGGCGGCGCGGCGCATTTTCTCGATCTCGGCCTCGGTGAGCCTCGAGGACTGGATGGTGACATGCTGCTCCCGGGAGGTCCCCTTGTCCCTGGCGCTCACGTTCAGGATCCCGTTCACGTCGATATCAAAGGTGACCTCTATCTGGGGCACCCCCCGCGGCGCGGGCGGGATCCCGTCGAGAAAGAACTTGCCCAGGGTGACGTTATCGGCCGCCATGGAACGCTCCCCCTGGAGAACGTGGATCTCCACCTGGGGCTGGTTGTCCGAAGCCGTGGAGAAGACCTGGCTTTTCGAGGCGGGTATGGCCGTGTTCCTGTCCAGTATCTTGGTGAAGACGCCTCCCAGCGTCTCAATGCCCAATGAGAGGGGCGTCACGTCCACCAGGATTATGTCCTTGTGCTCGCCCGTGAGGATAGCGGCCTGGATCGCCGCCCCGACGGCGACGCACTCGTCGGGGTTAATCCCCTTCGTGGGTTCCTTCCCCAGGAGTTCCACGATCTTCCTCTGCACCATGGGCATCCTGGTGGCCCCGCCCACGAGGAGCACCTTGTGGATCTCTTCCCTGGTCAGCCCGGAATCGTTCATGGCCCTCCGGGTAGGCTCCACGACCTTCTCGAGCAGGGGCCGCGTGATCTCCTCGAAACGAGCCCTGGTCAGGTTCAGCTCCAGGTGCTTGGGTCCGGTGCTGTCGGCGGTGATGAAGGGCAGAGAAATAGAGGTCTCCGCCATGGAGGAGAGTTCCACCTTGGCCTTCTCGGCGGCTTCCCGGAGGCGCTGCAGCGCCATCTTGTCCCTGGAGAGGTCGATACCCTCGTTTTTCTTGAACTCCGACACCATCAGGTCGACGATCTTCTGGTCCCAGTCATCCCCGCCAAGGTGGTTGTCCCCCGAGGTCGCCAACACCTCGATGACCCCGTCCTCGATGCCCACGTCGAGGACCGACACGTCGAAGGTACCCCCGCCGAGGTCGAAGACCAGGATCTTGTTCTCGCCGCCCTTGTCCATCCCGTAGGCCAGGGCCGCCGCGGTGGGTTCGTTTATGATCCTCAGCACCTCGAGACCCGCTATCTTTCCTGCGTCCTTCGTGGCCTGCCGCTGGGCATCGGTGAAGTAGGCCGGCACGGTAATGACGGCCTGGGTGACCTTCTCCCCCAGGTATTCCTCGGCGTCCCGCCTGAGCTTCTGAAGTATCATGGCCGATATCTGCTGCGGGGTCTGCGAGGCACCGTCGATCTCGATCCTGAAGTCGGAGCCCATCTTTCTCTTTATGGAGGAGATCGTCCTCTCGGGATTGACGATGGCCTGTCTTTTCGCCAACTGGCCGACGAGCCTGTCCTTGTCCTTCGTGAAGGCCACCACCGAAGGCGTGGTCCTGGAGCCCTCGGCGTTGGTTATTACCGTTATGTGGTCGCCCTCCTTGACGGCCACGCAGCTGTTAGTCGTTCCGAAATCGATACCGATGACTTTCCCCATTCAGCATTCACCCCGCACTGATTTAAAGTTCGAACATCCTCGGCTGCGCCGCCTCAATGGGAGCCCTTGGCCACCTTGACGCGGGCGGCCCTGAGCACCTTGCCGGAGATGGTATACCCCCTTTGGACCTCCTCGGTGATGATCCCGTCACCGACCTCTTCCCCGGCCTCCTCCACCGCCACGGCCTCGTGGATGGATGGGTCAAAGGGCTTCCCCACCGTTTCGATGGCGGAAACACCCAGGTCCTCCAGGACCGAAAAGAACTGGTCCCTTACCATCCCCACTCCCTTGACGTAAGACTCGACGTCGGACCGGTTGCCCGATAACGCCCTCTCCAGGTTATCGAGGACTGGGATCAGGGCGGCGGCGGCATCTTCACCGGCCATGGACCTGAGCTTCCTCTGTTCGCGCTCGACCCTCTGGCGGTAGTTGAAAAAATCCGCCCTTGCCCTCGCTATGGCATCGCCCAGGGCCTTGTTCTCCTCGCTGAGCCGCTCCACGAGGGCCTTGGCCGACCCAAGTTCTGAAAGCAACCCTTCATTGTCGGACGACCCCTCGTCGTGGGATTCTTTTTCGAGAGTGGCCTCAAGCCCGCCCACCCCGCCATCGCCTCGAGGTGCATCTTCGGGGTTACCCTGTTGTCTTTTCCCCTTGGGTACTATCATCGATGCACCTCCTTGGCGCTTTCGCCGTTCTCCCCGTTTTCGCCCTTCCCGGCGATGGTCCCGAGAACACCCTCGAGGACCGAAATGGACCTCTCGTAATCCATCCTCATAGGCCCAATGAGGCCGACCACGGCCTTCCGGCCGCCGGCTATCGTGGAGGCCATCAGGATGGAACAGTCGGGCATCTTCAGTTCGGGGTTCTCATCCCCTATGGTCACGCGGAGGCCCCTTTCGGTCGAACAGCTGCGGACCAGCATTCCGATGGACTCGTCCTCTTCGAGGAGGGCCATGATGGTCTGCAGTCGGCCGAGATCGTTGAAATCGGGGAGTCCCAGGACATTATGGGTGCCCCCGGTGAAGAACTGAAAGGGCTGCTCCAGCAGCAAGCCGTCCATCTCCCTCAAAGCCGAGCGGCAACTCTCGGCGTACCTCTCCAGGGCATCTTCCACGTAAACCTGGAGCACCCCTCTTACCTCCCCCCAGGACCTTCCGACGGCCACGGTGGAGACACGCCGGGATAGTTCATCGAGGGCCTCCTGGGTCATGTCGCAGGGCAGGGTGGATATTTTGTGGTGGATGAGCCCTCCCTTGAGCACTAGCAGTATCAGCACCGTGCCGTGTCCCATGCGGAGAAATTCCACCCTCTCCAGGACCGGTTCCCGCGCGGGTCCCAGGGCGGCTACGCCGATATAGCTGGTGATCCTTCCCAGGAGCCTGGTGGCGTAGATGAGGGCTTCCTCCACGTCCTTTCTTCGTTCCCGGAGTTCCTTGATCCACCCTTCGCTCTCGGGGGGGAAGGACCTCTGGCGCCTCAAGATGGCGTCCACGTAGACACGGTACGCCTTGGGCGTAGGGATCCTTCCAGCGGAGGTGTGGGGTTGGTAAAGGTACTCCGACTCCTCCAGGTCGGCCATCTCGTTCCTGATGGTCGCCGCGCTGCGGCCCTTCAGGTACTTCCTGGCGATGGTGCGCGACCCTACGGGTTCACCGGTCTTGATATATTCGTAAACCACCGCGAGGACCACTTCCAGTTGTCGTTCGCTAAGCACTCCCGCAGCAACTCCCTGTCTTATACTATTAGCACTCCCGCTCAAAGAGTGCTAAAGGATATCCGTCCGAATGGTAGATTAGCAATGGTATCGTCTATTGTCAACACTGGTCAGAAACATGGGGGACCCCAATTGCGCCCCTGTTAGCCTAGAATAGGCCTTGGTGAATCAACCTTTCCCCGGGGGGTCTCCTTTGACCGATAAAAAAACGACCACGGTGATACTGGTAAGGCATGGGGAATGTGAGGGCAACAGGGAAGGCCTGTTCAGGGGAAGGACCGACTTCCCCCTCAACGAGACAGGGAGAGAGCAGGCCCGGGCCCTGGCGGAAGCGTTAAGGCCCATGACCCCTTCCGCCGTTTATTCGAGCCCGCTGGTCCGGGCGAAGGAGACGGCCAGGATAATCTCGGAACGATGCGGGGCCGACCTGGTCCTCAGGCAGGGCTTCATCAACATCGCCCTGGGCCGGTGGGAGAACAGGAAAAAGTCGGACATCCAGCAGGAATACCCGGAAGAATGGAGGCTCTGGCTCTCTCACCCCGAGAGGCTCCGCATGGCCGGCGGCGAGTCCCTCGCCGACGTAAGGAGACGTGCCTTCGCCAACCTGGACGTCCTCGTGAAGGAGCACGCCGGGGGGGTCTTCGCCATCGTCTCCCACCGGGCGGTGTTCAAACCGCTCCTTGCGGAGGTACTGGACATAGGTGACCCTTACTTCTGGAAGGTCCACCTCGACACGGCGTCCTTTTCGATCCTGAGACATGAAAAAGACAGGGGCTACTGCCTGACCTCGCTGAACCAGACTTACCACCTGGGCCGGTTCATCAGCGAGTGGGTCTGATGACAGAAGAGCACCTGCACTCGATGGGAGAGCTGAAAAAATGTCGCTATACCGGATAGAAATCGAAAGCAGGAAGGACCTGGCCGACCTGGTCCGCGTCACCGGGGCCGACGAAAGGAGTTTATACTTTTTCGAGCGGAAAAGGAGGATGCTGGCCTTTTTCATCCCCGAGGTTGACTTCAGGGCGGCCAACGCTCTCAAGCAGGAACTACTTTCCCGGGGCGGTGACGCGATCGTCCACAGGGGCGCCATAGCGGCGTCGGTCCCCAGGTCCAGCGTGGTGATCCTGGGAACCCTCAAGACCCTGGAAGACCTCTCGGTCAAGTTGAGATCGATGCCCTACTGGGGGCTGGACGTCGTTAAAGACCAACTCCTGCGGGCCCTCTCATCTCTCGGCGTTCAACGATGGACCCTGAAGCTGCCTGGCCGGGACGACCTCGAGTTGGGTGGTCATACAAAGGTGATGGGCGCGATAAACATCACCACTGATTCTTTTTACCCCGGGAGCAGGGTCGAGGGGACCGGCGGCTGTGTCGAGGCAGCCCTTCGAATGCACGAGGAGGGCGCTGATATCATCGACATCGGGGCGGAGTCGACACGGCCCGGTTCGAGGCCGCTCAGCCAGGAGGAGGAAGCCCGCCGCCTGGTCCCGGCCATCGAGACGGTCAGGAGGGAGCTGCCGCAGGTTTTGATCTCCGCCGATACCTTCCGGTCGGAGACCGCCAGGGCCGCCCTTGATTCCGGGGCCGATATCATCAACGACATCTCGGGGGGGGCCTTTGACGGGGGAATGTTCCCCCTGCTGGCGAAAAGGGGGAACCCCATGATCATCATGCACGCCAGGGATGTACCCGGGGGGATGCACCACCCCGTGGTTTACGGGGATATAATCGGCGAGATAATTTCATTCTTTTCCTGGAGGTTGGATGAGGCGGAAAAAGCAGGCCTGAGCCGGGACCAGGTGATACTGGACCCCGGCATGGGCTTTTCCAAGAACGCCGCCCAGAACCTGCAGATACTCAAGGGGGTGGTCTCCTTCACCACCCTGGGTCGGCCCCTTCTCGTGGGGCACTCCCGCAAGAGCACCATCGGTAAGGTCCTAGGCCTGGAAGACCCCGCCGACAGGATCGCCGGCACCCTCGCCCTTTCGGCCTACTGCGCCATGAAGGAGGTCCCGCTGGTAAGGGTGCATGACGTGGGGGAAAACAAGAGGGCCGTAAGGATAATCGAGGCCCTTAGAGAGGAAGGGTTCTGATGCTCGCCGGAATCTCCCTCGGGAGCAACATGGGCGACAGGCTGGGTTCCCTCCGGCAGGCGTCGCAGATGATAAGGTGCATGGGTATAGTGATCCTGGCGGCCAGCGACGTTTTCGAGACACCTCCCTGGGGGGTACGGGAGCAACCCTGGTTTCTCAACGCCTGCCTCCTAGTGGATACCCTCGACTCGCCCAGGGAACTCCTTTCCAAATTGCAGGAGGTCGAGAACAGGCTGGGACGGGTTTCGCGATTCCGTTGGGGCCCGAGGGAGATCGACCTGGACCTCCTCTTCATGGACGGACTCACCATGAATGAAAAGGACTTGGTCTTGCCTCACCCGGAGATGCACAACCGGTCCTTCGTCCTGGTGCCCCTCAACCAGGTGGCCCCCGGGTGGGTCCACCCGCTCCTGCACAGTAGTGTCAGCGAAATGGCCCGGCAGGTCCCGGGTGAAGACCTGCTCAGGATCACGGCCCTTTAGACCCGGGACTTCCAGAGGAGTGATGCTTTTGTCCTTCCGCAAACCGGGAAGCATACATCTTGTCAGGCTGGTGGCGGCCTCCCTCGCGCTGACCCTTTGCCTTTTGTTCTCTTCTTCACCGGCGGCCGCGCAGCACCTGAAAGTACTCTCCGTCCCGGGGCACCCCCTGAGCTTGGTCCTGGAGACCAGCGAAGGCGTGATCTCCTCGGCGCTCCTCCGCTCCCCCGCCGGGATACAGAAGATCCTCCCCCTCGAGGGTTTCGTCTACGCCGGGGAGACCTTCGCCGAGCCCTACGCCGACGGCGATATCAGGAAGGACCTCCTCTGGACTATCACTTTTACGAGGCCCGGCGACCGCTCGAGGGGAATGTACCTCTGGATAGGGCTCACCACTCTCATTCCCAGGGCCTGGGTCATAATCAGCCCCCTGGGGCAGACCTACTGGGATACGATCCCGATGAAGGTCTACGCCCCCAGGGGTACGGCACTCTTCGTCTCGCCCAACCTGCCGGCCTACGGCGACCTGCCCCAGTTCGGCGGCAACAGGACCCTTACCTTCGTGTACACCATCGCCCTTACCCCCGAGGGCCCGAACTTCCTTCCCGTGCCCGAGGTCTATCGCCAGCTTTATACCATCACGGCGACCATCAGGGACGCTGAACAGGTTCCCGAACGCCGGGAAGCCTACTCCAGGCTTCTCGAGGATTACGAGACCCTTGCGCGGGGAGGAAAGCCATCCACGGAAGTGATCCAGAACTTCACCTGGAAGCGCATTCTCTGCCTGGACTGGAGATGAAACCAAGGGGCGGGGATGTCCCCGCCCCGGCGCTACCTGAACGAGGCCAGGAGGTCCTTGATCCTTTCCGGTCCGTAGACCCTCCGGTAAAGAGGGGTGTCATCCTCGTAGTAACAGCCCATGGAATCCTCGAAAGTGGGCCTTCCCTCGACCTTGTAAAGGACTCCCAGCGGGTAGGGCGGACCTTCCAGTGCCCGTTCCATGGCGGCCATCCTGTCCGTAGGGTCATGGTCGACCGGGAGGTCAAAGGTGTTCGCCTTGAACCACGCGTAGGTGTTGACCTTGTTGAAGGTCACGCAGGGCTGGAAGATGTCCACCAGGGCGTAACCCTTGTGAAGTATGGCCTCCTTCATGATCCCCACCGTCTGATCGATGTTGGCCGAGTAGGCCCTCGCCACGAAGGAGGCCCCCAGGGCGACGGCGACGGCCACGGGGTTGAAGGGTTCGGAGAAGACCCCGTCCACCTGGACCGGTGTCTTGAAACCCACGGCGCTGGTCGGTGAGGCTTGCCCCTTGGTGAGACCGTAGACCATGTTGTTATGGGCTATGTTCGTGATGTCTGGGTTTCTGCGGATGGTGTGGACGAAGTGATTCCCCCCCTCGCCGTACATGTCGCCGTCACCGCCGATGGCGATCACGGTCAGCGCCCGGTTCGCCACCTTCATGCCCGTGGCATTCGATATCGATCGGCCGTGCAGCCCGTTGAAAAAATTGCCCTTCATGAAATGGGGCGTCTTGGCTGCCTGCCCTATCCCCGAAAAGAGGACCACCTTTTCAGGGGGGAGTTCAAGCCCGGCAAGGGCTTTTTTCAAGGCTTCCAGGATTTGGAAATCCCCGCAACCGGGGCACCACTGGTTATCTATCCCTTCCAGGTCGTAGATACGGTGATCCATCGAAAACACCCCCTATCGGAGCAGCTCAAGGAGCTTCGCGGCCACGGTCTCGACGGGGACCTGCAGACCGCTGTACCACAGGACGCGCTCCTCGATGAGGAAGCCCGTCTCTTTCCTCACCAGGTCGGCGAATTGACCGGTGGCGTTGCCCTCGACGGCGATGACCCTTTCGGCCTTCTCCAGGTAAGCCCGGGTCCCCGGGTGGAGGGGGAACACCTGGTCAAAGTGGAGGTGGGCCGTTCCTTCCAGGTCCGCCTTCTCAAGGGCCTCCTCGACGATGTGATACAGGGAACCCCAGGTCACCACCAGGTTCTTGTAGTCCCCGGGCCCGGTCATCGTGGGCTCGATAACTCTCCCCAGGATGCCCTTCCTCTTCCGGAGCCGCTTGTCCACCATCCGGCGGCGGAGTTCGAAATCCTCCTGCACGTGACCCACCTCGTCGTGCTCGTGGCTGTCGGTCCCCACGATCCCCCCGCCGAAACCGGGGACGCTCCTGGGCGAGACGCCGCTCTCGGTGACTTCGTACCTCCGGTAGTCCTCTCCCGACTCCACGAGGAACCTCTGGACCTCCAGGCCACTGGTGTCGAACTCCGGTAAGTTGTAGAAGGAGTTCAGGAAGTACTGGTCCGTGAGGATGAACACGGGGACCTGGAACTCGTCGGCCAGGTTGAAGGCGTCAAAGGTCAGCCGGAAGGCCCTTTCCAGGCTTCCCGGGGCGAAGACCGCCCTGGGGACGTCGCCATGGCCGCAGTAAACCGCCAGGTTAAGGTCGCCCTGCTCGGTCCTCGTGGCCATGCCCGTCGCGGGGCCGGGCCGCTGGCCAATGTGAAGGACGACGGGAAGTTCCGTGATGCCCGCCAGGCTCACCCCCTCCCCCATCAACGAAAGGCCGCCGCCGGAGGTGCTCACCATGCTCCTGGCCCCACCATAGGAGGCGCCCAGGGCCATGTTTATGGCGGCTATCTCGTCCTCCGCCTGCTCCACGGCGACGGCATGGCTCCGGGCGTGCCTCGCCAGGTAGGTCAGCACTCCCGTGGCCGGAGACATCGGGTAGGAGGACATGAAATCACAGCCCCCGGCGAGGGCCCCCAGGGAGACCGCGTCGGACCCGTTCATCATCATCTCCCCGACGGCCCCTTTTCTCCTGGGGATGTCGACGGAAACCCCCTTCGAAGCCACCAGTTCCCTGAAAAGCCCCATACCCTTCTCAAAAGCCGAAAGGTTGTTCTTCACGACCTGTTCGGACTTGGCGATAAACCTTTCTCTCAGCAGTCCTTCCGGTATTTCGGGCGGCACCTCCAGGAGTCCCGCCAGGAGTCCCGCCGCCACGATCCCGGTGTAGACGGGGCCTCCCGCCTCACGGCCCTTCTCCATCAGCGGCACGTTCAAAAAAGTGCCGCCCCTGTCGGCCAGTTCGTCCTTTATCTCCGCGGCATCCCCCAGGATGAGCGTCTCCGGGGTGATCCGTTCCCTAATGTTCGCCCTTATGCCGCCGTTCAGCGGGAGCAGGATGTTCATCCTGTCGACGAGGGCCCTCACTCTCTTGGAGGAAACCCGTATCTCCGTGGAATTGCTCCCGCCCCTGACCCTGGACATGTACTCCCTGCTCGCGAACACGTGGTAACCGGCTTTCCGGAACGAATCGACCAGGATCTCCTCGAGGGTCTGGACGCCCTGGCCGGCCGCCCCGCACAAAACCAACGACAGGTCGCTGTTTCCTTTCGAGGGGAATCGGAACATCTTATCTCCTCCCTATTCCAGGAGGGGGCAAAGCCCGTCCTGTTCATTCGGCCAACACTCTGACAGTAAAGGCCCACCGCCGGGGTGGGCCTTCATTTCAGTTCTCGGGCGTGACGGGGTACCCGGCCTCTTCAAGGGCCTGGACGACCCTCTCTTCAAGGGGCGAACTTGAGAAAATCTTCTTCTCCTCCAGGGAAACCTCAAAGTCGCTCACCCCCATCGACTCCAGGACCCCGGTTATCCTCTTTACGCAATGGCCGCAGGACATGTCCGGTACCTTGTAGGAATACTCCCTGCCCACTCAGATCTCCCCCTTTCTTATGGTCAGCGAATTCAGCACCACCGAGATCGAGCTGAAGGCCATGGCGGTCTCGGCGATCGCGGGGTGAAGGAGCCCGGCCATGGCCACCGGTATGGCAATGATATTGTACAGAAAGGCCCAGAAGAGGTTCCTGGTGATGACCTTGAAGGTCCGTTCCGATATCTTGATGCTCTCCAGGGCTTTCGACAAGCCGCCGCTCATGACCACGATGTCGGCGCTGTCGATGGCCAGGTCCATCCCGGAGCCGATGGCCATCCCGATATCGGCTCCCTTGAGGGCCGCCGCGTCGTTGATGCCGTCGCCTATCATGAGAACCTTCTTGCCCTGGGCCTGATAGGTCCTCACGATATCGAGCTTGTCCTCGGGCCTCACACCCGAAAGGACCTCGGTGATGCCCACCTGTCGGGCCACGGCCCTGGCGGTCACCTCGTTGTCGCCGGTCACCATGACCGGCAGGAGCCCCAGGGCCTTCATCCCCTCCACGGCGGCGGGCGAGTCGTCCCTTATCTTATCCTCTATGGCGAAGAAACCCGCCGGGACCCCTTCCCGGTCGACCTCGACCACGGTTTTGCCGGCCTCGAGGTAACCGGAATAGGCATCGTAGGAGGCCGGTTTACCTACCTCGTACCTGGTGCCGTTGACCACCCCGCTGACCCCCTTGCCGGCGATCTCTTCCATATCCTCTACCGCGGGAAGGTCTTCGCCGGCGGAAGCCGTGATCGCCTTGGCCAGGGGGTGACCCGAGTTCTTCTCGATGGCGGCGGCGGCGGCTAGGTCCTCGGGGGAAAGGTTGTGAAAGGTCACCGAAGGGTTGCCCTCGGTCATGGTGCCCGTCTTGTCCATCAGGATGACCCCTATGTCCTTGGTCGTCTGGATGGCCTCGGCGTTCCTGATCAGGAGCCCCCGCTTAGTCGCCAGGCCCGTCCCAGCCACGAGCGCCATGGGTGTCGCCAGCCCCAGGGCGCAGGGGCAGGCGATGACCATGGTGGCCACGAAGACGAAGACGGCGAAGGAAAGCCTGCTCTCCGTCACCAGGACCCAGGGGAAGTAAGCCCTCGCCGAAGAGACGAGGGGGTAAAACCGGTCGAAAAAGAAATACCAAAGGACCCCGGCGGTTACGGCGAGGGCCGTGACGACGGGGACGAACACCCTCGTGACGGCGTCGGCCAGCGCCTGGATCGGTATCTTGGAACCCTGGGCCTCCTGCACGAGGGAGACCATTTTCGAGAGGAAGGTATCCTCGCCGGTCCTGGTCACGGCGATGAGCATCTCGCCGGTCAGGTTCAACGACCCCCCCGTTACCGATGCGCCCTTCTCCTTGAGGACGGGGATCGGCTCCCCCGTTATCATCGATTCATCCACGGAAGAGCGCCCCGAAAGGACCTCGCCATCGACGGGCACTCTGTCGCCGGGCCCGACCTTGACGGTCATACCCTTCACGACGGCCTCGATGGGCACCCGGACCTCCTTGCCGTCGATGACGGCCCTGGCCTCGACGGCCCTCAGCTTGAGGAGATTCTTGATCTCCTTGGCCGCCTTGTCCCTGAGGGAGGATTCGATGAACCTCCCCGAAATGTGGAGGGCCACGATCATCGCGCCGATGCTCCCGAAGGAGGCTATGGGGACTCCCAGCACGTGCAGCAGGGTCGTGGCCCACGCGGAGGCCGCCCCCACCGATATGAGGGTGTCCATGTTCGTGTGGAAGTGGGTCACGGCGATCCAGGCTCCCTTTATGCTCCCCCTGCCCACGTAGAAGACGACGAAGCCCGCCGCCGCCAGTTCAAGGGCGGGGAACCAGGGGAGGTGGTAACCGGCCATGTGAAAAAGCATCAGCACCATCAGGGGTACGGTCACCACCAGGGCCAGGAACAGGTTCCTCCTTGAGCTGAGATACCTGGCCCGGTCGATCTCCTCGGGCAGTTCATCGGAGACGCCGTAGCCCACCTTTTCGACCGCTTTTTGCAGGTCCTCCCAGGTAACGTTCTCGTCATGCACCACCAGGGCGGTCTCCGTCGCGAGGTTGACGGCGGCGAAGTCCACTCCCTCTACCTTTCGCAGGGACCTTTCAACGGCCCCGGAGCAGGCCGCGCAGGTCATCCCGGTTATCCTGAGGGTGGTTTTTTCTTGACCGTTCTTATCCTTGCTCTTGTTCTCCTTTTCATCCATCATAAGCGACCTCCCGTCGCGGACTCTCACTTCGGTTATTGCGACCAGTATACCCTTCATGGTATATTTATCGCAAGTGGCCATCATTATTCGGCCGAAACCTGGAGGGGCCATGAATTATAAAAAGATCGCTGGTTACCTGGTACTTTTATTTGCTTTCGTCGGACTGGCCCGCGCGGGCCTTGACATCTACGGTGACCTTGCCCTGGGCGGGAACAGCAGCGCCGAGGCCGTAATCACCGGTGAAGCCCGGCCGCCCGAGGGCCCCGGTGAACTGGTCATTTACTTCTTCGAGGGGAATACCCCCTGCTCCGTCTGCGACAAGATCAGGGGGATGACGCTGGACCTGGTGAAGTCCGACCCCGAGCGATTGTCGCCCTTTTCCTTCCGGGACGTGAACGTGGAGGAAAAGGGTAACGAAAAGTATGTACTGGAATTGGGGCTCTTTTCCACTTCCGTCGTCCTCGCCCAGGAGTCGGGGGGAAAAATATACCGTTGGAAAAACCTGACCGGCGTCTGGGACCTGGCAGCGGACCCTGGGGCTTTCAGGGACTACATGCTCCGGGAGATCGACTCCTTCCTATCGGGGGGTGAAACCCGGTGAGCATCCTGACGGCCCTTTCAGCCCTTTGGCTGGGTGTACTGGCCTCGGTCAGCCCCTGCCCTCTTGCCGCGAACCTGGCGGCCTTCTCCTTCATCCAGAAGGAGGGGCTCTCCCCCCGCAGGGTGCTCCTGTCGGGGAGCCTCTACTCCGCCGGGCGCACGGTGACCTTCGCCGCTGCCGGGGTGGTCGTGATATCGGGGCTCATGGCCGTTCCCGAGGTGTCCCTTTTCATGCAGCACCACATGAACAGGCTCATCGGGCCCATACTCCTGATCGTGGGCGTCTTCGTGCTGGACCTGATCGAGGTGAGGGGAAGGAAGACCATCGCTGAAAGGGTATCCTCCGGCGCTCCCTTTCGAGGCGCGACCGGGGCCTTCCTCATGGGTGTGCTCTTCGCCCTGGCCATCTGTCCCGTCTCGGCGGCCCTTTTCTTCGGCGGCCTCATCCCGTTGGCCGCTGAAAAGGGTTCCCGGGTGATTCTCCCCGCCCTTTTCGGCCTCGGGAGCGGTCTGCCGGTGACGGTTCTTTCCTTCGTTTTTTCCATGGGGGCCAGGGCCGTATCGCGGAGCATGGGCGCCGTCTACAACCTGCAGAAGATCATCCAGGCGGCTTCGGGGGTGGTCCTGATCCTGATCGGCCTCTACTTCTCGCTGACCTCCACCTTCGGACTCCTTTGAGGGGGACTTTTGTTCTTGTCTGTAGACCTCGGCCCGGTTATAATAAGGCAGCAAGTCAGGCTACGCTTACGATGACGCAGGGAGGTGCAGGCCAGTGAGGAAGTACCGATGTCTCCACTGCCGCCATGAGTTCGAGGTGGAGGACCTTTCCGCGGGTCTTAAGTGTCCCAAGTGTTTCAACCGCTTTGTCCAGCTCATAGAGGGCGAGTCCGTCAAGGGAAAGTCTTGGGGAAGCAAGAGTTTCAGCGTCCCCAAGATGAGTGACTGATCGAAAGACCCGTGTCCTTCCTCAAAACAGAAAAGGGGGCTTGGTGGACTCGGCCCCCTTCTTTTTCACCCCGAAAGCCCGTGTTCTGAAAGCATCCCCTGAGCGGCATACTTTTAGCCCTGTCCCGTCACCATGATTGGGGACTTGTTCTCCCTTCACAGGCAAGTCAGAGGCGGCGTGAATAAAATGGTTGCGTCCCCGCCTGCCTGATGGACAACCTGATGTCACCCTCGTTCTTCATGGGATACATTCTCTAACAAAACCCTGGGGGGGATGACATTTCCCCCTTCTCAAGAGAGGGAGACCTTGTTCCTGTCCGGCCACACACCTTGCACGGGTGCCTTGCAAAAATATTCTCCTTGCGGATATAATGACCCGTGGCTTTCGGGCGACTAGCTCAGCGGAAGAGCGCTTCCCTCACACGGAAGAGGTCACAGGTTCGAACCCTGTGTCGCCCACCACTGGTTCTTTCCCCGCCCTTTTTGTACTCCCCCCTGGGAAGTAAAAAAAGCGCGCCGGCCTTAAAAAAGTCCACCCTGGAACCGCCTGAAGGGTTGAAAAAACGGCCCGCTTCCCCTGGCTTAAGGAAGCGGACCGTTAGCGATCCCTTCATCGAAGAAATTTTCAAAGGCCCATCACGATGGTCTGGTCCCTGCTCGGGCCGACCCCCACCAACACGATGGGGACCCCGGTCTGCTCCTCGATGAAACGGATGTAATCCTTCGCTGGACGGGGGAGGTCTTCGAAATCCCTGCAAACCCCAAGGTCCATTTTCCAGCCCTTCATGGTCCGGTAGACCGGTTCGACGGAGTCGAGGAAGACCGAGTTCCCCTTGTAGGGCAGGTCTTCACCTTCGTCGGACCTGTAACCGGTGCAGACCGGGATGGTCTTGAACCCTGACAGGACGTCCAGTTTCGTCAGCGCCAGGGCGTGGATGCCGTTGATCCTGACGGCGTACTTCAGCGCCACGAGGTCAAGCCATCCGCAGCGCCTGGGCCGCCCCGTGGTGGCGCCGAATTCACCGCCCCTTTCGCGCAGGGTTTCTCCCAGTTCATCCTTGAGTTCCGTCGGGAAGGGCCCCTCGCCTACCCGGGTGTTGTAGGCCTTGACCACGCCGGTGACGCGTCCCACCAGGGAAGGCCCCAGGCCTGCCCCAACGCAGGCCCCCCCGGCCACCGGGCTGGAACTGGTCACAAAGGGATAGGTTCCGTGATCCAGGTCCAGGAGGGTCCCTTGGGCGCCCTCGAAGAGAACGCTGCTCCCCCTCTCCAGGGCCTCGAAGATGGTCAGGGAGGCATCGCCCACGTAGGGCTTAAGCCTCTGGCCCCACGACCAAGCCTGTTCGAAGATCTCCCCGAAGGCCAGGGGCTCTTCCCCGTAGATCCTGGTGAGGTGCATGTTCTTGATCTCCAGGTTGAAGGACAGTTTCTCCCTCAGCGCGTCCTCGCACAGCAGGTCCTCGACCCTTATGCCGCAACGGTTGACCTTGTCCATGTAACAGGGTCCTATTCCCCTGTGGGTGGTACCGATCTTCTTCCTGCTCCCTCTCAGCCTTTCCTCCATGCCGTCCAGTTTCTTGTGGTAGGGCATCACGACATGGGCGGCACCGCTTATCACCAGCCTCGCCCTGTCCTTCCCCCTTTCCTGGAGGTCTGTGAGTTCATCCAGGAGCTGCTGCGGATCTATCACCACGCCGTTGCCGATGACGCAGGTCTTACCTGAATAGAGCATCCCCGAGGGGAGGAGATGGAAGACGTACTTTTCCCCGTCGACCATTACCGTGTGCCCCGCGTTGGCACCTCCCTGGTAACGGGCCACCACGTCCACGGTGTGGGCCATCACGTCGACGACCCTGCCCTTTCCCTCGTCCCCCCATTGGGTGCCGACGATTATCTCCACTCGACCTTTCATAGGGTCATTCCTCCCAGCCGCCCATACTTTTTCGCGCCAGGTAATCGGGCACGGTCACGAATTCTACATCCTCGGGGGTCATTTCCAGCAACTTCGGTAGAAAATCCAGGGTCCCCGGCCTGGCGTGGCAAATAGCCACGGCCCCCCCGTTCTTCCGGGCCCAGGCGAAGGCTTTACGGAACTGCTCCCGGAGGAAACTCTCTTCGTCGTAATGGTCCAGGAAAAAGCGGTTCGAAGCGGCCGGGATCCCCTTCTCCATCGCGACATGATAGGCTACCGATCTTCCGGAGGTCCTGCTGTCGACGAAGAAGAGCCCCTCGGCCTTCAACTCAAGCATGACTCCACCCATGGCCCGGGGATCCTCGGTCGCCCTGGAACCCTGGTGATTGTTAAGACCCACCGCACCCGGCAGCGACCAGAGGGCGTTTCTCACGGCCACCCTGACGGCCTCGGGATCCATCCCGGCCCTCACTAAGGTTTTGCGGTTCCCAGGGCTGCCCTTGGCCTCCATGGGCATGTGCACCAGGAAAGGGATGCCGTGGTCCTTGGCCATACGTGCCGTCGCCTGGCTGAAACGCTGATAGGGGATGATCGCCCAGGTCATGGGGATCGGGATAGACGCCAGCCGTTTCGCCGCGTCCAGGGAAAAACCCAGGTCGTCCACGATGACGGCGACGGCCGGAGGCTGAACGAACCCCCCGTAGCACCTGGCCGCCCCGGGAAAGACCAGGGCGCAGAGGACGATAAAAAGGAGCCCCTTAACGGCTTTTTTCCTTCGTCCCATCTATCATGCCCTGGAGTTCCCGTATCGCCCTCTTCAGCTGGGCGTCGCTCTCCCTGTCCTTTACGAATTCGCCCTCCACCTCTATGTCGGGTGAAAGACCGACCTTGTCGATCACGGTGCCCGCGGGGGTGTAATACTTCGCTATGGTAACAAAAATCCCCGACGAATCGGAAAGGTTGAAGAGGGTCTGCACCGACCCCTTCCCGAAGGATTGTTTGCCCACGATCACGGCCCTCCCATGGTCCTTGAGCGCCCCGGCGAGGATCTCGGAGGCGCTGGCGCTGCCCTCGTTGATCAGCACGGTCATGGGGAGGTCGGTTATGGTCCCCTTCCTGGCGTAGTACACCTCGTTGGCACGGTCGAATCGCCCCCGGGTACTGACGATGACCCCGTCATCGAGCAGGAGGTCCGCTATTTCAACGCAACTGTTCAGGAGGCCCCCCGGGTTATTCCTCAGGTCGATCAGGATGCCGCCGGCCCCTTGTTCGGTGAGGTCGTGAACGGCCTTTCGGAAATCGGGCAAGGTCTTCAGGTTGAACTGGGTTATCCTCACAAGCCCGACCTTCTCCTGCAACAGCTCCGACTTAACGGTCTGGATCTTGATGCTCTCCCTTTCGATCTCGAACTTGAGCAGTTCATCCTCGGACTCGCGCCTGATCCAAATGACGACCTTCGTTCCCGGTTCGCCCCTGAGGGCGTGGACTACTTCGTTCTGGGGCCACCCCAGGATCACCTCATCATCGATCTTGACGATCTGGTCCTTCGGTTTGAGGCCGGCCCGGTCAGCCGGCGTGTCCTCTATGGGGCTCACGACAAGGGTCTTCCCGTCGCGCTGACCGATGTAGATCCCCAAGCCGCCGTACTCGCCCTGGAGTTCGATCTCCTCTTCCTTGAGTTCGTCAGGGTCGACGAAACGGGTGTAGGGATCCTTCAGCGACGAGACCATGCCCTTGATCGCTCCGTGGAGGAGTTCTTTTTCGGAGATGTGTTCCTCGCCGTCGACGTGGTATGTCTCGAGGATGACGCGGGCCTGCTTCATGAGCCACAAGTTCTGGAAGCTGAAAGGAGCGGACTTGAACAGGTCCATCTCGTTGAAGGCGACGGCCGAAAGGACGCCTCCCACGAGAAGGGCGCCCACCACGGCCCCGATGAAAATATCCCTTGCCCGACGAAACATGCGCCTATTCCACCCTTCAGACTACACTACCTGCCGAGGTAGGATACAGGATTCTTTGCCTCACCGTTGACCCTTACCTCGAAATGGAGGTGGGGCCCCGATGCCACCCCGGTGTTTCCTACGTTCCCTATGACCTCCCCGCCCTTGACTACCTTTCCCTCCTCGACACGGATCTGGGAGAGGTGGCCGTAGACGGTGGAGAGGTCCCCGCCGTGGTCGAGTATGACGATCTGGCCGTAACCCCGGAGCCAGCCGGCGAAAAGCACCTCCCCCGCGGCGGCGGCCTTGACCGGGGTCCCCGCCGGCGCCCTTATGTCAAGGCCCGTGTGCATTATCTTGGTCTTGAACACGGGGTGCACCCTCGTGCCGAATTGGCTGCTGATCTCACCCCTGATCGGCCAGGAAAGCTTCGCCCCCGAAGGCACGTAAACCGGCGGAACGCCTGCCCTTGACTCCTGCATCTTCCTTTTCTGGGCCATGAGTTCACGGATCTTGCCCTGGAGTTCCTTCTGGGATTCTTCCAGTTCCCGGGCGGCCTTCTGGTGCAAGGCCTTCTGCTTGGTCAAGGCGTCCAGGGACTGTTTTCTCTGCGCCTCGGTACTTTTCAAGGCTTTCCGGTCTTTCTCCAGGCTTTCCTTCTGCTTGACCAACAGGGCCTTCTGGTCAAGCAGCTGCTTCCTGGAGGATTCCAGCTTCATTTTACTCTCCTTCATGGCCATGATCCTGCGCTCATCCTCGCGGGCCATCCTGGACAGGAGATAGGCGTTGGTGAGAGCTTCATGGGTGCTGCTCGACGAGAGAAGGAGGTTGAACTCCGCGACGCCCCCGTACTTGTAGATCGCCTCGAACCTCCTGGCAAGGTAGCCCCTGGACCTGGCCAGGTCCGCCTCGGTGCTCTTGATCTCGACAGTTAGTTCCTTGATCCCCAGTTCCGTTTTTTCACGCTGCAGGTCGAGAAGGGCGATCTTCTGCTTCAGGAGGGTGACGCTCTGGTCTATCCGGGAAAGATCGTCGAGGAGACCCTCCTCCTTCCTCCGTGCCTTTTGGATCTGCTTCTGGTGGAAGGAGATCTGTTTTTCTATCGCTTCCAGGCGACCCTGTTCGTCCTTGATCCTCGAGTCGATATCAGGCGTGTTGGCTCCCCGGGCGACCGCCGGCGAGAGGGTTAAAAAAAGCAGCAGTAATATCGTGGCCGAGGACCGGCTTTTTCTCTTCATGATAGCTGCACCCCAGTCTCTTGCTAGATGGACCTGGACGCCTGTCTCACAAAACGGGACGCGGCGAGCCAGCTGCAGACCCAGCCGACGGACAGGCCCGCCAGGACCAGGACGCCACCTACCCTGAGGACGATGATCCTGTCGGTGAGCAACCTCAGGAAAGGAAGGGATCTTTCCAGTGTGGTGAGGGCCATCCCGTAGGAAAACCAAAGCAGCAGGACCGACAGCGCCGCGCCCAGGGTCCCGAGAAGGACCCCCTGCAGGACGTAGGGAAAGATCACGAAACTCCTGGAGGCGCCGACGAGGAGCATTTTGCCTATCTCGTCCTTCCTGGCGTACACGCCGATGCGGATCGTGTTGAACAGCACCAGGGCCGCCGAGGCCATGGAGACCACGAGCACGACCAAGGACAGCCTGGAGACGAAACGGGAGATCTTTTGCAGCCTCTCGGCGATATCCCCCGCGTAGACCACTTCTTCCACCTCGGGCATGGCGATCAGTTCCCGGGCGATGACCGTCGCGAAGGACGCTTTTTTCACCTGTACCTCCACGCTGGGGGGTAGGGGGTTTTCCTCCAGCAGGGCCACCGCTTCGGCAAGCTTGCCGAGCCTTGCCTTGAGGCGTTCCAGGGCTTCCTTGGCGGTCACGACCCTCACCGATGAGACCGAATCGTAGGAGATGGCCTTCCGCGCCACCGCTTCCAAGGCTTCCTCAGAATCTTGGACGTAAGCCTGGATCGTGAGGTCTCCCTCGACGGTCTCGATGAGGTACCGGGTGTTGAGGACGAAGAGGATGCTTGCCCCCACGAGGAAGAAGACCGCCACGGAGGTGAGGACTGTCAGGAAGCTCAAACCGGAATGCCTGGAGAGGAGTCTCCAGGTATCCCTGATCATGTACCTAAAGGTCCCCATCGGATCGGTACCTGCCCTTCCTCTCGTCCCTGATCAGCCGCCCCTTGCGGAGTTCGACGACCCTTTGGCGATAGGAATCGACGATGTACTGGTTGTGGGTCGCCACCACCAGGGTGGTCCCGGAGGCGTTGATCGACAGCAGGAGCTGGAGGATCTCGTCGGCCGTGTCCATGTCGAGGTTGCCCGTGGGCTCATCGGCCAGGAGGATCGAAGGGGAATTGGCGATGGCCCTCCCTATGGCCACCCTCTGCTGTTCACCGCCCGAGATCTGCTCCGGGAAAAGGTTCCTCTTCCTCCAAAGGCCGAGGCGGTCTAGCACTTCGTTGGTCCTCTTCTGCGCGCTTTGAAAGGGGACCCCGATCACTTCCTGCACGAAGGCGATGTTCTCATGTACCGTCAGGTCGGGAAGAAGCCGGAAATCCTGGAAGACCACCCCGATATTCCTCCTGAGGTAGGCCAGGTTATGGGAGGCTATCTTCCTTATGTTGACGTCGCCCACGGTAACCCGCCCCCTGGTGGGCACCAGTTCCCGGGTGACAAGCCTGAGAAGGGTCGTCTTGCCGGATCCCGTGGGCCCCACAAGGTAAACGAACTCCCCCTTGTCGATGGAGAGGAAAATATCCTGGAGGGCGACGATATCCGGGGGGAACTGTTTGGTCACGCCGGCGAACCGTATCTCCATCCATTACCTCCTGCGCATGGACCACACCTGGGCCGACTCCCCCACGATCTCCCTGAAGGTCAACCCGTAGTATTCCTGCAGTTCCAGGGGGGTCCCGCTCTGCCCGTACCGGTCGCTTACGGCGACGCTCCTCACGGGTACGGGGTTCTCCGAGGCGGAAAGGGCGGCGACGGCCTCCCCCAGCCCCCCGATCGTGTTATGCTCCTCCGCCACAACACAGCACCCCGTCCTCCTCAGCGACGATAGGATCAAACGGGAGGGCAGGGGTTTCAGGCAGAAACAGTCGATCACTTCGGCGTTTATGCCTTGTTGGGAGAGGATCCTTGCGGCCTTCAACGCTTCGTGGACCATGATACCACAGGCACAAAGGGTGACGCCGTCTCCCTCCACCAGGAGCCTCCCCCCGCCGATGCGCATTTCGGTCTCGTCGAAGGGGCCCGTGTCGGGGACCTCGTCACGGCCCAGCCGGACATAAACGGGGCCCGGGTGTTCGAGGGCCAGCATCGCCATCGCGGAAGAGGAATCGAAGTCCGAAGGCACGAGGATGGAGATCCCCGGCAGGATTCTCATCAGCGCCACGTCCTGGTTCATCTGGTGCACGGCACCGTCTTCCCCGGCGGAGAGGCCCGAATGGGTCCCGACCAGGACGGCCCCAAGATCCGGGATCGCCAGGCAGGTCCTGACCTGGTCGAAGGACCTCGCGGTGAGGAAGGCCGACGGAGCGACGGCGACGGGTTTCTTGCCGTCAAGGGCTAGGCCCGCCGCGGTGGTCACCATGTCCTGTTCTGAGGCCCCGCAGTTGATCGTTCTCTCGGGAAACAGCGAGGCAAAGGGGGTGACGATCTCGCTCCCGGCCATGTCCGCGTGAAGGAGAACCACGTCGTTCCTCCCCCGGCCCAGCCTAACGAGTCCCTGTCCGAAACCGGAAAGGGTGCTTCTCATGGCTTCACCCCCTCTTCCATCTCACCCGAAGCCAGCTCCAGCTCCCTGAGGGCCTGTTCCATCCCGTTCCGATCCAGGAGGCGGCCCGGCTTCTCCAACGACCCTTTTTCCGCGGAAGAGACGCCTTTGCCGGGGATGGTCCTCGCCAGTATCACGCGGGGAATTCCACCGGGATCCGAGTGCGCCCTCGACAGCGCCCTTTCCAGGTGATCGAAATTATGGCCATCGGCTTCCATCACTCTCCAGCCCAAGGTCTCGAACCTTTTCCTCTCCGAGGCTCCCTTCCCGGGGGTCAGGGCGGGCGCCGAAGGCGGGGCGCTGGAATCCACCACTACCGTCAACCCTTCGAAACCCAGGATGCTCGCCCGAAGGACCGATTCCCACAGGGATCCCTCCTGGAGTTCCTCGGAACCGATGACGCAGAAGACCCTCCTGTCGTTGCCGTCCATCCGGGAGGAAAGCAACAGTCCCTTGGCGATGCCTATGGCCATCCCCCTCGACCCACCGGGGGCGTCGACACCGGGCGTCCTGGCGTGCTCGGGCCTACCCTGGAGCATCGCCCCCAGGCGGCGGTAATTCCAGAGTTCCTCCCTTTCAAAGAAGCCTCGCCTGGCGAGGACCGCGTATAGGGCAGGACTCGCGTTGTCCTTGCTGAAGACGAGCCTGTCCCTCTCCGGCCATAGTGGTTCATCGGGCCTTATCTTCAGTACCTTCCAGTAGAGGTAGACCAGGATGTCCACGACGGAAAGGGAAGAATCCAGGTGGCCCGCCCTTGAAACGCCGGTCATCCTGACGATATCCTTTCTCACTTCCAGGGCCGTCCTTTCCAGTTCCCGCCTTTGTGAGGCTTTCATTCAATCACTCTCCTGAGAGCATTCCTTCAAGGGTACGGCGGAAAACCTCCTCCAGCGCGCCCCTTGCCTCGTTGAGCCTGGCCTCCTTCCGGGGTTCCCGCGGGAAAGAAGGAACTTCCGCTTCATCCCACAAGGGCAGGTCCCAGTCCTCGGCGAAGGACCTGACCTTGGGGTCATAGGGTACCGCCAGGCAGGGCACGCCGGCAAGGACCGAGATGAGGCAAAAGTGGAGCCTCATGCCCACGGCAGCCCTCGCTTTCAACCATAGCGCCTGAGCCTCGAAAGCGCAGGTTACGCGGACGATCCGGGAGAGGTTGAGCATCCCCCGGGACCGTAGACCCTCCATGAGGGACTCATCTTCACCGGAAAGAGCCACTCCGACCATGTCAAGCCCCGACCTTTCCCCAGCCTCGGTCGCCGAGAGGGAAGCGGCTTCGGGAAGCCCCCCTCCCCAGGGCCTGATATTCACGAGGAGAAGGTCCCCATCCCCGCCGCTGGGAAAACCGGGGGCCATCGTGAAAACGGGGTCAGGGGCTATCTCTCCGGCCATACCCCACTCTTCCAGGAACGACATCGACCCCTTGTCCCTGACCACCCTCGCCTGGCAAAGGGAAAGGGCGTCACGGGCCAGGAAACGGGCCATGCCCCTCTCCAGGGGGCCTATCGACTGGCCGAAGGCCCAGGGCCTGCAACCGGCGAGGCGGGCCATCCTGGTCACCCCCCAGTAATAAGCGCTGGACCTCGCGCTGGTGGAATCCTGGAAGAGACCGCCGCCGCCTAGGAGAAGCGTCCTGCTGGACCTCAAGGCGGACATGACCTCCAGGGGGCTCCAGCGGTTGACCCGGGATACTCCTCCCCGGCCTGCCGAGATCCCTTGGGCGGCCGAAAGCACCGCTACCCTTTCACCAGGCACGCCGTTCTTGTTCATAAGGTCCAGGAGGCTTTCAGCCATCAGTTCGTCTCCGAGGTTCCCGAAACCGTAATAACCACAAAGGACAACGTCCAGCGGCCGGCTCACCCCGCGACGACCCCCTGCCACCTTCTCCAGGCCGGGATGACCAGGAACACAAGGACCGCCGCCATGACGGAGCCCACGATGAGTCCGGTCCAGAGCCCGTTAAAAACGCGCAGCAGTATGAAGGAAAGGTGCGTGTGGAAATGGCAGAAGCTGTTCACCACCGACGAAAAGGCCAACGTGGCGCCAACCCGGAAGACCTCGCGATATTCCCCCCAGATATCCTTTCTCCTCACGACGAACCAGAGCACCAGGGCAGGGTAGCCCGCGAAGATCTCCTTTGTCCTGGGCCTGGCTATCAGCAATTGCTCCAGGAACTCCCTGAACCTGATCTCCCAGCCGGGGACGAAGGATACGTTCCCGCTCCTGAGGGCCATGACGCCGGCGGCGGCGGCCACTACTCCCACGAGGGCCAATTCGCCCCAGGAAGGCGGTCTTGACAGGACCTGGGTCAGCGATTCGGGGTGAACCCTCCTCTTCAAATCGTGAAGGAGCAGGATCAGCGGTGGGAGCAGGAGCGCTGCCTTGACCCCGGAGAAGGCGCCCATCCTCAGCATGTACCAGGGGGTCCCGAAAAAGGAAGCGATGGAAAGACCAGAGATGACGGCGACGGCCACGCCGCAGATCACCCCCCTGAGGGGGCGCCGGAAGTCCTCGAGGGCAAACAGGGAGGCCTCGGTCGCGGCGAAGGAGGCGACCAGGGCCCCGGAGACCCGGGCAACGACCGGGACCTTCAGGGAGAGAAAGGCGATGGCCACCGAAAGGGCGAGTGAGGCCACCGCTTCCTTCAGGCCGATGTCGCCCCCCTCCATCGAAAGGAACCTTGCTATCAGCCTCCCCGCCAGTGCTGCCATGACAAGGCCGAGGGCGAGGGCCGCGAAGGGGCTCGTGCCCCAGCGACCCATTGTTTCGGGCCATCCGGTGCGGATCCCCAGCGAGCCCAGCCGCCCCGATATCCTGGCGCACTCGTCGGCGAACCTCTTCAGCCTGGATCCGGAGTGGAGGTCCGAGGGCCTCAGGTAAAGGATCTTGACCGAGCGTTCCCGGGAGGCCCGGACAAATCTCTCCACCAGGTCGTCCCGGGTGAGCCTCCTGCTCAGGATCTCCTCTCTCCTAACGCTGTGCAGGGAAAGGATGCCCGGGAAAAGGCCCCTCTCGAGGAGAGCGGTGCCGATCTGCTGGGAGAACTCCACCTTTGATACGGGGACGCCCCGCTTCCGGAGAACCTCCACAAGGGGGCCTAGGTCCGGGTAACCGGCGACGAAAAGGCCCGCCGGGACGACGGCTCGGATCTCGGGGAAGGCATCCAGCACCGTGGCAACCGCGAGGGCCACGTCTTCGCCCCCGACGCCTGGGGTCGACCCTGGGCGATAGACCAGGGGGATACCTCCCCCCTTGAGCAACTCCAGCATGGGGTAGTCCGGGAGTACGCCCGCCTCAAGGGTCTCGGCCAGGGAAAGGGGTAGTACAAGCAGTTCCCCCCGGTCCAGGCCTATGACCCTGCTACCGGGATACTTTTTAAGGACGAAAGACCTGATCTCGCCGGAAAAGGGAGACCCCGCTCGAAGGAGGAGGGCCGCCGAGTCGGGGTACAGGCCCTCAGGCCTCGGTCCCGGGAGGAGTTCCCCCACGGACCCGAACCCCAGGTCCAGCACTCCCTCCATGAGTTCCTGGCCCGTCAGCTCCCCCACGGCCACAGCGGTGAGGCCCCGCCCCAACAGTACATCGAGGGTCGCGGGAACGGGCAGTTCCGACTCCCTGGCAAGGCTTGCGATATCCCTCATATCGGTGACAAGGGCCGCCACGTTTCCCTGTCTTTCGGCCCTGACCCGAGGGAGAAGCCCGGCGGCCGCTAAAAGGGCGGCAACCGCCAACGCCGCTGTAAAAAAGAAGGATCGCCCTTTCCTCACACTCTTTCACCCCACTGATCCTCGAGGGGGATCCCCATACCCTCCAACAGCCTGCTCAACGTGAAGAGGGGAAGTCCCACGACGTTAAAATAACAGCCCTTTATGGAACGGACAAGCAGCGAACCCCATCCCTGGATGGCGTAGGCCCCGGCCTTGTCCCCACTCTCGTTCCCCGAAAGGTAAGCCCTGATCTGCCGATCCGTAAGGACCCTGAAAGTGACCAGCGTCTCTTCTGTTGCCGATGCCGACCGGTCCCCCCACCGTACGGCGACGCCGGTGATGACCTTGTGGGTTTTCCCCGAGAGGAGGCGGAGCATCCGGAAGGCATCGCCGGGGTTTTCGGGTTTCCCCAGGATCATCGCTTCAAGAACGACTATCGTATCAGCCGCTACTACGAGGGAACTCCGCTGGGAAGCGCAAACCGAGTCAGCCTTCGCCTCCGCCAGCCTTAGCGCCTGCTCCCCGGGGTCGCCCCCATTAACGATCCCCTCATCGACGGCGGGCGGCACAACCCTGAAGCGCCACCCCAGGTCGCGAAGGAGAGCCTCCCGTCTTGGGCTGGCCGAAGCCAGGACCATGTCGGGAAAAGGGTGAGGGTCATGCCCGGTCATCGAACCACCAGCACCCCGAAGGTCCCCCCGATCAGGGACCCGAGGTTCGCGCGGATGTAAAGCCGGAAGCCGAGATCGATGAAGATGAGGTCGAGGTTTCTCATATCGAAGCCGACATCTATGATATTACGGAAAAGCCTCTCGGTGGCCTGGAATCTCTGCAGGAAAACCCCCAGGATGCTGCCGAGGATCACGCAAAGGACCACGACCCACCACCTCTTGTACGAGACTTTGGCCATTTCTTCACCCCCTGAACAGTTTGAACACCACCACAAGGAGACCCGCTGTCAAGCAGTAAAGGGAAAAGAAACCCAGCCTCCCCCTGGTGACGACCCTGCGGAGAACGCTTAAGGCCAAAAGCCCCGACCCGAAGGCGACCACCACCCCTATCCACCAACCCTTCGGCAGCGACGTGAGCACTCCGGACAGGCCACCCGCCTCGGTCACCTCGAGGATGGCCGCGCCGAGGATTGCGGGGAGGGATAGGAGAAAGGAAAAGGAGAAGGCCTCTTCACGGGAAAGTCCCGCCCGGAGCCCCGTCACGATGGTGGTCCCGGACCTGGAGATGCCCGGGAAGACCGCCAAACCCTGGGCGAGGCCGACCTTGAGGCCCGAGGACAATGAGACAGGAAGTTCCCCGGGGGAAATCCGGCTCCCGTAGCGCAGGACGAAACCTGTCACCAGGAGGGCGAAGCCCACGAAAAGGGTGGAAGTGAAGAGGACATCCACTACCGGCTTGACGATAAGGACCACCAGGGCCGTCAGCAGCGTGCCCACGATGACGCCCCAGCCGTACTTCCAACCGGGAAGCCCGCGCCCCTCCGCTGTAAAGAGGCCAAGGAGCCACTCCCGTAGGTTTCTCATTATGTCAACCCGAAAGAAAAGGACTGTGGCGGCCATGGTGGCCAGGTGGAGCACCACGGCGAAGGGAAGGCCCGGGCCCGACCAGCCGAAAAGGTCCTGGACGATAACCAGGTGGCCGGAGCTGCTCACGGGGAGAAATTCTGTAATACCCTGGACGAGGCCCAGTACGGCGGATTGAAGGTACAAGGGTCATGCCTCCTTGGCACGGATGAGGTTTATATCCTTTACTATCAGGGCTATGTTGTTGGCGTGATCGCCCACCCGTTCAAGGTTGCTCAAGATATCGATGAAGATCACCCCCGAACCCGGGTTACACACTCCCTGGTTCAACCGGTCGATGTGGCGCCTCCTCAGGCTTCTCTCCATCGCGTCGATCTCGTCCTCCAGGACGAAGACCTGTTGGGCCTTATCGCCGTCGGCCGTATCGAGGGCTTCCACCGCGAGCCTCGCGGTCTTCTCGGAGAGGTCTATCATAACTGCGAATTCCTCCATGGCGACATCGGAGAAGGGAAGGTTATGCTCTATCTTGTATTCATAGAGTTCTATCAGGTTCTCGGCGTGATCCCCCATCCTTTCTATATCACCCACACCGTTCACGTAACTGGATAACGACGATGAGAGGACCGGGGGCAGGCTGACCTGCATCAGTTCCGCCGAGTAGGACGCCACTTCCCTGTTCAGCTCATTCACGACCCTCTCGGTCTGGTGTACCTGTTCGATCATCCTCCGGTCGTCATGGATGAAGGCGGTCTTTACGTCCCTCAGCATATCCAGGGTGAGCATCCCCATCCTGACCAGTTCCTTGCGGACCGCATCAACGGCGGCTATGGGCGATGCCTTGATCAGGTTGCGGTCCAGGAACCTCGGGCCCATCAGCACCATCTCCTCGTCATCGGGGATGATGGACTTCACCAGGCCCACGAAGGGGTCCACGAAGGGGAGGAACAGCAGGGTGTTGAGGACGTTGAAAAGGGTGTGGGCGTTGGCCAGCTGGCGGGCGATATCCGATGAAGTGAGCAGCACGAGCTCCTTAAAGGGCCCGACAAGGGCAAGGAATATGGCCACCCCGATGACCTTGAAGAGAACGTGGGCGAGGGCCGACTGCCTCGCCGATCGGTTCATCCCCAGCGAGGCCAATACCGCCGTGATGGTGGTCCCGATGTTGTCCCCGAACAGGATGGGGATGGCCGAGTCCAGGGTGAGAAGCCCCTGGGACCCCATGACGATGGTCAGGCCGACCGTGGCGGAACTGGATTGGACCAGCATGGTGATGACCGTCCCAGCCAGCACTCCCAGGATGGGGTGATGCTGGAAAGCGAGGTAGATGTCCTGGCGTTCCCTCAGGAAACTCATGGCGTTCCCCATGGTCACCATCCCCAGGAAGAGGAGGCCGAAACCGACTATCCCGTTGCCGATGAATTTCTGTTTCTTGCTCCTCCCGAACACGGCGAAAAGCATACCGAAACCTATCAGGGGAAGGGCGAAATCCCCTATCTTGAAGGCCACCAGCTGAGCCGTGACGGTGGTGCCTATCGCCGCCCCCATCATGACCCCCACGGACTGCTTCAGCGACATGAGCCCGGCGTGAACGAAGCTCGCCGTCATCACCGTCGTAGCCCCGCTGGCCTGGATCACTGCCGTTATCAGGGCCCCCACGGCCACTCCCTTCAAGGGAGAACTGGTGAGGGCCGAGATCAGGCGCCTCATCCTGTCACCCGCGAGGTCCTGCAGCGACTCCCCCATCAGCTTGATGCCGTACAGGAAGAGCCCCACCCCCCCGAGGAGGTTGAAAAGAAGCCCCGTCGTCAAACCCTCACCGCCCTTTCCAGGTAAAAAAACCGAAGTGGAACCGCCTCGCGGCCAAGACAGGCCTACCCCTTGACGACCGTGACAAGGACCCTCACCACCGGCGGAGTTCTCAGGTGCTTTTTAAGCACGTTCCTGACCCTGCTCCTCACCTTCTGGGCGACCCTCTGCTCACCCTCACCCATCCTGCCGGTGGGCCTTTCAAGGGTTCTCTCGATCTCGCGAACGAGGTCGTTCTTAATCTGCTGCGCGTCGTCCATGTGAAGGAACCCTATGCTCTCGATAATGGGGTCGGCCGCGAGGCGGAGCTCACCGTCAAGGGCCAGCGATACCACCACTATCCCTTCCTCGGAGATCTCCAGCCTCTCCTTGAGGAGGCTGTTCTGCATCTCGCCCAGGACCATGCCGTCGACCAGGATATCACCCGAAGGGACGGCACCCCTCCGCACCTGGGCCCCGCTGTCGTCGAGGCCGAGCACATCGCCGTTTTGGAGCACAAAGGTGTTTTTCTGTGGGATATCCATCTCCTGGGCCAACTGGGCGTGCCTGACGAGGTGCCGGTACTCCCCGTGGAGGGGGACGAAGTACCTGGGCCTCACGATACTGAGCATCATTTTAAGCTCTTCCCTCGCCGCGTGTCCCGAGACGTGGACCTCCTGGTCGCGGTCGTAGACCACCTCGCACCCGCACTCGAAAAGGCGGTTGATCGTCCTGCTGACGAGCCGTTCATTCCCGGGGATGGGCGTGGCGAAGACCGCCACCAGGTCGCCGGGGCCGAGGTTTACGAAACGATGCTCGCCCTTGCTCATCCTCACGAGGCCCGAGAAGGGCTCGCCTTGGCTGCCGGTGGTCAGGACGATCAGTTTTTTGTCGGGCACCTGGCCCGCGTCCTCCATGGGGACGAGGATGTCCCTGTCGGCATCGATGTAGCCCAAGTCCATGGCGAGGTTCACGTTCTGGATCATGCTCCTCCCCATCAGGGCCACCTTCCTGTTGAACTTGGAAGCGGCTTGGAGTATCTGCTGGGACCTGTGAAGGTTGGTGGAAAAGGCGGCTATGATGACCCTCTTGTTCCGGTGGAGCTGTAAAAGCCTCTCCAGGGTCCTGCCGATGATCCTCTCCGATTGGGTAAAGCCCGGCCTCTCCACGTTCGTCGAATCCGACAGCATCAACAGCACACCCTTGCTGCCGAAATCGGCGAAAGCCGAATAGTCCGTTATCCTCCCATCCACGGGGGTGGGGTCCAGTTTGAAGTCACCCGTATGGATGACCGTTCCGACGGGCGTCTCCACGGCAAGGCCCACCCCGTCGGGGATCGAGTGGCAGACCGACAAGAAGGTCACCTCGAAGCACCCCAGGGTGCATTTCTCCCCCGATTGGACCTCGATCGAGCGGGGCTTGTAGTCCGGACAGGAATCCTGGAACTTGGCGTCCACCATGGCCAGCGTGAGCTTCGTCCCGTAAAGGGGTACATCTATCCTGGGGAGGATGAAGGGCAGGCCGCCGATATGGTCTTCGTGGCCGTGGGTGAGCACAAGACCCCGAATTCTATCCTGGTTCTCGAAGAGGTATGAGGCGTCGGGGATCACGAAATCTATGCCCAGCATCTCCTCGTCGGGGAACATCAGGCCGCAGTCCACAACGACCATGTCCTCGCCATATTCGAGGACGAACATGTTCTTGCCGATCTGGCCCAGGCCCCCCAGGGGGATGAAGCGGAGCTCATCCCTGGCGGGGCTCTTCCTCCCGCGCTTTCCGCCCGGGGCTTTTGACGACATCAATACACCTCCGGCTCAGCCGCCTTGGCCCTGCAGCGGCTAATGGCTCGGCGCGACAAAACTGCCCGGGTCAAGGCAGGCGTCCGGAAAGGTTCCAGGTGCGGCCGGCCCGCCCGGTTTCAATCGCTGAAATCCTGGGCCTTCTCACCCGCCCCCGCGCGATCGGGGGAAGCGGCTTCCGTGAAATCCTTCCTGGAAGCGATGACCGCCTGCTCAGGAGCGGCGTTGTGATCGGTTCGTCTTGAAATGACCTCCAGCAACGCGTCGGCGCCGTCCTCTGCGTGGAAGGCCTTGATGAACCTCCTCGCCCATTCAGCGGTCTCGTCGACTATCCTCGCATGGATCCTCTCGGGAAGGGCCATGATGGCATCGTGGAAAGGCTTGTTGGCTTTCTTGTAGTCGCCGGACTTGCGGGAATACCCCTGACCGTCGGCCCACCGCACCATGTCGTCCCAAAGTTCCCTGGGGATGCCCCTGCCGGGGTCCTTGATGTACGTACCGTCCTTGACGACGGCGTTGCCCGTTTCGGGGTCCATCTCCAGTCCGAAGACGATGTTCTGCCAGAGGGTGCCCACGTTGCCCTTGTTTATCCCGAACTGGGAAAACCGGGACACTTTGTCGAGGGGGGTCCCGGAGATCCCGTGTTGGGCTATGGTCACGCCGTAGGGCGCGACGGCCTCCGCGATCTCCCCCGTCCGCTTGAGGTCGATCCCCTCGGCCTCTCCTGCGGTGCTGTCATAGGTCCCATGCTTGCTCCCGTTGGAGATGGCCAAAAAGTCGGGGAAAACCCTCCAGGAGTTCAGCCCCCCTATGAAAAACAGGGCCTCCTCCACCGTGGTCAGTTCGCCCGGTCCCTTGATCTCCCCCACCTCGACCTCCAGGCCCAGGTAGGCCGGGACGTGCATCGCCACGTCCCTGGTGAAGCAGAGGTTTTCCCAGTCCGGGTTATGGGAGGCATCGATGGCCACCGATGTCCAACCCGACTCGACCAGTTTCCTCAAGTGGGGGATGGACTTCAGGAGGTCTTCCCTGGACTTGATGGCGTAATGGTCCACGTGAAGTCCGAAGGGGACCCCTCCGCCCAGCTCGCTGGAGTACTGAAGGGCCAGTTGGGGCACGTTCTCGAAGGTGCAACCGCAGTACGTGCTTTCCGACTTGGCCAGTTCCAGCAACACGAAAGCGTTGAGATCCCTGGCCGCCATCAGGACGCCCTTTATCGTCAGGGGATTGCGCACGTTCGCGGCGAGGACGATGGAATCCGTCCTCCTGGCCGCCGCCGCGATGTCCCTCCCGCTTACCAGGGCCACGGGTTCACCGCCGAAAACGGCCTGGACGTTGAGGGGCCGTTTCTCGAGCAGTTCACGGAAAGACCTGCTGCTTTGATCCATTTCAGAACACCTCCCGGTAATATCCGCATACATTGTACAATGAAGAGGGCTCCCTGTTCACGCGGACCGGCCCGGCCTTTTTCCAGTTCCTTTACCTTTGACGTTGACGGTTTCGCTTGACCCGTGATAATATAACCGGCGCGCTACGGGAACGATCCTTGGGGGATCGTCTAATCGGCAGGACGCTTGACTCTGGATCAAGAAGTCGGGGTTCGAGTCCCTGTCCCCCAGCCAAAATCCATGGAAGGCCCCATCGTCTAGTGGTCTAGGACCCAGGGTTCTCAGTCCTGTAACACGGGTTCGAATCCCGTTGGGGCTGCCAAAAATCTCGAGGCGGACCTCTTTTTTTGAGGGGTCCGCCTTTTCATTCGGGTGCCTTCAGGTTATACACCGGCCGGAGCAATGCCGATACTTCCACGGCTTCGCCGACTTCTTCCCGGATGTCCTCCCACCTCTTGTAGGCCATGGGGGACTCGTCGATGGTCTCCTTGAGGACCGACGTGGAAAAAACACCTTCCATGCTCTTCCTGAAGGACCCCATCGTGATGGAACCTTCCTTCAGCCTGCGCTTCATTTCCTTGCGGCTGAAGAGGCGTCCCGCCCCGTGGGGGGCCGAAAAGTTGTAGTCCGGGTTCCCCTTCCCGACGCCGAGGATGATCCCCGCGGCCATGTTCAGGGGGATGACCAGCCTTTCGCCCTTGTGGGCCGAGATGGCGCCCTTTCTCACGATGCCGTCCTTCTCGCTGATGTAGTTATGGACGCTCTCTACAAGGGTGTCCTCGTTCAACTTCAGGCCGAAGAAGGAGAGGATCCTGTCGGCGATGATGAAACGGTTCAGGCCGGCGTACTCTTGGGCGATCCGAAGCCACTTCAGGTACTCGCTGCCTCCCTTATCGAGGGGGAGGTGCTCCAGGCCGCGGGGAAGGCCGGGGGATCCCTCGGCCCCGGCCTGGTAGCGCCGGGCCATGCCCTGGAAAAAACCGGCCACCTGGAAGCCGAAATGACGGCTGCCGGTGTGCACCGCGAGGAATAGCGCCCCCTCGGGGTCTTCATTGATCTCGATAAAGTGATTCCCGCCCCCGAGGGTCCCCAGCTGGCTCCAAGCGGGGCCTTTCGGCCGCCGTGCGAGGAATTTCCCATAAAAGCCCTCATCGGCGAGCTCGCCCAGTTCCCTTGCCCTGGCCCCCCGGCCGGGGAAACGGGACTCGAACCAGTCGAGCATCGCCGGGCTCCGGTGGCGGGTCTTCCCCAGGGGGATGCTGCCCCGAATGAACCCGTCGAGGGCGGCGAAGTCCACGTCCCCTTTCTTCACTCCCTCGAGGGGCGCGAGGAGGACGCCGCAGCCGATGTCAACGCCGACCACGTTGGGTATGACAGCATCCTTGAACCTACCGGTGAAACCGATGACGCATCCGGCCCCCAGGTGGCAGTCGGGCATGATGGCCACCAGGCCGTCGACGGCCGGATGAGCGGCGATGTCCCTTATCTGGGCCATCGTGGGCTCATCCACGTCCCTGGCATGGATCACCAGTTCTGTCATGACAACCACTCCAATATTGGTTTTCAAGGTCGCAAAAAATTGCCCCGTTACATGATAACATCTGTAGGCCAGCAAAAAGGACGGTGGAGACTGCATGGACCCAGAGGAACGGGTGACGGCGCCTTCAGCGACCGGGACCCCCTGCTTCGCTTTCATGGGCGACCTTCTGCTCTTGAGGACGGAACCGTCGGTCGTACTGCCGGTTTGGGAGGATGTCGCGGGGCTTCCCCTCTCGGGGCGGAGCCCGGGTTCCTGGATGACGGGGCGGCCCGGGAACTGCTGGGCCTCCCTGGTAGAAGATACGCCCCCGCCTGAGGGCATGAGCTTCGTAACCCTGAGGGATATCTGGTCCCTCATGGGAGAGCGCGCTTTCTTAGAGGCCGGGAGGGCCTTCCAGATCATGGAATGGTCCCAGCGCAACCGCTTCTGCGGACGCTGCGCAACCCCCATGATCGAGGCCGAGAACGAGACGGCCCTGGAGTGTCCCGCCTGCGGGTTGATAAGTTACCCCGCGGTCACCCCCGCGATCATCGTCGCCGTGGAAAAGGAGGGACGGCTGCTCCTGGCCAGGAATACCCGTTTCCCCAAGGGCAGGTACAGCGTCATCGCCGGTTTCGTCGAACCCGGTGAGACCCTCGAGGGAGCCGTGGAGAGGGAGGTCATGGAGGAGGTCTCCATCAGGGTGAAGAACATCACCTATTTTGGGAGCCAGCCCTGGCCCTTCCCCCACTCGATGATGATCGGCTTTCGCGCAGAGTGGGGGTCGGGGGAGATCAGGGCTGACGGCAACGAAATCGAGAGCGCGGGATGGTACTCCCCTGAAGATTTTCCCGATATACCCCCGGGCTTCAGCATTTCAAGGAGGCTCATCGACGACTTCCTGGCCAGGCATGCCTGAGGGGAAGCGCTCCCACGGGAAGATCAGTTCTTGGGCTTCCCCTTGCGGAGTTCTTCCTCCCAGGTGATCAGGGAATGGTAGTAGATGCGGTCGCCGTCATCGTCCAGCCCCCTGGTGAGTTCGCTGATATGGGTGTGCCCCGCTTGGACCCTCTCCAGGACGTGGCTAACGGCCTGTTCCGGTATGCTCTCCGCCCCGCAGGTATAAATATCCAGGGCGAGGTACCGCGCTTCCGGCCACGTGTGCACCGACAGGTGGGATTCACTGATCACCACGACCCCGCTGACCCCATTGGGCGGGAACCGGTGGAAGGAAACCGCCCAGACGTGGGTGTTGGCCTTCCGCGCGGCCTCGACGAGGATTTCCTGCATCCTGTCGACTTCGCCGATGACGTCGCTGCAACCTGAAGCCTCGACAATATAGTGGATCCCCCTAGGGTCCATTGCTTCTCCTTCCCGGGATGCTCTCCCTCGAATTAGTTCAAAAAACCTAGAAATAATACCCTTTTTGCAGTTCCGGGTACAGTGGGAAGGACCCGGCGAGATCCCTGACCTTCACGGCAACCCGGTCCATCGCCGACCGGTCTTGGCTTTCCGAGAGCGCGACGTCGATTATCTCGGCCACGAGGGCCATCTCCTTCTCCTTCATGCCCCTGGTGGTGAGCGCCGGGGTGCCGAGCCTGATTCCGCTGGTCACCATGGGCTTCTCGGGATCAAAGGGTATCATATTTTTGTTCACCGTGATACCCACCCGGCCCAGTATGTCCGTGGCCTCCTTACCGGTGAGACCCTTGCCCCGGAGGTCCAGGAGCAACATGTGGTTATCCGTTCCTCCCGCGACCAGCCTGTACCCCCTGGCACCCAGCTCCGCGGCCAGGGTTTTCGCGTTTTTGACGATCTGCGCGGCGTATTCCTTGAACTCGGGCCTCATGGCCATCAGGAAACAGGTGGCCTTTCCCGCGATGACCTGCATGAACGGTCCGCCCTGCATGCCTGGGAAGACATTGCGGTCCAGGTCGGCGGCGTACTTGCCCCGGCAAAGGATGAGGGCGCCTCGCGGCCCCCTCAAGGTCTTATGGGTAGTTGTAGTGACAAAATCCGAGTGCGGGACGGGATTGGGGTGGACGCCGCCGGCGACCAACCCCGCTATGTGGGCCATGTCGGCCATGAGGTAGGCTCCCACTTCCTCCGCGATATCACCGAAGCGTTCGAAATCGATGAGGCGGGGGTAAGCGCTCGCCCCGGCGACGATCATCTTGGGCCTGTGCTCGCGGGCGAGCCTGGCCACCTCGTCGTAATCGATGGTCTCCCTTTCCCTGTCGACGCCATAGGGTATTATCCTGAAAAACCTTCCGGAAAAGTTCAGCGGGTGACCGTGGGAGAGGTGACCCCCCTGCGCCAGGTCCATGGCGAGGATGGAGTCGCCGGGTTCAAGGACGGTGAAATAGACGCCCATGTTGGCCTGGGTGCCCGAGTGGGGCTGGACGTTGGCGTGTTCGGCCCCGAAGAGTTCGCAGGCCCTTTTCGCGGCCAGTTCCTCGGCCGATTCGACGAACTCGCATCCGCCGTAGTACTTTTTATGGGGGTAACCCTCGGCGTACTTGTTGGTCAGCACCGAACCCTGCGCCTGGAGCACGTAAGGGGGGACGAAATTCTCGGAAGCAATAAGTTCGAGGCCCTGCTTTTGTCTCAGGAATTCGGACTGGATAAGGGAATCTATCTCCGGGTCAGCGTCCTTCATAACCGACTTCATGATGTCCAAAACAGCCCATCCCCTTTCATAAGGTAGGTCGACCTTTTTCTTCGGTGGGCCAATATTATACCCCCAGGTCAAACCCTTGGTCAGGCGATGCTTCCCCGTCCCCGGACCGGGTCGAACTGCCTCTGCAGGAGGACCTCGAAAGCCGAAAGGTCCATGGTGCCCAGGTCCCCCGCGGCACGGTCCCTGACGGAGAGGGTCACGTTCTCCACCTCCCTGGAGCCGATGACCACCATGTAGGGAATCTTTTCCACCTGGGCGTCACGGATCTTCTTGCCCAATTTCTCGTCCCTGGCGTCCTTCTCCACCCTGTACCCGAGGCCCTTGAGCCTCGACTCCACCTCGGTGGCGTAGGGCGCGTGTTCCTCCTTCACCGGCACGATCCTGACCTGTACCGGGGAGAGCCAGAAGGGGAAGGCCCCGGCGTAGTGCTCGATGAGTATCCCCATGAATCTCTCGAGGCTCCCCAGGATCGTCCTGTGGAGCATGACGGGGCGATGCTCGCTCCCGTCGGGACCGATGTAGGTCATATCGAATTTTTCGGGCATCTGGAAGTCGAGCTGGATCGTGCCGCACTGCCACGTCCTCCCGATGCAGTCCTCGAGGTGGAAGTCGATCTTTGGGCCGTAGAACGCCCCGTCGCCCGGGTTAAGGCGGAAGGGCACGCCGAACTCCTCCAGGGCTTCCTGCAGGGCCTTTTCGGCCTTCTCCCACATGATGGGGTCTCCCATGGCCTTCTCGGGCCTGGTGGACAGCTCCACGCGGTAGGAGAAACCGAACACATCCTTGTAGATGAACCTGACCAGGTCCATGATGCCGATTATCTCCTGCTTGATCTGCCCCGGCGTCACGTAGAGGTGGGCGTCGTCCTGGGTGAAGGACCTGACCCTCATAAGCCCGTGGAGGACGCCCGAGCGCTCATGCCGATGGACGGTGCCCAGTTCGGCGACCCTCATGGGGAAATCTCGGTAACTCCTTATCCTGCTCTTGTAGACCAGTATCCCCCCCGGGCAGTTCATCGGCTTTACCGCGAAGGGCCGTCCGTCGATCTCGGTGAAGTACATGTTTTCGCGGTAGTGGTCCCAGTGCCCCGACCTCACCCACAACTCCTGGTCAAGGATGAGGGGGGTTCTTATCTCTGAGTAGCCCCTTCGGGCATGCTCCGCCCGCCAGAACTCCACGAGCCGGTTTATGACCACCGTGCCCTTGGGGTGGAAGAAGGGGAACCCCGGGCCCTCTTCCTGGATGCTGAAAAGGTCCAGTTCTTTTCCCAGCTTCCGGTGATCCCTGCGTTTCGCCTCCTCGACCCTGTTGATGTAGTCCTGGAGCGCCTCGGCGGTGTCGAAGGCGGTGCCGTACACCCTGGTCAGCATGATGTTCTTCTCGTCGCCCCGCCAGTAGGCCCCGGCCACGGAAAGAAGTTTGAAGTGCTTGAGTCTCGAGGTGGAGACCACGTGGGGCCCCCGGCAGAGGTCGGCGAACTCCCCTTGCCGGTAGATCGAAATGAACTCGTCGGGTATCTCCGAGACCAGTTCCAGTTTGTAGACGGCGTCCCTTTCCCTGAAAAGGGCCATGGCTTTCTCTCTCGGGAGCAGGAGTCTTTCCACAGGGATATCCTCGGAGGCGATCCTCCTCATCTCATCCTCTATCCTGGGGAGGTCTTCCTCGGTCAGCGTGCCGGCAACCTCCATGTCGTAGTAGAAACCGTCCTGTATGGAAGGCCCGATACCTAGCCTTGTCCCTGGGAAAAGCCTCTGGACGGCCTGGGCCATGAGGTGCGACGTGGAATGCCTCAGGATGTCCAAGCCCTCCTGGCTTGAGGAGGAGATAGGCTCAATGAAGGAATCCTTTTCAATGACGGCGGTGATATCGACCGGTTCCCCGTCGCTCCTGGCGGCGACGGAACTCTCTCCGAGACCCCATCGCGACAATACTTCCCCGGCCGATAGGGCCTCGGGGGAAAAAAGCTCCAATCCTTCTGGTCCAGCGTATTTGGGCAATGTCCAAGCCTCCATCCTTGGTAATGACCAACCGCTCCCGTTGAGGCAAAAGGGCCGGCGGGTTGCATTTTACAGCAGCAAGTCTCCGGGGTCATCCCTGTATGAAATGTATATAATATACAGCCCTCCCGGGTTTATGCAACATCCCTGGCCGCCCCTCCCTGAAGCCCGGCGAAGGCACAGCATCCTCCTTCGTAGGCTCCGGACAGGTCGACGGCCTACACCGGGAGGCACTGCTTTGAGGAAGACCGAACTCGAGGAGGGATAACGGCGGGTCGGGGGTTCAACAGGATCATCATAACGGCCCTGGTCTTCGGCGGCGCGGGCAGGCGCGTTCACGGGACCATGAAAGCCGCATCGAAAAAGCAGTCCTCCGACCGATAGGCAAAGAGCAGGGGCCGCCCCGAAGGAGCGGCCCCTGCTCTCTATGGGGGATCACTTTCCCGTGCTTCCGAAGCCTCCGCTCCCCCGCCCCGTCTCGCTCAGGAGGTCCTTTTCCGCCCATTCGACCCTGATCACCGGGGCGAGGACCATCTGGGCTATCCGGTCACCCCGCTCGATCTCGAAGGGGTTTTCGCCCAGGTTGACGAGGATGACCCTCACCTCGCCCCGGTAATCGGCGTCGATCGTCCCGGGCGTGTTCAGGACGGTCACCCCGTGCTTAAGGGCCAGCCCGCTGCGGGGCCTGACCTGGCACTCGTACCCCTCGGGGATCTCGAGGCGGATGCCGGTCCCCACGGAAAGCCTGCCGCCTGGGGGGATGAGGGCGTCCTCGTTCGACCTGAGGTCGACCCCCGATGAGAGGGCCGTGGCGTAAGCGGGCAGGGCCACCCCCTCATCGACACGGAAGACGCCGACTCTCACCGTGCCCGGCATGGTCACCTTTCCCTGCCCCTGTCCCCGAAGTCCTTCCTCCTTGGTCCCCCGTGGGGTCTCCTGTCGCCGGAGGGCCTGTCGCCGCCCGGCCTACCCCCTGGCCTCGGGGCTCCGCCCCTCGGGCCCCTGTCGCGATCGCCCGAGGGAGGCAGGGCCTTTATCCTCTCCTCCCTGGCATCCTCGAGGACCAAGGCGTCGGCGAACTTCTCCGCCACCTCTGGGTCATTCCTTCTTTCCAGGGCCCGCCTCCTGGAGAGGTTTATCCTCCCCATATCGTCGATCTCCTTGACCATCACGAGGACCGAGTCCCCGGGGCTTAAAACATCGTCGACCTTGCCCACGTGGGTGGTGCTTATCTCGCTCACATGGAGGAGGCCCTCTTTACCCGGCAGGACCTCCACGAAGGCGCCGAAGGCCATGAGCCTGGTGACCTTGCCCGAGAACACCTCCCCCGCCATGACCTCCCTGACTAGGTCGTTTATCATGCCGAGGGCCTTCTCGGCGGCCTCGGTGGTAGGCGAGGCCACGAAAACCCTGCCGTCGTCCTCGACATCGACCTTGACGCCCGTCTGGGCGACGATGTTGCGGATGGTCTTGCCGCCCGGGCCGATGATGTCCCTGATCTTGTCAAGGGGGACCGTGAGGGTGTAGATCCTGGGCGCGTAGGCGGAAATGCTCTTGCGCGGTTCAGCGATGACCGACTCCATCTTGTCGAGGATGAAAAGCCTCCCCCGGCGGGCCTGATCGAGGGCCTTTTCGAGGATCGCCCTGGTTATGCCCCCGGCCTTGTTGTCCATCTGGAGGGCCGTTATCCCCTCCCTGGTGCCGGTGACCTTGAAGTCCATGTCCCCGTAATGGTCCTCCAGCCCCTGGATGTCGGTGAGGACCACCACCTTGTCGTCTTCCTTTATCAGCCCCATGGCGACGCCGGCGACGGCCTTCCTCACGGGGACCCCCGCGTCCATCAGCGAGAGGCTGGCACCGCAAACCGAAGCCATGGAGCTTGACCCGTTGGACTCCAGGATGTCCGAGACCACCCTGACGGCGTAGGGGAACTCCTCTTCGCCGGGGAGAAGGCCCCGCACCGCCCTCTCGGCCAGGGCGCCATGACCGATCTCCCTCCGCCCGGGCCCCCTCATGGGGCGGACTTCGCCCACCGAGAAGGGCGGAAAGTTATAGTGAAGCATGAAACGCTTGGAGGGCTCGTCCAGTTTGAGGCCGTCGATCAGCTGATCATCTTCGCCGACCATTCCGAGGGTCGTCGTCACCAGCGCCTGGGTCTCGCCCCGGGTGAAAAGGGCCGAACCGTGGACCCTGGGGAGGACGCCCACTTCACAGCTGATGGGCCGGACCTCGTCCATGGCCCTGCCGTCGGCCCTTCTGCCCTCATCGACGATGAGGGACCTCATGGCCTTCTTCACGATGCCTTCCACGGAAGCCTTGATGTAGGATTCCGCTTCGGGGTACTTTTCCAGCAGGTTCTCGAGGGCCTTCCCCGTGGCGATATCGATTGCTTCACCCCTGGGCTTCTTCTCGTGGACCTGGACGGCCTGGAAGATCTCCCCGTAGAGTTCCCTCTCGACCCACGCGTCGATCTCAGGGAAGGACTCCGCCTCGGGGATCTTGACGGGCTCCTTCCCCGCCTTTTCCGCCATCTCGACCTGGGCCCGGACCAGGTTGGCTATCTCCTTCTGGGCCATATCGAGGGCATCGACCATCACGTCCTCGTGGATCTCCCCCGCCCCGGCCTCCACCATGGTGATCCCGCCGGAGTGGCCGCTCACGACCAGGTCCAGGGTGCTCTCCTTCATCAGGTCCTCGGTAGGGTTGATGACGAGCCGTCCGTCGATCCTGCCGACCCTGACCGCGCCGACGGGGCCCTTCCAGGGTATGCCCGACAGCATGAGCGCGGCGGAGGCGCCGTTGATGGCCAATATGTTCGGCGGAGTGGACTGGTCCACCGACAGGGTGGTCGCCACCACGTGGATGTCGTTCCTGGTGTGGTCATGGAAGAGGGACCGGATGGACCGGTCGATGATCCTCGAAGCGAGGATCGCCGTCTCCGAGGGACGGCCTTCCCTCTTGATGAACCCCCCGGGGATCTTACCCGCGGAGTAGAAGCGCTCCTCGTAATCCACCAGCAGGGGGAGAAAATCGAGCCCCTCCCTCGGCTTGTCTGAGATGCAGGCGGTAACCAGGAGGGATGTCTCTCCCTGGGTCACCCTGACCGCGCCGTTGGCCTGCTTTGCCAACTTGCCGGTCTCGAAGGTCATGGTGCGACCCCCGACTTCAACACTGAAGGTTTCCATCATTATTTTGTTTCCTCCTCTTATTTTCTTCCCTTTTTTTTCCCGTTAAAGAATATCACAAGCGGACAAAAAAGAACGAGGGCGGGTAACGCCGCCCTCGTCCGGGTAGCTCCACGACCTGTCCGTCGACGGTAACGATCAGTGTCTCAGTCCCAGTTTCTGGATGAGATCGCTGTAACGCCCGAAATCCTTGTTCCTGAGGTACTGGAGTAGCCTTCTCCTGCGCCCTACCATCTTGAGGAGCCCTCTCTGGGAGTGGTGATCCTTCTTGTGGACCTTCAGGTGCTCCGTCAAGTCCCTTATACGGGTGGTGAGGATCGCGATCTGGACCTCGGGCGAACCCGTATCCGCGTTGTGGGTCTTGAACTCCTCGATGATGCCCTGTTTCTTCTCCTTCTCGAGCACTTGCCTTCACCCCTGCGCGTCTATTCCCGGAACCAAGTAGTGCGGGGTGTTCGCATAACCTAGTAACGGGTGCCGAGATTATATCACCATCAAGGGTGCGGGGCAAATTGGGCGGACCATGGGGCAACGAGCCAAAACTGAACCCTAAAATAGTCATACTGTAAGGTTCCGCTCATTCTGCACTCGACATTTTCTTAATTATATGCTTTCATTCTTAATACGGGCAGTATAGAATCCGATCGAAAGGGTGGAAAAACAATATGCATATTCTGATTGTGGAGGACAACCGGGACCTAGTACAGGTACTGACGGAAGGGTTCAACGAACTGGAGTTTTCAGTGGACAGCGCCTTTGACGGAATAGAGGGCTTGAACAAGATCCGGAATAACGACTACGACTGCATCGTCCTGGACATCATGCTCCCGGAGATGGACGGCTACGAATTGATCGGGAGGATGAGGGAAGAGGGGAAGGACACCCCGGTGATCATGCTCACCGCCAAGGATTCCATCGAGGACAGGGTGGAGGGCCTCAACCGGGGAGCCGATGACTACCTGGTGAAACCCTTCGATTTCCGCGAACTGGTGGCCAGGGTCAACGCCGTGACCCGCAGGAGAACGGAACCGAAGAGGGCCGTCCTCCACTGCGGGCCCCTGATGCTGGACCCGATCGCCAGGGAGTGCAAGGCCGAAGGGGAAATGATACCCCTCAGGAGGAGAGAGTTCGACATCCTCGAACTGCTCATGCGCTTCGAGAACCAGGTCTTCTCCCGGGAGAAGATCATAGGCCTCGTATGGAAAAAGGAGTACGACGGCACGAGCAACGTGGTCGACGTCCATGTAAAATACCTGAGGGACAAGCTCCGCCCCTACAACCTCGACACCCTGGTCGTGACCGTGAGGGGCGTCGGCTACAAGGTGACCTGCCCGGATTACGAGTAAGGGGCTTGTACCACGAGTACTGGTAGATGGGGATGCTGCGGTAGATGCCAAGGACCTTGGACGGGCGGCGGCCGTTAAGGCCCCGCTCGTTTCGTTTCAGGCTGGTCTTGTTCTCCGCCACGACCATAATGGCGACCATCGCTCTTTTCGGGATGGTCGTGTACACCTTTTTTACCTCCTTCGAGGTGAGCAGGCTCGACGCCGTGATGGCGTCCGGCATGGAAGAAACGATCTCCTTTTATGAAAAGTCCGGCCGGTTCCCCCTCCAGGTCAAGGGGAGCAGGTCGCTTGGCGTGGTCCTCCAGGTCTACAACCAGGACAAGTCCCTGATGTTTCATCTCCCCCCCGGCCTTTCGGCCCCCTTCATCCCCGAGGACCTGCTGGAAAAGGCCTCTTTCGGGGTAAGGCCCCTCACCTTCGTACCGTCGAAGAACCGCTTCCTGCCGAGGTTTTGGTGGGTCCTGCCCTGGAGTTGCCTCTCGGACCGCGACCTCTGGAGGGCCCTGGTCGCCCCGGCGCCCTTCAGGGATGAAGATGTGATCCTCGTCGCCATGGCACCCATGGCGTGGCTCCTGGAATCCAGGCAACTCCTTCTCTGGATGACGATCCTGGCCGGGGCCGCGGGCCTGGTCGCCTCCTTCGCGGCCGGGAGCCTCCTGGCCGCGGGGGCCATGAGACCCCTTCAGGCCATCAACAGGGCTCTTGCGAGGGTTTCCATCGACAACATGTCCATCGACCCCGCCCCTTTCGGATCGGACCGTGAGATCGGCGAGATCGTGACCCATATCAACAGGATGCTAAAAAACCTGGAAAAAAGCATGAAATACCTGCAGCAGTTCACCTCCGACGCCAGCCACGAACTGAGGACCCCCCTGGCGGTCATGAGGGGAGCCGTGGACATCGCCCTACTCAAGAATAGAGACCCCGAATATTACGTCCAAAAGCTCCAGGAACTCACCTACCATATCGACGACATGCAGAACCTCGTGGGAGCCCTTCTCGAACTGGCCAGGCTGGACGACTTCAAGGGGCTCGACTCGAGGGAACCGGTGGACCTCCTCCTGGTCATGGAGGATGCCGTGGCGAACATGGAGAGCATCACCCAGAGGAGGGGCCAGGTCGTCGAAAAGGACTTGAAACCGGCACCGACCCTCGGCCGCTATGTCATGGTCCTGAGGCTTGCCAACAACCTGGTGGAGAATGCCAGCAAGTATTCCCCCCCGGGCAGCAGAATAAAGGTCGCCACCTACAGCGACACCGGGAAAAACCAGGCGGTTTTGGAGGTCCGGGACAGGGGCTCTGGTCTCAATCCCGAGGAGATCAGCCGATGCTTCGATCGGTTCTGGAGGGTCGACAGTTCAAGAACCACGCCGGACTACGGCCTCGGCCTCCCCCTGGTCAAGAGGATCGCCCAGATCCATAACGCCTCCATCGAGGTGGAGTCCCAAAAAGGGGGAGGCTCCCTTTTCAGGGTCCGCTTCCCGCTGGACAAGGAAACCCTGGAGGGTTACGACCTCGAATAACGAAAAAAGCGGGGGGCCTTAAGGCCCCCCCCAACCCCCAAAAAAAACCAAGAGGTTAGCTGACACGTAGAAGGTCCTGCCGTCCCTGGAGACCAGCATGGCGATAATCTTGAGGTCCCTGGAAAGGATCTCCTCGAGTTGGTCCGCGCTCTTCACGGTCTCCCCGTTGACCTCGAGGACCACGTCGCCTTCCCTGAGGCCCATCCTTTGACCGACCGAACCCGAGAGGACACCGGTGATGACGGCCCCGCCCGATTCCTCGATGCCGTACTTCTGCCTCAATTCCGGCGTCACCGGCGAGACCGATATGCCCAGTTTCGAGGAACTGACGGGCTCTTTCCCGGCGGGTGCCTCGGTTCCATCGGAGGGCACCACCGAGAGGGTTACCATCCTCTTGACCTGGACGCCCTTGCTGAGGACCGTCAACTCGACCTTTTCACCGGCTAGGTGCTGGCGGATCGCCACGACGAGGTCGCCGGGATCCTTGACCTTTCGGCCGTCGATATCGAGAATGACATCGCCCCTCGCGATCCCGGCCTTCTCGGCGGGAGACCCCTTGACCACGTCGGCCACGAGCGCCCCCTCACCGGTCTTTATCCCGTAGGCGCCGGTGAACTCCTTGGTGAGGGGCTGCAGGTACACCCCGAGCCAACCCCTGTTGACCTTCCCGTACTGGATGAGGTCATCCACGATCTGCTTGGCCATGTTCACCGGGACCGCGAAACCTATACCCTGGGCGTAGGGGACGATGGCCGTGTTGATGCCGATGACCCTGCCGGAGAGGTCCAGGAGCGGCCCGCCGCTGTTGCCGGGGTTGATGGCGGCGTCGGTCTGGATGAAACCGTCGAAGTTGAGGTTCCTGGCCCGGACGGACCTGTTTTGCCGACACCACGCCGACGGTGACGCTGCTCTCGAAGCCGTAGGGGTTGCCGATGGCTATGACCCACTCCCCCACGTCCACCTTGTCGGAATCACCCATGGGGACCGTGGGAAGCCCCTTGGCGTCGATCTTGATCACGGCGAGGTCGTAGGAGGGGTCCTTACCCACGATCTTCGCCGGGAAGGACCTCCCATCGGAGAGGGTCACCTCGATGGTCATGTTATCGGGGCCGTCCACGACATGGTTGTTGGTGAGGATATAACCGTCATGGGTCACGATGAACCCGGAGCCCTTGCCCCTCATGGGCACGTCACGGGTGAAACGTTCAAAGCGGTCGCCGAAAAACTCCCTGAAGAAAGGGTCGTCGGGGAAGGGCGATGACGAACGTTGCACTATGGCCTCGGTGTCGATGTTGACCACCGCCGGCGCCGTCTCTTTCACTATCTTCGCGATGGGGTTGCCGGTGAAGACATCCTGCGCCGCGGCCGGGCCTGGGGAGAGGGAAAAGACAACGGCCGCCGAAAGGAGAAGCAGGAGCGCCGCCGTGAGGGTCCTGGTTCCTTTGGATCTATTCATTCGAACCACCTCCTGAATTGCTTTGCACCGATTTTCCTCCTTCAGGGGCGGCCTGGAATCGTCAATTCTACGGAAATCGGGTCCCCGGGTTTGAACCCAAGCATGTCGGAAGCCCTGCCCCTGTTCACAGCGATGGAGACGAAACCCCAGCTGTCCTCAAGGGCGACCATCTCCCCGGAATCCACGTCGGAGAAGGTCCGCCCCACAGGGATGCTGAAAAGCCAGCCGCTGCTGATCTTGATCTCTGAATCACCCAGCTTCCCCAGGAGTTCCCAGGGGATATCGGTCCTGACGGTTCCGAAGGCGTCCACGAGGGTGACATGGCCGGAGACCTTGCCCGGTGAAGCGTGGGGCGCGGGCAGGGGGAAACGGTTGAGCTCCCCCAGGGTGATCTCCTGCCCACATTCCTCGGGAGGTTTCCCGCCCACCAGGTCTGCCACCACCGGTGCCATGATGTCCCTAGCGTCAAAGGCCGGGAAGACATGCTCCGCCTCTCCCCTGGGCGCGCTCGATGGATCAGCACCGGCTGGTGCCTCCCGTCCGTTCCGCCGCCAGATGAGGAGCCCAAGAAGTATCGGGCCCAACGAAGAGGTCTCCCCTGCCGGATCGCAGGACAAGTATCCTCCTCTGGGTCCCGACGCCGGGGTCCACGACGGCCAGGTGGATGCCGACGGGCATGTAGAGGACCGCCCCGGCGAGCATCCAACCGCCGGAAATGATGTCAAAGGGGGGGACTTCGTGGCTTATGTCTATCACCGGCAAGGTAACCCCCCTCCTCAGAAGGAGCCCCTTGCAGCAGGCCACGGTCTCATCGGCCAGGCCGAAGTCGGAAAGAAAGGTGACGCACCTGAATTCTCCGGTCATTTCCGAACACCCCCGATAAATATAGCACCTGCGATTACATCAAATAGTCATAGGCCCAAAGGTGGGCCGATCAGGCCGACCCCTGGCCGCCTTTTTGGACGGGCGAGACCACCACTCTCCTCAAGGGTTCGGAACCGGTCGAGCAGGTAGAGACGTCCTCCCAGTCCTTGAGGGAGACATGGACGATCCTCCTCTCCCAACTGGTCATCGGCTCGAGCCGGATCGGCCGCCCCTTCCTCCGGGCTTCCCTGGCCGCGGCGAGGGCGATCTTCTCGATGCCCTCCTGCCGGCGGGCCTTGTAACCGCCGCTGTCGATCCTGACCCTTCGCCCCGGGTCCTTGCCGCGGAGGGCGACGTTGGTGAGGAACTCGACGGCCCTGAGGGTTTCGCCGGACCTGCCTATCACTATCGGGGCGTCCTCACCGTTCAAGTCGATGCTGTCGGGCCCCGTCATCTCCGGTTCGACGGAAAGGCCCATCCTCTCGAGGAGGCCCTCCAGGAAAGGTAACGACCCGGCGGGGCCTTGCGATCTCAGGGATAGGGCGACGTGCATCTTCTTGCCCAGGATCCCGAAAAGCCTTTTGCCCTCGTCCAGGACGTGGACCTCTATCTCGGAGGGGTCCACGGACCACCGGAGTGACCCTATGTGACGGGCCTCATCGAGGGAGTTCACATCTACTTCGAAAGTCTCATGATCTTCCACGTTATTTACCCCTTTCATGCCATCAGGGAACTAGGGTCTGCCGCCTTCCTTCTTCTGGGGTTTTTCCTTGAGAAGGACCGGCTTGTCGCGCATCTCCACCTCGGTCTTTTTCTTGATGTGCCACTGCTGTCCCACGCCGATGAGCGAGGAGACCCCCCAGTAGAGCAGCACGCCCCCGGGGAGGCTGAGGCAGATAAAGGTGAGGAAGGCCGGCATGAACCAGTTCATGAACTGCATTTGCGGGTTGCCGCTCCCGCTCAGTTGCTGCTGGAACCACGTGAGGAAACCCACGCCCAGCAGGAGGAGGAGGTTGGCGGCGTAAACGCCCACGTTGGCCAGCCCGGCGGGGTTGGCTGCTATCGCCGAAAAGGTCTGCCCCACCCCGCGGGTCGCGGCCGTAGAACCCACGGCCTCCCCCAGCGTGGAAAGGACGGAACCCTCGAGGCTGATCCCCAGGAAGGTGGCCCCGCCCAGGTCCAGGTTCAATAGGACCCTAAAGAGCAGGATCAATATGGGAAGCTGCACCAGGAGTGGAAGGCAACCAGCGGCAGGGTTGACATTGTTCTCCTTGTAGAGCTTCATGATCTCCTTGTTCAGGGTGTCCTTATCGTGGGCCAACTTTTCTTGGAGGTTCTTGATCCGGGGCTGCAGTTTCTGCATTTTCTGCATGCTCACAAGCTGCTTCTGCGAGAGGGGGTGCAGAAGTATCCTGATGAGGACGGTCAACAATATGATGGCGATGCCGTAGGAGTGGGAGAATGAGTAAAGGCTGTTCAGCACGAACAGCAGGAAATCGCCCGCCGCTTTCCAGAGTGCACTCAAAGGATCCACCTTCCCTTGGGAGAATATTCTCTTCGATGGAAAACCCTGTCAAAAAACGACGGGAATTTGTCCGGAATGGGATCGTAGCCGCCGCTGTGCCAGGGACCGCATTTCATTATACGTAAAAAAGCCAAGGCTGTGCCCCTTACCAGGCCGAACTTCTCGATCGCCTGGATGGTGTAACTCGAGCAGGAGGGATAGAACCTGCACCGGTCGCCGAGCAGGGGCGAGATGCATTTCTGGTAAAAGGTAATGGCCTTGATCGCGGCCCACGCGGGCAGTTTGGTCATCTTCGCCCTTGCCTCCTGTCGACAAACCAGTTCGGGCCGGGCCATTCGCCTTTCAGCAGGCCGGCCTTCTTGAACAGCTTCGCCATGTCCTGGTAGACCTCTTTCGCGTCGCTCCCCAGGGCGTTGCTTTTGATCATGCAGACTATCCAGTAACCTTCCTTCACCCAGGGCCGGAGCCGCCTCAGGGATTCCCTCAACACCCTCTTCCCCCGGGAGCGGAGTGGCGAGGTCCCCTGCTGCTTGCCCACGGCCACGCCGAAACGGGTCTGCCCGTCCGGTGAGACCATAAACAGCAACCGCACCAACGCGCCACTTTCCCGGCGGCCGGTGCGGAAAACCTGGTCGAACTGCCAACCCTTTTTTAGCCTGTCCCCGGAAGGAAAAACGAAAAAAGCCCGCAACTAGACCGCCAGGCGCTTTCTGCCCTTGTTTCTCCTGTTCTGGAGGATGCGCCGGCCGCTTGGGCTGCTCGATCGCTGCAGGAAGCCTAGCCTTCTTTTCCTTCTTCTATTGTGTGGCTGGAAGGTCTGTTTCAAATGATACACCTCCTCTTGCTATCGCGTGGGAACACCGGGAAAAAACCAGCCCGGATACTATAACATACCGGGTTATGGGCAACAAGGGACCCCAGGGAGCGGGGATTTAGTCAAAAGTGTAGACCTGACCCCGCTCCCTGGGTTGCGGAGCTATTCCGTTACGAGCATGAGGGGGACGGGGACGTTATCGGGGATGGTCTCACCCCCAAGGTACTTGACGGCGTACTCGACGCCCAGGAGCCCCATCTCCTTCGGCTGCTGTGCCACGGTGGCGGCCAGCGTGCCGTCCTTCACGGCTTTAACGGCGTCGTCCACGGCGTCGAAACCGACGAACACGATGCCCTTCCGCCCGGCCGCCTCGGCGGCGGCGATGGCCCCGAGCACCATCTCGTCGTTGTGGGCGAAGACCCCGTCGATCTCGGGCTGCGCCTGGAGGATGTTCTCAAAGACAGCGAGCCCCCTGTCGCGGTTGAAATCCGCCGCCTGGGAGGCCACGATCTCTATGCCGGGAAACCCCTCCATCGCCTCGTGGAATCCCTTGCCCCTGTCACGGGCGGCCGACGTGCCGGGGATGCCCACCAGCTCCACCACCTTGCCCTTGCCGCCGATCTTTTCCGCCAGGAACTCTCCCGCCATCTTGCCCCCGGCGACGTTGTCGCTGGCGATATGGGTGACCACCTCACCCGAGGTCGCCCCCCGGTCGATGGTGAATACCGGTATGCCCGCCGCGTTGGCTTTCAGGATCGACGGCACCACCGCATCGGCGTCGGTGGGGTTCACCAGTATGGCCCCCACCTTCTTCTGGATCAGGTCCTCCATGGAAGAGGTCATCTTGGCCGAGTCGTCCTGGGCGTCGTAGATGACCAGCTCCACCCCGAGTTCCCGGGCCTTCTCCTCGGCCCCGTCCTTGAGGGTCACGAAGAAGGGGTTGTTGAGCGTGGAGATGACCACGCCCAGGGTTTGAGAGGCCGCAGCCGCAAGGGGGAAGGAAAGGACCAGCAGAACCGCCATGGCCACTGACAACAAGCGCCTTCCTTTCATCGCTTTCCACCTCCGTTGATTTTATCCGTTCCCGGCCCGCCAGGGTTCACCTAGGCCGGGCTCCCGGCCGATACCCGGCCGTAAAAGACGAGGGCCGCCGCGATCACGAGGCCCCTAACAACCTGCTCGTAGAAAGGGTTCACGTTCAGGACATTGATGCCGTTCCCGATGACCCCCATTATCAGGACCCCCATAATGGTCCCGAAGAGGGTCCCCTTCCCGCCGGAGAACTGGCTACCCCCCAGGACGGCGGCGGCGATGGCCCCGAACTCGTAACCCAGCCCCGCCGTGGGCTGGGCGGCGTCGAGGCGCCCCGCCAGCACCAGCCCCGCCAGCCCGGCGAGGACCCCGCTGAGGACGAAGACCGATGCCGTGATCGCCGGGACCGGTATGGCGGACCCCCAGGCGGCCACGGGGTTGGATCCTATGGAGCGGACCTGTTCGCCCCAGGACGACAGTTCCAGCAGGACGAAAAGGACCGCGAAAACGCCGGCGAAGACCAGCACCGGCAGGGGGACCCCGACGAACCAGCCCGTCCCGGGCAACCGGAAGGCCTCGGGGAAACCGCTGATGGGGGCTCCCCCCGTGAAAAGCAGCGCCGCCCCCCTGGCCGCCCCCATCATCCCCAGGGTCACGATGAAGGGGGGCACCCTCATCCATGCCACGGTGAACCCGTTCAGGGCTCCGCAGGCCCCCCCCGCCAGGAGGGCCGCGCCCCAGGCCGCGTAAAAGGGTACGCCTCCCTTCACCAGGGACGCCCCCACCAGGGAGGACAGGGCCACCACGCTGCCTACCGACAGGTCTATACCCCTGACCAGGATCACGCAGGTCATGCCCAGGGCGATGATCCCCAGTATCGACGACTGGCGCAGGATGTTCACGAAGTTGCTCACCGTCAGGAACCGGGGCTCCATCAGGGCGAGGACCGAGCAGAGGACGGCCAGGACCGACCCCAGGACCACGTAGGGGCTGAAGAGGACCTTTCTCGTGAGAAAACCGCCCTTGGCCGCCTTCAAAAAAAGACCCCCGACTGGAGTATCACGTTCGCGTAGGGCGTGCATTCCCCCGTGCGCACCACGAACCGTACGGTCCGCAGCATCGACTTCAACTCCTCGTGGGGGACCTCTTCCAGCGGGCAGCCCGGCCCGAGGACCTGCTTCAGCAAGCCCTTGAGTTCCGATGAGGCCTGGGCGGCGCAGAAGGCATGCTCCACCACGACGGCCTCCAGGACGGCCTCGAGCACATCCTGGAACGAAGGTCTGCCGGGGACGAAGGCGAGGTCGACCCTCGGGACCTCTTCCGGTATCGGAAGCCCCGCGTCGGCCACGCAAAACCTGTCCGTATGGCCCAGCATGGACACGAAAAAGTTCAGGTCCGGGTGCAGCAAACCTCCTCTTTTCACGGCCTCACACCTCCCCTTGGGACTTCCCGGGCGGCCCACCCGAAGGGCCCCGCAGCAGCCCCTCCACCTGCTCCCTCGCGGGCAGGCCCGGTTGGGCCCCGACCACGGTGCAGGCCAGCGCTCCCGCCGCCGAGGCGAAAACGGCCGCCTTGTAAAGGGGATTCCCCTCGGCCAGCGAAACGGCCAAGGCGGCCGAGAAAGCGTCGCCCGCGCCGGTGGCGTCAACGGCCTCTACGGGGAAGGCCTCCACCCGTTTCACTTCCCGCCCGCGGCGGATCATCGCCCCCTCTGGGCCGAGGGTGACCACCACGGCCCCCGCCCCCTTTTCGAGCAGCCTCCCGGCGCCCTCCTCCAGGTCCCCCGTGCCGGTGAACCCGGCCAGTTCCAACCTGTTGGGGACGGCGATGTCCACGAAACCCCAGGCTTCATCGGGCAGCGCCCCGTAGGGGGCGGGGTCGAAGACCGTCAGCGCCCCCGAAGCCTTCCCGAGCCTCAGGGCCTCGATGGCGGTCTCCGGGGGTAGTTCCAGTTGGACGAGGAGCGCGTCGGCCCCCTCGAAAAGGGACCCGCCCTCCAGCAGGTCCCCGCCGGTGACCGTGGCGTTAGCCCCGGGCGCCACGATTATGGAGTTCTCACCCCCGGGGAAGACGGTGATCATGGCGACGCCTGTGGCTTCACCGTTCCTCGTGGCGACATGGCCGCAGTCGACGCCCTCTTCCTCCAGGGCCGACAGCATGATCTCCCCGAACCGGTCGCCCCCCACGGCCCCCACCATGGCCACCGACGCCCCCAGCCGGGCGGCCGCCACCGCCTGGTTGGCGCCCTTCCCGCCGCCGGCCATGCTGAAGCGCCCCCCCAGGAGCGTCTCCCCGGGGCGGGGCGGCCTTTCGGCCTCGACGATCAAGTCCATGTTCACCGACCCCACGACCACTACCCTGACCAGGTCCCCTACCTCCTTTTTGAAGGGGCGCCCCTTCAGGCTTCACGAAAGGTTATACTTTACTGTGTCTATTATAAGCCTTTTTATCAGAATGGCATGGTTCACCGCCGCTCGGGGAGGGAAGGGGGCTTCTTTTTGGGTGAACTGATCAGTGCCAGGGGGATCCATAAATACTTTCCCGGCGTGCACGCCCTCAACGACGTGACCTTCAACGTCGGGGCCGGCGAGATCCACGCCCTGGTCGGCGAGAACGGCGCCGGGAAGTCCACGCTGGTGAAGATCCTCTCAGGCATCCACACCCCTGATTCGGGTGAAATACTCTTCGAAGGTCGGCGGGTGGACTGGAAGGGCCCCAGGGATGCACTCAAAGCGGGCATCGCCGTGATACACCAGGAACTAAGCCTGGCCCCGCACCTCTCGGTGGCGGAAAACATCTTCCTGGGGCGGGAGCCGCGGAAGGGACCCTTCCTGGACCGGGCGGCCCTTCGCGATGAGGCGCGCAGGATACTCGCCCGGGTTCACGCCGCCTTTGACGTAGACCGCGAGGTGCGGACCCTCATTCCCGGGGAGCGGCAACTGGTGGAGATCGCCAAGGCTCTTTCCCTCAACGTGAAGGTCCTGGCCATGGACGAGCCCACGTCGAGCCTTTCCGACAGGGAGACGGAGAACCTTTTCGGGCTCATGGGGGAACTTCGCCGTCAGGGCGTGGGGATGATCTACATCTCCCACCGCCTCGAGGAAGTATTCCGCATCGCCGACACCATCACCGTGCTCCGGGACGGCGCGAACGCCGGCGGCGGCCCCATGGGCGACTTCGACCAGGAGGACGTCGTGCGCCTCATGGTCGGCCGCAGCGTCGACACCCTGTTCCCCAGGGAAAGACCCGCCCTTGGCGATACCGTACTTGAAGTGGAAGGCCTCTCCCGCGACGGGGTGCTGAAGGACATAAGCTTCAAGGTCAGGAAGGGTGAGATACTCGGCTTTTCGGGCCTCGTCGGGAGCGGCCGGAGCGACCTCGTCCGCTGCCTCTTCGGCCTTGAGCCCTATCAAAAGGGGACGATCAGTATAAAGGGGCGTACGGCCCGGGTCAGGCGGCCCTCAGAAGCGCTGGAGGAGGGGCTCTTCCTGGTCCCCGAGGACCGCAAGCTGCAAGGGCTTTTTCTCAACCGCTCCGTCGAGAGGAACGTGACGGTCCTCCAACTGCTGCGCCGCCTTTACGGGCTGTTCCTCGTCAACGGCGCCCTGAGGCGCAGGGAGGCCCTGCGCCTCCTGAAAGCACTCAACGTCCGGTTCGCCCGTCTTGACCAGGAAGTCCAGAACCTATCGGGCGGCAACCAGCAGAAGACCGTCATCGCCAAGGGACTCAGCGTCACGCCCGAGATACTCATCCTCGACGAACCGACCAGGGGCATCGACGTGGGCGCCAAGGCGGAGATCCACCACCTGATGAACCGCCTGACCCACGAGGGGATGGCGGTGATCATGGTCTCCTCGGAACTGCCGGAGGTACTCGGCATGAGCGACCGCGTAGCCGTGATGAGGGAAGGCCGCATAGCCGCCTTTTTTGAGAAGGAAGAGGCGACAAGCGAAAAGATCATGTTGGCTGCCGCGGGAGGGGTCGAAGTTGGCGCGCCTTAACTGGAGAAGACACGGCAACCTGGCGGTGCTGGCCGCGCTCCTGGCCGTGCTGGCGTCCCGGGACCCCGGGGTCCTGTCGACGTCCAACATAACGAACGTCATCGGCCAGGCGGCCGTCATGGGCATCTGCGCCGTAGGGATGACCTTCGTCATCCTCACCGGCGGCATAGACCTTTCGGTGGGGAGTATCGTGGCGCTTTCGGGTGCCCTGGGGGCATGGCTCAACGTCCACGCCGGCCTCCCCTGGCAGGCGGCCTGGGCCTCGGCGATACTGGCCGGCACCGCTTGCGGCCTGGTCTCGGGGCTGCTGGTCCACTGGGGGCGCGTACCGCCCTTCATGGCGACCCTGGCCGTGATGGCCGCCGCCAGGGGCCTGACGCTCCTCCTTACCCAGGGGAGCCCCATCTCAGGCACCTCGCCGGCCTTCAACTACGCCGGCTGGGCCTCTCTTTCGGGGTTTCCCGTCTCGGGGATGATCCTTTTGGCCTGCGCCACGGCGGCATGGATACTGCTCCGCTTCACCCCCTTCGGCACCGGCGTCTACGCCCTGGGCGACAACCCCGAGGCCGCCCGCTTTGCCGGAATACCCACGGGCCGGGTCACCGTGTCCGTCTACGCCCTGAGCGGATCCACGGCGGGCCTCGCCGGTCTCCTGATGGTGGGCCGCCTCTGGAGCGCCCAGCCCGGCATCGGCATGGGCCTCGAACTGGACGTGATCGCCTCGGTCGTTCTCGGGGGCACCAGCCTCTTCGGCGGGGTTGGGACCATACGGGGGACGCTGACGGGCGTGCTCATCATGGGATTCCTGGACAACGGCCTGAGGATCCTCGGGATCTCCAGCTACCTGCAGCAGGTTATCAAGGGGATGGTCTTCATCGGGGCCGTCATCCTCGACATGTACTTCAAGGGCGCCTACCGGAAGGATCGAAGCCGCGATGCGCCATGACCAGGCTCCATTTTCCGGCCCAGGGGTTTTGTCGAAAGGCCGGGTGCTGGCGATCCCGCGTTTTTTAGAACCCTTTTGAGTTGTGGAAAGGGTCGATTTATGCAAATATGGCCTTGCCAAAGCCAACCGTGAAAACCCGAAGGCACAAAAGAGAGAAGGAGGGGTCTTTCTTGAGATCTCAACTCGTGGTCCGGTCAAGACTTAATTCTTCCCGCTGCAAAGCCTTCATCATGACAGCCCTGGCAATGCTGGTCGCTGTCTCCCTGTCGGCTCCCGCCGTTTTCGCCGCCGAGGGGGATGAACACTGGTCCCGACAGTTCCCAAAGCCAGTCCAGACGACCCAGATGTCGGCGGCTACGGGAATGTCCGACGGGACGGGGGCCCCGTCGGTGCGGCGGGTCAAATGGCACGACGGCAAACTGTGGTTCGCCGGCGCATGGGAGGCGGGCGTCGATGCCCGGGACTTCAGCAAGAAACTAACTAACCAGTCGTGGCATCTCTGGACGTGGTCGCCGGAAAGGGGCTACGAAGTGGTGGCCTTCTTCCACACCTCCCACGGCGGCGTTGGCCCCGACGGTGTCATCGATGACTTCGTCTTCCTCCCCGACGGGCGCATCGTGGTGGGCGGCGAATTCATGCGGCTCGACAACCCCGGCGGCAACCGCTACCACGGGGTCAACGCCCTGGCCGTCTTCGACCCCGGCGAGCCCGGCCCTGATCGGTGGCGTCCCCTGGGGCGGGTCCAGTACAACGGGACCATAAGCCCCGGCGGTTCCATCCAGTCCCTCGACTACGACCCGCGGGGCGACTGCCTGTACATCGGCGGCTCCTTCGCGGGCGCGCCCCTCGAACTGCCCATGAGGAGCAACGCTTTCCATCGCTTCAACTTCAAAACGGGCACCCACGAGATAATCCCCTCCGGGCCGGGCGGCGCCCACCCCCGGGTTCAAAGGATATTCGTCGACACCTCCACCGACCCGTCCACGATATACATCGGGGGGACCTGGCACTACCTCGGCGGTAACGGTATCGAGCCGGGCAGCACCCTCTCCACGGCCAGCTACTCCACAGGCTTCGCCGCGTGGCGCGAGGACACGGGCTGGATGCCCTACCCCGCCGACTTTCCCAGGGACGGCTCCGATAAGGCCGACGGGATCCTCCAGCGGGCCGGTGATTTCATCGCCTTCGATTCCGTCGTCGTTCGCGACTTCCTGGTCGACGGCGATGATATCTGGATAGTGGGGAGCTTCTCCGAGGGAAAGGACCAGGAGCCCCTCCGCGGCATAGCCCGTTGGGACCGCGAGAAGAACGCCTGGACCGACCCCACCGGCCGCGGAGGGGTGGGTAGGGACGTCTTCAGCATAGAAAAGGCCGAGGACGGGCTCATCTACTTCTCCGGCGCTTTCGGGGGACGAAAGTCGGCAAGCGAGTTCTACGACGGCTTCAAGAACGGAGACCCCGCCCACTGCGTGGTGGCCTACGACCCGGCGGCCGATACCTGGCACACCCTCGGCTCGGGCCTCTCCTCGAAGGTGATGCCCGAGGTCCGCCTGGCTGTCAACGGCCGGGACATTTATTTCGTCGGCGATTTCAGCCACATCGGCCCCGAGAACTTCGGGGACAAGGCCCCCGCCGACCAGCAGTCCCACTACATCGCCCGCTGGAACCCGACGGTGGACTTCACCGCTGACCCTCCGGCCGTAGAGAAGACCAACGCCCGGTACGTGGAGCATGTCCCCACGACGGCGGCTCCCGCCGGGTCGGAGCACTGGTCCCGAGCCTTCACGGCCCCCGAGCGCAACGACGCCCGCAAGGTCACCGGCATGAACGACGGCATCGGCACGCCTGACATAGCCGGCATAGCCTGGATCGGCGACACCCTCTACTTCGGCGGGAGCTGGGAAGCGGAAAAGGGGACCCGCTGGTTCGCCTGGAGTCTCCACCCCGAGCGCGGCTACGAGCGGCTGGCCTGGTCGGGCGGCGAAGGGATCCAGAGCCCGCCGGAGGGCGTAAAAGCCATCCAAGGCAAACTTTACGCCTACGGTGCCATCAGCAGCCATAGCGGCATCGCTGTTTACGACCCCGCCGAGGGCAGCTGGTCCCAGGTGCGGGGGACCTACCGCGGGCAGGAGGTCGTGGGCAACTCGGCCCGCGGCGGTACGGGCGCGGTCAACGACATCGCCCTCGATGAGCGTACGGGCGACCTCTACCTGGTGGGCAACTGGGCGCCGGCCCTGGAAATGCCCGACGTCGACCACCCGCTGGACATCGCCGCGGCCCTCCGCATCGACGCCGACGGCGAGTACCACATCATGGGCCGCGACCTCAAGGCCGAGGACATGAACAAGCCCGTCAAGGGGATATACAGCATCGTCCTCGACACCACCAAGGACCCCGTCGGCATTTACGTGGCGGGGACCTTCAACTTCTACGGCCCCGTGCCGACCACCCACGCCCGGATGGCCTACAACGTGGCCCGCTGGGACTACGAAGCCGACGACTGGCGCCCCGTTGGGCACGGCAACTTCACCCACCTGAGCGAACTCGACGTTGGCCACTACCCGGAAGGTCTCCCCGGGCTGCCCGCGAAGACCCACGAACCGGGCTTCAACAACTACTCGGGGTTCCTGCAGGAAGGCTTCCCCCGGGTCCGCGCCCTGGCCCTCGACAAGGAGGGCAACCTCTACGCCGGCGGCACCCTTGGCATCGTCGACCGTGACCCCGACATCCTTTCGCGCCACTCAAGGGAGACCTACGGGCTGGCCCGGTACGACGCCAAAAGAGGCACCTGGGGTCCCGCCGACACCTCGGGGGGCGTCTCCCGCGACGTCGTCCAGATGACCTGGCTCGACGAGAACCGCCTCCTGTTGACCGGCAGCTTCATCTACGATGAAAAGTGGAACCAGCTGCACAACGTCGCCATCCTCGATATCCGTACCGGTGAGTTGAGCCCTGTAGGCGGCGGTCTCCTCCGGGAAGGCCGGGCCCACGTGGTGGGCTCCGAGGTGGTCCACGCCGTGAGGGGCGAGGAGCTCTGGTTCGCGGGGCTCTTTGACCACGTCGGCGTCAACGGCAACGCCATGCACACCGCCCCGATCGTGTCGAAGTACATCGCTCTCTACGATCCGACCCGTGTCCTCGACCCGAACCACTACCTGGTGGTCGAGCCCGTCGAGCCGATCAAGGCCCCGACGGGTTCCAGTTCGGAATCCAAAACGGTCGAGCTCAAGGCGAGCCTAAGCGAAGGCGAGGGAGCGATAACCTGGTACGAGCGCCGCGCCGACGGGACCTTCGTCAAGAAGGCTTCCGGCGAGAGCTGCAAGGCCACCCTTCGCGTCGCCCCCGGCAGCGGCGACCTTTTCTACTACGTGAGCGTGACGGGGCCCGACGGCGTCGAAGGGGGCAAGGCGCCGGTCAGGATCCCGGTCCAGTGAAGGAACCCCAAAGACAAGCAAGAGGCCGGGCGGGATGGGATCCGTCCGGCCTCTTAAAACCGCCGCTCCCCCTTGGTTTGCGAAGAAGCGCCCTTGACTTGATTTCATGAAGTCGTCCAGAATGTACCCGGGCGCTGGAAACCCCGATCGAAGGGCGAGAAAGCCCCGAAAGAAGTGAAAGATCCATGGGCCGTTCTTTGGGCGAGGCACCGGAAAAATACTGGAGTAAGACCCGGCAGGAATTGCTGTTCGCCCTCGACAGCAGTCCCAAGGGGCTGAGTTCGCAGTCGGCCCGGGACCGGCTTGAAAAATACGGCCTCAACCTTCCCGCCCCTTCGACGGTGACGGGCCCCCTGAGAATGTTCCTGGAAAAGTTCCGTAACCCCCTCATCCTCATCCTGGTCTTCGCCTCCGCCGTATCGCTCTTCGCCCGCAACTGGCTGGAGTCCTTCATCGTCCTTGCCATCATCCTGGGCAGCACCATCCTGAGCTTCGCCTCGGAATACCGCGCCTCCCAGGCCGTGAAGAAGCTCCGCCAGCGTGTTCGGATAAAGGCCCTGGTTCTCCGCGACGGCGAGGCGGTATCTCGCCCCGTCGAGGAGATCGTCCCCGGTGATGTAGTCCTGGTATCGGCCGGCAGCCTCATCCCAGCCGACGGCGTCCTGCTCGAGTCCAGCGATCTTTTCGTATCCCAGGCGATCCTCACCGGCGAGACCTTCCCCGCGGAAAAGGAGCCCGGCGAGGCGCCCGAGGATGCCACGCCGGCCGAACGGCCCAACTGCCTCTTCATGGGCACCTCCGTCAGGAGCGGCACGGGGACCTTCCTCGTCGTCAAGACCGGCAGCGGAACGACCTTCGGCGAGATCGCCGGGCGCCTGCAGGAGGCCCCCCTGGAGACTGAGTTCGAGAGGGGGCTCCGCCGCTTCGGAGGCCTGCTCCTTCAAGTCATGGTCCTCATAGTCTTTGCCATCTTTTTCACCAACGTGGTCCGACAAAGGCCCCTCATCGAGACCATGCTTTTCGCCGTCGCCATCGCCGTGGGACTTTCACCGGAAATGCTCCCCGTCATACTCAGCGTCACCCTTTCCCGGGGGGCCCAGAACATGGCGGGGCACGGGGTGATCGTCAAAAGGCTTAACGCCATCGAAAACCTCGGGAGCATGGACATGCTCTGTTCGGACAAGACCGGCACCCTCACCGAGGGCGTCATGAAGGTAGAAGGCGCTCTCGACGCTGAGGGCGGCCCGTCGGGGGAGGTCTTCCAGTGGGCTTTCCTGAACTCCTTTTTCCAGTCGGGGCTCACCAACCCCCTCGATGAGGCCGTCCTGGCGGCACCCGCGGCCGAGGGAACCTCGGCGGAAGGTTACGAAAAACTCGACGAGATCCCCTACGACTTCGTGCGCAAGAGACTCAGCGTCCTTGTGGCCTCGCCCGACGGCGGCCGCTTCCTGGTGACCAAGGGCGCGCTGAAGAACGTGCTCGACGCCTGCACCAGCGTGAACAGGAGGGGCACCTCCGCCGCTCTGGATGACGCCACGAAACGTGATATCCTGGAGCGCTTCGCCTCGTGGAGCACCGAGGGGTACCGCGTCATAGGCGTCGCCCGGAAAGCCGTCGAGGACGCCGGGAAGAGGCAGGATGAGTCAGACCTGGAATTCCTGGGCTTCCTGCGGTTTTCCGACCCGCCATCGGAAGGGGTCTCGAAGGAACTGGAGGAACTCCGCTCCCTCGGGGTCCGCCTCAAGCTGATCACGGGGGACAACCGCTACGTGGCCCGCCATGTCGCCGCCTCGGTGGGGATCAAGGCCGCCCGGATCCTCACCGGCCCGGAACTGGCGGTCATGAGGGACGAGGCTCTGTGGCACCTCGTGGGCCACGTCGACATCTTCGCCGAGGTCGATCCCAACCAGAAGGAACGGATCATCCGGGCGCTGCAGAGGATGGGTTCCGTCGTGGGCTTCCTGGGTGACGGCATCAACGACGCGCCGGCGCTCCACGCCGCCGACGTGGGCATCTCGGTGGACAAGGCCGTCGACGTCGCCAAGGAGGCGGCCGACTTCGTCCTGATGGAACACAGCCTGGCCATGGTCCGCCAGGGGATACAGATCGGCCGCCGGACCTTCGCCAATACGATAAAATACATCTTCATCACCACCAGCGCCAACTTCGGGAACATGATCAGCATGGCGGCGGGGTCGCTCTTCCTCCCCTTCCTTCCCCTCCTGGCCAAGCAGGTGCTCCTCAACAACTTCATGTCGGACATCCCCTCCGTGGGGATCGCCGGCGACAGAGTGGACCCCGAGTGGGAGAGGGAACCCCACCGGTGGAACATCAGGATAATCAGGGACTTCATGGTCATCTTCGGGCTCGTGAGCACCGCCTTCGACCTGCTGACCTTCTACGCCCTCATCAGGCTGGCGGGCAGCGCGGCAAGCGCGTTCCGGACCGGGTGGTTCATCGAATCCCTGCTGACCGAACTGCTGGTGCTGTTCGTGGTGAGGACCTACAGGCCCTTCTACCGTAGCCGACCCGGCACCTTCATCCTCGCTTCCTCCGCCTTGCTGGGGCTCCTCGCCGTGGCGCTTCCCTACCTCCCGGCGGGCCGTGTCTTCGGCTTCGTCCCCCTCCCTTGGCCCGTCCTGGCGGCCGTCCTGGCCATTACCCTCCTCTACCTGGTCGTCTCGGAATCGACCAAGAGGGCCTTTTTCCGCTTCCTGCGATTATGACGTCGCCGCCCGCCCCCCAAGACCGGGTACCCGTAACGGAGGCGAATGATACGGTGCCCTGGTGGAAAAGGAACAAAAAGGCCATTAAGCGGGGCATCCTGGGCGCCCTGCTCCTGCTGGGGCTCGTCACCGCCGTAGCCCACCTCGGCGAGATAGGCCGCTTCCTGGGGATCCTCCGGGAGGCGAAACCCGCCTGGGTGGCCGCCGGCCTGTCCTTCCAGGCCCAGACTTACCTCTGCGCGGCCCTGGTCTGGAAGGCGGCCATGGCGAACATCGGCATCCACTTTCCCCTTTCCCAACTGGTCCCGCTGAGCGTGGCCAAGCTATTCTCCGACCAGGTCCTCCCCAGCGGAGGCCTCAGCGGTTCCGCCTTTTTCACCGTGGCCCTCAAGCACCGGGGGGTAGCGGTCCTGGACGGCCTCGTGGCCCTGGTGGCCAGCCTCACCGGTTACTACGCCTCCTACATGATCATGGCGGTGGCGAGCCTCGCCTTGCTGGCTTTCCGCCACGACATCCACCCCTGGATCCTCACGGCGTCGGTGCTGTTCTTCGTCGTCGCCCTCGCCGTCCCCGCCGTGGTGATCCTGGCCAGCCTTTACGGGGGGGAAAGGATACCGGCAGCCTTCAAGCGCCGCTTCCCCATCCCCGTCATGGAGGACGCCCTGGGGAAGGTCTCCGCCCGGGTCATATTCGACCCTCTGGTGCTGGCCCAGGTGACCTTACTCCAGGGCGCGGTGTTCCTGCTCGACGCGGCCACCCTCTGGGCCATGCTCCTGGCGGTGGGGCAGAAGGCCGCCTTCCTGGAGGCCCTGCCCAGCTTCGTCGTAGCCTCGATGGTGGCGACCATCGGCGTGGTCCCCCTCGGCCTGGGGACCTTCGAGACCACCTGCGTCGTCCTGCTGGGGAGCCTCAAGGTCCCTTTCGAAGCGGCCCTGGCCGCCACGCTCCTCCTTCGGGGCTTGACCCTTTGGCTGCCCATGCTTCCCGGCATGTGGCTGGCTCGGAAGGAATTGTCCAGGGACCCTGCCCCTTTGCCGAAGGGTTAAAATTTTACGCGGGGGTGATGACCTATGAGCGGTGACCACCGGGGAGGGATCGCGGTGAACGCGGGGGACGTCAAAAAAGCGGTAAAAGCCCGGGAACGGGAGATCGTCAGTTTCCTTTCCAAGGTCCTTCAGACTCCAAGCGTGACGGGCTACGAAGCCGCGGTGGCGGAAGTGATCGCCCGGGAGATCGAAGGGATAGGTCTCAGGCCGCGGATCGAAGAAGCCGAAAAAGGAAGGCCCAATCTTTTGGCGGAATGGGAGGGCCTGCCGGGGCCGCGGTTTGTCTTTAACGGCCACATGGATGTATTCCCCCCGCCGGCAGGTTCAGAAGAGGAATACGGCGGACCCTGGTCGGGGCGGGTGGAAGGCGGCTGGATCTTCGGAAGCGGTGCCAACGACATGAAAGCAGGCCTCTGTGGCTCGATCATGGCCGTCCGAGTACTAAAGGAAATGGGATTCGTGCCGAAGGGGAGCGTCCTGCTGACCTGTACCTGCGATGAAGAGAACGGCGGCTGGCTCGGAGTGAAACACCTCTTGGGAAAAGGGTTGATAAAGGGCGATCTCGGGCTGAACATGGAACCAACATCGCTGAAACTTCTCCTTGACCACAGCGGCATTTTCAGGGCACGTTTCATCATTGAGGGAAAGGGTGCTCACGCGAGCAACCCCAGCGAAGGGATCGACGCCCTGGAAAAATCTATCGGGGTCATCCAGGGGCTTTACGAACTGGGTAAGCGGCTGGAAAAACGATCCATCCCCGGCTGGGGAAGCCCTACCTTGAACGTGACCACCCTCCATGCGGGGACAGCGACAAATGTCATTGCCGACCGAAGCACCTTTTCCATTGACCGAAGGCTGGTCCCCGGGGAAAGCCATGATGAGGCGGAAGCGGAAATAATGGCTGTCCTTGAAGAGCAGAGGAAAAAAGACCCGGACCTGCGCCTCGTCCGTGAGATCATCTCCGACCGGCCGGCGCTGGAGATCCCGCCCGATTCGGCCATCGTGAAAGCGATAGAGAAGGGTTTCAAGGACCTCCAGGGCAAGCCTCTGGAAAGAATGAAGGCGCGCTTCGGCTCCGATGCCGCCGACATCGTGAAAAACACCGGCATGCCAATGCCAATCCTCGGTCCGGGGAATGAGGATGAAGCCACATCGGTTGGCGAAAAATTAAGTATCGAAGAATACCTAGCCGCTGTCGAGATTTACGCCCTTACCGTCGCCAGGCTGTTATCTACCAGGGCGGGGTCAGATCCACACGGATCTTCGCCCCGGGCCTCGTCTACCACTTAAGCCACCGCCCTGGAAGGGCAGGCTCCATTCCAGCTTGCGCCAGCGGACGACATAAAAAATGACGGAGGCGGCATTTCAGAGCCAAGTAAGACCGGATAACCGGCCTACGGACCCCAGGAGCCACTCCTCCGCCAACAACATAGTAAACAAAATCATGGGGCCTGTCTAACTCAAGAATTCAAGGGTAGGCCCCGCTGGGCTTAAAAGCCTTCGAGCTCCAGAGTGTCCAGCGTCGTCACGGCGCCTTCGTGCGAGTATTGGTAGAGCCCGGCGTGCCGTACGGAACTTTTCGGGGCGATCGCGACGAACGTCATCGTAGGTGTCGCGTTCTTGTCGATCCATGTTCCGGAGTTCACATATACGGCGCTCTTCCCGTCGTGCGTCTCCGAGGGGATGATCCTGGATTCGTGGGTGTGGCCGAAGACCACGATACGCTTGTCGGACGCCGGGTTTCGGAAGTACTGCACAACGGCTTGATTGTCCGTTTCAGCCGAAGAAGCCGCCTTGGCGAGCGCGTCCCTGGCGGTAATTTTGACGGCAACCCTGTTGAGTGCCTGCCGTTCGTCCCACGTGTCCTGTATCCCTTTGAACAAATTCACGTCGATGACGCCGCCCTCCTCCGCCTGACGGGGTATGAGGTCGCTCATCGCATAGGTTTTAGTGAAGCCGTCGATGTTGGTCCTGATGATCTTCTCCTCGAAGTCTTCTTTTATGGGCAGCTCGTCCATCAGTGCTTCCCATACCTGCCAGTAGAGAAATTCGAGATCCTGGCTTTCGCCGAGGGAATTCGGAATGACGACCGGTCTGATCTTGCTCGGCTTGGGCTTGCCTTCGACGACGGAGAGCGCCGCGATGCGGGTGAAGAAGTACCCGGGAGGCAGGATTGAACCTGGAGCGACCTCTTTGTTCGAGATGGGATCCGGCGCACAGAAGAAATTGTAGCGGTGCCCGTGCTCGATGGCGATCTCGGGATGGCCGTCCGGAGAATAGGTCCCGAGCCCCCGGACATCGCGCGCTTCCGCCATTCCGGGGAAGATGGTCTGGATGCTCTCGGAGGAGATCAGCAGGTCGTGATTCCCCGGCACGTAGACCACCTTGATCGTTCCGTCCCGGATAATGTCGTTGAACGCGTCGACCACGTCCTTGTTGTTCGCGGCGACGCGCTGCACGAACTCCTTCTGGGTCTTTCCGGCGTACGTGTCCGTGCCGGCGGGGATGAACCACTCGTCGACGAGGTCGCCTGCGACGACTAGTTCCTTGATGTTCGGAGCGCACCGGACCTTCCGAAGAAAGTCGGCAAGCGGAGCGCGGTTACGCTGAATCTCCGCGTACCGGTCGTCCATCCCCAGATGTATGTCGCTGATGACGACGATGACGGAGCGTTCGCCGCCGAGCGCTGGAACGCCGCTCTCATCGAGAGTGAAGGCATAGTCCGACGCGAAGCAGAGGGGCGCAGTGCACAACAGTAAAAACAACAGAATGATGCTCTTGATACCCGTTCTTCTCATGGTCTCATTCCCTTTCGTGTGCGAAGTGATCGGTTGATGCGCGCAACTCCGCTTTATCGTAATAAAGTTAAGTGGCGGTATGGGCTGCTCTGTGCGAACAATACCACGAATTTCTCCCTTATAGGTGTCAGACCTACACAATTGATGAAACGCCCCTCTGCCCTTCAGAGGGGCGTGACCCGACCTCGGCTGATCACTGCCAGGGGATCCCAAGTTCCCCAGGGCCGCCTTCAGGCCTCGTCGGTCTCGTCGATCTCGGTATAGGTGAAAAGGGGACCCTCCATTTTTTCCAGTTCCCTCAGCGACTCCTCGTCGCCCTTCTGCCTTAGCCTCCCGGCGCGCATCCAGTCGTCGGACTCCAGGGTGGCAGGGATCTTCATCCCGTCGATCTCCGCCATGATAGCGACCTCCCGGCAGTAGAGCTTGCCCCCCTCCCGGATGATCTCCCACAGGGGGTATTCTTTGCCCCCCACCTCGATGAGCTCATCGCTCTTCTTTATGACTTCCCTCAAGGCTGGTCGCCTCCCCCGCGTCCGGCCAGGCCTCTCTTTTTCGCCGAGTCACGGAACGAGACCGATCCCTTAATAAGAACCGTCTACGGAGCCTCTCTCCCCTTGAGACGGCGCTGGTCCGAGTTCGTGGTTTCGCCCAAAACGATTTCTTGCTGATTATCCCACGATCATTACGTACTCATCCATTTTAGTAACTGACTACAAAGGGACCGACAAGCAATAAATTTACTCAATTGGCGCCCAAATTGGGAGCAAGCCGGGCATCACGGGTTGCCTTTTCACCTCTTCCGAAGCCGGATGATCAAAAGCGAAGACAGAACCTCATCTCTTCATTGCTTTATCGGGAATGTTATGCTATCTCTTAACATATAGTTTCGAGGAAGGAGGGGTGCTTTTGTTCGAAAGGCTGAGAAGCGAGGGCAGGATAGGTCGCTTGACCATCCCCAACCGCGTGGTAATGCCCGCGATGGGGACAAACCTGTCGGCCACGGGAGGCGGCGTGACCGATGACATCATCGCCTTCTACGAGGCGAGGGCAAAGGGCGGCGTCGGTCTCATCATCACCGAGGTGACCAGAATCGAAGGGGGCCGGGGCATCAGCGACCCGTGCCAGCTCGCAGCTTACCGGTACTCCGATATCGCTGACCTCCAGCGGCTGACCGGCGCAGTTCAGAAGTACGGCACGAGGATCTTCATCCAGCTTCAGCACCCCGGCCGCATGGCCTCCCCCTTGGTGGCGGGCGAAACCCCGGTGGCCCCTTCCCCGGTGGCCGACCCATCGAGCCCGGGCAACGTGCCGCGTGAGTTGACCGAGGACGAGTGCACCGAGATGGTCGGCAAGTTCGTCTTCGCCGCCTACGTGGCGAAGTCCGCGGGCGCGGACGGAGTGGAGCTTCACGGCGCGCACGGCTACCTGATCAACGAGTTCCTCTCCCCCGCCATGAACTTCCGCACCGACCGGTACGGGGGGTCCTTCGAGAATCGCATGAGGTTCGTCGAGGAGATAATCGCCGGGATAAAGAGCGGCTGCGGGAAGCACTTCCCCATCTCGGTGCGCATCAACGCCGAGGAGAGCCTCCCGGGGGGGATCGACCCCGAAGAGGCCGCCCGGATCGCCGCCGCTTTGGAGAGAGCCGGTGCGGACGCGATCAACGTGAGCTGCTACAACCTCGGCTGCATCGAACCCGGGTCTTACGAGCAGGGGTGGAAGAAGTACATGGCGGCGGCCGTCAAGAAGGCCGTCTCCATCCCCGTGATAGCCGTGAGCAACATCAAGGACCCGTCCGTTGCCGAAGCCCTGCTCGAAGAGGGGGTCTGCGACTTCGCAGGGGTCGGCCGCGGCCTGCTGGCGGATCCGGAATGGGCCGCCAAGACCTTCTCCGGCGGTGATAGCGTCATTCGAAGGTGTATAGGCTGCCTCAGCTGCTTCGCTGAGATCGCCAACCTCAGGCAGGTGCGGTGCGCGGTGAACCCGAAGACCGGTCGCGAGCGCGAGTACCTGTACCCGGTCCGCGACGGCGAGGGGCGCGCCGTTGCCGTGATCGGCGGTGGCCCCGCGGGTATCGAGGCCGCCCTTGTTCTCAAGGAGCGCGGATTTGCCCCGGTCATATTCGACGGCGGGGAGCGGCTGGGCGGGACCCTGAACACCGCCGACAGGGGTTACGGCAAGGACAAGATCACAAAATACGTCGACTCCCTGGTCGCCCAGGTCGAGAATGCCGGGATAGAGGTCCGGCTGGGGCTGGAGGTCACCCCCGAGGACGTCGGGGGCCTGGACCCCTGCAGCGTATTCCTGGCGTGCGGCGGGGAACCCTGCATCCCGCCCGTCCCCGGAACGGATCTTGACTTCGTCTGCACCGCGGAGGACGTGTTGCTGGGGCGTGCCTGTCCGGAGGGGAGGATCGTAGTAGTAGGATCGGGCATGACCGGGCTTGAGACGGCTGAGACGCTGGCCCTCAAGGGGTGCGGGGTCACCATGGTGGAGATGCTCGGCGAGGTCGGCCCGGGCATGTACTACCTCGTGGTGTTGGACGTGATGAGCCGCATCGGGCCCCACGATCCCGTGATACTGACCGGTCACAGGCTGGAGCGGATCGTCCCCGGCGGCGTGGAGCTTTCGCGGCTGTCGGACGGAGAGAAGGTAGCGGTACAGGCGGACAGCGTTGTGCTGGCGGTGGGTGTCGCCCCGCGCAAGGGCGTGACGGAGCCCTTCAAGGCCGCCTTTCCCGACGCCGTGGTCATAGGCGACGCTAGGTGCTGCGGGCGCATACTCGAGGCCACGCAGGACGCTCGCGGAAGGGCCTTCACGTTTGAACCGCAAGCATAGACGAAAGGAGAGTTTATTATGGACAGAGGCTACCAGATTCCGGAGGAAAAAATCGAGGACTTCATGAAGGATGGCGCGATGAACGACCAGTACGGCATCCAGCTTTTTTTCAACACCGACCCGAAAAGGGCGAAGGAACTGCTGCCGCCGCCCCTGGTGCCGGCGGACCCTTCAAACCCGATGGCATACGCCTACATCGTGAACATCCGCCAGCCCACCTTCTCCCCATGGTACATGGAGGGTGGGCTCGGGATAATGGCGCGCCTGGGAGATTACGAGGGCGTCTACTTCCTGGGGCTGATGCTTAGCGGCCCCGGCTCACTGATGGGAGCCTTCTCTGGGCGCGAGGGGTCCGGGCTTGCCAAGAAGCTGTGCGAAAGGATCCTCGTCGAGAGGACGGGCGACGAGGGAAGATGCCTTATACGTCGCGGCGGGGTCGATCTGATAGACGTGAAACTGAAGATAGGATCCTACAACCAGAAAGGCTTCAGGATGGAGCAGGAGGGGTGCTCAAGGGAGAGACCGGCAGTTATCGGCGGCGGTTGCCTCAACCACAGGTACGATATAGAGCACGGAGGCTTCGCGAATCTCAGGGTGATCAACTACGACAGCCCCAGCCGCATCTACTCATGGGAACCTGCAACGGCGGAGATGTCGCTGGCCTCCTCCGTAGACGACAGGTGGGGGGAGCTGCCTGTGACCAACGTTATCGGAGCGGGCTGGATGGTCAGCGACAACTGGGTCACAAGTCAGGAGAAGATCTACGACTACAAGGACGAGCAGGAAATCCAGCGGGCCGTGTGTCTTCTGCTTCCGGGCCGCTACGATCGTTGCACGTTCCTAAAGGACCACCAGTCCTACGAATAGACAAGAAAGGCGGGATGCACCGATGGAATTAGATAAAGGCTACTACAAAGGCAAGACCGCCGTCGTCACCGGGGCGGCGTCGGGCATAGGGCTGGCCCTCATTGAGGAGCTGCTGGCCTACGGGGCGGAGAAGGTCGTGCTCGCGGACTTTAACGCTGTGAACCTGAAAAAGCATACCGACCGTCTTTCGGCCGAATATCCCGGGAGAGTTAAGGGCATCCTCTGCGACGTGACGAAGGAGAACGAGGTCGTGGACATGATCGCCGAGGCCGCGGAGTTCTTCGGCGGGAGGATCGACCTGCTGATCAACAACGCCGGGGCGGGAGTTATGGGGATGTTCACCGAGTCGTACCCCCCCATACCCGAGAAGGATCGCCACGGGATGATCGTCCAGACCAACAAGGACTGGGAAAAGGCCTTCGCCCTCAACTTCTACGGGGCGCTGTACGGTTGCCGCGAGGTTATTCCCATAATGCAGAAGAACGGAGGCGGGCAAGTGATCAACGTGATCTCGGGCATAGCCTTCTACCCCATGGCTTACCAGTCGATGTACGCGGCCACCAAGGCGGCCCTGAACGGCCTGACCCTTTCCCTGCGCTACGAGTACTGGGACGATAACATCAAGTTCAACTCCGCCACGCCCGGCACGACGGCCACGGCTATCTGGGGCGATATGGCCCCGCCGCCGACCGCCCAGACCCCCCAGCAGTCGGCAAGGCGCATCCTGGCCCAGGCCGCGAAAAACAGGCGGGTCATATTCGGCGACGACCCGGACGAGGCGGGGGCGAAAAACTGCTTCCACCCGGATCACGAGGATATACCGGACACCTACCTTCTGGAGGTGGCAAGGGCCAGAAGGAGCGGCGAGTCCACCCGGGTCTAGAGGCACGGCCCGGTTTCCTAGCAACGCGGACAGGGTGGGCGAGCCCCAGGGGCCGCCCACCCTCTTTGCAGGGTGCTGTCCGGGCTGGGAGAAGATCTCCCCGTGCGGTCAGATGCTGATGGTATTACTCGCCCTGGCCATCTTTTCCGTTATTCCATACATGTCGGCTACGCTGCCGACGGCCAGTTTGCCCTGCAGCTCGAAGTAATTGATGCAGGTCCCGCAGGACAGGATATTCGTCCCGGCGGCTTCCAGTCTTTTCAGGTCATCGATCGCATTGGAGCCTTCGGCCGTCAAGAACACCCCTGAGTTTAAGAATAATATCGATTCGGGAGGTGTCTTGAGCTCCGTCAGGGAGTAAATGAATCCCTTGACCAGGATCTTGCCCAGTTCGTCGGAACCAGCCCCCATGCCGTCCTTGCCGATCACGACGACCATTCTTTCGGGAGCCGCGGAAGGGCGGACCTCGCCTTGTTCGCTCCTCTCCTCTTCAACAGCGGGGGCCGCGGCGCCGCTTTTAACGATAAGGACATCGAAAAGGCCCGACGAAACCTCCTGGTAAGAAAAATCGTACCCGTAGCCCCTGGCCATTTTCTCAAGATTCTGCACCGCCACGATGTTGTCCACTTTCACGGTGACGGCCTCCACGTCCCCTTGCCCCAGCGCTTTTTTGGCTTTTATGACCGGTATGGGACACGGCTGCCCCAAGACATCGATAGTTTTCATGGCCGACCTCCTCTTCCTGCTAGAACAGGATGATATCCCTGTCCCGGGTGACTATCTCCCCAATGACCCTCGCGGCGGGGTCTCCGGTCTGTATCTCCGCCAGTAATGCGGCCGCCTGGCCCTCGTCTACGGCGACGAGCAGCCCGCCGGAGGTCTGGGGGTCAAAGAGCAGTTCCTGCAGGGCGAAGGGCAAACCGGAGACGTCGGCCTTGCCCGCCAGGAAGTTTCGGTTCCGCTGGCCCGCGGCGGTGACCAGGTACTCCTCGGCGTACTGGTAGGCCTCTTCGAAATAGGGGATCTCCCCCGGGTAGAGCAGGATGGAAACTTTGTCCGAAGCCATCTCCAGCATGTGCGCCATCAGGCCGAAACCAGTGATATCGGTGCAGGCGCTGACCGTATAGTTCCGCATCTTTTCCGCCGCGTATTTGTTCAGGCGCTCCATCGCGGCCACGGCCTTGTCGACGGCTGCCCCGCTGGCGACCTCACCCCGCAGGGCCGCCATGATGATCCCGGTGCCGAGGGGCTTCGTCAGTATGAGTTTATGACCCCGTTCCGGCGTGTCGTTCCTGATAATACGGCCGTTATCGATGATCCCCGTCACGGCCAGGCCGTACTTCGGCTCCTTGTCGTATATAGAATGCCCGCCCGCCAGGACGGCACCCGCCTCCATGACTTTTTCCGCGCCGCCCGTCAGTATCTCGTTCAGGATCTCCAGGTCCAGGGACTCAGGGAAACAAACCAGGTTCAGGGCCGTTAAAGGTTCGCCTCCCATGGCGTAGATGTCACTAAGAGCGTTCGTCGCCGCTATCCTGCCAAAGGTGCGCGGCTCATCCACCATGGGCGGGAAGAAATCCGCCGTCATCACCAGGGAGCGGTGGTCGTCGATCCTGTAGACCGCGGCGTCGTCGGAGGAACCGTAGCCGACAAGCAGGTTGGCGTCACTCCGCACGGGCAGACTTGTCAGCAGCTTGGACAGCTCTCCGGGGCTGATCTTCGCACCGCAGCCGCCGCTGGTGCAGTTATCTAAAAGCGAATGGAGCTTTTTCCCCTTCAGTGTGTTCAGATCTTCCACCTTCTTGAAGGAGACGTCGCTTTTCGCCCCTTCCATTGAATATACGCCTATATCATGGACTTCATTGGTCGTCAGCGCCGAAAGCGCGGGCTCGATGTCTTCCGCCCGGAGTTTCAGGCATATCCCACAGCCAGCGCGGATCTTCGACGGCAGCGGGAGCACCGTCACCTTAAGGCCCCGCTCCTCCAGGCACCTTTCTGCCTTTATGGCCTGGTTGGTGTTTTTGAAGGTAATTAAGTATCCCATCTTCATCTACCCCAAGGACTGGACGATACTTTGGATCGCCTCGACGCCCCGCCGGATCTCGTCCCGCGTATTGAAGTAGGAAAAGGAAAAGCGGACCATGCCCCGGTCAACGGTACCGAAGCGCTGATGCAGCAAGGGCGCGCAATGGCTGCCTGCCCTGGTCGCTATTCCATGGTCCTCCCAAAGCCTTGCCGCGAGGTCGGAGGAGTCCAGCCCCTCGACATTCAGCGCGAATACCGCCAAATGACCGGGCGTGGCGGGGTTTCCGTAAAAGGTTACCGGCTTCAGGTTCTTCAGGCTGCCGTAAAAAAGGGTCGCCAGGCTCCTCTCCTTGGCCCGGATCTTGTCAAGGCCCAGGGCGTTTATGAACTGGACCCCCTTTTGCAGCCCGAAGATGCCGTGGCTGTTCGGCGTTCCCGCTTCGAACACGTCGGGCATTTCAGTGGACTGGGAGCGCTCGAAGCTGTTCACGCCGGCTCCCCCGGTCTTCACGACGGCAAACTCGATCGGCCCCTTCGCGATGATACCACCCGTCCCCTGGGGACCGAAGAGCGCTTTGTGCCCGGTAAAGCAAAGGATATCGGCCATATCAGCCGTGACGGGGATCGCCCCGAAAGTCTGCGACACGTCAAGGATCAGGGTGATGCCGTGGCGCTTGCACTTGGCGTAAAGCGTCCCGATATCGGTGACGTTCCCTATGACATTTGAGCCGTGGGTGCAGACACAAAACTTGGTGGAAGGCTTCGCCAGGCTCTCAAAGGTATCCAGCAACAGGTCGCCCTTATCGTCGCACTCCAAAATGCTAAGATCACATCCGGTCAAATATAAGGGGCGTAACACGGAATTATGCTCCAGGACCGTTGTGATCACGTGGTCCTCTTTTTTGACCAGTCCGCGGATCACGAGGTTGAGGCTCTCCGTCGATGACGATGTGAATGCCACCCGGAGCGGGTCCTCGAGCTCCGCGAGGTCGGCGATCTCCTTGCGCGTCCGGTATATTTCCCTGTTGGCCAGCATGACCGCGCCGTAAAAGGAGCGCCCGGCGTTGCCGAAATGATCGATGGCGTACTTTACGGCCTTGGCCACCTCGGGCGGCTTGATCAGCGTTGTCGCGCTGTTGTCGAAATAGATCATCCTCTTTACCCTTCCTCCTAGGTGTCAGACCTACACAATTGACAGATCCTAACCGGGATAAGGCTCACCGAGAAGCGTTTTAACCAGGGGCTTTAACTCCTCAAGTACCTGGTCAAATCCAGGAAGGCCCATGACGAAAGCACTAAGGCTATTATCCCAGTTTCGATACGCCTCGGAAACAAGCTCTTGGCTAAAAAAATCATCGGGGCTACTAAAGGACACGTTTCTATGCTCATTCTTGAGATACAGTATCTCCACCACTTTTTCGGGTTTGAAAGCATACCCTAGTTTCGTAAGGATCTGCCACAAGTCGTAGTAATCCCTGGAGCGGGGACGGTTCCATCCCCTGGTGATCAGCTTTTCATGTGTTTGCAGTAAGGTTCTCAGTTTTTCAGCGATGATCTCCTCAAGGCAATAACAGGTCACTTCTCTCCGAAGGTTCTCTTCATAATATCCGTGCAAAAGAGGACGCTTTTCCGGTGCAAGAAGAATGGGCTCATCATGGCTGATCTCCATTTTTACACGACATAAAGGCCGGGGATGCCACTGAAACTGAACCCTGATGATGAACGCCTCCTGGCCATGGGGATGAGGATCACGCTCCTGATATTTTTCCAGAAGAAGAGAAAAAAGACCCTGTTCCAGGAGGAGGCTTCGTGAAAGTTCGATTGCCTCTGCTACGCACCTCTCCAACTCATCGCCTTTTGGTGCGCCCATACCCGAAAAATCCAGATCCTCGGAAAACCTGTATTCCCCGAAAAACACCTTTTTAAGGGCTGTCCCACCTTTGAAGACCAGCGTATCCTTCAGAATCGGGTGGCTTGATACCCCTGCAAGAATGTAACTCAAGGCATAGTCCTTTTCGACCACTTCTTGCGGGATCCCCAATGCTTGGGAAGTCTGTCGAACCCGGACTCGCAGGGGTTTCATGGGGCCTTGCGCCCCGCAAGGTTCACTCGGATATTCCATCGCCTATCGAAAACTCCTTCCTGTCGCCCTGCGGGGTCCAGCAAATGATATCCCGTGGCAGGTATCGCCAGGAGGGGGTCAAGGACTCTCTCGGGGACAGAAAGACGCTCAAGCAGCCACCCCAATCTCTTGGCCGGGGCTATCTTTCCGTATCTGAGGGCGTAACCGGTAAGTTTTTCAATTTCCAGCGAAAAAAGGTGTTCCTCCATTATTCCAAGCACCTCGCCCATTCCTCCAAAACTTTTTGGCGATACGAAAAGCTCCAGCACCGTCCGTTCACGATCAGTAATAGGTATTCTGGAGTACTGGTCGATCCAAATCCTTTCTATACCGAAAAAATGTTCTTTACTAACCCTTTTGTATTGAAATCGAACACCATCGACTAACCATCCATGACGCTGGAAATCCTTTCCCGTGGGACTATCCCGCCGCATGCTCGGTGTGACGACATTCTTTGGGGTTATTGAAGTGATAATTCTCGGGACTTGCCCTGTTAACCCATAATGGTGTAGGGCTGACCAATTGCTTATCGCGGAAGGTACTACCAAATTTGTGGCAATGGCGAAGGAGTGTAACTGGACATCTCCTGATAACGCCCCGATACGGGCATACAGGCCGCGCTTCAGGCGGGTTATCCATCCATCCCGGGTCAGAAAGGACAGAAATTTATTTATATATGATCCGGGTATCCCGCTCTCTTCCGCAATTCGTCTTGCATCGGAAGTGGAAAAGACAGTCAGGCCTTCTTCAGAGAGTGACTTTAGAAATCTTATCCTATAATTATTCTCCTGGTCCTTTTGCATCGATCTGCTCATAACGGAAACTCCATTATAAAAATCACTACGAAAATACTAAAAAATGGTATTTATGCAGTGTATTTTATAACGAGTTCTGGTAATGTGCAACCCCGGACGATAGTACTTTTATCAATGTGTTCGCCTTTGCGCCATTGGCAGATTCAGCTTACGAGCCACTTCAAGGACTTTCTTTTCCAAGACCTTGTCCTTTTTCATGACCTCGTCGAACCGCTTCCTCGCCTGGGTCACCCCCGAGGGCGTGAGATCGAAAAGGTTCCCGATCTCCTGCAGCTTAGCCCCGCTGAAACGATGGCAAAGGTAGACCCCCGCCACCCTGGCCAGCCTGCCGCTGTCGGGGAACGCCTCTCCTGCCGCCGCCTTGATCTTCCCAATGTCGGGCCTCCCCTGCAGCTCCCGCAGGGCGGGGATATCCCTGTCGGGCGCCATCCCCTCGAGGTAGGTCTCCTTGATGTACCTGACGAAATCATCGCTGCCGAGAATGGTCGAGGCGATCGAGCCGGAAAGAAGGTCAGGGCTCTTTTTTCCGATGGCCTCCAGGATGTAGTCCCTGTAATGTATCCTTTGCTTGGCAGGGTCCGTTCCGAAATACCCCAGGACAAAACCGGTGGAAATCCACGGGGACGCTGTCCTCTCCTGGTAGAACCGGTAACTGCTCCACTTGTACTCTTCCGGCAAGGCCACCATCTTAGCCCTCACGGGGTTAAGGTGTATATAGCGGGACAGTTCAGCGGCGTAGGCGTCCGCCTCGACAAGGATGGCCCTGTAGCGGCCCTGCAGGAGATGGCCCGCCCTCTTCCGTTTCACGTTGAAGTAGTTCGTGTAGGAGTTGTTGATATGCTTCATGATCCTGGAAAGGTTGCCCTCGGGGGTTTCGATCATCAGGTGGTAGTGATTGCTCATGAGGCAGTAGGCGTGGAATACGGCCCCGTACCTCTCCGCCGCCGACTCCAGGTAGGTCAGGAATTTCTCCCTGTCGCCTTCGCTTTTGAAGATATCCTTTTGCTCGTTACCCCTGGATGTGACATGATAGAAAGCTCCCGGGTATTCGATCCTCAAGGGTCTGCCCATCGTCAAACCTCCGTCCCCGGCAGGGTTCATTTACCCCATTCTGGATCGAAAAACCCGGTTCGTCAATTGTGTAGGTCTGACACCATCTGGATTTTGTTGACACCATCTGGGTTTTTTAGGATTGATTTGGCAGAAAACTGTTCAGTGATCCATCGGTGAAAACATGCTTCGGAAACTTCATGTAAAAAGTATAATTCTGATCTGATTCAGCCCATTGACCAAAATGAACATCGCCACAAGCCGAAATCAATAGGTTGGCTTCTTCAAGTGAGATTCCGGTTCTAGAGCAAAGAAATTCTGCCATCCTCACAGATAGATCGAAAAGACCTACCGAACCACTTGAAGCTTCGGAATAAGCTATCCAGTGGGTAGACGTTTCAAGCATAGGAGCCCTAAGGTAGACAGAGGGGAATACCTTTTCTATCGAGATGGTCACGTCAGCTCCGGTTTCTACTCCAATACATATCTCTCCATTCCCCATGTTTGCATGCACGTCTCCCAGGGAAACCATTGTTCCATTCACGAATACCGGAAAATAAATTGTCGTTCCGACTCCTAGTTCAGGTATGTCCATATTCCCTCCGTGTATTCCTGTTTGGCCTGTGGGGAATGGAAGGTTGGGACAAGAGCCTATTGTCCCAACATGAGGTCTTAAGTCCACCTTAATGTTATCAGCGAATTCAATATAGTTTTTATCTTGGAAAATTTTAACGATCTTTGTTTTCGGCGACTGGACCAACCGTTGCATGACTCCTTCTCGGGGAATTAAGGTAAGGACTCCCCAATCTCTGAGTCGAATATCTTGCACTTTTAATGCTACAACATCCCCAGGTCTTGTGTTTTCAATGAAGAGCGGACCAGTGCAGGGATTGATGTGGGTCATATCGAGGTCCGTGAAGAGATCTTCTTCTTTCTGGAGTTCATCAGAAAAGCAATCCAACGTCTCGAAAACAACCCAGTCCCCTAGCTTGGCTCTTTCTGCTGGTTCTTTAAATGGATCGAACCTGTAGTGATGGTTTTTTTTAGATATTCTTTTATGCATTGGAACCTCCCCAAATCATCAATCATTTGTTTTTAAAAAACGACTTAAAGCCTTGATTCCCAATTCCTTTTCGCCCATGATGCCTTCCGGTTTTTTGATTAGAACGATTATAAATAGGATACCAAGCAGGATGGTAGTAAAACCGAGGAACGGAGGGATTTGAAGTCCGAAAAGAGTGAAACCCTCCTCGATAGGAGCAAGCACTTCCAGGAAAAAAGTGATTACTCCTGCTCCTATAACGGCACCTGAGATACTACCCATTCCTCCAATCACCATCATAGCGACAATATCGAACATGAAGGTCAGGCCGAAAGTGCTCGGGGATACAGTTCTGATAAGGTGAACCCAAAGAATGCCTCCACAAGTAGCGATGAAACCACTGAGGGCAAAGGCAATTATTTTATATTTCAGTAGATTAATTCCCATATGTTCAGCCAAGTCCTGGTCACGCCCTATAGCAATAAAAGCCCGACCTAAAGCGCTTTTTTTCAACATTAATATCAAATAAACAACGACAGCCGCTATTCCCCAAACCCACCAGATGCTGGTATACGCAGGGAATTGCCAAAGGCCAGCGGGACCATTCGTGATCGATCGTATATTTTCTGCTATATTTGTGACAATAATCGCAAATCCTAATGAGCCAGCACAAAAATAAAAACTTTTTAGACGGAGAGCTGGAAAAGCTAACAATACAGCGACGAGTGCACCAAACAAACTCCCTACCAACAGAGCCGGCAACAAGGTCCATTGGGTGTTAAGAACATATTCTGGAAGGTGGAGATGAACAATACCGTTCTTGAAAGCAGGCGGGAGAGTGAAAAAAGCTGCGAAATAAATACCTGCTAGGATAATTCCTCCATGGCCTATTGAGAAAAAGTTTATCCAACTATTGGTGATATTCAAGGAGACAGCGAAAATAACGTTTATGCCAAAAAGCATAAGCAGTGTTTTCCAAAAACCCGATACGTATCCGTCAACAAAATACATCGCTGCAACTAAGATAATCACGATGCCCAACAAAGATGCTCTTTTGGTCCGAATGTGGTTTTTAAGATTGTTCATTGCTCCATCCCCTCATTTAATGTTCGCCCTGAACAACCCACTAGGTTTAAGAAAGAGGATTAGGAAGAACACCAGCCATAAAAACAGCGGTCTCAAGCCAACAAGATCAGGTGGGAGAAATGCAACGAAAAGAGCCCCGCCTATTCCCAGGATGTAACCGCTAGCAATGGCCCCGTTGATATTTCCGATACCCCCCACCACCGAGGCAATAAAGGCAGCTACTACCGCCTCAACACCTATACTGGACGAAACATAACCGTAGAGTAAACCCCAGAATACCGCTGCAATGCCGCAGAGAATGGATGAAAGAATAAAAGTAAACACGATGATTTTCTCGGTATTGATTCCCATTGCCTGGGAGAGGGAACTATCGTAGGAGACACTTCTCATAGCAACACCAAATTTGGTCTTACGTACAAAAGTGGCAAGGGCCACCCCGATTATGACCGTAAGGGAAAAGATAATTATGTTCTTTTTGAAGATGTAAAGGTTCCCAAAGGTAAAGATACCGGCGAAATAATCAGGAACCAAAAAGGGTTTCAATTGATCACCAAGAGTCAAAATAGAAAGATTTCTCAAAATGATGGAGGCACCTAAGGAAACAATGAAAAGAGTAATCATGCCGACGTTCCTGACGGGCTTAAAACATACTCTTTCAATAATCAAGCCTATGGCAACAGAACCAGCAATGCTAGCAATCACCCCTGCCCAGAAAGGCAATCCTAACACGCTCATAGCAATATAGGCGGCAATGGCACCAGCCATAAGGACTTCTCCATGAGCGAAGTTGACTAAGCCGATAATCCCAAAGGTCATTGTGTATCCTGCTCCCAGTAGAGCCATAACACTACCCCAACCAAGAGCATTTATGGATTGTTGGAGGATGTACTCCATTGAACTCACCCCTTGAGTTAATTCACATAATTCCTAGATATACATCCTTAACCTGTTCGTTATCCTTTATTTCCATCGCTGTCCCCTCAAAAGCTATACTGCCTTTTTTAATTAGATACCCATAATCGGCCAAATCAAGTGCCATATGGGCATTCTGTTCGACAAGAAGTACCGTCACACCTTGTTCGTTAATAGTTTTTAATGTTTCTTTGATTTGTTGAATCAACTGCGGAGCCAGGCCCAACGACGGTTCATCCAGAAGAAGAAGCTTCGGTGAACTCATTAGCGCTCTTCCAATTGCGAGCATCTCTTGTTCTCCTCCGCTTAGGGATTCAGCAAGCTGATTGGTACGCTCTTCCAGAATAGGGAAAAGTGAATAAACCCTATCCAAATTCTCTTGATACCGCCTTTTATCTTTCAGGGTGAAAGCCCCGGCTTGCAAATTTTCCTTGCAGGTAAGGTTCCCAAACACTGCTCGACCTTCAGGACAATAACCTATTCCCAATGAAGCCCTGAAATAGGTGGGTTTTTTCGAAATGTCTTCGCCGTAGAAAAAAATCTGTCCACTTGTGAGCACAGTCTGTCCTAAGATCGTTCTTAAAATAGTTGTTTTGCCGACACCGTTGGCTCCAAGAAGAGTGACGATGGACTTCTCCTCTAACGCGATAGTCACATCGTGAATTACCGTCATTTTTCCGTAGCCTGCACTGACCTGCCTCATCTCGAGAAGAAAATTTTCATTCATTCGGCGCCTCCCAAATACGCTCTAATCACTTCTGGGTTCTTTCTAATTTCCTCTGGAACCCCCTCACCAATTTTTGCTCCATAATTGATCGCTATAACGCTATCGCAGGCCTCCATGATTACTGACATATCGTGTTCAATTAAAACAACTGTAAGAGAGAAAATATCTTTAATTCGGAAGAGAGTCGTTATGAATTCTTTTGTCTCCTTGGGGTTAAGTCCACTGGCCGGTTCATCTAGCAAAAGGAGTCGAGGATTGAGTGCGAGGCTCCGTGCAAGGCTGACCTTCCTTTGGATTCCAAATGGCAGGTCTTCAGAGGCCTCTTCAGCGAAATCGGTAATCCCCAGGATCTCGAGAATTTCCAAAGCCTTGTATATTTTTTCCTGTTCCTCACTGAAGAAACGAGAAGATTGAAGTATTATGTCGAAAATTGAATAACGCGTCTGGAGGAAAAAGGCTGTATTGATTTCCTCTAGCACAGACATCCCTTTGCTCATTCTGATTTGTTGGAATGTCCTTGCTATCCCACGGGCTACCCGCTTATCCGCTTTTTCGTTAGTAATAACGTTGCCCTCAAAAAGAATCTGACCAGAATTAGGTCGATAGAAACCTGAGATTAGATTTACAATCGTGGTTTTACCTGCACCATTGGGGCCAATAAGGCCTTTAATCTCCCCTGAATGCACATCCATAGAGAAATCAGAAACGGCAACCAAACCGCCAAAGGTCTTCGTAAGACCCTTAATGGTAAGGAGAGGGTAAGACCCTTTAGGGGTAGCTTGAATATCAATCATCATTTCCCTCCACCAAAGGCTCTAGTAAATTATCCAAGTAGAAAAAAAAGGGCAGAGGGTCTGATCACACCCCCTGCCCTATTTGGAAGAGTTTACTTAAGCGGGTCAGTGTTGATGCCTTCGGGCGTATAGTCCGAATAGGGCAAGAAATCGGCAAACACTCTATTCCCGTCTTTCACTACCCTCCAGACAAGCCCTCTTTTTGCATAACCTTCCTCGCTAAAGCTCAGTGTTTGGGAAGTCCCCGTCGTCTCAACCTTAACCATCGCATTTCTCAGCGCAAGACGTTTGTCTGCAAGAGAAGCAGCCTTCCACCAATCATCGCCTTTTTCGTTGATGACGTACCCCACAGATTCAGAGGCTGTAACAAGGGCATCGAATGCGAGGGCCCCAAAAGCTCCTGGGTATTCTCCAAAACGTTCCTTATGCAACTCGGCGAATTCCTCAAACAATGGGCTAAGCGTTTCCATTTCAATATCGAAATGGGTTGCAAGGAGCATTCCTTCTACTGCATTCCCTCCGACTTGAGTAAGTACTTCTGTATCAGCTCCGTCTGTCCCAATGAAAGGTAGTTTAATTCCCAAGTCTCGGCATTGCTTCGCTATTAGAGGTGCTTCATCCGGCCAGGTTGGAAGAATGATCACTTCAATATTGTTCTTTGATATTTCCGGTTTTAACCTTGTAATCTGAGAACTGAAGTCGGTATCACCGAGATTGTAGGAAGGGATGTAGGGTACAGCATTCTTATCACCCGTAAATTCTTTGAGGTAATAGGTCAAATAATCTGTAAGTACAGTTCCATAAGTCGAGCCTACGTCTTTAAAGATCGTGAATTTCTTATAACCAAGGGTATCAACGGCGTATTTTGCAATTGCTCGTGCTTGGTCATTATCAGGCATGGGGTTCATAAAAACGAAATCCCCCACTAGAGCAATCGCAGGCGTAGTACCGGCCAGATCAATAAATACAGTTTTGCCTTCTTCAAATACTTGGCCTGCCGCCGCAACAAAACTAATATCTTCTCCGCCAATAGCGGCTAGAACATTTTCTTCCAGGAGGCGGTTGGCCCTCACTGCAAAGGCCTCCGGCTTACTCTGACCATCAACGATTAATAGTTCAACGGGATGGCCTTTTATCCCTCCTTTTGAGTTTAGCAATTCTACTCCTACATCAAAAGCTCTCTTTTCTTCCTCACCAAGTGGAGCATCACCGCCTATCATACTTACTATGGCTCCGAATTTGACTGTTTCAGCGCTTGCTGCAAATGCTTGAGTGTTCAATGAAAAAACGAACGATACAGACAAAAGAAATAGTAAAAATCTAAACTTTCTCATTTCGCTCACCCCCAAAAAATTTTTCATGGAACAAATACACAAACAAGTTTTCTCATTCTGGCCTTTTTTGAAAAATAAAAACAATCGTCATTGCATACTTGGTATACTACGTATACCAGTAGCTTCTATCATACTCTCCTACATTTGTCAAATAAAGGAGTATCGTGTGTGACCGGACAGGGATAATGTCACCCCTTAAGGGGACAGGGAAAATGTCACCCCCCCTGGGTTTTGTTAGAGAATGTATCCCATGAAGAACGAGGGTGACATCAGGTTGTCCATCAAGCAGGCGCGGAGACTTCATGTTCTTGAAGAGGTGACGGGCGGGGTGATAACCAACAGGGAGGCTTCAGCCGCTTTGGGGCTGTCGGTGCGGCAGAAACAAAGGACAAAGACTGGCTTTAAGGAGACGGGGGCGTCATACCTGGTCCACAGCAATACTGACCGCAAACCTTCCGACTTCATCCCCACGACATAAGGATGACTTTAATAGCAGATGTCAATTTACATCCAAATCCCCGCAGTAAATTTGCGCCCACTTTTCAGCAGGTGTACACATTCTCTCTTGACCGGATTGGTGTGATTCGTGAACTGAAATGATTGATGGTCCCCGATCTCCTGTCCTGGTAGAACCGGTAACTGCTCCACTTGTACTCTTCCGGCAAGGTCACCATCTTAGCCCTCACGGGGTTAAGGTGTATATAGCGGGACAGTTCCGCGGCGTAGGCGTCCGCCTCAACAAGGACGGCCTTGTAGCGGCCCTGCAGGAGATGGCCCGCCCTCTTTCGCTTCACGTTGAAGTAGTTCGTGTAGGAGTTGTTGATATGCTTCATGATCCTGGAAAGGTTGCCCTCGGGGGTTCCGATCATCAGGTGGTAGTGATTGCTCATGAGGCAGTAGGCGTGGAATACGGCTCCATATCTCTCCGCCGCCGACTCCAGGTAGGTCAGGAATTTCTCCCTGTCGCCTTCGCTTTTGAAGATATCCTTTTGCTCGTTACCCCTGGATGTGACATGATAGAAAGCTCCCAGGTATTCGATCCTCAAGGGTCTGCCCATCGTCAAACCTCCGTCCCCGGCAGGGTAAATCTACCCCATTCTGGATCGAAAAACCCGGTCCATCAATTGTGTAGGTCTGACACCTTTCCTTTAAAAGGATATAATAGCGACTGTTAATTAGGGGGTGCAGTACATACAATGAGATTCGGAAAAAGAACGGACTTCGACAGGGACTTCCTGATGGCGAACATGATGGGACCCAACTGCGTCAGGTTAGCAGCTGAAATTTTGCAAAAGGTATCCCTGAAACCGGGCATGCGGGTCCTTGACCTGGGCTGCGGAAAGGGCCTTACCTCCATATTCCTGGCAAGAGAGTTCGACGTCCAGGTCTTTGCCACCGACCTCTGGATAGAAGCGACGGAGAACTACGGTCGCTTCAAGGACCTCGGCCTCGAAGAGGAGATCATCCCCATACATGCCGACGCAAGGGCCCTGCCCTTCGCCCACGGTTACTTTGACGCGGTTGTCAGCATAGACTCTTACCACTACTTCGGGAACACCCCTGACTATCTCGACACCCATCTCGTCCCCCTGCTGAAAAGGGGGGGCACTATTGCCGTTTCGGTCCCCGGTCTTATCAGGGACTTCACCGACGGTGTGCCTGCTGTGCTTAAACCTTTCTGGGAAAAGTGGGAAAAGGAACTGCAGGGAGAAATGAATATTTACTCCTCTGAATGGTGGACCCGTCTTTGGGGACGTTCTTCAAATATCACCCTTGAGGAATGTTTCTCCCACACTTGTCATAAACAGGCATGGGAGGAATGGCTTGAATGTGACAACCCCTACGCGAAGGAAGACATCGAAATGATGAAAGCCGAGAACGGGCAATACTTCAACACCATCGGCCTTGTCGCCAGGAAGAACTGATCCATTTGCAATGAACTGCACATCCCTGTAACGGAGGAAGAAAACATGCCGAAAGAGATCATCTTTGAAAGAATGTCCTGGCCAAAGGTCGAAAAAGCAATTGAAGAGGGATACGATACGGCAGTCTTCGCCTGTGGGGCAACAGAGCAGCACGGCCTCCACCTGCCCCTCTTTGTCGACGCTGAACACGGTGAGCGCATGGCCCTGGAAGTTGCCCGAAGGCTGAGGAAAGCCCTTGTAGCCCCATCAATAAGGGTGGGCTGTTCGGAGCATCACATGACCTTTCCGGGAACCATATCGATACTTCCCGAAACTCTTGAAGCACTTGTACGCGACTATTGCGTCAGCCTCTCCAGGCACGGCTTCAGGAATATCTGCATAATTCCAACCCACGGAGGCAATTTTGCGCCGATTGCAGTGATGCTGGACCGCCTCCGGGAAGCCGTGGAACCCGGGACCGGCGTATTCGCGTTTACCGACCTGGAGGGCATGATGAAGGCCTGGCGAAATGCGGTGCAAGAGGAAAGCGGGCTCGGCGACAGGGTGGGGGGGCACGCTGACATCGCCGAAAGCTCGATAATGATGGTGCTTCATCCTGAACTGGTCGATAAAAACATTGCTGAGCCTGGGTTTACAGACCCTGTCACGCCTGAAGTTCTCGACCGCATGTTCAAGGAGGGATTGCAGAACCTCACCCCTAACGGTATCATGGGGGACCCTCGGGGGATGTCGGTCTCGATCGGGCTCAGATGTATAGACACCTTCGCGGGGTTGATCTCCGATTTCTTTGCCGACCAGATCAGGGAGGTTACAGAAGATCCCTGCTGAACCCTGTTATCTACCCTCTTTTATCTTCTATCTTTAAGGTGTCAGACCTACACGGGTTGTTGCTCAATTGAGCCCTCTAAGTTCTACAAAAGGCGGATCAGGCGGGACAGGTGATCGGTCTTCCCTTGCGAGCAAAGTTGAATCGTTTGAGAATTTTTGAAAAAAGAACAAAGGACCTGGTATGAGCCACCTCCAGGACCCGGGCAATCATGGCTGGGTCCTTCACGGGCCCTCCGCCCCGCTTCAACAGCACCTGGATGTTCTGTACGGCACAGACCAGGTATTCCTGGATGCTCACCCTCCATAACCTCCTCCAGCGGGCGCGGTCATAACCGTAACGCTTGCCCCTGGCGAAGGAGCGTTCCATGAGGTGCTGCCTCTTCTTTATGTCCTTCTTAGAAGCTTTGCTTCGGCTTTCCTCCAGCATCACGTCCAGGTCTTCCTGACGGCAGTGCCGCTTTACGGTCCTGCCCGCTTTGTTGGTGGTGCAACCGGACCGGAGCGGGCAGGCCTCGCAGTCGGCCCTGGAAGCCCCGTAGTCGATGCTGCCCCGGCCCCTGTGAAGGCTCTTGGGTTTCAGTTCCTTCCCCGCAGGGCAGAGGTAGATGTCCCTTTCACGGTCGTACCGGAAGTGAGCCTCGGTGAATATGCCTCGCTTCTCTTCCCGGACCGACGCGGACCGGCAAAGGTCCGGCATGTGCGCCTTTATCCCCTGGTCGTAAAGGGACAGGAAATTGTCTATCGTTCCGTACTTGCTGTCGGCCACCACCGTGGAGGCCGGCTTGCCCGTCGTATTGCGGTGCCTTCGAAGCAGCTCTTCCAGCATGTGACCTTCGCTTACGTCACCGGGGGTGACGGCCGTGGCGGTGATGATCTCGTGGGCTTCATCCACCGACCGGTGGACCTGGTAGAAGAGGTCCGGCTTGCCCCTGCCCACTATGGCCGCGTCAGGGTCTGTGCTGGATATGTACCGGCCGTTGACCTTGCGGTATCTGCCGCCCCGGGCGGGCTTTTCTTCGCCTCCGCCTCCGCCTCCCCCGAACCCGCTGTCACCATCGCTCTCTTCGCTCTTTTCATCCTCTTCATCCTCTTCATCCTCTTCGTTCTCTTCGCTCCCGTAGCTCTTTTGCCGTTCTGCGAGCCGGGCTTCAAGTTCCCTGTAATTCTTCTTGAGCTGGTGCTTCAGGGACTGGGTGTCTATTACGGAGTTGTTCGATGCGTCGGCCTCAACAAGGCTGGAGTCGACAAAGATCTTGCCGCCGTCCACCAACCCCGCCTCAACGCACTGGATTACTATCCGCTCGAAGAAGTTCCTGAACACCTCCGCACCCCAGCGCTTCCGAGCCTTGGAGAGGACGCTGTGGTCGGGGATCTTCGCGTCGAGGTCGTAACCCAGGAACCAGAGCCAGTCCAGCCTCTCCGGAAGGGTAGCCATGAGCTCACGCTCGGACCGCACGTTGTAAAAGACCAAAAGAAGCATCAGCTTCAGTATCACCGGGGGAGGAACCGATACGTAGCCCCTCGTCCCGTACTTGTCCAATACTTCGCGGTAGATGAAGTCAAAGTCCACCCTCGCCGCTATCTTCCGGAGCGGGTGGTCCCTGCGGACCCTTTCAGCGATGCTTATGTTGGTGTAAAAGAATTTGCCGCCGTCGGGCTCCTGAATACCCATCATGGAGAGCACCCCCTTGCGCTGCCTACACCTATTTTAAGGGTATTCAGGTGCTTCCTCAGGCACTTCCACCTCAAGAAACGCTATTTGGGCAACAGGCCGTACACAATTGACAGAATCGGAAGTACAGTCCAGGATCTGGAGGGAGAACTCCCGCCAAGGGTACCACTCCCTTTTCGGGCTGAAAATAAGGTCCGGCATCGAAACGATCAAGGTAGAGATAAATGAAGCGTCCCCCGAAGCAGCCAGCCAGCGTGAAGATAGTGTTCTGTCTTCACCCATATTTAAATTATCAATTGTGTAGGTCTGACACCTTTGAGAATCATTGAGGATCCACGTTTGAGAATCAAAAGATCTGCGGAAGCGCATATTTCTCAGGGATCTCTTCGGGGATCTTCAACTTCAGGGTCGTCTGTTCCCCGTTTCTCTCTACGATAACATCAACGGTCTTCCCCAGGTTTTCGATGATCACGGACTTGAAGTCCTCCATAGACCCTTCCGCATCGAATTTTGACCCCGCTGCGGAAAGGATCTTATCGCCGGCTTTCAGACCGAGCGCTTCCCCGAATGTTTTATGATATAACACGATCAGGCGGAAGGGTTCTCCAATGGTCGTGACAGCCCCGATCGCAAAGGGAGCCAGCCGTTTCTCGATACCGAGGTAGTACTTGATATCCCTGTGCATCTTTTCTTTTAACACTGTCGATCGTCCGTAAAGTTCATGTATCGCCGGAAGCTCTGACTTTAGCACCTCCCCGGCTATATCGATGGCAGCCTTGGAGCGTTTGTTCAGATCCTGGGACTGGGCCCCCCAATCCTTGGCCCCTTGCCCTGCCACCACGGCCTGAATAAAGTAATTCGCTGAGGCTACCTGTTGGCTCCCTGCCTCCTGGAGGTTCATTATTATCTTTTTCCGAAGAGGGTCATCGATACTGGCTCTGCCCAGTTTTTTTATGGCCAGCTCGAGCTTCGTCTGATAGTGGTAAACAGCCTCCGGTACTCCTTGCAGGTAACCCTGTCCATTGGTAGTCTCTTGCCCCCATCGGTAAATACTGTCATGGTCATAGAGAATGACAAGGAAATCTAGAAGGGCCTTGTCTATCTCGTCCATTGGCCCTGGACCCGGATCTGCCTGGGGGGCATCGACAGTTTCAGGTACTTCACCTCCCCATGACTTGAGCGGGGAAGATGCGTCGATGGCAGCAACGAAAGCCGAGGGTACAAGAAGCCTGCCTTCGGTTGTCTCGATAACCACACCTGTGACGTTCCCCTTCTGATCCAGGGCAGGAGAGCCGCTGTTCCCCGAAGGGGCCTCTCCGGAGAGGGCGTACCTTTCCACACCCGAGGCACCCTGGTGGACCTCGGAGACTGAGAGCTGCACAAACCCGAAAGTGCCATCTCTCACCGCACCACAGTGGACCGTCGTCCCTGGGGTGATGCTCGTCTGTACCAACGTGAGACCTTCCCTCCCGGAGGCCGGTACATCTATCATTGCCAGGCTCCGTTTTTCATCGACGGCAATGATACCCGGAGAGAGGAGCTCGGTCCCGTCCTGGAAACGGAGCGTGACCTTTGAAGCGTTCTTGATAAGATGAGCCGCCGTCACAGCCCTTCCTCCTCCAGCCGTCAGAAATGCCAGGCCTCTGCTTTCCTTCCCATCTTTCGTCTCAGCAATGAGTTCGGCAACGGACTTCATCGCCCTCGAAAGAGCGGCGGCATCAACCTGGGCCTCCGCAGGCTCGAACTGTGATAAGACCATCCCTGACAGCAAGAGTACAAAAAGCAAAACAGAACCTGGGCGTCGGTTAGTCATCACTCCAACCAATCCAGTCTTCCCGGTCCCTGGGACGGAACCAGACGGGATACGCTACCTAAAAATCTTACATCAGATCGGTACAATAAAACACCAGCCAGTAGCACGCACGGAGATTTTTTCTGCTGACCGAGGACCAAAAAATCTTTTGGGGTCAGATCTACGAAATTGATAGAACCGCAGTCCCAGTCCACGATTTGGAGGGAGAACTCCCGACAGGGGTATTCACACCCTTTTCGAGCTGAAAATAAAGTCAGGTATCGAAACAATCGAGGTAGGGATTAATAAAGCACCCCTGAAGCAACCAGCCGGCGGGAAGATGGGGTTCTGTCTTCACCTAGATATAATTCATCAATTATGTAGGTCTGACACCTTTGAGGATCACAGGAAAGTGGATGTAAATTTACTGCGGGAATCTGGGTGTAAATTGACTGGTGTACCCGGATCCAAATTTACACCTGTTAAGGGGCTTGACTGAAATACTCGATCAGATTTTCTAACGTTCTTTCTCCAAAAGTATTTGGTATTATCTTTCGCCACCTAATGTCCTTTTCTTCTTGTGGACCATTTCTAATAACGTGCCCCTCTTTGTCATATTCTACCCATTCAATTGATGCATATTCTTTTGTTCTTATATTAAGTTTATAAAGGGTAAGACTATGTGTAGGGTTGTTTTGATCTGGATCATAGTAATCATCTTTGTTTACCTTAACAAACCAAAATTCGATAGTCCACCACTTTTTTTTGCTGTCAGAGTGTCAATAAAACCATACATTTCGGCCGACTCAGTTAAAAGAAACCACCTCCCCCCAGATTCGCTTCCCTTTGGCCAAACAGGCTTCTCTTCCGTTGCGCCCACATGCCCTGCAATAAATAAAAAAAGGGCCGTGGCAAGTATGAACGATAGGCAGGTTTTCCTAAACACTTGAATCCATCCCTTCCATCACAGAAATAAGGAACAACGAAGACAGCATATTACATTGAATCGGCATGTCAACGGACGGGGACAAGGTCCCCTTCCTTTAGGGAGGGGGAAATGTCAAGGGTTAGGTACCAGAATGGGACAGGAAAAATGACTTCCCTCCTAGGGTATCCGCTCAAGACAATGCCCACGAATCCTCTTGCGAATAGCCATCCTTTCATGAGGGGCTAAGGGTGTCAAATCTGTACGGCCTGTTGCCCAAATAGTGTTTCTTGAGGTGGAAGTGCCTGAGGAAGCACCTGAATACCCTTAAAATAAGTGTAGGCAGCGCGAGGGGGTGCTCTCCATGATGGGTATTCAGGAGCCCGACGGCGGCAAATTCTTTTACACCAACATAAGCATCGCTGAAAGGGTCCGCAGGGACCACCCGCTCCGGAAGATAGCGGCGAGGGTGGACTTTGACTTCATCTACCGCGAAGTATTGGACAAGTACGGGACGAGGGGCAACGTATCGGTTCCTCCCCCGGTGATACTGAAGCTGATGCTTCTTTTGGTCTTTTACAACGTCCGGTCCGAGCGCGAGCTCATGGCCACCCTTCCGGAGAGGCTGGACTGGCTCTGGTTCCTGGGTTACGACCTCGACACGAAGATCCCCGACCACAGCGTCCTCTCCAAGGCTCGTAAGCGCTGGGGTGCGGAGGTGTTCAGGAACTTCTTCGAGCGGATAGTGATCCAGTGCGTCGAGGCGGGGTTGGTGGACGGCGGCAAGATCTTTGTCGACGCCAGCCTTGTCGAGGCCGACGCATCGAACAACTCCGTAATAGACACCCAGTCCCTGAAGCACCAGCTCAAGAAGAATTACAGGGAACTTGAAGCCCGGCTCGCGGAGCGGCAAAGGAGTTACGGGAGCGAAGAGAACGAAGAGAGCGAAGAGAGCGAAGAGAATGAAGAGGATGAAGAGGATGAAAAGGGCGAAGAGAGCGGTGATGACATCGGGTTCGGGGGAGGCGGTGGCGAAGTAAGTCCCGCCCGCAGCGGCAGATACCGCAAGGTCAACGGCCGGTACATATCCAGCACGGACCCCGACGCGGCCATAGTGGGCAGGGGCAAGCCGGACCTCTTCTACCAGGTCCACCGGTCGGTGGATGAAGCCCACGAGATCATCACCGCCACGGCCGTCACCCCCGGTGACGTAAGCGAGGGTCACATGCTGGAAGAACTGCTTCGAAGGCACCGCGAAACGACGGGCAAGCCGGCCTCCACGGTGGTGGCCGACAGCAAGTACGGCACGATAGACAATTTCCTGTCCCTTTACGACCAGGGGATAAAGGCGCACATGCCGGACCTTTGCCGGTCCGCGTCGGTCCGGGAAGAGAAGCGGGGCATATTCACCGAGGCCCACTTCCGGTACGACCGTGAAAGGGACATCTACCTCTGCCCTGCGGGGAAGGAACTGAAACCGAAGAGCCTTCACCGGGGCCGTGGCAGCATCGACTACGGGGCTTCCAGGGCCGACTGCGAGGTCTGCCCCCTTCGGTCCGGTTGCACCACCAACAAAGCGGGCAGGACCGTAAAGCGGCATTGCCGTCAGGAAGACCTGGACGTGATGCTGGAGGAAAGCCGAAGCAAAGCTTCGAAGAAGGACATAAAGAAGAGGCAGCACCTCATGGAGCGCTCCTTCGCCAGGGGCAAGCGTTACGGCTATGACCGCGCCCGCTGGAGGAGGTTATGGAGGGTGAGCATCCAGGAATACCTGGTCTGTGCCGTACAGAACATCCAGGTGCTGTTGAAGCGGGGCGGCGGACCCGTTAAGGACCCGGCGGTGATAGCCCGGGTCCTGAAGGTGGCTCATACCAGGTCCTTTGTTCTTTTTTCAAAGATTCTCAAACGATTCAGCTTTGCTCGCAAGGGACAAGCGATCACCTGTTCAGCCTGACCCGCCTTTTACAGAACTCAGGGGCTTAATTGAGCAACAGACCGTTAAGCAATCACCAATAATAATTAAGGAATGGCTGTACGGCAAAAATAAATGTCAGATTATGCTATGCTAATGTCCTGCCGTACAGCCCTTTTTAACATGCCAACTATTTGTTATATTGCATTGCTAAATCGATTAATTCTTCGCCATATTGTTTAGCATATTCCTCATAGAGGGGGCCAGCTGCCTCCCTAAACTTCGATTTTTGCTCTAAGGTTAAATCATTAATCTTCATACCCAAAGCTTTCAGCTCATCAATTAGCTCGGTATCTTGCTGATATGCCACTTCTCTCTGTGCTTTTTCCCATGATTTTCCAGCCTCAATTACGATAGTTTGATATTCCTTAGGCAAGCTATCAAGAAAAGATTTACTAAAGAATAGTACCGCTGTGCCATACACATGACCTGTGAGAGAACAATAATCTTGAACTTCGTTTAACTTGGATGTATAGATTATTGAGATTGGATTTTCTTGTGCGTCAACTGTTCCCTGTTGTAAAGCAGTATAAAGCTCTCCAAAAGACATTGGTGTGGGATTCGCGCCCCAAAGTTTAAAAGCACGGACGTGATAAGGAGTTTCCATTGTCCTAATCTTAAGTCCCTTCAAATCTTCTGGCTTATATACCGGCCCTCTGTTATTGGTGACGTTACGGAAACCATTTTCTCCCCAGGCAAGAATAACCATGTTATTTTTTAAACATATTTCATTGAACTTTTCGCCGAAATCGCCGTCGAAAGCTGCCCGTGCTGCTTTATGGGTGTCAAACAAATAAGGTAGATCCATAACGGATGCCCTATCATCATAATTTAATAATGTAGAGCCTATTGCAACCGAGGCCTCTAGCGTGCCAATACTGACCGACTCTACTGTTTGCCTATCTGATCCCAACTGCGCATTGGCATACAGTTCGACGACGATATCACCATTTGTCTTTTCCTCAATTTGTTTTTTAAAAGCCTCTTCCAAGGTAAGGTGAGAAGCATGAGTTTCAGCGAGCACATGACCGAGGCGTATCGTGTACTTAGCCGCTTTTGCTTCCACTGGCATGGAGGAAAGAACCACTAAACTTAATAGGGCAATAGCACATATTGACACAACCCTTTTCATCATTGTTACATACACCTCTCTTCAATGGATTTTACCCTCTCTTAAAGACGCTACTACTTTAAACACAGTGGCCTCAATCTGTCAATCTAAAGCTCCCCTCCCCCCCTTTTAATAAAATTACCGCTACCTATTATTACTACCACGACACTTGAGTTACAATACTTTTTTCAGACTTGTCCAAAATAGCTTTTTACAGAAATTAGAAGTGCCTCCCGCAACCTTGGAATATTATTATTTTGCCAACACAACAAACCCCTTAGAGGAGGCAAACCAATGCTGAAGGTTGCAAGCCTGTTCAGTTAAACACTTGGTCAAGTTACGCGTGTCGATTTTAAGAAATTGGTTGTCAAACACGGTGCCGAGCGTCATTCAAAAGGCTTTCGTTCCTGGACTCAGTTTGTTTCAATGCTTTTTTGTTATCTTGCAAGGTCTGATTCCTCGCGTTAGATATGCCACGGTCTACAAAGTTGCAACGGAAAGCTCGTACATCTGGGTGTAAACAGGAATCCTAACAAATCGACTCTCTCTTATTCCAATGAACATCGCCCCAGCGAACTCTTCGTGGATCTTTTCTGGGACCTTCTGGGCAAGTTCAGGGCATCGGCCAATCTGGGGGGCATGAACAAAACCAGGTTCAGGTTCAAGAACAAGCTACTTCTTTTCGATTCGATAACGCTCTGTCTATCCCTTTTCCCATGGGCCAAAGTCAGACATCAAAAGGGGAGGTATCAAGCTCCAAGTCCTTCTGGATAGCAACGACAATATGCCTTCTTTTGTCCATATAACCGAAGCAAAGATGCGCGACAGCAACGTAACGCAACTTCTTTCACTGCCTGCGGAATCTATAATCGCTCTGGATCTGGCTTATATCGACTTCGACCTCTTCAGGAAATGGAACGAAAAAAGGCCTTCTTCGTGACGAGGACGAAAAAGAATGCATCATACGTTGTCACGGAACGACTAAGGATCCCCCAGAACAGCAATGTGCTCAAAGACGAGATCGTCTGTCCCTCGGGCATGGGAATCTGGGAGAAATATCCGCTCCCCTTGGGAAGGGCCGTGGTATGGGACGACAAGAATAAAACAGGGATCACCCTTCTCACCAATCATCTGAGGTTCGGATCCACCACAATAAGTTCTATCTACTAAGAGCGATGGCAGAAAGAGGTCTTCCTCAAGACCCTGAAACAGAACCTCAAGGTCTAAACCTTTATAGGGGTGAGTAAGAACGCTCTTCGCATCCAGATTTGGACAGCTCTTATTGCTCTACTGGTTATCAAGTGGATGTACCATTGTTTAAAGGCTGGCTGGTCGTTCTCGAATATGGCAGTAATGTTTAGTCTGAATCTCTTTACCTACAGGGATTTAGACAAATGGCGAGGGCGAATCCTACGCCGCACTGCCTTTGATACCTGAGCCTGAAGAGTTGCGACTGGCCCTGCGTTGATTTGGACAGCCTGTTTAATTTCAAGGTTCAAAAGAAAAGAGAGACCAGGTTTCAAGCTTGCCTAATTTTGCCTCCAGAACCGTTGCGGTTACTGGATTATGTTTTCTATTTCAGTTTATTTTGGACAACTGTGATTGCTCCTGGTTTGTATCAACCCATGAACCCTGACAATGCACCTCGGTTACTGAAACAATCCGGGTAAAAACATTGAAAGCTGCGGGATATAAGTAACAAATACTAAAGCAATCATCATAGCTAAAATTAACGGCCAGACAAAACGATAAATTTTATACACGCTTATACCTGAAATGGCTGATGCAATAAACAGGTTTGAACCGTAAGGTGGGGTCACAAAACCAATTGAAAGGTTAATAGTGAGGAAAATCCCAAAATGAATTGGGTCTACTCCCAATGCCATGACGACGGGGAGAAAAATAGGTGCTAAAATGACGCAGGACGAAATATTATCAATAAAACAACCTACAATTAATAAAAAAATGTTTATCAGGATAAGAATCACAAAAGGGCTCACATCTAAATTTATAAGGTATTTGCCTACAAGGGCAGGTACTTGCTTCATGGTCACAAGGTGGGCAAATGATACTGATAATCCTAAAATAAAAGTCACGGCACCATTCACAAGCATCGTATCCCGAAACGAAGCATAAAGGTTTTTAAGGTCCAATTCTTTATAAACGAAACATCCGATAATAACTGCGTATACTGCTGCTACAACAGCCGCTTCTGTAGGTGTAAAAACACCACCATAAATGCCACCTAGAATGATAACAGGGACAAGAATCGCCCATATGGCATCAATCAATGAATGCATTATCATTTTAAAAGAAGCCTTCTCACTTTTCCCTCGGTACCCGTGTTTTTTACAAATTATGTAATTAGCTAGCATAAGCAAAAAAGTCATAAGGATTCCAGGTATGATCCCTGCAATAAAAAGTGCCCCTATCGATGTACCTGTTACAACTCCATAAATAACAAAAGGAATGCTCGGAGGAATAATTACTCCTATCGACCCAGCAGCTGCTGTGAGGGCTGCAGCATAGCCCTCAGGATAATTCTTGTCTCGCATTTCCGGAATCATAAAAGAGCCTATCGCAGATACTGTAGCATTAGCAGAACCTGAAATAGCACCAAAAAACATGCATGCCAGAGTTGTTACCATAGCAAGTCCCCCGGTTAGATGTCCAACGAGCGTATCCGCTAGATCCAATAAACGCCTTGAAATTCCTCCATAACGCATCAAGTTACCTGCAAGAATAAAGAAAGGTATTGCCATAAGCGGGAACGAATCCAATCCTGCAAACGCGTTCTGTGCGACCATCAGCGTAGGTATCTGCGAAAATATGGTGAGCGTCAACACCGTCGTTACTCCAATAGCTATACCTATAGGGACACTTAAAGACAACAATGTAAGCAGAAGAACGAAAAGAGAAAAAATCATCATTAATCATCATCTCCTTCCGATGACAAGCCAAGTCCAAGTACCATTCTCTGACAAAGACGAAAGGACATAAGAATGCATCCCACTGGGACAGAAAGATAGGCCCAACCCATGGGAAGGCGAAGAGCAGATGATAATTGCATACTTTGGAATAATCTACTTGTTAATTCCGATGATTTAACTGTAAGAAAAATACAGAAAGTAATCCATATAATAAAAACCAACCAATCAAGTTTTCTCTGCGCCTTTTTACTTAAATATACCTTAATTGCCTCAATACGAATATGAGATGCTTCTCTGACAGCAAGACTTGCACCTAGCCACGTTTGCCAGACAAACAGATATCTTGCTAATTCTTCACTCCAATATAAAGATGACTGAAAGACGTACCTCATGACTACTTGACTGAATACAAGAATAACAGTAAATACAAGAGATGGCACAAGAATCAACTCTTCAAATCTTTTATTAAGAAATCTCAAAAAAGCCATTTGTCTCATTGATCATCTCACCCTTTCATTAAGGCCTTATCATAAAATAATTAAAAACCGTTAAGGTTTATTCATCTCCCTCGTCAGAAAATGTTAATGGAGCTAAATCTGAAATAAGTTTAATTTTATTGTTTCTCTTTACTTCTCCCAAGATTGATTCTGACACTTGTATTTCTTTTAATTCCATTGTATTTTTTATTCGAACTAATCTTGTTTCCTCAGGAGATGTCCTTTTTGAACATAAGATTGCGAACATAATTGCATCTCGTTCATTGTTTAGGACCATTGGCAACTTGGCTCCTTCTGGAGACGCTACAGCAATAGAATTAGTATATACTTTTCCATAATCAATCGCGTTAGCTACTTTTCTAGTAGTAATATCTGCCATTGATAACCCCGTAGCATGCCCCTTAGTCGCTTTTGATAAACCCAATACAACAATTCTATTTATTTTAATAAAATCGAATCCTTTTACATTGAGAACGGTCCTGCCTATTACATTTGGATCCATTCCCGCTCCACTGATATCTTTGCCTATCTCATCAACAACCAATACATCAATGTCGTCAAAAAAAATTTTAGCCATATTCTTTTTTGCAATTTCTAACAATTTTGGTTCCGCTGATATAATTTCATTCTTTTTCAGAATAGTAATTCTTGCAGTATTGTGGTAAGCATTATCAACGATACCTAACGCAAACAAAATTGGAGTTCTTGCAATGCACAATTCAGCTATTTCAGGCAAGAGCCACGGAAAGTTTTGCATACCTTCTTTATGAATCGCACAAGCACCTTTGTGGTTACCAAGCCCAATCGCTAACATCTTACAAAGGCCACTTTCAATATCAGCTCGAAAATCCGTATGAGGCTTTATCCGGTTACAAACAACAATACCGTCAGCTTCTAAAGCATATTTATCAAAATAAACTGGTATTTTACCTCGCACATGACCAAGGCATACTGTGTCTAAAGAGGACTCGATTTTCATTTTAACATTTTTTTCTGTAACCCCTAAATTTTCTAATACTTCTACTTGTCCTAATGATGAGGCATTTCCATGACTCCCCATCGCGGGGATCACAAACGGTTCTGCTCCTTTGGATTTAAGAAACTCGCCTAACGCGAATATTATTCTAGCGATATTTGGGATACCCCTGCTCCCAGCAGTTATTGCAATGCGTTTTCCGTTAAAGTCCATCATCCTGACTTTCGTAAACTCTGCCCTTAGGGCGTCGGTAATGTCTTCAACTTTTTCCTGGGGAAAAGACTGCTCAACGCTAGCCATAAGAGGGAAAACAAATTGATGACACATTGGGATACGATAATCAATTTTTTTTAACCAGGACATAGAAATCTCCTTGAAATTAATTATTAATCCGACGAAACATAGTAAAAGGGTACCGGCTTAGACAAATATTAAAAACCATTGTGACATCGAAAAGAATTTGGAAAATACCCGAGAATTATTTGAAGCCATATTTCGGTAACTAGTTAAGAATCCCCATTGGATTTAAGATTGAAAACCTGGACATATCAAGCATCAACTATTTAAATCGATACACCATAGCAATCCGTTCTCGCACTACTTTTTAATTCAAAGTCGAATCTCCTTTCTAAGAAGAAGCACAAGTCGGCGAAAGTATCTTAGGAGCTCAAAGATTTAAAGGCCTGTTGTTTTTAAGCCTTCTAGAAGACCACAGTATTCGGAATCTTTATACACAACGGCAGAGCCAATGCTGAGGTCGTATCCAATTGCAAGAAAACGGCTCTACAAGCAGTCATACAGTGGCGAGTCGACTCTCGGACGGGTTATAAAGCGATAAATGGCAAAGTTGCGATGAACTCGTCGATCTTGAGTGCAAGATATATTTTTGTGTGGACCTGGTCATAATGAATACGCCCTAGTCAGAACCCATATAAAACAAAATCAAAACCTATTGATGTTTTGCTAAAATGCGATTGTCAAAGTGCAGAGGTATGAGCCACAAAAATTTCTCCTTGCAACTGGAACAATGCGATTTGCGGTTCAATAATCGCGATTAGGGCCACTACTAGCTCTTGGATAATATATTTCAATAAAACCTCCAACATTAATCATTTTACAAGCTTACCCCCTCTACCTAGGCATTCGTTGTAGTAGACAACGAACAGTTCCATAGCCCGCTTGATTTGCTCTATGTCAATCGTGTAGGCGATCCTCACTCTGTTCTTAATGCCGAAGGCATCGCCAGGAGTCACAGCTACACCGAATTTGTTCATAAGGCCAACCGCGAACTCAACGGGGGTCATTTCAAGTTTTTCAATGGATGGCAAAACATAGAACGCTCCTTTTGGGGAGGGGAAATCCGCTCCGGGGCATTGTCTCAATGCAGCAACAACAACATCCCGCCGCTTTTTAAATTCGTCACAAATCAAAGATGTATAACCTGAACTCTTACGGAATGCCTCCGCAGCTCCATATTGGGAAAATGACGGTGCGCAGCTGGTAAGCATCAGATGGGACTTGGCGATGTAAGGGACTACTTGTGGTGGCATACTGGCGTAACCTATACGCCAACCCGTCATTGCAAAAGTCTTCGATACAGAGTTGACATAGAGAACCTGGTTACTGATCTGCGGATACTTTAGCGGGCTGACATGTTTTTCCTCGTAAATTATCGCCGAGTAACATTCATCGGTCAAAAGCCAGATATCTTTTCCCTTGATGAACTCCACTAGTTTTTCCAAATCAGACTTGTTGACAACACACCCCGAAGGATTATTGGGTGAGTTGATTATGATCATTTTTGTTTTTTCTGTGACCGCAGCAGATATCCTATCAATGTCCAATCCATAGTATTCACCCAGGTCAGCGGGCACTTCCACAGGAATCACACCAGCAAAGAAGCACTGTTCCTTGTAGGCCACATAACATGGGGTCAGCAAAATGACTTCATCTCCATGGTCCAGCAGCCCAAGCAACAACGCCATAAGTGCCTCTTCGGCACCGCATGTAACAACGATATTTTCCGAATCCAGAAACACTCCTCTTTTAGCTTCATGATCAACTATCGCCTTTCTGAGCTCCAGGATACCGTTCATCGAAGTGTAGTGGGTCCGGCCGGAGTTTATCGCCTTAATACACGCTTGTCTGGCTTCAATGGGCGAGTCGAAATCCGGTTCACCTATCTCAAGGTGGAATACCTTCTTGCCTTCAGATTGAAGTTTAAGGGCTGCCTCAAAAATATCTCTTATACCACCTTCAAACGAGCATTGCGATATCCGACTGCTCTTTTTATAAATATTCATCGATCTACTTTTCCCTTACCTTTCCATTGATTTTTTTCGATTGCGTTAAGTTGACCGACAGGTCTTTTACCCAGATATACGTCCCTGACTTCCTCTGCCGCGATTATCCTTAGTTTCTTAAGAGAGGAATTTGAATACCAAGCCGTGTGAGGGGTTATTAGGCACCCGGGTTCGTCAAATATGGGGTGGGTCATGTCCGGTATGGGTTCCCCCTCTACTACATCCAGGGCGGCTCCTGCAATAATTCCGTGTTGAAGAGCATATGAAAGATCATCCAGATTTACAAGACCACCCCGTGAGGTATTGATGATATTTGCAGTGGGTTTCATAAGTTTTAATTTCCTGATGTCAACAAAATATCGAGTTTTATCGTTGAGAGGGACGTGAATACTGACGACATCGGCAGTACGGAAAACATCGTCCATGTCCTCAATGACCTTCACGCCTATCTCTTCGCTTTTCTGCCTATTAATAAAGGGGTCATAAACAATAACGTCCCCGAAGAGGCTCTTTGACTTTCTAGCCAATATCTGTCCTATCTGCCCAAAACCCAGAATGCCCAGGATTAGTTCCTGGAACTGATCAGTCGGAGGAAAATCCTCGAGTTTCCATGATTTGTCCCTGGTCACCCTCCAGGTATAATGCGGTAATTTCCTCACTAGTGATAATGCACAAGCAAGGGCATGGTCGGAGACCTCCTCAAGATTGAAGGCGGGAACGTTGCATACTATTATCCCTTTTGCTGTAGCTGCAGGAATATTGATATTCTCGACACCCATGCCGTGTCTTACAATAATTCTACATTTTCTCATCAGCGATATTCTTTCTGCGGTTATTGGGGTAATATCACAAATAAGTCCGTCAATTTTTGGCAAATTTCTCTCGAATTCTTCTACGCTTCTAAGATGCAATACCTCAGATCCAACAGTTTTAAGGACCTCTGTCTCAATATCAATATCTTTGTAGTTAACGACACTGTATATTCCAGTTTTGAACTCGCTCATCACGACACACTCCTATATAAAGCCTTCCCAGCCATGGATTCGACCAAACGACAGTTTGCCATTCATAATGGTCTTCACAATCTTGGCATCCCGGAGTTCCATTGAAGGAATAGCGAACAAATCCCTGTCAAAGATCACGAGATCTGCTGCCTTTCCTGGCGTTATGCTCCCGTTCCAGTCCCATGTGGCATGTGCCTTGGCAGGGTTGGTGGTGTATATGTTCAGGGCTTCATCTAATGTAAGTTTCTGCTCTGGACGCCAAGTCCTTTTCCCGTCATAACTGGTTCGGTTTACGAGGGCCCAGATCCCACATATAGGGTTCAGGGATTCTATCGGTGCATCACTGGAACCACAGAGCATCAATCCTGCATTAACCAAATCTTTCCATACACAAGCATACTTCTGGTTATCTCCAAGCCGGGTGGGTACCATATCTATATCAGAAGGAACATAACTCGGCTGGATAACGCATGCCACCGGCAGTTTTCTCATTCTCTCGATCTGGTCGGGCCTGATAATTTCAATATGGTTCAACAGGTAGGGATACCTCGGTTCCGGGTAAATTGAGCGTGTCTTCTCTATAGCATCGAGAATCTGGTCGATCGCCCTGTCGCCGATGGCGTGAACAAGGATATGATCTTCGCGACGTGTCGATTCACAGAGTTTTTCAACAAGTTCATCAAACTGATGTATCAACAGGCCGTTTGTATCCGGATCATCAGCATATGGAAAGGAAATGGCAGCAGTACGGGAACCCAAACTTCCATCTAGAAAAATTTTGAAACCCTCAAAACGCACAAAATCATTTCCCAGGATACCACCCATGGAAGGCACGGACAGTTCATCATGGGTGATATAGATCCGACATGGAAGTCGGTTTTGCTCCATCAAGTTCTGATAAAGTCCAAGCTCCTCCTCCATTCCAAGGCTGGAGGCGCTACAGGAATGAAGAGTGGTAAGACCATGGCTGGCTGCATGTTTAAGATATACGTCCAGATTATTCAGAAGTGTTTCTTTGTTGTTGTATAGCTCATTTTTTAAAACCGCGTAAACTGGAAGTTGGGCCCCTTCTAAAAGAATTCCTGTTGGGTTTCCTGAGGCATCTCTACATATTCCTGGCAGGTCCATTTCGGAGATCCCCGACAGCTCAAGGGCTTTTGAATTGGCTACAGAGGCGTGAGTGCAGATCCTATGTATAATGACAGGATTATCGATCCCCGCCTTATCAAGGTCATTGGCATTCGGTAGCACGGAACTGCCCCAGTTGTTTTCGTTCAGCATGGTTCCGTATATCCAGGATCCAGGTGCGACTTTCGATGAGCGTTCCTGAAGTTTTTCGATCACGTCTTGGTAGGATTTTGTGGAAGACATATCGATGGACTGCATTCCTTTTGCACAGGTAAGAACATGGAGGTGGCAGTCACTCATACCTGGTATTACGCTAACCCCTTCCAATTCGAAGCGGACAGCATCTTCAATGAATGGATGAACATCCAGATCCACTGTTTTTCCTAAGGCTATGATCTTCCCGTCCCCTATTATCAACGACTCAACTTTCGGATTTGCAGCATCTCCGGTCCATACGCTGCCATTTCTTAGATAGAGATATTTCCCTCTTGGCAAAGTATTCATAACCTCCTTAGTCATTGTAAATGTTTTTACTCCCATACTCCCAGAAAGCCGCCCTAAGATGCGCCTCAAGTTTACTTCTAACCTCCTGAGGAGTACCTCTTTCAAGCATTTGAAGCAGTTCCCTGTGGTCATCCAGGCTCCTGTTAATGGAAAAGTTGTTTGTCGGCCAGATCTTCTCAATTTCCCAACGGTCAAGTCCTGTAAGGTTTATGAATTTTTTCATTATTTCAAATAAAACCTGGTTGCCGGAGGACTTTGCGAGTTGCAGATGAAAAGAAATATCCAGTTCCCGGTATCCATCAAAATCATTCTCACCTATCGCATTCTGCATTCTTTTCAATATTGTTTTCAGCGACCTCAGATCTTTGGGTTTGATCCTTCCCGCGGTATATTCCCAAATGATCGGTTCAATAATGAGCCTGGCAATGTATGCATCCAAGGAACCTGCTCCCTGGATTTCTTCCCAGAATGATGCGGACTGGGCAACCATAGGCGCAAAAGACCTCTCTTGCTGCTGAACAAAGGTCCCTGTGCCTGGTACTCTTTTAATAACACCCATTGCGACCAGCCCCGATGTAGCTTCCCTTATGACTGAACGGCTGACCCCGAACTGTTTGGCAAGGTTCAGCTCGTTTGGGAGTTTGTCGGATTCCTTAAGCCGTCCTTCTTCAATGGCTTCAAGGATCTGCTTCATAACGCTAGATGATTTTTTCCCACTGCTCAACTTGTTAAACATTTGCATGCCTCCCGTTTGCTTGACATAAATAATATGTCTGACATATTATTTTGTCAAGTTAGTTTTTCATGCGATTGTGACCGGACAGGGATAATGTCACCCCTTAAGGGGACAGGCACAATGAAAAGGGACAATCAATAAATGCGTCAAGCATTTATTAAGACTTAGCGAAGTAATACCTTTATCTCTTTTGAGTAATTTTTTTGCTTGCGATTTTGCCTTTGATTACACCATTTAGCTCTTCTCCTTTTCGAGAGGGAGAGCGTTTTGATGTTCTTGCTCATTGCCAGGGAATCTAGGCTGTTTTTTGCAAGTTAGAATTCCCCAATGTTGCAAAACTTTTTCCCCAGTGCAGGGTGGGAGCAGATCAAAGGGGTCAGACCTACAAATTGATGAATTATATCTAGGTGAAGACAGAACCCCATCTTCCCGCCGGCTGGCTGCTTCGGGGGACGCTTAGTTTATCGCTACCTTTATCGTTTCATTACCGAACCTTATTTTCAGTCCGAAAAGGGCCTGGATATCCCTGTCGGGAGTCCTTTCCTGCGGGTTCTGCTCTGCTCATCTCGTTTCCGTCAATTAGTTTTGACAACTTTGATCTCTCTCGTTTGCCACCTTCACGCCTTTTTGCCCAGTTCCACCTCGACCCTCCTGTACTTCACGCCGGGCAGGGCGTCGGTTATCTTCCACCCCCTCTTGGAGAGGACTCGCCCGTCCAGGATCACCACCCTGCCGCGGTCGCTTTTGCTCCTGATGAGCCTGCCGGCGGCCTGCTTCAGCAGCAGTTTGGCCCGTGGTAGAACGATGTCGAAGAACATGTCGGGCCCCTCGAGGATCTTCCTGGTGACCAGCACGGGGTCGGCGGGGTGCGGAAAGGGTATCCGGTCGATGATGACCTGGGTCAACCCCTCGCCGGGGACGTCGATGCCCTCCCGGAAAGAGACGCTCCCCACGAGGACCGAGGAGAGGTCCTGGCGGAAGAGCCTCAGCAGTTCGCTCCGGGGGAGTTCGCCCTGCTCGAGGACGCGGTAGGGGTGCTCCTTCGACCTCAACCGCTCCGATACGGCCCGGAGGAGCCTCAGGGAGCTCAGCAGGACCAGGGTGCTCCCGTCGTTGTCGTCGCAGAGCTGTTCGGCGATCCTGGCGACGAGGTCGTCATAGCCGTCGTCGGTCACGGCGAGGCCCAGGTCGACGACCCAGATGGACATCTGCTCGCCCAGGTCGAAGGGCGAGTCGAGGACGAGCCTCTCAGTGGCCTGAAGCCCCGTCTCCTGCTCCCAGAAGGAGAAGTCCTCCCCTATGGCCATGGTCGCCGACACCGCCACCAGGGCCTCCAGGGGCTTGGCGAAGAACCAGTCGCTTATGAGGTCGCCGCAAAAGGTGGGCGAGCTGTTGATGCCCCGGCCGTCCCACCAGTAGGCCCAGAGCGGAAAGCGGTCCACCCTGGCGCACCAGGCGGTGCGGTGCGACAGGTTCGCCACGCTGTCTTTCCACTGGTGAAGGAGGGCCGCTGACTCCCTGTCGTCGGCGCCGTTCTTCTCAGGCGGCTCACCGGCTGCTTCGAGGATCTCCCCGGCGAGGCCCTGGAGCGGGCCGGGACCGTCGGGGGGGCCGGCTTCGTCGGTGAATATCCGGCCCGCGGGGACCTCCTTCTTCCAGAGGTGGAAGAGCCTTTCGGACTCCTTTTTCACCTCGTCGGCCAGGAGGGCCAGCCGCTGGCGGTCGTGGTCGGAGGCCCAGTCCATCCTGGGGAAGACGCGGGCCTTGGCGAAGTCCATGATCCTGGCCCACTCCTCCCCGGTGGCCCGTAGCGAGGCGGCCGACCGGGCGGCCTCGGTGAGCCGGTGGGCCTCGTCGCAGAGGATGGCGTCGTAGGGCACCGGGAAGCCCCTCCCGGTGGAGGCGGAGTAGGAGAAGAAGAGGTGGTAGTTGGCAACGATGATGTCCCACTCCTGGGCCTGCTGCAGGACCCTCCGGAGGAAGCAGCTCTCCCTGAAGGGGCAGCCGTTGCCCCGGCACGTATCCGAGGCGGCCGACAGGGCGGATATGACGGGGTGACCCGGCGGGAGGGCCAGCTCGGAGAAGTCGCCCGTCTCGGTCTTTTCCATCCAGGCGACGAGCTCAAGGACCAGTTCCGGCTCCAGGTGGGCCAGCAGTTCCCTCTCGCTCATCTCCTTGCCACGGAGCCTGCAGAGGTAGTTGGCCTTTCCCTTGATGAGGCCGTAGGAGAGGTCCTCCACGCCCAGGCAGTCGCAGAGGTCGGGGAGGTCCCTTTTTACGATCTGTTCCTGTAGGGGGATGCCCGAGGTGAGGAAGAGAATTTTTCGGTCGTCCTCGAGGCACCAGTAGACGGCCGGCACGAGGAGGGCGTGGGTCTTGCCCGTACCGGTAGGGGCCTCGGCCAGCAGGACGCCGCCCCCGCCGAAATCGAGGCAGGCCATGACCCTTTCCGCCAGGGCCTCCTGCTGGGGCCGGTGCTCGAAACCGGGGAACCGCTGCGAGAGCAGGCCTTTCCTGGAAAAAACGTCCTTCATGGAGGGCTTTTTCAAGAGCGTGGCTCCTCCGTCACGAGCAGGTGCGGGACCGGTGGATCATCCTGAAACCGCCGATCCACATGGCCGCTACGATCCAGGTGGCCGCCATGAACCCGCCGAGGGTGTTCGTCAGCAGCAGGTAGTTGAACGCCCCGTGGGCGATGACGGGGAGGGTCAGTATCCTGGTGAGGACGAAGGGGGGCCCGGCGGTCATCTTCTGGCGGGCCGCCTCGTAGCCCATGGCGAGGCCGCAGAGGGCGTGAAGGGGCACCGAGACGAGGGCCCTCCACCCGGCCACGGCCCAGGGGTTGATGGAGCCCACCACGTAGAAGAGGTTTTCCATGGTGGCGAACCCCAGGGCCACGCTGGTCCCGTAGACGATGCCGTCGTAGCACTCGTCGCATTCGCTCGACAGGATGTACCTCTTGAGCGCCAGCCACTTACAGCCCTCCTCGATGAGGGCCACGCCGAAGAAGGCCGTCACCAGCGGCGAGAAGGAGAGGGGGCCGCTGATGATCTTCTCCACGAGGCCGGCGGGGAAGACGAAGAGCATCCCCCTGAAAAAGGCGGAGAAGACCAGGGAGAGCGGTTCCGGTTCGAGGTAGTCTTTGTTGTAGAACCACCACAGGAGGGCGAGGCCCGGCGCCACGGCGACGGCCGCCACGAGTCCCTTCCCTATCTCCAAGCCCGTTCCCTCCCCTCGCGGCCGTTTCATGATAGAATGTCCTGGTTCGGCCCACGGTCATTATATTCCACGCTAGTTGCGGATAAGGCAACAGCCATGGTAAAATACGGCCTGCTGTAAAGGGGGTGAAATGATGGCTAACACGAGATCCGCCCGCAAGAGAGTGCGGACATCGGAGAAGAACAGGATCTACAACCGCTACTGGACCACCCGGTGCAAGACCAGCGCCAAGAAGGTCCTGGAGGCGATAAACAGCAACGACCCCGAACTCGCCCTGAAGAGGTTCAACGACGCCCAGTCGGCCCTCGACAAGGCGGTGGTCAAGGGCGTCATCCACCGGAACATGGCCGCCCGGAAGAAGTCAAGGCTCACCAAGGCCATCCGCAAAATCCAGGAGCAGGCCTAGGGTCCTTCTGCGGTTTTTCACACTCCCCCTTTAAAACTCTTCGGGCCACGGGTGATCCTTCCCGCGGCCTTTTTTCATTTTCCCGGGAGGGCCGAGAGCAGCCTGAAGACCTCCAGCTCGATGCCGTCCCATCCGCGCCCCACCCCGCTCTTAGCGGAGGCGCTCTGGACAGCCATGGCTACGACGAAGTCCCGTAGCGCCCTCCTGGGGAAAAGGGACGCCGCCTTCGTGGCCTGCCTCACCTGGAAGGGCGTCGCCTCCAGCGCCGACTCGACCCTACGGGCGTGCTCCGGGGTCGCGCCGGAGAGGTAAAGGGCCAGGCGCATCCTCTTGTGGAGGGCGCTGATCATCTTAAGGGGCTCCTCCCTTTTTCGGAGGAAGGCGAGGGCACCGATCACGGCGGGGACGTCGCCCTGGCAGAGGCCGTCCAGCAGGGAGAGCATCTGCCGCCCCCCCTCGTCCACAACGAGGTCACCCACCAGTTCGGCCCCGATGGTCCCGCCGCCGGAGGCGACGGCCAGTTTTTCAAGTTCCGAGAGGATCTCCACCCCGTCCTCGGTCCACTCAATGAGCAGCTGGGCGGCCTCCCGGGAGATCGCGACCCCCCGCTTTTTCGCCTCCCTCTCGAGCCAGGACACCCGCTCCTTCGGCCAGAAGGGGACCCTGGCCGGCTTTCGCACGGTCAGGAGGTCCTTGGGGAGCGAGCTGAGCCCCGCGGGAAGGTCCTTATCGAAGACCAGCAGGCAGACCGTGGCGGGACCGGACCGGAAGAGGTCTTCGAAGGAGCCCTCGGGGAAGGGCCCCAGGAGTTCGGCCTCTTCCACCACGACGGCGCGCTTTTCCTCGAAGAGTCCCCCCGTGCTGAGCGCCCCGAACAGGTCCTGCCACTCCTCGCCGGTGAAGCGCTCGAAGGTCTCGTAGCCCTTTTCGGCCAGTTCACCCTTGCACTCAGCCAGGAGATCCCTCTGGGACGGCCCCGATCCGGTGACAGCGATGAAGTGTGTCACGCCTGCCCCTTCACCACCACGTTGACCAGTTTGTCCGGCACGGCGATGACCCGGACGATCTCCTTGTCGGCCAGGCGCCTTTTGACGGCGTCGGCTTCCAGGACGGCCTGCTGCATCTCATCGAGGGTCATGCCGGCCGGGAGCTCCACCTGCTCCCTCACCTTGCCGTTGACCTGGAACACCACGGTGACCCGGTCGGGCGCCAGGGCAGACTCGTCCAGGGAGGGCCAAGGCCGTTCCGAAACGAAGCCCTCGTTGCCCGTCATTTCCCACAGTTCCTCGCAGATGTGGGGGGCGATGGGGGTGAGCAGCGTCAGCAGGACTTCCACGCCCTCCCTGAAGAGGCGCCACTCCCGCTCCGAGGAGGGCGAGTAGGAGCCCAGGTCGTTGGACAGCTCCATGAGCCGGGCCACGGCCGTGTTGAACTGCTTCTCCTCTTCGATATCCCTGGTCACGCGGTCTATGGTGTAGTGGATCCTCCTTTTGAGGTCCCTGTCCTTTTTCTCCCTGAGGTGTTCCATGGGGAGCTTCTCCGCGGAAGCCTCCCGGAGTCCGTCGAGGTGGCTCTCGACGAGCCTGTAGACCCTC
>JAXGNU010000004.1:0-45000 GCA_040767805.1 Thermovirgaceae bacterium
ACTTATTGTTTGACCAACACAGGAAATAGTTGTAGAATTGCTTTTTAATATGACATGCATTGGCTGGCAGGGTGATAAATGCCAGGTCAAGTTCGGCTATTTCCTTAAAAGATACCCGCCGTAAGGAAGGGGAAACGTGAAGGACAGCAGGCATGGTAAGGACTTGCCCGACTCCAGAGGGCCTGTCACCCTAGGGATCAGCAGGAAGGAGCCGGATGAACCAAACAGGTCATTCCAGGCAAGCGTAACCAATCGTGGGGCGTCTCGAACCAGGGCTCCTAAAACAATACAGGGCGGAGCAACTGCGGTATGGTTGACGAACGTCGCATGCGAGGTCTCCCTGGAAACGAATCAAAAGGGGCGTTGCAGATCCAGGACAGCATAAAGGGGTGTCTTGTCTTTTCCCAGGACAGCGGGCCCGAAAACGGCGACAGCCTATTGCCGGAAGATGTTCAACCACTCATCTTCAGGCTCAATGCCGTGTGCCCTTATTACACGATGTTCCCACTGGACTTTCCGCTGCAATGCCTAGACAAGGCCGGCAAAAACGACTGGGTCCTTGATCCTTTCTGCGGCCGTGGGACAACGCTATTCGCCGCCCGCCTCCTAGGCCTCGGCTGTGTGGGCATCGATAGTAACCCTATCGCGGCAGCGGTAGCAGCGGCAAAATTGGTGCATACTACGCCTAATGCCGTTGTTGAAAGAGCGAGATCGATCCTGTCAGAGGCATCCGAACCGCTTTCCACCCCCTCCGGTGACTTCTGGGAGCTTTGCTACCACCCCGAAACATTGAGAGAGATATGCGTTCTTCGATCCGGACTGATAAAATCCTGTGAGACTGCGGAAGATGTCATGCTCCGCGCGTTGTTGTTGGGGATCCTCCACGGGCCTCGCCAACGCGGGTCGCCGACTTACCTTTCAAACCAAATGCCCCGCACCTACGCGACAAAACCTAGTGCCGCGGTTCGCTACTGGAAGCGCACCGATAATACGGCGCCGCCACGGGTTAACGTTCTGGACGCGGTAAAACGACGGGCGGGATATTCACTGCGAAAGCTCCCACCTCCTTCCGAAGGGGCCGTCTACTTCGGTGACGCGCGGGGCTCCGAAGGAATGGTCCCGCCATCCTATAGATTTAACTGGGTCGTGACATCCCCCCCTTATTTCGGCATGCGCACCTACCGCCCTGATCAGTGGCTCCGCAACTGGTTCCTGGGTGGCGCTGAAAGTGTTGATTATTCTCAGGAAGGCCAGATACCCCATTCTTCTTACAAGTATGCCGAGGGCTTGTCCAAAGTATGGAGATCCATTGCAAAGCGGTGCTCTCCCGGCGCCCGCCTTATCATCCGCTACGGCTACCTACCAAGCGTTCCTGTGGATGCCCGAGAAACGCTACGGGCTTCTTTGAAACTGGCTGGCTCAGGGTGGCGGATCCGGCGATGGGTCGAGGCGGGATCGGCGAATAACGGCAAGAGACAGTCTGAACAGTTTGGCCGCGTTATCCGAACGGCGGCGAGCGAGGTGGATGTCTATGCCAGGCTTGAAGTGTGATCATGTTTAATCCTGACGAACTCCCCGCTTTAAAACAAGCTATCCGTCAAGCGACCGTCCGTGATCGAAGGTTACTCGATGATCTTCGTTCGGAAGTCCGCGCCCTTGCCGGTGAGGTCAGGGCGATCAACCCTAGGACAACAGCTTCGGTATCTCTTGTAGCCAGCGACGGCGGGAACAATAAGCTTGTCTTTGACCCATTCCACGTCCAACTGGTACGGGTCGTGGATTCGTACGGAGAGCAACTCTGCCTTGACGCGGTGACACCGACGACAGACACCGACGAACTGAGTCGCGCCCAGTTCAACGGCGACGGGTCTCCTAGAACTCCTATGGGCCGTCTTATGGCGGATCTGAATGTTGGCACCTTGAACGACCTTAGCCCCATGATCCCAAGCGGAAGGAAAACGCGAGAGTCCCCCGATGAGGTGTCTCCTACATGGGTCCTTGTCTATCGTGATCTATGCGAGTGGGCCGCGCTTTATGAACGTATCTGTTACCGTAATTTTGCCACTGACACGCTGCTGGTCAGGGATGGCCTGCTTCGCAGCAAACTGTTTCAGGGAGAACTCTTCATCCAGTTCAGGAAACGGATAGAAAAGGCCATTGAGAGGATCAGGGAGGAAAATCAACGAAAGGTATACCTCGCGGGCATCGCGAAGCATAGCAAGGTTTTAGCTCGCTACAACCTAGCCATGGCCCTTGAAGAGACCTTTAAACAGGGATCGCCCCGTTATGTAAGAGTGCCGAGGGAACTGGAAGCCAAGGCCTATGTTTGGCCCGAGTATGCCCGTGGGTCTGAAGTGGAAGGGGGCGGCGGAGAAGCCCCCAAGTTCGTCGCCGGGGACATGTTCCTTGTGCGTTTCGGAGGGCGAAAGGGCGATCCGGTTTGGACGGTCGATATTTTGAGCAGTCAGTCCAAGCAGGCGGCGGAGGTATTCGGATACCTGCTGTCCGACGCCATCTACGGATTCCCCGTCCCCTTTTACCCGCGTTGTTTACAAAAAGCCCATGAATTTGCAGAGATAGTGGACTTCGATCTCACTATTCTTCAAGATGAGGTGCTTTCGGCCGTCCGCGGCTTGCTGGAAGAAAAAGAGATCTCCGGATTGGAGGCCTTGCGTCTTCAAAGCGATGTGTCGACAAGGAGGTACGAATGAAACTCTTTTCACGCGAAACGACGGTTGGGATATTCAGAGGTTTTAGTGAAGGCGGGCTGGAGTTTCACGCAGATATCGTGCTTCCCTACAAGAATGAGTTTCAGCGTGCTCCGATGCATGGACAATTCCTCATTGTTCAACTGGAAGACGAGAATGAAGCGGTCCTCGGCCGAATAACCTCGATATCATCCCAAGGGCGCCTTGCTTCTTCAGCGGGCGAGGATTACGGCATCCGGGCGGTCTCAGAAGAGCGGCCGATCCCCGAAGACCTCCGGGAACAGTACCTCAAGTACCTGGTGAAAATGCGAGTCCTGGGCGTGGTTCGTGTTGTCAACGGTGATCTCGTCTTTGCGGCCTCCCATCGCCGCCTGCCGCACGTCGGAAGTAAGGTGGCCTTTCTGACCGACGATATCTTACGTGAAGTAGCCGGGCACAACATTGAAGACGCGGCCGAAATAGGACATTTCGCACTCGGGGAATTCATCTTCGCTTCCGGCGACGACCGCCTGGTCCAGGCCCCTTGGATGCAGATAAAAAGCCCACTGGTGATCCCCAAATTCCACGTCCTCGACCTCGTCGCCAGGCGCACCCTTGTCTTCGCGAGGGCGGGTTTCGGAAAATCAAACCTTGTAAAACTCTTATTCGCCAACCTCTATCACGATACCCCGACGGTGGAAAAGCGTGGCGGGAAGCAAGTACCGGTAGGGACCGTTATCTTTGATCCCGACGGCGAGTACTTTTGGCCCGATGATAAAAACCGGCCCGGCCTGTGCGACGTGCCGGAATTGCAGGACAAAGTTGTTGTTTTTACACCGAAGGAAGGTCCCAGCCCTTTTTACCAGTCCTTCGTAGCCGGGGATATTCGGCTTGATATTCGTCGGTTGCGTCCGAGCGACGTCATTTCGATCGCCCTGTCACCGGAGAAGCAAGATCAGCAGAACGTCAGAAAGTTGAAAAGCATGAACGATGCCGACTGGCACCAACTCGTCGACCTGATCCACCGGGACGGGAACGCCGCCGACGGACAAACCGTCAAGGAGCTCCTCAGGCTCGAAGACGGTCAAGATGCCGAAATGGTGGCGGCGAGAGCCAACATGACCATCGTCGTCAAAATGCTGCACGACCCCAGCAGCCAAATGATGGACATGCTTATCGCAGCTCTCCGAGAGGGCAGAATATGCATTGTCGACGTGTCCCAGATGCGGGGTACGCCGGCCCTTGTTCTTTCCGGACTTATCCTGCGACGGATATTCGATCACAACCAGGAAGAATTCACAAAAGCACAGCCTGAGACCATCCCAGTCATTGCAGTCGTGGAAGAAGCCCAGGCGGTCCTCGGCAGCACGGGGAGTTCCGGAGAAGGACCCTACGTTACCTGGGTCAAGGAAGGCCGGAAATATGACCTGGGAGCCGTCCTGATCACCCAGCAACCGGGATCGATATCGAGTGAAATCTTGAGCCAGGGCGATAACTGGTTCGCCTTCCATCTGCTGTCGGCCGGCGATTTAAGAGCCGTTAAGAGCGCCAACGCTCACTTCAGCGATGATATTTTGTCATCCCTCCTGAACGAACCGATCCCCGGCCATGGTGTTTTTTGGAGCAGCGTCGGCGGGAAGAGTTACCCCATTCCGATACGAGTTCTGTCTTTTGAAGGTCGGTACAAAGCTCATGATCCGCAGTATAACAAGCCCAAAGCAGACACGGCCGCCGCGAAACTCCATCATCGGTTCAGTGACGCCTTGGACGCCGCGCAACGTTCGGTCACGGCTGATGCCACTCAACCTCCTACCCATACTGCTGTGTCCGGAACAGCCTTCGATGAACCTGAAGCAGATGAAAAACAGGACACCCTGGCCACCTACGAGAAGGCCTCTATTGAGGCATTCAAAAAGAACCGGATTTTTCTTAACCGACTGGAGAAGTATGGCGTTCCTTGGAGAGGTGTCCAGGAAGAATTAAAAAAATCCCTACCGGATGTTCTGTCGGATCGGGATAATATCGCTTACCACCTAGTCCCAAAAGCAATGACGGCGGTGTTCGGTGAGCAAGAAAAGAGTTGGAAGACGGAGAAGAGACCCCGAAAGAGTGGGTCAGGGTACACCACTTGGATCGTTATAATCGGCGAAAACGACAAAGGTAATAAATAGAACGTGAGGCCACTCTTGATGAAACGGCTATGCAACGATCTTCACCGCGTTTCACGGTGCTCCATTAAGCATGTGGGACGACCGAATTAAAAACCGCTAAGGAGGAGGCAATGGCAAAAAAATGGATCCATAGAGACCTTACTACCGAGGTTAAAGACATCCTGACCCATGCGGAGGCATATCACGCGTACTATTATGAATCAGAAAGGTTTACTGGCCCGTCTTTACATTTTCACTGCCGTGCAATTGAGGTCCAGCAATCAAACTGGCTGGATGCCCTGGAACTGGCCTATGCAGCGCTGGCATCGTGGGGAATGCACCGCATGGGAACGACCGGTTCAAAGATGCAATCTTATGAAAAATTTAACAGCACTATCCGTTCCGTCCAAGAGGAAATTGAGAAACTACGACAGAAGGCACCTCACGAATTGACACCATCCGATTGGTCCAGTCTGGAAAAAGTCTTCAAAACCATCGATGTAATGGAAAGCGGCACCAAACTTATCGGCAATTCAAAGGCCATGGCGCACATCCTCCCTCGTCTGGTAGCACCGATTGATAGAGAATATACTCTCAATTACTTGTTTGGGAATAATATGTTCCAAAACAACCTTGAACAAGAGTGGGGTTTAATGCATAAGATCCTGTCGGATTTCTATTACCCGGTTGCATCGGATGGATCTTTCCAGCGACTGACCAAAAGATGGATGGCTGATAAAAATTGCCCCTGGGACACTTCGGTCCTGAAAATAATTGACAACTTAGTGATCGGCGCGGAAAGAACTCATAGGGATGGTGTTCGGTAAAAAAGTAATTTCCACTGATCGCGAGAGGCTCTGTCAGAACATCGAGGCGCGGAGATCATCGAACGTGCGAAGGAACCAGCGAAGGACCAGGCGCTAGGACAAGTTGTCATCCATTTGCGACAAACTCACAACAGGACTTGCGACAACCCTACAGGCCCCACGGACGGTAAATGAGCAAAAGTCATCCATAGAGAATTGGTCGCAGGCAGGAGGAAACCTCGAACCAGTAAAACCCAGGGATGACCCAAGTGGGGGCGCAGCATGGCAGAAGCACGAAAAAATCGAAAACAGCTCCTGCAGGCCGTGGGAGTGTCTTATGCAGATTGATCGAGCCCAGGGGTGCCTTCTTGGCCAGCTTGCCGGAGATGCCCTAGGCAGCCTCGTGGAGTTCCGGACACCCGACGATATCAGGTGGGAATACCCAGGAGGCGTCCGTGAACTGGCCAATGGAGGAACTTGGGGAACTATCGCGGGGCAGCCGACCGACGATTCCGAGATGGCCCTTTCGCTGGCCCGCATGCTGGCGGAGCAAGCGGAACAAACCCAACTTCTTTAAAAAGGATTCGAAGCGACCGAGGGAAAGTACGTATCTTGCCACAGCGTGTTTGACTTAGGACACCTTTTTTACTTCATATTCCTTTATGCTGTCGAACGTTGAGTGCTTTCCACTCAAGCAGTGGCTGTGATCTTATGCGTCGCTGAAGAGACTCGTCAGCGGTCAAAAGCGTAGGGTCGATCACTCCCCGGTCAAGCAGTAGATCCAAAAAGTGGTGCTCAGAGTTCGTGAAGGGCAGCAAGGCCGTCAAGCTTTCCCGACATTCCCTCACAAGGCGTGCCCCGTATTCTGCTGATCTCGATGGGGTCTTTGCTGGATTGGTACGGAGCGTGGGAACCAATTGCTTGACCAATTCCATGGCTTCGAAATCCACATCGTCCACGGATATGGTCCTCCAATCCTTCCTGATCATAGCTCCATAGACCACAAATCCTATGCGAAGACGAGACAGATCGAGGTTGCCCATTCGGAGGATCCGATGGCTGTCGAACAGGTCTCGAGCCTGTCTGCGAGCAAATAACGCCGCGAGTTTCCCTGCAGCCAGTTCATGTTGATCCAGCAAGGGTATCCCCCTAGCCTGCCGGGTGCCGATGGGGTGAGAATCGCAGGTCGTAACAGGCCAAAGGGGTAAACGGAACATGTAATTGATATCCACTTCCAGGTTACCGCCCCTGCCGAGAGCGCTTTCATACCGCAATGACCACTTGCCCCCGGCGTGCTCAACAGGCATCCGCCTGACGATGAAGCCCTCCCGGGCGAAGACTGCATGGACAGCCTGCTCGACCTTGGGCCGTTCGGCAAGCATGCCGTCACGTTCTTCAATTCCTACGTAGTTCAGATCAATGTCGACGGAGAGCCGGGGAACATCAAAGACGAAAAGGTTCAAGGCTGTGCCGCCTTTGAGAACCAACTTATCTTTGAGAAATGGGTGGCTTCGCAAGGCCTCCAGTAATCCAAGCAGGTGGGCGACCTTTTCAAGCATTTCCGCCCTGAAACCAGTCTCTTCAGCCTCTATGGCGAGCATTTCCGGGGATATCTTCATAGAACCGCCTCCCACGCCCGCTCGACCACTTCCCTGGGGACCACCAGGTTCCATTCCGACAGGAGGAGGCCGGATGTCCGCCGGGATCGGTCCAGGTAATGCGGTTGCCGGGGCCGCAGAACCTGGAGCTCCTTGAGGTGGCGGTCCTCCACCATCAATGTTTCGCGGTGCTGTTCCAGAAAAAAGCCCACCTTCGCGGCGGTGGTAGCGTTCCCTAGAAGGAGCGCGTACTCAACAACCTTGTCGAGATCGAAGAATTCGACGGACTCCAGCGACCGCCAGATCTCCTCCCAACTTCCCGAAAGGCCGGGGCGATCCAGGACGTCCACCAATGTCCGCTCGAGGTTCGTGACCCGTAGCCTCATGCCGGCGCGCTCCGCGATCAAAATGTTTATAAACGCTTTCCCCTCGCGGAGGAGGGCTCGGGGGAACCGGGTCCCTTTGAAAACATGGGAGCGAAACGTCAGGGGCCCCGGCGGCTGGGATGTCGAGTACGTGAGGTGGGTATGAACAGAATAGGCCTTTCCATGGAACTCCAGCGCCGTATGGTGGGATAACACCGAATCCGGCGTCAGCTTCGAAGCGATGAGGAAAGGATCGACCGGATACGAACCGGCATCGGCCCCCGGCGGGACGACGGCATACAGCCCGCGCCGTATCCGAACGACCCGCCCAGCCTTCCGGTAGTACGCCAGTAGCGCCTCCCGCGCTCGACCGCCGACCCCACCGCGGGACAGCAAGTGTTCTGCCAGATCTTGCCCGGTGAAGACAGGGTGCTTTCGAAAAAACTCATCGTGCTTCATCTTCAGCTTCCTTGACTTTTTATAGGATAACCCATAGAAATACTATGGGTTCCATTAATAAATGTCAAGTTAAGCCTGCTTGAGTTGACAATTATAAGTAAAACCCATCTTGTGCTATGGGTTCCGCCCGTCCCTGTCGGGAACCCCAGCCGGGCCGGGCCCTACCGCTCCGACAGGCTGCCGAGGTGCTTGGAGAAGAAGCGCTCCATCGCGCGGTAGAAGTCGAAGCGGTTCTCCTCGTTGAGGAAGCCGTGGCCCTCGTTGTCCTTGACCATGTATTCCACGTCCACTCCCCTTTTCCGCAGGGCCTCCACGATCTGGTCCGATTCGGCCTTTTTCACCCTGGGGTCGTTGGCCCCCTGGGCAACGAAGAGGGGCGCCTTGATCCTGTCGGCGTGGAAGACCGGCGAGGCCGCCTCGAGGAGGTCCTTTTCCTTTTCGGGGTCGCCGATCTGCTCGTACATCATTTTGCGGCCCAGTTCCCAGTAGGGGGGGACCGTCTCGAGGAGGGTGAAGATGTTGGAGACCCCCACGTAGTCCACGCCGCAGGCGTAGAGGTCAGGCGTGAAGGCAAGGCCCGCCAGGACGGCGTACCCGCCGTAGGAGCCGCCGTAGATGCCCACCCTCTTCGGGTCGGCTATGCCCTGGTCAATGAGCCACTTGACCCCGTCGGTGATGTCGTCCTGCATCGCCCTCCCCCACTGTTTGAAGCCGGCCTCCCAGAAGGCGCGCCCGTAGCCGGTGGAGCCGCGGAAGTTCATCTGGAGCACCGCCAGCCCCCGGCTGGCCAGGAACTGGACCTGGCTGTCGTAACCCCAGGAGTCCCGCGCCCAGGGACCGCCGTGGGGGTTGATCACCACGGGGAGGTTCTTCCCGGCGCTGTGGGCCGGCAGGGTCAGGTAGCCGTGGATGGCCAGACCATCCCGGGCGGTGTACTGCACGGGCTTCATGGGGGCCAGCTCGTCCTCGTTGAGCCAGGGGCTCAGCTGGGCCAGTTCGCGGAAGTCCCCCGTCGCCCGGTCGTAGAAGTAGTAGGCCCCCTGGGTCCGGTCGCCCCCGGCGTGCACGAGGACCTTCTCCTCGTCCTTGCTCATGGAGGTCACCGTGACCTCCCTTCCAGGGAGGCGGGACTCCAGTTCCTCCTGGAGGTCGGCCCGCTCACGGTCGAAGAAGTGGTACCTCGCCCTGTCGGTGACGTAGGCCACGCCGGTGATGACCTTCCGCTTTTTCGACTGCATGAGGCCGTAGACGTCCACTTCGGGGTGCTCAAAGACCAGTTCCTCGCTGGCCGCCTTGGCGGGGTCGAAGACGTAGATGGCCGACTTGTCCCTGCCGAGGTTGGAGGAGACGTAGAGCTTTTTGTCGTCGAAGGTGAAGAAGAGGGGGTCGACGGTCTCCCGGAAGTCGGTGGTGAGGAGGGTCCTGAACTCGTCCTCCTCACGGTCCCTGTAGAGGAGGGACTGGTTCACGCCGTCGGTCCTGACGGCGGCCCGCAGTTTGCCCTCGTGGTCGGTCACCCAGCCTTCGATGTCTCCGGGGTTCTCCTGGACGAGGGTCAGTTCACCGGTGTCGATGTTCAGGCGGAAGACGTCGAAGACCCTCGGGTCCCGGCGGTTCATCCCGATGAGGACCTCGTCGTCGATCTCTTCCAGGGGGTCCACGATGGTGACCCGGACGCCCTCGAAGGGGGTGAGGTCCTTCGCCCCGGAGCCGCCGGCGTCGACGGCGAAGAGGTGGTAGTTCTCGTCCCCGCCGGAGTCCTGCAGGTAGAGGATGCGGTCGTTGCCGGACCAGAAGTAGCCCAGGATGTCCCTCTCCGTCGCCGAGGTGACCCGCACGGCCTCCTCCTCGCCGATCTTCTGGACGAAGATGTTGAGCCGCCGCTCCCAGGGCGCCCGCCAGGAGATCCGCGTCCCGTCGGGGGAGATCCGGAAGCCGCTTTTTTCCGGGTTCCTGAAGAAGTCCTCCATCGGAATGAGGCTCCCCTCACCGGCGAAGGACGGCCGCACGAGAAGAAGAACAGCCAGCAGGACCGTCGTCACGATAACCGTCAGTTTGATCATACCTTCATACCCCCATGACCTTGACGACCACGCGCTTCCTGCGGCGGCCGTCGAATTCCGCGTAAAAGCACTGCTCCCAGGGCCCAAGGTCGAGCTTGCCGCCCGTCACGGGCAGTATCGCCTGGTGGTGTACCAGGATGCGCTTGAGGTGGGCGTCGGCGTTGTCCTCGCCCGTGCGGTGGTGGGCGTAGGACGGGTCCTCGGGGGCGGTCTTCTCCAGCCACTCGAGGATGTCCCGGTGGAGCCCCGGCTCGTCGTCGTTCACGATGATGCCCGAGGTGATGTGCATGGCCGAAAGGAGCATCATCCCGTCGGTCACGCCGCTCCTCTCCAGGATGGCTTCCAGGTCCCCGGTGATCCGGACCAGCTCCTTCCTCTTCCTGGTCTCGAACCAGAGGTACTCCGTGTGGGTCTTCATTGAACGTCCCCTTTCGTCGGGCCTTGAAACGGGAATAGGATAACAGGAACGGGGGAAGAGAAAAAGCCGCCGAGAGGCCCCGGCGGACGGTGAACACAACCGGCGGAGACGGCGTCAGCGGGCGACGGGCGAAAACTAACCGAAGCCGGAGAAAGCGCGCGCCTTTTCGAGCAGGGCCAGGGCGTTGCCCCCCCTGATCCTTGACAGGGCTTCCTCGTCGAGGCCGGAGGCCAGGAACATCTTCTCGTACCGGTCGGCGCAGAGCAGGGGGAAGTCGCTCCCGTAGACGATCTTGCCGCCCGCCCCGGCCGCGACGGCGGCACGGAAGACCTCCGGACCGAAGAGGAAGGGCGCGGCGGCGGTGTCGTACCAGGCGTTCTCCAGGACCAGCTTCATGCACCGCATGGCCTCGTAGGCCCAGAGGCCCCCTCCCATGTGGGCGAAGAGGACCTGCACCTCAGGGTGGTTCTCGCAGAAGGCGGCGGCCTCCCGGGGGCCCATGCCGCCCTTGCCGGGGTAATCCCTCCCCACGGGCTCGGCCACGTGGAGCAGCAGGAAGAGGCCGTTCTCCTGGCAGGCCGCGGCCAGCCGCCAGGTCTCGCGGCTGTCGGAGATGTCAAAGACCTGCCCGTAAGGCAGGAGCTCGCCCACGCCGATGAAGCCCGCCTCGCGGCAGCGGACAATCTCGTTTTCAAAGTCCCGGGTGAGGGGGTTCACCACGGCCAGGCCCTGGATCTTTCCCGGGTATTTCTTCAGGGCCTCCATGACGTAGTCATTGCAGAGACGGCAAAGGCCCGGGTCGCGGAAGGCAACTCCCGTGACCCAGGCCTGGTCCAGCCCGTCGATCTCCATCCGGGCGACGACGTCCTCGACGGTCCCCCACTTGTGGGCCTTGCCGGCACAGAGAGTGCCGAAGTGGGGCTCCGTCTCGGCGATCTTCTTCCAGTTCTTCTCTATCTCGGGCGGATAAACGTGTACGTGCGCGTCGATATGCATGGTGCTATTTTACACCGTCGGGGCCGCGGATGGCCCATCCACCCTCAGGGTGTGGTTGCGCCTGGAGGGTTACTTTTGTTGGGCAGGCTTGGCGGGGCCATTTACCTTCCAGTAGACGACCCCGGGCTCGGATACAACTTCTTCACTCTCTGGGCCTTCTCCGCCTAGAGATTCGAGGCCAAAAAGGTACTGGAGGTCGTGGCTCACCACGCCTTCATCGGTATGGAGGAAGAGCGTCGCCTCGCGGTCGATGAGGGCACCGCCAAGGTGGGTTACCCCTTCCAGGTCCATCTTTTGGACGGCACCGGCCGTAGGGTCGACGACGTAGGTCCTGCTCCAGGCCCCCCGGTTTGACTGCTTGCCCTTGGTGAGCCAGCTCCTGGTGACGAGGATGATCTTCCCATCGTAAAAGACCGGGGAAGAGGTGGTGTAGGCCGTGTTCCAGTGGGGTCCCTGGTTTCCGCCAAAATCGAGGTTCTCGGGGTCGGGGGACCGCATGGCCAGGTAGGTGAAGTCCATGTAACTCGTGACCGGCAAAACCTGATTGGTCTTTCCCCACATGTTGCTGCCGAATTTCACCTCCGGGGACCCAGAAGGATATTGCTGTTCCAGCTTGGTCACATCGATCGTCACCAACCCGTAGTGGTCGGTGTTCCAAATATCGGCGGGGTTGCCGTTCTTCCCGAAGGCCGTCACAAGGGCCAGGATGCGGTGGGGCTCATCGTCCACCTCGAGGAAGGTGGCGTCGAAATCCTGGAGGGGCACGGCCAACTCCGCCCTTTGTCCGACCACGAGCGTGACAAGCAGTTTCGGCGCCGTGCCCGCCTGCAAGTTCCACTTATACAGGGTGCCGTTGGAAAGGAAAATATAGATCTCACCGAGGAGGGGCGTCCTCGGCCGGGTCCCGTCGGGGTAATCATCCTTCCACATCGAGACTGCCGCTATCCGGGAGGGGTTTATGACATCGTTGGGGCGGGATACGCCTTTGGGATCGGTAAAATATTCCACGTTCCCCAATATCTCCTTGTTTCTCAGTTTTCCCGTGGCAGGGTCGATATCGTAGAGGACGTACTTCTTGTCGGCGTTTATTCCCAGCAGGATGAGGTGCCAGACTCTCTCACCCAGTTCGTAGGTGTAACCCACGACAGGCCTGGAGATGGCCATCTGGAAACCCTCGTAGCCGGAATACCCGAAGGGAGGTTCCGGCACGAGGTCCCCGTCGACCCACATCAATTTTTTCGCCGAGTTGTCATTGTCCTTCCATTCGGCCAGGCTGACGGACCAGGCAGGCTTCGGGTCCACGGGGTCCGTCACGTCGAGGGCGTAAAAGCCGAAAAGGTGCCCCCTGGTGGTGCCAGAAACAGAACTGGAGAGGGATTCTTGAGGCTCCGGGTTCCAGGCTCCTTTGGGTTTGTATTCCAGCGCGCTTCCCTGGCCCATGGTCCCGAAGAGGAGTCTCTTCCAATCGCCGGGGCCTCCTCCACCCTCTATGTCGTGGATCAGGATCGGGCTGTCGAGGGCAACCAGGCGGGGCGGTTTCGTCGTGTTAGGGTCGGTCAACCAGTATTCGTGGTAGGGGGCGACAAGGAGCGCCGGTGAAGGGATGAAGGACCATAGTTCCCGGAAGGTCGAACCCATCCCCTGGCCCGAAACGGGATCCACCTCGTCGGCGGCGGCGAAGGCACGGACCCTGCCGTCGTTGGTCGAGAAGAAGGTGACGGCCCCGCCATAACTTTCGTATTTCCTCTTGAGGCCCTGCGAGAATTGCCTCCACCCTGTCATGGGTTCAAGCCAGATGTTGTCGTGCCAGACGACGACCGGGGCGGAGTGGCCCGCGTCGGCAATGTAAAGTGGGTCCTCCCCCTGGAGTACCCTGAAGTTCAACCCGGCCAGGTACTGGTGATCCCGCAGGAAGGACTTCCACGCGTTGTTCTCGTCGTCGGTGAACACCTGGTTCTCGCCGTCGAGGGGCCCGTTCTTTTCCTTGGCGTACCAGCGTTTCTCGTACCCGGGGATGACCGACGCAACCTGGAGGTCCTCCGGGGTCAGGCCCGCCAGGGTCTTCCTGCCGCCGGGCAGCCCGAGGTAGATCGGGACGCTCGACGGGATAACGGGTTTCCTGATGACCGCGGGCGGGGTACCTACGTCCATCAGTTCCATCTTGCTGCCCCAGGCCTCCGACGGGAGGGTCTCCGTTCCGAGGACGGTCATGGGCATCCTGTCTCCCCAGGCCATCATGGTTCGGCCTATCGAAAAGAAGGTCATGGGCTCCGTGGAATTGGCGTCCACGACGATCTCGATCTCATCATCGGCGCCGAATTTCAATTTCGGAGGCTCGGGGTAATAGGTTTTCACCGGCCAGAGGGGCCAATAGTAGTAGTCCAGAGCCCCAGCCCCCGGGGCGAAAGGCCCCAGCAGCAAAAGGGCGGCGAGGGCCAGCGCTGGGAGCCCTTTCATCTTGTTAATCATGGGTGACCACCACCATCGTCTCAATACTCAAGACCTTTTCTTTGCCGGTCCCCTTGGCGGCGGTAGCGGTGGAGCGGATCACGTAGTGGTGTCCCGAGAGGCGACCACCGCCTGGGCTGATGTTCCTGTTGGGGTCGATAACGTTGGAGTATCCGTACAGGAACTGACTGTCATCGACCTCTCCGCCCCCTGATCCGTCGATGAAGGGTACGCGCGGGGGGAGCGCTTCCCGTTGGGCCTGGCTAAGCTCTTCTTTCCCAGGTTGATTGGGGCTGAAACTCAAACCCTCAAGTCGATAGTTGCAATCCAGGATATCAACGGTGACTTCAACGCCGGGCAAACCATCGATCGGCATTTCTTGCAGGTCTTCGTCCAAAGGGAATTGAGAATCTTTTTTTATAGCCCTGATTTTGTCCAGGTTTCCTTCGTATTCTCGTTCTACTCGGTCCAGGTCTTTACGATTCTCCAAAATTGCCATTTTGCCCTGCTCTATCCCGGATTGGGCGGCATTATAAAGTTGCGAATCCGAAACAACATGGCTGGAAGTGGAGAACATATTTTCAACCACGTAAAGGGCCCCTCCGACCAGCACTGCCCCGACGAGCAGGAAGATCAGCGTCAAGGGCAGGGCCATGGCTTTCATTTTTCGAAAAGGGATCATTCCGGCCTCCAATTCCTGACCCTCCATCCCCTGGTCAAGGCGACCAGGTGGTATTTTCTCCATTCGTCGTCCCCCACCGCGCCCCAGTGAGGCACATCCGCAGGCGATACGAACCTCGAATATTTCTTGTTGCCCCTGGCGAGAACCGAGACGGCGAGCAGACCGTTTTTATCCAGCCTGAACCTGCAATCAAGGATCCCTTCTACAATGGGCTGCAGGCCGCTTTTTGTACTCGAAAGCGCGAGGTCCCTCGTTTTGAAGGAACTGCCCTCGACCTTGGCCTCCATGAACCTGACGTAGTGCAGTTCGTCGTTCACCCGTACGGGCCATGGCTTCATTTCACCCTGAGGGAGAGGGCGTGCCAGGATGGTGATGGCGGTCTTGCCGCCGGAAACAGGGGGGATGTCTTCTGTCACGAAAAAGGGCGCTGGAAGGGTAGGGAAGACGACCCAGCATTTTGTGACCCTCGCGTCGCCGCCCTCGATGAGCGCGGGCTTGTCCGAGATCTCCACTTTCTCGCCCTTAGACGGGGCGACCTGCTTGGATTCGATAGTGTATGCCCCGGCGGGCACGGCATAAGCGACCAGGAGTTCCTCGCATTCGCTGTACGGCTCCAAGGACCCGGGCGGTTCGGGCTTCTGGACGGGGCGCCGCCACCGCCTGTCCCTAATATCCTTGAAACCCTTGAAGTCCTGGTGTTCCCAAAGCCCATCAAAGACGGCCTCGAACTCATCGGCCGAAACGGGCATCCCCTGCCCGGCGTGGAGGACCCTTTTTTCCAGGTAGGTGAGGACCATCGTGGCCCGGTCCTTGGCCACGGTGATCTCGTTGGCCTGCTCGAAGTGCTTGATGTAGGTGTGGCCGAGCATCAGGACGCTCCCGCCCACGATCCCCAGGATCAGGACGGCAATGAGGATCTCCGTGAGGGTGAAACCCTTCAGCTTTTTCATATCCCTGCAACAGCTGGGTCTCATGCGCTTTTCACCTCAAAAAAGGTCATTCGAATTCCGGCTCCGCCACGACCCGCTCCAAAGTAACCTCCCTGCTTCCCAGCACCCCGTCCCACTGGACAACCACGGTGATCGTCCGGGTGGTTTTATCGAAGTCCGACAGGCAGTTGAATTTCCTGTCGTATTCCCCCGGTGGGTCGGGTTCGGCAGCCTCAGGGTCGCAGCCGCAATAGTGAGCCTCCAGGGTGTCCAGGGCCTCGACCCCCAGGCTCACGGCCTTTTCCTTGTCGATGGTGTGGGCCATCAGCATCGTCGTGGAGACGACGACCCCCGCCAGGGCCAGGAGGGCGATGGCGAGGACCACTATGGCGATGAGGACCTCCACGAGGGAGAACCCCCTTGTCCTTTTTGACCGGGTGATGGGTGTTTTTCTCATGAAATGATTGTAATACCTTTAAGAATTTTATGCCATAGCCAAGATATTAATCTTTTCATTTTCCTTCTTAAAAGAATTCATAAAGGTTCATGCACGAAAATGGGGGGCCTGCCCTGCAGGCCCCCCATTTCGATAAACCTCCGATTAAGGGCTCGGCTACTTGAGTTCCACCTCGGCGCCGGCTTCTTCGATCTTTTTCTTGATCTCCTCGGCTTCTTCCTTGGAGACGCCTTCCTTGACGGGCTTGGGGGCGCCGTCGACGAGGTCCTTGGCCTCCTTGAGGCCGAGGCCAGTCAGTTCGCGCACGACCTTGATGGTGGCGATCTTGTTCGTGCCGGTGTTCTTCAGGATGACGTCGAACTCGGTCTTCTCCTCCTCCACGGGGGCGGCGGCGCCGGGCATCGCACCCATCATGGGCATGGCCATGGCCGGGGCCGCGGCGGACACGCCGAACTTGTCCTCTAGTGCCTTCACCAGTTCGGAAAGTTCGAGAACGGTCATCCCCTCGATGGCGGCGAGGATGTCTTCCTTGGAGAGGGCCTTGCCAGCGGCCTTCTTCGCGGGCTTCTTCTCTTCCTTCACTTCTTCCTTCACTTCGGCCGCTTCGGCCGTTTTAGTGACTTTTTCTTCGCCTTCTGCTGCCTTTTTGGCTGCGGTCATTTCCTGTTCCTCCTTTTTCATCTACACCTGTCGGTATTTCAGGCGGCTTTTTCTTCTTTCTGTTCCTTTATCCTTTCCAGGCACGTCACGAGCCCGCGGGTGGTGCCGGAGAGCACCGTGACGAGGCCTCTCACGGGGCCGATCATGGTCCCCGCCAGCTGCGCCAGCAGGACCTCCCTCGAGGGCAGGTCCGCGAGGGCCCTGACCTGTTCCACGGAGAGGATGTCGTCCCCCAGGACGGCTCCCTTGATGACGAGGGCTTCGTTGCCCTTCTCCCTGGAGAAGTCCCTGATGACCTTGGCCACCGCCGCCGCGTCGGAATAGGCGATGGTGAACGAGTTGGGGCCGGTCATGAGCGAGTCGGGAACGGGAAGGGACTCCTCCCGGAGGGCTATCCCCATGAGGGTGTTCTTGGCCACGTTCATCTCGCCGCCGGCGCGGCGGATGGAGGCCCTGAGGGCCGTGATCTTGGCGACGTTGAGCCCCCTGTACTCGCATATGAAAACGGCCTCGGCTTCCTGCAGTTTTTCCCTGAGCGATTCAACCTGCTCGATCTTCAATTGCGAAGGCATTTATTCACCTCCTCGCATAAAAAACTCCCGGACCCTCCGGGCCCGGGAGACCTGGACACATGGCAGTGACACGGGTCAGGCTCTTCCAGACCTCGGCGGGCAAGTCATTAAGCGCTTCGTGCGCACCCGCTGTCTGCGGTCGATGGAACGGCAGAATTATAACAGTTTTCCCCGGGAAAAACCGGGGGCGCCTATTCGGCGGAGAGTTCTTTCACCGCGGCGTTGGGGTCCACCCTGAAGGAGGTCCCCATGGTAGATGTCACGGCCAGGCTCTTGATGTACTGCCCCTTGGCCGCGGCCGGCTTCGCCCTGACGATGGCCCTCAGGAGGGCCTTGCCGTTCTCGTAGAGGTTCTCGACGGGGAAACCCGCCTTGCCGAAGGAGTTGTGGATGATGCCGAACTTGTCGACCCGGAACTCGACCTTCCCGGCCTTGATCTCGCTGACGGCATGGCCCACACCGAAGGTGACGGTGCCCGTCTTGGCGCTGGGCATGAGCCCGCGGGGGCCGAGGATCTTGCCCAGTTTGCCCACGGACTTCATCATGTCCGGCGTGGCGATGACGGCGTCGAAGTCGAGCCAGCCGCCCTCGATCTTCTGGACCATGTCCTCTCCTCCGACGAGGTCGGCGCCGGCGTCCTGGGCCTCCTTGACCTTCTCCCCGCCGGCGATGACGAGCACCCGCTTGTCCACGCCTATCCCGTGGGGGAGCACGATGGTGCTGCGGACCTGCTGGTCGGCGTGCCGCGGGTCGACGCCTAGGCGGACGTGCATCTCCATGCTCTCGTCGAACTTCGCCGTGGCGTTCTCCCTGGCCAGCTCGATGGCCTCCTTCAGGCTGCCGAGCAGTTCCTTGGGCGCCTTTTCGGCGATGGCGCGGTACCTCTTGCTTCTCTTCTTCATGATGCTTTTTCCCTCCCCGTGGTATTGGCGAACCCCTTTACAGGGGCTCTCCCACCGGATACGCCGGTCAAAGCCGCCGGCGCTAGACCACCTCGATGCCCATCGATACGGCGGTGCCCTTGATCATCTCCATGGCGGCCTCCACGTCGTTGGCGTTGAGGTCGACCTTCTTCAGTTCGGCGATCTCCCGGACCTGGTCGAGGGTCACCTTGCCCACCTTGACCTTGTTGGGCTCGCCGGAGCCCTTTTCGAGCGAGGCGGCCTTCTTGAGAAGGACGCTCGCCGGGGGCGTCTTGAGGATGAAGGTGAAGCTCCTGTCGGCGTAGACCGTCAGGACCGCCGGGATGATCATCCCCGGCTGGTCGGCCGTCTTGGCGTTGAACTGCTTGCAGAACTCCATGATGTTAACGCCGTGCTGGCCCAGGGCCGGCCCCACGGGCGGGGCCGGTGTCGCCTTCCCCGCGGGCAGCTGCAGTTTGATCTGTGCTATTACTTTCTTTGCCATTTGCTGATTATCCCTCCTACATGGGCCCGGCAACGGCCGGGCGATAAAAAAGGCACCTTGGCCTAGATCTTTTCAAGGTCGGTGTAGTCGGCCTCCACCAGGGTGTCGCGGCCGAAGACGACGACGGAGAACTTGACCTTGCCCTTGTCCTCCAGGACCTCGGTGACGGGGCCCACCTGGCCCTCGAAGGGGCCCGCCTTGACCCGCACCACGTCGCCGGTTTTCAGGTCGATCTCGATCTTGGGCTTGATCTGTTCCTTGCCGATCTTGCTCATGATCTCGCTCACCTCGCGCTCGGTGAGCGGTATGGGGTAGCTCCCGGCCCCCACGAAACCTGTGACGCCGGGCGTGTGACGAACGACGTACCAGGACTGGTCGTCGAGGACCATGTCCACCAGGACGTAGCTGGGGAAGACCTTCCTCTTGGTGCGCTTGCTCTTGCCGTCCTTGACGGTGACCCTCTCCTCGATGGGCACGAGGACATGGAAGATCTTCTCGTCCATGCCCATCGTGGCGATGCGCTGCTGGAGGTTGGCCTTTACCCTGTTCTCGTACCCGGAATAGGTCTGGATTATGTACCAGTGTCTCTCTGCCTTGTCGATCATCACCTAAAAGGGGGCCCTACCCGGCCCCCTGTCCTCCCGAGGAAGTGTCTCCCGTCCTATTTTCCCCACCTACAAGCCAGGGTTCCCCTACCGGATGACCCTGGAGAAAACCGCCGTCAGGAGCACGTCGACGATCCCGAGGTAGGCCGCTACGAGAAGGGACACCGCGACGACGACCAGGGTCGAATACCATACCTGCTGGCGGCTTGGCCAGGTGACCCTTTTCAGTTCTGCTCTCGCCTCGCGGATGAAACTCTTCCACTTCATAAGAACCTCGGCCTCCCGGGTGCGAATATAATGGCAGGCCCGGCAGGACTCGAACCTGCAACCCCCGGTTTTGGAGACCGGTGCTCTGCCAATTGAGCCACGGACCTGCGCGCGAAAGGTATTCTACACTACTTCGTTTCCTTGTGCAAGGTATGGGCCTTGCACCACTTGCAGTACTTCATTTTCTCCAGCTTCTTCTGCTGCTTCTTCTTGTTGACGGTGGTCACGTAGTTGCGGCGCTTGCACTGGCTGCACTGGAGCCCGATCTGGTCTGCCATAAAATGTCGAACCTCTTCTCCCTTGTTGGATTGGATCAGCTTCCGATGATCTCGGTGACGACGCCGGCGCCGACGGTCCTGCCGCCCTCACGAACGGCGAAACGAAGACCCTGGTCCATGGCGATGGGCTGGATCAGCTTAACCTCGAAGGTCGCGTTGTCACCGGGCATCACCATCTCTACGCCCTCGGGCAGCTTGATGTCACCCGTCACGTCGGTCGTCCTGAAGTAGAACTGGGGCTTGTAACCGCTGAAAAACGGCGTGTGACGGCCGCCCTCTTCCTTCTTCAGTACGTAAACCTCGGACTTGAAGTGCTTGTGGGGCGTGATGCTGCCGGGCTTCGCAAGGACCTGGCCACGCTCCACGTCCTCCTTGCCCACGCCCCGAAGGAGTACGCCCACGTTATCGCCCGCTCGGGCGTCGTCGAGGATCTTCCGGAACATCTCCAGGGACGTGGCCACCGTCTTCTTGATGTCTTCCTGCATCCCTATAATGGCCACTTCGTCGCCGGCCTTGATGATCCCCCGCTCTACCCTGCCCGTAACAACAGTGCCACGGCCCGTTATGGTGAAGACGTCCTCGATGGGCATCAGGAAGGGCTTGTCCACTTCGCGGACCGGCTCGGGGATGAAGTTGTCGCAGGCATCCATCAGTTCCCAGATAGCTCCGGCCCACTGGCTGTCACGGCCGAGATCGTCGCTCTCAAGGGCCTTCAGCGCCGATCCCCGGATGATGGGCGTGTCGTCGCCGGGAAAGTCGTACTTGCCCAGGAGGTCGCGGATCTCCATCTCAACCAGGTCCAGAAGTTCCGCGTCGTCCACCATGTCCACCTTGTTCATGAATACCACCAGCGCAGGCACGTTCACCTGGCGGGCAAGCAGTACGTGCTCCCGCGTCTGCGGCATAGGACCGTCCGCCGCCGATACCACCAGGATCGCTCCGTCCATCTGGGCCGCTCCGGTGATCATGTTCTTGATGTAGTCAGCGTGACCCGGGCAGTCTATGTGAGCGTAGTGCCGCTTCTCCGTCTGGTACTCCACGTGGGCTATATTGATCGTGATACCACGCTCGCGCTCTTCCGGCGCCTTGTCAATCTGGTCAAAAGGCGTGAAATCCGCCCAACCCACTGACGCCAGCGTCTTCGTTATCGCCGCCGTCAACGTCGTCTTGCCATGGTCTATGTGACCGATCGTTCCTATGTTCAGGTGCGGCTTCGTCCTGTCAAAATGCTCCTTCGCCATCTTGTAAAACCCTCCCGTCCCTTTGATTTCCTGCCCAAAAGGCAACATGAGACACACCAAAAGAGACCCGAAACCGGCTTATTCCCGAGTCCGGATCTCTTGAATTCTGGAGCCGACTTCCGGACTCGAACCGGAGACCCCATCCTTACCATGGATGTGCTCTACCTGCTGAGCTAAGTCGGCGAAATGAGAACGAATGGTGGGGGGAGGAGGATTCGAACCTCCGTAGACGGAGTCGGCAGATTTACAGTCTGCTGCCTTTGACCGCTCGGCCATCCCCCCACGATATCGCTATTCACTGGAGCCGGCGATCCGACTTGAACGGACGACCTGCTGATTACAAGTCAGCTGCTCTACCAACTGAGCTACGCCGGCGGAACGCTCATGTATTATATCGTGCGAAACGCTGTTGTCAACTTGCCCGGGGCCGAAGAGGCACCGCCCTAGCCCACTTCCTCGGCGTCGTGGATGAAGGCCTTTATCCCCGCGTTCCTGACGTAGGGTTCTTCCTTGAAGGCCTTGTAGCGCTCGATGACGCCCTCGATCAGGGCTTCGGAACCGAAGATCATGAAGACCCAGTTCAGCCCGGGGAAGACGGCATCGCCCCAGTGGGTCTTGTTTCCCACGTTGTCCTTGCCCAGCACGCCGCGCCACACGGTGTAACCCTCCACGCCGTTGCTGTCGAGCACCCTTTCCATGAGGTCTTCCCCCACGCTTTCGTTGCAAATGATCCAGAGCATCCTCATGACCGCGCGGCCTCCCTTGCCTCGGCGAACCGGGGCTTTTTCCTGAACCTCTCCTCGACGACGGCGTAGACCACCGGGACCAGGAGCATCGTCACCAGCATGGAGACCATGAGCCCCCCCATGACGGAGACCGCCAGGGGCCGCCAGATCTCGGAGCCCTGCCCCCTGCTCACGGCCATGGGGAGCATGCCGAAGAAGGTGGTGAGGGTCGTCATGAGGGCGGGCCTGAGGCGCCGGCGCCCCGCCTCGATGACGGCGTCCCTGAGCAGGGATCCCCGGGCCCTGACCAGGTTGATGTAGTCCACCAGGACGATGGCTATGTTGACGACGATGCCCACGAGCATGATTATCCCCAGCAGGGCCTGCAGGGAGATGTAGAGCCCCGTCACGAGGAAGGCGAAGACCACCCCCGTGAGTGCGAAGGGGATGCTGAAAAGTATGACGAAGGGGTCAAGGTACGCCTCGTACTGGCCCGCCATGACCATGTAGACGAGCAATATGCCCAGCAGGACCAGGAGCCCCATCTGCCGGAAGGCGTCCTGCTGCTCCTTTATCTGGCCCCCGAAGGATACCCTCACGCCCTCGGGGATCTCCATGGCCTGTACCATCTCGACGGCGTCGGCGGTGACCTCCCCCAGGGAGCGACCGTGGACGTTGGCCCCCACGGTCAGGTAGCGCTGCCGGTTTTTTCGCTCCACCTGGGGCGGCCCGACCTCGTCCTTCATCGCGGCCACCGACGACAGCCGGACGAGCCCCCCTGAGGCGGAGGGTACGGTCAGCCTGCCGAGGGTGTCCCTGTCGTTCCGCTGCTCCTCCTTGAGCCGCACCCTGATGGGGTAGTCGTCCTCGCCCTCCCAGAAGGAGCCCTCGGTCTCGTAACCGGCGAAGTAGATCCTGGCTGTGCGGGAGACCGCGGCGGTGCTGACGCCCAGGTAGGCCGCCTTCTCCCTGTCCGGTTCGATCCAGAGCTCGGGCCGGTCCTCCCGGCGGCTGACCGATATGTCGGCCGTGCCGGGAATATCGGCGAGGCCCGAGGCTATCATGGACGACACCTTCGTCACCTGCCTGAGGTCATCGCCGTAGATCTCTATGTCCAGGGGCTTTGAGCCCAGGAACATGGCCTTTATGGGCGAACTCACGAAGACCGTCATGTCCTCTATGCCCGGCTTGGCCTGGATCCAGTCCCGGATGTCGCCGGCGATCTCGAAGGCGGAGCGCTTCCGCTCGTTCTTGTTCACGAGCCTGATGCCTATCGTGCCGACGTTGGGGCCCGCTTTCTGGCCGACGGCCACGGAGAAGCCCCCCTCCTCCATCCCGTCCATCCCGAAGACGAGCTTGGCCTCGGGAATGGTTTTTCGGCAGTAGTCCATGATCTCCCGGACCAGTTCGTCGGTCACCTCGAGCCTGGTGCCCTCGGGGAGGGAGAAGGTGATGGCTATGTCGCCCGTGTCCGGGTCGGGGGTCAGTTCCGTGCCGATGGTCCGGAAACCGAGGAAGGTGAGCACCAGCAGCAGGAGGGCTGAGGCGATGACCTTTTTACGGTTGTCCAGCCCCCAGGCCAGCATGGAGGAGTACCGGTCCTCGAGCCAGAGGAAGAACCTTTCCGTCACCTGGTGTATTTTCAGTTTGCCCGGCTCGCGGCCGAAGAACTTGCTCCCCATCATGGGTATAAAGGTGAGGGCCACGAAGAGCGACGCCGAGACCGCCAGGACCATGACCACCGTGAGGGCCGAGAAGAAGACGCCCACGAGGCCGGAGAGGAAGGCCAGCGGGAGGAGGACGACGACGGTGGTGAGCGTCGAGGCCAGCAGGGCCGAGCCTATCTCCCCGGCGCCGAGGACGGCCGCGACGCGGCGCCGGCTGCCCTGTTCTATGTGGTAGATGATCTGGTCCGTGGCGACGATGGCGTTGTCCACCACCATGCCGCTGGCCATGGCCAGGGCCGAGAGGGTGAATATGTTTATCGTGTAGTTGAGGCGGCCCATGGCTATGAAGGTCAGGATCAGTGAAAAGGGTATGGCCCCCGCCACGATCAGGGAGGCGCGGAACCTCCTCAGGAAGGCCCAGGTCACGAGGAATACCAGGATTATCCCCGCCACGAGGGAGATACTCAGGTTGGTGATGGAGTTCATGATGAAGTCGGCGGTGTCCAGGACCACCTCGTACTCCACGTCGGAGGGGAAGCTCTCCTCGCTGAGCCGGGTGAGCCTCTCCAGGACCGACCGGGAGACCTCGATGGTGTTGGCGTCGCTGTTTTTCATCACGATCATCACGACGGCGGCCTGGTCGTCCTTCCACCCGTTCATGGTCAGTTCCTTGTAGCCGTCCCTGACCTCGGCGACGTCGCCCACCCTGACGGGGCTGCCCTTAACGATGCCCACGACGGTGTTCCTGATCTCTTCCACCGTGGTGAACCTGCCCGGCACCCTTATGAAGTACTCCGTGCGCCCCTCCTTCATGGAGCCCGAGGGGATGTTGAGGTTCTCCCTCTCGAGCACGCCCGCGATGGCGTCGGGGGACAGTCCGAAGGCCTCAAGCCTGTCGGCGTCGAGGAGGACCTGGATCTCCCTGGCGACGCCCCCGAAGATAAGTACCTGCCCCACCCCGGGCACCCTGGAGAGTGCCTCGGCGATGTTCTTGTCGACGAAGTGGTAGAGCCCCTGGTAGGACCTCTCGGCCGTCAGGGCGACCTCCACGACGGGGACCATCCCAGAGGTTATCCTGAGTACCACCGATTCCTCCGCGTCGGAGGGGAGTTCCCTCTTGGCGAAGTTGACGGCGTCCCTCACGTCCCCGGCCCGGACGTCGAGGTCCACGCCCCATTTGAACTTGACCGAGACGACGGAGATGTTGTCCAGCGACCGGGAGATGAGGTCGTCCACCCCTTCGAGCATGGAAAGGCTGTTCTCCATGACCTTGGTTATCCTCTGCTCCACGTCGCTGGCGGAGGCCCCCGGCCACGGCGTGATCACCGTTATGACGGGGGGCTCGATCTTCGGTAGCAGGTCCAGTTTCAGGTTGAGGAAGGATATGGAACCGATGACCAGGACGGCGAGGAAGACCATCAGGGTCATCACGGGGCGCTTGACGGAGACCTCAGGCAGTTTCACCTCCGGTACACCTCGATCCTGGTGCCGTCCCTGACGGCGCCGGCCTTGGTGACGATCACTTCGTCCCCGGGTGAGAGCCCTTCGGTGACCTCCACGTAGCCTTCGTGCTCGATCCCCGTCCCTATGACGCGGAGGACGGCCCTGCCCTCCTCCGCCACGTAGCATACCGTTTCACCCGTTCCGGCGAGGCGGCTGACGGCCTCCCTGGGGAGGGCCATGACACGCCTCTCACCGGGGGTCATCCTGGCCCGGACGAACATCCCCGGGAGGATCACCCCCTCCGAGGGGAGGGAGACCTCGATTTTCCCGGTGCGGGTGGCGGGGTCGATGACGGGGGACAGGTTCGTCACCACGGCCTCGAATTCCCTGCCCGGGACGGCGTCCACCAGCAGGGTGACCTTGGTCCCGAGACGGATCCCGGTAAAGGCCTTTTCGGGGACGGCCCCCACGGCCTTGACGTTATCCTGCCTGAAGATGAGGAAGGCCGGCCCCTGGGGGGCGGTGTCGCCGGGGTCGATGAAGCGCCTGGCCACGACGCCCTCGGCCGGGGCGGTGATGGTGTGGTAACCGCTCATGATCCCGGCCTGTTCGTAGGCCGACTTGGCCTGGGCGTAGCGGGCCCTCGCCTGGTCGACGGCCTGGCGGCTGACCACTTCCTCCTCGTAGAGGGACCGGTAGCGCTCGTAGTCGGCGGCGGCGGTCTCGTAAAAGGCGCGGGTCTCCTCGAGCTGGCGCCGGATGAGGCTGGTGTCGAGCGATGCCAGGGGCTGGCCCTTTTTCACCCTGTCGCCTTCATCGACGAAGACCTCGAGGACGGTCCTCCCCGGCACCTTGGGCACCACGGCGGACTGCTCCTCGGGCTCGACGGTGGCGGCGAACTCCACCACTTCGGCGAGGTCCATCTCACGCAGGCGGACCGTCTCGACCCTGGGGATCTCTTCCTCGGGCGTGGCGCTCTTCAGCTGCTTCTGCTGGTGCCCCCTGAAAAGGATGAGCCCCGCGAAGAGCGCCACGATCACTGCCAACACGAATGTCTTTCTCATGCCCATCACCTTTCGTCCCCGTGGATACAGACTTCCCCACCCATGGCCAGTTCCATGTCCGACTGGGCCTTCAAGGCGTCGTAAACGGCATCGACCAGCTGGGTCCTCGACAGGGTGAGGGACACCCTGGCCTGGTGCACGTCGATGTTGGTGCCCACCTGGGCCGCGTACCTGGCCACGGCCATGCGGTGGTCCTCCTCGGCCAGGGCCACCTGGGACCGGGCCACCTCCAGACGCTGGAGGGCCGAGCGGAGGTCCAGCGTCGCGACGGAGACCTCGAGGCCCACGCCGTTCTTAAGGTCCTCCACCCGCTGCAGCAGTTCGCCGGCCAGCGCCAGGGCTTCATCCCCGCGGGCCTTGGCCTTGCCACCGTCGTAGAGGGTCCACTGGGCTACCACCGATACCCTCCAGTCGTCGGCGGCGTCGGGGTAGAAGGTCCGGCCCACGGAGAAGGCCTCCCCCTGGAGGAAGACCGAGGGGCCCTTTTCACCCCGGGCCGCGGCGGCCATGGCCTTCGCCGAGCGCACCGACGACTCGAGGGCCCTGAACTCGGGGCGCCCCGCCAGGGCCGCTCCAAGGGGGTCGCCGGGCATTTCCGCGGGGGAGAGCTCCTCCTGGGGCTCGGGGAGGGAGTACTCATCCTTGACGGCCGTCCCGACGGCCCTCTCGAGGGCGCTGTAGGCGACCTCGATGCCGCTTTCGGCCCGGATGAGGTTCAGCTTCGCGTCGGAGGCCGCCACCTCCGCCCTCAGCAGTTCGTTCTTGGCCACCACGCCGTTCTTGTAAAGGGCCTCGACGCTCGCCAGGTGGTCCAGGGCCAGCCGTCTCGCCCCCTCGGCCACGACGGCCCTGGCCCGGGCTCTCTGCAGTTCGAAGAAGGCGCTTTTCGCGCCGTGGGCCACGGCCTGGGCGGTCCTTTGCGCCTCGGCCTCGGCGGCATCGACGGCGAACTCGGCGGCCCGGATGCCGCTTTCGACGGCCCCGCCGCTGTAGACGAGCCAGGAGAGGGAGAGGGCCGTCTTCCAGGTCTCGCGGAAACCGGCGTTGGCGTAGCCCACGAGGGACGGGTCATTCGTCACCAGCGGGTATTGCGGTTCATGGAAGGTCTTCTGATAGAGCGCCGAGGCCGAAAGGACGGGGGCCTTCCCCGAGGAGGCCTCCCTGACCCTGGCCTTGGCCTGTTCGATCCTCTTCTCGGCCATGCCTACCTGGGGGTTGTTCTCCAGGGCGAGGGCCACGACGAGGCCCTCGTCAAGCAGGGGCTTACCGTCGGCCCAGGCCCTCCTGCCCAGGAATATCACGAAGAGGGAGAGCACGATGAACGTGATGGCTATGATCCTTCTCTGCGTTGTCATTTGAACCCCTCGCTTTGAAATTCGAAACGCCCGATGGCGAAGCGCCAGAACTCCCTGGCCGAGTCCAGGTCCAGGCTGAACCCCAGTTCCATGATTATCCCGTTCATCAGGAATCGGAGGGTGGTCAGTATTTTCTGGTAATCTCCGCGGGACCCGTCGTGCCTGAAGGCGGGAAAGACCTCCCGGGCCACGGGCCAGAGCTTCTTCTGGATAACCTCCAGAAGGTCACCCGCCACCTGGGACAGTTCCCTGCCCTCCTGCCCCCCCCGGAGCCTCTCGATGAAAAGCGTGAAGAAGAGGAGGCGCATCTCCCGGTCTTCCCAGAGCATCTCTATGATCCGCTCCCCCCGGAGGGTGACGAAGGCGCGGACGTCCTCCCCCTCGACGCGGGGCGCTTCCACGTGGCTGTGGATTATCCTGTCGACCTCGCGGGCAAGGACGGCGGCGAAGAGGTCGCTCTTGCCTTCGAAGTGCCAATAGAGGGCCCCCTTACTGAGGCCCGTCTCCTTGACGATGGCGTCCATGCTGGTGCCGTGGTAGCCGTTACGGGCGAATTGACCCCTGGCCACCGCCAGGATCCTGTCCCTCGTCCCGCAGGGATCGGACATTGCGCCACCTCCAGACCGAATGGTTTGTGCAACAGGCTGCAATCTATCACAGACCGACCGGTCTGTCAAGGAAAAAAACCGTAAATCGTGAATCGTGAATCGTAAATCGGAAAACCAGGCGACAGGAGACAGTCGTCAGGAGACAGGAAGGGCAAAGGCGTGAGAAGTAAGACGTGAGAGGGGAGACGGAAGAACAAAAACCAAGGCGACAGGAGGCGGGAAGGGCAGGGGCCGTGAATCGGAAGGGCCGTGAGAGCCGTTCCCGAAATAAAAAGCGCCCGCTCTTCCGGCGGGCGCCTTGATCTATCCGTTGCAGGAGCCGCGCAAGATCAGCGCTTGGAGAACTGCCTCTTGCCGCGGGCGCCTTTCTGACCGAACTTTTTCCTCTCGACCATCCTGGGGTCCCTGGTCAGCAGGCCCGATCTCTTCAGGGCGGGTTTCAGCCCGGGGTCCATCTGGAGCAGGGCCCTGGCGAGCCCGAGCCTGACCGCGCCGGACTGCCCCGTGAGCCCGCCTCCGCTGGCGTTGACGAAGACATCGATCTTACCCTCGAGCCCCGAGGTCCGGAGGGCCTCGAAAGCGTGGGTCTGCCAGACGCTGCGGGGGAAGTACTCGTCGGCGGGCCGCTCGTTGACCTTGAGCATCCCGCTGCCGGAACGCACCCTCACCCTCGCGAGGGCGGCCTTGCGCCTGCCGGTACCCCAGTAGTATTCAGATCGCTTCAAGCTTTTTTCCCTCCCTTCCCGCGGCTTTCCTAGATATCCAGCGGCTCAGGCTTCTGGGCCGCGTGGGGATGTTCGGGTCCCGCGTAGACCTTCAGTTTCTTCTCGAAGTGCAGGCGGTTCTTGGGGAGCATGCCCTTCACGACCCTCTCGAAGAGCCGGTCCGGGTGCTTCTCCATGAAGGTGCCGTAGGGTATGGCCTTGAGACTGCCCTTGTACCCGCTGTGGCGGTAGATGTACTTATTCTCGAGTTTCTTGCCGGTGATCTTGACCTTGTCGGCGTTGACGACGATCACGAAATCCCCGGTGTCCACGTGGGGCGTGTAGGTCGGCTTGTTCTTGCCCTGGAGTATCATGGCCACCTGGGCGGCGAGCCTGCCGAGGACCTTGTCGGTGGCGTCGACGACGAACCATTTCCTCTCCACCTGTTCCTTTTTTGCCATGTAACTGGAATTAACAGCCATTTCCCGGGTTCCTCTCCTTAAGGCCTCGCCGCGAAGGGCAGCGGACACAATAATTTCCCTTCCCTGCGTGAATCTCGAAAAAGCAGAGCGGTGCCTATTCTATCCAAGCGCCCCATGGGTGTCAAGGACGCGGGGCGCTTTTTTCTTATAGAGACTTTTCAAGGGAGGGGTTGTCGGTTATGCCGGGGATCCTGCCCCGTTTCGCCACGGGCACGCCGTCGACCACCTTGATGTCCATCGTCATGTCCCTCGGCGTCGCGTGGGCTATGTAACTCCCCACGCCGAAGGAAGCGGCGCCGGCTTCCGACAGGAGCCTTATCCTCTCGGGGTTGAGCCCACCCGACACGGTGATGGACACGTGGGAGGCGCCGGCCATGTCGAGCCTGCGGCGGACCTCGCGGACCAGTTCGGGCGTGACCCCTCCCCTCTCGGAGGGGGTGTCGAGCCTGACGGCCGAGAGCCTCTCGCCCAGGGCCGAGGCGATCCTGAGCGCTTCCTCGGCCTCGTCGTGGAAGGTGTCCACCAGGATGATCCTGGGTTCCCCCTCGGGGAGGAAGTCGTCGTAGGCCTTCGCTATCTTCAGGGTGTCCCCGGCGATAAGTATGGCGGCGTGGGGGATGGTGCCCCTGGGCTCAATGCCCGCCAGCTTGGCCCCCAGGATGCAGCTGGCGCCGACGCAGCCCCCCGCGACGACGGCGGCCCTCTCCATCACCGACGAGACGGCGGGGTGGACGTGCCTCGCCCCGAAGGAGAGCACGGGCCTGCCCCCGGCGGCCTCGACGCATTCCCTGGCCGCCGTGGCCCACCCCGTGGAGCTGGCCAGCATGCCCAGGATGACCGTCTCGTACATGCCGAAGGCCGAGTAAGGGCCGCTTATCCTGGCGACGACCTCGTCGGGCGCGAAGGTATCCCCTTCCTTTAGGGAAAGGATCTCCACGCCGGTGTCAGCCAGGAGGGAGATCACCTCGGGGATGCCGGCGAAGACTCCGCCCCGCTTGGCGAAGATCTCGGCCACCACGGGGGCGTCGAGCCTCCCGCAGGCGTCGAGGATATCCCTGGTCTTGACGAAGTAGATATCGGTGGTCTTCCCGGACAGGATCTCTTCGTGGGTCGCGCTGAAGAGCCTTGCCGCCCCCGGATCAAAGGCGTAAACGTCGGAAAGCCTGTCCAGCCTCGGGGAGCCCATCGCCGTCAACCCCGGCTTCAGCGTACCAGTACGAGGATCAGTGATGTGGCCAGGAAGACGGCCGTCAGCACTATGGTCGCCTTGGTGAGAAGGGTGAACCGCTGCCACTGGCCGGCGGCATCGGCCTGGGTGCCGCCGCCGAAAACGCCGGTGAAACCGCCCTGCTTTCGCTGCTGCATGAGGATGACGGCCATCACCGCGATGGAGACGATCACATGGACGACGGTGAGGAATACTTTCACGCCTTGCACCTCCTTGATGGTCCTCGACCTGAAACGAAGGCTTATTTTACCACACAACAGCCGGTGAGCATACGCCCGAGCGCCCCGGCCGCCACGGAACGGTGGGAAAGACGGGATTTCACTTCCGGCCCCAGCGCCGCCAGGGTCTCGTCGTAGCCCCGGGGGATGAACAGGGGATCGTAGCCGAAGCCGCATCTCCCCGACGGGGCCAGGGCGATACGGCCGTAGCAGAAGCCCTCGGCCAGGAGCCACCGCCCCCGCTCGACCTCGTAAAGGGCCAGGGCGGCGACGAAGCGGGCCTCCCTTTCGGGGACGCCCTTCATCTTTTCGAGGAGCCATTCGACCCTGGCCCGATCGTCGGGGGCGACCCGGGCCGACATCACGCCCGGCCCCCAGCCCAGGGCCCTCACCTCGAGCCCGCTGTCATCGGCCAGGGCGGAGCGCCCCAGGGCCATGGCCCACGCCAGGGCCTTCACGGCGGCGTTGCCGGCGTAAGTGCCCCTGTCCTCCTCCACAACCGGGACATCGCCGGGGCCCGAAAGGTCGAGACCGAAGAGGAGTTCCACCCCCATGGGTGCGAGGAGGGACCTCATCTCGAGGTATTTATGCCTGTTGCCGCTCGCGAATACGATCCCGGGCAAGGGCGACGGCCCTCTCTTCCTCCTGGGTGAGGGACAGGCAGCTTTTCTGGAGGGTGACCATGGAGGTCACGCCCTTTTCGGCAAGGCCTATCATGTCAAGCAGTTCCGCCCGGGAATAGGGATCGCCCTCGGCGGTGCCCTGCACCTCGATGAAGTCCCCGTACTCGCTCATGACGACGTTGAAGTCCACCTCGGCGCGGCTGTCCTCGCCGTAGGTGAGGTCCGCCACGATGGAACCGTCGACCTTCCCCACGCTGATGGCCGCCACGAAGTACTTCAGCGGGATGGTATCGATGACCCCCTTTGCGAAGAGCCACCGCAGGGCGTCGGCGAGGGCGACGAAACCGCCGGTGATGGCGGCGGTCCTGGTCCCCCCGTCGGCCTGGAGGACATCGCAGTCGACCCAGACGGTGCGCTCCCCCAGCAGTTCCAGCCCTGTGCCGGCCCTGAGGGAGCGGCCGATGAGCCTCTGGATCTCGTGGCTCCTGCCGCTGGTCCCCCCCCGGGCGCTGTCACGGGGGGTCCGCGTCTCAGTGGACCTGGGCAGCATCGAGTACTCGGCCGTCACCCAGCCCTTCCCCCCGCCCCTCAAGAAAAGGGGCACCCTCTCCTCCACGGAGGCGGTGCAGAGCACCCGGGTATCGCCGAACTCCACCAGGGCCGACCCTTCGGCGAAACGGCTGTACCCCCTGGTTATGGTCACGGGCCTGTGCTCGCCGGGCTCCCGGCCGTCGGCCCTCTTCGCCGCCCCACCCGCCGGCCCCGTCATGAGGTCTTCAGCTGCCACGGCGTGGTGAGGTCCACGGGGGCCTTGAGTTCCGGGTCCTTGCCGTTTATCAGAATGCGGACCCTCGTGACGGGGGAGAAGTTGGCGACGATGGTCCGAACCAGCGACGTCATGATCAGGGTGGCCTTCTCGACGGTCAGGTTCTGGACAACCTTCACGAAGGGGTCGTTTAGGTCCAGGTACAGCAGGTCGCCGTTGCGGAATACGTGGAGGACCCGCACCTGTTCCGTTATGGTGTTCTCGGCCCTCATGGTCTCCATCAGCCCCACTATGACGGTCTTCACGTCCTCCTCGAGGATGCCGGGGACGAGGGATACCCTCTCGGGCTCGATGATGTCGCCCCTGGGGACGAAGACCTCGAAGCCCGACTTCTTCGTGCCCAGGCCTGAGGGCTCGGAGGTGTCCTCCAGGACCTTCCTGGCCTCGGCGGGGTCGCTCACGACGTTCGGCTGGGTGATGATCTCCTTCCGGTTCAGGTACTTCAGGGTCAGCGACGTTCCCCAGTACCCCACGGCGAAGAGGAGCACCAGGACGGAGACCCAAGCGACGACCCGAAGGGCCGGGTGGACCCTCCCGCCCTCGTCGTCGTCGTAAAGGTCGTCCTCGTCGTCGTCATCGAAAAGAGGATTCGGGCCCCTCTTCTCCCAATCCTGGGATTCCAGCATAGTCTTCGCCTCCTATCGCGATCGGTCTTTTTAAGGGTGCCGGGCGGAGCCTAATTGAATTGGCTCTGTCCCAGGAATTCCACGATACCCGCCGAAAGGGCCTCGGCGATCCGCTTCTGGTAGTTGGCGTTCTTGAGCATCGCCGCCTCGGCCTTGTTGGTCAGGTAACCCATCTCGACCAGGACCGAGGGCATCCCCGCTCCCCGGAGCACGAAGAAGGGCGCCTGGGCGACCCTCCTCATGGTGAGCTTTTTGGCTCCCCCCTTGCGGTAGAGGATCTCAGCGAAGGAGGTGCTCTCCTGGATCTTTACGTTCTGCTGCATGTCGCCGAGGATCTTCAGCAGCATCCGTGTCCTCCTGTCGACGGCCTCGCTGCTCTCGAGGCCGCCGCCGACGAGTTCCCTGTTCTCTATCAGGGCCAGTTCCATGGCGTGCTTGTCGCTGGGCAGGGCCATCAGGTATATCTCCATCCCCTGGGCGGACCTGCCCTTGGGCAACGCGTTGCAATGAAGGCTCACGAAGGCGTCGGCGTCCTCCTTTATGGCTATGCTCGTCCTCTGCGACAGCTGGAGGTAGACGTCGGTGCTCCTGGTCAGGACCACCCGGAGCCCCTCCTTTTTGAGCATGTCCGCCATGAGCCTTGCCACGCGGAGGTTTATGTCCTTCTCCCTGACCCCGTTGGCCACCGCCCCGGGGTCCTTGCCGCCGTGCCCGGCGTCGATCACCACGGTCCTGGCCCCGCCGGGGGCCTTGGACGGCATACCCGGCGCGGGTAGGGCCGGGCCCGCCTCCGCGGGGAGTTCCTCTTCAACTTCCACCGCTTCTTCTACGGTAACCTCTTCGGCCGGCCCCGTCCAGGGGGCGTAGGGCGCCTGCGCCGCCCCTACGGGCCTCGGGTCGTAGAAGTCTATGACCTGCCTGAAGGGGCCCTCCAGGGCGAAGTGCCTCACCGACGAGGCGTTGTGCTTGAAAGCCATGACGACGCGGTCGCCGAACTGGGTCACCGAAAGGCCTACCTCCGAGGGGTAGGGCGAGGCCGAGCCGGCCGTACCCCTGGCCATCAGCCCCGGGATGGTCACCGTGACCGCCCCGGGCCCCGCCTCGATCTTCGGGGCTGTGGGGTTCGAAAGGTCCAGGACGACCCTGATGCCGAAATCCTGCCGCCCCCACCGGATGGACCTCACCGTGGCCGGCGCCGCGGAGAGAGCGCCGGGAAGGGGCGCGCCGGAAACCTGGGGCGGAGGAGCGGGGCTCGCCGGCGGGGGTCCGGGGGGCGCCTGGAGCCTGGGCTTGTAGCCCTCACCCTTCCAGGTGAGGGAGCCGGCCTCGGGGCCCGCCACGCGGCCGCAAAGGACGAGGGCGCAGTCAGGGTCCACCCACCAGTGCCCTCCTTCGCGCACCACCTCGTGCATAAGGGGGATGATCTCCCCCTTGTGAACGGCCGCCGCGGCGCCGGGAAAGAGCTGCAGCGAGCCCCCGGGGCCCTTCAGGACCAGGGTGTCGCCCTTACCCTCGGCGGAGAGGCCCGCGAGCCCCGCGGCGGAGTCCAGGGCCACCAGCCTGACGCCCCGGGCGTCCATCACGGCCACCCGCCCGAGGGAGCGGCCGTCGCGGAGCAGTTCCCACTCCACCGGGGCGGAGAGGGCCCCCGGGGAAAGGACCGCCAGGAGCAGGAGCGCGGCTATGGCGCCCAGGGCCGCCCTAGGCGCCGGCCATCGAGACATCCCGAACCACCATGGTGCACCCCCCGATCTCGCCGAAGAAGCGCAGGTCGTCGCCCACCTCGGAAAGGGCCGAAAGGAGACCCAAAAGGTTACCGGCCATGGTCATGCCCGCTACGGGGGCGCCGGGGCGGCCGGAGCCGTCGATCAGGGCGCCCTTGACCCCCAGGGAGAAATCACCGCTGATGGGGTCGATGGTGTGGACGCCCATGAGTTCCGTAACGAGGACTCCGCCGGCGCAGTCTTTGAATATCTGCTCCTTCCCCCTCTTACCGGGGACGGGGAAAAGGTTTGAAAAACCCACGTCCGGGAGGCTCCCGGGGGACCGGGAAGCGTTCCCCGTGGCGGAGGCCCCGAACTTCCTCGCGTACTTGAGGTCGTAGAGGAAGGAGGTCACCGTCCCCCGGTCCAGCAGCACCGTCCGGCCCGGGGGGACCCCCTCCCCGTCCCAGGGCGATGTCCCGACCGCCCAGGGGATGGTCCCGTCATCGACCAGGGTGAGGCAGTCGCTGCCGACCTTATGCCCCACCCGGCCCTTCAGCATAGAGCGGTTCTTGAAGACCTCGGGCGCCAGGAAAAGTTCCCCGAGGGCTTCCACGAGGGAAGCGGCGGCCTCGGGGTCCAGCACCACGTCGTAGACGCGGGTGGGGGCCGGCTTCCCCCCCAGCGTGAGGGCGCCCCGCTCGACGGCCTCCCGCGCCACGGACCCGGGGTCGATGTCGCAAGACCGCCTGCTTTCGGCGTAGGCGCCGGCCATCTCCTGGGCCTCCCCGTCGGAGAGGACCACCGTCACGGAACAGGAGGCCCAGGTGTCGTCGTACCAGCCCAGGAAGCCCTCGCTGGAGGCGTAAAAAGTGCTCCCCGAGCCGTCCGACCAAGCCGCCTCGCGGACGGAAACCACCCTGTCGTCGGCGCGCGATGCCAGGTCGTGCATCAGCCGGCAGCGCTCCTCCCTCTCGGCATGACCCATGCCGGCGGTAGCGGCGTCGAAGACCCCGGCCATCTGGGTATCGGGGGCCTTACCGCCGTAGAGGGCCACGTCGGACTCGGGTTCGGAGGCGTGGCAATTCTCGAGGCACAGGTCCACCAACCGCTGAATCGCGTCCCGTGATAGGTCCCCCGTGTCGGCGACGCCCTGGCGGCCCTCCCTGTCGGCGGCGCGGCAGCCTATCCGGATCGAGGATCCCAGGGTGTCCCACTCGGGCTCGCCGTCCCTGAGGGAGAGCCTCGAGGACCTCCCCGAGTGGTAGAGCACATCGGCCAGGAGCGCCCCCCTGCCCAGGGAGGCCTCCATCATCCAGCGGGCTATCGATTCGACCTCCTGCCGGGAAGGACCTTGGCTCATCGGGAGGCCTTCAACTCCTCCATTATGGTTTCGGCGGCCCGGTTCACGTCGCCGGCGGTGACCCCGAAGTGGGTCACCAGCCTGAACCTCCTCTCGGAGACGGCCCCGAAGAGGACGCCCCTGGCGGCGCACCGCCGGGAGAGTTCGTTGGCGTCGGGCCCGTCGGCCCCCAGTCCGACGTAAACCATGTTGGTGGCCTTGCCCACCCTTTCCACGCCGACGCCGCCGGCAAGGAGCGCCGACGACAGCCTGGCGGCGTTCTCGTGGTCCTCGGCGAGCCTCTTCGTCATCTTCCGCAGGGCTATGAGCCCCGCCGCGGCCAGTACCCCGGCCTGCCTCAGGCCGCCGCCGAGCCTCTTGCGCCAGTGCCTCGCCCTGGTAATGAACTCGGCGCCGCCGCAGAGCATGGAACCTACGGGGGCCCCGAGGCCCTTTGAAAGGCAGAACTGGACGGAGTCAACGATCGCCGTGTACTCCGTCACGTCGACGCCCCAGGCGGTGGAGGCGTTGAAGACCCTGGCGCCGTCGAGGTGCACCGAAAGCCCCTCGGACCGGGCGGCTTCCACGGTGGCCTTGAAATCCTCCGGCGACACGGCCGTCCCTCCTGCCCTGTTGTGGGTGTTCTCCACGCAAAGCAGGCGGGCCGGGGCGTAATGGACGTTGCTCGGCCTGCACCAGGAGAGGACCCTGTCGGGGGGTATGATCCCCCCGGGGTCATCGGCCACGAGGGGCAGGATGCCGCCGAGGGCGGAGAGCCCCCCGCCTTCGTAGATGTAGATGTGGCTGTCGGAGCCGAGGATGGTCCCGTCGCCCCGGGAGCAATGGGTCAGGAGCGCGGCGACGTTGCCCTGGGTGCCGGAGGTCACGAAAAGGGCGGCCTCCTGTCCCGTCATAAGGGCGGATTCCTTTTCCAGTTCATTTATCGTGGGGTCTTCCCCATAGACGTCGTCCCCCACGTCGGCGGCGGCCATGGCTGCCCTCATTTCATCGGTGGGCTTTGTAACGGTATCGCTGCGAAGATCGATAACTTTCATGGGCGTCAGCCTCCCCGGCCGGGCTTTAGGCGGCGGCCTTTTCTTTGCTTGTTATAATATCATCATTCCGATCCTTCAAAAAAGGGTGGGTCCGCAATGGAAGCCGTAACGAGAGTCCCCGTCGTGAGGGTGAGCGGCGCCGGCACGAAGCGCTTCGACGATGAAGCGGCGGTGGAGGGGAATTACCTCCTGGTCATCGACGGCGGCCCCGCCCGGGAGGTCGTCCTTTCGCCCCTGGATCTCAGGGAATGGGCCGTGGGCAACCTCTTCTGCGCCGGGGTGATCTCCGGCGCACCCGATATCCTCGCCTTTGACGAAAGGGACGGGAGGATCGAGGTCAGGATCGCCCCCTCGCCCCGGCCGCCCGGGCGGGACGAGGGGGCTACGGTCAAGACGTCGCCCGGGGTAATAGAGGACGGGGCCCGGTGGATCGCGGAGGCGCCCCTCTTCGGCAGGACCGGGGGGTTCCACGCGGCGGCCCTGCTGTCCTTCGAGGGAAAGAGGCTGGCCCTCTTCGAGGACATCAGCCGCCACAACGCCCTCGACAAGGTCATCGGGTGGGGGCTCATCCGGGGGGTGGACCTGGGTAGGGCACTGGTGGTCCAGTCCGGCAGGCTTCCCAGGGACATGGTCGCCAAGGCCGCCGCGGCCGGGATACCCCTTCTCGGGAGCGTCTCCGCTTCGACCGACGCCGGGGTATCCCTGGCGAGGGAGGAGGGCATCACCCTGGTGAGCTTCATCAGGGAGGGCAGGATGAACATCCACACCCATCCCGAGAGGGTGAGGGTCTAGGGGGACTAGATGCTGACCCCCAGCCGCGCCCAGGGGAGCAGCCCCTCGGTCACGGCGACGCCGAGGTCCATCCCCGGGCGGTCGACGCCGTGGAAGTCGGAGCCCGCCGTCGGGAAGAGGCCGAACCGGGAGGCGACCTTCATCCAGTAGTAGATCTCCCCCGAACCGTGGTGGCCCGAAATGCACTCTAGGCCCCACAAGCCATGACCTTTCAGCCTTTCCAGGAGCGCGAAGAGGTGGTCCTCGTCCAGGCCCATCAGGCCGGGATGGCCAAGCACGGCGACGCCTCCCGCCTCGTCGACGGCCTCCAGGCACTGCTCGGGGGTGAGCCGGGAACTGGCTACGTAGGCGGGGGCGCCCCTCCCGATGTACCGGTTGAAGGCCGAGGCTATGTCCCGGACATAACCCTTCTTCACAAGGACCCTCGCTATGTGCGGCCGGGCCACGACCTCGCCGCCCGATTCGGCCTCGACCTCTTCGAGGCTTATCGCCACGCCGAGGGAAACCAGTTTCTCCACCATGAGGGCGTTCCTCCTCCGGCGGTTCTCCCGCAGGGCGCCGAGCTTCTCCTGGAGGCCGGGGCAGGACCGGTCGATACGGTAGCCCATGATGTGAAGGGTGTGGGGGGCCTCGGCGGACAGTTCCACCCCGGTGATGCCCTGGATCCCCTTCTTGCCGCAGGCCGCCAGGAACCTGTCGAGGCCGGCGGTCGTGTCGTGGTCGGTGAGGCTCAGAATCGACACGTGCCTTTTGGCGGCCCTACCGACCAGGGCTTCCGGTGAAAAGGTGCCGTCGCTGAAGGTGCTGTGGGTGTGAAGGTCCACGATCAGCATCCCCGGCCCCCCTTCCTCGAGCAGGCGACCTCGATGAGGTCCCTCAGCAGGGAATAAGCCGTATGCCTCGGGCCGATGCCGCCGCCGGCGACGAAGATCTCCCCCAGCGTGTCCGTCAGGAAAAGCACCCCGTTGGTGGCGCCGTGGACCCGCGAGAGGGGGTTGGAGGGTGAGAGGACCTCGGGCCTGACCGTGATGGCGACGCTGCCCTTTTCCCTCTCCACCCTGGAGACGAGGCGGACGGCGCCGCCCGAGTGGGCCGCCTCCAGGAGCAGCCTGGTCTTGATCTGGTTTATCCCCTGGACCTCGATGTCCTCCAGGGGGACCGGGGGAGCGTCCATGAGGACCTGGGCGATGATCGAGGCCTTGACGGCGCTGTCCCAACCTTCGATGTCGAAGGTTGGATCCGTCTCGGCGTAACCCTTCCTCCTGGCGTCGAGGAGGGCGTCGTCGAAGGAGGCGCCGGCGACCATGAGGTCGAGGATGTAGTTGGAGGTGGTGTTCATTACGCCTTCGCAGGAAAGGACCTCCGACCCCGTGAGGCAGTGCCTCGCGAAGGAGAAGAAGGGGGTGCCGCCCATGACGGCCGCCTCGAACAGGAAGAGGGCTCCCCTGGCGGCGGCGAAGTCCCGTATCTCCCGGTACCCCAGGAAGAGAGGACCCTTGTTGGAGGTGATCACGTCCTTCCCCCGCTGGAGCCCACCGAGGATGAAGCCCTTCGGCTCTTCCGGGGACTGGAGGGCGGTGGAGGTACACACGACCAGGAGGTCGTAATCCATCTCCTGGACCATCTCCCCCGCCGAGGGACAGCCCCGCCCACCCCGGGAGGGGGCCGGGCCGAGCCTGCCCGTGGAGGATTCCTTTTTCAGGAGGGCTCCGATATCCAGCCCCCCAGGGTCGCTCACGCAACCCCTCGAGCGGGTCGCTATACCCACGAAACGGCCATCGACGCCGAACAGGTCCTTCAAGATAGGGGCTTTCTCCTCGACGATCTCACAGAAGGCCCTCCCCACGTTGCCGAAACCGAGAAGAAGGATCTTCAAGGCTATCGTCACCTCCCGCCGGACAGTCATCAAAGCCATTGGGGTCTATGATATCATTGCGTTTGATCTTCCAGAGCGGAATGCCCGAAACGACCCGTAAAAGGGATTTCCCCGGGGGAAAAGAACAGGACGGGAGGCCACAAGTAATGACCGATCCAAAGGATGATCACGACAGGGTCTTCAGCGAGAACTACGCCAGGGCGGCGGCCCGGGTGCTGGAGGCCGTCTCGAGGACGGCCCAGCTTTCCTCGCTGGCGACGCCGGAAGTACAGGACCTCTTTGAGAACTGGCTCGAAATACTGGGCCGCCAGATCCTGCTGGACCAGGAGGTGCCCGGCCGAATGGATATCCCCTCGAAGGCGGCCGAGATAGGCGTGTCGTCCTCCTCCCTGCTGGGGTTGCTCCTTTACCTCCAGAGGCAGGGCAGGATCTGTATAACCGAGGTCCTCCTCGCGCCGGGATGCGGCCGCGATGAGGATATCTGCGACTGCATCAGGCAGGGGTGACAGCCGTGACCGACATAGAACTGCTCTCAAAGCGGGCAAGGATGAAGGCGGCCAAGGCCGAGGCCGGGCTCTTCGAACGCCCCTCGCCGGAGAGGGTCCGGAGTTCCATCGACCATACACTCCTCACCGCCGGGGCCTCCCTGGAGGACGTGGCGGCCCTGTGCGACGAGGCGGTGCGCTTCGGGTTCGCCTCGGTCTGCGTCCCCTTGAGCTGTGTTCCCGACGCCCGGCGATTCCTCTTGGGGTCGGCGGTCAAGGTGGGGACCGTGGCGGCCTTCCCCCTGGGGTCCACCCCGATACCGGTTAAGACCGCCGAAGTACGCTGGGCCCTGGACAACGGGGCCGACGAAGTGGACGCCGTGGTGGATATCAGGGCCGCCAGGGCCCTCGACAGGGGAGCCCTCCGGGACGACCTTTCGGCCCTGAGGGAGGCCTCCCGGGGGGCTGTCCTCAAGGTGATCCTCGAGATGCCCCTGCTGAACGACGCCCAGGCGGTCACCGCGGTGATGCTGGCCGAGCAGGCCGGCGTGGATTTCCTCAAGACCTGCACGGGCTTCGCCGGTGGCGTCACCTTCTACCACGTGGCCCTTTTGAGGACCGCCGCCTCCGACAGGGTAAGGATAAAGGCTTCCGGCGGGATCAGGACCTACGCGGCGGCGGAGATCCTCGTGGCCCAGGGGGCCGACAGGCTGGGGACGTCGAAGGCGACGCAGTTTTTGACCCCCCCGGAGGGCAAAGCGCTTTAGTCGATCCCCTGCCGGGGCCCAGGGAAGGGCTATACAAAAGGGCCGGAGGCATGCGCCTCCGGCCCTTGGTTCATCCTGTAAAAAAAGGTTTCCGGCGGCGTCCTACTCTCCCACCCCTCGAAGAGGCAGTACCATCGGCGCTGGAGGGCTTAACTGCCGGGTTCGGCATGGGTCCGGGTGTGTCACCTCCGCCATGGCCACCGAAAACCTTTTAAATACCGTGAATCGTAAGTCGTAAATCGTGAGTCGTAAGTACCGTGAATCGTGAATCAGAAGAACCGTGAATCGTGAGTCGTAAATCGTGGGTCGAAAACCGTGAATCGCAAGGTCAAATTCATAGGCTGATCGTTTTGCTTTTACGTTTTGCTCTTACGATTCACGACTCGTATATTCTTTCGTCGGTTCTAAAATGAACCCTGTAAGGCAGTAGGTTTCGGGACGGCGAAGACCGATTTACGACTGAGGCCCTAGAGCCTGTTCGTAAGATAGGTCTAGTCGTTCCCACCGAGAACGGACGGTATGCTTGGGGCCCGGTAAGCCCGCATTTACGAGGCCGTTCCCTGGGAACAATGCCGTCCCGACAAACCAACTGTAGCATTTCCTACGGGGGTGTTGAAGCTATGAACCAATGTTTTGTCGGGATCGACGTCAGCAAGAAGCAGATCCATGTCTGTGTCCTTGGCGAAAAGCCCCATCCCTACCCGAACTGCCTCACCGGGTTCCGGAAGATGATGAAAAGCCTCAGGGAGAAGAAACCCCATGGCGAAGAGACCTTCTTCCTCATAGGGATGGAGGCCACCGGTGTCTACCACCTCAAGCTCGCCACCTTCCTGAAGGACGAGCCCGATGTGGCCGTTTACGTCCTGAACCCCGCCCAGGTGAAGAGCTTCTTCAAGGCCTCCTTCCACAGGACCAAGACGGACGCCATAGACGCCTGCGGCATAGCTTCGTGCACGGAGTTCCTGGTCAAAAGGGACAAGGTCCGTGCCTTCGAGACCCCCGACAACGAGGTCGAACGGCTCAGGCAGCTCTGCCGCCGCCGGGAGGAGATCCTCTCCATGGTCCAGATGGAGAAAAACAGGATCGAAGCCTTGAAGGAGGTACCATCCCACTCCGGGGAAGTGGAAAGCTCCCTCCTGGAGCACCTGGAGTACCTGGAGCAGCGCCTTAAGGATATCGAAGAGAAGATCAAAGGACACATACGGAACTCACCGGGACTCAAAGAGCAGGTGGACCTCCTCAAGTCGATACCGGGCATTTCCGATACCGCTGCCGCCGGACTCATCAGCGAGATTCGCTGCGCCGAGCGGTTCGACAATGTCAAGGAGCTGGTCGCCTTCGCGGGATTAGCGCCGGCGGAAAGGACCTCCGGTACCTCCGTGAAGGGCAGGACCTGCATCTGCAAAACTGGTTCGTCCAGGCTGAGGAAGCACCTCTACATGCCCGCCCTGGTCGGCATAAGATACAACCCCCTGCTGAAAGAGTTCTACGAAAGACTGACGAACCGCAACAAGCCCAAGAAAGCCGCTCTCATAGCCTGCATGCGCAAACTGCTTCACATAATCTACGGGGTCCTGAAGAACAGAACCGCCTTTGACCCCCTTTGGGCGAAGAACAGGTTCGCCATGGCCTGTTGAAACAGATCGGCTTATGAGGGTTCATTATTTTCAAGGTTGACGGAAGACGGTATCTTACGATTAACGATTAACGGCCCTTTTATGGATGAAGCAGATCAAAGAGGTTAAGGCCTCGGTCAATTAGTACCAGTCAGCTCAAGGCCTCGCAGCCCTTACACCTCTGGCCTATCGATCACGTAGTCTCCGTGTTACCTTACCCGCTTTATCCGCGGTGAGTGGTCTCATCTCGGGGCCGGCTTCCCACTTAGATGCTTTCAGCGGTTATCCGTTCCGCACATAGCTACCCGGCCGATGCGCCTGGCGGCACAACCGGTACACCAGCGGTGCGTCCACTCCGGTCCTCTCGTACTAGGAGCAGCTCCCCTCAAACCACTTGCGCCCATGGTGGATAGGGACCGAACTGTCTCACGACGTTCTAAACCCAGCTCACGTACCGCTTTAATGGGCGAACAGACCAACCCTTGGGACCTGCTTCAGCCCCAGGATGCGACGAGCCGACATCGAGGTGCCAAACCTTGCCGTCGATGGGAACTCTCGGGCAAGATCAGCCTGTTATCCCCGGGGTAGCTTTTATCCGATGAGCGACGGCCCTTCCACTCGGTACCGCCGGATCACTAGGACCCTCTTTCGAGACTGATCGACCTGTCGGTCTCTCAGTAAGGCCACCTTATACCCTTGCACTCTCACAGGCGATTTCCATTCGCCTCGAGGTGACCTTCGCGCGCCTCCGTTACTCTTTAGGAGGCGACCGCCCCAGTCAAACTGCCCACCTGACAATGTCCCGCAGGCCGATTCAGACCCTTGCGGTTAGAACCCCAGTACATCAAGGGTGGTATCCCAACGACGGCTCCAGCACAGCTGACGCCATGCCTTCTACGCCTCCCACCTATCCTGTACATGACATACCGAAATCCAATATCAGGCTACAGTAAAGCTCCACGGGGTCTTTCCGTCCCACCACGGGTAACCGGCGTCTTTACCGGTACCACAATTTCACCGAGTCCCCCACCGAGACAGCGCCCAGATCGTTACACCATTCGTGCAGGTCAGAACTTACCTGACAAGGAATTTCGCTACCTTAGGACCGTTATAGTTACGGCCGCCGTTTACTGGGGCTTCGGTTCAAAGCTTCTCCGGCACTCAGCAGATACCATCCGCCAAATCTCGCAAACTATGATCCTTGAAAAATACAGCGAATGCTTGCCTGCAACTCAACCGATGATATCAGCTGAGTGCCGGATAACCTCTCCCCTTAACCTTCCAGCACCGGGCAGGTGTCAGACCCTATACGTCGGCTTCACGCCTTCAGCAGAGTCCTGTGTTTTTAGTAAACAGTCGCCTGGGCCTGGTTTCTGCGACCGCACGCGGCTCCGTATGTCAAACACTTCACCGCTGCGGCACCCCTTCTCCCTAAGTTACGGGGTCAACTTGCAGAGTTCCTTGGTGAGGGTTACCTCGTCCGCCTTAGCCTGCTCAGCCAGCCCACCTGTGTCGGTTTCGGGTACGGGCGCCCCGATTCCTCCCTAGAGGCTTTTCTAGGCAATTTGGCCTCAATGACTTCTCCGCCATTACGGCGAATCCACATCAGATCTCAGGGTTATAAAACAGACCGGATTTCCCTGGTCCGTCCCCCTACATCCTTGTACCGGGTATTCCATCACCCGGAGCACCTAGCCTCTTGCGTCACCCCTTCGGTCATAACGTCATCAGGGCGGGGCAGGAATGTCTACCTGCTGTCCATCGGCTACGCCCTTCGGCCTCACCTTAGGTCCCGCCTAACCCTGGGCGGATTAACCTTCCCCAGGAATCCTTGGGCTTTCGGCGAACGCGTTTCTCACGCGTTTCTCGCTACTTATGCCGGCATTCTCTCTTCCGTACAGTCCACCATGCCTCACGGCACGACTTCACCCCGTACAGAACGCTCCCCTACCAATCAGCATGCATTCGCACACTCATTCCGAAGCTTCGGCGCCGCGCTTAGCCCCCTACATTATCGGCGCAGGGGCGCTCGACCAGTGAGCTGTTACGCACTCTTTCAAGGGTGGCTGCTTCTAAGCCAACCTCCTGGCTGTCTGGGCTCCCCCACATCCTTGTCACACTCAGCGCGGGCTTGGGGACCTTAGCTGTCGGTCTGGGCTGTTTCCCTCTCGACCACGGACCTTCTCACCCGTAGTCTCACTCCCGTACATCCAGTGCCGGTATTCGGAGTTTGGTTGAAATCGGTAGAACCCCAGTCCCCCTCATCCATCCAGTAGCTCTACCCCCGACACTTTCCAATATACGAGGCTGCACCTCAATGCATTTCGGGGAGAACCAGCTATCACCGTACTCGATTAGCTTTTCACTCCTATCCACAGGTCATCCAAGACTTTTTCAACAGGCATTGGTTCGGTCCTCCACCTCGTTTCACCGAGGCTTCAACCTGCCCATGGATAGATCGTACGGCTTCGGGTCTACGATACGAGACTATTTCGCCCTCTTTAAGACTCGGTTTCCCTGCGGCTACAGACCTCCAAGCCCTTAACCTCGCCACGTACCGTAACTCGCCGGCTCATTCTTCAATAGGCACACCGCCATCCGGCACTCAGCTTCACACATTATCTCCTCCTGCCACCAATATACAGACATATTCCCATGCCTGTAACCTTCCTGCAGATGATGCGCAAGGCTGAGTGCCGGACTACGA
>JAXGNU010000004.1:47500-180762 GCA_040767805.1 Thermovirgaceae bacterium
TTAAGGCCGCGGGTGCATGGTCGAAAAAAGCCGTAACGAAAGGCCTGGGCCCCTCCCGCGCAAGAAAAGGCTTGATCCGGCTGCCCCCACCGGGGGCGGCCGGATCAGGCTTACACGCTTTCGGCGAAGCCGTTAAGGTTCAGGGACAAGATTTGCCATCATTTCCTGCTGGATCTTTAGTATCACGTCGGTGTGGATCGCGTGGGTGTAGACGTAGAAGCCGTCGATCGTTTCCGTGGTCCAGTGGCCATCATCGATGATGTTCACGCTGTCATTGGCATCGCCAAAAATGGTGAGGGTGTTGTTAGAGTCGGTGATGTCGATGACGTCCTGGATCGAGAGGTGGTTCAACGTGTTCGAACCGCTCGTCTCCCCCCGGAGGTCAAAGATCTCCACGTTGCGGATGGCGGGGTCCGTCCCGAAGTCGATACCCTCGTTGAATCTCATGATCACCGTATCCTCACCGGCTAACCCATCCAAAGGCTTGCCGGAATAGAGGAGCGTATCGTCGCCGGCGGTGGCGATCTTCTCGAAGATATCGATCTCGAAGCTCCCTGTTACCGGCGGTGTAGAGGTATCGCCGTTATTCGTCTCGACGGTATAGGCCGTCACTTCGACCATCCCGGTCTTAGAGGCCTGTATGAAAGAGAGGTCATCGATCTTGGAGGCTTCAATCCCGCTGACGGTATAAGTATCCGTACCGGAATCATAAATAGTTGAAGAGATCAGCGAGCCTCCCGAATAGAAGGAAGCGTAATCCCCGAGACCCTTGACTTCAAGGGTCACCGTCTCGGAACCGTCGGTATCGAAGATCGAGGCGTTGAGGTTTATCGGTATATGGTCACCCTCCATCCCGAAGGTGTTCGTTGGTGTTATCGACAGGCCGTCGGCCACGGGTATTACTTCCAGGTTGAAAGTAGCAGTACTCGCCGTGGGGTCAAGGGTGCTTTCCCCCGAATAGACCGACAGTTCCAGGCCCGGAACGGTCCCGCTGAAATGCTCCGGCGGCAACAGGGCGATGTAAGCCGGCAAGGACCCGCCGGTGACCGGTATCGACCAGGAGGTGTTGCCAAAACCGTCACTGCCCAGGTTGGAGGCCGCCACGGAGGAAGCCTCATCGGCACCGTAGAAGACCAGGTAGCCCTCGGGCACGTTACCCAGGACCGCCGACAGCACCGATTCTGATCCGTCGTTGTCAATGAGCCCGTTGTCGCTGAAATCAAGGGCTATTTTCGTATCTTCGTTGCCGGAGGAGTCATTGACGGTTATGTCGTAACCGCTGTTGACCGGTTCCACCGTCAGCGTGCCCGTCACGGTGTTCGTGATGATATTCGAGGCGTTCTCCTCCTGCCCTACCAGGGTAGCAGTCAGAGTGGCCTGCCCCGACGAGTGAGCTTCCGGCGTATAGACGAGCCCCACGGTCTGGGAAATATCGGTGACTCCCTCTATCACGTAGTAATTACCATCGGCGACCCCGGCCACTCCTGTCACAGGGGTCAGCGAGAGCTGGCTGCCCTCGTACCACAGGGTGCCCGGCTTATCCATACCCGTCTCGTCCAGGGAGATATAGAGCTTCCCACCGACGATTTTAGAGAACTCACCGTCCGCACTGTTGGAAAGAACCAGGTCGATGGGGACGGGGTCACCCTCATACACATCGGGAGCGCTGACTTCGATGAGGGCCGGATCGGTTACGGGTTCAATCGCCGGTGATACGATCAGAGGGTGATCATACTGCTGACCTCCCTCGGCGTAGGTGGTCAGGTGCACCGAGAAGGAAAACCCACCCGGGTGGTTGTTTTCGTTCCAGTTTTCTGGCGGCGTGACTATGATGCCGTCAAGCAATGCCTGGAGTTCGGCGTTACCCCCCGTCCCGGAAGCCGTCCATACCGTTTGCCCGTCAACAGTGGTCTGGAACATGCCCTCTACGACCGTTCCCGGCGGCAGGTGCGTCAGGGTTATCGAGAAGGGGCTTGAACCTGTTATCTCGAAGTCCACGAGGTCGTTCAGCACTTTAGGCGTGTCTTCCATCACTCCGGCACCGGTCGGTTCATAAGTGATAATCTGGGCCGGGCTTCCTAGAGTTGCGTCAGAATCATCGAACTCACCCACCGGGGCCGTTACGAGGGTCCAGCTTGACCCCGACCTAAATTCAAAGCTTCCGGTGTCCTGGGTCACGGCGGTTATGGTGATCGTTTCATTCAACCCCCCTACCAAGGCCGCGCTTCCTTCCAGATGGAAGACAATATCCTCGATGACTTGGTCGGTGTCGTTGAAAGCGACGTTTTTCTCAATGAGCCACTGTCCGGTGTTTTCATGATCCGGGGTGTCACCAATGTAGACCCCCCCTTCCACCCTCACCCCATCGGGCACACCATCGATGACGAACCTTACGAGCCGCTCGCTGCCGTCCGTATCGGGCTCGTTGCCAGCATCGGGATCGGGCAGCTGGGTGACCGTCACGGGGATGCTGATCGACGTGTTTCCTTCGGCCGTTACAGTGGTCCCATCGACCGATGCGTTACCAGTAAACTCGAATTCGCCCAGGCTTGTTTCCGTCGCGTCAGTTACAGCCCGGACCGTCAGAGTATAGGTGTCGTCGGTCTGGTTCGAGACTGATGGCAGCGAACCATCACTTGAAGGATCGGTTATTTCGTATTTGACCTCGAAATCGAAGCTCCCATGGGCGTTGGGCGCCCCCTTCGCATAAATACTATCAATGGCATCGCCCGTCAATTTATAGTAGCCGTCTTCGAGCACGACTCCGGGCGTCGAGGCGCCGGCGGCATCGGCCAGGGTGGTCGCCGTGGAGTTGCCGTAGTAGAGGGTGAAGCCTTTCCCCTCCACATCGGAGGCCTTGATCCAGAGGGATGACAGGACCTCGTCGGTGTCGCCGTGCTGATGGACGATGCTGAAGTTCACCGGCACCAGGGTGTCCTCCGGCGCGGTGGTAGACCCGGTGATGGTCGCCTCCGGCGAAGGGGCGACCTCAATCACTATCGGCGTAGGCGCGCCGGTGAGGGAATCGCCGTCGTTCTCGGTGGTTATAGCCTTAACATCCAGCTTGATCGCCCCGCTGTAGTTCTCGGGGGCGACGATATTCGTTGACGCCAGCTTCGACGTATCGATGATCCATACCCTGCCGGTGCCGACCCCACCTGTAAAGGTGGCGCCTTCGACGGTGAACTCGGGGTCAAGACCGGTCAGTACCAACGTAAGGGTCTCGGACCCATCGGTATCGGTAAGGGAGGCGCTATTGATCACCTCCGACAGGGCTATGGCGTTCCCGCCGGAGTCCAGGTCGGCTTCGGTCGTACTGAAGTTATGCACGTCGAGGATGGCGGGGTCGGCCACGCCCTGGACATTTACCGTGATCAGGAGGGTGGCAACGTCGGAGACATCGGTGATGCCGCCGTGGCTGTCCACCGATACAGCGCTGACCTTCAGGACAAAATCCTCGTTGCTGTTGTGAGGCGGCAGTATGGAGAGCGTCTTGGCCGCCGAGTAGTCTTCTATGGTCACGCTTCCCGAGGAGACCGTCAGCTCCTCTCCGTCATAGTAGAACTTCGCCCCATCGGGGATGTCCTCTATGGTCACATTGAAGGTCTCCGAGGGGTCGCTGCTGGTGGGCCGGACCTTGAGAGCGACCGGGACATCCTCGAGGGTGTTCAAACCCGAAGATACCGCCAAGGTGACCTTGTCGGCCACGGGTTCGATCACTCCGTTGGTCAGGGTGGCGCTTCCTGAAACGGCGCTTACCTTGTCTCCCGTGTCAGGGTCTGTGTCCACTGTCTTGGCCTGTACCTCGATCTCAAAGCTCCCCTTGACGTTGGGGGTAGCCTTGAACTCCACTGTATCGAGGTACTCGACCGGTATTTCCACCGGGGCAGAGCCGTTGTAAGTCAGCGTCACCCAGGAGTTGCCGTTGTCCTCGGAGTACTTGAACTGTGAGCCAATAGCGGAGGTGGCCCCGCCGTTGAGTTTGGGCGTTAGTAGGGCGTAAGTCTCTTCATCGGGGTCCTGGTTGGACCAGGGTGTCTTGAAGTCGAACCCGTCCTGGTTGAGCTCGAACCAGGTGTCTTCAAGGGCGTGGGTGGTATAAGTATGGTCTCCGCTCATGGTGAGGTCGTCTATGCCATCACCGTCGGTGTCGGTCCCTATTACTTCAGCCACGGGTGTCACGGTGACCTTGACACCCAGGTCTACCGTCTCGGTCGAAGTCACGGTGGTTCCGTCGACAACTTTGGTGTCCGTGGTCTGGACGGAGACAGTGAGCGTTTCATCGGCGCTCGAATGGGCCGGTGGCGTGATAGTGTAATCCTTGTAACTCCCATCGGAAACATGAGCGACTGGGACAGAGTAGTCTGATGAACCGTCGCCGGTGTGAACCACGGTGCCGCCAGAGTCTTTTATTACCCAGCCCGTGGGAACCTCCTTTATGGTGATGCTGTCCATCACTTCGCTTCCGTCGGTATCGGTGAGCGCCAGGTCTTCCATGAACTTCACGGCTGTATCCTCTTCGGTGCTCACAGGAGGGGCAGTTACATCGCCCGCCACGGGGTTGACGTAAAGATCCAGGGTGACGCTGTCGGTTTTCACCGCGGGCGTATGGCCGGGAGAATCGCTGTCGGTATCCTGGGCGCGGAGAGTAACGGTAATGCCCTTGAGGTCTCCGCTGATGTTGGCCGCTCCCCCTATGGAGATGGCCGGAAAACCCGTCGTGGAAGTGCTGAGGCCGGGGGCGTCGATCGTGATCGAGGACCCGCTGTTGACCGTAGTGCCGTTGACGGCTATCGGGTCGTTGCCCTCCGGATTGTATATGACGATGGATCGCTTTTCACTACCATCGAGATCATCGAAATTGGCCGATAGCAACGATGAAAGGTTCAGCGTGGTGTCCTCGTCAATGGTTGCGCTGTAAGAAACGTCGGAACCGGCGATCTTGAGGTCGACATCGTCGGTGACGGCAAGAACTTCGACATGGATATCCCTCGAGGCGGCGGCCCCGGGAACGGAAGTGTCCCGGTTTCCGGAATCATCGGTCTCATAACTGGTCACCCTCAGGGTCATGTCGATATCATTATGACGATTGGCAGGGGGGAGGATTTTCAATGCCTCGAATTCGGCCTGGGTCAGTTTGATCGCGGACCCATAGTTCGAATCCGAGGTCAGATCGGTGTAGTGGACGGTGGTATCGAGGTTCCCATGCTCGTCCACGATGACTATCGTCATGGTGTTGTTAGCCCCCGTGAAAAGAAGGGTGGTACCGTCGCCTTTATAAATCTTCGCCCCGGTGTCGACGCTCCGGAGTTCGATATAACCCAGCCTCTCCGGATAGTCTCCGGGCAAAGCGCCATTTTCATCAATGTTATCGGTGATCGCAGGCATTTTGAAATTGAGGGAGATCATCTCATCCTCGTTGGTTTCTACGCCGCTGTGGACCTCCCACTTCGGTGCGTCCGCGACGGGGTTAATCGTAATCTTCAGCGTAGCCCAGCCATCGAATGAAAGATTGCCAGCCTTATAGCTAATTTCCGGGACAGGCCCACTGTAGTTATGGTGAGGCGTGAAGGTGTAACTCCCGTTGGCGTTCAGCTGGAAGGTTCCTATACGGCCCCCTGTGGAGGTTTTAAGAGTCACGGTGTCACCGGCGAAATAATTCTCCTGGACCCCGTCTCCGTCGCTATCGACTTTGAAACCACTCACGATCAGGCTCTCGCCATAATCCGGGTCGGGAATATCATTGTCCAGGACATTGCCGGTAAGGGTGACATCCTCATTGGTGTTTCCCGTGTCGTCGATGATCTCGCCCACGTCATTGGTGCCGGTGATGGTGATGGTGACGTCATGAGTGTCGGTGTCCCCGTAGCTATCCTTAGCCTCGATCGTGTAGGTCAGGATCAACTTCTGGCCCGCCGGCAAGAAATCGAAGGCTTCGGTCCCCGAATCGAAGGTCCAGTGGATCTTTCCTTCCGTCTCTCCTGAAGCCAGCCCGCCGCTCACGGTTAACATATCAAGAAGATTGTCTGGCAAGGGGCCATGGTAGGTGCTTTCGCCACTTTTAACTACGCTTACAACATCTGTTTCTACCGTGTTCGTCGTATCGATATCCTTTAAGGACAAGGTGTTGGTGTCAGGAGAAACCAAGGGGTCATCGGTCTCAGTGAAGCTCTCGGAATCGCTGTCGCCAGCTCCCTTGGAGATCACCGGCGCGTCATTCGTGCCGTGAATTCTAATGGTCAACGTGGCATTGGAACTGCCTCCCTCATCATCGGTGATCGTGTAGGTGAAGGTGTCCGTTAAATAAGGGTCGTTGTGAGCAAGGGCCTGGATTGCCGGGTCCGTGTTGTTCAGGTTGTAGGTGTAACTGCCATCGGAGTTGATGGTTACCGTGCCGTAGGCGCCATCGATCGACACACTACCGCCCTCGGAGATCGCCTGTCCATCGACGCTATCCACCAGCAAGGGGTCGCCGTCGGGATCAATATCATTGCCAAGAACATTGCCGGTAGCGGTGATAGCTGTATCTTCCGTGACATCACCAAAGTCGTTTATCGCTGTAGGTCCAGGGTTCGTAACGGTCCACGTAAACGTCTGGGACGTGCTGGCACCGTGGGGGTCCGTCGCCGTCACCGTCACCGTGTAGACACCGTCATCACCAGGGCCGCCCTGGGAAGCGGAACGGTCTATGGTGCCCGAGATAACCCCCGTGGCAGTGTCGATGGTCAGGCCTTCGGGAAGACCCTCGGCACTGAAAGTAAGGGTGTCCGAAGCGTCAGGGTCGCTGAAATAACCAGATACATCATGGCTTATTGCATCAGCGTCGAAATCAGACCGGCCTTCAATAGGTGTGCTCACAGGGCCATCGTTGGCACCCGTCACCGTAATCGTAAGCGTCGCCGTGTCGGTGCCGCCCTCTCCGTCGCTGACGGTGTAGGTCACGCTCGTCGTCGCCGTCTCGTTTACTGCCAGGTAGTCAAAGTCCGTCCCAGGATCAAAGGTGTAACTGCCGTCGGCGTTCAATGTGAAGGTGCCGCCGTTCGTGCCGGAAATAGTACCACCCGCTGAAGCCGTGTCGGTCCCGTTGGTGAATTCCGTCACCGAAAGCGGGTCCCCGTCAGGGTCGCTGTCGTTGGAAAGGACACCGAGCTCCTTGGAAATATCAAGCGGGTCGTTCTCGCCCGTCGTGTTCGCGTCGTCCTCCGCCACCGGAGCAGGGTTCGTAACGGTCCACGTAAACGTCTGGGACGTGCTGGCATTGTGGGGGTCCGTCGCCGTCACCGTCACCGTGTAGACACCGTCATCACCAGGGCCGCCCTGGGAAGCGGAACGGTCTATGGTGCCCGAGATAACCCCCGTGGCAGTGTCGATGGTCAGGCCTTCGGGAAGACCCTCGGCACTGAAAGTAAGGGTGTCCGAAGCGTCAGGGTCGCTGAAATAACCAGATACATCATGGCTTATTGCATCAGCGTCGAAATCAGACCGGCCTTCAATAGGTGTGCTCACAGGGCCATCGTTGGCACCCGTCACCGTGATCGTAAGCGTCGCCGTGTCGGTACCGCCCTCTCCGTCGCTGACGGTGTAGGTCACGCTCGTCGTCGCCGTCTCGTTTACTGCCAGGTAGTCAAAGTCCGTCCCAGGATCAAAGGTGTAACTGCCGTCGGCGTTCAATGTGAAGGTGCCGCCGTTCGTGCCGGAAATAGTACCACCCGCTGAAGCCGTGTCGGTCCCGTTGGTGAATTCCGTCACCGAAAGCGGGTCCCCGTCAGGGTCGCTGTCGTTGGAAAGGACACCGAGCTCCTTGGAAATATCAAGCGGGTCGTTCTCGCCCGTCGTGTTCGCGTCGTCCTCCGCCACCGGAGCAGGGTTCGTAACGGTCCACGTAAACGTCTGGGACGTGCTGGCACCGTGGGGGTCCGTCGCCGTCACCGTCACCGTGTAGACACCGTCATCACCAGGGCCGCCCTGGGAGGCGGAACGGTCTATGGTACCCGAGATAACCCCCGTGGCAGTGTCGATGGTCAGGCCTTCGGGAAGACCCTCGGCACTGAAAGTAAGGGTGTCCGAAGCGTCAGGGTCGCTGAAATAACCAGATACATCATGGCTTATTGCATCAGCGTCGAAATCAGACCGGCCTTCAATAGGTGTGCTCACAGGGCCATCGTTGGCACCCGTCACCGTGATCGTAAGCGTCGCCGTGTCGGTACCGCCCTCTCCGTCGCTGACGGTGTAGGTCACGCTCGTCGTCGCCGTCTCGTTTACTGCCAGGTAGTCAAAGTCCGTCCCAGGATCAAAGGTGTAACTGCCGTCGGCGTTCAATGTGAAGGTGCCGCCGTTCGTGCCGGAAATAGTACCACCCGCTGAAGCCGTGTCGGTCCCGTTGGTGAATTCCGTCACCGAAAGCGGGTCCCCGTCAGGGTCGCTGTCGTTGGAAAGGACACCGAGCTCCTTGGAAATATCAAGCGGGTCGTTCTCGCCCGTCGTGTTCGCGTCGTCCTCCGCCACCGGAGCAGGGTTCGTAACGGTCCACGTAAACGTCTGGGACGTGCTGGCACCGTGGGGGTCCGTCGCCGTCACCGTCACCGTGTAGACACCGTCATCACCAGGGCCGCCCTGGGAGGCGGAACGGTCTATGGTACCCGAGATAACCCCCGTGACAGGGTCAATGCTCAGACCGGCGGGCAAACCCTCCGCGCTGTAAGTAAGAACGTCGGAATCCGGATCCTTGAAGAATCCGGAAAAGCCGAGATCTATCCTATCGGCATCGTCGCTGGCCTGGTCAGGTATAGACGTACCTATCGGAGGCCTGTTAGCCCACCCGCTCTGGGGTATCCTGTCCCATCCCGAATAGGGGTCCTCTATTTCGGGGCGCGGGAAAGGGTCCTTGCCCTCGGCATAATCGTAGCTGAAGCTTACGCGGGGGTTCCTCGTAGCCCGAGTGTCGAAGTGGAAGACTTCGTTGACATCACGAATATAGTCAAGCCCGGAATTATTCTCGTACTGGATCCTCCCGAGCCGTACGTGAGAGTGGCCCTCCTGTACTACGTCCTCTTCGATGTCACCGCCGGGAGAGGGAGTCGAAGGAGCCGCGGTTTTTGCCGGCTCATAATGGGCTGAGGCCTCGGCCGGCAGGTCTGACGGAGACAGCGCTACCGGCTCCGGGACATCCTCCGGGGCAGGGCCGCCCCCCACCGCCAGGGAAGAACCTTCCGACAGCTCGAAAGGATTACCGGCGGAGTCCATCAGCAGGATCTGGCCGGACCTTACTATTATTATTTCTCCCTCGGGGATGAGGTCACCCTTCTGGATGGGGATCAGCAGCCTGTCTTCTGTCTGCCTGAAGGCCTCACCGGTTATTTTGACGACGGTTAATTTATTGTTGCCCATTATCTTCAACCTCCATGCCAAAATAGTCTTTTTTTAAAGATGTATATGGGATCAGTGTTCTCGCAAAGCTTTTTCTTTCGCCCTGAAAAGGGGCTTGAGGATATAGGAGAGCACCGTTTTTTTCCCTATTACAACGTCCACTTGCGCGACCATCCCCGGAAGGATAGGCCTGTTTTGACCCAAGGTCGTTTTTGCCGTTTTTACCCTTACCGTGTAAAAAGTGCCGCCCCTCTCATCGACGATCGTGTCGGGGCTTATGTACTCCACTTTCCCGTCGAGTCCGCCATAGATGGCGTACTCATAGGCGGTGAACTTCACCACCACATCCTGTCCCGGTTTTACGAAGGCCCTGTCGCTCGGGGAGAGCCTCGCCTCTATGACCAGTTCGTCCTCTTCGGAGACTACCTCCGCTATGGCCCCTCCCGGCATGACCACCGCCCCGACGGTGTTCACGAAGAGCCGCTTGACGACCCCCCTGGCCGGAGAGCGCACCTCGGACTGGGAAACCCTGTCCTCGAGGGCCTTGTTGCCTTCGATGAGACTTTCAAGGTTGGCCATCGTGACCGATAGTTCGTTGCTCCAGTTGTTTTTGTATCTCAGGCTGACCTCGCGGACCTGGCCTTCCGCTTCCGTTACGGAGGACTTGACCCTCGAGACCTGGGCCTTTGCCTGGTCCCGGTCTCCCCTCGCCCTGGCGACCTCCTTCTCCAGCCTCTTCACTTCGAGGGGGGATATAGCGCCGGACTCCAGTAAAGACCTGGTCGCGTTCAGTTCTTCCGTGGCCAGGTCAAAGGCCGTGGAGAGTTGCCCCAACCTGGAGGTGGATTCGACCAGTTCCTGCCGTCTTTGGGAGACCCTGTCCCTGCCGACGGAGATCGCCGAGTTCAGTTCGTCCAGGCTCGTCCTGTAGAGCTGCCTTTCATGTTCCACCACGTTGGGGGCGGCTTCCTCCACTTCTTCCGGCGCCTGGAAGTCGTGTCCCTTGATAAGGGCCTCCAGTCGGGCGGCTTTTGCCGTGAGCGCCATTATTTGGGCCCTTCTTTCACCGAAGGAGGAGGTGAACCGGGTAGAGTCGATCTTGACTATGACGGCGTCCTTTTCGACCAGGTCCGATTCCTTTACAAGGATCTCCTTTATTACTCCTCCGTCGACGGCCTGGATGAGCTGCGTCCCCGATGTGGGCGTCACCTTGCCCATTCCCCGGACGACGTCATCGAGGGAGGAGTAGGAAGCCCAGGCCAAAAGGAGAGCCAGCGTTACGAAGAGGCAGTAAATGATGATCCGGCTGCTTATGGGCCTTTGTTCCTCGATCGCCCATTCGGCGTCGGTTCCCCAGTCGTAGGGGCCGTCGGCCTCGCCGGAGAAGAGCCTGTTGAATATTCCGCCGGTGACCTTGTCCCCGACCTGCTCGGCCGCGGAGATAAGGCGCCCCGCGCGGTCAAACTCTTTTTTGCCGAAGGGGCCCGCCATCAGGCCGTCCTCCTTACCTGGCCCTCTTGGAGAGCCTTCAATACCTTTTCCTTCGGGCCGTCAGCCACGATCTTCCCCCGGTCCATGACGATGAGCCTGTCCACCAGGCTGAGCAGAGGCGTGCGGTGAGTGGTGAGTATCACCGTTTTGTCCTTCACCAGCGCCGCCAGGTTCTTCTTTATGTGCTCTTCTATCACGTGGTCCATGGACGACGTGGGCTCGTCAAGGATGAGGATCGGCGGGTTCTTGATGATCGCCCGGGCGATCGCCACGGCCTGCCTTTGCCCGCTGGAGAGGAAACTCCCCCTCTCCCCTATGGGCATGTCAAAACCCTTGGGATGGGTGTTGGCGAACATCTCCACCCCGCTGACCCAAGACGCCAGGAGTATCTCCCTGTCCGTGACAGCAGGGCTGCCGAAAAGAAGGTTGTCCTTCAGGTTGCCGTAAAAAAGCATTACGTCCTGGGGGACTACGCCTATGTTCTTTCTCAGTTCTGATGGGTCGATCTGGCGGATGTCCCTGCCGTCGATCAGGATACTCCCTTCCTGGGGCCTGAAGAGGCCGAGGACAAGCTTGTTGACGGTGGTCTTCCCGGAACCGATGGGGCCCAGGAGGGCGACCTTCTCGCCGGCGCCTATCGTGAAGGACACGTCGGAGAGGGCGGTGCTCTCCTGCCCGGGGTAGGTGAAGGAGACACCCCGGAACTGCACGGACCCGCGGACCCGGGGCGTGCTTATGAACACCGAACCGGCGGGGCGTTCCGTCTCTTTTTGCATGATCTCGTCCAGCGCCTTGAGGGACCGGGAGGCGGAATGGTACTGCATCAGGAGCGCCGCCACCCTGCCGATGGGGGCGATGGCCCTGGACGATAGCAGGTAGGTGGCGATGAGGCTCCCCATGCTGATGCTGTTGCTCATTATCAGGTAGACCCCTACTACCATGGTGGCTATGGAGGCGGCCATCTGTACCCACTGGACGGAATTGACCACCGATGAGGAAAGCAGCCTCAGCTTGATGTTGGTCCTTTCCAGGAAAGCCACGGTCTTCTCCCACCTAGACTGGATGTGCCCCTCGGCTCCCAGGGATTTCACCGTCTCCATCGCCACGAGGCTTTCAATGAGGGTCGCGTTCTTGAGAGAACTGGCCCTGCTGGTGGTCTCGGAGAGTTCGCGCATCTGCCCCTGGACGAGGACGGCATGGAGGAGGATCAGCCCGGAAGCCACCAGGAGGGGGATGACCAGGGTCCAGGATATCAGTGCGATGACCAGGAAAAAGAGGAGGGCGAAGGGCAGGTCGACGTAGGCGAGGACCGTGGCGGATGATATGAAAGAACGGACGCTGTCGAACCCCTGGATGCTGCCGGCGAAAGACCCCACCGAGGGGGACCTCTCCTCGCTCCTCATGTCGAGAACGTGCTCCATCATTTCCCTGGAGAGTTTAACGTTAGTCTTGGCCGCTGCAAGGTCGACGAGGTACCCCCTCGTCATGTGAATGACGAAATCGGCCGTGATCATCACGAACACGCCTATGGCCATCACCCACAGAGACTCGACGGCCCTGTTGGGCACGACCCGGTTGTATACGTTCATTACGAAAAGGGGCATCGAAAAGGCGATGAGGTTGCTCAGGACGGAGGCCACGATTATGTCGCGGTAGAGGTGGCGATGTTCGGAGATGACGCCCCAGAACCAGTGTTCCTTTTCCAGTTTTTTCGTGCGTACCGCCCGCTCGTCGAACTGGAACCGGGGGCGGGCGTAGATCGCGAAGCCGGTATAGCTTTCGCCCAGTTCTTCCAAACCTATTTCCGTCTCGTCCGGGCCAACCTCGGGGAAGGATACGCGCGCTTTCCCGGCCTCTTTGTCGACCGAAAAGACCACGCAGCAGTTGTTCTCGGCGAGGATCAGGACGGCGGGGAACAGGACAGGGTTGAGCCTGTCGAGGGGAGTCCTCACAACCCGGGTCAAAAGGCCCGCCCTCTCGGCAGCCCTGGAAAAGAGGGAGGGCGTGAGCCGGCCGTTCTCAAGGGGTAGACCGGCCAGCAGCGTATCGACAGAGGCATGTACACCGTGGAAACTCGAAAGGACCGCGAGCGAGGCGGCCAACGGGCCGCCCCGCAAGGTGTACTCCGGAACCTCTCCCGGCCTTTGCTCTTCGAGGGCAGGGCCGTTCATCCTTCGGGCTTCCGCTTCGGTGTTCCCCATGGATACCTTACTGCACCTTGTCTTTTACGATCTCCAACCGGATCTCTTCCGGCGACGGCAGGCTGTCACCGAAGACGTTAAAGTATTTCAGCAGCTGCCCCGAGGCCGCGAGGTACCTGGCCTTGGCTATCGTCAAGTTGGATTCGGCGTTCACATAGGCCCTGTTCGCCTGGAAATATTCGTTTTCAGCGTCGAGCAGGTCCAGGAGGCTTCTCCTTCCGGCCTCGAACTGTTTCCCATAGGCCTTCCTGGTATGGTCGGCGTATTGCCTGTGCTGGTCGAGGCTTTCAAGCTGTTCGCTCAGGGTCCTGACGTCGTTGAAAGAGACGAGGGCTATCTGCTTCACGTCCCGTTCGGCCCTATTCTTGTTCTCTTCCGTTTCCTTCAGGAGTTCGCCGTAACGCTCGATGTCGGCCTTGTCAGAGCCGCCGTTGTAGAGGTTGTACCTCAGTATGAGCTCGACGACCCTCTTGTCCCTGTGGCCTCTCACGCCGTCGACGTCGTTCTCGAAATTGGCGCTGGCCCTGAAATCCAGCCTGGGGCTCATTTTTGATCTCTGTTCACTGACGGCGTAAGACATGGAGTTGACCTGCTCCTGGTGAGAGCAGACCAGGGGGTTGTCGGCCAGGATCTTTTCCATGGAGGAGTCGATCTCCCCGGGCAGCGCCAGGTCGATGGCGCTCTTTCCCAACCCCTCCCCGGGGTTCTCACCGACGACCCTGACGTACTGGGTCCCGCTGTCATGCAGGTTGGATTCCTCGGTCATGAGATTGACTCGGGCGAGGGCGAGCCGGCCCTTCGCCGTCTCGAGGTTGACCTGGCTGTCGACTCCGGCGGCGGTCCTCTCCTGGACCTTATTTTTGATCTCTTCATGTCTTGCCATGTTTTCCCTGGCCATCTCAACAAGGGTCCTGTACCTTATCATGTCCTCGTGGCTCCTCAGGGCGGCCAGGGCAACCTGTTCCATCGATGAAATGAGGTCATAGTAGCGCATTTTTTGGGCATGGCTCAGCTTCTTGACCCTGCTCGAGGTATAGTTCCCGTCGAAGATCATCTGGGTGAGGCTCAAAGAAACGCCGTTCCTGGTATATTCCTGGAAGTCGCGACCCGCGTAGCCTTGGCCGTCAAGGTATTCTCGGCCTATACCGGCGGTCAGGTCCAGCCGGGGCCTGAACCCACCCCGGGCCGAACCGAGTTCCCTCTCGGAAGCGCTGAAGGAGTACCACTTGGCAAGGACTTCAGGGTTAGTGGATATTGCTTTGAGCAGGGAGTCAACGGTGGTCACTTCCCTCGCTTCCGCCTGGACGCCCCCCAATGAGAAACACAGGATGAATAGTAAGGGGTAAAACCAAAACTGAAGACTCTTTTTCGAAAATAGACGCACTTCGACCTACCTCCTAGCTTTCGAATTAAATATATTGAATTTTTCGTTCCTGGTAAAAAACAGGAACCTCCCAGTCGTTGATCAAAAGCTGCGTGCCCTCACCGGGTGGACCTTTAAAGGAACCCGATGATACTTAAGACCGATGTGCCGTCATTCCGACGAGGGCACAAAACCGCAAAGGAACCGGCACAGCTGGTCAAATAGAGCCTGTTGCCTGTGGTTGTACCGGAACTCCAATTCCTTCAGGTAAAGGGGGAAGTATCTCCCGGCAATGCCATGATGCCTCATCAGCCTTTCCTTGGCAAAACTCCAGAAGCCTTCCAGCCCGTTTACGTGGCCCCTGCCGCCGGGACGGTTTTTCCCGTGACCCACGGCAAGGCGGTTGAAACCGGAGTACAGGATCGAATCGTAGGCTTCAAAACGGTCGGTGCAAAGGACATTGCCGTGACGGCCCTTCTCGACGGCCGAGCCGAGAAGATCCTCGACTTTGCACCCCGGGATGACATCGACCATTATCCGTCCGCCCCGGAAGGCCAGCCCGAAGACAGGGTCCTCCCACGACTCCTCGCCGCCCTGACGCCCGCCCCGGAAAAGAGGCCCCCCCGATCCCATCATGATCGGAAGGAGCGACGGGGCATCCTCCCCGTGGGCTAGAATAGCCATCCTCAGCACCGTCACCGCCCTGTGGGCGGTGTTATAGGCTATGCCAGCCTGGCGGGCGATGGCGCTCGCCGGTAATTCGAGTTCAAAGAGCTTGACCACCCTAAGCCACTGGTCCGGGGCCAGGCGGCTTAGATTAATCCAGCGACCGGAGAAGTCATGGTAAAGGTACCCGCAACGCTTGCATCTCCTCCGGCCGTCCCCAAGCTTCGTGAAGGACCTTGACCTGCACCGCGGGCAGAAGCGCTGTTGGTTTTTCCAGCAAAAACTCAACAGGTACTTCCGAGCGGTGGATTCATTTTTTACAAGATATTCATAGGTTTCCAGGTCAGCACACCTTCTATTTTCGCTACAGGATTTAAGTGATCCTTTAGTTTAAATTTAGCTTACGAAAAAGGATGATAGAGTACCCGGCAGGGTATGTCAAGCCCTTTTGAGCATTTCCTTTAAAATCATCTTGGGTGACCGTTAATAAGCTGCAAGGAACCGGCGGTAAAGACCATGGAGATTAAAGCGAGAGGGTCTCTTATTCCACAAGGAGGGTGTCTCCAGCCGGCTTTAAGGGCTTTTTGAAGGGGAAAGGGAGGGGCAAAGACCACTTGTTGAAAGGCGCTACATTACGGCCGCCAAGGCAGCCTGTCATGTACCAGGGGCAACCGCAGCAGTAGAATTCACTCTCATCTTATGTTATGGATCCGCAGTATGGAAGAACAGGCCGGGTCAGCCCTTCGATCCTCCGGCCCCGGTTTTACGCCGTCGCCCGCTCCTCCAGGGCCTTGCCGAAGGACCGGTAGGTCTCCTCGCCGAAGAGGAAGAAGACGATCTCCCGCAGGGAGGTGTCGGTCTCCTCCTGGAGATAGAGGAATACTTCGTCGATCATGGCATGGGCGCACTTGTCCACGGGGAACCCCCCCACCCCGGTACCGAGGGCGGGGAAGGCCACGCTACGGATCTTGAGTTCGTCGCACTTATAGAGGCTGTTCTGGGTGGCGGCCCTGATGAGGGCCTCGCTGGTGACGAGGTCGGGCCCCATGGCCGCGGCGTGGACCACGTACCGGGTCTTGAGGGCCCCGGCGGCGGTGACGACCGCTTCACCCGGCTCAATGGGCCCTTTGCCCAGAGCCTCCCTCTCGATGGACTCGCCGCCGAGCCTCTTGATGGCCCCCGCGACGCCGGAACCCATCCAGAGGGCCGAGTTGGCGGCGTTGACTATGGCTTCCCCTTCGTAGCAGGTGATATCGCCCTTGCGGAGCCGGATCACTGTCCCCCCGACGGTTCGCTCGGACACCATGTTCTCTCCTCCCAGCCCGTTTTATCCCGATGGGTCAGCGGGTCGGTCATGGAACTCTCCAATACTTCAATTATAGAGCAACGGCGGCGCGCCCGTAAGCCAGGCCCGCGCCGTGCCGCGGGGCGGCGGTTCAATAGGCCCTGGCGAACACCGCCAGCCTCGCCCCCGGTCTGCCCGTGAAGAAACAGTCGCCCCGTTCCTCCCTTTCCATGGGGAAACAGCGAACAGTAGCTCCCGTCTCTTCCTTGATAGCCTTCTCCTCTTCCCGGCCGCCGGCAAAGAAAGCCTCGACGAAACCGCCGCGGCCGCGGAAAGCTTCTTTGAACTCCCCGAAGCCGCCGACCCTGACGGTGTTCTTCTCCCGGAAAGCCAGGGCCTTGGCGAAAAGGTCCTGCTGGATCTCCTCGAGCAGTGCGGGCACCCTTTCCTCCACCCGATCCCAGGGAATGTCCAGGCGCTCGCCGGTATCCCTCCGGACCGCCTGGAAGAGACCTTTCCCATGCTCCTTCTCGCCCAGTTCCAGCCGCAGGGGGATGCCCTTCTGGAGGTTCGCGAAGAAGCGGTCGCCGGGCCTCAGGTGGAAGTCGGTGTCGATCCTGACGGAGCGTTTGCCCAGGAGGACGTTCAGCCTTTCCGCCGCCTCCCGGGACCGGGGGAGGAGTTTTTCGTCCACGTAGGACTGGTCGGAGCTTATGGGGACGATCACCGCCTTGACGGGCGCTACCCTGGGGGGCAGCACCAGCCCGTCGTCGTCGGAATGGGTCATTACTATGGCCCCGATGAGCCTCGTCGAGGACCCCCAGCTGGTGGTCCAGGCGAAGTCCAGTTCACCCTCCCTGTTCTGGAAGGTGATGTCGAAGGCCCTGGCGAAGTTCTGCCCCAGGAAGTGGCTCGTGCCGGCCTGGAGGGCTTTCCCGTCGCTCATCATGGCTTCACAGGAATAGGTGTTGTCCGCGCCGGGGAACCGTTCGCCTTCGGACTTTTCACCGGCCAGGATGGGGAGGCCCAGGACGTTTTCCATGATGTCCCGGTAGACACCCAGCATCTTCAGGGTCTCCTCCATTGCCTCCTCGCTGGTGGCGTGGGCGGTGTGACCCTCCTGCCAGAGGAACTCGGAGGTCCTGAGGAAGAGCCTGGACCTTTTCTCCCACCTCATCACGTTGCACCACTGGTTGATGAGGATGGGCAGGTCCCTCCAGGACTGGACCCACTTGCTGTACATGTGGCCGATGACCGTTTCAGAGGTGGGGCGGACTATCAGCGGTTCTTCCAGTTCCTCCCCGCCGGCGTGGGTCACCACGGCGCATTCCGGCGCAAAGCCCTCGACGTGCTCGGCCTCCTTTTCAAGGAAGGATTTAGGGATGAGGAGCGGGAAATAGGCGTTGACGTGGCCCGTCTCCTTGAAGGCTTCGTCGAAGTGCCCCTGGATCGACTCCCACAGGGCATAACCGTTGGGCCTGATGACCATGCAGCCCCTCACGGGAGCGTAGTCGGCCAGTTCCGCCGTCTTGATCACGTCCAGGTACCACTGGGAATAGTCCTTTTTCCTGGGAACGATGTTGCGCGCCATACGTCCTTCCTCCTCATCCCGTCGCGCCTTGCCGGCGCCCCTCCAGGTATACCGCACATTTTAGGCACAAAAGGGAGACGGGGCAAGGCAACGCTCCCACTCGTCCCCATGGGCTCGACGGGAGCCGAGGGAAAGGACAAAAGCTCCGGGAGGATATATAATCACCCTTGTAAAGGAGTGCAATTCAACCCATCCCTCCTGTCTTCCTGCCCCCCGTCGGAGGTGATGAGAAGGCGACGGAACCTGGTGAGGAGAGCGGAAGAAAAAGCCGGAAACCCGTGAGCAGTTGAAAGGAGTGGGATTGAATTGGCTGAAAAGAAGAAGATCCCCCTTGTCTGGAAGATCGCGATCGGTTTCGTGGCCGGCATCATCGCCGGCGTGGTTTTTGGCGAAAAGGTCTCCGTCATCGCCCCGGTCGGCTCCATCTTCATAGCGCTATTGCAGATGCTCGTCGTCCCCCTGGTCTTTTCGAGCCTCGTAGTGGGCACGGCTTCGATAGGCGACCCCCTCTCCCTGGGGAGGGTGGGGATCAAGACCCTGGCCCTCTATCTCATCACCACCGCTATCGCCATCGCCATCGGTCTAGTCCTGGGCAATATCATCAACCCGGGCGCGGGAATGGGCCTGGGGGCCGACCTCTCGGCCTTCCAGATCCCGACCCCCCCGAAGATCGGCCAGGTCATCATAGATCTTTTCCCGAAGAACCCCGTGGCCTCTATGGCGCAGGCCAACATGCTCCAGATAATCGTCTTCGCCCTCTTCCTGGGAATGGCGGCGATCTTCGCCGGTGAGAAGGGCAAGCCCCTCATCAGCGTGATGGACTCCCTCGCCGAGACCATGTACAAGTTGACGGGCATGGTCATGGAGGTGGCGCCCTACGGCGTGTTCGCCCTGATCGCCACGACGGTGGCGAAGTACGGGATATCGGTGATGGCGCCCTTCGGAAAGGTCATCTTCGCCGTCTACCTGGGCTGCTTCCTCCACGCGGCCATCGTCTACTCGGGCCTCCTCTCCATCTGGGCCCGCTTCTCGCCCCTGCGCTTCTTCAAAGGCGTGCAGGAAGCGTCGATCATGGCCTTCGTGACCCGCTCCAGCGGGGCGACGCTACCCGTCAACATGAGGGTGACCCAGGAGAACCTGGGGGTCTCCGAGAAGATCGCCTCCTTCGTGCTCCCCCTGGGGGCCACCATAAACATGGACGGCACCGCCCTGTACCAGGGCGTCTGCGCCCTCTTCGTGGCCCAGGCCTTTGGGATCGAACTGTCCATAGGGGCCCAGCTGGGGATCCTGCTGGCGGCCACCCTGGCCTCCATCGGGACCGCCGGCGTGCCGGGGGCGGGGCTGATCATGCTGACCCTGGTCCTCACCCAGGCCGGGCTGCCGGTGGAGGGCGTGGGCCTGCTGGCGGGAATCGACGCCGTGCTGGACATGGCCCGGACGTCGATCAACATCACCGGCGACGCCGCGGTCGCGGTCGTGGTGGCGAAAACGGAGGGTGAACTCAGGGATGTCACGAAGGCCGCGTAAGGTCCTGGGCGTCCTCGGGGGCATGGGCCCGGCGGCGACGGCGGAGTTCCTGCGCCTGCTCGCCGTACTGGCCGGGGGGGAGAGGGACCAGGACCACCCGAAGGTCCTCCTCTTTTCGAACCCCCAGGTGCCGGACAGGACCGCGGCCATTTTGCGGGGCGGGGAAGACCCCGCCCCGCTTATCCTCGACGGCCTCAGGAGGATCGAATCCTGGGGCGCCGACCTGCTTGCGGTACCCTGCAACACGGCCCACGTGTTCATCGACCGGTTCCGTGAAAAACTGAAGGTCCCCCTGGTGCACATCGTCGAGGAGACCCTGGAGCGGGCCCGCCGGAGGAACCCCGAAGGGGCCTGGCTCGCCGCGACGATGGGGACCGTCGCTTCGGGGATCTACAGCCGCGAGGCCCTGAAGCACGGCTACGACCTGCTCCTCCCCGGCCCCGACGTCCAGGGGGATCTGCAGGAGGTAGTGACCCTGGTCAAGGCCAACCGGTTGGACCGCTCGGGGGCGGCCATGGCGGAAGCCGTCGGCCGCCTCAAGGGACAAAGGGACCTCCCCGTGATCGGGGCCTGCACCGAGCTGCCCCTCGCTTACCAGGCCTCGGGGCTCGAACCCGGCGGGATGGTCTCCAGTCTCGAATCCCTCGCCGAGGCCTGCCTGGAAAGGATCTACTCCCCGTCCTGAGCGGGAGGTCCTTCGGGGCAGGCCGCTTCTTCCCGCCCCTGGAGAGGCGGGCCACCCTTCCAGTTTCCCCCTTGGCCGAGAGAGCCGCTGGGATAATGATCTCCTAAAGGTTGATCCTGTGGCTGTGCTTTTCAACGGCCGCCTTCTCCCCCGAGAATTGGAAAACCTGGGATTTTGGCCGCGCAGGGCCCTGGCCCGGGTGGATGCTCCTGTGGCCGTTGGTGGAATAGGTTCAGCTCTTTTCCCGGCCCCGGGCGGGGCCGTCTCGGCCGAGGCGGCGGAGGACCAGGCTCCAGGCGGCGAGGTCGTCGACGCTCCTGGGGGGGACGAGAAGGCCCCTGGGGATGAGCCGCCGCAGCCCCCTGGGGGGGTGGATCTGCCAGTAGAGCGCCCTTCCCCTTTCCGAGGAGTACTCTTCGGGGACCTGTTCAACCCGGAGCCCCGCGGAGGCCAGCCTCTTGATGCAGGGGGCGCTTCCCGTGCCGGAACCTACGATGACGAAACCCGGGAAGACGTTGCTGTCTTCGGCGTCGAACCTTTCTATGGCCCTTTCTACCAGGAAGGGGAAGTCCCCCTCCAGGACGGCCGCGGCCCAGGCCTCGAGGTCACCCAGAACGGAGACGCCCGATAGGAGGAGGTCGCCCGAATCGGTGGTGACGGCCCAGCCGAACTTGTCGGTCCCGGGATCGACGGCGATGAGCATCTCAAGGGCCCTCCGTCGTCGAAGCCCACCGCGGGTAGAGCCACATCCACTGCCCCGGGTGGCGGGCTATCCATTCGCCCAGGGTGTCGTTGCACAGTTCCAGGGAGGCCTCCACCTTCTCGCCGAAGGGGGCCCCCCCTGCCTCGCCCAGGGCGGGCTCGATATAAAGGTCGTGGCGCACGCCATCGGACCGGCGCACGATGAAAATGGGAACCACGGCGGACCCTATCCTGTCGGCCATCTTGACCGGGCCGAAGGGCGTGCTCGCCGGCACGCCCATGAAGGGGACCACGATGCCATCGTCACCGAAATCCTGGTCGAGGAGCACGCCCAGGACCTCGCCTTTTTTCAGGCAGCGGACGGCGCTCTTGAGGTCGAACCCCCGGCTCATGGTCTTCACCCCGCAGGACGAACGCAGGGATACGACCAGGTCCGTTACGCGGGGGTCCCTCTGCTCGGCGCCGATGGCGTTCATGGGGTAACCCATCATGGCCAGGGCTGCGGCGGCGAACTCCCAATTCCCCAAGTGGGCCGTCAGGGCTACGACCCCCTTGCCTTTCGCCAGGGCTTCCCTGAGGTTCTCCTCGCCGTGGACCTCGACATAGTCCAGGAGTCCCGGGCAGAGGGAGGGCAGCCGGAGCACCTCGGCCAGTCCCCGCCCTAGGTTCCGGTAGGACTCTTTCACGATGGCCCTGGCCGTAGTCACGCCCACCTGGAGGACCCTGACGCACCTGGCCTCGGCGCGATCGACCCTGGCCCGGCTGAAGAACCACACCAGCACACCCGCCCACCCCCCGAGACTAACCGCGGGGGCGTGGGGCACCCTGTTCACGATCCACCGGAAGCCCTCGAGCAGGCGCCAGGTGGCATCCTGGGACAGTTTCAAAGGCGGACCTCCTCACAAGAGGATGAACGATCGGCATCCTTGACGGTATACCTTCATCTGTTAAACTCGTTTTAGTCTAGCACAAAATTAAAGGGGGCATCGGCCATGTTCAGAAAGATCCTCTTCCCGATCGATCTTTCGGACCTCTCACGAAAGGGGCTGGCCTGGACGACCCGGAACGTGGCCGACCCGTCCTCGGAACTGGTCCTGGTCCACGTCCTAGAACCCATAGGCGGCATGGACACGGGCCCGATGGTCCACAAGGCGGAAAGGTCCATGGGCCTCATCGGGGCGGAACTCACTTCCATCGGCATCAAGAACAGGTCCTTCGTCGTTGTCGGCGACCCCTACGAGATACTGCCGGAGATAGCCCACTCCGAGGGGTGCTCCCTGTGCGCGCTTTTCGCCGACCGGGAGGACGTGGTGGTGCCTTCCCTGCGGCTCATGGCCCTGCCCCACCTCGTCTTCAAGGCCTCGAGCGGCGTCATGCCCCCGCCCGACCCTTTCCGCAGGATAACGGTGGCGGCGGACCTCTCCCCCACCAGGACCGACGTAGTCTTCAGGGAACTGAAGAAGCTCCTGGCCGGCAGGGTCGTCCCGATGACCATCCTGCACTCCCTGTTCATGGAGGACACCCTCACATCGACGGAGATGTTCCAGGCCGCCTCCGCGGCGCTGGAGGAGGTGCGGGCGTCAGTGGAAAAGTGGAACCCCGGCACGGGGGCCGAGGTCCTGGGCGGTCACCCCGAGGTGGAGATTCTCCGCAGGGTCGAGAAGATCAACCCCGGCATGCTCGTGGTGGGGCTCTCGGTCCACGGTCACTTCTGGGAACTCATCGTAGGGAGCACCGGCGAAGCCATCATAGAGAAGTCGCCCTGCCCCGTACTGGTGATCCCCTCCTGAAGCCCTCCCTTTAGGGGCGGTCCCTGGAGGCGGCCTCCATCTCCTGCAGTATGCGGAGGATCGCCGAATCGGCGGCCGTGAGCCCTTCCCTGCTGAAATCGCCCACGTTCTTCGCCGTCACGGCGAAGTCGGAGGATATCATCCCCTGGTCCCCCGGGTCTGCGAGGCCCTGAAGGACGAGAAGCGCGGTGGTGCACGCCTCGGCCGCGGCGGTGCCCACCTTGAGGGCGCAGGAGCCCTTGGCGCCGTCGCACACCATCCCCTGGAGTGAGGACAAGAGCAGAGCGACCGATATCTCGGCCTGCCGCGGGGTGCCCCCGCCGAGCCGGACCAGCGCGGCCGCCGCCCCAGCCCCGGCGGCGATGGCGCAGCCGCATACTGGGGTCAAGCGCCCGGTGTGGGCCTTGATGAAGCCCGTCACGAGGTGGCTCAAGGCGAGGGCCTCCGCCAGTTCTCTCTCGGACTTCCCCCAGGCGCGGGCCGCCACCGAGGGGGGGACAATGGCGGTGATGCCGTGGTTGCCACTCCCGGCGCTGCTCATGACAGGCCAGGGGCCGCCGGCCATCCTTACGTCGGCCGCCGCAGCGGACCAGGCTTTCACGGTGTGGATAAGGTTGTCCATCCCCTCCAGGGCCAAAAGGTTGAAACCTATACCCAGGCCCCAGGGCCTGGAGAGACCCTGTTCGGCCACACCCATGTTCATCCCGGAACCTTCGAGAAGGAACCGGACATCCTCCTCTTCGAGGCGTCCGGCGAGTTCCCAGAGGCCCTCCATGTCCTCACCGAGCAGTTCCTCGATGTAGGGGAGCCGCCCGCCGCCGTCGGAATCGGCCTCGAGGAGCCTTTTCACGACTCGCCCGTTCTTCCTCACCTGGACAACCCTGTCGTGCCTCCCCGAAATGATCACCGTGACGGTACCGGTTTCATCGACCAGTTCGACCTCCACGTAGACGGAGGGGACGTCGGTGACCACCGTCTGGGTCACCACCCCGGAATCGACCAGTTCCTTCGCGGCTTCCACGTCCTCGGCGGTTACCCCGTCGAGGGCCATCAGGCCCTTCTCCGGGTCGCCCTTCAGGGCGCCGAGGGCCGCGGCTAGCAAGTTCCCAGTGCCGCCCCCCGTGCCGGGTATGCCGGCATGGAGGCCGTTCTTGAAGATATTGGGGGAAAGCCGGAGCGTGATGGACCTTACCGGGCCCCCGCCATGCTTGGCCGCCCAGGAAGCGGCCAGCGCTACGGCGCCCGGCTCGGTACATCCCAGGGCCGGTTTCACCTCGTTTGACAGGAACGTCCTTATATCCAATGGAGAGACCTCCCCTTAGGAATTTTCGTTGACGTCACAGTTTTACATCAAAGACCCCCGGGCAACAAGGCCGGCGGGAAACACCGACGGGGAGGACGAAGCGCGGGGCCCCGAAGGGCCCCGCGCGGGCGGAAACTTTTGAAAGAACCGGTGAGAAGCCTCTCCTAGTTGAGCAGTAGGGTGAGGAAGGTACCGGCCGCCACGGCCGTCCCGATGACACCGGCGACGTTGGGCCCCATGGCGTGCATGAGGAGGAAGTTCCCCGGGTTCTCGCTGGCGCTTATCCTCTGGACGACCCTGGCCGCCATGGGCACGGCCGACACCCCGGCGGCGCCGATCATGGGGTTGATCTTGCCTCCCGAGAGGACCTTCATCAGCTGGCCGAACAGAACCCCGCCGGCCGTGGAGAAGGCGAAAGCCACCAGGCCCAGGGCGATGATCTTTATCGTGGCCGCCGTGAGGAAGCTCTCGGCGCCCATCGTAGCGCCTACGGAGAGCCCCAGCAGGATGGTCACGGTGTTGAGTATCTCGTTCTGGGCGGCCTGGTTCAGCCTTTCGGTGACACCGCACTCCCTCAAGAGGTTGCCGAACATCAGGAGGCCGATCAGGGGCACGGAGGCGGGCAGTATGAGCCCCGAGGCGACGGTGCTGACTATGGGGAAGAGGACCCTCTCCCTCTTGCTGACGGGGCGGAGGGTGTCCATCCTGATGGCGCGATCTTTCCTGGTAGTGAGCAGCTTGATGACGGGCGGCTGGATCAGCGGCACCAGGGACATGTAGCTGTAGGCGGCCACCGCCACGGCCCCAAGGATCTGCGGGGCCAGTTTCATCGTCGTGTAGATGGCCGTAGGCCCGTCGGCCCCTCCGATTATCCCGATGGAGGCGGCCTCGGGGACCGAGAAGCCTATCATCATGGCCCCGAAGAGGGCCACGAAAACCCCGAGCTGCGCGGCGGCCCCCAGGAGGAAGGTCAGGGGGTTCGCCAGGAGGGGCGAGAAGTCCGTCAGGGCTCCTATGCCCATGAAGATGATCACGGGATAGATCTCGTGCTCCGTACCGTAAAAAAGGTACCGCAGGAAGCCGCCCTCGTCCATGATCCCGGAGAGGGGCAGGTTGACCAGCAGGCAGCCCGTCGCGATGGGGACCAGGAGAAGAGGTTCGAACCCCTTGCCGATGGCCAGGTAAAGCAGGATACAGGCCACCACGAGCATTATCACGTTTCCGGTGGTCAGCCCCATGAATCCCGACTGTTCCAGGATCTCCGCGAGGGCCTTAATGACAAGTCCCATATTGAACCTCCCCTTCGAGGATCTTCATGTCCTAGCCGATCACGAGAAAGACATCGCCCGTGTTCACCGGGGAACCATCGGACACCCTGATCTCCTTCACGGTCCCGGCGGAAGGGGCCTGGATCTCGTTCTCCATCTTCATCGCCTCGAGGACGAGGAGAACGTCCCCGGTGTTGACGGCGGCGCCGACGCTGGTGAGCACCCTCAGCACTTTACCGGGCATGGGGGCGACCACGGGGGTATCGCCGGCTGCCGCCGGCACCGGGGCGGCGGCAGGGGCCGGGGCGGGGGCAGGAGCCGGGGCCGGAGCGGCGGCGGGAGCGGGCGCCGGGGCAGCGGCGGGAGCGGGCGCCGGGGCGGGAGCCGATGCCGTGGAACCGACATCCTCCACTTCTACCTCGTAGGCGAGCCCGTTGACGGTGATCCTGTATTTTTTGGCCATGGTTTGGATTTTCCTCCTTATTTTTTATCTAATGATCGAACTATTGTTTTAAGTGCCGTGAGTCGTAAGTGCCGTGAGTCGTAAATCGGAAGTGCCGTGAATCGTAAATCGAAAAACGTGAAGCGAAACCTTCCAGGATTTACGTAATTACTCGAACCCCTCCAGGAGGTCCATCCTGCCGGCCATCTTCCAGGCGGTGGGTTTGCCGCGGCCGATGACCTCCAGGGGCCTCAGCGACAAGGGTCTACCGATGCCCGAAGCCGCCAGGGCCGCCGCTATCACGGCGGCGGTGACGTTCTTGTCGGGGCCGGCAGGCGGCGTAAAGGCAGGCGGGGCGGGCGGAGCCGGCGGGGCCGGAGAGGTCTTCGGCCCGGGTCCCTCGGGTTTCGACGGTTTGCGCTCGGAGACAACGGCTAGGTAGCGGATGGCCATGATGGTGAGCGTGAGGGCGACCAGCACGATGAATACCGTGGAGAAGGCGATCAAGGAAAGCGCTATGGGGCCGCCTATCCCGTGGGAGAACTGCTCGGCGATGCGGGCTGTTTCCATTTCCATTACCCCCTAGTGCGGCATGACGCCGTGCTTGCGTTTCGGGCGCTGCTGGCGCTTGCCCTCGCTAAGGACAAGGGCACGGTAGATCTCGGCGCGGGTCTCCTCGGGGAGGATCACCCTGTCCACGAAGCCCCTCTTGGCGGCCTGGTAGGGCGTGGCGAAGGCCTCGCGATACTCCTCGATCTTCTGCGCCCTGAGGGCCTGGGGATCGGGGGAGCCTTCGATCTCCCTCCTGAAGATTATGTTGGCGGCGCCCTCGGCCCCCATGACGGCTATCTCGGCCTGGGGCCAGGCGAGGACCACGTCGGCGCCGAGGTCCTTGCTGCACATGCCCAGGTAGGCCCCGCCGTAGGCCTTGCGGAGGACCACCGTGATGAGGGGCACCGTGGACTCGCTGTAGGCGTAGAGCATCTTAGCGCCGTGCCTGATGATACCCCCCAGTTCCTGGTTCTTGCCGGGGAGATAACCGGGGACGTCGACGAAGGTGACGATGGGGATGTTGAAGGCGTCGCAGTAACGGATGAACCGGCTGGCCTTGTCGGAGGCGTCGATATCGAGGCAGCCGGCCATTATGGCGGCCTGGTTGGCTATGACCCCCGCGACATACCCGCCGACGCGCATGAAACCGGTGACGATGTTTTTAGCCCACAGGGCCTGGACCTCGAAGAACTCGCCGCCGTCGGCGATCCTGGTCAGGACGTCCTGAACCCTGTAGCTCTTGTTCGGGTTGGTCGGGACGAGGTCCCTCAGGCTATCGTCGGTGCGGTAGGGGTCATCGCCGCTGTCGTAGAAGGGCGGCTCCTCCATGTTGTTGGAGGGAAGGTAGGAGAGCAGCTTCCTTACCTGGGTGAAGCACTCATCTTCGGTGGTGGCGAAGAAGTGGGCGTTGCCGGAGATCTGGTTGTGGGCCATGGCCCCCCCGATCTGCTCGCTGGTCACATCCTCGCCGGTGACGGCCTTGATGACGTCAGGCCCGGTAATGTGGAGGATGCCTATCTTGTCGACCATGAAGATGAAGTCGGTCAGCGCGGGGCTGTACACGGCGCCCCCGGCGGTGGGGCCCAGGATGAGCGACAACTGGGGCACGACGCCGCTGGCGACGGTGTTGCGGTAGAAGATGTTGCCGTAACCGCTCAGGCTGTCAACGGCTTCCTGGATCCTCGCGCCGCCGCTGTCGTTCAGCCCCAGGACGGGGGCCCCGTTCTGCATCGCGAGGTCCATGACCTTGCAGATCTTCTTGGCGTGCATTTCGCCCAGGGACCCCCCGATGACGGTGAAATCCTGGCTGTAGACGTAAACCAGGCGCCCGTCGACGGTCCCGTAACCGGTGACTACGCCGTCCCCGGGGAAGGTCCTTTTTTCCATCCCGAAGTGTATGCACCGGTGTTCGACGAAGGCGTCGAGTTCGACGAAACTCCCCTCGTCGAGAAGCTTGTCGATCCTCTCCCTCGCCGTCAATTTGCCCTTTTCGTGCTGCTTCGCGACGGCCTTTTCACCGCCCCCCGCCTCGGCTTCCTCACGGAGCCTGACCAAGGCCTCGCAAAGCTCACCGATCGTCCTCTCAGACATCTCTTTTCCTCCCTTTTGCTTATTCCCGTTATCGACCGCTATCCAACCCTGGACGTTCGCTCAGTTCCAGCAGAACACCCCCCGCCGTTTTGGGGTGTACAAAGGCTATCCTCGCGCCCCCCGCCCCGTATCTAGGTTTTTCGTCGATCATCCTGAGGCCGAGGGCCTTCATCTTCTCGAGGGCCTCCTCAAGGTTCTCGACCCGGATGGCAAGGTGGTGGATCCCCTCACCCCTTTTTTCTATGAACTTGGCGACGGGGCTTTCAGGGTCGGTGGCTTCAAGTAGTTCCACCTCGGTGTCGCCGAGGGGCAGGAAGGCCGTCCTGACCTTCTGCTCCGCCACTTCTTCGACCCCCGTGCACTTGATCCCCAGCGATTGCTCCCAGAACTTGAGAGCTTCGTCGAGGTTGGCAACGGCTATGCCGATATGATCTATCGCTGTTGGCTTCATGCTGTCCCTCCTATATGGGGCGAGGCCGGCCCTCTCCCGGTTTTCACCCTAGGATTCCCCGGCCCTCTTCTCCCGGACTTTGTTCTCTAGCCACTCTATGCAGGTGCTGGTGGGGGTCCCGGGGCCGAAGACAGCCCCGACGCCCATCCCGGTCAAGCTGGGTATATCACCCTCGGGGATGACGCCCCCGCCGAAAAGGATGATGTCCTCGGCGTTCTTCTCCTTCAATAGCCGGATTATCTCACGGAAATAGTGCTCGTGGGCGCCGCTCAGGATGCTCACCCCGATGGCGTCGGCGTCTTCCTGGATGGCGGTCTCCACGATGCTCTCCGGGGTCTGCCTTAGCCCGGTGTAGATGACCTCCATGCCGGCGTCCCTGAGAGCCCTGGCCACCACCTTGGCCCCCCTGTCATGGCCGTCGAGGCCGGGCTTGGCCACGATAACACGGATCCTCCGTCCCTTCATTTCCCGTCCCTCCCGACACCAGGCGTCCCCTAAAGGACGATATTCTCCCTGTATTCGCCGAACTCCTCGCGAAGGACGCCGCAGATCTCGCCCTCCGTAGCGTAGACCTTCACCGCGTCGATGATGGCCGGCATGAGGTTGACCCCTTCGTCGCCGGCGGCGGCCCTGACCGCTTCGAGGCGGTTGCCGACCAGGACGTTGTCCCGCCCCTGCTTCATGGCCTCCAGGGCCTTCACCTGGTCCTCGCCCACGGAGGGGTCCACCCTGAGCAGTTCCCGTGCGCCGCCTTCCTCATCGACCTGGAACTTGTTGACGCCCACCACGACGCGTTCGCCGCTCTCGACGGACCTCTGGTACTGGTAAGCCGCGTCCTGAATCTGCTGCTGGGGGTAGCCCCTCTCAATGGCCGAGAGCATGCCGCCCATTTCTTCGATCTTGTCGATGTATTCCAGGGCCTGGCGCTCGATCTCGTTCGTGAGGGCCTCGATGGCGTAGCTCCCGGCGAGGGGGTCCACCGTCGAGGTGGCCCCGGACTCGCAGGCGATGATCTGCTGCGTCTTGAGCGCTATGCCCACGCTCTTTTCCGAAGGGAGGGCGAGGGCCTCGTCGAAGCTGTTGGTGTGGAGGGACTGGGTCCCCCCCATGACGGAGGCCAGGGCCTGGATCGCGACGCGGACGATGTTGTTCTCGGGCTGCTGGGCCGTGAGGGTGCTCCCCGCCGTCTGGGTGTGGAAGCGGAGCATGAGGGCCCTTGGCTCGGTGACGCCGACCCGCTCCTTCATGAGCCTTGCCCAAAGCCTCCTGGCGGCCCGGAACTTGGCCACCTCCTCGAGGAAATCGTTGTGGGCGTTGAAGAAGAAGGAAAGCCGCTGGCCGAAGACGTCGGGGTCGAGCCCGGCGGCCACGGCCGCCTGGACGTAGGCCATACCATCGGCCAGGGTGAAGGCCACTTCCTGCGAGGCCGTGGAGCCAGCCTCCCTTATATGGTAGCCCGAAATGGATATGGTGTTCCACTTGGGGACGTTGTCGCTGCAGAATCCGAAGATGTCGGTGATGAGTCGCATGGAGGGTTTGGGGGGGAAAATGTAGGTGCCGCGGGCGATGTACTCCTTGAGGATGTCGTTCTGGATCGTGCCGGAAAGTTCCGACGCCGGCACCCCCTGCTTTTCGCCGACGGCGATGTACATGGCCATGAGGACCGCCGCCGGGGCGTTTATCGTCATCGACGTGGAGACCTTGGCCAGGGGGATCTCACTGAAGAGGGTCTCCATGTCGGCCAGGCTGTCGATGGCGACCCCGACCTTGCCCACCTCGCCCCTCGCCATGGGATGGTCGGAATCGTAGCCTATCTGGGTCGGGAGGTCGAAGGCGACGGATAGGCCCGTCTGCCCCTGTTCGAGCAGGTAGCGGTACCTCGCGTTCGACTCGGCCGCCGTGGCGAAACCGGCGTACTGCCTCATGGTCCAGAAGCGCCCGCGGTACATGGTGGGCTGAACCCCCCTCGTGTAGGGGTAGGACCCGGGGAAGCCCAGGTCCTCGCAGTAGTCCAGGCCCTGGATATCCGCGGGTGTGTAAAGGCGTTCCAGGGGTATGCCGCCGCCGGTGGTGAAGACCTCCTTCATCTCCGGGTGTCTCGAAAGCCCCTTGGCAACCGCCTGGTCGTACTTCTTCCTACCTTCCAGCAGATCTCCGCAGACTTCGCTTTCGCTCACTTTTTTCAAACGCCCCTTTCCTCGCAAGAACGGGACCTAAAGGCCTAATTGACGGAACAGTGCTTTATTTTCCGGTCCCTTTGTGAATCTTCAAGCAGGTATTGACATTATTCCCTATCATCTCAAAAGATGCAACCATTTCATTGAATTGCGAGACAATTCTATTCAATTCACCCCGGGGAAAAGGCGACCCCGCCCCGGCACGCCTAGGGGCCACCGGTCAGCCCCTCTTCCGATGGGGGAGAGCCGCGGCGGTAACGGGCCGGGCCCTCCCGGTAGAGGTCGTTCCCGTAAGCGTCGACAAGGACAACCACGGGGAGGTCCTCCACCCTCATCCTGAAGACCGCCTCGGGCCCCATTTCCGGCCAGGCCACGGACTCCATCCTGGTGACGTAGCCCGAGAGGAGGACCGCCGCGCCTCCTACGGCCCCGAAGTAGACGGCCCCGTTCTTCACGATGGAATCGATGACTTCCGGCGACCGCCTTCCCCTGCCTATCATCCCCTTGAGCCCGAGGTCGAGGAGGAGCGGTGTGTAGGGGTCCATCCTGCCGCTCGCGCCCGGCCCGACGGGGCCGCAGACCCTGCCGGGCGGCGTCGGGGAGGACTCCAGGTAGCAGATGACCTGCCCCTCCAGGTCGAAGGGGAGGGGCCTGTTCTCCCGGGCGCACTCGGCCATCCGTCGGTGGGCCTCGTCCAGGGCGGTGAGGATGACACCGCTGATGAGTGCCCTGTCACCGGAACGGAGGGGCCTCACCGCTTCATCGTCGAGGGGAGCGACCAGCCTCGAGGCGTGCCTCATCGGGCGTACCTCCCTATATCGTGACTGCCGCGTGCCGGGCGGCGTGGCAGCAGATGTTGACCACCACCGGGGTCCCGGCGACATGGGCGGGGGCGAAGTCCATGTGGATGTCCAGGCAGGTGACGGTCCCACCCAGCCCGGCCGGCCCTATGCCAAGGGCGTTCACGGCTTCCAGGGTCCGCAGTTCCAGTTCCGCGTACCGCCTGTCGGGGTTCCTCCGCCCCACGGGGTAGAGGGTGGCCCTCTTGGCCATAATGGCGGCCGCCTCCACCGTTCCCCCTATGCCGACACCCACGAGGGTGGGGGGGCACGGTTCGGGGCCCGCGGCTTCGACGGTGTCCCGGACGAACTCAAGGACCTCCCGGGGCCCCTGCCCGGGCGACAATACCCGGAGGGCGCTCACGTTCTCGCCGCCGAAACCCCTGGGGGCGACCAGGAGCCCCACCCTGTCACCGGGGACGATCCTCGCGTGGAGCACCGCCGGGGTGTTAGTGCCGGTGTTCTGGCGGTCGAAGAGAGGGTCCGTGACGATGGACTTCCGGAAGCACCCCTCCCGGTAGGCTTCCTCCACGCCCGAATTCACCGCCTCGGCCAGGCCGCCCCCCACCAGGAGCACTTCCTGCCCCAGGTCTACGAAGACGACGGCCATGCCGGTGTCCTGGCAGAGAGGGACATGGCCGGCCCTGGCCAGGTCGTGGTTGCGCAGGACCTGGTCCAGCACGGACCTCCCCAGGGGGGACTCCTCCAGCCTGTCCCTAGCGTGGACCAGGGCGTTGTACACGTCCTGCCCGATGGACACGTTGGCCTTGAAGAAAAGACCCCTGACGGCCTCGGTTACGAGGGACGCTTCGACCTCCCTGACCTTTGCCATTGGGTGGATCTCCTCTCCCATAGGTACTGTTTAGGGCACGGCTTGAAAAGCATTACGCCCCATGCAGGCCGACCCGCCCGACATCGCGGGGGAGCCGGGGGATGGGGCTCACGGCAAGGACGACGCACGCCTCCGGGTGGACCCGCTCCCAGTCCCCTTAGCGCGGTTTTCGAAGAGCGGCCGTTCCTCCTCGGGGGAAGCCTGCTTCTTCGGGCGCCGGGGGGGCGCCATTTTCAGCCCGCTCCCGGTCAGGGGGACCACCACCGTGTCTTCGGCGGTTATCACGCCCGCCATCCTGAGGGCTCTCTCGGTGGCAGGGGCCGCGGCCGCCGTGGGCTCTACCAGCAGCCCCTCCTCGAGGGCCAGGCGCTCCTGTTCGGCCAGGATGTCCTGGTCGTCGACGGTGATGACATCGCCCCTGCTGGCACGGAGGGCGTCGATCATCTCCCTCATCCGCGGGGGGACCGTTACGGCGATCCCCTCGGCGATGGTGGCCCTGAAGGTCTTCTCTCCCGTCTGATTCCACTCGGCGTAGAGGGGGGCGCATTGGGCGCCCTGGGCGGCGTAGATCCTCGGCATGCGCCTTACCCTGGCCCGCTGGAGGAGTTCCCTGAAACCCTTGAAGACGCCCAGGAGCATCGTCCCGTTGCCGGCGGGGACCACCACGGCATCGGGCGCCCTGAAGCCGAGCTGCTCCCATATTTCAAAGGCTACCGTCTTCGTACCCTCCAGGAAAAGCGGGTTCCAGACATGGCTCGCGTAGTAGGTGCTCCCCGAGAGGGAAAGGGCCATCGAGGCCGCCGCCCCTCGGTCCCCGTCGACGACCTCGAGGGCGGCCCCGTATAGTTCGATCTGCCTCTTCTTGACCTCGGTGGTGTCCCGGGGTACTATCACCGTCGCCCTGATGCCGCACCGGGCCGCGTAGGCCGCGATGGACGCCCCGGCGTTGCCCGAGGAATCCTGGACGACGCTCTCCCGCCCCTGGTTTTTCGCTTCCGTCATGACCAGCACCGAACCCCGGTCCTTGAAGGAGCCCGTGGGAAACAGGTATTCCAGTTTGTAATAGGGGCCGCCGGAGCGGGAAGGCAAAAGGGGGGTCCATCCCTCGCCCATGGAAACGAAGGGGTCCAGCGGCGGCAAGGCGCTGGAATACCGGGCCAAACCCCGGGCCCCGGTGTCGATCACCAGGTCGGCCCAGTCGACGGTGCTCTTGAGGGGGGTCCCGCATTCGCAAGCGACGGGCCTCGAGGCCTCATTAAAGGTACGGCCGCAGCGGGGGCAAAAGTAAATAACCAGGAGGATCACCTCTCAAAGGGGCGTGTCCCGCGACCCTTGTTGCTTTTTAATATAACATCACCCGGGGCGGGAAGGAAGAAGGCCGATTTGACAAGCCGCTTTTGCAGTCGTATAAAGGAAGCGCAATGGGGGAGTCGGAACGGTCCGGCTGAGAGGAGACGCAGGTCTCGACCCCTGGAACCTGATCCGGGTAATGCCGGCGAAGGGATATTGCGGGACGGATACAAGTAAGATGCCCCGAAAGCCCCCCGGAACCCGGGGGGCTTTTTCCTTGCCCCCCAAGTCAGGCTCCCTCTCAAAGACCTTATTGAAGGGAGACAGTGGAAGCAATGGAGAGTAAAAAGGTAAGAATCCTGGTGGAGGGCGCCATGACGGCGGCCCTGGCGGTGGCGCTGTCCTACGTGAGGTTGTGGACGATGCCCCAGGAGGGGGCAATTACACTGGAGAACGTCCCCCTCTTCCTCTTCGCCCTCCGGTGGGGCGTCAAGGCCGGCCTCGGCGCGGGGTCGGTGGCGGGCCTCCTGCTACTGGTGCTGAGCGGCTACGTTATCCATCCCGTCCAGGCGCTGCTGGACTACCCCGTGGCCTTTGCCGTCCTGGCGCTGGCCGCCCTCTGGAGGAAGCCCCTGTGGGCGGGGTTGGCGCTGGGGGCTTCGGCCCGCCTCTTATGCCACGTCCTCTCGGGGGTGATATTCTTCGCGGCCTTCGCCCCGGAGGGGATCAACATCTGGCTCTACTCCACCGTCTATAACGCCACCTTCATGGTGCCTAACCTGGCCCTCGCGATCGTGGCCGTCTACATCATCTGGCCCAGGCTCTCGAAATGGGCATGAAAAAAAGGGCGGGAGGCCGGGTCGAACCGGCTTCCCGCCCCTATCGGCGGCTGGGTCACTTGCCTTTCAGGAGGCCCACCACGAATAGCAGTACGACGGCCCCGACAAAGGCCATCACCAGGGAACCGAGGAAGCCCATGGGGTAGATCCCGATGGAGCTGAAGATGACGCCGCCGATGAAGGCGCCGATCATCCCTACCCCCAGGTTGCCGAAGAAGCCGAAGCCCCTCCCCTGCCACACTTTTCCGGCCAGCCATCCCGCGATGGCGCCGACGACCAGGTAACCGACAAGATGATTCATGGGACCCCTCACTCCCGTTCCAGGCAAGTCATCCTACCTAGGTGTCCTCCTCGGCGAGGTCCTCCTCGCCGGCCGCCTCCTCCAGGGAGAGCCACTTGCCCCAGTCGACGCCGGCGAAACCGCTGACAATATAGATAAGCATCCCCGCGAGGGGAGCCTTGTTCCTCAGGACGGCGATCAGCAGGAAGGCGGAGGCCCACATGAAGACGGCCTTGCGCTTGTTAAGGCTGCCGGCCTTCAGGGCCTTCAGGTTGCCGAAGGGGACGCTGGAGATCATCAGGAACCCCGTCGCCGTGACCAGGAGGGCCATGAGAACCGGGGGAAGGTGGATGCCCGCCACCACGAAGGAGACCAGCAAGTGGCCGCCGGCGGGTATGGGCAGGCCCTGGAAGGAGCCGTCCACGTGGTGGACGTTGAACCTCGCGAGCCTGAGCGCCCCGCAGAGCGCGAAAAAGGCCGCCACGAGGGCCCCGGTGACGCCGAAGAAGCCCTTGAGGTAGACCGAGTAGATGATCATGGCCGGGGCGACGCCGAAACTGACCACGTCGGCGAGGCTGTCCAGTTCCATGCCGAAGCTGCTGCTGCCCCCCAGCTTCCTGGCCATCTTGCCGTCCATGAAGTCGAAGAACACGGCGAAGAAGACCAGCCACGAGGCCGGGACGAAATGGCCGTGGAAGGTCAGCACCAGGGAGAGCATGCCGCTGAGCATGTTCCCGCAGGTGATCATGTTGGGTACCAGGGTCTTCATCGGTACGGGCTTACCTCTACGTTCTCGGCTCATATCATTTTCTCACTCCTATCGCTGTCTTCCCGGCCTTGACCTTCGCCCCGACGGTCACGGCCGGTGTAACGCCCTCCGGAAGGTACAGGTCAACTTTTGAGCCCAATTTTATCATGCCGAACCGCTCCCCGCGAGCAAGGAAATCCCCCTTCTTCCTGGAGCAGGTTATCCTCCTTGCCAGGAATCCCGCGACCTGGACCGTCATCCCCCTTCCATGGCGGGTCTGGAAACCCATGTAAAACCGCTCGTTCTCGAGGGAGGCCTTGGGGTTGAAGGCCATCAGTTTCTTCCCCGGCACGTACTCCATGAAGGCCACGGTGCCGTCGAAGGGCATCCTGTTCACGTGCACATCGAGGGGCGACATGAAGACCCCCACGACGGTGCTTTTGCCCGTAAAGGGGTGCTCCGAGGGGCGGATCTCCGTCACACTGCCGTCGGCGGGGCTCACCCAGGCCTCCACATCCTCAGGGGGGATCCGCTCGGGGTCCCTGAAGAACCAGGCGAGAAAAACCGCCGCCGCCCCGAGAAGGCACCCGGCAAGGGCGCCCAGGGTAATGGCCGCGAGGACCGCCGCTCCGGCGAAGAGCAGGACCGGTCTTTTACCCTCGGGTGCAAGCATGGAATCCTATTCCCCCTCCCCCTCGCCGGACCGTATGACGCTTATATCGGCCACCATATCACCCTCGGCGACCTTCACCACCCTGTAGCCGGTGGCGGCCCTCCCCAGGGTGGAGACTTCGTCCACGTTCATGCGGATGACCCGGCCCCTGTTGGTCATGGCGATGATCTGGTCCTCGTCCATTAGTCCCCAGGCCCCCACGAGGAGGCCCGTCTTGGAGGAGATCCTCATGGCCCTGACCCCCCCGGTGGCCCTGTGGTGAGCCGTGAACTCGTCGAAGGCGGTCCTCTTCCCGACGCCGAGTTCGCTCACCAGCAACACCTGGTGGCCGGGCTTCACGATATCACAACCCACCACGCTGTCACCCGCCTTAAGGCGTATTCCACGCACCCCCCTGGCCTGGCGGCCCAGGGGCCTGAACTCGCCCTCGAAGACCCTCAAGGCCTGCCCCTTGGCGGTGACCATGAGTATTTCTTCTTCGCCGCTGGTGAAGCGCACCCTGGCAATCTCGTCGCCGTCGTCCAGGGAGAGCACCCTCCTCCCCGCCCGGGTGAGGTTCTCCAGTTCCTCGGCGGGGAGCCTCTTGGCCACTCCCCTGGCGGTGATGAAGAACACGAAGCTGGCGCCCCGGAGGTGCCTGTCTTTCATGGCCACCACGGACTCGCCGTTCTCCAGGGAGATGAACTGGCTCGCGAGGCGACCCTTGCCGGTCCTGGGCTCGGGAATGACGTGACCCTTGAGGGCGAAGACCCTCCCCCTGTTGGTGAAAAGGAAAATGTCCCTGTGGGTGGAGGATACGGTTATGATCGCCGCCTCGTCCCCCACCTTCGGCGTGGCGCCCTTCACGCCCTTGCCGCCGCGCCCCTGGAGCCGGTACTGCTCGAGGGGCATCCTCCTCAGGAAACCATCCCTGGAGAGGACCACGACGATCTCCTCCTCGGGGATCAGGTCCTCGATGGAGACCTCGTCCACGGCGTCGACGATGGTCGTCCTCCTGTCGTCGGCGAAATCCCGGCGGACTTCCCGCAGTTCCTCCCGGACGACCATGTCGAGGGCCGCGGGGTTGCCCAGGATGCTCTTGTACTTTTCGATGTCGGCGATCAGTTGGGCCAATTCCTCCTCGAGTTTTCCCTTCTCGAGGTTCGTGAGCCGCTGGAGCCTCATGTCCAGTATGGCCTGGGCCTGGGCTTCGCTGAAGCCCAACTTTTCGACGAGCCCCGCCCTGGCCTCGGAGGGATCCTTCGAGGACTTTATGAGGGCGATGACGGCGTCGATGATGTCGATGGCCCTGACCAGCCCCTCCACGATGTGGACCCTCTCCTCGGCCCTCCGGAGGCGGAACACCGTCCTTCGGCGGATGACCTCCCGGCGGTAGTCAAGGAAGAGCCCCAGCATGGCGGGCATGGACATCTCGACGGGCCGCCCGTCCACCAGCGCCAGGTTTATCACCCCGAAGGTCGCCTGGAGGGGGGTCCTGCGGAAGAGCTGCCTGAGCACGAGCTCGGGGGTGGCGTCCCTCACCAGTTCCAGGACGACCCTGATCCCCCTCCAGTCGGACTCGTCCCTGAGGTCCGTTATGCCGTCGATGACCTTGGCCTGGACCCCCTTCGCTATGGACTCCAGGAGGGTCGTCTTGTTGACCATGAAGGGGATCTCGGTGATCACGATGTAGTCCTTGCCCTTGCGCCCCTCCTCGACATGGGCTTCGCCGCGGATGACCAGTTTTCCCCGGCCGGTGCGGAAGGCGTCCAGGATCCCCTGCCTGCCCAGGATCACGCCTCCCGTCGGGAAGTCCGGCCCCGGGAGGACGGCGAGGATATCCTCCAGCTCGGCGGAGGGGTCGTCCAGGAGCAGGCAGAGGGCGTCCACGACCTCCCCCAGGTTGTGGGGAGGCATGTTGGTGGCCATGCCGACGGCTATGCCCGTGCTGCCGTTGACCAGGAGGTTCGGGACCCTAGCCGGGAGCGTCAGGGGCTCCTTCAGGGAGTCGTCGAAGTTGGGCCCCCAGTCGACGGTGTCCTCCTCGATATCGGCCAGCATCTGCTCGCCCAGGGCCGAAAGCCTGGCCTCGGTATAGCGCATCGCCGCCGGGGGGTCGCCGTCGAGGGAGCCGAAGTTCCCCTGGCCGTCGACGAGGGTCTTCCTCATCGAGAAGTCCTGGGCCATCCTCGTCATCGTGTCGTAGATGGCCGAGTCGCCGTGGGGGTGGTACTTGCCCATGGTCTCCCCCACGACCCTGGCGGATTTCTTGTAGGGCTGGTTATGTCTCAGCCCCAGCTCGAGCATCGAGTAAAGGACCCTCCGCTGGACCGGCTTGAGGCCGTCCCTGGCGTCGGGGAGGGCGCGCCCCACGATCACGCTCATGGCGTAGTCGAGGTAACTGTGCTTGATCTCCTCCTCGATGGGGAGGGGTATCACTTTCCCGAAAGGAAGTTCCCCTGACTTCTTTTCCATGAAAGGCTCCAACTCCTCCTGAATCGGTGACAGCAAAAAGCGGCGGGTAGGACCGCCGCCGCGAGGCGAAAGCAGGACACCCGGGGTGAGACCCCCGGCCCCCGCAGTGCTATTTTACACCAAAAATCCCTCTTTCCAGGGTGCCGCCGGGGCCCCGGCACGGGCCCCGGCGAGGGATGACTACATCTTGTCGGCTATTTCCCTTCCCAGCGCCCTGGACTTTTCGAGACCTTCCGCGTCGGGGCGCCACTTGATGTTGAGCCCCTTGGCGGCCAGGGGGATACCGGCCGCCTCCAGGTGGCCTTCCACCCTGGCCACGTTTTCACCGCTCCAGCCGTAGGAGCCGAAGGCCGCCCCGACCTTGTTCTTGAACTTGAGCCCCCTCAGGTCCTCCAGGATGGGTGTTATCGTGGGCAGCAGGCCGCCGTTGAGACAGGAGGACCCGATGACGACAGCCCTCGAGCGGAAGACCTGGGCCAGCACGTCGTTGCGGTCGGCTAGGGCCATGTGGAACACCTTCGACGGGACGCCCTTCTCCGCCAGGCCTTCGCTTATGGCGCCGGCCATGTCCCTGGTGGAGTTCCACATGGTGTCGTACAGGATGACGGCGCTCCTCTCGGGTTCCTGCCTGGCCCATTCCTGGTATTTTTTCACGATCTGGAGCGGGTCCTTCCGCCAGATCACGCCGTGGCTCGGGGCTATCATATCGACCTTGAGCCCCAGGCCCAGCACTTCGTCGATCTTCTTGAGCACCATGGGGCTGAAGGGGGTCAGGATGTTGGCGTAGTACTTGAGGCACTCCTGGTAGAGTTCCTCCTGGTCGACCTGGTCGTTGTAGGGGAAGGCCGAGGCGTAGTGCTGGCCGAAGGCGTCGTTGGGCATGAGGAGGTCTCTCCCCGAGAGGTAGGTGAACATGCTGTCGGGCCAATGGAGCATGGTCGCCTCGACGAAGATCATCTCCGTCTCGCCCAGGGGGATCTTGTCCCCGGTCTTGACCTGCCGGAACTTCCACTCCTTGTGGAAGTGGCCCGGGATGCTGTCCATGCCCCGGGGTGACACGATAACCTCGGCCTGGGGCGCAAGTTCCATCAGGGCGCCCAGGGCCCCGGAGTGGTCGGTCTCGGCGTGGTTGGCCACCACGTAGTCGATCCTGGAGGGGTCGACCAGGGACTTGACGTTGTCCAGGAACTTCTCCGTGAAGGGATCCCAGACCGTGTCCACCACGGCGATTTTCTTGTCGCGGACCAGGTAGGCGTTGTAGGTGCTTCCCCGGTGGGTCGAAAGTTCATGGCCGTGGAAAAAGTTGAGGGCCCAGTCCTTGACCCCTACCCAGAAAACATCCTTCTTGATCTCGAAGACCAATTCGCATCTCTCCTTTCCTCTTAGACGGGGGGCGCTCCCCCCCGCCCTCAAAGCAGCCTCGTCGAGGTGACGGGCCTCGGCGTCTTCACCACCAGCACCCTGAAGGTGGCACCGCTCTCATTGTACCAGCAGTGAGGTATGTCCTTGGGGCTTTCTATAAGCGCGTCCTTAGACACGGCTTTCTTCTCGTCACCGATCTCCACGACGCCGGTGCCTTCGAGGACGTAAAAGAACACGTCCACCGGGGTGACGTGCTTTTTCAGCGACTCCCCCGGTTCCAGGGTAATATGCACCACCTGCGCGTCGGGCGTATCGTAGAGCTTGCAGACCTTGACCCCGTGGGGGGTGGTAACCAGCGCGGCTTCCCTGAAGCTCGTTATCTTCAAAGGATCCTCCCTCCTTTTCATGGGGACCTTCCTTTTGCCCTGACCCCCTTTCCGGAGGTCCCCTTCCACCGCATTCCAGACATCAGGGTATTTTTAAAATAATACCCTAAATCACATTTAAGTACTTAGCCGGGGCAAGGCTGTATAATTCGGGCCATCAAGGGGAGTGAAGGCCATCCCTAACGAGAGGAGCCGGGAAATGGCGGAAAGGATAGCTGTGCTGGTGGAGAACGATTTCCACGACGTAGAGTTCTGGTATCCCTTCTACAGGCTGCAGGAAGCGGGGCATGAGCCCATCATCGTCGCCCCGGCGGCCCCCAAGGTCTACCGGGGGAAGTACGGAACCACGGTGGAAGCCCCCTACGACGCCGGGAGCGTCGCCGCCCAATCGCCGGCCGGCGTGGTGATACCCGGCGGGTGGGCGCCGGACCGGCTCAGGATGTCCGCCGAGATCGTGGGCCTCGTAAGGGGGACCTACGAGTCGGGCGGTTTCGTGGCGGGCATCTGTCACGCCGGCAGCCTGCTGGTCTCCTGCGGGATACTCGCCGGGAAGAGGGTGACGAGCTATCCCAGCCTCAGGGACGACATGGTCCTGGCGGGAGCCGAATGGGTGGATGCCGAGGTGGTGGTCTCCGACAGGATCATAACCAGCAGGAGGCCGTCGGACCTCCCGGCCTTCATGGCCGAGGTGATGAAGGCCCTGGCGTCCTGAAACCCCTCGGCGCCGGGCAGGCAATGCTATAATGTTTTCAGGTTGACTATGGGCCGCAGAAGAACGGGGAGGGACGGAGTATGAAAAAGGTGAACAGCAGGATTGTTTTCACGGCCGCCTTGCTGGCCTTGATGGTAACGGCCTCGGGAGCCGCCTGGGGAGCCATGGGTGAGGTGACTTCCTTCACCTTCAGGGCCGCCCAGGAGGATGTCCTGGGCCTCGAAAGGTCCCTGGAAAAGGACGGGAAAGCCGACGCCCATTTCGCCCTTTCCCTCAAGGGCATCGGCGCCATCACCGAGGTCACGCTGAAGGCCCTCGACGGGGCGAGGGAATGGTCCCCCGCCGGGGGAGGCGGCCGCTGGGCCATGGTCGTCAGGGACGCCTCGGGGAAGACGGTCTCTTCCGAGTCGGGGCTGCCCGTAACGCCCTTCCTTGGGTTCGCGAACCTCAACCTTTTCGTCGCCGACGACGGGACGGCCTTTTCCGAGACGCGGGAATACGAGGTCACCGTCAAGTTCATCGACGGGAGCACCGCCTCGGCCAAGACCGAGGTCAAGGGGATGCCCGACATCTTCGGGACCCCCAAGCCGCCGGAGCCCGAGGGCGGGGTCATGACGGCGGTCCTCTACGGGATCGGTGACCGGGACGTCGCCGGCAAGAGGGAGACCCTGGGCAAGGACGGCACCAACGACGCCCACTTCCAGGTCCGCTTCACCACCCTGTCGGTGGTGGACCAGGTCACGATACGCAACGTGGATGGGACCAACGCGGTCTGGGACACGGTCCCCGGCAACGGGATCTGGGCGATAGCCGTGTTCCAGGACGGCAAACTAAAGAACCGGGCCGACGGCAGCGTGCGCTTCACCGTGGACGGGGACACCGTGCTTGACCTCTGGGTGGCCGATAACGGGGCGGTGGCCGGCGGCAAGACCCGCTTCGAGGTCATAATCAGGTTCGATGACGGGACCACCTTCAGCGAGACGGCCGTCCCAGGGACCCCCGAGGGGAAATCGCCCGTGGAGGATATCCTTTCAGCGGTGCTCTACGCCCCCGCGACCACGGACATAGCCAACCGGGGCGAGACCGTCGGAGCCAACGGGACCCCCGACTGGAGGATCACCCTCTCCCTCGCGGGCGAGGGGACCGTGATAAGTTTCATTGTCCGCGGGATCGAGGGTTCCGTGGCCGAGTGGGACACCCTCCCGGGCAACAAGAAACCCCTGGTGGTGGTCACCGACTCGGGCGGCAAGATCCTCAACGCACCCAACGGTTCGGTCTCGATCCCCCTGGCCGGCAGAAAGGACCTCTCCCTCTGGCTTGACGACGCGGGGGCCCTTTCGGAGGCGACCAACAAGTTCAGGGTCATCGCGGTCCTGAGCGATGGGAGGACCTTTGAGAGGCTCATCGAACGGCCGTCGCCCCACCTCCCGGCCCCCAAGGGCACGGGGGAGGTCGTGGAATCGGACAGCGTCAGGCCCTTCTACATGGGCAAGGGACCGAGGAACATCCTAGGCAAGGGGGAACCGGCGGACATAACCAAGGGCCTCGACGCGAACCCCGACGCCCACGTGAGGCTCAGGCTCGCGTCCCTCGACGGGACCATCGAGTCCCTGACGGTGGAATCCCTCGACGGCCAGGGAGGCGACTGGGACACCATCCCAGGCAACGGGAGGTGGCATATCGCCGTCACCGAGACCGCCACGGGACCGGTGCTGAACAAGAATGACGGTTCCTTCACCAGGAAGGTCTCCGGGAGCAGCGAGTTCCACCTCTGGCTGGCCGACAACGGCAAGTTGAGCGCCAACCCCGCCGGCTACAGGGTCGTGGTCCGCTTCACCGACGGCCGGGCCCTCTCGCAGAACCTGTTCTAGGGTCGGACCTCCCAGGGGTTTTTTCGCGACGGGTCATTCCAGGGACCCCCTTAAAGGGGGTCCCTTCCTTTTATCCGCCCCCGTCGCCCGTAAAGGACAGTTTCCCCTCGAGGACGAGGAGCAGCACGGCCGTCACTATCAGCAGCGCTCCTTTCACCTGCCCCGCCGTTGGGAGCTCGCCGAGGAGAACCCAGGCCATGACGCCGGCGAAGACGATCTCCGACATGGAGGTGATCGACGCCGCCGTCCCGGGGATATGCTTGAGGGCGAAGGATATAAGGCCGTAGGATGCCAGCGTGGGCAAAAAGGCCAGGTGCGCCAGCGCCAGCAGGGCGGGGAGGGGAAGGCCCCGCAGGTCGGGGATCTCGCCCCTGGAAAAGGCGATGACCCCCATCATGAGCGAACCCCAAAGGAACATCTGCACAAAGGTCTTGAAGGGCTCTTCCCTCCCGGTCCCGTAACGGCCGTTGAGGATGAAGAAGGAAAAACCCGCCCCCGAGACGACGGCAAGGACCACGCCGGTCATGTCCAGGTCGGCCACGCTCGCGCCGCCGATGCCGCCGACGGCGACCCACACGCCGGCGAGACCGGCCGCCAGGGCCGCGAAACGGGTCCTGGTGAAGGGCTCCTTGCCCAGGGCGGCGGCACCCAGGGCCGTCCATACGGGGTTTATATAGAAAAGGATGACCGTCAGCCCCACCGGTATGGTCACGAAGGCAATGTTCGACAAGTAGTAAACAAAGACCACGCCGAAAAGGCCCGAGAGGGCGTACTTCCAGCCGTCGGCGAAGCCCGGCACCAGGGCCCGCGGGTCCTTTAAAAGCGCGCAGGCTCCCGCCACAAGGGCTCCCGTGACGGCCCGGACCAGGGAGACCCCGGCGGGGGATACGCCGTACTGGTAGGCCACCCTCTCGGCGGGGCCGAGGGAGCCGAAGAAAAGAGCGGCAAGGATAACGCAGGCGAACCCCAACAGCCTCAAGGCGACAACCCCTTCTTTACACGACCCGGGGACCTTCCCGCCCGACCAGCCGGGGATGGGGCGGGGGGAGAGCCGGATTATGATCATTTATCCTATATAATAGGACACAAAGGGGATGAAACGGTCGCCGGCGTCAAGGAAAAGATCGTTTCCGCCCACCACCGGCGGCGTTTCCTGGAAAAGGGGGAGACCCCATGGGACTACCGTACATCGCCAGGATCGAGCACTATGAACCCTTCATCGGGAGCGAGGCCGTCGAGAGGATCCTCTCAAAGGCCTCGAAGATGTCGGGCCGCAGGATCGTCCACATCAACTCCACCTTCTACGGCGGGGGCGTGGCCGAACTGCTCGGTTCCATGACCCTCCTGGCCAACCTGGCCGGCATCCAGATGGGCTGGAGAGTCATCCAGGGTTCCCCCGACTTTTTCACCGTCACGAAGAAGATGCACAACGCCCTCCAGGGCGATGAGATCAACCTCAGTTGGAAGAAGTTCAGGATATACGAGCACGTGGTCTTCGAGAACGTCCTCCGGAACCACCTGGACCACGACATAGTCGTGATCCACGATCCGCAGCCCCTCCCGATGATCCGTCATTACCACAAGAAAGGACCCTGGGTCTGGGTCTGCCACGTGGACCTTTCCAACCCGAACAGGAAACTGTGGCCCTACATCCGGAATTACGTCAACCGCTACGACGCCGCCGTCTTCAGCATACCCGAGTACAGGCAGGACACGAGGACCCCCCTGGTCTTCATCAAGCCCGCCATCGACCCCTTCAGTATCAAGAACCGGGACTTCTCGGAGGAGGAGATCCAGGAGAGGCTTGAAAGGTACGGGATACCCACCGACAAGCCCCTGGTGGTCCAGGTGTCCCGGTATGACCGCTGGAAGGACCCGGGGGGCGTGATCGAGGCCTTCAAGATAGCCCGCAAGGAGGTCGACTGCAACCTTGTCCTGCTGGGCAACATAGCCACCGACGACCCCGAAGGCGTGGAGATCTTCAACGAACTGAAGGAGAAGCAGGAAGAGGGCATAATCATGCTCACCGTCGAGGACACGGCCCTGGTGAACGCCCTCCAGCGCAAGGCGGCGGTAGTGATCCAGAAATCGATACGGGAGGGTTTCGGCCTGACCGTGACGGAGGCCATGTGGAAGGGCAAAGCGGTCATCGGGGGCAACGTGGGGGGAATAAGGCACCAGATAACCGACGGTGAGAACGGTTTCCTGGTCGACACGGTCGAGGAGGCAGCCGAGAGGATCGTAATGCTCCTGAAAGACCCGGGCCTGCGCGACCGGATCGGTGAGAAGGCCCGTGCCACGGTCAAGGAGAAGTTCCTCATGTCCCGCTACCTCGAGGACTACCTCGACCTCTTCAATTCCTTCGAAGCGAACTATACCCTCCGGGAACCGCTCTGGGACAGGAGAACCCGGCCCTGGGCCGGAAGACGCCGGTAACCGGCGGGGGCGATCCATGGGCGGCAAGGGAAGACTGGTCATCGTATCGAACCGGCTCCCGGTGAAGATCGAGGGCCATCCGGGCAAGTGGAAGGTCACCCACTCCTCGGGGGGGCTCGTTTCGGCGCTGACGCCGGTCCTCCGGGACAGGGGCGGTATATGGATCGGCTGGGCCGGGACCACGGAGGTGTTGGACCTGAAAACCCTCCGGGAGATCCTCGGCCCCGCATCGAAGCAGGCCGGTTACAGGATCTACCCCGTGCGGCTTTCCCGGGAGGATGTGGATTCCTTCTACCACGGGTTCTCTAACGAGGTTATCTGGCCGCTCTTCCACGACCTGCAGACACGGTGCCGTTTCGAGCCGGAGTACTGGAAGTCCTACAGGAAGGTGAACGGCGATTTCGCCAAGGCCATAAAGAAGCACACAAGGCCCGAGGATTACGTCTGGGTCCATGACTACCAGATGGTCCCCGTCGCGAGGTTACTGAGATCATCGGGGGTCCAGAGAAACTGCGTCTTCTTCCTCCACATCCCCTTCCCGCCCCCGGATATCTTCCTGAAACTGCCCTGGAGAGAAGAGTTCCTTAAGGATTTCCTCGAGTACGACTTCGTGGGTTTCCAGACCATGCGCGACAGGAGGAACTTCACCGACTGCCTCAAGGCCCTCCTGCCGGACTCCAGGGTAACGGGCCGCGGCCCGGTCGCCACCGTCACCGCCGGAGAGCGCCGCGTCAGGGTGGCGGCCATGCCCATTAGCATCGACTACAGGTCCTTCAGGGATACGGCCAAGTCGGCCAAGGTGAACAGGATCCTGAAGGAACTGAAAAGCCAGGTCCCCTGGGAGAATATAGCCATCGGCGTCGACCGCCTGGACTACACCAAGGGCATACCCCAGAGGATAAGGGCCTTCGGCGAGGCCTGCCGGTCCTTTCCGGAACTGAGGGGGAAGATCGCCCTGATCCAGATCGTCGTCCCCAGCCGGGAGGACGTCCCCGCCTATCAGGAGCTGAGGGAGGAGATCGAGAAACTGGTCAGCTCCGTCAACGGCGAGTTCTCCACGCCGGGGTGGATACCGATCCATTACATGCACAAGTCGGTCTCCAGGGAGGAACTGGCGGCATACTACAGGCTCGCCGATATCGCCCTGGTGACCCCCCTGAAGGACGGCATGAACCTGGTGGCCAAGGAATACTGCGCGTGCCAGGTGGACGACAACGGTGTGCTGATCCTGAGCGAGTTCGCCGGCGCCGCCGCCCAGATGCACCGGAGCGCCATCCTGGTGAACTCCTACGATATCCAGGGCATGGCGGACGCCATCCACGAGGCGGTCCAGATGCCCCTGGAAAAGAGGAAGAGCCGTATGCGCCGCCTCAGGGCTGGCATCCGCAGGCAGAACGTGTTCTGGTGGGTGGACAACTACCTCAGGGCTTCGACGGGCAAGGCCCTGGTCGATTTCCCCGAGGCGAGTATGGCCCCCCTCTTTCACGCCCTTATGAAGCGCGCTCCGGAGGCTTCTACGAAATGATCCACGCCCTCAGCGCCCCTCAAAGGGGTTCCTGAAGACCGCCCTGCCCCCCAACTGGTCCTCTATCTCCAGGAGCCTGTTGTACTTGGCGACGCGCTCGCTCCGGCAGGCGGAGCCCGTCTTGATCTGGCCGCCTCCCATGGCCACGGCCAGGTCGGCTATGAAGGTGTCCTCCGTCTCTCCGCTCCGGTGGGATATGACATAACCCCAGCCGGCCTCCCTGCACATTTTTATCGTCTCCACGGTCTCCGTGACGGTGCCGATCTGGTTCAGTTTTATCAGGACGGCGTTGGCCGATCCTTCCCGAATGCCCCGTTCGACGAACCTGGCGTTGGTCACGAAGAGGTCGTCCCCCACGATCTGGACCCTGTCGCCCAGTTCGGCCGTCTGGGCCCGGAAACCCTCCCAGTCGTTCTCGTCGAGCCCGTCCTCGATGGAGACCACGTGGTACTTCTCAACCCATTCCCCGTAGAGGGCCGTCATCTGGTCGCTGGTCCGACTGCCCTGCCCCGACCGTGCCAGGTGGTAGGCGCCGTCTTCGAAGAAGGAACTGGCCGCCGGGTCCAGCGCCAGGGCGATGTCCCGGCCTGGGGTATAGCCCGCGGACTCGATGGCCTCGACGATGACCCGGCAGGCCTCGTCGTTGCTCCCCAGGTCCGGCGCGAAGCCCCCCTCGTCGCCCACGGCCGTGGCATAACCCTTCGCCGAGAGGATCTTTTTCAGGGCGTGGAAGGTCTCGGTGCCGTAGCGCAGGGCCTCGGCGAAGGTGGGGGCCCCGACGGGCATGACCATGAACTCCTGGAGGTCCACGCTGTTGTCGGCGTGCTTGCCGCCGTTGAGGATGTTCATCATCGGGACGGGCAGCCTTGCCGCCCCCGGGCCGCCCAGGTAGGCGTAAAGGGGGAGGTCCATGACCCTGGAGCCCGCCCTGGCCACGGCCATGGATACCCCGAGGATGGCGTTGGCGCCCAGGGCGCCCTTGTTCGCCGTACCGTCCAGTTCGATCATCAGGCGGTCGATCTCCTCCTGGCGCGTAGGGTCCATCCCCACGAGGCGGGGGGCGATGATGGCGTTGACGTTTTCCACCGCCCGCAGGACGCCCTTGCCGCCGAACCGCGTCATGTCGCCGTCGCGGAGTTCTATCGCCTCTTTTTCCCCCGTGGACGCCCCGGAGGGTACCGAGGCGGAAACCTCGATGCCGCCGTCGAGCCTGCACCAGGTGCGGACGGTCGGGTTGCCCCTGGAATCCAGGATCTCCATTGCCCTGACAGCCGCGATGGTCTTCTTCAAAACGGTCTCTCCCTTCGGTCGTTAATCCGCGCCTATCGATGGAACAAAGGCCCTGGGCTAACTATAACAGAAGGGAGGGCGGGCGGTGGGAGGTTATTAAGGCAGGCAGGCATCCCTGCGGACCATTGTCCCCCTTGAAAAAGGGGGATATAATTATCGGCCGATGAATAACTTTTGGAGGTAATGCCTTGACCAGGAAGGACATCACCCCCCGGAACCTAGAAGGGGACGCCGGTGAGGAGCGGGAAAAGGAGGCCGGAACGGCGGAGGAGGGTTTCAGGGAGATCCTGGACTCCGTGCCGGAACTCATCCTGAGGTTCACCCCGGACCTGGTCACCACCTTCGCCAACAGGACCTACTGCGATTACCACGGGGTAAGGTGCGAAGACATCGTGGGGAAGAGCTTCAAGGATCATGTTTACCCCGGCGACATGCCGTCACTCAAGGAGAGGCTCATGGGCCTCACGCCGGAGAACCCCGTCCTGGCGGGAGAGGAAAGGACCCTCATGGCCGGCGGGGAGATCCGGTGGCAGGAGTGGACCGACCGGGGGATCTTCGATCCCCGGGGGAACCTGGTCGAGATCCAGTCCATCGGGAGAGACGTGACGGAGCGCAAGAGGACCGAGGAGGCCATGGCCTTCGAGAGGGAATCGCTGGACGCCCTCTTCGGGTACTCCATGGAGGGGATAGTCTTCTGCGATCACGAGCTGACGGTGCTGAAAGCCAACCCCTCCTTTTGCGACATGTTCGGGTACGCCCCCGAAGAGGTCCTGGGGCGGAATATCGACGACCTCGTCGCCGGGGGCACGGAGTACCTGGAAGAGGCCAGGGGCTTTTCCGCGGCCACGGCCGGGGGGCGCCCCGTCGCGGCCGAGGCGACCCGCAGGAGGAAGGACGGCTCGCTGATCCAGGTCTCCTGCCTGGGCGTACCGTTCCGCCTCTTGGGCGGCAGGAGGTTCGCCTACGGCATCTACCGGGACATCACCGCCCGGAAGGCCGCCGAAAGGGCCTTGAAGGAGAGCGAGGCCAAGTACCGGGAACTCTTCGACTCCATGCCCGTCGGGTTCTACACGTCGACCCCCGAGGGTTACTTCCTCGACGCGAACCCCGCCTTCATCCGCATGCTCGGGTACGAAAGCCTCGAAGAACTCAGGAGGCTCTTCATCCCCACCGACGTCTACGTCAGCGAAGGCGAAAGGGAGATTGCAGGCAACAAGGGTTGCAGCGAGGAGTTCTTGGACCGTATCGAAAGTTACCGCCTCAAGAGAAAGGACGGGCAGATCATCTGGGTGGAGGACTTCGCCCGCTGCATCAAGGACTGCACCGGCGAGGTCCTTTTCAACCAGGGGCTTTGCAGGGATATCACCGACCGCCTGAGGGCCGAGGAAGAACTGAAAAGGGTCAACCGGGAACTCTATGTCGCCGCCACCACGGACAGCGCGACGGGCCTCTTCAACCGCAAGTACTTCGACGAGATATTAGGGAGGGAGATCGACCGGTCATCGAGGTACCGGTCACCCCTGTCGCTGGCCATGATCGACCTCGACAACTTCAAGGCCCTGAACGACACGAAGGGGCACCAGGCCGGCGACAGGGCCCTGCGCGAGATAGCCCTGGTGATCGGTGAGAATATCCGTTCCTCGGACACGGCGGCCCGCTGGGGAGGGGATGAGTTCGTCCTTTTAACCCCTGTCGACGGCGAAAAGGCGCTCGCCCTGGCCGCGAAGCTGAGGGGGCTGCTCCTCGGCCTCGACCATGAGGGGTTCGGTCCCGTCACCTGCAGCATCGGCGTGGCGACCTGCCAGGATGGGGACGACATCGATTCCCTCGTCAAAAGGGCCGACCTCGCCCTGTACAGGGTGAAAAAAAGGGGAGGCGACGGCGTCTCGTCCTAGGACGGCAGCGTCTGTTCATCGGCGGGGTGAAGGGGTAAAATATCAAAAATACGCTCGAAAGAGGTGGTTGGGGTGAAAAGGATGAGGCTTTTCGTTCTTGTCGTGATCGTGACCATGGCTGCCTTCGCCGTCGGCTCGACGGCCTCCGAGGCCAAACCTCGCGTCGCCGTCATAGAATTCCAGGATGCCGCCTCGTCGGGGGCTCCCGCGCGGGCTATAACGGACATGCTCGTCACGGAACTCTTCAACACCAACCTCTTCACCGTCATCGAGAGGTCCAGGATCGACTCGATCCTTCTCGAGCACAGCCTGGTGCTGTCGGGCACGATCGACCCGGCCACCGCCGCCAAGGTGGGCAAACTGCTGGGGGTCGAGTACCTCATCACCGGATCCATCACCGAGTACCGCCACGAAGCGGCCGGCGGGGTGGTGCCCCTCCCGGGCCTTCCCGGCGGCGTGGCGGTGGGTTCCCACACGGCCTACGTGACCATCGACACCAGGGCCATTCACGCCCAGACCGGGGAGATCCGCATGGTGGCCCGTGAGCAGGGTGCCTCGAACCAGACGCTGGGCGGTGTCGCCTACAGCGGCGCCGCCTTCGGCGGGGGCAAGACGGGAGGGGTCCTGGCCGGCGCGACCCATAAGGCCGTGGTGAAACTGGTGGATAAGTTCAGGGAACTCGCCGCCGCGGCCCCGGCTAGGTCCGTGGAGTTCAACGTCATCCAGGCCGAGGGTTCCCAGGTCCTGGTGGACGGCGGAAGCGCCAACTCGGGGCTGACGCCCGGGACCTTCCTCGCCGCCTACAGGGAGGGCGCCCTGATAACCGCCATGGACGGCACGGTGCTCGACGCCGAGAAGGTCTACCTTTCCATCCTCAGCGTGGTGGAGGTCAAGCCCCAGTACAGCGTCTGCTCCATAATCAGGGGGATCCCCCTCCAGCGGGGCGACAAGGCGGAGACCCTGGGCGACCGCTCGCCGGAGAGCATCATCCTCGGCTCGAGGTGACGGGGTGCTAGCTTAGTTTCCCGTGTACGGCCAGCCAGAGGCAGGCCGGGTCCGACGAGGTCGACGCCACCCGGTGCACCCTTCGGGCCGGTATGAAGAGCCAGTCACCGGCCCGAAGGTCGACTCTGGAGGAATCTTCGTATTCCAGGGTCGCCTCGCCCTGCAAAAGCGCCACCCACTCGTCGTCATCCTGGTCAAGCCAGGTGCCGGGCGGCGTCGCCTGCCCCGACGACAAGATTCTCTCTATCCTCACCGAAGGGCCCGCCAGGAGATCCTCGAAGACCTCCCCGTCGGGGAGCGCCTCCGGTACGAAAAACAGGTTGCCTGAAGGATCCATTGTGTCCACCTCCCAGCGTCAAGGGTTTTCAGCCAAGGCTCACCCGGAATATACGCTATAGGGCCCCTCGCCGAGGGTCGGGCGCTTCATTTGTCGGTGCCGCTGGTATATCATGGCCTTCAGGGGGGCGCGAAGGTCCAGGCGAGGGAGGCGAGGAATCATGTGCAGGATGCTGCTGGCGAACAGGTCGGGCATATCCAGGCTTGTCGAGAGGCTTTCGGAATTCCCCAACTGCAATACCCTGGCCGCTTTCCTCAAGGGCCTCGACCTCCGGCACGGGGGCCACGGGGGCGGCGTGGCGCTTTACGGCGACGGGTCGGTCCTCCATTACGAGAAGGGCGTCGACATGCAGCCCGAGCGCGCCGCGGCCGTACTGGAGGGGCGCGACTACGAGTGGGCCGTCTTCCACGCCAGGGAGGCCAGCGTCGGCTCCGTCAGCGATGAGAACTGCCACCCCTTCGTCATCGAGGGACGGCATCACCTGGTCCTCGCCGCGAACGGGAACGAGAGCGCTTTGGCGGCCCTGGGGCGCCTCATCGGCGACAGGACCGACAGCGAGTTCGTTGCGAGGATGATCGTGGACATGGACCTCCCCTTCCCGCTGGCCCTGTCCTGCTTCAACTCTAACTTCGTCGGCCTTTACGACGGCCGGCCCTTCGCGAAGAAGGGCGACCGGCAACTGCTCAAGTACCAGGCGGAACGGGACATCGTCTTCGCCAGCGACCTACCCTTCGGGCTGACGGGCATTACCAGGCCGGGACAGAACTACTGCTGGTTCGACTGGGAAGAGTCGGTGCTGCCCGGCTGAGCCCGAAAGGAGGCGCCATGGGCAAGATCACTGTCTACGGAGCAGGAAGCTGGGGCACCGCCGCCGCCGACCTCCTCGCCCGGGGGGGGCACCAGGCGACCCTCTGGTGCAGGAGGCCGGAACAGGCGCGGGCCATGAACGCCACGGGGAGAAACCCCGACTACCTCAAGCGTACCGATCTCAGCCCCGCCCTCTCGGTCACGGCGGACCTCGAAGAGGCCGCGGCCTCCTCCCATTACCACGTCGCCGCCGTGCCCACCCAGTCGGTGAGGGAGTTCCTTTCGAGGGCGGCGAGGTATTGGCCCCGGGACGTCAGGGTATGCAACCTGGCGAAGGGGATAGAGATCGCGTCGGGCGACAGGATAAGCCAGGTCGTCGCCGAGACCCTCCCCCGTTCCAGGTACTCCGTCCTCTCGGGCCCGAGCCACGCCGAAGAGGTCGCCGAGGGCAAGCCGGCCGCCGTGGTGGCCGCCTCCTCCATCCCCGGCGAGGCGGAACTCTGGCAGGGGATTTTCTCAGGGAGGTTTTTCCGGGTCTATACCAGTGACGACGTCGTCGGCGTGGAGATAGGGGGGGCGGTCAAGAACGTCATCGCCATCGCCGCCGGGATAGCAGCCTCCAGGGAGATGGGCCACAACGCCCTGGCGGCGCTGGTGTGCAGGGGCCTCGCGGAGGTGATGAGGCTGGGCGCGAAGCTTGGGGCGCACCCCCTTACGCTGGCCGGGCTTGCCGGGGTGGGCGACCTGATGGTGACCTGCTTCAGCGGCCTCTCGCGAAACTACAGGCTGGGCCTGGCCGTAGGCGGGGGGATGACCCTGTCGCGGGCCCTGGACTCCCTTGGCCAGGTGGCCGAGGGAGCTTATACCGTGGACGCCCTGGTGAAGAACGCCCGCAGGATCGACATCGAACTGCCCCTCACCGAGGCGGTGCACCGCATCCTCTACGAGGGGGTCTCACCGGAGAGCATGGTGGGATCCCTTTTCGACCGCGAACTGAAACCGGAACTGCCGCCGGAGATGTACTGGGGAAGGGGGAAGGACAGGGGCGCCTAGGGTTCGGCGATCCTGAAATCCTCGCCAAGCCAGGAAGTCATGGCCCAGGCTATCAGGATCAGGAGCGGTATCGAGACGGCGTAGCGGACGATGGTGAAACCTATCCCCAGGAAAGAAGCCTCGAAGACCGTCATGGGGATCCTGCAGATCATGGAGGCGTTGAGGAAGGTCAGGATCACCTTCATGGAGGCCCCCTTCTTCTGGAGGACCAGGCAGAGGGGCAGGGCGACGAAAAGACCGCCCACTATGGTTCCCGCCAGCACGATGGCCCAGAAGTAACCCTGGACTCCCGACTCGCTCCCCATGTGTTTTTCCACGGTCTCCCGCTTCACCCAGGAATGGAACAGCCCCACCAGGAGAAAGGTCGGCGGCAGGAGGCCCGCCATCGTCCGGGCGAAGGCCAGGAAGTCGGTGCCGCACTTTATGCCGGGCGCAAAACGGATAAGCGCCGAGAGAGCGACGAAGGCGGCGAAAGCCAGGAACAAAACGGCCCAGAAAGGCAAGGAAGACCTCTTCCCGTTCATGGCAACTCCCCGAAGAAGCACCCGATGGCCACGGAAACGACCAGGGCCATCGCCAGCCCGGCGAGGTTCCTGACCAGGGCGGCCCTGAAACCGAGGTACTCCCTCTCCAGGGGGAAGGTCACCACGCCGACCATCATGAGGGTCGTGGTGAAAGCCGCTATCACCGTGTAGGGTACGCCTTTGCCGAGGAGGATGGCCGACAGGGGGAAGGCCACGGAACTGGGTATGGCGGCGATGGAACCGGCCACCGCCCCGGTGACGCTCCCGACGAGGAGCCCCCTGCCGACGAGCAGTTCGAGAAGGACCTCTTCGCTGATGAGCCCCAGGCTGAGGGACGTGAACACCAGGACGATCACGAACATGGGGAGGACTTCCCTGAAGAGAGTCCAGGCCAGCCGGGCGGCTTCCAGGGTCCTCTCCCGGTTCACGAACCACGATGCCGAAAAAAGAGCCGCCATCAGCACCCACGCCACTACCATGCCTTCCGCTCCCCCCTTTTACCCCGGCCTTGACGTCATTTCCGACCCGCCCGGGCCACCAGTATACCGAAAAAACCCTACAGGGGACGACCCGGCATGGGATGTCCCGGGGGCGGCATCGGTGCCGCTGTGAAGTGATACAATGCGGGAAAGGTGGTGAGACCCCTGCAGGAAGCGATCCTGGCCGCCCTTCGCGCCGCGTCGAGGTTCACCGAAAGGGGGCACGAAGCGGTCGTGGTCGGCGGGGCTGTACGCGACCTCTTGCTCGGCCGGGGATCGGCCGAGGCCGACCTGGCGACTTCGGCCCCCCTGGACCAGGTCCTGGAGCTGTGGCCCGGGGCCCCCGTCGTGGGACGCCCCCCGGCCGCCACGGTCATAGCCCGCTCCGGCGAACACCGGGTGGACATTTCCTGTTTCCAGGGGGGAGGCCTGCAGGAGGACCTGGGGCGGAGGGACCTCACCGTCAACGCCATGGCGGTAACCGTCGACGGCACCTTCCTGGACCCCTGGGGGGGGATGGCTGACCTGGCGAAGGGGCTGCTGCGCTTCACCGGCGACCCCCTCGAGAGGCTGGCTTCCGACCCCCTGAGGGCCGTGAGGCTCGCCCGGTTCGCCGCCGAACTGCCCACCTTCATGGTCGATCCCGCCTCCCGCGAGGCCTGCCGAGGGTTCGCCTCCCGGGTCGCCTCGATGCCGCCGCCCCGCGTCGGCAGGGAGACCCTGAAGGCCCTGGACGGGGACCTGCCCACTTTCCTGGGCAGCCTCGAGCGGCAGGGCATCATCGCTTCGGTCTTGCCCTTTTGGGGGCGGATTCCCCCCGGCCGAAAGGCCGCAGCGCTGGAGCGGGTACGCAGGGCGTGCTCCCTAACGGGCGACCGGGCTGTCAGGGCGGCATGCCTGCTCGCCGATGCCGACCCTGGCGTCGGCGCGATGGTCTCCGCCTGGGGCTGGCCGAAAGGGCTGGCCAAGGAGACGGGGAACCTCGTGAGGTACCGCTCCCTCGCCCTCCGGGGCGGCGGAGCCGGCGAATGGGCCGCCCTTTTCAGGTCCCGGGGGGCGCCCTGGCTTGGAAAGCTCCTACTGTTCGGGTATATTTTCGGCCTGGAAAGCGGTCCCTTGACCGTGGAACCGGCGGCGTACATGCTGCGCCTCCAGGCCTTTGGGCGCAGGGTCACCGGCGAGGAAGTGATGGCCCTCACGGGCCTCGAGAAGGGGCCGCGGGTCGGCGCGATCCTCGCCGGCCTCGACGAGGCGATAGCCCTGAAGGAGGTCAAGGACCGGCGACAGGCCCTGGGCTGGATCCTTTCCCACCTTCCCTAAATCCCGGTGAGATAGTATCCTTATAGCACGGCTGGAAATGATATTTTAAACAGGAGGTCCCGATGGACCAGTCAGAGATGGGCAAAGCGGCGGCGGAATTCAGCAAGCAGCAACGGAGGCGCAAGATAGCGACCTGCTTCGTGCTTTCAGGCTGGTACGCGACGATGTTCATCACCGACAACCTCTTCGGGTACCACCCCGCGGGGCGGGTCGACGGCGCCTTGACCCTTGTCTTTTTCGCCTGCGCCTTCGGCACGGCCTTCATGACCTCCTCGAAGAAGCGGTCCTTGCTGGGGTTGTCGGCCATAGCCGGGCTGCTCCTCATTTCCTCCACGCCGCTCCTTTACACCGTGCTGGGCATCCCCGTGAGCATACTGCTCCTGCGCCACGCCATGACCCTCTTCTTCTGCGTCCTGGTAGCCCCCTATTTTCTCAAGCCCAGGGGGTTCGCCTTCTTCCTGGTCCTCCTTTACAACGCCCTGTGCTTCTACTACCCCGTCCTCCGCACGAGGGAACTGGACGAGACCATGGTCTACGTGATTGTTACCTACTCCTTCTCCCTCCTATTCGCCTACTTCTTCCTGGACATCCTGAGGATGAACCTGGACCATGTCTCCTCCCTCATCGCCGCGAAAAGGGACGCCGAGGACAGGGCGCTCAGGGACGACCTCACGGGGGTCTACAACAGGAGGTACTGCGACAACCTCCTCCGGGTGCTCATCGAGAACGAGACCGAAAAGGCACTCCTTTTCATCGACCTCGACGACTACCAGGGCGTGTACCAGGCCCATGGCCACATGGTGGGTGACGCCTACCTCAAGAGGTCGGCCGAGGCCATATCGGAGTCGATCAGGTCAGGCGACGTCGTCTCGCGCTTCAGCGGGAACCAGTTCGTGGTGGTCCTCGACAGCGATGACCTCGCCCTGGCCGAGACGGTGGCCAGGAGGATCATCAAGGCCGTCGAGAACGTGATCCCCGAATTCGGGGGCATCTCCGTGGGTGTGACCAAGATCATCCCCGGGATAACCCAGCAGGCCGTACTGGTCAACGCCGACACGGCCCTCTACCGGTCGAAGCGTTCGCACCTGGTGGGCATCTCCATCGTGGATCCCGCCAACCCCCGGATCGAGCCGGAACTCTGGCCCGAAACGGACATGACCCCCCAGGAAAGATGATGAGAGGGGCCCCGGGAGGGCCCCTCTTCAGTCAGGGCAGGGGCGCCCGGCCCGAGGTGAAAAGACCCCGGAGGAGCTTCCCCACCCACAGGATGGCCGAGGCCACGGCCTTGAAAAGGATTCACACGGCCTTCACCTGCCTCGTGTCAACGATACCATGAAAAGAACCGGGGAGGTAAGCCATGGGTGACGGGGCTCTTGAAGTCATCCTCTCCAGGAGGAGCATCAGGAAATACACCGACAGGGCCGTCGAAGAGGGGTCCCTCGAGTTGCTCCTGCGCGCCGCGATGAGCGCCCCGAGCGCCCATGACCAGCGACCCTGGGAGTTCGTCGTCATCGACGACAGGGAGACCCTGCAGGCCGTCACGGTGTTCCACCCCTATTCCAGGATGCTCCACAAGGCCCCCGTGGCGATAACCGTTTGCGGCCGTACCACCGGGATCCAGACGCCGGACTTCTGGCCCCAGGATTGCGCCGCGGCGACGATGAACATCCTGACGGCGGCCAGGGCCCTGGGGATAGGATCGGTGTGGCTCGGCGTCTACCCCATAGGATACCTGGTCGAGGGAGTGAGCTCACTGCTGGGCCTCCCGGGGGAGATCACGCCCTTTTCAATAGTATCCCTGGGGTACCCCGCCGAGGAAAAGGGACCCTCCGAGCGATACGATCCAGCCAGGGTTCACAGGAACCGGTGGCGGGGATAAAGGGGGGCTGGCCATTCCTAGGGGTGGGACCGCCGGGGCAGGCCGGCCTCTTTTTCTAGACCCCAACTTGAACATCGTCTTCGGCGTCACGTTGATCTCGGTCCTGGGCGTGGCGAGCGTCACCCCGGCTTTCCCTGAATTGACCCGCGTCCTGGGAGTTAACCAGGAGGACGCGGCGTGGCTCATTTCGGCCTTCACGATACCGGGGCTCCTCTTCACACCCCTCGTGGGGCTCCTCTCCGACCGCTACGGCAGGAGGTGGGTCCTGATCCCGTGCCTCTTCCTTTTCGGCGCGGCGGGGGGTGCCTGCTTTTTCGCTCGGGGCTTCGGCACCCTGGTGACCCTCAGGTTCCTCCAGGGGATCGGGTCGGCGCCGCTCAACGTGCTGAACGCGGCCCTGATCGGCGACCTTTTCAAGGGCGACGACAGGCCGGCGGCGATGGGGTACAACACGAGCATGATAGGGGTGGGCACCGCCCTGTACCCCGCCCTCGGCGGCCTGCTAGCCATGGTCGGCTGGAACTACCCCTTCCTCCTCGCCCTCCTGGCCCTCCCCGTGGGCGCCTGGGCGTACCTGGGGCTTGAGGAGGGGAAAAGGTTCCCGGCGGGGAGCCCGTCGGCGGGGCGCCCCTCGCTCCGGGCGGGGCTCACCGGCAAGGGGATCCCCCTGCTGCTTTTTGCCACGATGATGGCCTTCGTGATCCAGTTCGGCGGGTTCATCACCTTCCTCCCCTTCTTCCTGGAATCAGGCTACGGCGCCACTCCCTTGACGATAGGGATGATCTCGGCCGTCATGTCCATCGCCGGGGCTGTCACCTCGTCGAGGGCGGGGTGGCTCTCGGCCCGTTTCAGCCGCCGCTCCCTGGTGACGGCGGCCTTCGCCATGTACGGCTTCGCGCTCCTGTTCCTCCTCCGCGCGCCGGGCTGCTGCGGCATGTTGATACCGGCGGCTCTCTTCGGCATGGGGCAGGGCATCAACATCCCGAACCTGCTCACCGCCCTCACCGACAGGGCTCCCGAGGAGAACCGTGCCGTGGTCCTGTCCCTGAACAGCCTCTCCCTGAGGCTGGGGCAGACCCTGGGCCCTCCCCTTTTCGGGGCGATCTTCGCCTCCAGGGGCGTCGAAGCGGTCTTCACCGCCGGGGCGGTCCTGGCGGCGGCCATGGCGGTGGTGATCTTCACCTTCCTGGGAGAGGGCGAAAAAGCCTGACTGGCCGTCTCTTTCCCTCAAGAAAAACCGGCGCCGTCCCAGGGGACGGCACCGGCCTTGTTCTATTCACTCCGACTTTCGCCGGCGGGCGTATAACCGGCGGCAGGCTCATCCCCTTACCGGCCGAAGAGGGGGATGCCGACGGACGGGTCGAGCCGGTTGCCCTGGACCACGGTGCCCTCGGCACCGGAAACCCACACGGCGTACTTCTCGTCGCTCACCCTGTTCCCCACGACCAGGGTATCCTGCACCTTGACGACGGCCCCGACGACGATGATGCCGGCGGGGTCCGCCAGCCCGACTTCCTGGTCCGCGCCGTTGCCGCGGACCGTATTACCGCTGACGATGGTGCCCTGCACCCTTTGGCCGGGGGCGTTGCTGTGGATGATCACCCCGGGGAGGAAATTATTGGTGATGGTGTTGCCGCTGACTACGTTATCGACAGCCGATGTCCCCGGAGGGTTCGCGGCGACGATGATGCCGGCCGGGTTGCGGCTTACGGTATTGCCGGTCACCAGGTTGCCGATGACTCCCTGGCCGGGGTTGAAGGCCGCGACGACGATGGCGCAGGACTCCTCGTTGTCGGTGACCCTGTTGCCGCTGATGACGTTGTTCATGGCCGGCTTCGGCGTCCCGGGCACCAGGGCCCCGGGGTTGACGGCGCCGTTGTCGGTAACCGCGATGCCGCCGCCCTTGTTCCGGGTGACGGTGTTGTCCAGGACGTAGGACGAGGAGACACCGACCAGGAGGATGGCCTTCGTTTCGATCCTGTCGCTGGTAGGCGCCAGGGCGTTATTGTTGACGTAGTTGCCGCGGATGATGATATTGCTCGTGTCCTCGGCGAATATGCCCTGGTTGTTGGCATGCTGGATGGTCAGGCCCTCGATGACGGTCCCCGCCGCGGCGTCGCCCTTGATCCGGATGCCCTCGTCAAGGCCCGCCGCGTCGATAACGGTACGGGTCGCGCCGTAGGCCCGCCCGGGGTCCGACATCAACGTCACCTTGCGGGTGATGCTGAGGCTTTCCTTGTAGGTCCCCGGCAAGACCACGACGACGGCTCCTTCCTTCGCCCTGTCCAGGGCACGACCGATCGTGCTGTAGGGCGAAAGGGCGGTCCCCTCACCCTGCTCGTCGTCCCCGGTCTTACCGTCCACGACTACGAAGGATCTCAAGGCACCGGTCTCAGCCGCTTCGGCGGAAGCCGCAACGACGCCGCCCGCCAGGGCCAGCCAGGCCGATAGCACGATCACCGCCAGAACCCCTATACCACGGTAATGGCGTTTCATTACCAGAACACCTCCTTCTTGCACTCACCTCTCGTCGAAATGCGCCCCCCGTCAGTGCGGGAGCGCGCCCTATGTTTTGAAGTAAGAAATTTGTTAGGTTGGCCTATCTTATGACCCCCGTTGGGCTTTGTCAAGGGGATGAGTCTTTTTGATATCATTTCATTTGGATATCAAGAACCCAATCCCTGGGCCATTTCCCCGTTGACCGTTTACGTGTTCGGTCTTCCGATTTACGATTCCCGGCTTTCGTCCTTCGCTTCACGCTTTTGATCCTACGTCTCACATCTCACGCTCTTAAGATTTGGCCTTGCTCCTTCGATTCACGATTTACGGCCCTTGCCCTTCCGTTTTTCCTCCTTTGTACACAATTGCTCAAATTCAAGGTCTGACCCCAATGGTTCGGCTCGCTTTTGGCCTTCCGATTCACGATTCCCGATTCACGATTCACGATTTACGATTCACGATTTACGGATTTTGCCCTTTTTGTACACAAATGCTCAAATTCAAGGTCTGACCCCAAGGGCTGTGCTATGATAACGAGTATCTTTTTGGGAGGTGTCGGCCATGATCCCAAGGAGGTTTTTATCGCTCATCCTTTTCCTGGGCCTCATCCTGCAGGGCGCGGCCGCCCGCGCGGACTTCGACGTCTCCACCGTCAAGGGCCCCCATATCAAGGACCTCTACATGGTGATCTACCGGGACCCCGACTCCCAGATGCTGGCCCTCCAGAAGGGCGAGCTGGACGTCCTCGGCGACATCGCCCGCCCTTCCGACGTGGACCGCCTCGCCTCCAACCAGGAGGTCTCCCTCTCCATTTCCCGGGGGTTCCACCTGTTCTTCATGGGCTTCAACTTGAGGAAGGAACCGTGGAACGACCGGGCCCTCCGGCAGGCGGCGGCCATGGCCGTTCCGTCAAGGCAGATCGTGAGGGACATCTTTTCGGGGTACAGCGAGCCCGTCGACACCTACCTCCCGCCGGTCTCCCCCTACTATGAGCCCGACGTGACGGTCCACGAGCACGATCCCGCCAAGGCCAGGCAAACCCTCGCCGAGGCGGGGTGGAAATGGTCGACCGAGGGCACCCTCATCCCTCCTGACGGCGACCGCCCCCTGAAGGCGGTTAAGCTGCTCTCGCCCACAGCGCAGGTGGCCCCCACCACGGCGGAGATCTCGAACAGGATCGCCGAAGCCCTCAAGTCGATCGGCATCCCCCTGTCGGTGGAGCCCCTGGACTTCTCCAGCATGATAAGCAGGCTCGATCGCCACGATTTCGACCTCTTCGTCATGGCCTGGAGCCTGTCGAGGGACCCCGACAGCCTTTTCGCCTTCTTCCACTCATCGATGGACGTGCCGGGGGGTTACAACATCCAGGGGCTCCATGACCCCGAACTGGACAAGGTCCTCGAGGAGCTCCGCTGGGCCCCCGACGAAGAGGCCGCCGGCGAGGCCGCCCGAAAGGCCCAGCGCATGCTATCGGATATATCGCCCTGGATACCGATCTACTCCCGCTACATGGTGGCCGCCGTCAGGAACGAGTGGGAGGGCGTGGTGAGCACCCGGTCGACCTCGGCGGACAACCTCTGGACCCTCCTGAACATGAGGCCCCTCCAGGGGGGGGAGAGGCCCGTCCTGTGGTGCCTCTCGGAGGAACCGAGGTCGCTCAACCCGCTGGGCACGAGTTCCGCCTACGACTGGCAGGTGCTGGCCCTCGTCTACGAGGGCCTGATCGCCGTGGACCCGGAGACCCTGGGGGACATCCCCTGGCTGGCCACGGACTGGAAGGTCGAGACCGTGGACGGCGGGGGCGGACCCCACACGAGGCTGACCTTCGCCCTCAGGGAGGGCGTCCGCTGGCAGGACGGGCTACCCTTCACCTCCAGGGACGTGAGGAAGACCCTGGAGTTCCTCAAGGAACACGAAATACCCCGTTACTACGATAACGTCAGGGATATCGAGAGGATCGACACCCCCGACGACCACACCGTGATCGTCACGATGGGGAACGTGTCCTACTGGCACCTACACAATATCGGCGGCTCGCCGGTCTTCCCGGCCCACCTCCTCGAAAGCATCAAGGACTGGGAGACCTGGCAGCCCGCGAGGGAGACCCACCCCTCGGAGAAGGGGCTTACCAACCTGGTCGGTACGGGTCCCTTCGTTTTCATGGAGTACCGACCCGGCGAATTCGTCCACCTCGTCAGGAACGAGGACTTCTGGCTCCTCGGGGGTGATTAGCCCTTGAGGTCCTACTGGACGAAGAGGGTCCTGGGCGCGGCGGCCGTCCTCCTCCTGGTCATTGCCGCCAACTTCTTCCTCTTCAGGATCATGCCCGGCGACGTCGTGTCGACCATCGTCGACCCCCGCTTCTCCCCCGAGGCCAAGGAGCGGATGAGGGAGGTCTTCGGGCTGGACCTCCCCCTGGGCCGGCAGTTCGTGATCTACGTCCGGAGGATGCTCACCTTCGATTTCGGCATCTCCTTCCTCTCCCAGCGGCCCGTCTGGGACGAACTTAAAAGCAGGGTCCCCAACACGGTCGCCCTCCTCGGTTCGGCCCTGGTCCTGTCGTCGGCCCTCGGCACCTGGCTCGGCGTCAAGGCGGCGAGAAAGAGGGGCGGCTTCACGGAAAAGGTCGTGCTCCTGTCGGGGTCGGTGTCCTTTTCCTTCCCTTCCTTTTTCGTCCAGCTGGTCCTCCTCCTGCTCTTCGCCTACACCTTCCCCCTGTTCCCCCTGAGGGGGAGCGTCTCCATACCCCTCCCGGAGGCGGGGGCGGCGAGGGTCCTGGATTACCTCTGGCACCTGCTGCTGCCGGCGGGGTCGCTGGTGCTCCTCGGCTTCGGCTCCTGGGCCATCTACGTGAGGAACCTGATGGTGAAGACCCTGGGGGAGGACTTCATCCTCATGGCCAGGGCCAAGGGTCTCCCCGACGGGAGAGTCCTCTGGAACCACGCTTTCCGGTCCGCCCTTCCCCCGGTGCTCACCCTGTTCCTCCTGGCCCTCCCCGGCATCGTCTCCGGGGCCGTCCTGACCGAGACGGTCTTCTCCCTCCACGGGGTCGGGAAGTACCTCCTCGATTCCATCATGGGCCACGACTACCCGGCGGCGGGAGCCGCCTTTTACATCCTGGGGCTGCTGACGATCGCCTCCAACCTGGCCGCCGACGCCGCCTACGCCCTGGCGGACCCGCGGATAAGGGTCGGGGGGAGGGTCCAAAGTTGAGGAAGCCCCCCCGGTGGAGTTTCATGGCCTTCCTGCTGATCCTGGCCGTCGCCGCCGCCGGCCCCCCAATGCTCCCCGGTGACCCGGGGAGGGCCGTGGCCAAACCCTTCGCCCCGCCCGCCTGGTCAGGGGGGGACGCGCCGCCCCCCTTTTCCGGCGCCATAACCCCCGTTTCAAGGGAGATAACCATCGATTGGAAGTGGGACGCCCCCGAAAACCTGACGCTCAAGGGGCAACTGGTCTTCGATGAGGACTCCCCGGCGCGGCTGGTCTGGACCACGGCGGAGGGGGACTCCTTCACCCTGGCCACTTTCAGAGGGGGCCGCTTTTGGGAGGTCGACCTCGACGCCAGGGATATGGCTTTCAAGACGGGCCTCGGCATACCGCCTTTCGCAAGCGCCACGTCCCTGCTCTTCCCCGGCAGGGGCGTGCAAACCCTCTCGCTGGAGGGACCCGCCCCGTCGGGCGGCTCCCTTGGCCTGGCCCTGCCCGGCGGCAGGTGGGGCCTGCTCGGGACGGACCAGAGGGGGAGGGACGTCCTCTCCCTCTTCATCGTGGGGGCCAGGGTCTCCCTCCTGGTGGGGATCTCGGCCACCCTGCTGGCCTCGCTGCTGGGGCTTTCCATCGGGTTGACGAGCGGTTACCTCGGGGGCGCCGCCGACGCCCTGATCATGAGGGCGGTGGACGTCCTCCTGTCCATCCCGGTCCTCCCGATCCTGATGGTCTTCGTGGGGATATGGGGGAAGGGGCTCTGGCAACTGGTGGTGATCCTGGGCCTCTTCTCGTGGATGGGTACGGCCAGGACCGTCCGCTCCCTGGCGCTCTCCCTGAGGGAGTCCTGCTACGTCGAGAACCTCCGCTCCCTGGGGGCCGGTTCCTGGTACATCCTTTACCGGCACCTCCTGCCCGAGGCGATGCCGGTGGTGCTCGCCGCCGTATCCCTCGGCGTACCGGGCGCCATCCTCGCCGAGGCGGGGCTCTCCTTCCTGGGACTTTCCGACCCCAGGGTGATCTCCTGGGGGAGGATGCTCCACGAGGCCCACGGTTTCGGGGCCTTCACGGCCGGTGCCTGGTGGCTCATCATCCCGCCGGGGCTGGGCATCTCGCTGATCTGCCTCGTTTTCCTCGACATGGGACGGGCCATCGAGGAGATGGCCGACCCGAGGCTGAAGGGTGGCGGGGGGCGATGATCGCGATCCGGGACCTCTCGGTGACCTACAGGACCGCCGCCAGGAGCGTCCCCGCCGTCAGGGGCGTCTCCCTGGACGTGCCCCGGGGGAGGGTGACCGCCGTCGTCGGGGAATCGGGGGGCGGCAAGAGCAGCCTGGTCTACGGTATCCTCCGCCTCCTCCCGCCGGGGACGGAACTGTCGGGGAGCATCGACTTCGACGGCATGGAGCTGACCCGGGCGAGCGAGGAGAGGATGCGGGAGTTCCGCTGGAAGAAGGCGGCCCTGGTGACCCAGGGGGCCATGAACTCCCTGACGCCGGTGCTGACCGTGGGCTACCAGGTCGCCGAGGTGCTCCGGGTCAGGCTGGGCATGGCCGGCGACGAGGCCCGGGAGAGGGCCGTGGAACTGCTGGCCATGACAAACCTGCCAGCGGGCTACGCGAGGAAGTACCCCCACGAACTCTCCGGCGGCGAGAAGCAGCGGGCGGTCATATCCATGGCCGTCGCCTGCTCCCCGGAGTTCCTGGTCGCCGACGAGCCGACGAGCGCCCTGGACGTGATCACCCAGGCCGAGGTCATCGCCACCCTCGTCAGGATGGTCAGGGAGAAGGGGATGGGCCTCCTTCTCGTGACCCATGACCTCCCCCTGGCGTTTTCCGTCAGCGACGAAATGGCGGTGATGCACGAGGGCCGCCTGGTCGAAAGGGGCACCCCCGCGCGGATCGCGACCTACCCCTCCCACGACCACACGAGGACGCTGCTTTCGGCCTTCGGCCTCACGGCGAGGACAGGGCCATGAGCGGCCTCCTCCTCTCCACGAAGGGCTTGTCGGTCTCGTTCCATTCCCCCCGGGGCAGCGTGGAAGCCCTGAAGGGGGCGGACATCGATGTCGCGCCCGGCGAGAGCCTGGCCGTCGTCGGTGAATCGGGGAGTGGGAAGACCACGCTGCTCCGGGCGAGCCTGGGGCTGGTCACGGCTTCGGCGGGCTCCGTCGCCCTCCTGGGCCGCGACCTGGCGCGATGCGAAAGCAAGGAACTGGTCTCATTGAGGAGGAGATGCGGCTTCATACCCCAGGACCCCTTCGGGTGCGTCCCTCCCACGCTGAACGCCCTGGACGCCGCCTCCGAACCGATCCGGATCGCCGGCAGGGGGAGCCGCGGGGAAGCCCTGGAAAAGGCCGGGGGCCTCCTGTCCGAGTTGGGCCTGGGCGACCCGGCCCTCTGGAAGGAGCGGGTGAGGCTTTCCCTCTCGGGGGGGCAGAGGCAGAGGGTCAGCATCGCCAGGGCCCTCAGCCTGGACCCCGAGTTCCTCCTGGCCGACGAACCGGCGAGCATGCAGGACGCCGCCAACAGGGCCGAGGTGATGGCCATCCTACGCCGCAGGACGCAAAAGGGCATGGGACTGTTGATGGCCACCCACGACCTCCCCCTGGCGGCGGCCTTCGCCGACAGGGTGGCCGTCATGTACAAAGGGGCCGTCGTCGAGGCGGGGCCCTCGGAGAGCGTCGTGGGGGACCCCCTTCACCCCTACAGCAGGGCCCTCATCGCGGCCATACCGGGGATAGGGAAGGAGATCAGACCCCCCGAAAGGGTCGAGGAATGGCCCTTCGGGGGGTGCCCTTACGCTCCACGGTGCCCCGCCAGGACGGGGCGCTGCAAGGAGGCGCCGCCCCTTTTGCCGGTGGCGCCGGATCGGGACGTCGCCTGCTGGAACGCCCGTGAAGGGGGCCGCTGAAGTGAAGGGTTACGGGAGGCCGTTGCCGACCTCCAGGGTCCTGTGGAGCTGGACGAAGACCCCCGCCAGGCGGGGGTCGAACTGTTTGCCGGCCTGGAAGGCTATCTCCTCGAGGGCTTCCTCGCTGGAAAGGCTGGGCCGGTAGGAACGCCAGCCGGTCATCGCCTCGTAGGCGCAGAGCAGGTGGATGACCCGGGAAAGGCGGGGAATGTCCTCGCCGGAGAGCCCCCTGGGGTAACCGCTGCCGTCGTACTTCTCCTGGTGGCAGAGGATCTCCTCGGCGACGGAGGCCAGGGGGGCGAGGTTCCTGGCGAGGCGGTAGCCCCTTTCGGGGTGCCTCCGCACATCCTCCCACTCCCCGGGGTCAAGGGGTCCCTTCTTGTAAAGGACCTCGGCGGGGATGGGCAACAAGCCCACATCGTGGAACCGGGCCAGCAGGACCAGTTTTTCCATTTCGTCCTGCCTGAGGGCGAGGTGCTTCCCGAAAAGGTGCGCCAGCCCCCTAACCCTTGAAATATGGGTCTTCATCCTGGGGTCCGAATCCAGGAACTCCACGATCCTCGAGTAGATGGCCGACCGCGACCTTTCGCCCCTCGTCAGCTTGTCCAGGTACATGTCGTCGTCGGCTTTTTTCCTCACCTGCATGATATCCTCGGTGATTTCTTCCTTGGCGGCCGCCCCCAGCGCCATGCTCGGCAGGATCATCCCTCCCTGGCTGCGTTCGCAGGCCCGCCTTACGCGGTCGCAGACGGACCTGGCCTCGAGGAGGGTCGTCTGGGGCAGGAGAATGATGAATTCATCGCCGCCGGTACGGGCGATGATATCCTCCTGCCTGCAGCAGGACCTGAGGATCGCCGCCGCCTCGGCGAGGAGCCTGTCGCCCTCGAGGTGGCCGAAGGCGTCGTTGATGAGCTTAAGGTTGTCCACGTCGGCCACGACCAGGCTCATGGGGAGCTGCCTCGGCGAGTCCAGCCGCCGGAGTTCTTCCTCGAAGAAGGACTGGTTGTACAGGCCCGTCAGGGCGTCATGACAGCCGAAGTACCGGATCTTTTCGTCGAGCATCTTCCTCTCGGTTATATCCTGGTATATGGCGTAGATCAGGGACGTCCCGTCCTCCACGGGGAAGCAGACGGCGTTGATCTGCACCTCCACCCAGCTCCCGTCCTTCCGGCGCCTGGTTCTTTCGGCCTTGATGGTGGAACCGGCCGCCGCTCCCCTGGTCAGGCCTACGGCATCTCCCCGGAGCTCACCGGGGGCTATGAGCGCGTCCAGGTCAGCGCCGACGCACTCAAAACTGTAGTACCCGAAGAGCCTCTCGAAGGAATCGTTGACCCGCTGGATGATGCCGTCGCCCCCGACGAGGGCTATGGCCAGGGGGCTGTTCATGAAGAGGTTCTCGAAGTAAGTCCTTTCCGTGGCGAGTTGATGCTGTGTCATCACCCTCGACGTGATATCGCGGTAGACGGCAAGGTATTCCTCGGAAGGGCCGGAGCCCGTTATGGCCACGGCCCGTATGGAGAGGTGTACCTCGCTGCCGTCCTTGCGGTACCGGACGGCGTCAAAATCCAGTCTTTTTTCGTCCTTCAATTGCCGGATACGACCCCGGACCTCTTCCTCCCTTCCCCCGCCCCCGAGGAGCTCCCAAAGGTGACGGCCGAGGACCTCTTCCCGCCCCAGGCCGAAGAGCCGGTCGAAGGCCGGGTTGGAGCGAAGGACTTTCCCCTCCTCATCGAAGAGGGCTATGCCGTCGGGCGAATCTTCCACTATCCTTTCCAGCAGGGACCTTTCGCGGGCCAGTTCCCTCTCGGCGGCCTTCTGTTCGCTGATATCCTCGTAGATCGCGTAGACCGCCAGCACCCGGTCACCTTGAATGATGGGGACGCCCCAGATCAGGGCGGGGAACCTTGAACCGTCCTTTCTCACCCTGACCCTCGCGGCGAGGTTGCTCCTGCCCTTGAGGACCAGCTCCGTCAGGTCCCCCGCGTCGGCGTAAAGATCCTCATCACGGGCGACGAGGTCGTCTAGCTGGTTTCCCACGACCTCGTCGGGGTCGTAGCCGAACATCTCGCAGAAGGCCCTGTTGGCACGGGCTACCTTCCCATCGGGCGTCTGGATGGCGATCCCGAGCGGGGTCTGGTCGATCAGGGTTTCGTAGAAAGCATCGATGTTGATAGCGCTGTTAACGCCCTCCACGGCGAAACCGCCTTTCCAGGAGAGTGAGAAGGGGAATCCCCAGGCCGAAACAGGCGACGGCCTCCCCCAGGCCGACATGGGCCATGGCCGGGAAAACCGGGACCTCGAGGATAAAGGAAAGATACCCTCCGACTACGAGGGCGTTGACGGCGACGGGCGGGATGGCGGCGAGGATCCTGTTGGGCATCCTCGAGGTGAGTATCGCTGCCCCAAGCGTTGCCAGGCTTCCGAATACCACGTCGATTATACCGAAACCGCCGACGAAATTGGAGATGACGCATCCGACGAAAAGGCCTGGAACGGCCTCGGGCCACATCCACGGGAGCAGCGCCAAGGCCTCCGACACCCTGACCTGCGCCGGCCCGAAGGAGATGGGGGCGAAGAGCAGTGTCAAGGCGACGTAGACCCCGCCAATGAGGGCGGCCCTGACCAGCCGGCCGGGTCCGTTGGCGCCCATGGAGAACTCAGCCTCCTTGCGCCAGGGAGAGGACGGCCTCCCTTAAGAGCCTGGGGAAAACCTCCAGGGAGTAGGAGAGGCGGAGTCTCTCGGTCGGCTTGTGGGGGTCCTTCCCGGAGGGCCCCAAGTTCAGCACCGGGATATCGAGGGCCTTCAGTTCGCCCAGGGCCACCCTGTAGACGCTCCCCCACCCGGGAGTGTTCGACGCTATGCAGAGCATGTCCATGGCGCTCCCCTGGAAACCCAGGTAACAGAGGTCGCAGATGCCGGCGAAGTACTCCTTCAGGGAGAGGTCAACGCCGTACTCGAGGCGGGCCGTTTCGATGACGCGCCCGGCGGCCTTTCGGGCCCTCCTGTCGCCCTCGCTCCCGCCCTCGTTGAAGCGGTGGGGGTAATAGGGCGGGAGGAAGCCCACTATCACCACCGGTACGGCAGGGGGGTTCCACCGGAGCATTTCCGTCACCACCGCCAGTGAGCGCCGGCGGTCGTCCAGGGCGGGGTCCATGGCTTCGACCAGTTCCCTGATCCTGGCCTTCGTCCCGCCCCCCAGGGCCGCGTCGGTCTCGTGGGCGAACTCTTCGAAGGTCACCACCCGCGGGCGGGGGGTATCGAAGGCGGCCCCGAGCCTCGAGGCGCTCCTCTTCACCTGTTCGAAGGCGGCATCGGCGGCTTCTTGGGCGACCTTCTTCATCTCCCCCATGATCTCCGCTGGCGCCCTGGAGAGGGTCATGTAATTGAAGAAGGCCGCCGCCCTGTCGGGAGTGGTGACGGAATAATCGTCCCGGAGGTCCCTCAGGAAGAGGCACGCCGGCGGAGGCCCCGTCTCATCGCCGGACCTGTCGGCCCGTTGGGGGTCGCCCTCGAGGAGGATTGAAACTTGGGACGCCACGAGGGAAGCGCTCAGGCCATCGAAGTAACGCCCCACGTGGGTTCCCGCGCCGACGCAGTAAAAGAAGGGCATCACCTTGCCGACGGAGCCCAGGAAGACCGCCTCCCCTTCCAGGTCGGGCGCCCCGGCCGATCCCGGTTCGGCCAGGATGGCCCCCAGGTATTCGAGACCCCTCTCGTCCCTGATACCCGCCAGGGCGGGTACGGCGGCCCGCATGCCGGCGGACCCGACCTCCTCGTCGGGGACGGCCAGGAAAAGCAGGTTGACGCCGAGGCCGGAAGGATCGGCCGCCGCTTCTGCGAGTAGCGCCATCTCGGCCGCCAGTCCGCACTTCATGTCCATCACGCCGCGGCCGAAGAGAAAGTCACCGGAGGCCAGGTCCTCACCGGCCTCGCCTTCAAGACCCCGCTCCCCCAGGGCGGCGGTATACTCCACGGGGGAGAAGGCCAGGCCTTCCAGGGGACCGAACTCCCCTGTCCCGACCACGTCGAAATGCCCCGTGAGGACCACCGTCCCCTTTACGGCCGGTTCGGCCTGGACAATTGCCATGACCGCCCCCCTGCCGAAGGGGTCCCCGGGGATGGGGATAAACCTGAGATCATCGGGGTGGTCGCGGAAATAACCCAACTCCCCGAGCCGGTCGTGGATGAACTTACCGGCCTCGGCCTCACCGGGGGATCCGGTGACGCTGGGTATCCGGGCCAGCTCCAGGAGGAGTTCAAGTATGCCCTGCTTCGTATTCTCCATGGTCGGTCCTCTCTTTTGAAGGTGCGAAAGGGTGGCCCAATCATACCACCCCCCGGATGGGCTCGATCATGTATGCAGTGATACAATTGGTGTCGCCGACAAAAACACCACGAGGGGAGCCCCGGACGAGGTCATGAAGCTGAAACGCCCCGCCGTCAACAGCAAGCTGGTCATCCTGACGCTGACCCATTTTCTCAACGACCTCCACGGGACCTTCCTGGCCACCTTCGTCCCGGTGATCGTCGGTCGGCTCGGGATCTCCTACGCCCAGGCGGGGCTGCTGAATTCCCTCTCGGGGATGATCCACATAGTGGTCCAGCCCATGGCCGGCTACATCTCAGACACCTTCTCCCGCCCCTACGCGATAATTGTGGGCCCCCTGCTGACCGCCCTCGGGGCCTCCATGCTCCCCCTTGGCCCCTCCTACGGCGTCACCCTTATACTGGTCGGCCTCTGGTCCTTCGGCAGCTCCGTCTACCACCCCCTGGGGCATGGGAGCGTGGGCTACGTGGGGGACCCGGGAAAACTGGCCTTCTTCCTCGCCCTGTTCTCCGTGGCCGGGATACTGGGGTCGACCCTCAGCCCGATCTACGCCGTTCTCCTGGTCAAGGCCTTCGGCATGGGGCCGCTGATGGTGGCGGCTACGCTGGTGCCCGTCTCCGTCGGGGCCTGGCTCGTGATCCGCTACATCCCGACCCTGAAGGCGGAGGGTTCTGAAGCGTACCCTTCCCCCAGGGGTTTTTACCGCTCCTTCAGCAGGACCTTCGGCATCATTTTCCCCGTGTGGCTGGTTTGCGTATGCCGGGAAACGGCCTACGAGGGCATACGCTTCTTCCTACCCCTGTTCATCGCCTCCCGGGGGGGGACCATCGTGAACATCGGCGCGATACTCTTCCTGATAAACACCGTGGGCACGGTCTCGCCCATGGTCGGCGGCAGGATAGCCGACCGGTTCGGCCGGAGAATGGTCACGATGGCCGCCATGGCCGCGGCGCCCCTCTTCCTGGTCCCGGCGGCCCTGACCGGCGGGGTCCTGTCGATCTCCCTCTACATGGTGGGCAACGCCCTCCTCCAGGGCCTCCTGCCCGTCACCGGGGCCGCCGCCCAGGAGATGGCCCCCGAGGCCAGGAGCACCGCCGCCTCGATGGTCATGGGGCTCCCCTTCGGGCTGGCGAGCCTCCTCATCGCGCCCATCGGGGCCCTGGCGGACCGCACGAACCTCACCGTGATACTCATCCTGCTCGGGCTGCTTCCCCTCCTCCCGATGCCGGTCTTCTGGAAGGGATGGAAGAAAGAAGAAGGCAGATAAAGCGGGAATCGCAAGGGCCGTAAATCGTAAGGGCCGTGAGTCGCAAGGGCCGTGAATCGGGAATCGTGGAGCCAAGGCAAAGGCAAAAGCGAAAAGCGTAAACGGTGAACGGGAAACGGGAGAAACGCGAGTCGCAAGAGCAAAACAATTGACCTTTCGATTTACGATTCACGATTTACGATTCACGATTCACGACTTTCAATCCCCGATATCAATTTATCAGGATAGTATGTTATACTACCTCCCGTAATAATAAAGGGGAGGTCGGGGAAAGTGCTGAAGCTCGAAGTCGAACACTACATCCAACTTGGGGAGAAGATGAGGGAACGGGCCGCCGAGCTGTGCAGGATGTACATGAAGGTCCACTACGACTGCGACGACTGCTCGGTCCTGGTGACCAACATGGAGACCGGGCAGAGCGGGCGGTTCCGGATCATGTTCAACGAATCGGACACGGAAGAAATGCTCTATCTCCCTCCCGAATACTTCTGGCTCACCGACGACGAGGTCGCCGTCAGGATGAAGATCGACAGGGACATACGCGAGGGCCAGCTGGAGGAGCGCAGGAAGTCACGCCCCTCGGCGGGCTAGGAGGCGGCTAAGCCTACCGCCCCGGTGGGAGGCCTAGGGTAAACCTTTTTTCCCCTGGGGTCTCCAGAGAAAGAAGTAGACCGCCGGGGCCGCGAAGAAAAGGATGGCCGGCAGGACCCTGAAGGCGCCGGCCACACCCAGCAGCGCCGAGGTGTAACCCACCACTACCGGTGTCAGGAAGAAACACCCGTCCAGGATGAACCATACCACGGCGGTGGCCTTGGGGTGCAGCCCCGGGGGCGCCGCCTCCCCTATCATCGCCAGGGACAAGGGGAAACCCACACCCACCCCTATGCCGTAAAGGAGGCCCCAGAAGGCGAAAGCATGGGGGGAAGACGAAAAGGACGTCCCGAAGAGCGAAAAGGCATTCCAGGCCGCCATGAGAGTGTAAACGATATCCTTGGGGAAGGCGTCCATGAGCCTGAACCCCGCCAGCCTCGTCAGGATCGCCCCCGCCGCGAAGGTCACCATGAAGTAGGACGACAGGAGGCCCTTGCTCAAGGCGAGGACCGGTATGGATATCACCGCCGCGTCGGTCATCCCATAGATGAACACCGCCAGGAACATCACCCTGGCCCTGGCGAGGCGGAAAAGCTGCGAATAGGTCCCCCACTCCGCCCCTCTTCGAGCCGCGCCCTCGTCGCGGTCCACGCCGGCGAAGGTCATCCCCACCAGGGCGCAAGCCAGGGCCACCAGCGGCCCGAACCACGGGTAGACGCCGTAGCCGCCATGCTGGAGCAGCCAGTCCAGCAAGGGCACGACGCAGAGGAAGGGCGCCATGGCGCCAATGGTGATCAGGGCGAAGGCCCCGCCCCTCACCTCGCGGGGGATGGCGATCGTCTGGTAGGTGGTGAGCGAAACCAGGAAGAGGCCGAAGCCGAAGCCCATGAGCACCCTGGAGAGGATCAGGAAGGGCAGGGTGACCCCCGAAAGGGCCAGCCCGATGCTCCCGACGGCGCCGCACAGGGCGGCCCCGGTCAGGGTGGCCCTGAAGGTGAAGCGCTCCACCAGGAAGGCCATGAAGGGGCGGGGGAGGGTCGATGCCGCGTAGAAGGCGCCCAGGACCCAGCCTACCGTCGCCTGGGACTTCAGCCCCAGATGATCAAGGTACAGGGGGAGGAAAAAATAGGCGTAGCTGAAACTCATGATGGCGAAACTGCCTCCGGCCATCCGGGGGAGCAGTTTTTTCACCCTATGCATCGGGGTCGCCCCCCGACATGACGGCTTCCGGCCCGGGGAGGTGGAAGGTCTTCCTGATGAAGGTGTCCAGTTCTGCCAGGGCTACGCCGACGAGGATGACGGCGCCCCCCAGGGCTATCTGGAAGTTCAGCACTTCCTGGCCGATCAGCACGGCGATGACGTAACCGAAGGGACCCTCCAGGGAGAGCAGGATAGCCGCGTGGACCTCGGGGCTGAATCTCTGGGCCACGGTCTGCACGAGGAAGGGGATCACCGTCACGAGGACCACGACGTAAAGAAGCCCCAGCAAAGCCCTGGGGTCGATGGTGGCGACGCGAGGGGGCGGCTCGAAGGCCAGGGCGGCGGCGAGGAAGAAAAAACCGGCCGAGGCCAGCTGGACCACCGTCAAGGCCGCGGGGTCCATCCTCCGGCTGAGGTTCCCCACGCCGAGGACATGGAGGGCTATGCCCAAGGCCAGGAGGAGGGAGAGGAAGTCGCCGAAGTTGAAGGTCATCCCGGGGGTGAAGGCCATGACCAGCAGCCCCGCCGTCGTTATGAAGGCCCCGGCCGTGGCGACCCAGGAGGGCCACCTCCTGTAGAACAGGGCGAATAGGAAGGGCACCATGACCACGTTGGAAGCGGATATGAAGGACTGCTTCCCGGGGGTGGAAAAGACCAGCCCCCAGATGTGGGCCGCGAAGGAGAGGAACAGGAGAAAGCCCAGGGCCAGGCCCAGGAATACATCCTTCCTGCCCAGGTACTTCAGCCGGCCTTTGAAAATCAAGAAAAGGACCAGTGCGCTCATGGTGAACCTCACGGCCATGAGCCACATCGGTGAGAAGAAACCCAGGAGCCAGCTGGTCACACCGAAGCCGGACCCCCAGAACACGGCGATGATGAACATGGAGGCGTCGGCCAGGAAGACCCTTTTTCTCTCGTCCAAAAAAGCGCACCTACCCCTCGGCGGCGTCGTAATTACAGCATACCACCTGCCATGCGGTTGTGTACAAAGAAGGATATGGTATCATTTTCGGGCACGGCCATCTCCATGAAGGGTGGGGGTCCCCCGATGGGTAAGCTGAGAACCATGCCGGCATTGTTTTTCGCCCTGCTCCTCTTCGCCTGCCCGGCCTTCGCGGCCCAAACCTACCAGTACAGGGGCGAGGTCAAGGGCTTCACCAGGGGTGCCTTTCTCTTCAAGGCCTTCGCGGAGGGCCTGAAACCCGAGTCGATGGAGATGATACTGGACGAAGAGCCCGACGAGACCGGGAGGGTCCGGCGGCTCTTCCTGGACCTTTTCGGTTGTGAACTGGGCGGAGTGAGGATCGAACGGCTCGAGATCGAGGCCCTCGACACGCAGTTCACCGATCCCAGCGGCTGGGCGTCACCGGGGCCGGATGTGGTGGAAATGCTCTCGGTCAACGCCCGGGCGACCATACTGGAGGGAGACGTCAACAGGGCCATCTCCGATGCGGCCTTCGGCGACGACGGCGGCAACTGGCATGACCTCTCCCTGGACTTCCGCGACGGCGAAGTCTATGCCAGGGGGTACTACACGGTCCGGTTCCTCTTCACGCTGGACATCCTCATCGAACTGGAGGGCCGCTTCGGCATCGTGGGGGGCAAGCAGGTCTGGCTCGGAGACTACACGATGAAGGTCAACCGGGTGGACCTCCCCGAGGGCCTCGCCGACAGGGCCGTGAGCCAGATACAACCCGTCATCGACCTCAACGGGTTCATCTTCCCCCTGACCCTGAAGACCGTCGCCCTGACCAACGACAGGGTCGTTCTCGAGAGCAAGGCGCTCCCGCGAAGGTTCAACGGGACCCGTTACCTTTACTGCTCGAAGTGACGTTTCACTCCTCCCCTGCCCGGGGGAGGGTGATATTCCTGCAATGGGTCTCCGGCACCTTAAGGACGAGACACAGCCCCGCGACCGCCCCGGCGAGGCAGAGCGCCAGGGCCCCCCTGTACTGGGTAACCGGGGGATACCCTTGCAGGATGTCGATCATGAACCCCATGGCCGGCGGGTAAAGGGCCGCGCCCAGGAAGGTCCCCGTGTTGAGCACCGAAACGGCGACCCCCGTGTACCGGGGGCTGTTGATCTCCTTCGCGACGGCGAGGCAGACCAGGAACGCCATGGAGGCGACGCCCATCACGAAAAGGGCCGGCTTGAGGACCGCCATCGGGGGCCTGCCGGAACCCCAGAAGAGGATAACCCCCCAAGCGGCCACGTTGACCGCCGCCGTAAGGGCCAGGGGCCACCGCCTCGCCCCGGCCATATCGGTCAATCTCCCTATTAGGACAGCACCTATCATGGCTCCCAGGACCACCAGGGACACGACACCCGAGGCTTCGGCCCGGGTGAGCCCGTAGACGCTGGTCAGCCATGGGACCCCCCAGGCGCCGGTGAAGGCCAGCTGCCCGCCGCTGTAAAGGCCTGAAATGGCCATGGCGGGCCAGATACCCCTTGACCGGAGCGCCCCTCCCACCGCGTGGAGCAGTTCCCGGCCGCCGATCTTCGGCCCCGCCTCGGTGGGGTTGACCGGGGCGAACCCCATATCAGTGGGGCGGTCCCTTATAAGAAGAAGGGAGGCGGCACCCAGGAGGAAGGAAAATCCCCCTATCGCAACGAAGGTCATCCTCCAGGAAAAACAAGCCACCATCATGGCAAGGGGCGCCTGGGCGACGAGCCCGCCGGAATTGCCGACGAAGGCCGTGACGCCTGACATGGTGGCGAACTCCCTATCGCTGTACCACTCGGAAAGCATTTTAAGGATGCAGACGAATACGGCGGAGGCACCCACGCCGACGACGAACCTCCCCAGGTAGACCAGTGCCGGGGACGGCGCCAGGCCGAAGGCCAGGGACCCCGCCCCCGAAAGGAAGACACCCGCCGTGACGGTTTTCCTGGCCCCCAGCGAGTCGGCCAGCATGCCCACCGGGATCTGCATGGCCGTGTAGGCGTAAAAATACATGGAAGCGAGGTGACCGAAGGCCGCGCCGGTCATCCCAAAGGCGGCGACCAGGTCGTCGCGGACCACCCCGGGGGCCAGCCTGTGGAAGAAAACTATCATGTAGACCAGGGCCATGACGCTCCAGACGACGAGGCGGTACCGGCCGACGTCGGCCTTGAGCCAGCGGGTGATCTTGGCGACGGGTGCCATCGGGGGAGCTCCTTCCGACGGTATGTTGTGATCCCAAAGGGTGACCTTGACCGGTCATAAGCATACTATATTTCTCGCAGAGCGGGGTCAGGTCTACACTTTTGACTAAAACCAGGCTTTGCCCCGCTCCCTGGGGCTGTCCGGCCACAGAGGCAACTCGGGCCACCTGTTGCCTCATATAAGAATCTAAGTGAAAGCTATTCGTTGCCTCATGGAAAAATCTAGGCGACCTTGCCTGAGTCGATCTCGTTGCCTGCAAGAGTCCTGTTTTTGTTCCTGAAGGCCCTGTTTAGCCTTGACTTGAGCCTGTCGATCTCTTTCTTCAGGTCTGCAGGGTTGAGTGAGTCGAACTGCCCCCTCAGGTTGGATTTTACCTCTTCCGCGACGTGATCAGAGTCCAGCAGACGCTGACAGGGTGTTTTGGGCGTGTCGTAGCTCTTTTTGACCTTCGCTCCGGTCCTCGTCTTCGATATCAGCTTCGCCGAAGGGAGGAAGAAGTTAACGTAAAGCCTGTAAACGTCATAGAGCTCATTCAGGGCCTTTACCTCACCTTCCGTATCGTACCTGGCATACCCTGCCACCCTTCTTGCCACTGACCAGTTCTTCTGCTCCACGTAGCAGTTGTCGTTCTTGTTCCCTGCCCTTGACCTTGTGAAGGTTATCCTTTCGTCTTCGCAGTACTTTTGCAGGTGGTGGTTTATGAAGGTCGAATCGTTGTCCGAATCTATCCCGCAAAGAGGGAAGGGGAGACGACTCCTGATAGCCTTCAACGCCTCCATGGTCCAGATCCTCGCCCTGTTCCTGACGGCCATCAGCTCGGTCCACCCCGACGCGACGTCCGTTACGTCCAGCGTGAAGGCGAACTCTCCGCTTGAACATCCCCCCTCATGGGACACCAGGTCTATCTCCACGAAGCCGGGCTTGTCCTCATCCCAGTCGGCAAAGGTCCGTATCGGTATCTTGTGCTTCAGCAGTGTCCCGGGCTTGGTGGAGGAACGCTCCTTCAGGCGGAGCTTTCTCTTCCGGTCCGCCAGCATGCGGTCTATGGTTGCCGCAGACACGGACATGACCTTGAGCCTCCGGTCATCGTCAAGGAAGAGATCCTTCGTCGCCTCAAGTTTAGGGACCAGCCATGGAATGGCAGCGGCAAGCCTCTTGCCGCAGATGTAGTCCATCATCTTCCACAGTGTCGCCACTGCATCCGCAACCTCCCTGTCGTAGGTCCTCTTCCTCTTCCTGCGGACCTTGCTGTCCTTCCTGTCGGCCTCAAGGATGAACCGGGTGCCCCTCTTGGACTCCATGTATAGGCGCTTGCCGAAGAGGGTAAGGAGGTGCGAAGCGTAGTCACGGTTGTAGCCTGTTATCTCCGTAATCCTGTCCAGGATCTGCCCCTTATCCTTCTTCGATGCCTTGCGGTACTTATCCGCCGACTTGACGATAACTTCCCTTCTGGAAACCATCGAGAGCCTCACCCGTCCTTCCCCCTTCCCTCCGGGGCATGCCCTTCGGGAAGATGCTATACCTTTCGCATAGATTCTCAGGTGAGGCAACTCGGGCCATTGACAAATGCCCCGGGGCGTTATACTATGCTGCAAACGCCAGGAACGGCCAACCCTTAATAAAGGAGGGAAACCGCGTGAAGGACAGGGTCCAGGGCTCCGTTGCAGTGACCGGCAATACCGCCATTATCGTCCTCGTTCTTACGTGGGGGTCCCCTCCTGGGGCGGCCGTCGCGCTGTAGGCGCGTAACCGCAGACCGGGACCGGGGCCCCCTTTCAACGAGGGGGCCCCGGTTTTTTATTGGGTTCGCGGCAGTCCTGGAGGATCGACCGGAAGGGGAGAGGAGAAATGCAAAACGCGAGAGGTGTTTTTATGAACCAGGTCCCGGCGACGACGTGTGACAAGGTGCCGACGGTGGAACCGGGGAACCGACACAGCCAGGATCAGTATTCCCAGGATCTTTTTGATCCTAAGTGGAGGGGTCCCTTCGAAGGGTATAGATAGGTATGCGAATCCCATAAGTCCGTGAGGAGGGTGGCGATCGTAGCCCCAGAGCTTGAAACCCCCGCCCGCCCTCGACCGCCTGGGCCTCCCCATTTCGCGCCGAGCACCCATCCTGCTATCATTGGGTGGGAGGTAGAACCCGCATGGCGATCACGGTCACCGGGTATCACCGGGCCAGGGATATCGAGGGGGAATTGGCCCGGCTGGGAAGCGGGCGCGACCCGTCCCCGGTCTTCCTTGTCCCTTCCACGGGGGACAGGGAACTCCTCCGCGACATCATCCTAGAAAAAGTCTCCTTCGGGCCTTCGGAGCCGCCCATCCTCCGCTGGGAGGACCTTTACAGGGAGGCGGCGCGAGAGATGGACGTGCCCCGGGGGGCGAGGCGAAGGCAGATAGACCCGCCCGACCACTGGCTTATCGTCCGGCATGTCCTGGAACGCCTCAAGGCAAGGGTCGAGGAGGCGGCCATCCCCGCCGGGGCGAGGCACGGCGGCTTCATCTGGACCCTCGGCGAGGACCTCAGGGAACTGCTCAGGGAAGAGGTCCGGCCCGGTATCCTGGCCCAGTCCATGGGGTGCGACCAGCGGTGCCAGGGGTCGGACTGCCCGAAGCTCCCCGACCCGGGAGCGCTTCTTTGCCGGCTTTACCGGGACTACCTGGAATACCTGGACGCCCACTCCCTGGCCGACAGCGCCCAGACCGCCACCGTGATAGCCCGGACCCTGGAAGAAGACCCACCCAGGGCCGCGGCGTGGGTCGGCGGAAGGGACTTCGTCTTCGTGGGCTTCATGAGTTTCACCCGCTCCCAGTTGAGCCTCATCGGCGTGCTCTCGAGGCTGGGCGCGAGGGTCAGGGTCTTCATGCCCGAGAGCGGCTTGCAGTACCACGATGCCAGGGCCCAACTCCTCGGCGACGACCCCGCCGCCCTCCCGATAAAGGCCTTCGACCCCATCCCCTTTCTGACCGTCGTCGCCGGGGATCCCCGGCTGGAACTGGAGACCCTAGCCAGGAACCTCGCCCTTTGGAGGGCCGGCAAGGGGGAACTCCAGGCGAGACTCGGCATCCCCTTTCCCGGGTGGGGCGAGATAGGGCTTTCACTGGACGCTCCCAGGCTGGGGCTCGCCGTGGAGGTCCTCTCCCGCTACCGGATCCCCCATACCCTCCGGGGAGGGCCCAGCGTGTCGGAGACGGCCCTTTGGAAGACCGCCTCTTCCGTCATCGAGGCCGCCGCCCTGGGCTTCCCCCCGGAGGAGACGTCCCACATCCTGGCTCAGCCCTGGGTCACCCCCGACGGTTTCGACCTCAGGGACACCCTCAGCCTGGGACCCCGTGGAGAGAAGGGGTGGAGGGATCACCTCCGGAACCGGGGGGACCGGGAAGCCCTATCGTTTTTCGACAGGATGGAGGCCTTCGTTTCGGTCGTGGAAAAGGGCGCCCGCCCTTCAGCCCTCCTCCGTTCACTGGGAGACCTCGCCGGCGATGCTGCCGGGGTCGGCCTCTCCCGCTTCATCATCGACCACCCCTCCCTCGATGAGTCCGCGAGGCACCTGAACGCGGCCCTCGAGGAACTGGAGCATAAACTGGAGCAGACGGCCGAGATGGAAAACGCCATAGGGCCGGCGGGGACCGTCATCCTGCGGGGGAGCGACGCCGCGGCGTTCCTTTCGGCATGGAGCGAACATTCCACGGTCCGGCAGCCTCCAGGGACGAGAGACAGCCTCACCCTTTACGCCGGGGGCGTACCGGTGCTGGCCCACCACAAGGTCTTCATCCTGACCGGACTCACGGCGGACGCCTGGCCGGGCAGGCTCTGGGAGTCGCCCCTGCTGGACGACGGCCGCAAGGAGGCTATCCACGGGAACCCCGAAACGGGGCTTTCGCCCTCCCACCTCCCCCTGCTGAAGGAAAAGAGGAGCCAGCGGGAAGCTATGCTGCTGAGGATGATCGCCTCGGCCGACGAGGTCTGCGTAGGGTCCCGGCCGAACCAGGACGACCCGGGAAGGCCCCTCCAGCCCTCGGTCTTCATCACGTCAGCCCTGGCGGGGCCGCGGCCTTGGGCGACCGAGGTCGGCGGAGACCCTCCCCTTTGGAGGTCGATGAAGGATGTCATCCCCGGCGAGGGTGAGCCCGCCATAGCCGGCATCGAAGCCCGGGCATCGGACCCACCCTTCAGGCCCTCCAGGCTCCTGGAGATCCCCCCGCCGACGCCCTGGCCCGAGGGGGCGGCGAAGAGGGTCCCGGTGAGCGGCATTGACACCTGGAGGGATTGCCCCTTCAAGTACTACGCCGAAAAGGTCCTGCGGATCGAAAGGCCCCACCCCTGGGGCTTCGACGCCGCCAGGGCGGGGAACGTCGCCCACGCCCTCTGGGAAAAGTCCTGGGCTGAGAGGATGGCCACCGGGGAAAACCTGCCGGCACTGGCGCTGAAGCACTGGGAGGCCGCCCTCTCGGAACAGTACCCGGAACTGGCGCAATTCCCCGTGCGCCTCGAGCTGTTCAGGGAGCATACCTTCAGGATGGCCGCCCTCCAGCAGGAACTGGACGACGCTGGGCTCGCCGCGGCAAGGGTCTCCCAGCAGAGGGAACAACTGCTGGAAATGGAGATCGGCGGGGTGCTCTTCCGTGGGAAGTTCGACCGCGTGGACCTTCTCGACGACGGTTCGGCCCTGGTCTTCGACTACAAGACGGGAAGGTCCGACAACCTGGCCGCTTCGCTCCAGTTGCCGGCCTACGCGGTGATACTCCAGAGGACGAGGGAGGTCCCCGTCTCGGGCTACGCCTACCTGTCCCAGAGGGACCGCTCCTTCACGGGACGCCTCGAGGGCCGGTCCCGAAAGGTTCTTCCCGGGTGGGGGGGCCGATCAGGGGGCAAACTGGAGGTCGTGATCGAGAAGGCCCGGGAGAGGCTCCAGGCCATGGCGGAGTCCGTCGCGGCGAGCGACTTTCCCCCGAACTACGATAACGACAAGGTCTGCCGGTACTGCGACTTCCAGGACCTCTGCCGGAGGAAAGAGTCCCCACGGGTGGACCGAGGTGAGGAAGATGGCAACGGTAGCTGAGATCTTCAAAAGGTACCTCGAGGAAAAAGCCCGCCTCGAGCCGGAGCAGGTCAAGGCCGTCATGCGCGACGGACCACTGGTGGTCGTCAGCGCAGGGGCCGGGACGGGGAAGACGCTGACCCTCTCCTGGAGGTTCCTCCGCCTGGTCGTCGTCGACGGCGTACCCCTGGAGAGGATACTGACCATCACCTTCACCGAGAAGGCCGCCCTGGAGATGCGCGAGAGGATCCGCGGGCTCCTGGGGGAGGCCAGGGACGGGATCCCCGCTTTCTCCGAACGGGCCGGCGACGCCCTCTCCCGGCTGGATGAGGCCTACATCTCCACCATCCACGCCTTCTCGATGAGGATCCTGAAAGAATCCGGCCTCTCTGTCGACGTGGACCCCGGCATTCGGCTTATCACCCCCCCGGAGGAGAACTCCTTCTGGCAGCGCCTGGAGAGGTCCATGGACCGGGAGGAAATGGGCCCGCTCGCAGGGACGCTCAGCGGCAAGTGGCGGGAGAGGGCGAGGGAGGTCTTCTCGTCGAGGCGGACCTACGACCTGGTGGACGCCTTCGGCGCCGGCGGCATCGTCGGCGCGTCCTCCTCCGCCATACCCCTCTTCGAGAGCAAGAACCTCGATCCGGAGGCCCTGTGGGAGTGGGCCGAGGGCCTCCCCGAAAGGGACGGGGAACTCGCCCGCCGGCTCCGGGAAGAGTATACCCCCCTGTGGCGCCGGGCCTGGGTGGACTGGATGGAAGATATCCTCCCCGGCGCCGGGGGGCTGGAAAGGTTCCTCGGCGACAATAAGCAATTCTCGGCCAGGGTGGCAGACTTCATGAGGACCTGGGACAAGGAGCCCGGCGACGAAGACCTGCCCCGCTTCGTGATAGACCTCCTGGATGAGGGTCTGCTGAAGGATCTCAGGGGAGGAAAAAGCAAGGAGGATGTCAATGAGCTCGCCTTGACCGTCACCGGCCAGGATTTGGGAGAATACCGGGAGGACCACCGCAAGGCCTGGTCCGCGGCAGCCCGGTGGGTCACCGGGGATGTATCCCCCCTGGAGACGGAGATGAGGGCCCTGCTGCTCAAGATCATCGCCCTCTCCTGGGAATTGTTCCGCGCCGCCAAGTCGGCCGGGGGGACCCTGTCTTTTGACGACATGATCAGCCGGGCCCTGCAGGTCGTGACGGCGGAGCCCTCCCTCCCGGGCAAATTTCTCCACGTCATCGTCGACGAGTTCCAGGACACCAACGCCCTGCAGGACGACCTCCTCTCGGCCCTCGTACCCCAAGGCAGGGGCAGCCTCTTCCTGGTGGGCGACCTCCAGCAGTCCATCTACCGGTTCCGCCATGCCGAGCCGGCCATCTTCCTTAAAAGAGCGATGGAGGCCTTCCAGGGCGACCCCGGCTCCCTGGTGAACCTCGACGTGACCTTCCGCTCGAGGCAGGCCGTCATGGACGCCGTCAACAGCCTCTTCGGCCACGTGTGGAGGGAGGGCGTCACCAAGGCCCTGGAGAGTAAGTTCTCCCGGCTGGCCCCCCCGAGTTCGCGGGACTGGTGGCCGAAACGCCAGGAGACCACCGTGAAACCCTTCGAGATCGTGATCCCCGCGGGCGAGGAGCCGCCCGCGAAGGCGAAGATCGGTGAAATACGACTCTCGGCGATGCGCCTCCTCGCCGACAGGATCGTCGGGGCCGTGGACTCGGGGGCCACCGTGTGGGATACCGACGGCGAGGGGTCCTTCGCGCCCAGGCCCGCCCGTTTCCGGGATTTCGCCGTGCTGGTGCCGTCGAGGACCTTCTACGACCAGATCGAGCAGGTCTTCATCGATGAAAGGGGCATACCCACCTACTTCGAGGGCAACCGGAACTACTTCGGCCGGGGCGAGGTCAGGGACGCCGTGAGGCTCCTCGAGGCCCTGGCCGACCCCGGCGACCCGCTGGCCATGGCCTCCTTCCTGGCCTCGCCGCTGAGCGGCCTGTCGCCGGGAGTATCGGCCCGGCTCATCGCGAGGTCGCGGGCGGACGGTTCCGACCTCCCGGCCCTCCTGGCCGAAGAGCACCCTCTTGAAGCTTCCCGTTTTGAAAGGCTCCGGCGGGAAGGGCTCGCGGCGGGCCCGTCCCGCCCTCTGGCCACCCTGCTCGAGGACGATTCGGCCCTGCTCTCCAGCGAGGGCTGGAAGCGGCCCCGGGTGGCGGCCAATCTCCGAAGGGCCATAGACCTTGCCCGGGAGTACGAAGAAGGCCTGGGCATGAGCCTCGCGGGCTGCGCGGGCTACCTCCGCGACATGACCCGCAGAGGGATCGAGACCCGGGAGGCTGACACCCTCGGCGAGGACGACGACATGGTGAGGGTCATGACGGTCCACGCCGCGAAGGGGCTGGAGTTCCCCGTGGTGGCCGTGACGGGGCTCGAACTGGCGCCGAGGACCCGGGAGCAGGGGGTGAGGCTCGTGGCCTCCCCACACCTGGGCATCGCCGCCACGGCCTTGCCGGAGGGCTGGGGAGAGGGCGGAGAGGGAGAGCTCCTCGCCGGGGCCATCCACGACCTGTTCGAAAACCGGGAGACCTTGGAGGAAAAACAGAGGCTCCTCTACGTGGCCTGCACCAGGGCGAGGGACTCGCTCATCCTCTGCGGGGCCTCCCCCCGGACCGAGGAAGGGGAGCTCCGCCTGAATAAGCATTCCTGGCTGGAGACCGTGATGGACTGGGCCGAAAGCGACGGCGCCGGCCCGCCCGAGCCGGAGCCCCCCGCCGAAAGGGCCGCCCGGCGGAGAAAGGCCGCCCCGGCCCCAAAGGGTGAAAATATCTCCCTCCCCCCGGAGAAAGGCGGGGCCCTGGAGAAGATCAGCGCCACGGCCTACGCCCTTCTCAGGTTTTGCCCCTACGCCTTCAGGATGAGGCACAGGCAGGGCCTGGACATCTCCTGGGAGATGCCCTCCGATGACGTGGGCGGGGCCGACCTGGGGAGCCTGGCCCACTGGCTGCTGCGCCGGTGGGACCTCCGGCCGGAAACGCTCTCCCTCTACGACCCCCTCCGGGACGGGGGCGGCCTGGGGGAACTCCTCCCCGCCGACCTGAGGCCGGTCTGGGCCGACCCCGCGAAGAGAGTCCCCCTCATGGGCTGGCTCGAGCGTTTCGCCTCCTCCCCCCTGGCGGAGAGGATCAGGAACGGGGAGGACACCCGGAAGGAAGTCCCCTTCAGGGTGCGCCTCGACAACGGCGCCCTCATGGTGGGGGTCATCGACGTCATCTGGAGGGAGGGCGAAAAGACCTTTATCAGGGATTACAAGATCGGCCGGGTCGAAAACGCGCCGGGGGAACTCTACCGGTCCCAGCTGCTCTTTTACGCCCTCGCCGCCAGGAAGCACTTCGGCGGGTCTCCGCTGGACCTGGCCCTCCTGTCGCTGAAGGAGAACCGGGAAATCCCCGTGGGGAAGGATCCCTTCTCCTGGGAGGACCTGGAAGAGGACATCGCCTCGGCGGCCCGCCAGGGAGCGTCGGGGCCCTTCGAACCTTCCCTGAAGAGATGCCCCCTGTGCCCCTGGAAGGGTGAATGCCTCCTGGGGCGGGAGTGGACAAAAGGGGCCATGTGATATCATTGCCCCGTACCCATACCGGACGGCGACAGGGAGGGATGACCACTCCATGGTGTACGGCCGAGCCGCCCTGGCATTAGCCATAATGCTGCTGCCGGGGACCTGCGTCCCGTCGGCGGCCGGGGAACTGCCCTGGGCGGAGCACCCGGTCCGGCAAGGCGAGACCCTGGACTCGATAGCGGAACAGTACCCTGTCGATAGTTGCTGCATCCGGCGGGCCAACGAACTCAACGGAGAGATCCCCCCGGTGGGGATGACCCTGCTGGTCCCCCAAAGCGACGGGCAGTTGCTCGAGACCCTGGCCGAGGTCCGTGCCAGGCGCAGGGGGGAGACCACCGCCGACCGTTACTTCGACGAGGATGACCGGCCCGGCCAGGCCCCGGTGACGGCATCGCCGCGGGCGGACAGATCACGGCGGGAATACCCGGGGATCGAAGACCTCATCGCCCTCGCGAGGGGATCGGCCGCCGAGGCGGCCGTCATCACCCGCCCCCAGCTCTCGTGGCCCGTCGAAGGGGTCGTCTTTTCGCCCTTCGGCCCCAGGCGGGGGAGGTTCCACTGCGGCATAGACATATCCGCCCCAAGAGGCACGCCCATCCGGGCGGCGGCCCCGGGGACCGTCGCCAGGGCGGCCACGAGGAGGGGCTTCGGGAAGTCCATCCTCATCGACCACGGCGGCGGGATGATGACCCGCTATTCCCACTGCGACACCATGCTCTGCAAGGCCGGAGACAAGGTCTCCGCCGGCCAGGTCATCGGGAAGGTGGGCAGGACGGGCAGGACCACGGGGCCCCACCTACACTTCGAGGTGGTCATCGACGGAAAGCACCGGGACCCTCAAAAGCACTTGCCCCCGCGGGGCGACTAGGGAGGGATGGATCATGGTGGAAGAAGGAACAAAGGCCCCGTCCTTCTGCCTGAAGGACAGCACGGGCAAGGAGAGGTGCCTCGATGAGTTCACCGGCAAGTGGGTGGTCCTCTACTTTTACCCCAAGGACAACACCAGCGGGTGCACCCTCGAAGCCATCGAGTTCTCCGCCCTGGAGGAAGATTTCAAGGGCCTCGGGGCCGTCGTGATCGGCATCAGCCCCGACACCTGCGAAAGCCACGCCCGCTTCATCGGCAAGCACAACCTGACGGTCCTCCTCCTCAGCGACCCCGAAAAGAAGGTGCTGGAACCCTACGGCGCCTGGCGGCTGAAGAAGATGTACGGCAGGGAGTCCATGGGGGTGGCCAGGAGCACCGTCCTGGTATCGCCCAAGGGCGAGGTGGCCAGGACCTGGAAGAGCGTCAGGGCCGCGGGCCACGCCGCGAAGGTGCTCGAGGCCCTCAAGGGGATCGCCGGCGCCTGAACCCTATGCCCCCTCTTATGGGGGGCTTTTTTTGACCGCGAAGGTCAGGTTTGATCTATAATTTCCTACTCTTTATCCTTACTGAAGTTGGCCTCTTTCGGCCGCCGGTGGTATCATCGGGTTCTAGGGAGGCGATCGCCCTGGACGAATGGACCAGTCCAGACCCGACGAGGATGGCCCTGCTCACCGTCGATATCCAGCGGGAGTTCCAGCCCGGATTCCCCTCGGGGAGGCCGGAGAACGCGTCGGCCGTCCCCGCCGCCGCCGCGGTCGCCCGGGCTTTCAGGGGGGCGGGGAGGCCCATCATCCATATAGTCCGGCTCTACCTGCCCGACGGGAGCAACGCCGACCTGTGCAGGAAGTCCAGGATCCTCTCGGGGGAGCCGCTCCTCCTTCCGGGGTCGGAGTCGAGCCAGCTCGCCCTTGAACTGCTGCCCCACCCCGCGATCGTCCTCGACCACGAACTGCTGCTGGCCGGCCGGGCGCAGGAGATCGGCGAAGCCGAGTGGGTCATCTACAAGCCCCGCTTCGGGGCTTTTTACAGGACCCCCCTGGAGGAGCACCTCCGGAGACTGGGGGTCAACACCCTCGTGATCACGGGCTCCAACTACCCCAACTGCCCCCGGGCCACGATCTACGAGGCCAGCGAGAGGGATTTCCGGATCGTCGCCGTGACTGACGCCCTTTCCCTGCTCGACGATCGGGGCATAGCAGAACTCGAGGCCATCGGGGTGCTCTGCATCCCCTCGGGAGAGGTCCCCGACCGGCTCCTTCTTCGCGGGTAACGGCCCCTTTTTGGTATATAATAATAGGGTTATCACAATCTCCTTCCAGGAGGGACCCCCTTTGGTGTTTCTTCTCCTAGAGGAAAACATGATGGTGCACTTGGGCAGGGTTCTTGCACTTGTCAGGTTCGAGGGTGAGACCGCCGTGCTCCTAAGGGACGGCTCTGTGATGGCTACGGGTTTCACGCCGCCGACCCTCGCCAGGAGATCGTCCCGTTTCATGGAGGAAGGGACAGGATCGGCCCGCCCCTTACGCCAGGGAGGAATAAATCCATGACGTCAGCTTCATCATCGGCTTCGAAGCAGTACACAGCCAAGGACATCCAAATCCTCGAAGGGCTGGAAGCGGTCCGCCGAAGGCCGAGCATGTACATCGGCGACACCGGTCCCCGGGGTCTTCACCATATCGTCTACGAGGTGGTCGACAACGCCATCGATGAGGCCATGGCCGGGTGGTGCTCCTCCATCGTCGTGGTGATACACGATGACGGCCGCGTCTCCGTGGAGGACAACGGCCGCGGGATACCCACCGACCCCCACCCGCAGACGGGGAAGTCCGCCGCGGAGGTGGTGCTCACCACCCTCCACGCCGGGGGGAAGTTCGACAAGAAGTCCTACCAGGTCAGCGGCGGCCTCCACGGCGTAGGGGTGTCGGTGGTCAACGCCCTGTCGGAGTGGCTCAACCTCACCGTCTGGCGCGACGGCAAGGAATGGAGGCAGTCCTACCGCAAGGGCAAGCCCGTCACGGACCTCTGCTGCGGCGAACCTACGGGCAAGAACGGCACCCTGATAGAGTTCTTGCCCGACCCGGCGATCTTCGAAGAGACTGAGTTCTCCTGGGAGACCCTGGCGGGCCGCTTCAGGGAGATGGCCTTCCTCAACCCCGGCCTCTCCATCGAACTGCGGGACGAGGCCTCCGGGACGGAAAAGGTCTTCCACTACGAGGGGGGCATCTCCTCCTTCGTGGAATACCTGAACCGGGGCAAGAACCCCCTCTACGCGCCGCCGATAGTCATCTCCGGCGAGCGCGAAGGCGTCACCGTGGAGATAGGGGTCCAGTACAACGACAGTTACCTGGAGAGGCTCTTCGCCTTCGCCAACCTAATAAACACCATCGAGGGAGGCACCCACGTTTCGGGCTTCAGGACGGCCCTGACGCGGGCCATAAACGAATCGGCCCGGAGGAACAAGGTCATCCGGGATAAGGACCCCAACCTGACGGGCGAGGACCTGAAGGAGGGCCTCACAGCCGTCATCTCGGTGAAGCTCCCCGAGCCCCAGTTCGAGGGGCAGACCAAGACCAAGCTGGGCAACGGCGAGATCAAGGGCATCGTCGATTCGCTCTTTTATGACGGCCTCATGGCCGAGATCGACGAAAGGCCCGACATCCTGAAGCCCGTCGTCGAGAAGGCCGTCAAGGCCAGGCTCGCCAGGGAGGCCGCCAAGAAGGCCAGGGAACTGGTGCGCCGCAAGACCGCCCTGGCGGGGCTGGACCTCCCGGGCAAACTGGCGGACTGCTCGAGCCGCAACCCCGAGGAGTGCGAGATATTCATCGTCGAGGGGGATTCGGCGGGGGGCTCCGCCAAGCAGGGCCGGGACCGCAACTTCCAGGCCATCCTCCCCCTGCGGGGTAAGATCCTCAACGTGGAAAAGGCCCGCATCGACAAGGCCCTGGACAACCAGGAGATACGCACCATAATCCAGGCCCTCGGTGCCGGTGTGGGCGACGATTTCAACGTCGATGCCATCAGGTACAACAAGGTTTTCGTCATGAGCGTCGACGGGGAAGAACCCACCCTCGTGAAGGACCCCCACGGGGTTATCCGGCAGGTCCGGATCGGGGAATTCGTAGACCAGGTCATCGACGGGGCCCTTTCCCCCGAGGGGTACCAGGTCCTGTGCTTTGACCTCGCCACGCAGGCCACCCGTTTCAGGCCGCTGGCCAAGGTCATCCGGCACCCCATCGAGGAGCCCCTTTACGAGATCCGGACCACCTACGGCAGGAACGTCAGGGTCACTTCGTCCCACAGCGTTTTCACCTGCGACGGCGGAGAGGTCGTCCTGAAGAAGGGCTGCGAGATAGCCCCCGGCGACCTGCTCGTAGCGCCCCGCGCCATCGACCTGGGCGAAGGGGCCGCCCTGGGCCTTGACCTCCCGGGAATGACCGCCCCGGCGCCGGGAGACCCCGCCGAGGAAGACCCGCCGCGGCGCCTCCGGGTCGACGAGGACCTCATGACCGTCCTGGGACTTTTCACCGCCGTGGGCAGTCTCGACGGGGAGGGCGTCGGCTTCGCCCTCGGGACCGGGAAGGACCCCCTCGAAGGAGAGCTCCGTGACCGGTTCCGCAAGGCCTTCGGCGTGGATCTCCATCACCGACGCCCCGGAGAACTGGCGGCCCTGGACCCGTTCCTTCCCGCCGTCTTCAGGCTCCTTTTCGAGTTCGACGGGGAGACCCCCAAAGGGTTGCCCGGAATCGTCTTCAACGTCCCGATGGACCTAAAGAAAGCCTTTCTCCGGGGCTATTTCCTGGTGGAGGGCACCCTGAGCGGGAAGGGGCTGGACTTTACAGCACCCGCCAGGGACCTGGCGGCGGGCATCCTTTTCCTGCTCTCTTCCATGGGGGTTATGGCCTCGCTGCACTCGCGGGACCGGAGGATAACCCTGTCCGCCCTCGAGGACCTCGTCCTCATCGAGGCAGTGTGGCGGGACCACCCTCTCGCCGGAGCGCTGCTCGAAAGGATCGGCCGGGTCGCCGGCAATGACAACAAGCGCCGCTTCACTCCCCTCCGGGGCGACCTCGTCGGGCTCAAGGTAACGGGCGTCAGGGAAGTGGCACCCTCCTCGCGGTGGGTATACGACTTTTCCGTGGAAGGGGACGAGAACTTCATCTGCGGCATGGGAGGCATTTGCTGCCACAACACCGACGCCGACGTGGACGGAGCCCATATCAGGACGCTGCTTTTGACGCTCTTCTACCGTTTCATGCCCCAGCTGATAGAGAGGGGCCACCTTTTCATAGCCCAGCCGCCCCTCTACAGAGTCCAGGCCGGCAAAGAGGTCCACTACTGCTACAGCGACAAGGACCTGAAGATGCTCCAGGAGCGCCTGAAGGGCCGCAAACTGGTCATTCTTCGCTACAAGGGCCTGGGGGAGATGAACCCAGAACAGCTATGGGAAACCACCATGGACCCGGCGACCCGTATAAGCAAGAGGGTCGAGGTCGAGGACGCCGTCTCCGCCGAGGAGTACTTCAGCATCCTCATGGGCGACAAGGTCGAGCCCCGGAGGGAGTTCATCGAGGCCCACGCTAAGGAAGTAAGGAACCTGGATGTGTAGCACAAGGGACGAGGACGTAAAAGGAAGAAACCCCTGAGAACGTTTAATCCAAAAAAATCCGTAAGTGAACCTGGACGGGCAGCCCCGGAAGGAGGAAAAACCCTTCCGGGGCTGTGTGTTGAACAATGTTCAAGAACTGAAGGAGACCTTGTCGGAAGCCCCTACATCGCCACGGGTTCGGCCATGACGACCATCCCGTCAACATCCAGGTAGAGCATGACCGTCCGGCCCTTGTTCTGGTCGAGGAAGGCCCATGGGCCAACCTCCGCGCCGCCCCTCGAGAGGAAGCGCGTCTTTCCGGGGTTCCAGGGATACCTCTCCATCTTCACGGTGACGATGTCGTAGGGCATCGCCGTAAGGGTTTCCAAAACAGCATCCATCCTGGTCTGGTAGATCACCTCTTCTTCCCCGGCCGGCGGGGGACCCGCATCCTGCGCCAGGACGGGAGCCGCGGCCCCCGACAGGAAAAGCGAAAGGGCCAGGGCGAGCGTGACCATCAGGACCCTTGCCCCGGGATAAGCGGGAGATCTCATCATTTTGTCCTCCACTCCCTCCAGAAAATGGGCCCCTCGTCGGCCCCGGCGCCGGCATCCCCGCCGGAAGGTATCTCCTCGGGAAGGTCGAAGGAGAGCAGGTTCCCCGTCAACCGGGCGCTGTCACCGAGGGCGCTCTTGAGGTCCCCCGCTGAGGCCGAACCCACGACGCCCAGGTAGACCTTGTCGCCGAAGACGGTGATCCCCGCTACCTGGAGCCCCTCCAACTCGACGAACTTGTTCCCGCCCCCCCAGTCGCCGGCGCCGGTCAGGGCCTCCACCGCGTAGAACCTGGAACTCCCGATCACGCAGGGATCGCCGGGGTCACCCGAGAAGGTGGCGAAGAGGAGGTGGCCGTTGTAAAAGGTCACCGGCGTCGAGGGTATCTCCACCGGGGTTGTCCGGAAATCCAGGTACCACCCGTTGGTGTTCGACGCCGTCCCCTGGGTGGGGGTCAACCCCTCCAGATCATCGATGGTCAGGGGGCTCTGTTCCGACGCCCTGGACGTGTTGAGGGCGTAGAGCCTGTAGCCGGTGGCGGAGTAGTTCAGGTTCTCGATATCCCCCGTCTGGTAGAAGAGCCAGGGCTGCCCCCTCAGCATGCCCACGTCCATCCTGTAGGTGATCCCGGCGTCATCCGCCGGGGCCTGGAAGACCTTGAGGGCGGCGCCCCAGTTGTCCCGGCCTGATTCCCAGGAGTAGACGTTACCGCCGATATCCCCGGCGTAAAGGTGGTCCAGGAGCCTGGTGGCCCTGCTCCGGCCGAAGCCGGTCACCGGGGAGCAGACGGGCTTGAGCACGTTGGCATCGCCGGAGTCCCGGGCGGTCAGTTTCCGCAGGACCTCCCCGCTTTGGACATCGATCATGTAGACGGCGCCCCTGCCGGGGTTGCCGCCGTAGTTCCCCGGGTGGCCGTTGCCCATGACCGCGACCCACCGGTCCTCCCAAAGGCCCTGGCCCCCGTCCACCACGCCGGCGGTGTTGGCCACGATCGGGGTGCTCAGCGTCCTGTAAAGGCCGCGGTAGTCAAGTTTCTCCCCGACCTCGGCGTGGGTGTATATGGCGTAGTCCACCTGGGGGTTTTGGCTCTTCTTCCAGTAGTGGATCTTCCTCGAATCAGGGTTAAGGGCAGAGGAGCCGTCGGGCGTGACGATGTTGTTCTCCACGGCCCATAAAAAGACGGGCTCTCCCGGTTCGGTCACGTCGAGGGCGTACAGGCCCTGGCCCCCATAGCCCAGCAATCCGACCAGGATGGTCCTCCACTCGCCCCCCATGAGTACGTCCTCGGCCACGAGGGGCCCGTCGAGAAGGTACCGCGGGTTGGAGGGCGTACTGTTGAGCACTTGCACCTTGCCGTCGTTGGAGAATTGTCCCTTGAGGCCGAGGAGCCTGCCGTTACCCAGGACGTTGGGGGGGATGAAGGCCCACTTTTCGGCCCCGTTGTTTTCGGGGTCGATGGCGTGGAGGAGCCCGGCGTTGCTCTGAAGGTAGAGGGTCTTGTCCCTCTCCTCGTGGGCTGCGACGAAATCGGCATAGGCCTGGGACGGGTAGTTGGCCCTGGGAGGCCCCACCTCGGTCACGCCCCCGTGGTAGACATCGGCGAACATGTACCGGTGTCCCGCGGCGGACGCCGGGTTTTCGTTCCATATATCGAAGCCCCGGACCCAGTTGATGAAAAGGGCGAGGAAATCCGACGACAGGGAGAACTCCCCGGAACCGGTCACCTCGTCCATCAGCGAAGCGGAGCCGTCAAAGCCCACCAGGTTTGTACCGCCGCCCAGCCCCTGGGCCTTGGGAGAGGCCATGCCGGCCCAGTCGACGGTGACTATATTCCTTCCGCCCGGCCCCTGCCCCTGGAGGGTGTTTGAAGTGTCCCATTTGGCCTCTTCGTCGAGGGCGCCATCCTCGCCCACGGCGTACTGGAAGAGGTGCCCCTTCCACTGGGCCGAGTTCTGGGGGAGGAAGGAGGCCACGTAGATTGACGAGTCGCCGGCCTCGGTCCGGGCGGGGCTGACCATGGGGGCCCCGCCGGTCGTCCTGGAGGCCTGGATGATCTCGAATATTCTCCGGAAGGTATAGATCAGGCTTTCTATATCGGTCGAGAAGAAGGCCCCCGGGCCCGGGTCCTCCGGGTCGGCCTCGCCGGCCTGGCCATCCCAGCCCAGGTCGGCCATTCTTTCCAGGGTGTCGGCCAGGCCCGTCATCTTCTCGGGGTCGATGAGGCCTATCACCAGGGTCCTCACCGGAAGGCCGCGCCCGTCGTCCTCAGAGGACCTGATGTACTCGTGGTAAAGCCTCCTGACGGCCTCCACGGGGTCGCTGTTTTCCGTGTCGGCCCCGTCGGTGAGGACGATGAGCCAGTTGTACTGGCACCGCCACTGGACCACGTCGTTGGCCTTGAAGTACTTCACCGCCGAATCCTGGGTAGAGTCCCACTTCTGTGGGTAGCTATATTTAAACCCGTAGATCGAGGCCGCGAGGGGAGTCCACCCCGCCGCCCGTAGTTCGGGGTTGCCGCTTTCCTCGACGCCGTCGAACCATTTCAGGATGCTCGAAAGATGGGAGGGGTCGTCGGCGGAGCCGAAGGGCACTCTCAAAAGGGCCTTGGGGTCACCCGTCTTGGCGTAGTGTAATTTTTGGGTCTCGTTGGAATAGTTATAGGGCGGTCGGCTACTTCGAAGCGGGAATTGGTACCAATCGGCGTCGGTTCCCCCGGCCGACTCCTTCTGGTGGTAGGTGGCCAGGGCGATCCTCAGGCCCGAGGTCAGTTGCGGGTCGGACAATATTTTGTCCAGCACCAGCTTCATCTTGTAGAGTCTGCTGTCGTTGGGGTACTTGTAGTGGGAGTAGCCCTCCGGTGGGTCGTCGTTGGGGTGCGGGCCCCCCAGCCACGTCTTCGCCTGGCTGCCACGCTGGGAATCGAGGAGTTCTATCTCGGCCTGGGGGACGTACTTGAGGTTGGGGTGGTAGTTCGAGGGACCCTTGGGATCGTTGTTTGTGCTGTCCGTGTCCTGGCCGTAGTAGTACTGGCGGCTAGTAAAGCCGTCAACCACCGGCTTGGAGCCGTCGCCATAGGTCGAATCTTCAGAATCGGATTCGTAGGTCATGGACCCGCTCGTGTCGAGGAGGAGGAGCACGTTGGGTTCGACCCTGTTCTCGTAGAGGGCCGGGACGGGCTTGGCGTAGGGGGTGAATACCTGGGGCGCATCGGCGGGAGTGACGCTTCGGACTTGGACCGTCACCGAAGCAGACTTCGTGGTCACTCCGGGTTTAGATATGGTAGCCACGTTGGTGATGTCCTGGCCGGCCAACCTCTCCGGTATCCGTGCCCTGATCTTGATCTCCCTCACAGTGTAATTTCTGGGATTTCGGGATCCTGTAAAACCCTTAAAACTGCCCTGCCATTCATCAGGACCAACCGATACGATGGGCGGGTTCCCCCCTCCGCCCTCTCCGACCCTATCATAAGTGTAAGTGACGTCCTTGCCATCACCATTAAAGATTGACATATCATCCGTAAGCGTGGCACCACTAAGGTCGCTCCGGGGGGTGTTCCCCAGGTTGATCGTAAAGACGACGTAATCCCCGGGGTTGGGGTCGGAAATGTCCACCGTCTTGGTTATGGTGAAAGCCCCCTGGGCCGCCCCGGCGGAAAACAGCGAGGCCATGAGGACGGCGGCGGCCAATCCGGCGCATCCAAGAAGTCGCTTGACCCTTCCATTCCCTCTTCTCTTCATACCGGTCACCTGCCTTTTGGGCTCACTTGCCCCGGACGCGGATGAGGGCCTCGCTCAGGGACTTTTCCTTCTCCCCGAGGACGGCCCTGCTCCTGACGAGGTAGACGCCGTAGCGGTCCACCCCGAAGCCGGCGCCGACGCTGCCCTCCCCGCGGTTGGAGGCGGCGTAGGAGGAGCTCATGTGCCATGACCCCATGTACTCGATCATCGTCGCGTCAAGCCGGGGGGGGAAGATCTCCCCGGGATCCAGGGCGATGGTCCCGACGTCGTAGTTCAGGTCAAATACCTCCACCTCCACCATGACCCTGGGGTTCCCCGCCGCCGGGGCGGGGGGAATATGGTGCACCCTGAGGACCGAGGGGTCTCCCGTGACATTCACCCTTCCCGTCAGGTCCTCGGGGTCATCGGGGGAGAATCTCGGCAGCCTGTCGTGGGTCCAGATATAGCCGATCAGCCACTGCTTGCCCGCTTCGAGACCCCCTTCGGCCTCGCCGGTGATATCGATCTCCCTGACCAGGCTCGTCGAAGTGGAGAAGTAATTCTCCACCATCACCAGCACGACGGCGGAGAAGGCTATCCCCACGAGGAGGACGACCAGGGTGAGGGGCAGGACGGCTCCCGTTCTCTTAAGCCTTCTTCTCATAGGTTCTTCACTCTCCAACTGGCCTCGATTATCTCGAAGTCCTCCCTGCTCCCCTCTTTGCCGCGGCCGGTGATGGTGATGCTGACAACCCTTGTTTCTTCGTCGAAGTCCACCGAAAGTCCCTCGACGCCCTCGACGGTGACGCCGCCGCCCCCGCCCGGCCTGGGGTCAAGGGCGTGGAAAAGTCCGTTCTCGCAATAGGCCCTGAAGAACCTGACCTTGTGCAGTTCGTCCAGCCGGGAGATGCCCGTGGGGCCCCCGCGGTTCTCGAGGGTCATGTCGTTGCCGGAGACGGACCTTACGATAAGGGGCGAGACGCCGGTGGGGAAGACGACCCAGTCGCCGGGTACGATGCCTTCAGGGGCGCCGTTCAACCGGACCTGGATCGTAGAGCCGGAGCCCGCCTGGATGTCCTCGGGGAGGAGGACGGAGAGCCCCGTGGGTTCCCCGAAGGCCAGGCGGAGTTCCCCCGACCCGGTGACGTAAAGGGCGGAGGGGTAGTCCTGGGGGGTGAATTCGGGGGTGTAGACCTGGTCGAAGGCCGCCTGGAAGTCCTCGGAGGTTACCGGCATCCCGAGCCCGGCGTGCTGAATTGGCTTCGCCAGGACGGAAAGGACCATTTCCGCCCTCTGCCGGGCCGAGACGCGGGAAGAAACAAACTGGAAGTTGGAGAAAAAGAGCGACAGCACGGTGATCACGGCGCCCATGATGACCGCCGTCACCAGGACGGTGATCAGAACCTCCGCCAGTGAAAAACCCCTCCGCCCTCTTCGGGCGAGGGAAGCGCGCCGGCATGAAAGAAATTTGGATGCCAAATCTCTCACTCTCGCTTCCCAGGAAGATAGATCCCTTTCGTCCGCGGCCGCCTTCCCCGGCGGGCCCGGGATCATCCTGCCGTTACTGCTACTCTTCCCCCTTCATTCTTTCGCCCCTGGTCTGTTTGCCGGTGGCGCTGATGGTCCTTATGAATTCCAGTTCCCTTTCCCCCCTGACCCCGCTCCAGGAGACCTTGAGCCTCACTGTTTTCCCAACGGTCCTGCCTTTGGCGGTCTCTTCCCCGTCGATGAATAGTTGGGGGGTATATTTCTGGTTACTCATGAAATCTTCAAGCGACATGCCTTCAGTAATATCTTTAAGAAGGAGGGATTCGATCCCCTTCAACACTGAGGCCGCCTCGAGCGAGGCTTCCTCCTTTTCCTTCAAGTCGGCCTGGAGGGCCACGACGCGGGTGACCAGGGCCACCATCGAAAAGAGGGCGATGGAAAGGATCAGGATCGAGATCAGGACCTCCACCAGGGTGAAGCCGGCATGCTTTCTCTTCGCCCCCGAAGCGGGGCGTTCCCTTGGGTCTACTAACGGGCACGTTAAAACCGGGGTATCTTTCTCCCTGCTCCTCTCCATGGCTCTTTTCCTCTTTATAGTTTTCCGCGCGCCTCGCCAGTGACTTTGGTTGATTATATCACTTTACCCATGGGAAGGGATAGGCGGCGGAAGCACACCGGTCGTTCCGACTTGGAACCAGCCCGATACCATGAAACTACCCAGGCTCCCCTCTTCCCCTCTCGCCTGCGGCGGCGCCCTTTCGTCGGCTTCCTCAGTGAGGTTTTGACCTCCCCCGGCAAGGGGGGCTCGATCAGTACCCGGAAAGACCCCAGTGCCTTCCCCCGGTAATTCACGCCACTCCGAACCTTGAAAACAAATACCCCCCCTTGCAAAGCAGAAAAACAGGGCTATAATGTGAATGATCATTCACTTCGGAGGTTGATGGTAGATGGCGGTCAGGTTGGACACGGAAATACGAAGGGAGCAGATCATCAGCGCGGCCCTCGGCCTCATCGGGGAGAAGGGGCTCAGAAACTTGAGGATGCCCGACATCGCCCAAAAAGTGGGCCTCGTCCCTTCCGCGCTCTACCGGCATTTCTCCGGTAAGCAGGAACTGGTCCTCGCTATCGTCGACAGCATCCGGGCGTCCCTCGAGAAGCACCTCGCCCGGTCGGGCGAGGAAACCCCCGATCCCCTGGAGCGGCTGGGTTTCATCATGGATGAACACCTCAAGATGATCGGTGGATCCCCGGGGATGCCTCTCCTGGTCCTTTCAGAGGATGCCGCCTTCGGCGACCCCAAGATGCGGCGCCGGATCCTGGAGATCCACGAATTTTTCAGGAAAGCCTTGGCCGACATCATGAAGGAAGCGATAAAGACGGAGAGGGTCGGCCCCGATACCGACCCGGGGGAGGCCGCCCTTGTATTCGTGAGCCTCATCCAGCATACAGCGGTCATGACGGCCATCAGCGGCGGTGATGTCGACCTCGGTCCCCTGGCCAGAAGGGCTTGGGGGAAATATGTAAGGAACCTTGTGGGCTGAAATAATTTTTCACTATAGTGAATGAAAATTCACTTTTGCGAGGTGAAATAATGAAACCGAGGACTGGATCTTATTACCTCGTTGGAGCGGCGATGACCGCCGTTTTTTTGCTCGGGCCCGTCGCGGCCCTGGCCTCGGAGACACAACCCTTGACGCTCGATAAATGCCTTGACGCGGCTCTTTCCGGAAACCGCGGCATCGAAGCTCTCAAGCATCGAGTGGATGTTTCCGCCGCGAAGGTCGACGAGACCCTGGCGAAAATGGGGCCGAAGCTTTTCGCCGTGGGGAAATACCTGGCCGCCGGGGAGCAGCAAAGGCTTTGGCCGGCGCGATATGACGGCGAGAAGGGCGTCTACGACGACGCCTTCACTGAGGCATCGGTCGTCCTGGAGATACCCCTCTGGGACGGAGGAAAGACAAGGCACAGGACCATGGCGGACCGGAAACTGCTGGAGGCCGCCAGGAGTTCTCTTGAAAGGCAGGAACAGAAACTGCGTTACGACGTGGAACGCCTCTTTTTCATGGCCCTTTCCGTCAAGGAAAATATCGGGGCGCTGGAAGCATCGCTGGGGTCACTGCTCCAGCATGGGGAGGACGTGCAGGCCATGGTCGACTCCGGCAAAGCGGCGCGGGTCGATACCCTCAGGATGGACGCGGAAGTGGCTTTGACGCGTGAACGGTTGCTGGGGGCAAGGCATGAACTGGAAAGCCTCAAGGAGGACCTCCTCTTTATAACCGGGATCGACGGCAAGGGCGAGGATTTTGACCTGGAAGGCCCTTTCCCGGAAACACCGGACATCGATGACCTCAGCGTCGAGGATAGAGCCTCGAAAGCCCTTGAAAAAAGGCCGGATTACAAAGCCGCCCTCGACAAAGCGGCGGCCGGCAAGGAGGGCGTGCTCGCGACCCTGGCGTCGAAAAACCCTGAGTTCTTCCTCAGGGGGCTGCATGGATACCGGGGTGCTTCCAACGGGGCCGGCGAATCCAGGACAGACGTGGAACTGGCCGTGGAGATACCCCTTCTCGACGGGGGACTATCTTCGGCAAGGAGGCGCCAGGCGGCCTCCGAAGCGGCGGCCGCGGAAGCGGAGGCCCGCGAGATGGCTTCCCGGGTTTACTTCGAGGTCTCCGAGGCTGTACGGGCCTACGAATTCGCACGGGAGAGGATTATTGTAACGGAGGCGGCGGTCAGGGCGGCTGAAGAGGCCCTCCGGATAGAAAAGTTGAGGTTCCGGTCGGGCAAGGGGACTACCACCGACGTGCTTTCGTCCCAGGCGGCATGGCTGTCGGCCCGCGCCGGGCGGGATGCCGCGCTGGCGGATGGTGCCATCGCCGCGGCAAGGCTGACCTTCGCGATGGGAGGCGGATCCGGTGAATACTAGGATCAGAAACCTGGTCAAAAAACCATGGCTCCTTGTCCTTGTCGTGCTTGTAGCCGGCGCGATGATCCTGCTCAGGTTACGGACAAGCCAGATCGAGAGCGCCGCGGAATTCCACCCGAGCCCTCTGAAGGTGGCGACTGAGGTCGCCGCCAGGGGCAGCCTGGCGGAAAAGAAGCGGTACCTAGCGACGATGGAGCCCCTCGCGACGGCGGAGGTCGCCTCACAGGTGACGGCCCGTATCGACGAGGTCTTCGTCGACATCGGCGATGAGGTCTCATCCGGGGAACTCCTTGCCGTCCTGGACGGTTCCGAAGCGGGGTACCAGTTCCAAGCCACCAAGTCCCGCATTTCCGAGGCCGAGGCCGAGATGGAGGGATTGAGGATGCGGAAGGTCTCCATCGAAAAGAACGCGGCCTACTGGCGTGAAGAGGCCGGGCGGGCGGCCTTCCTGTTTTCTGAAGGCGCCATAGCGAGATCGGAGTTGGAGATGGCTTCCCTGAAAGAAGCGGAGGCCCAGGCGGCATTAAAGGAGATCCAAAGCAGGATACGGGCGTTGAAGGAAAGGCAGGGTTCCCTGGCTTCCGAGGCGGCCGCCTTCCGGGAGAGGTTGGCGCTCTTCTCCATCAGGAGTCCCTTCGACGGCACCGTGACCGCCCGCCGGGCGGAGCCGGGGAACCTCGCCAGGCCGGGGGAGGCCCTTTTCACCGTGGAGGACAGGAGCGGGTGGAGGGTGATCTTCAGGGTTCCCCAGGAAGACCTGGGACTTATCAGGATCGGTCAGCCCATATCGAGTTCCTTCGGCCGGTCTTCCATCAAGGGCCGGGTAGACCGCGTCTCGCCTTCCCTCGACGCGGCCAGGATGGGGCGCGTTGAGGCGACGCTCGGGAAGGACCCGGGCGATGCCGCACCGAAGGCGTACGGGCGGGGGGTCTCCCTGACCATCGATGTCACCCTCGGCACCCACGAGGATGTGATCACCATCCCGGCGGAAGGGGTCATACGGGCCGGGGAGAGATCTTTTGTCTACACGGTCTCCGGAGGCAGGCTGAACAAGCAGGAGGTGGTCGTGGTGGCCTCCGACGGGGAAAGGTCCGCCGTTAGGGGCCTCTCCGAGGGCGACCACGTGGTCCGGAACAGCCCCTTCGGGTGGGCGGCGTTATCCGAGGGCCGCGAGGTGAGCGAAGAATGAACCTTGCCAAGTGGTCCCTCGAGCACCCCTACCTTGTCCTTGCCCTGGCCTGCGCGGTGGGTGTCCTGGGCCTGGCCGGTGTGATGTCCTCACCCAGGGACCTTTTCCCCGACACCACGCCTCCGCAGGTGCTGGTCGTTACCGTCAGGGAAGGGGCGTCGGCCCCGGAGATGGCCAGGACCGTAACGGAGCCCCTCGAGCGGGAGATCAGCGGCCTCAACGGTTTGGCCAACCAGACCAGCACGACCGCCGACGGCGTTTCTTCGCTCCGGGCGGAGTTCACCTACGGGAAAAAGGTGTCCGAAGCCGTGACGGAGGTCCGGAACGCCCTCGCTGCCGTAACGCCCAGGTTCCCGGCCGGAACGGCGGAACCCCTTGTCTACAGCATCACCAGCCGCACCGCGCCGGCGATGACCCTGGCCCTGTCCCCCCTTGACGAAGGGGGGCCGACCCTCTCCGAGATCCGCTTGCTTGCGGAACACGTCATCAGGGACGAACTGCTACGGATCCCCGGGGTGGGCGAAGTCGAGGTCTTCGGAGGCCATCACCCTTCCGTCGAGGTATCGGTCGACAGGGACCTCCTCGCCGCTTCGGGCCTTTCTCTCGAAGGCCTGATCGGGGCGATCGCCAAGCAGAACATTTCCGCTCCCGCCGGACGCTTGACCGTGGAGGGCGCGGAGATCCATTTCACCCTGGACTCGCTTTTTCCCGGGGTTGATCAAGTAGGGGATACCGTGATCGCCTCACCGGAAGGCGGTGCGGTGAACCTCAGGGATGTAGCGCGTGTCGGGATAGGCGAGATGCCCCAAAGGAGCCTCTATCACGGGAACGGGCGGCCGGCCATTGCGGTGAATGTGCTGAGGGCCGAAGGAAGCGACACCATTCGGGTCGTGAAGGCGGTTATGGACCTCATCCCGGAGTTGGAGTCCCGCTTCAGAAGCATGCGGATCGAGGTGACCGACAGCCAGAAGCCCCTCATCGAACTCAATATCTCCGGCATGTACGGATCGCTCGTGCAGGCGATAATCCTGATAGTGGTGGTGAACTTCCTGTTCCTGGGCAACCTCGCGGCGGCCCTGGTATCCTCAGTCAGCATCGCCCTTTCATTCCTGTTCGGCCTCGCCGTTATCTGGGCCAGCCCCTACACCATCGACATGGTGACCCTCACGGGAATGATCGTCGCCGTCGGGATGGTGGTCGACGCTTCGGTGGTGGTCCTGGAGAATATTTTCAGGGTCCATGAGGCGACGGGCATGAAGGACCCACGCGGCGCGGCCGTGGCCGGGGCGAAGGAAGTGGCCCTTTCCGTGACGGCCGGCATGCTGACCACCGTTATCGTCCTTCTCCCCGTCATGGGTTCCAGCGGCTACACGAGCCGGGTGCTCAGGCCCCTAAACATGGTGCTCTTCGCCACGCTGGCCGCCTCCCTCGTGGCGGCGCTCACGATAATCCCCCTCCTGGCCGGGTTCGTGCTGGAGGGCAAAGGACACCGCCCGTCAGGCGTACTCCGGAAGATAACCTCCTGGTTCGACGGGGTACTGAAAAAGGTCGTCACTTTTTACATCGAACTGCTCAAAGTCAGCCTGAGGCACCGGGGCCTGACGGTCGCGGCCTTCGCCCTTTTCTTCCTGCTGACCCTTCGCCTGGTGATGCCCCTTTTGGGAGGGGAGATGATGCCCCCCATGGACACGGGCATTGCCTTCATCGAATTTGAAAACCCCGCTGGAAGATCTCCGGAAGCCGTCGAAAAGACCCTGACCGCCATGGAAAAGAAGATCCTCGAGGAGAAGCACGTATTGTCCCTTTCATCGCAGGTGGGCTCGGAGCCCGGGTCGCCCAGCTTCGGGGGCGGTTCAACCCCCCAGGCCGGGCGAATCAAGGTCCTCATGGTGGACCGTTCGAAGCGGAAGGAAAATATTTGGGAGATCCTTGACCGCTGGAGGGATGATTTCAAAAATATCGAGGGGTTGCGATGGTCAAGGCTCACCGAGTACGGCGCCACGCCGAGGGCCACAACCAAGGCCCCGCTCGATGTAATCATCAGCGGCCCCGATGCGCCCCTGCTGGATAGCCTCGCCAGGGAAGCGGTGTCCGCCATGGAGGGCGTAAAGGGGTTGGGGGACGTACACCAGAGCTGGTTCATAGAGAAGGAGACTCGGAATATCGAGGTCGACCCCTACCTTGCCTCGCGGTACCGCACCTCGCCGATGGACATCGCCCGTGAAGTGGGCACGGCCCTGAACGGCCGCACCGTCACCTACCTGAAAGTCCCCTCTTTCTCCGATATCCCGGTGAGGGTTTTTTACGAGGACCGGTACCTGGAGAAAGAGGAGGATATCCTGGATGTGACCATCGTGACCAGGGACGGCCTTCTGCCCCTTTCGGCCCTCGCGAGGGTGCGCACCGTTCCTGAAGCGCCCCTCATCACCAGGGAAAGGCTGAGGAACACCATAGACATCACCGGGGTCAACCGGGGCCGCACCATCAAGCATGTGACGAGCGAGGTGAAACTTCGGCTCCGGGGTATTCAGCCCCCGGACGGTTACTCCATCGAGGTCGCGGGGAGCTCAGCTGACCTTGGAGAGAGCATGGCCATGCTCGGCAAGGCCCTCCTTTTGGGGGTGGTGCTCCTCTACTTCCTTCTGGTCTCCCTCTTCAGGTCCTTCCTTTACCCTTTGACGATCCTTTCGATAGTCCCACCGGCTGTCGCGGGGGGGTTGTGGGGGCTTCTTCTCTTCAACAAATCGATGTCGATGAACGCCGCCATGGGGTTCATCCTCCTCGCCGGGACCGTCGTGAACAACAGCATCCTCCTGGTGGATTTCATCATTGAATCCAGGAAGCGGGGGGCTTCGCGAACCCTCGCCGTCGTCAGGTCGGTCAAGACCCGCACAAGGCCTATCCTGATGACCGTCACCTCGACCATCATCGGTTTGACGCCGCTGGTCATGGAGTGGGCCGTCGGCCTGGAGAGGATGAGCCCCCTGGGGATCGTCGCCGCAAGCGGGCTGATATTCGGGACTTTTGTCACGATGATCTTCGTCCCGGTCATCTATTCCGTCATAGACGATATCGCTTCAAGGGCGGCGGCCCTGGTCGGTAGAACAGGGGAAGATCCCGCCCCGTGAAGAGCGTGCCGACCATATCCGCCACGCCGGCGTCGAGGACGCCCGGGTGAGTACCCGCGACCCAAGGCCCCGGGGCCGCTTTCTGATATATTATACGGAACCGAACCCCCTCTTTCCACAAAAGGCACAACCGGGGGGGAAGCGAAGATAGGTTAGAGCGAGGGAGGGGTCACCCGATGGGGAAAGAGGGGATCACACCGGAAATACTGGAAAGGATCAAGGTCTTCCAGAGGACGGAGATCACCGAGTACCACGTTTACAAGAGGCTGGCCCGGTGGATGAAGGGCAAGAACCGGGAGGTCCTTGAAAAGATCGCCCAGGACGAGAAGCGGCACGCCGGGATATGGCGGCGCTACACCGGTGAGAGCCTTGCGCCCGACCGGCTGATGCTGTACTGGTACCTGCTGCTGGCCTTCGTGTTCGGCGTCACCTTCGCCATAAAGATCATGGAGCGGAACGAGGGCTCCGCCGGGGAGGCCTACGGCGCCGTGGCGGACGTCCTCCCCGTGGCTACGGAAATAATGCACGACGAGGAGGAACACGAGAAGGCCCTCATCGACCTCCTCGACGAGGAGCGGCTCAAGTACATCGGGTCCATGGTGCTCGGGCTCAACGACGCCCTGGTGGAGCTGACCGGCGCCCTGGCGGGTTTCACCTTCGCCCTCACCGACGGCAGGGTGGTGGGCGTCGCCGGCCTCATCACCGGCGTGGCCGCCACCCTCTCCATGGGCGCCTCGGAATTCCTCTCCCAGAGGACCGACAGCGGCGACCTCAACCCGCTGAAGGCCGCGGTCTACACCGGGATCGCCTACCTGGTCACCGTCGCCCTGCTGGTGGCGCCCTTCTTCATAGTCGGGAACGTTTACGCCGCCCTCACCTGGTCCCTTTTCAACGCGCTGGTGGTCATACTACTCTTCTCCTTTTTCGTATCGGTGGTGAAGGAGACCCCCTTCAGGCCCGCTTTCCTGGAGATGGCCGCCATAAGCCTCGGCGTCGCGGCGATCTCCTTCCTGATCGGCCTGGTCGCGAGGCGCTTCATCCCGGTGGACATCTAGAAGGGGCCCCTGGAATGGCCGGGACAGCCATTGGGATCAGGGGCTCCCTGTGGACCGGCGACCCGCGGAGGCCCCGGGCCGATGCTCTCGTCGTCAAGGGCGGCGATATCGTCTCCGTGGGGAGTTACGAGGAGGTCAGGAACGCCCCCCGTCCAGGGGGCGTCGAATGGATCGACGCCGGCCGCCGCACGGTCCTCCCCGGGATGACGGATTCGCACCTGCACCTCGGGGCCCTCGTCAAGCAGGGGTCGGCCCTATCCCTTTACGAGGCGTCATCGAGGGAAGACCTCCTGGCGATGGTCCGCCGTAAGGGAGCCGAACTTGGCCCCGGCTGCTGGGTTCACGGGGTCCGTTTCGACAACTCACGCTGGCCCGACACGGCCCTGCCCACGCTGGAGGAACTGGACGACCTGGGCCTTCCCAACCCGGTCCTCCTCGTCCGCGTCTGCACCCACGTGCACGTGGTCAACAGCAGGGCCCTCCAGGAGGCCGGGCTCTCGGCGGAGGGCCTCTCCGGCGCCGGCGTAGTCCGAGACGGGCGGGGTCGTTTCACCGGGGCGCTCCTCGAGGGCTTCGCCGGGCCGGTGATCCGGGCCATGGGGAGGGACTCGGCCGGGGCGGTCCGGGCCTTGAAGGAAACCATGCTCGCCCTGGCGTCGGAGGGCATCACCGGCGTCCATACCTGCAGCGCCCCGTCCTACGGCCTGGGGGAGGACCTGGGGGCCTACCGGGCCCTTCACGAGCGCGGGGAACTCCCCGTCAGGGTGCGCCTTTACAGCGACGAACCCCTCCCCGGATGGAAGTCCAGCGGCGAGGGCGACGAGTGGCTATGCTACGGGGGGAGGAAGTTTTTCCTCGACGGCTCCCTGGGAGGCCGGACGGCGGCGATGACCTTCCCCTACGAAGACGCCCCCTCCACCCGGGGGGCTCTCAACATGAGCGACGAGGAGTTCCTCCGGCAGGCAAGGGATGAACACGCCGCCGGGAACCAGTTGCAGGTCCACGCCATCGGCGACGCCGCCGTCGACCAGTTCATCCGGGCGATGGTATCCCTGGGGGACCTGCCCCCCCTCCCGTCGGGGCTGCGTCACAGGGTCGTTCACCTGCAGGTATGCCGACCGGACCAGGTCCGGGACCTGGCCCGGCTCGGCGCGGTCTGCGATGTCCAGCCCGCCTTCGTCCCCAGTGACATCGCCATTGCCGAAGGCAGGATAGGCCGCGCCAGGCTGGGGTGGGCCTACGCCTGGAAGAGCATGCTCCGGGCCGGCCTGCTGCTCACCGGGTCGAGCGACGCCCCCGTGGAGCCCGCCAACCCCTTCAGGGGCGTCTGGGCCGCCGTGAACAGGGTCGACGACGAAGGTCGACCGGCGGGAGGGTGGCTCCCCAGCCAGAAGTTGACCCTCGACGAGGCCCTTGCCCTTTTCACGGTGAACGCCGCCAGGGCCGTCGGGCAGGGGGGGAGGTCCGGCTCCCTGCGGCCGGGGTCGAGGGCCGACCTGGTGATCCTCGACCGCGATATCGGCCGCACCCCGCCGGGGGAACTCAAGGACGTCAAGCCGCTCCTGACCATGGCCGGAGGGAAGATCACCTACCAGGCCGCCGGCGGCGGTCTCTGAAGCCCTCAGACAAGATCCTTCAGCGAACGGGCCAGGGTACCCCGCGGGAGGTCGCCGACCTTCCCCACGGCCAGGAAGATGCCGTCGATGTAGATCTCGCTGGAAAAATCCTGGACCGTGACCCTGATAACCTCGTCCTGCCTGGCCAGGGTGACCTCGTGCTCCGAATAGGGGCCCGGGTAGGGAAATCTCTGGGAGGTCACCGGGACACCCGAGATCATGGCGCCCATCACGCCCGGGAAGACCTCGCGGCTTTCTACCTCGCCCTTGGGGCCCTCGGCGGCGATGCCGGCCAGGGTGGCCGCCGTCCCGCTGGGGGCGTTGGCCATCCTCGCGGGATGCCTGTCGGTGACGGCGACATAGGGATAGTACTGCCTGGCGGTCCTCAAGAAATCCATCACCAGGTTTATCCCCAGGCCGTAGTTGGAGATCACCGACCAGCGCAGGCCCTTCTCCTTCACCATCTCCCCCACCTGGGCCATCTCCCCGTCGGTGAGGCCCGTCGTCCCTATGACGGCGTCCACGCCGGCGTCGGCATAGACCCGGAGGTTGTCCATGAGGACCGCCGTGGAGGTGAAATCGACCACCACGTCGGGCGAAGATTCGCGGATGCCCGAGGCCAGGTCGGCGCTCGAGACCACCCCCACCGGCTCCATGCCGGCCAGGACGCCCAGGTCCCGGCCCGCCTCGAGGCACCACCCACCGGCCAGTTCAAGGCCCTCCCTCTCGAGGACATTCCTTACCACCAATTTCCCCACGTTGCCGGAAGCCCCGGAAACGAAAACCCTTTTCAACGGTATCCCTCCTCGTGGTATTGACCTGTAGTGTTCTTCCAGTACAGTGTACCCTGTTCCCCCGCCGGATGGGGCCATGATGGTATGCTTGTCCCGTGGTTTTCGAACCGTTTCACCGGGGGAACACGAAGGGGGACCGGACTATGACCCTCCCATGGCAGGAAAAGATCGTCTCCGCTAGCACCCAAAAAGGGGATCACCGCCTGGTGCCCTGGCGGGTCTGCCGGGAGGCGGCGAGGGAGGCGGGCATCCCCGCCAGGAAAGCCGAACTATGGGCCTGCGAGAACGGGATCTGCCCCTCCCGCTACGAGCGCAGCCTGGGAACCCTCGGCCTGGCGGGCCAGGCGAGGCTCCTGGCTTCAAGGGCGGCGGTGATAGGATGCGGGGGCCTCGGGGGGTGGATAGTGGAGATCCTGGCGAGGGCGGGGGTCGGGGAGATCGTCGTCGTCGACGGGGATGTCTTCGGTGACAGCAACCTCAACAGGCAATCCTTGAGCCGCGAAGACAACATCGGCGGGTCCAAGGCCCTCGAGGCCAGGAAGAGGGTCGAGGCCGTCAACGGCGCCGTGGAGGTGACGGCCTGGGACCTTTACCTGACCGCCGACAACGCGTCGGGGATCCTCGAGGGCTGCCGGGTCGCCGTTGACGCCCTCGACAGCAACGAGGCCCGGGCGACGCTCCTCTCGGCCTGCCGGAGGCTGGGCATTCCGATGGTCCATGGGGCCATCGGGGGGTTCTGGGGCCAGGCCTGCGTGATCCTCCCCGGCGACAGGGCCCCCTGGGAACTGGCCATCGCCGGGGACAGGGGTGTGGAGGATGTCACGGGCAATCCCCCCTTCACGCCCGCCTTCGTAGCCTCCCTGGAGGCGGCCGAGGCGGTGAGGCTCCTCTCGGGGGCGGGTGAACCCCTTTCGGGCATGCTCTGGTGCGACCTTAAGGTGCACGAATATTGCAGGATCGATCTCAGGAAAGGGGCGGGCGGCTGAACCGCCTTGGTTTTTCGTCTCGACTTTCACGTAACACGCCTAATCCATACCCGGGAGGTTTTCCGATGCTCATCGACAGGGCCAGGTACTACTATCTCTTCGAAGACATGAACTGCGCCGAGACCATCCTTCGCGCGGCCAATGACGAGTACTCCCTGGGGCTCGACCCCGTGGGGCTCAGGACCATGGCCGGCTTCGGGGGCGGCATGGGCATCGGCTCCACCTGCTGCGGGGCTTTGTCCGGGTCCATCGCCGCGATCTCGGTCAGGTTCACCTCCACGAGGTCCCATGATAACCCGCTGGTCGCAGACCTCTGCAGGGCCTTCCTGGAAGGATTCGCCTCCAGGCACGGCGCCATCGACTGCGACCCCCTGAAGGACCTTTACAGGGACAGCCGGTTCGGGTGCCTCCCGGTGGTCGAACGGGCCGCCGGGGAACTCGAGAGGCTCATGCTGGAAAACGGGCCGAAGTTTCCTCCCCACCCGGGGCAGGGAAAGAAGGAAGGGTGACGGGTCCTTTCGGCAGGCCGCCCCGGGGATCGACCTCCCCTCCCGGCGATGGAATCCGAAATCATTCTTGACTTTGCCCGCCGCCTGGATTATTGTCCCTCTAACCCCTTCGAGAGAGGGTAGTGAAATGTCACTCCGGTCCCGTATCACCCTGCTCCTGGCGGTGCTCCTTTTCTGTTTCACTTCCGGCGTCGAGGCTGACCCCGGCCCGGTCTATTCCGGCCCCAAGGGCGTACCCGTCGTGGCCCTGACCTTCGACGACGGGCCTCACCAGTTCACGACCCCCAGGCTCATCACGCTCCTCGATGAACTTTCCGTCAGGGGCACCTTCTTCATCGTCGGGACCCAGGCCGTACAGTTCCCAGGGATACTGGAAGACCTCGCCTCGAGGGGGCATACCGTGGCGAACCACTCCTGGTCTCACCGGAACATCACCCAACTCGACCGGGGGGCCCTCCTCGAAGAACTCGCCTTCTGCAGCCAGGCCATCGAGACCATCACCGGCGTCCGCCCACGGTTCTTCCGCCCCCCCGGGGGGAAATGGGACAGGCAGTCCCTGGCGACCGTCCAGGAACTGGGCCTCACCACGGTTCTCTGGGACGTGACCGGCAGGGACATGGTCCAGAGGTCGCCCCGCCAGATGGCGGCCTCCGTCGTCAAGGCGGCCGTGCCCGGGTCGATCATACTCCTCCACGGGGGGATGGAGTGGACCATGGAGGCGCTGCCGCTGATCGTGGAAGGGCTGAGGGCGAGGGGGTTCCTCCTGGTCTCCCTCGACCAGATGTTCCCCTCCGCGAGAGAGGCGGCGGTGCCTCTCAGGAACGTCCCGGTCGAAAGGGCCTCGCCTCCCCCGGTTCGCCCCGTCAAGGTCGTACCCTGAACGTCGTGTGAGAATCCCTTCCCGTCACCGGTGAAGGCACGCCGCGGCGCTTTTAGTAAAACCCTCCGCCACCCCCCTTCGCGGGCATTACCATGAGGTCCGTCGTGGGGTCGCCCCTTCCGGCGAAGGGGATATAATGAAAGTGGGGAGGTGGCCGTTTTGACCAGGGTCGGGTTGGCCCTAGGCGGTGGCGGCGCCAGGGGGGCCGCCCACTTCGGGGTCCTCAAGGTGCTTGAGGCGGAAAGGATCCCCATAGACCTGATAGCTGGAACGTCCATGGGGGCCATCGTGGGCGCCATGTACGCCCAGAACCCCGACGCCTCCGCCGTGATCGAGAGGTACGAGCGCTTCATAGGCAGCATGGATTACGGCTCCTACGGCCTGAAGTATATCGCCGCCGACGCCGACCAGGACTCCCACCTGCTGCAGAAGTTCGCCAGGACCATTGCCCAGAGGATCTACATGAGTTCCATGGGTCACCGGTCGGGGATCATGAAGCCGGAATTCCTGGACAACGCCCTCAAGGAACTGCTGGACCGGGGGAACGTACAGGACACGAAGATACCCTTCGGAGCCGTGGCGACGGACCTCAACTCCGGGAGCACGATCCTGATCCGGGAGGGGAGCATCAGGAAGGCCGTCCGGAGGAGCGCCCTGATACCGGGCTACCTGCCGCCGGAAGAAGAGGGGAGCAAGCTCATCACCGACGGGGGGGTGAGCGAGCCCGTCCCGGTGGATTCGGCGCTGAAGATGGGCGCCGACGTGGTGATAGCCGTTTCGGTGGACCCCGCCACCATGCCCGGCCTCGAGGACCCCAGCATGATAAACATAATGCGCCGCTGCGACCTCATCAGGGGCATCCACATGTCGAGGGCCCAGGTCGAAAAGGCCGACGTCTGCCTGTGCCCCGACATGAGCAGCAGCGACTGGAGTGAATTCCTCTCCTCGGGCGAGTTCATAAAGGCCGGGGAGGAAGAGGCCAGGAAAAAACTCCCCCAGGTGCGGGAAGCGCTGCGCAAGAAGAGACCCTGGTTCCTCCGCCTCTTTTCGAACTGACCCCGGCCCTTCCCTTCTTCTTGACATACTCCCTATTGGTATACTAACCTTGCGGCGTGTTCCGGGTTTCCCGGCGGTCACCTGCCGCGGAGGAGCAAGTATCCTGGTCCCCAGGGAGGGATGGGTCATGAAGGACAAAAAGGTGCTCATCGTCGGCGGTGTCGCCTGCGGTGGCAAGGCGGCGGCGAGGCTCATGAGGGTCGATCCCCGGGCCGACGTCACCGTGCTGGAAAGGGGAGAATACATCAGTTACGCCGGGTGCGGCCTACCCTACTACGTCGGGGGCGTGGTCAAGGAGTACCGGGACCTGATGACCACCCCCATTGGCGTGGTCAGGGACGAGAACTTCTTCCGCAAGGTCAAGCACGTCACCGTCCATACCCAGCACCTGGCCACGAAGATCGACAGGGGGAGGAAGACCGTCACGGCCCTGGACCTGCGCAACGGCGAGGAAAAGGAGTTCCCCTACGACAAGCTCGTCCTGTCGACGGGGGCCAGCCCCCTGAGGCCCCCCATACCGGGGTCGGACCTTCCCAGGGTCTTCACCCTCTGGAACATGCCCGACGCCCTCGCCATGCGCGCCGCCATCGACAGCGGCAAGGTCAAGAACGCCGTTGTCATAGGTGCGGGCCTCATCGGGATGGAAGTCGTGGAGGCCCTCCACGACCAGGGCATCCAGGTGTCCATCGTCGACCTCTGCGAGACGCCGCTGCCCCAGATGATGGACCGGGAATTCGGCAACCTCCTCAGGGCCGTCCTTGAGAAAAAGGGCATCAACTTTTTCGGCGGGGAGAAGGTCCTGGAGATCCAGGGGTGCAACGGCGAGATAAAGTCCGTCAAGACCGACAAGCGGGAGGTCCCGGCCGAAATGGTCTTGATGGCCGTGGGTGTCAGGCCCAACGTCGGTATCGCCCGGGAGGCCGGCCTGGCCCTCGGCAGCTGCGGCGGGGTCATAGTCGACGACCACATGCGCACCAGCGACCCCGATATCTACGCCGGCGGCGACTGCGTCGAGGTGAAAAACGTCCTCACCGGCAAGCCCGTCTGGCAGCCCATGGGTTCCGTGGCGAACCGCCAGGGCCGAGTGATCGCGGACAACATCGCGGGCCTGCCCACCACCTTCAAGGGCGTGGCGGGGACGGCCATCATGAAGGCCTTCGAGTACACCATCGGCAAGACGGGCCTGACCAGGGAGCAGGCCCGGCTGGAGGGCTTCAACGCCGAGGCGGTGACCATCGTCGATTCCGACACCCCCCACTTCATGCCCGGCTCCGCCGCCATCCAGGTCCGCATCGTCGCCGACAGGAAGACCCGAAAGGTCCTGGGGGCCCAGGTATTCGGGGCCGGCAGGGCGGACAAGAGGCTCGACATCCTCGTCTCGGCCGCCGCGGGGGGCCTCACCATCGATGAGCTGGCCGACGCCGACATCGCCTACGCGCCCCCCTACTCGACGGCGCTCGACCCCGTCACCCACGCCGCCAACACCCTGAAGAACAAGTTGGACGGCCTGATGGTCTCCTGGAGCCCCTCGGAACTGGCCGAGAAGATCAGGAAGGGGGAAAACCCCGTGCTGCTCGACGTCCGCTCCCCCGACGAGGTGAAGGCCCAGGGGACCCTCCCCTACGAGACCACCCTCATCCCGCTGGGCCAACTGTGGGACCGGGGGTCGGAACTCCCCAGGGACAGGGAGATCATCGCCTTCTGCAAGATATCGGTCCGCGGGTGGGACGCCAATTCCATACTCAGGAGGCTGGGTTACGAGAAGGTCTCCGTCCTCGAGGGCGGCATCGCGGGCTGGCCCTTCGAGTTGAGGAAGGAATAACAATAAGGGCGGTACCGGCTTGTCAGTCCTCCAGCCGGTACCCCTTTTCCCTGAACAGGCGCAGGCAGGCCTTGGCGACGTCGGGGTCGTAGAGGGTCCCGGCGTTGACCTCGATCTCCTCGAGGGCTTCCTCCAGCCCGACGGCGGGCCGGTAGGGCCGGTAGGAGGCCATGGCTTCCACCACGTCGGCTACGGCCAGGATCCTCGCCTCGAGGCTGATCTCGTCGCCCTTCAGACCCTGGGGGTACCCGGAACCGTCGATGCGCTCGTGGTGCTGGTAGACGATCATGGCCAGGCCGAGGTCGCTTTCCACGTCCTGGAGGATATCCCTTCCATGGGCTGGGTGTTCCCTGATGATGTTCATCTCCAGTTCCGAGAGCATGCCGGGTTTGCTCAGTATCTCCGCCGGGACGGAAATCTTCCCCAGGTCATGGACAAAACCGGCCATCCTGACCTGGTCCTCCTTATCCGGGCCAAGCCCCATCTCCCGGGCTATCCTCGCGGCCAGTGCGCCGACGCGCCTCTGGTGGCCCGCCGTGTAGGGGTCCCTGCGCTCGACGGTCTGGGTGAGGACGCCGATGGTGGTCTCCAGGGCGTGACGGAGCTTTTCCTCGGCCTGTTTCCTGTCGGTGACGTCGGTGGACAGGGCGGCGAAGACCCCCGGCGATGTGCTGTAGGCCTTGACCTCGAAGTACTTTCCCAGGGGCGCGGCGTAATCCACGAAGGAAACGGGTTCCCCGGTAAGCGCCACCTTTCCGAATCTCCGGACCCAGGAATCCTCGATCCCGGGCAGGACCTCCCGGACCGTCTTCCCGATGACGTCCCGGCCACGCAGCCCCGTCAGCCTCTCGTAGGCCGGGTTGACGGTGATGAAACGGAAGTCGACAGGCTCCCCAGCCTCATCGCAGATCACCTCGCAGAGGGCGAAGCCGTCGAGCATCTCGCGGAAAAGGGTGATGTACTCCCCCTCCAACTTGCGGTGCTCGGTGATGTCCTGGAAGGCCCCCTGGGCGCCGACGATCTTACCGGTCCCGTCCCTGACCGCCTCCCCTATTTCCCGCACCCAGATGGCCCGCCCGGTACCGGTGATCTTCCTGAACTCCTCGTCAAAGGGGGTCCCGTTCTTGATGCACTCCCCGAAAAGCTTCTCCATCAACAGGCGGGACTCGGGGTCGTAAAACCCCAGGGCATCCTCCACGGCGGCGCTGAAACCGGGCGGCTGCTCATGGATCCTGGCGGCCTCGTCGGTCCAGACGGTGCGGTCTTCGTCCAGGTTCATGCTCCAGCCGCCGACGGAGGCCAGCTCCCCGGCCATCCTGATGAGGTCGTTCTTCTTCTTCAGCTCTTCATCGGACTGCTTCAGGGCGGTGATGTCCTCCACGGTCCCCTCGTAGAAGAGGATGGCGCCGTCGTCATCCCTGACCGCCCTGGCGCTCTCCCTGACGAAGACCACGGAGCCGTCCCGCCTGGTCCAGGCCGACTCGAGCCCCCTTATCTCCCCGTCCCGGGCCATCCTCTCCTGGAAATACGACCTGGAGTAGTCCGGTTCGAAGCCCTCCTCACTGAGGTTCCGCGAGGCCAGTTCCTCGAAGGAGGTATAGCCCAGCATGGCCGCCAGCGCGGGGTTGGCCATGAGGATCCTGCCGTCGGGGGTGGTCCTGTAGATACCGATCGCCGCGTTCTCGAAGACGCCCCTGAAGCGCTCCTCGCTCTCCTTCAGGGCCTCCTCGATCATCTTGCGGCGGGTCATATCGCGGATGAAGGAGAGGGAACCCCCCTGCCCCTCGTAGACGAAGGGCACCGCCGATATCTCGACGGGGACCTCCGAGCCGTCCTCGCACTGCAGCAGGGTATCCAGGGGCGGGACGGCCTTCTTCTCCTCGTTCAGCCTTTTCCGCCTCCGGCGGATCAATTCGGCGTGGGCGGGGGAGAAAAACTCCTCCACCTCGCGCCCCAGCAGTTCCTGGACCGAATCGGCCTTCAGCATTCGGCGGGCCGTCTCATTGAAAAAAGCGATCCTTCCGTTCAACTGGACGAATATGCCGTCCGGGGCCCCCTCGACGAAGGACTTGAACTGCGACGCGCTCTGCCTCAGGGACTCCTCGGCCTCCTTGCGGCCGCTTATGTCCTGTAAGGCGCCGTGGATACGGGTGACCACGCCCGCCTCGCCGCGGACCGCCGTCCCCACGGTCCTTATCCAGACCCGGCGGCCGCTCCCGGTGACGATCTCCACCTCCTCGTCGAAGGGGTCGCCCTTCTCGAGGCAGCCCATTAAAACCTTCCTGATCCTCCGCCGGTACTCGGGCGCGCAGAACTCAATGACTTCTTCAAGGGTGAGTTTGGAGCCGGGCGGTATTTCATGGATCTCGGCCACCTTTTCCGAGTAGGAGAAACGGCCCTCCCCGACGTAGTACTGCCACCCCCCGAGGGCCACCAGGTCCCCGGCGATGCCCAGGAGGGACTCGCTGTCGGCCAGGCGTTCCAGGAGGGCCTTGTTCCTCTCCAGGGCCCGGGCAAGCTGGAGGTTCCTGGCCCCCAGTTCGGAGACCTGGTCGGCCACCTTGACGAAAAGGTCCATGGCCTGCTCGACCTTCTCCCGGGATATCCTGGGGATCTCCGCCAGGGCATCGAGGTACTCCTTTTCATCGAAACCGAACTTCCTGGCCTGGGCCCTGAAGATATCAACGCCCGGCTCCTCTTCCTCGAGGAGGAACTGGCCCATAAAGAGATTGCCCAACTTGCGGCCCTCGACGAAGATCGGCGTGGCGACATCCCAGAGGTTGTTCTTGCACTTGTACAGGAGGGACTTGCCTCGCTCGAGGCCCGCCGTGAGCACGGTGTCGCTCTCCATGCAGGACTTGCCGGCTTCGGGATGGGGCCTGTGAAAGCCGGTGCAGATCCTCTGCCACCCCGCGGCGGCCAGGATGCGCCCCTCCAGGTCTATCACCGCCATGCTGGGCCCCGCCATCCTGGAAAGGGCTTCCAGGAGTTCCTGCATCCGGGCCAGGCCGACGATGTCGGCGAGGTTTATCTCCCCGGGGCCTGTCCCGGGGCTGTGATCGTGTTCGAGGCTCTTTTTCGCGCTCATGGCCCTTCCTTCTTGGGAATAATTTCAAACTTTTTTATACTACATCCTTTTACCCGGAAAGAACAACCTCGCCGGGGGCCGGCGGCTCCGGGCTCCAGGCCCTCCCCCGCCCCGAAAAACCGGGTGCGATGGGCGGTAGTTGTAAAATAAAGGCGAAGGAAGGGGATGGTCGTCATCAGGAAAATGCTCTCCTGGGCCGCTGTTTTTTGCCTGTTCTGCCGGCCGGCGCTTCCGCCCTCCCCCGCGGGGGCGGTCGGGAACCTGCAGGAAGTGATCGGGGCCTACGCCTGTGTCGTTCCCCTCGAGTGGGGGCAGGAGGTCACGGGCGTCGTAACCCGCTTCGACCCGGGCAAGGGGAAAGGGCTGGCCCTCACCTTCGACGCCTGCGGCGGGGGGGTCAAGGGCTGCGGTTACGACGAGGAACTGATCGGACTCCTCCGGAAGGAGGGCATACCCGCCACCCTCTTCATAAACGCCCGCTGGATAAGGGCGAACCCCGAGACCTTCGCCTCCCTAGCGGCGGACCCCCTCTTCGACATCGCCAACCACGGGCTGGACCACAGGCCCCTTTCGGTGAGCGGCAGGGAGGCTTACGGCATAAAGGGGACGGAAAGCCCGGCGGAAGCCGCCCGGGAAGTCGAGGAAGGGGCCCGGACGATCGAGGCCGCGTCGGGTAAAAGGCCGGTCTTCTTCCGCTCCGGCACCAACCACTACGACGAGGTCGCCGTGAGGATCGCCGGGGAACTGGGCCACCGGGTCGTGGGCTGCAGCGTGAACGGCGACGCCGGCGCCACCTTCTCCGCGGCCCGGGTGGCGAAGGCTCTGATGTCGGCTATCCCCGGCGATATAGTCCTGATGCACATGAACCGGCCCGAAGGGCAGACCGCCGAGGGCCTCTCCGCCGCCCTCGGCGCGCTGAAAAAGAAGGGATTCACCTTTGTCCGCCTCTCTCAGGTCCTCTCCCCCTTGGCGGCGACGACGATCCCGGCGAGGATGAAAGCGCCGCCGGCTACCTTGGCCGCCGTCAGGGTCTCCCCGAAGAACAGCCGTGCCAGCAGGGTGGCGCCGATGGGTTCGCCCAGGAGCGCCACGGCCACGACGGTCGCGCTGAGGTACTTCAGCGTCCAGTTGTAGCTGCTGTGCCCCATTATCTGCGACACCAGGGCCATGCCGAAGAAGGCGCCCCAGGTGCCGCCGCTGAAGCCCCGCAGGGGAAGGGCCAAAAGGGCGATGACGGCCAGGAGGATCAGGCAGGCCGCCCCGTAGCAGAGGAAGGAGTAGACGGGGAGGCTGACCCTGGCCCTGACCACCCGCCCGGTGAGGAAGTAGCCCGTGGCGAACCATGCCCCCAGGAGCGCCAGCAGGTCCCCGAAAAGGGCCTCGCCCCCCAGGGCGAAGTCCCCGGCGCCTATCACGACGACGCCGATGAAACTCAGCAGGATGCCCGTCCAGGTCGTACCGCTCACCCTGTCGCCGCTCACGAAGGGCGAGAGGATGGCCGTCCAAACGGGAATGGTCTGTACGATGACCACGCTGCTGGCGATGGAGGTGTAAAAAAGCGACGTGATCCAGGTGGAAAAGTGCAGCGCCAGGAAAGCGCCCGCCAGGAGGACCCGGAGGAGGTCACCGCCCCGCAGGTCGGATAGTTCGCCCCGGCAGCGCAGCAGCACCAGCGGCGCCATGGCCGCCGTCGCGATCCCCGTGCGGTAGAAGGAGATCACCAGGGGCGGCGCGTCGGCGAAACGGGCGAAGATGGAACCCGTCGATATCCCGATCACGCCGAGGACGAGGACGAGGGCTGGCGCCAGGCGCCTGGGGGGAGAGGGCGTCATCTCGCGGTCGGCTCTCATAGCGCTCCGGGCGTCACATCATCATCAGCAGGCTCAGGGCCATGAGGGCCATGCCCGCTACCAGTCCGATCAGGCTGTCGTGCCCCTTGCCGTAGGCCCGGCTCAGGGGGAGCAGTTCATCGAGGCTGATGTAGACCATGATGCCGGCAACCATGGAAAAGAGAGCCCCGGTGACGGCCGGTGTGAACTCCCCGCCGCCCACGGCCAGGCGGATGACCCCGTAGGCCGCGAGGGCCCCGACGGGCTCGGCCATGCCGCTCAGGAGGGAGTAAACGAAAGCCTTGAACCTGTCGCCCGTGGCGTAGAAGATGGGCACCGAGACGCTGATGCCCTCGGGGATGTTGTGAAGTGCCACGGCCACGGCTATGACGATGCCCAGGTTGGGGTTCTGCAGGGCGGCGAGGAAGGTGACCAGGCCCTCGGGGAAGTTGTGGATCGCTATGGCCAGGGCCGTGAAGACCCCCGTCCTCAGCATCCCCCTGTCAGGGGTACCGCCCTCCGAGGCGGCCTTGGCAGGGCCCTTGTGAAGGGAGGCGGTCTCCTCCGCGGTCCTGGCCTCGTGGGGGTTCTCCTCCTGGGGGATCAGGTAGTCGATGACCCCTATCAGGGCCATCCCCCCGAAGAAAAAGGCCGTGTTCAGCCATTCGCCCCTGACGCCGAAGGCCCCCCTGAGGGAGATGGAGCCCTGGAGGAGTATCTCCACGAAGGAGACGTAGAGCATCACTCCCGCCGAGAAACCGGTGGAGACCGAGAGGAAACGGTAGTTCGTCCTGTCGGCGAAGAAGGCTATCGCGCTGCCGATGCCCGTAGCCATGCCGGCGAGGAGGGTCAGCCCGAAGGCGTAGGCTAAACCGCTCAAACCCCGGACCCCTCCCTGGTCACCGGTATGGCCAGGTCGTCGACGAACTCGTAGAAGGAATCAGCCTTGCGCCCGACGGCACCCAACGCCTCCAGGCTAATGATCCAGGCGTCGGCCGGTTCCGCCGGCGCTACCAGCCCCCTCCCGGCGGTGCGAAGCCTTCTGGCAAGTTCCCGGGCCTCCTCCTCCGTCCGGGTGGCCCAGAACCACCAGGAGAAGCTGCTCTGCTGGTGGACGTCTATGTCGAAACGACCGGGGAGGTAAACGTGCCGGTTGTCCAGCAGGAAGAGGAAGAAGGCGGTTATATCCGAGGCGGCCTCCTCCAGCCCGAAGGACCGGGGGTCCCGTACGACGTTCAAGAAGAGGCGGTCCGTGTTCAGGAGCCCCCACCGGTCCGTCTCGACCCGGCTACGCCAATAATAGGCGTAGTCGCACTGGTTTAGGCAGAGGACATGGGGTGACCAGGCGACCCTTTCAAGCCCCAGGCCGTCCACCCTATCCTCCAGCTCGGCCAGGCTTTCCCCTTCGGCAGCGCGGCCCCGGGGGAAGGAAGATACCATTTTAGTCACTTGGGGGTGTTCCAGGAGGCCCCAGGCTATGGCCTCCCCGGAGAGGGAAAAGGCCTCCTCCCTCGTGACGCGAGGGAAGTACTCGAGCCCGGGGGAGGGGGTCACCTTCTTGGTGCCCTGAAAGCCCTTGAAGCCCCTTTCAAAGAGCAACGCCGTCTTCAGCTTCAGGCCCTCCAGCTCCGGGTCGGCGGGCTTCCCCCCCGGCAAGGACTCCAGGTAGGATTCCGCGGCCCACCGAAGGAAGGCCTTCCGCCCTTTCTCGGTCAGGCGGAAACCTCCCTCGAGGTCCTCCAGGTACCTCTCCTTACGCAGGGAGACGGCCGCGGCGGGGTCTTCGCCGGCCAGCGTGATCAGTTCTTCGGTCCAGAAAGGCCTGCTCTCGTCGAAAAGGAGCAGCACCCGTTCAATGCCCATGATCTTCACTCCCTTCTAGAGGAGAGGGCTCATCAGTTTGGCCACGCCCTCGACGGCCTTGAAGAGGAAGGGACGTTTCTCCCACTCCAGCTTCGACAATTCCGTCGAGGCCTCGAGGAACTTTTTCTGCTCCGCCAGTATGGGAGCCACGGTCTTTTCGCCGTACACCACGCAGTTTATCTCAAAGTTGAGCGTGAAGGACCTGATATCGAAGTTGCTGGACCCGAAGAAGCACAGGTTGCCGTCGACGCTCATGGTCTTGGCGTGGATGACCCCGTCGCCGTAGAGGAAGATCCTGACGCCCTTGTCCATGAGGAGATCGTAATAGGCCATGGCCGCCTTCCCCACCAGGAACTGGTCGGACCTCCTGGGTATGACCAGCTTGATGTCGGCGCCGTTGAGGACGGCCACCTCCAGACCCTCCACAAGGCTCTCGTCGGGGATGAGGTAGGGGGTGGTGATGACGACCTCCTTCGAGGCCGAGTGCAGCGCCGATACCACCAGCCGCTGGTAGTTCTCGGTACGGTAGGAGGGGCCGCTGGGCACCGCCTGGAAGAGGTGCTCGCCGTCGTGGCTGAAGAGCGGCTCGCCGGCGCGCTCGTCGATCAGTTCCAGGGTTTCCACGTACCAGTCCTCCAGGAAGACCCTCTGCAGCTGGAGGGTCCCCGGTCCCTCGACGCGCATGGTCAGGTCCTTCCAGAGGAGTCCCTTGGCCTTGCCCCCGTAGGAGGGCTCGATCATGTTGTGGGAGCCGGTGTACCCGATCCTGCCGTCGATGACGGCGATCTTGCGGTGGTTCCTGAGGTCGAACCTGGCGGAGAGGGGGTCGCGCCGGAACATGCTCAGGGGGAGGGCGCCCACCACCTTGACCCCCGCCTCCCGCAGCGCCGGGGCCTTCCTCTTCAGGAACCTCACCGAACCCAGGGAGTCCACCAGCAGGCGGCAGGACACCCCCCTGGCGGCCGCCCTTTCCAGGGCCTCCAGGACGGGCCCGGTCACGCCGTCCCTGGCGAAGATGTAGTAAAGGAGGTGGACGTGATGCGCGGCGGAATCGATATCATCGGCGAGGGACCGGGCCAACTCCTCCGTCGAGTCGATGATCTCCATCCTGTTCCCCCCGGTGGGGGGCATGTCCCCCAGTTTTTCGGCGAGGGAAGCCAGGCGGTAGAGGCGCAGAAGGCCGCTCGGCAGGTCCTTTTCTTCGGGTTTTTCTGCGTCCCAGGCGGCGCAGCAGGAGCGGTCCAGGTTCTTCAGGATGGTCTCGTGCCGTTCGGCCCTCCGGGCGGGGAGCCTGAAGGAGCCGAACACCAGGTAGAGGGCGAGCCCCGGGATGGGCCAGAAGAAGATCACCAGCAGCCACGTCATGGCCGCCGAGGGGGTATGCAGCTGGGGTATGACGGCGATGCTCGCGAGCCTTATGACGACCGAGGAGAGGTCGTGGATCAGGATCACGAGCAGTCCCAGGTCCATTCCATTCTCACCCCCCCCAGGGTTACAGGGACAGGCAGAAATCACAGACCACCGGCAGGTGGTCCGAAAACCTCACTTTGGGCACCTTCACACCGGAGACGGTTATCTCCGGGGAGTGCAGTATGAGGTCGAGGCCGAGCATCGGCCGGCCGCTGGGGTAGGTCCGCCTCCCCCGGGCGTCGGCCTTTACCAGGCCGGCCTCCAGGAGGGACCCTATCTCGTGGTCGCCCCCGAAGGTGTTGAAATCTCCGGCTATCAGGAGGGGCCTCTCCCGCCCCCTGGCCAGGTCGGCCAGCTCGCGGATCTGCTCCCTCCTCGCGCCGGGCCCCAGCGACAGGTGGACCAGTTTCATATCGAAGCCGTCGAACCGCGCCTCAATGACGGTGTTCTTTATTCCCCTGCCGAGCCTCCGGACCGACGACCCCCGGATCGGGAGGGAGGAGACCACCGCGTTGCCCTGGTGTTGAAGCAGCGGAATGTGACCGGAGATCCCGGGGGCCCGGTACTTGGGTGAGAAGACCCAGTCCTGCCCCAAGACCTCCGCCAGGGAGCCGGGCTGGCTTTTTCCGCCGTTCCGGAAGGAGCCCCCGTCGGTCTCGATGAGCCCCACGATGTCGGGCTCGAGGGAGGCGATGAACTTTTCGATGCGGCCGGAGCGCGCCGTGGTGGTCCTCAAGGCCCCCGCGAAGGGAAAGGGGACATGGTAGCCCCACCCCGTGCCCGTGCCGTACCGGGTATTGTAAAGGACGAGCCTTATCGAACCGTCTTTCAGCGGCGCCACCTCCCTTCTTCGAGCTTTCTCTTCCCCCTGACGGCCGTCGTCTTCCATTCACGCTTCTTGACGGGCCGTCTCCGGGAAGCAGATATTATAGCACAGAACGGAGGGAGGCTTCAGGGGCGGCGCCCTTCGATGATCCTCCCCACGACGAAGCGCAGGATCTCAGGATAGACTTCGAGCATGTAGGGCAGGTGGACGCGCTCGGTGCATTTGTGGGAGTCCTTGGCCACGGCTCCCAGGTTCAGTATCGGTATGTCCAGTCCGGCCAAGGCCTCGACGGGGAGCCGGTACAGCCTCCCCCAGCCCGGCATGTTGTCGGCGAAGACCTCCATCTCCCGGTCATCGCCCTGGAAGCCGCAATAACTCAGGTCCGAGACGCCTTCCAAGAAGGGCCTTACCTCGAGGTCAAGGCCGAAACGCCCTTTCATCTCACGGACCGCCTCGAGGGCCGCTCCCTCGACCGCCCTCTCGCCGGGACTCGCGCCCAGGTTGGCCCTGTGGGGGTACCAGGGGGGAAGAAAACCCACCACCACGACGGGGGCGGCTGGGCCGCAGCGGTCCACCATCGCGCCGACCAGTCGGGCGGCGAGGTCCCTCTCGTCGGCCCCCGGCGGGGCCGCCTCCAGCGTCGCCGCCACGAAAGGATCGTACCCCTCCCCCAGGGTCTCCTTTGCCAGGCGGGTGAGTTCGGCGAAGGTGAGCACCGCGGGTTCCCATTCGCGGAGGCCCGACAGGGACCCGCCCCGGGCGATGAATTCCCCGGCGTTCTTCCGATATTGCCCGATGGAAGCCTCCAGGGCCTCCCGGGCAACGGCCTCCAGGACGGAGAGTATCTCCCCCGGCTGCCGGGTGGACGTCAGGTAGCTGTAAAAGGCGAAGCCCCGGGTCATGATGGTGGCCGAGTAATCCCCCCGGAGGTCGGTCTGCCTCTGGCAGCCAAAGGGCGGGAAGATCCTCCTCTGGAAGGAGTCGGCGAAGGCAGGGTTGCCGTCGAGGGCCAGGTTTATCCGCGAGAGGACCGGCGCGGGGGAGAAGCCCTCGTAGTACTCGCCGGCGTGGGCCTCCTTGCCGACGCAGAAGAAAAAACAGTTTACCTTCCCCAGGCTGCCCAGGTATATCGTCGGCCCCCCCTCCCCCCCGGGGGCGAAGGTGGGCTCCAGGTCGACGCAGGCCAGGTAGTTGAGGCCTTCTTCCTTTTGGAAGCGGGCTAGGTACGAGGAGGCCGAGAGCATCCCGAGGGAGTTGTTCTCCTCGTCGGGGACGAAAAGGACGGCCACGTTGGCGCCGTACTTCCCAGCATTTTCGGCGGCCTCCATGAAGAGGTCCATCCCGGCCGCCACACCGCTTTTCATGTCGGCGACGCCCCTCCCGAAGAGCCACTGGCCGGACTCGAGGTCCCTCCTCGCGTCGGCGGGGATCGCCGCCGACGCGAGGCGCCGGGTGTACTCCTCGGGCTGGAAGGCGTAAGGGGCGAGCGGGCCGCAGCCCTCGACGCCCACCACGTCCATGTGCCCCGTCAGGATGACCGTGTCGGCCGTCTCCCTTTCGGCCCTGACGATGGCGAAGACGAGGTGCCTGCCGTGGGGGTCGCCCTCCAGAGGCAGGAGGCGCAGGTCCCCGGGGCGCCTCTCGAAGTAGGGCAGTTCCCGGAGACGGTCATGGATGAAGCGGGCGATCCGGTTCTCGCTCTCGCCGCAAGGCGATACGCTGGGTATCCCCACCAGGTCGAGGAAAAGCCGGTAAAGCCGGTCCCCCTCGCGGGGCTTCATGGGCTATTTCCCCCCGCCACGGCCGGCGCGGTGCCGCCTCAGCGCCTTTGCCAGCCTGAGGGCCCCCTCCTCCGCCTGGTCGGGCTTGACCGAGGCGAAGGCGAAGCGGATCCTGTCTCCCCCCCTGCCCGGCTCGGGGTAGAAGTGGGCACCCGGCACCACCGCCACCTTTTCGTTCTTTATGGCCTCCATCGCGAAGGCCTGCGCGTCCTTCAACCAGGGAATCCTCCCCCAGATGAAGAACCCGCCGCCGGGGGCGACGACCTCGAGCCCCTCCGGCCCGGCATGCTTCACCAGGGAGGCGGCCAGGGCATCGCGGTTCGCCTTGTAAAGGGGGCGCACCTTCGCCAGATGCTTCTGGAGGCCTCCGGCGCCGACCAGGTCACAGACGGCGTACTGGATGATATCGGGCAGGCAGAGGGTCCCGGCGATGCGCAGCTTCTCCAGGGCCATGACGACGGGGCAGGGCGCGATCATCCAGCCCAGCCTGAGGCCCGGGGCGATGACCTTCGAGAAACTGCCCAGGTAGATCACCCTCCGGTCGTCACCGGACGCGCGGATGTAGGTGCCCCGGGGTTTCTCCTCGAAGGTGATGTTCCTGTAGGGGTCGTCCTCGAAGATGGCGAAGTCGTGGCGCCGGGCCAGTTCCAGCACCCGCTCCTTCTTCTCGTCGCTGGTGGAGAACCCCGTGGGGTTCTGGTAGGTGGGGATCGTGTAGAAGGCCTTGACCTTCTTTTCGGCGAGGAGCCTCTCCATCGCTTCGATATCGGGCCCGTCGGGGAGCAGGTCGACCCCCTCGAGGAGCACCCCGTCCCGGCGGAAGACGCCCAGGGCGTCGGGGTAGGAGGGCGATTCCACCATCACCCTGTCGCCGGGGTCGAGGAGGCACTCCGACAGGAGGGACATCCCCTCCTGGGAGCCGTTGGTGATCAGGAGGTCCTCCGGCGTGACCCACCCGGGGAGGAGCCCGTCGCGCCCCATCCACTCCACTATCCACCGGAGGAGGTCCGGCACACCGCGCCGGTGGGGGGTGTAGCCCCACCTGACCCGACCCTGGGCAAGCACCTTCTGGAAGGACTCCCTCAGCTCCTTTTCGGGGTACAGTTCGTCCATGGGTTCGCCGGCGGAGAGCATAAGGGCCCCCTGGCGTACCGCCTCCCTCATCACCACCGAGATGGCCGACTCCTCGAGCCTGTCGCGAACGGTCGCGCTGAAACGGTCCTTCCACTCCATGAAAAGAACCCTCCCTCGGGGATCCCCGAGGCCGCTCACGCCTAATTTACCGGCCGGGGGATCGGGTCATGGTACAGAGAGGATTGTACCAGCCCGGGGCGCGCCTTCAAAACCCCGGCGCCCTTCACTTCCGGCCCGGGAACGGGCATACTCTTGGCGAGGCTTTTTTCAAAGCGGGGAGTGATGATGGTGAAGATAGAACCCTTCGGCGTCGAGCAGTGGATGGGGCGCTGGGAGACCCTGGCGGTCAACAACATCGCCGAGACCTGCGTCGATTCCCTGGTCCTCTACGACCTGCTCGAGATGTCGGGCAGGAAGGAAGATATCATCGTGGACCTCCTGGGCGCCAGGATGACCTACGGAGATATCAGGGGGAGCGAAAGGCTCCGGGGCCTCATCGCAGGCCTTTACGAGGGCGGCGACCCGGAGAGGGTCCTCGTCATGAACGGGGGATCGGCGGCCAACTTCCTGGCCCTCTTCACCCTGGTGGAACCCGGCGACAGGGTCATCAGCGTGTGGCCCACCTACCAGCAGCTGACCAGCATCCCCGAAGCCTTCGGGGCGGAGGTGAGGATACTACCCCTGAGACCCGAGAACGGCTGGCTCCCCGACCCGGACGAATTGAGGGGGATGGCCCGCGAAGGGGTCGACCTTGTCTGCCTCAACAACCCCAACAACCCCACGGGATCCCTCATGGGCAGGGGCCTGCTGGAGGAGATCGCCCTCATCGCCCGTGAAAAGGGGGCCTGGGTCCTCTGCGACGAGGCCTACCGGGGGCTCAACCATGAGGAGGGCGCCCCGGCGACCTCCATAACGGAGGTCTACGAAAAGGGCATAAGCACGGGGAGCTTTTCAAAGGTCTTCTCCCTGGCCGGCCTGAGGAGCGGGTGGATGACGGGCCCCGCGGAGTTCATCGAGGAGGCCTTCTCCCGGAGGGATTACACTACCATCAGCTGCGGCCCCCTGGTGGACGCCCTCTCGGTGGTCGCCCTCGAAAACCGAGGCGGGATCATGGAGAGGAACCTCGGCATCATCAGGGAGAGCCTCGCCGTACTGGAGGAGTGGATCGACGCCCACCCACGTTTCCACTGGGTCAAACCCCGGGCGGGGACGACGGCCTTCCCCGGTTACGATTACGACATGCCCTCCGACGAGTTTTGCGTCGACCTGTTGGGCAGCACGGGGACCTTCCTCCTCCCCGGGAGCTGCTTCGGCATCGACAAGAGGCTCCGGGTGGGTTACGCCTACGGCACGGAAGTGCTCCGGCGGGGGCTGGCTTCCCTGTCGGAGTGGCTTGAAAGCCGTTTCCCCGGTTGAGGGGACCCGGCGCCGTTCTTCGGTTACCTTGTGATTTCATCATTCGGACAGCTATACCCCTAATCCGTATAATGTGGTAGACTCAAAGCCGGACCCGGCGGCGGCCGTCGGCCGCCGGGAGGACGACGATGGAATTTCAAAGGGTGCGGCTGGTACGTTCCGACGTGACGAACCCCTGGGATAACCTGGCCAGGGAAGAGCAGCTGGTGAACCTCTGCGAAGAGGGCGAGGCGATCCTCTACCTCTGGCGGAACGCCCACACCGTGGTGGTGGGGCGCAACCAGAACCCCTGGGCCGAATGCCGCCTGGACCTCCTCGAGTCGGAGGGGGGCAAGCTCGCCCGGCGCTCGACCGGCGGGGGGGCGGTCTACCACGATCTCGGCAACCTCAACTACTCCTTTATCCTTCCCAGGAAGCGCTACGACATGGAACGGCAGCTGGCCGTCATCCTCGGCGCCCTCCGGGGGCTCGGCCTCGCTGCCGAGTTCTCCGGCAGGAACGACCTGGTCATCGGCGGCAGGAAGTTCTCGGGCAACGCCTACCAGCTGACCAGGGACAAGGGGCTCCACCACGGCACCCTCCTCTTCTCCGCCGACATGGCCATGCTCTCCCGGTACCTGAACGTGGACCCCGAAAAACTGAAGACCAAGGGGGTGGCCTCGGTGGCCTCCCGGGTGATGAACCTCCGGGACGCCTCACCGGGCCTGACCCTGGCGGACCTCCAGGACGCCCTCGAAGGGGAGTTCCTCGCCCGCTACCCCGCCGCCGAACGGCTCAGGGAACAGGGGGCGCCCGGGGGGGAGGAGTTCCAGCGCCTCGCCAGGCGCTACCGGAGCCGGGAGTGGCGTTACGGCCGCTCCCCCGGCTGCGAGGTCTCGCTCCGGCGGCGCTTCCCCTGGGGGGGGCTGGAGGTCCGCTTCGACGTGAGGGACGGCCGCGTCTCCTCGCCGGTGGTCTTTTCCGACGCCATGGACGGCGAGATGATCCTCGCCCTCGGCGGAACTCTCGAAGGAGTGCCCTTCCGGTGGAAGGAGATGGCCGACGCGGTCAGGAGGGATTTCCCGGGCCGGCGGGAGATGGCCGAAACGGCCGCCTGGCTCGAGGAAGCCCCCGTAGGTGAAAGGAAGGAGGCCTGTTCATGAAGCGCACCGACATGTACGAAAGGCACGTCGCGGCAGGCGGGCGGATGGTCGATTACAGCGGCTGGGAACTGCCGGTCCAGTACGACGGCACCGGCATAAAGACCGAGCATCTCAACGTCAGGGAAAAGGCGGGGCTCTTCGACGTCTCCCACATGGGGGAGATCATGGTGGAAGGCCCCGACGCGGAGAAGTGGCTCTCCACCCTCGTGACGAACGACATCTTCGTGATGAGGGACGGCCAGGTGCAGTACAACATCATGTGCAACGAGTCGGGAGGCGTGGTGGACGACCTGCTCGTCTACCGGTACGGCCCGGCGAAGTTCCTCCTCGTGGTGAACGCGGCCAACGTGGACAAGGACCGGGACTGGCTCGCGAAGCACCTGCCCCCGAGGGGCGCCGCGATCGACGACATCTCCATGAAGACCTCCGAGACGGCGCTCCAGGGGCCGGCGGCGGAAGCCATCCTGGCCAGGGTGGCCGACTTCGACCCGTCGACCCTCAAGTTCTTCAACTTCACCCACGGGGCCGCTGTGGGGGGCATCCCCGCCATCGTCAGCAGGACCGGCTACACCGGCGAGGACGGCTTCGAGATCTACGTCCCCTGGGAGAGGGGGGCCGAACTCTGGGACCTGCTCATCGAGGCGGGGAGAGACTTCGGCCTGATCCCCGTCGGGCTCGGCGCCCGGGACAGCCTCCGCTTCGAGGCGGGGCTACCGCTCTACGGCCACGAGTTCGCCGAGGACCTGGGCCCCCTCGAGGCCGGTTTCGGTTTCTTCGTCAAGGTGGACAAGCCCGGCGGTTTCATCGGACAGCCGGCGCTGAAGCGCCAGAAGGAGGAGGGCCTCCGGCGGAAGATAGTCGGCCTGCGCCTCGAGGACAAGGGGGTGCCCCGCTCCGGGATGGACGTGGCCGACCCCTCGGGGGACATCGTGGGCAGGGTGACCTCCGGCGGTTACTGCCCCTCGCTGGACGCCAACATGGCCCTCTGCCTCGTGGATATGCCCGCCCCGGAAGTGGGCGGCCGCCTGAGCGTCATCGTCAGGGACAAGCCGAAGAAGGGCGTCATCGTGAAGAGGCCCTTCTACGCCAGGAAGAGCGGCCACAAGTGAGAACGCTTTCTCAAAAGCCAAAAGGGAGGATGAAAGGAATGGCCAAGATACCCCAGGATCTCCGTTACACCAAGGATCACGAGTGGATAAGGATGGAAGACGGCGTCGGCGTCGTGGGGATCACGGACTACGCCCAGCACGCCATGGGTGACGTCGTCTACGTGGAGTTCCCCGAAAAGGGCAGGAAGGTACGTGCCGGGGAGGACTTTGCCGTGGTCGAGTCGGTGAAGGGGGCCAACGACGTGTTCAGCCCCGTCTCCGGGACCGTCCTCGAGGTCAACGACGCCCTCGAGGAGTCGCCGGAACTGCTGAACCAGGACGCCTACGCCAACTGGCTCGTCCGCCTCGAGGTCGCCGACCCCGGAGAACTGGACTCCCTTCTCGATCACGCGGCCTATGCCGCACTCCTCGAGGAACTCGAAGCGGAAAACGGATAGGAGGTGTCTTCCATGAGCCGGTACACACCAGCCACGGCGGAGGACCGGCGCCGGATGCTCGAATACATCGGCGTCGGATCCATCGATGACCTCTACTCGGGCATCCCGGCCGGTGTCAGGCAGAAAGACCTCCCGGACATCCCGAAGGCCCTCTCGGAGCCCGAGGTCATCCGGGACCTCCGGGAACTGGCCGGCGCCAACAGGAACATCGACGACCTGCCCTGCTTCCTCGGCGCGGGGGCCTATGACCACTTCATCCCTGCCGCGGTGGACAGCATCATCTCCCGGGGGGAGTTCACCACCTGCTACACGCCCTACCAGCCGGAGGTGTCCCAGGGCACCCTGCAGGCCATCTTCCAGTACCAGACCATGGTCTGCGAACTGACCGGCATGGAGGTCTCCAACGCCTCCATGTACGACGGCGCTTCCGCGACGGCCGAGGCGGCCGTCCTGGCGGCGTCGGCGACCAAGAGGAAGAAGATCCTCTGGGGGAGGAACGTCAACCCCCAGACCAGGGAGGTCCTCCGCACCTACTGCTGGAGCAGGAGCCTCGAGCACGGGGAAGTGCCCGTCACCGGCGGCACGATCGACCGGGAAGCCCTGGACGGGGCCCTTTCGGCGGGCGACGCGGCGGCCCTGGTGGTCCAGTCGCCCAGCTTCTTCGGCACAGTAGAGGACATCAAGGCCCTCGCCGAGAAGGTCCACGGGGCGGGGGCGCTCCTCGTCGTCGTCACGGACCTGCTGGCCCTCGGCACCCTCGAAGCCCCGGGCGTGCTCGGCGCCGACATCGTCGTGGGCGACGGGCAGACCGTCGGCAACCCCGCCAGTTTCGGCGGGCCCGCCTTCGGGTTCATCGCCGTGAACAAACCTCTCATGCGTAAAATGCCCGGCCGCATCTGCGGCCAGACCGTCGACAGCCGGGGGCGGCGGGCCTTCGTCCTGACCCTCCAGGCCAGGGAGCAGCACATCCGGAGGGAGAAGGCCACGTCGAACATCTGCTCCAACCAGAACCTCTGCATCGTGGCGGCCTCGGTCTACCTGAGCCTCCTGGGGCCCCAGGGGCTCGCCGAGGTGGGCGGGCAGATCATGGCGAAGACGGAGTACGCCCTGGGGCGGCTCGAAAAGAGCGGCAAGTTCAGGAAGGCCTTCCCCGGGGTGCCCTACTTCAGGGAGGCGGTGCTTCTCAGCGAAAGGCCCGTCAAGGAACTCAACAGGCGCCTGCTCGACGCCGGCATCATCGGCGGGTACCCACTAGAGCCGCTGTACCCCGAACTGGAGAACGGCTGGCTCCTGGCGGTGACGGAGAACAGGACGAAACAGGAGATCGACCGCCTCGTGGCGGTCGCGGGAGGTGACGCCTGATGACCCGCAGGATGGAAACCGTCTTTGAGGCGAGCCGGCCGGGGAGGAAGGGCTACGCCCTGCCTGAACTGGACGTCCCGGCCGTCGACTGCCGCTCGGCCCTCGGGGGAGCCTGCCGCGGGAAACCGCCCAGGCTGCCCGAGATGGCGGAAGTGGACGTGGTGCGCCATTTCACCAGGCTGTCAAAACTGAACTACTCCGTGGACGAGGGCTTCTACCCCCTCGGTTCCTGCACCATGAAGTACAACCCCAAGGTCAACGAGGTGGCGGCGAGGATGCCGGGTTTCGCGCGCCTCCACCCCCTCCAGCCGGAGGAGACGGCCCAGGGTGCGATGAAACTGCTCTTCGACCTCGGCGCCATGCTGGCCGAGATCACCGGCATGGACGCCGTCACCCTCCAGCCCGCCGCGGGCGCCCACGGTGAACAGACCGGGCTGATGCTCATAAAGGCGTGGCACGAGAGCCGGGGCGACACAAAAAGGACCAAGGTCATCGTCCCCGATTCGGCCCACGGGACCAACCCGGCATCGGCCACCGTCACGGGCTTCGAGACCGTGGAGGTGGCCTCCGACGATGAGGGCATGGTGGACCTCGGCTCCCTCGAGGCCATCCTGGACGATACGGTGGCGGCCCTCATGCTGACGAACCCCAACACGCTGGGCATCTTCGAGAAGCATATCCTCGAACTCACCGAGGCCGTCCACCGGGCCGGGGGCCTGGTCTACTACGACGGGGCGAACCTGAACGCCATCATGGGCAAGGCCCGCCCCGGCGACATGGGTTTCGACGTCCTCCACCTGAACCTCCACAAGACCTTCGGCACCCCCCACGGCGGCGGCGGGCCGGGGGCGGGGCCGGTAGGGGTCAAGGCCGAACTGGAGCCCTTCCTCCCCTCGCCGGTCGTCGTTCATAAGGGCGGCCGCTACACCTTCACCGGGAAAGACGAACGGCCCCGCTCCATCGGCAGGGTCCGGAGTTTCTACGGCAACTTCGGCGTCCTCGTGAAGGCCTACGCTTACATCCGCGCCCTCGGGCCGGAGGGGCTGAAGGAAGCCTCCGAGATGTCGGTGCTCAACGCCAACTACCTGGCCAAGAAGCTGGGCGGCCTCTACCCCCTGGCCCACAAGGGCCACTGCATGCACGAGTTCGTACTGAACGGCGGCCCGCTGAAGCACGAAACGGGGGTCAGCACCCTCGACGTGGCCAAGGCCGTCATCGAGGCCGGGTTCCACCCGCCCACGATCTACTTCCCCCTCATCGTGCCCGAGGCCCTAATGGTGGAACCCACGGAGACCGAATCGGTGGAGACCCTCGACCGGTTCGCCGAGGCCATGGAGGACATCGTGGCCAAAGCTCGCTCCGAGGGGCCCGAGGCCTTCCGCGGCCTGCCGGCGACGACGCCCATCTCCAGGCCCGACGAGACCACGGCGGCCCGGAACCCGATCCTTCACTGGCAGTTCGAGGAATAACCGGGGCCGCGAGGCTGGGGCGCCCTCAAAAAGGGCGCCCCTTTGGCCTTCAGCAGGCCCGAAAAAAGGAGAGAAGGACATGTACGACCTGGTGATCCTCGGCGGCGGGCCGGGCGGCCTCCGGGCCGCCGAACTGGCCGCGGCCGCCGGCATGAATACCATCCTCGTGGAAAAGGACCGCCTCGGCGGCGTCTGCGTCAACAGCGGCTGCATCCCCACCAAGGCCCTCTACGCCTCCATCATCGGCGGCAAAGGGCCCAGGGAGGGGCTCTGGTCCAGGGTGGAGTCCGTGGTGGACAAACTCCGCCAGGGCTCGGCCACGTCGCTCCGCATGGCGGGCGTGAAGTACCTCCGGGGGACCGGCAGGGTGACCCGCTGGGAGGGAGGGAAGAGGGTCTCCGTCACTAAGGCGGACGGCGGCGTGGAGGAGATCGCCGGCGCCAGGCTGCTGCTTGCCACGGGCGCCCGTTCCGTGCGTCCCCCCTTCCGGGGCGGCGACCTCCCGGGGATCCTCACCGGCGACAGGGCCATCACGGAACCCTCCCTCTGGGACCCCGAGCGCAACTCCCCGGTGAAGACCGTGGCCATCCTCGGCGCGGGGGTCATCGCCGTCGAGATGGCCTCCCTTCTCCAGGGCCTGGGGAAGGAAGTCGTCCTGCTCAAGCGCTCCGACCAGGTCCTCCGACGGATGGACGGCGATATAAAGAAGAAGACCGTACAGATACTTAAAAAACGGGGGACCGTTATAAAAGACCACGTCCGCCTTCGGGAAGCCTCGCTGAAGGAGGGGCGGCTGTCACTGGAGGGCAGCGCCGGGGACGAGCCCTTCGTCGTGGCGTGCGACCGCCTTGTCATCGCTTCGAGCATGGAGCCCGTCCTCGACGGCTTCGGCCTCGAGGGAAGCCCCGTGAGGGTCGAGAGGGGCGCCATCGCGGTGGACCCATCCCAGGGGACATCGGTGGAGGGGGTCTACGCCGTGGGGGACTGCACCGGCGGGGCCATGCTCGCCCACCTGGCCGAGTACCACGCCCTCACCGCCGTCTCCTCGATGACGGGCGGGGACTACCGGGTGGACTACGACGCCGTCCCCTCCTGCGTCTTCATGAATCCGGAGGTGGGCGCCGTGGGGCTGACCGAGGAGGAGGCCCTCGCCAGGGGCGAGGAGATCGTCACCGCGAAGGCCTACTTCGGCGCCAACGGGATGGCCCTGGCCCTGGGCGAAAGCGACGGCTTCGTTAAGGTCGTCGCCCTGGCCTCGGACAAGACCCTGCTGGGCGTCCACATCATGGGCCCCGAGGCCTCGTCGGTCCTGGGGGAGGCGACCCTGGCCGTCGCCCATAAACTGACCGCCGTCGACGTGGCCCGCACCGTCCACGCCCACCCGACGCTGTGCGAGTGCTTCCGCGACGCCTGCTCCCGCCTGGGGGGCGGGGCCTGAACCAGGTCATTCATATATAAAGTATAAAGAGCCGCGGCCCCGTCACTGGTCCCAGGCGACGCCCTCGGCGACCAGCACGGCCGCCCCCTTCAGGAAGAGGCGCACCACCTCGGGGCCCTCCTCTTCTATCAGGACCGTGTTGACCCCCCCGGGGTTATGAACCTCCACCGGCGGCGAGACCTCGCCCTCGAGCCAGGCGGCCACGGCGCCCGCCGCCGAGCCGGTCCCGCAGGAGAGGGTGATGCCTTCGACGCCCCGCTCGTAGGTCGTCAGTTCGAGGTCGCAGCCGCCCCTGACCTTCATGAAGTTCACGTTCGTACCCCTGGGGAAGCGCTCGCCGTCGGACTGGAAGACCCTGGCGACCCGCGCCAGTTCCTCCTCCTCCCTCCCGTCGTCGGGCGACTGGAAGATCACCGTGTGGGGGACGCCCACGGTCAGCTGGCTGTAAAGGAACTTCTCGCCGGAGAGGGTCAGTTCCTGACCCCTAAGGACCGAGGCCGTCTCCAGGGTGCCCATGTCGAGGGTGGCGAAAGACCCCTCCACCCTGGCCCCCACCAGGCCGGCCAGGGTTTCGATGGTCATCTCGCCGGGGGCGATCCCCTTCTCGAAGGCGTAGCGGGCCAGGCACCTCGCCCCGTTGCCGCACATCTCGCCCTCGGAGCCGTCGCGGTTGAAGAGGCGCATCCGGAGATCGCCCTTGTCGCTCCCTTCCA
>JAXGNU010000005.1:0-136151 GCA_040767805.1 Thermovirgaceae bacterium
AATTTTTTAAACCAAAGCAACCTTCTTTCAACGCGTCCAGAGGACAAGCTTTTTTGTGAAAAAGCGCCCGCCTCCTTTTTTGGGCCGGCTTTCGCCCGTCACTCGTGCAAGCACCAACGGCTACTAACGACTGCGGCGCCGTCAAAAAAGGCCGCCTATCCCTAGGAAGGAGCGCGGCCAGGTCCTTGCCTCGGCAGTAACCCCGGACATCTCGCCCCAGCTTAATGACAGGCCCTTACTACCATATAAAGAAGGGGCCCCCCCGCTTGACCGCGAAAGGACCCCTCCGTAAGAAACAAACTGGCAGGTATTAGCCCCCGCCGACGAGGGGGAATACGGCCAGGTGGTCTCCTTCCTTCAAAGGGGCCGCCAGGCCGCCGATGTGCTCGATATGCCTCCCGTTGAGGATCAGGATGAGTTGCAATTCGCGCTCCGGCGTCTTGAGGACCTTTTCGCCGAAGCGCAAGCCGTACTTTCCCGACAGGGCCTCCAGGAGGTCCGCCACGGAACCCTCCGCTTCGACCTGCGTTTCCTTCTCCCCGACGATCCCGCGGACCATGCCGAAGAAGGAGACCCGGATCATACCCTCCCCCTACCGGATCCCCAGTGCCGCCAGTTTGGAGGGCGTGGGAACGCCCTTTTCGTCCCAGCCCCGAAGCTTGTAGTACTCTGGGATCATTTCGCCGATGCGGCTCACCTTGCCCTTGGCAGGCCCATCGGGGATGGGCTCCTTGAGCAGCCTGGCGGGCAGTGTATCGTCCCTGGCCGGGTCGAGCCCCTCCCTGAGGTTGAAGAGCCGCTCCAGGGTCCAGATCCTGTCCCCGGCCTCGAGGAGGCTGTCGGCGTCGAGGTCAAAGCCGGCCCCGTGCTTGAGCATGTCGGCGTAGTCGCCCGCGCCGAGCGCGAAGGATGTGAAGAGACACATGCCCGAAGAGTCGATGGCGGCCGTCAGGTCGTGGAGCGTCTTGCCCCACTGGGCCTTGCCCTCCGTCACCCAGGGGTCGATTTTCTCGGGGATGCCCAAGACCTCGGGGGAAATGAGGTACCCCCTCACGTGGCAGGCCCCGCGGTTGCTTACCGCGTAGGTCAGGCCGATGCCCTGGATGCCCCGCGGGTCGTAGGCCGGGAGCTCCTGCTTCTTGACGGAGATTGAGAACTCGGGGTGCCCGTAATATTCCCCCAGCCGGTAGCTGCCCTGGGCCATTCTCTCCCCGAGCCCCTCGACCTTGCCCATCTTCTCCGTCCAGTAAACCAGGGCATCGCCGGAGCCGAACTTCAGTTCCGGCCCCACGCCAAGGTCCTCCTTGGGGATGAACCCCTTCTCGTACAGCTCCATCGCCGCCGAGATCGTGCCCCCGGCGCTGATCGTGTCCAGCCCCAGTTCGTTGCACAGGTAGTTGGCACGGATGATGGGCTCGAGGTCGTCGACGCCGCAGTTGCTGCCCAGCGCCCAAAGGGTCTCGTACTCGGGGCCTTCGCCCTTCTTGTCCTCCAGGGCTGTCTCCCTGCCGCACCCTATGGGGCAGGCGAAGCAGTTGGTCCTCCCCGTGAGGAAGGTCTCCGCCAGCCTCTCGCCGGAGTGTTTCTCGGCGCCTTCGTGTTGCGACTCCTGGAAGTTCTTGTAAGGGTAACTGCCGAGCTGGTTGAGTATGTTGACAAGGACCGCGGTGCCGTAGGTGGGCAAACCCTCACCGGTGACGCCGTTTTCCTTGATCTTTTGCATGGCCGCCTTCAGGGTTTCCCTGAGCCCTTCGGGGTCGGCGGCCTTGAAGCTCCCGCTCCCCCTGACGACGACGGCCTTGAGATTCTTCGAGCCCATCACGGCGCCCACGCCGCTCCGGCCCGCCGCCCGGTGCTTTTCGTTGACGATGCAGGCGATGGGGGAGAGTTTCTCCCCGGCGGGGCCGCTGCAGGCCACCCTCGCCTTGGGGTCCCCCACTTCCTTCAGCAGCGCGTCGGTGGTCTCGTGGGTATCCTTGCCCCAGAGCGAAGAGGCGTCGCGCAGTTCGGCCTTGTCGTCGTTGATCCACAGGTAGACAGGCTTCTTGGCCTTCCCCTCCACGAGGATCATCATGTAGCCCGCCCTCGCCATTTCCGCCCCCCAGTAGCCCCCGGAGTTGCTCGAGGCTATGAAACCTGTCAGGGGGCTCTTGGTGATCACCATGTACCTCCCGCCGGTGGGGACGTTGGAACCCGTCAGCGGCCCCGTGGCGAAGATGAGTTTGTTCCCCTCCGAGAGGGGGTCCGTCCCGGGTTTCAGCTCCTCGTAGAGCAGCTTGGTCCCGTACCCGCGACCGCCGATGTACTGCTTGACCCAATCGGGGTTCAGCGGTTCCTGTTTGACCGTTCCCGCGGAAAGGTCAACCCGCAAAAGACGCTGCGCTTGCATGTCTTTCCCTCCTTTTCTCTTTTTGCGACAACCTTGCCGGCCCACGGTAAAGATCTCTCGAGGCTCTCTATTCTTCGCTCAGGAAGTCAGCCTGGATACTTCGAAGAACCCGTCGGTCACCTCCTTTTCCCCATCGGTCGATTTTCTAGGGGCACCGGATAAGGTTCCGGTCCCACAGGCAGTCGCTGCAAGCCGGGGAGTTACCCCAGCAGTCGCTCTCGGTGGTCTTGGCGTATTCGCAGGACCTGAGGAGGTTGCAGTCAAGGCAGGAGGCGTAGAGGGCCCTCCTCAGCCTCCACCTGAAGGAAATGTAACCCGGGTCGTCCCAGACCTCCGCCAGTCCCTGCCTTTCCAGGTCGCCGAAGAACCAGGGGATCACCTCCTTCTCCCTCCCGAGGACGATCTCCCTGTAGCCGTGGCACAACCTGAGGCAGGGGGCCACGAGGCCGTCCCACCTTATGAAGCAGGACTCGGACCTCACAAAGTTGCAGTGCCGCTCGGTGGACAGGGAGAACCTCGGCAGTTCGGGCTTGATCCCGGCGTACTGGAACTGGGTGTAGAGTTTCGAACGCACGGCCACTTCCTCTTCGAGGGTGAGGGGATAGAGCCGGTTGGCGTCGGCCTCCATATCGGTGGGGAGCAGGTTGCTCACCGAGACGGCGCTGATGCCCTTGCCTTTCAGGGATCGCACGATACCGGGGATGAGGGGGAAGTTTGACCGGGTGACCACCAGGGCGATGCGGGTCTCGCAGGCGTTGGACCCGGCATGCTCCCTGGCCTCCCGGAGCTCCTCCACCGCCTTCGACAGGACTTCCAGGCTGCTCACCCTCCCCGGCCAGGGGACATCGTCGGCCTCAACAGAGAGGTCGACGATGTCGGCCCCCACGGCCACAAGGGCCCTGGCGGCGGCCCCGTCGAGCAGGGTGGCGTTGGTCGTTATCCTCACACGCCTACCGGCGGACTTGAGGATGCCGACGGCCTCGAAGAGCCTGGGGTGGCAGAAGGGTTCTCCCATACCGAGAAAGTGGACTGTTTCAAGAAGGGGGAATTGGGCGAGGTCCGAGGCAACCCGGAGGAACAGGTCCCAGTCCATATCGCCCTGGGGCTCCGTCCAGGATTCCCGGAAGCACATGGGGCAGTTGAGATTGCACCTGGTACTGAACTCGAGGTAGACCTTCCGGAGCCGTCGGTCCTTGGGAATGACGATCCGGCTCTCGTCAAGATCGAGAATAACGCTACCCATTGTCATGGACCCCCCTTGGGGGCCGTCGATCCCGACAGCCCGCATCCCTGACAATGACTGTTTTATTATCAGATTAAAGCGTCCCTACGTCAAGTAGAGCGGGGGTCAGGTCTACACTTTTGACTTTTTACACGGCGGCGGCAAAATCCATTTAAACAAAGAGCGTCCTTTGCCCTTGGGGCCTACCTTTTCCGCGGGATCCAGCATTTAGTCAAAAGTGTAGACCTGACCCCGCCTTTGGATCTTTGCGAGCATGTCGGCCGTCATGGCGTCCAGGTCGTACTTCGGTGCGAAGCCCCATTCGGCCCTGGCGGCCGAGCAGTCCAGGGAGCGGGGCCACGACGCGGCGATGGCCTGCCTCACGGGGTCGACGGCGTAGTCAATCTCGAAGGAGGGGATCCGTTTCCTTATCGATGCCGCCACCTGCCCCGGCTCGAAGCTCATGGCCGACACGTTGTAGGCGTTGCGGTGGACCAGTTTCGACGGCTCGGCCTCCATCAGCCGGACCACCGCCTCGAGGGCGTCGGGCATGTACATCATGTCCATGAAGGTCCCCGGGGCTATGTAGCTGGTGTAACGGCCCTGGGAGACGGCCTCGTAGTAGATGTGGACGGCGTAGTCCGTGGTGCCGCCGCCGGGCGGGGCTTCGTGGGAGATGAGGCCGGGGAAGCGCAGCCCCCTTGTGTCGAGGCCGTACTTCAGGTGGTAGTAGTCGCAGAGCAGTTCCCCCGTGACCTTGGCGACGCCGTAGATCGTGGTGGGCCGCTGGATCGTCACCTGGGGCGTGCCGTCGGGCGGCGTGGAGGGGCCGAAGGCCGCGATGGAGCTGGGGAAGAAGAAGGCAGCCCCCCGCTCCCGGGCGCACTCCAGGGCGGCGAAGCACCCGCCGGCGTTGACGTCCCACGACCCCTGCGGGTCGGCCTCGGCCCTGGCCGACAGGACCCCGGCGAGGTGTATCACGGCGTCGACCCCGAAGGAGCCCATCAGCCCCGAGAAGGCCCTCCCGTCGCGGACCTCCAGGATCTCGAAGGGCCCCCCCTCCGAGACCGGCCCCGGCACCCTGCGCCTGGCCGTGGCCAGGACGTTTCTGGCACCGTACCGCTCCCGCAGGTAGGGGACCAGTTCCGCGCCTATCTGCCCGTTGGAACCGGTGACGAGGATTCGTTTCACGGCAGGATACCCATCCCCCGGCCCACCTCGACGAAGCGCTCCACGGCGAAGCGGAGGTCTTCCTTCGTGTGGGCCGCCGAGACCATGCAGCGGATCCTGGCGGTCCCCCTCGGGACGGTGGGGAAGACTATGGCCGTCGCGAAGACTCCCTTTTTGAAGAGTTCGGCGCTGAAGGTTTTGGCGTCGGAGGCCTCGCCGATGATGACGGGCGTTATGGGTGTCTCGCTGTGCCCCGTGTCGAAGCCCGCGGCCGAGAGTTCCCTCTTCAGGAAGTCGCCGTTCTCCCTGAGCCGGTTGACCCGTTCCTCGCTCTCCTCCAGTATATCCACCGAGGCGAGGTTGGCCGCCACGTCGGGGATGGTGAGGGCGCTGCTGAAGAGGTTCGGCCGGGCCTTCTGGCGGATGTAGTCGATGAGGGTGGCGCTCCCGGCGATCATGCCGCCCATGACCCCGAAGGCCTTGGACATGGTGCCCACCTCCACGTCCACCCTGCCGTGAAGACCGAAGTGGTCGGCGATGCCTCGGCCCCCCCGGCCGAGCACGCCTTCCCCGTGGGCGTCGTCGACGACGACGATGACGCCGAAGGCTTCGCACAGTTCGACTATCTCCGGCAGTTTGGCTATGTCGCCGTCCATGGAGAAGACTCCGTCGGTGACGAGGAGGTGCCTGCCGGGGTTGCCCCGGTGCTCCCGGAGCTTGGCCTCGAGGTCCGCCAGGTCGGAGTGGCCGTACCGAACCACCCGGGCCTTGGTGAGGCGGCAGGCGTCGATGATGGAGGCGTGGTTCAGGGAGTCGCTGTAGATGGTGTCCTCCGCGGCGGGGACGAGGGTGGGTATGACGGCCAGGTTGGCGCAGAACCCCGACTGGAGCACGATGGCCGCCTCGGCCCCCTTGAACTTGGCCAGGCGCCTCTCCAGCTCTATGTGGGGCGTCATGGTCCCGGCGATGGTCCTCACGGCCCCGGGCCCCACGCCCCACTTGTCCACGTACTCCTTGACCCTGGCCACCACCCTCGGGTCGTTGCAGAGCCCCAGGTAGTTGTTGGAACAGAGGTTCAGGTGGTCCTTGCCCGCTATCCGGACCCACGCCCCCTGGGGGCTTTCTATAGCGCGGATCGTCCCGTAGAGGCCGTCGCGCTTCATGGCCTCCAGCTCTTCGGTGAGGAACTGCATCGGTACCGCCACGGCTATCACTCCCGCTTCCGAATTTGACCCTTGCCGGGACCAGTATGCTTTTCACCCGGAGGGAGTGTCAACGAGGTATAGTTTGAAGGCCGGTTCGTATAATCGACGGTCGGGATAATATAATATTCCCGGCCCCCCCCGAGGGGGAAAGCGGGGAGGTCTTCACCGATGGATGACTGGACCCTGGAGGAATTGGCCGGAAGGATGAGCGGCGACACCAGCGCGCCCCACCACATAGCGGCGGTGCTGCGAGACGCCATCTACCGGGGAGTGCTCGAGGAGGGGGGTCCGCTCCACCAGGCCCGGATCGCCCAGAGCCTCGGCGTGAGCCCCATCCCGCTGAGGGAGGCGTTGAGGCTGCTCGAGACGGAGGGGCTCGTGGAGTTCCGGGGGTACCGGGGGGCCTTCGTGACGGAGCTCTCCCTGGAGGAGGCCCGGGAGCTCTACGAGATGGTGGCCGCCCTGGAGACCAGCCTGATGAGGACGGCCTTCCCGGGGATCACCCGCAAGATCATCCAGGACGCCGGCGAGGTCCTCGACCGGATGGAAAAGGAAGAGGACTGCATCCGCTGGCGGGACCAGAATTTCCTCTTCCACACCCTTTTCTACGAGCCGGCCGACCGACCGCTGACCCTCGACATGGTCTCGAGGCTCAGGCAGAAGACGGACCGCACGATCAGGACCCACCTGGGCTCGATGAGAGACGAGTCCCAGCGGCAGCACCGGGAGATCCTGGCGGCGGTGACGGCCGGCGACCTCGAGGGGTCCGTGGCCGCCCTGGCCCACCACCTGGCCTACACCTCCAGCGACCTGCAGTCCTGGATGAGGGACGAACAGTCTAGAAAGAAAAGGCCGGAGCCTTGAAGGCCCCGCTCAAGGGGTGAAGCCGAGTGCCTCGGGCCGGCGCAGGGCCTTGTGCTTCAGGACGGGAACGCCCAGTTCGCCGGCGAGCCTCCGGCACTGGTCGCGGAAAGCGCCCTTTATCCCCTCGTGGTAGACCACGGCGTCGATGCCTCCCCTGATGCTCGACGCGGCGGAGCGAAGTTTTTCGTAACCCCCTTCCGAGGCGTAGTCCCCGGTGACGATCCACTGGTTAGGGAGTATGTGGGATACGCCGAAGGGGAAGTCGCCTAGGGCCGCCTCGGAGAAGGACCTTTCGAAGTGGACCCCGCCCACGCACAGGACCCGGTACAGGCGTTGGGATTCCGAAAAGGGCTTCACCAGGCTCCTGGCCATCACTCCCACCGCCCGCGGGTCCTCCCAACTGGCGGGGGTGCTGCCCACCTCGATGTCGAGCATGGGGACGGGGAACCCGTCCATCAGCCGGGGGTCCTGTCCCTTGAAAGTCCCCGTCCAGTGGGTGGCCTCGGTCACCACGCTGAAGTCATTGACTTCCGCCCGGGCCCTCTCGTCCTCCAGGGCGCGGAGGAGATTCCTCACGTAGGCCGGCTCGGCGGGGGGGAAGACGCCGGCGTTCACGTCGCCCACGGTGTGGACCGTCAGGACCCTGTCGGGGGCGTTGGCACCCTCGTGCCAGTTCACCTCGGCCGCGAGGTCGACATCGAGGAAGTGCCCCTTCAGGACGGGCAGGTATCGGCGGAAGTCGTAACTGACGAGGGTCTCCTGGCGCATAAAGAAGAAACGGTCCCCCCGGCCGTCGACGTACTCCATGACGGGGTACCCGTCGACGGAGACCCCCGTCTCATCGGGGCGGTAAAGTTCCAGGACCTTCTCGAAGGCCTGCCTCGAGACGTGGTCGTAACCCTCGCCGACGCAGAAAAAGAAGAGGGCCTTTCTCCCCCCGGCGGTCTGTTCCTTTTTCATTTCTTCGCCTCCCCCTGGAAGTGCTGTTATTATACAGGGCGTGAAAGAAGCCGCGGCTGTCGATGAAAGGAGATGCACCCCTTGCGATTCTGCATAGCACCCGAAGTCTTCGAGAAATGGCCGGAGTACCGCCGTTGCACCGTGGTCGGCCGGGGACTGGAGAACGCCGAGGACGACCCCGCCCTGCTGGCCCTGCTCAGGGAGGCCGAGGCGGGCGTCAGGGGAGACCCCGCCCTTGAGGACTACAAGGAATACCCCCTGATCGCGTCCTGGCGCTCCGTCTTCAGGGAGATGGGGCTCAACCCCAACAAGTTCCCGCCGTCCATCGCCAACCTCATCAGGCGGACCCGCTCCGGCAAGGACCTGCCCTTCATAAACAGGATCGTGGCGATCATGAACATCATAAGCCTGAAGTACCGCATCCCCTGCGGCGGCGACGACCTGTCGGGGCTGGCGGGGGACCTCCGGCTGGGACCGGCGAGGGGCGACGAACCCTTCGCCCAGCTGGGCGACCCCGGGACGGTGGAGAACCCCGACCCGGGGGAGATCATCCTCCACGACACGGTGAAGGGGACGGTCTTCTGCCGGGGGTGGTGCTGGAAGAACGGCGACCCCAGCAAGATCACGGCCCTGACCAGCCACGTGGCGCTGCACCTGGACTTCCTGCCGCCCCTGGAGGTCGCGGCCCGCGAAAGGGCCGTCGAGGAGATCATGGGCCTCCTGGAGGGCCGCTGCGGCGGGAGCGTCACGGCCCGACTGATAGAACCGGGGAACCCCTGCTGCGAGATCTGACCGCCCTTCGGGGCGGAGGGGTTGAACCACTCAAGGGGAAGGGCTTAAAATCCTTCCCGAAAATACCGCTTTCACGGTGAGGAGAGAGGTCTATGGATCGTGCATCCAGGGTCGTGGTAGCCTTGGGGGGGAACGCCCTCCAGGAGGCGGGCGCGCCGCCTACGGCCGAAGCGCAGCTCGAGGTCGTAAGGAAGACCGCCGGATTCCTGGCGGAGATAAGCCGCAAGGGCTACGAGATGGCCATCGTCCACGGCAACGGGCCCCAGGTGGGGAGGATCGTCCTTTCCCAGGAGATCGCCTCCAGGGAGAACCCCCAGACCCCCGCCATGCCCTTCGACGTCTGCGGGGCCATGAGCCAGGGTTACATCGGCTACCACATCCAGCAAGCCCTCAGGGAGGCCCTGAAGGATAGGGGCCGCGACATACCGGTGGTCACCCTCGTAACCCAGGTCGTCGTCGACCCCGGGGACCCCGCCTTCAGCAACCCCACGAAGCCCATAGGTCCCTTCTACACCGAGGACGAAGCCAAGGCGATCGCCCAGGAGAGGGGTTTCACCATGAAGGAGGACGCCGGCCGCGGCTGGCGCAGGGTCGTCCCGTCGCCGGACCCCAAGAGGATCGTGGAGCTCTCCGCCGTGAAACGCCTCTGGGATACCTCCATCGTGATCACCGCCGGGGGCGGCGGCATCCCCGTCGTGGAGAAGAGTGACGGCTCCCTCGCGGGCGTGGCCGCCGTGATCGACAAGGACCTCGCGGCGGGGCGACTGGCCCAAGACATCGAAGCCGACATACTGCTCATCCTGACCGAGGTCGACAAGGTCTGCCTCAACTACAAGAAGCCGGACCAGAGGTTCCTCGACCGGATGACCGCGGCCGAGGCGGAACATTTCATGGAAGAGGGGCACTTCGCCCCGGGGAGCATGCTCCCCAAGGTCCTGGCCTCGGTGAACTTCGCGCGGAGTTCCCCCGGCAGGAAGGCCGTGATAACCTCGCTTTTCAAGGCCGTCGAAGCCCTGGAGGGGCGCGAGGGCACTGTCGTCACGATGGATTGAAGTCCCCTTGATGAGGGGAGGCCCCGGGTTTATCCCCCGGGGCCTCGTTTTTTACCCTTTTAAAGTCAGGCCGTCCTGCTTCCGGCGCGGTCCCGGTCGCTCCAGGCCCTCCGCCTCCCCGAGGCGGCGATCCGGCTAAGGGCCGGTCCCGACAGCCTGTCGGGGTCCCGCCGGTACTTCTCAAGGGCCCCGGGGAGCAGTTCCACCATGACGCCGTCTTTTTTGAGCACTATCTCGGCGATCTCACGGCTCTCCACGTCCAGGGCCGAGCATACCGTCCTGAGGACTTTCCCGGCGTTCCAATCGGCGGCGTCCCTCACGGGGAGCCGGACGAGGGTGCCCTTTTTTCGCCCCAGGGGCTTGCGCTCCCTCCGGGCCGGGACGGCGCGGGGACCCCGGTGGGCCGCCTGCTCCCTCTCCCGGGCGAAGTCGTCCTTGAGGGAGTAGCCGATGCGGATGTCCTTGGCCGCCAGGCCAAGGAAGGCCGCCACGAGTTCAACCGGGTCAGCCTTCTCGAGCAGGCTCGCGGCCCATTCCCTAGTGCCGTCGTCGCCACTGTTGGAGGAGCCCAGGACCATTTCCTCGTAACGGGCCCTCTGCATGGCCCTGATGGACTGGGTGTCCGGGACGGGCGACCAGTCCAGGGAGATCTTCGTGTCCCTCAAGAGGCCCTTCAGTTTGTGGGCCTCGGCCAGGGTGAGCACCAGGATATCCTGGCCCTCGTTGCCGGCCCTCCCGGTCCTCCCGCTGCGGTGGACGAAGGTCTCCGCATCGGAGGGCAGGCCGAACTGGAAGACGTGCTCCACGTCGGGTATGTCCAGCCCCCTGGCGGCGACGTCGGTGGCTACCAGGTGGGAAACCCGGCCCGAGGCGAACATCGCCAGGGCGCGGTTCCTCTCCCTCTGGCTCATATCGCCGTGGAGGCTGCAGGTACTGAACCCTTCCCGGTCGAGCCTGTCGGCCACCTCGATGGTCTCCGCCCTGGTATGGCAGAACACGAGCCCCTTCGACGAGTTCTCCCAGAGCAAAGTGTTCACCAGGCCCTCCACCCTGCGGCTCCTCGGCGTCGTGTAGACCCGGTGGACTATGTCCTCGTGCTGAGCGCCCTCTTCCACGAGGGATATCATCTCGGGGTCGGTGAGGTACCTCCGGGAAAGGGCCCTGACCGCCGGGGGCATAGTGGCCGAGAAGAGCCAGGTCCTCTCCCTCGCCGGGGCGGCCTCGAGGATGGACTCCAGTTCCTCCCTGAAGCCCATGTCGAGCATGTGGTCGCCCTCGTCGAGGACCACGGTGCGGACATGATCCATCTTGAGGGTCCCCCGGCGCACGTGGTCCAGCACCCGGCCCGGGGTCCCGATGACGAAGGCCGCCCCTTGCCTCAGCTCGCGGACCTGGGCCGCCATGTCCATCCCGCCCACCAGGGTGGCGCAGGCGCATCCTATCCGCCGGGATAGCCACGCCGCCTCGCGGGAGATCTGGAGGGCCAGTTCCCTCGTCGGGGAGATGATCAACACCCCCGGTCTCGATGGGTCGAGGGCCGGGTCGTTCATGAGGGGAAGCAAAAAGGCGAGGGTCTTGCCCGAGCCCGTCCGGGCCCGGACGATCAGGTCGACGTCGAGGTCTTCCCGGCCGAGCACGGCCTCCTGGACCGGCATCGGTTCGGTGAAACCCTTCGCCTCGACGGCCTCGAGGAGTTCTTCCCGGAGGCCGAAGCCCTCAAAACCCTTCCGGCCTTCCGGTACCATTGTTTCCAGTGTCGCGGTTTGTTCCATAAAAGCACGTTCCTCCTGTATTCGATAAAGGGGCACAAAAAAAGCGGCGCCCATGGGGGCGCCACTTCGTGTAATCCCTTCACGGCAATGGGACAATTATCGCCATCGGCGGCGAAATGTCAAGCGGTGCCGGGGGCCTTTACAGGGTACTACCCCGGAGCTGCGCCGGGGCACATCATTTCGAGGTCCGGACCCAAAGCATGCGGCCCTTTTCGAAGAGGGGCTCGAGGGCGCCCTCGTCGGCGAGGTGGGAGAGGTGGGCCGACACGGTTATATGGGTGAGGACGTACTGGGCCGGGTTGAGAGAGAGGTCGAAGTGGACGGCCAGCTCCGCGATGAGGTCCTCCCGGGAGGAGGGGACGGCGCAGATGCCCAGGATCCTGTCGCGTACCTCCCCGAGGGCGTCCTTGTTCCTCTTCACGAGGGGGCCGATGTCGCCGCAGGGCTCGGCGTGGCTGGGCACGAAGAGGGCCGCCTCGGCCTTTTCCAGGTATTCGAGGGTTTCCAACTGGGAAGCCACGTCGAAGCAGACGGCCATGCCGTACTTGTCGAGTATGGCCGGCGGGAAAAGGCTGTCGGCGATGAAGAAGACGCCGTCGGGGGTCCTGAGGCCCACCATGTCGAGGAAATGCCCCGCCAGGGGCACCGCCTCGAGGCCCGTGTCCAGCACCGGCCCCGACGAGGGAATGATGTCGGTGACCTTCGAGGGCTGGGCCCTCAGGAACTTCCCGCTTATGGCGCCGAAACCCGCCGCCCCCCAGAGGAGGGCCGGTTCCAGCCAGGGCTCCTCGATGAAGGCCGACTCGGCCCGCGTCGCGGCCACGCGGCAGCCGGTCCTCTTCTGGATGAGGGCGTTGCCCCCAATGTGGTCGGCGTTAGAGTGGGTGTTGACGATCAGGTCCAGGGCCCACCCCTTCTCCTCGAGGGCCTTCAGGATCTTCCTCCCCGCCGACTCGTCGTTCCCGCTGTCGATGAGGATCGCCCGGCCCTCCCCGGCGTAAACCCCCAGGTTGGTGGGGCCCGGTATGTACCAGCTGTCCCCCGACGCGTTCACCATGTCCATTGGTGCACCACTCCTCTTGCTGTTACTATAGGTTCGCCGCGGGAGAAGGACAACCTCTTCCCCGCGAAGAAAAGGAGGTACCCTTGACCGACCTCATCCTCATCGATGGCCACGCCCTGGCCTACAGGGCCTTTTTCGGCGTCAAGCGGCCCCTCCGCTCCCCCGAGGGCGTGCCGGTGAACGGCCTCTACGGCTTCGGGAGGGCCCTCATGGCCATCGTCGAAAGATCCGGGGCGAGGGAGGGGGCCGTGGTCTTCGACTCGCCGGGACCCAGCTTCCGAAAAAAGCTCTACCCCCCCTACAAGGCCAACCGCCCAGCGCCGCCGGAGGATTTCATCCCCCAGTTGCCCCTCATGATGGACCTGGCCCGCTGGCTGGGGATAACGGTCGTGACCAGCCTCGCCTTCGAGGCCGACGACCTGATCGCCGCTGCCGCCGTCAGGGAGGCGGAGCGCGGCAAGGGAGTGGTCATCGTCACGCCCGACAAGGACCTCTTCCAGACCCTGGGCGAGGGCACCATAACCATCCTGCGCCCCGCCGGGGGCGATAGTTTTACCAGGGTGGACGCCTCCTCCTTCCGGGAGGCCTTCGGGTTCGAGCCGCGCCACATGGCGGAGTACCAGGCGCTGATGGGCGACCGGACGGACAACATCCCCGGCGTCGCGGGGGTCGGGCCCGTCACAGCCGGGAGACTGGTGAGGCGTTTCGGCGACCTGGAGTCGCTCTACGATGGGATCCGCTCCGTGAAGGGCGCCCTGAGGGACCGCCTTGAGAAGGGGCGGGAGGAGGCCTTCCTGAGCCGGGAGCTGGCCCGCCTCCGCCTTGATGCCCCCGTGCCGGAGAATCTCTTCCTGGCGGAGCCCGACCGGGAAGGTTCGGCCTGCTTCTGCGAGGAAAAGGGGCTTGAAGACCTGGCATGGTCCTGCCGCTCCTTCAGCCCTTGCCCTACGGGGTGGTGAAGATCCGTGGCAGGCGGTAGCGAGGGCTTTCTTCCCGTCGACCGGGGGGACCTGGAGCGCCTCGGCTGGGACGAGGTGGACTTCGTCTTCATCACCGGCGACGCCTACGTAGACCACCCCAGTTTCGCCAACGCCGTCATACCCAGGGTCCTCGAGGCCCGGGGCTACCGGGTCGGCGTGATCGCCCAGCCCGACTGGAGGAGCCTGGAGGACTTCCTGGCCCTCGGCAGGCCCCGCCTGGGCGCCCTGGTCTCGGCGGGCAACCTGGACTCCATGCTCTCCCACTTCACGGCGGCGAAAAAACCCCGCCGTGACGACCCCTACTCCCCCGGCAGCAAGGCCGGGGGGAAGCCCCAGAGGGCGACGGTGGTCTACTGCAACCGGGCCCGGGAGGCCTGGAAGGACATCCCCCTTATCATAGGCGGCGTCGAGGCCAGCCTCAGGAGGTTCGCCCACTACGACTTCTGGTCCGACAGCGTCAGGAGGTCCGTCCTCGTCGACGCCAAGGCGGACCTCCTCGTCTTCGGCATGGGGGAAAAACCGATCCTCGAGATCGCCGAGGCCCTTTCCAGGGGCGTGTCGGTGGGGATGATAAGGGATGTCCCGGGGACCTGCCACCGGGCGAAGGAGACGGACCTCCCCCCGGGGGCCGTCGTCCTGCCCTCCTTCGAGGAGGTCTCCCGCGACCGCACGGCCTTCGCCGAAGCCTTTCGGCTCCAGTACGGGGAACAGGACCCCTTCCGGGGGTGCCCTGTCGCCCAGGACCAGGGGGCCTGGTACGTCGTTCAAAACCCGCCGGCCATGCCCCTTTCCACGGAGGAGATGGACTGGGTCTATGAACTCCCCTACAAAAGGGAACCCCACCCCATGTACGGTGAAAAGGGGGGCGTCCCCGCCGCCGAGGAGGTCCGGTTCAGCATAACGGCCCACCGGGGCTGCTTCGGGAGCTGCTCCTTCTGTTCCATAACCTCCCACCAAGGGAGGGTGATCCAGGCCAGGAGCGACGCCTCCATCCTGCGGGAGGCCAGGACCCTGACGGGGCTGCCCGGTTTCAAGGGGTACATCCACGACGTGGGGGGACCCACGGCCAACTTCCACTCCCCCGCCTGCTCCGCCCAGCTTTCCCGGGGCTCCTGCCCCGACAGGGACTGCCTCTGGCCGGAACCCTGCGCGGCCCTGGAAACCGACCAAAAGGGCTATTTCGAACTTTTAAAGAAGGTCCGCTCCCTCCCGGGGGTGAAGAAGGTTTTCGTGCGCTCCGGTATCCACTACGACTACCTCCTGGCCGCCCGTGACCCGAGGCTCATCGAGGACCTTTGCGAACACCACGTCAGCGGTCAGCTCAAGGTGGCCCCCGAGCACGTCTCGCCCAGGGTCCTGGCGCTGATGAGGAAACCCGGTAAGGAGGCCTTCCTGGAGTTCATGAGGGAATTCGACAGGGCCAACAGGAAGTCGGGGAAGGAGCAGTACCTGGTCCCCTACCTGATGTCGAGCCATCCCGGCTCCACCCTGGCCGACGCGGTGGAACTGGCCCTGTTCCTGAAGGAGATCCGTTACCACCCCGAGCAGGTGCAGGATTTCATCCCCACGCCGGGGACCCTTTCGACGTGCATGTTCTACACGGGCCTGGACCCCCTGACCGGCGAAGAGGTCTACGTGCCCCGCTCGGCCCACGAGAGGAAGCTCCAGAGGGCGCTGCTGCAATACCGCTCGCCGGCCAACAGGAAACTCATTGAGGAGGCCCTGGTGAAAGCGGGGAGGGAGGACCTCATCGGTACAGGCCCCCACTGCCTGGTCGGACCCATGGGCCGCGGGGCCAGGCGGAAGGGGCGCTCCGGCAAGGGGGGGCGGACCCGGCTCAGTCGCGGGGGCGGAAAACGATGACCGTGCAGGGGGCGTGCTCCACCACCCTGGCGGCCACGCTGCCTATGAAGAACCTCTCCAGGCTCCCCATGCCCCTGTGTCCAATGAAGATGGACCGGTAGGGGTACTCCTCCGCCTGGCGGATTATCTCCCCCGAGGGGCTCCCGTAGGGGAAGACCATGGAGACCTCGACCTTTTCGGCCCCGGCCTCCTCCCGCTCCTTGAGCACCATGGCCTCCAGGGCCTTCCTAGTGGCCTTGGCATGCTCCTCCTCGATCGTGGTGGGGATGGGCATTCCCGGGAAAAGCGCGGCGGGGTAGGGCTGGAAGACGTATATGAAGTCGAGCCCCTCGAGCTTTTCCTTCCTGGCCCGCTCAAAGGCGAACCTCACCAGCGGTTTCGTTATGTCGCTGCCGTCGATGGCCACAAGCGCCTTGCGCATCATCGATCACCTCCATGATCGCCCCCGAACCCTCGATCGGGGTCGGGAAAGCGGAAACCCTTCTTCCTGAAAAGCCTCAGGCAGGCATCGACCACCTGGGGGTCATAGAGGCGCCCCTTGTTGGTCTCGATCTCCTCCAGGGCGGCTTCCACACCCAGGGAGGCCCTGTAGGGACGGTGGGAGGACATGGCCTCCACCACGTCGGCCACGGCGAGGACCCTGGCCTCGAGCATGACCTGGTCTCCTTTTAGGCCCCTGGGGTACCCCGAGCCGTCCATCCTCTCGTGGTGCTGCAGGATCATCTCGGCCAGGCGCCAGGGGAGCTCGATGTTCTTCATTATCTCGTACCCCACCTCGGGGTGGGTCCTGATCAGGGCGAACTCCACCTCGCCCAGGGTTCCGGGCTTGCTCAGTATCTCCGTGGGTATGTTTATCTTGCCCACGTCGTGGACCAGCCCCGCCATCCTGATGGAATTGACGGTTTCCTTGTCGAGCCACAGCTCCTTGGCGATGGCCTCGGAAAGGATCGAGACGTTCCTCTGGTGACCGGCGGTGTAGGGGTCGCGGGTCTCGGCGGCCATGGCGAGGACGTCGATGGTTTGTTCCCAGGCGCGGCTCATGCTCTCGAGGCTTTTTTCGATATGCTCACGGCTCTCGATGAGGGTCCTCCTGGCCTCCTTCGCGGCGGATATATCCCTGTATATGACGTAGGAGCCGACGAGCCCTCCCTCCAACGTGACGGGCACGGAGACGAGGGAGACGTCGACGAGGGTGCCATTCTTCTTCCGTCTCACCGTCTCCACCTGGGTAGGGTTGCCCCAGTCGGACCTTCTGTCCAGCTCCTTCCCTTCCTGGAGGAGGTCCTCGGGCACTATCACTTCGTTCAGGGTCCTGCCCTCAGCCTCGTCCCGGCGGTACCCGAAGAGCCTAGTGAAACCCCTGTTAACCCGCAGGATCAGGTTGTCCTTCGCGCTCTCCAACACCAGGGCATCGGGCGACTCCTCGAAGAGCTTCTCGAAGAGGACCTTTTCCCTGGAAAGGTCGGCCTTGCTCTTCAAGAGTTCCCTGGTGCGGGCCAGGACCTTCCGACGCAGCATCAGGTTCGTGAAGAGGACACCAAGCACGATCGACAGGGACGCCCCCACGAACCAGGGGAACCACCGCGGGATGACGCTCATGACGCTCCTCTCGGAAATCCAGTCCTGGATAGACCTGTTGAGGGGGGAATCGGGGATGGGCCTCCACTTGGTGAGATGAAAATCGAGGATCTGCAGGACCGTCACGCTGAGGCCCTTGGGGGCGGCGAAGCGCAGCTCCCGGGGTTCCAGGAAAATATTGGTCCGGTCGACCCGGTGCTCCGCCTCGTTGGTCAGGCCGAAGAGGCGGCTCACGAGCCCGGCCTCGGCTTTATATTCCTCGAGGGCCTTGAACACATCGGGGTAATCGTCCACTTCGAGGTAGGAGCAGGTTATCCCGAAGCGCGCCGCGAGGCTCTTGAAGGCTTCCCCGTAGGTGTCCCTTTTGACCACGGCGACCTTCATGCCGTCCAGGTCGGGGATGGAGGTGGGGTTCATGTCACGGCGGGAGTAGAAGACCCCCCAGTTGGATACGACGGCCTGACGGGTGAAGTCGAAGAGCCGCTCCCTCTCCTCGGTCCAGGCCACGGCCGCCATGATATCCAGCTCGCGCCGTTCGAGCCTTTCGAGCCCCTCGGCGAAGGATCCCTCGACCCATTCCATCGTCCAGCCGTTCTCAGCGGCCACCGCGTTGAGGACGTCGGCGAAGAGGCCCTTCACGGCGCCGTCGGTATCCTGAAAGACCAGGGGAGCGTTCTGGTAAAAACCAACCTTGACGTGGTGGATCGCCTGGGCGGGGGCCGAAAAGAGGAGCAGTCCGAGGGCGGTCGCCGCCATGCAGCGGGCCAGGAGTTTCCTCGTCAGCACTCGCACGCGGCTCACCCCCTTTTGCAGCCCTCAAGGAACCCCCGGGCGGGGGCCGGGGGATTGTATTATTTATGAAGGCATACGAAGTGATTTTATCATGCACCACGGGCGAGGGCAAACGAGATTTTTATTCCGTCGGCCCCTCGCCGGTGGCCGCCTCGACCCCGCCCTCCGCGATGGGACCCTCCAGCGGGGCCGCCTCCAGGCCACTCAGTTTCCGGATCTCTTCCAGCCTCTCCAGGGGGCGCTCCAGGCCCCTCCGGCGGGTGGTCACCAGGTTCTCGTAGTCGTCACGGGCCCCTTCGATCTGCTTTCCCAGGTGTTCCAGCCTTTTCAAGAACTCCTTCCACTGTTTGCTGAAGGCCCCGAAGAGCGCCAGCAGTTCCCTGGAAGCCTGCTCCAGGGTGAAGTTGTCCACGGCCTGCCTTATCACGGCGAGCACGGCGTAGAGGGTGACGGGCGAGCAGAAGATCACCTTCTGCCGGAGCCCGTCGTCGATCATGCCCGGCTCCTGTTCGTGGATGAAGGAATAGACCTGCTCGTTAGGGATGAATAGGAGGGCGTAGTCGAGGGTGTTATGCTCCGGGTCGATGTAGTCCCTGGAGGCTACCTCCTTTATCCTCTCCCTCACATCCCTCAGGAAGGAACGGCGGCACTGCTCCCTCTCGGCGTCGGACGAGGCGCCGAGCCAGGCGAGGTAGTTGTCGAAGGGGAACTTGACATCCATGTTGAGCGTGAGCCTCTTGGGCAGGAAGAAGGTGAAATCGGGCTTCCTGCCCGACCCGGCAAGGACCTTCTGCCTGGCGTAGTTGAGCCCCTCGACGAAACCGGCGAGGCGGAGGATATCCTCGGCCATCCGTTCCCCCCACTGCCCCCTGGCCTGGGAGCTCGAAAGTGCCTCCTTTAGCGTCCCCGTGGTGGTGTTCAGTTCGGCGGTCCTCTCGTTGACCTCCCTCAAGCGGTCGGCCAGCTCGCCGAACTTGGACTCCCGGTCCTTTTCCAGGTCGCGTACAAGGCTGGAGACGGCCTCCAGCTTCGCCGTCATCTCCTCGAGGCGGCGGTCGATGAGCTCCTTCTTACCCTCCAGTTCCCGGCTGCTGAGGTCCCTCTCAGCGTCGAAACGGGACTTGGCCAGTTTCAGGAATTCCTCCGTCGACCTCGAGAGGGCCTCCAGGGAGAGGTCGCCGAAGGCGGCCTTGATGTGCTCCGTTATGTCCTCGACCCGGTCCCTGGCGGCGCGGGCGTGGATGGCCCTCAGGGAAAGGACCACCGCGACGGCCAGGAAAAACCCGGCGAGGAAAACGGCCGCCAGGGGGTAAAAGTTTGCGATTGGGCCCATGGCATCATCCCCATCCTTTCCTACCGATTATATACGCCCCCGCGTCACCGCGGGGCATCCCACCCTTGTCGCCCCGTCTTTCCGTCGTGGTAGAATGTTCTAGCCCCCACCCGGGCATACCCTCCCGGAGGTGATCGATTGCCCCTCCCCGGTGAAAGCCGAAGGACGGCCTGCGACGGCCTCGAGGACCATCTCCGCCTCCTCGTGGAGAACTCCCCGGAAGGCATGGTCTTTTGCGACGAAGACGACAGGATCGTCTTCGCCAATTCCCGCTTTTGCGACATTTTCGGTTGGGAGGCGGCCGAAGTGACGGGGAAGGAGATCGGCGAGGTCACGGCCGGGACGCCGGGGTTCTCCTCCCATGCTTTGCTCGTGCCCTCCGCGGTTTTCCCGACGCCCCACTTGATCACCGACGCCGTCAGGGTAAAAAAGGACGGTACAGAGATCAAGGTCTCCATCCTGATCGGGCCCATCCACGAGGAAGGGCGCCCGGTGGGGACCTACGGAATATACTGGGACACGGGGCGCCGGGAGGAAGTGGAAAGGGCCCTCCGGGAGAGCGAGCAGCAATTCCTGAATATCGTGGAAGACCAGGACGAGTTCATAATCCGCTTCAAGCCCAACGGGACCCTGACCTTCGCGAACACCTCCTACTGCAGGCGTTTTGGCAAGGACCGGGACAAGATCCTGGGGCTGAACATCTTCGACCACGTGGACCAGGAGGAGACGAGTCGCCTACGCCGGGAGCACTTCGAAAAACTGACCCCCGAGAACCCGACCAACACCGACGAATCGTGGTCCCTCCTCCCCGATGGCAGCATTGGGCTCGAGCAATGGCACAACCGGGGCGTCTTCGATGAAGAGGGCCGCCTCGTGGCGATCCAGTGCGTCGGGAGGGACATCACAGCCCAGAAGGAGGCCGAACGGTCCCTCCGGGAGAGCGAAAGGCGCTACGCCGCCATCGTCGAGAGCCAGGTGGAGATGGTCTGCCGCTTCTCCGATAAGGGTGAGATCACCTTCGCCAACGACGCTTTCTGCCATTTCTTCGGGCTGGACAGGGACCGCGTCGTTTCGCGCCGACTCTTCGAGATAATGGGGGACGCCGAGGCCTCGAGATTCCTATCGGAACCGAACGGCCAGTCCCCCTTGGGCCAGGGGCCCTTCTTCGAGCAAATCCTCGACCTCCCCCAGGGGGGGAAGCGCTGGCTGAGATGGACCAGGAGGGGTATCCTCGATGAAAAGGGGACCCTTACGGAGGTCCAGGCCGTCGGCCGCGATGTGACCACCCTCAAGAGGACCGAGGAGGAACTGAGGCAACTGAACTCCATCCTCCGCTCCGTCAGGGGGGTAAACCGGCTCATCAGCCGTCACCACGACAGCGAGAAGCTCGTCCAGGAGATTTGCGCCCACCTGGTGGAGACCAGGGGCTACCGCAACGCCTGGTTCGGGATCCTGGGCAAGGGGGGTACCCTCCAGTCCGTGTCGGAAGCGGGGGTGACGGCTGACGGCAAGCGCCTGTCGGAGAGAAGAAGGTACGGTATGCTCAACGAATGGGGGCTTTCGGCCCTCAAGGAACCGGGGATACACCTGAAACGGGGGACCATGACCATGACCGACAGCCCCCTCCTGGATAGTTACGAGGAGGGAGGCATAATGACCACCAGGCTGGAATACGCCAAAAAGATCTACGGCCTCGTATCGGTATCCCTCCCCGGCGACGCCCACTTCGACCCCGAGGAGCAGGCCCTCTTCTTGGAACTGGCCGAAGATATATCCTTCGCCCTCCACGCCATCGAAACCGAGAAGGACCGCCAGAGGAAGGACGCCAACCTCGAGGAGAAGGCCCGGCAGCTCGAACTCCTGGTCGCCGAACACTCCTCGGGGCTATGGGAGTGGGACGTAAGCGAGGGGAGGGTCGTCATGAACGCCGCCTACGAGACCATGCTGGGCTACTCCCCCGGCGAGATGGAGCAGTCCCTGGAGGGCTGGAAGCGGCAGATCCACCCCGACGACCAGGCCGGTGTGGCCGACCTGCTGAGAGAGGTCCTCTCCGGAAAGGACGGCGACGACATCTACGAGACCGAGTTCAGGATGGCGAAAAAGGATGGTTCATGGCTGCCCCTCCGAAGCCGGGGGTTCGTGGTCCGCAGGGATAAAAACGGCAGGGCCGCCAAGATGGTCGGCATCCATACACCGGCGGGGGAAGCCCTTCAAAAACAAAGGAGGAGGAGAGGACATGAGGCGTAAGGATAAGGAGATCACCGACGAGGCCCAGGTCAGGGGGATCCTCGAAAGGGGCAAGGTCTGCCGGGTGGCATTTTTCGATGAGGAGTACCCCTACATGGTCCCCCTCTGCTTCGGCTTCGACGGGAGGTCCCTCTACTTCCACGGTTTCAACGGTGGGAAGAAGATCGAATGCCTGCATAAAAACCCCAAGGTCTGCTTCGAGGTCGACGAGGACATCGAGGTCGTCCAGGACCCCGACCCCTGCGAGTGGACCATGAAATACAGGAGCGTCGTCGGTTTCGGCACCGCCGTCTTCCTGGAAGGGACGGATGAAAAAAGGGAGGGGCTGAACCACGTGGTGAGGCAGTACGCGGGCCGCGAGCTCCCCTTCCCGGACCAGGCCATGGCGGCGATCGCCGTGGTCAGGATTGACATAGAGTCCATGACGGGCCGCCGGAACGGATACACCCTTTAGAAAAGGCAGCCGGTGATGCTCGGTCAGGTCGTAACCTGGATAGTCTCCACCATCGGGAGGATGGGCTACACCGGCGTTGTAGCCCTGATGTTCCTGGAATCGTCCTTTATACCCTTTCCCAGCGAAGTGGTGGTCCCCCCCGCCGGTTACCTCGCGGCCAGGGGGCAGATGAACCTCTTCGTGGTCATCCTGGCCGGCATCGCCGGGAGCATCCTCGGGGCAATCTTCAACTACTGGATCTCCCTCGCCTTCGGGCGCCCCTTCTTCGAAAGGTACGGCAAGTACTTCCTGGTCAGCGACAAGGCACTGGACCAGGCCGACCTTTACTTCGCGAGGCACGGCCATATCAGCACCTTCATCGGCAGGCTCCTTCCCGGCATCCGCCAGCTGATATCGCTGCCGGCGGGGCTCACGAGGATGAACATCCCCCTCTTCCTCTTCTACACGGCCTTGGGGTCGGGCATCTGGGTGGTGATCCTCGCCTGGGTCGGGTTCTGGGTGGGCAACAACCAGGCCCTGGTGCACCGGTACATGCACACCGCCTCCTACGCCCTGGCGGCCTTCTGCGTCGCCCTGGCGGCCGCCTATGTTTTCCACTGCAGGAGGAAGAACAAAAAGATCGGAAAAACGTAAAGCTTAAGGGTGATCGGGGATTCCATGCCGCCTTCCGTAAACCCCGGGGGCGCGCTTTCCCCCTCGCGGCGCCCTTGGGTCTCCCCTTCCACCCTTACTCGGGGCGCCGCGCGTTATGGGTGGTTTCCGCCTTCCCTGGGCGAGTTCGTGAATTATTTGACGATTTTCTTTTTTCTGTGTATACTCCATACACAAGATAAGGCGCCTCTGCCAACAACGATATAACCACCTGTTCTCCGGGCAACACTGAGCGAGAAGCGACCAGCCACCACCTTTTGGTTTAGGCGTTGAACTTCCTGCCCGCCAGGCCGGCGGCCAGCAGGTCTTTTGTGTTCGGAGACAAGACGGCGACGGCTGAGATCCCGTCCCCGCCAAGCGGTCCCGTCGCCCCAGGCGGGTCGCGAAAACCTGGGACTGACCGGAAAGGAGGGGAACGCGATATGAAGGGAAAGGCGATGCTTTTGATGGTCCTGGTAGCCCTTGTGGTCGTCGGGGCCCTCGTGGTGATGAACAAGGGCAAGTCGGAGATCCCGCCGGCGGAGGAAGCTGCCGTGGTTGAAATGGAAAACTCAGGTTCCTAGACCACCCCGGCACGACACTATGCATTGCGGCCGTCCGCTTTTCGTGGGCGGCCTTTTTTTGCCTGTTCCACCGGTACATGGTACATTGTGCCGGTAAAACACCCGGCCCGGGGGCCACTGGAAAAAGTGAGGGGCGGCAGCCATGTCGATGAGAGATATTTTTCACGGATCACCCTTCGGGGAGGGCGAACGCCCCAGGCGTGTACCCCCTTTGAAATTTAAAAAAGGTATCTGGATCATCCTGGGGGTGCTCCTGCTGCTGGCGGTGATAGTGCCGGCGACGGCCACCTTTTACACGGACCTGCTCTGGTTCCGCGAGAGGGGGCTCCTGCAGGTCTTCTGGACGAGGCTGCTCCCGCAGTGGGTGCTGTTCGCCGCGGCGGCCGCGGCGGCCTTCGTGATCTTTTCACTGAACTGGCTCAGGGCGCGCCGGTCCGCCATGAGGGAGATAGCCTTCGCGTCCCTGCCGGGAGAGGTCCTCGACATACCCATGCGGGCCTCGGCCCTGGCGGTGGCGGCCATCGCCGCGGTCCTGGCCGTCATGAACGGCCTCGCTGTCCGGTCGGGGTGGATGACGGTCCTCCAATACCTGAACAGGACCCCCTTCGGCAGGAACGACCCCGTCTTCGGCAGGGACGTGGCTTTCTACGTCTTCGATATCCCCTTCCTTTCGCTGCTCCAGGGCTGGCTCCTCAGCACCCTCGTCACCACCCTCGTAGGAGTGGCCCTGATCACCGTCCTGGCAGTGCTGCCGAGGATGCGCGATGAGAACCGGTTCTACCTGCCCCCCTTCGCCCGAGGGCACCTTTCTGTACTGGGCGCCCTGGTAGTCGTCCTGTGGGGCGCCGGGCTCTGGCTCGAGCGTTTCCACATACTCCTCTCCCCCGAAGGGGTGGTGTTCGGGGCGGGTTACACCGACGTGCACGTCAAGCTCCTGGCCTTGAACATCATGGTGGGCCTTTCGCTGGCCGTCGCAGCCCTGCTGGTGGCCAACATTTTCAGGAGGACCTGGAGGCCCGCCATGGCGGGGGCCGTCCTCCTGGTGGGGGCCTCCCTGCTCTTGCGGGGGCTCCTCCCAGGCATCGTCCAGAAGTACGTTGTCGAGCCCAACGAGTTCGCCAAGGAAAAGTCCTTCATCGAGTTCAACATCCGGGGCACCCTCGAGGCCTACGGGCTCGATGACCAGGAGATCATCGACTTCCTCCCCGAGGACGCCGTCTCCGCCGAGGACATCCGCAACGAACCGGACACCATAAGGAATATAAGGCTCTGGGATTACCGGCCCATCCTCAGGGCCTTCAAGCAGCTCCAGGAAATAAGGACCTACTACGACTTCCCCGACGTGGACGTGGCCCGCTACACCTTCAACGGCTCCTACCGCCAGGTCATGCTGGCGGCGAGGGAGCTCGACCACGGGCAACTGCAGAACCAGACCTGGGTCAACCAGCACCTGGAGTTCACCCACGGCTACGGCCTGGTGATGAACTTCGTCAACGAGGTGGACACCGCCGGGAAACCGACGCTGATCGTCAAGGACCTCCCTCCCCAGGCGACGGTCCCCCTGGAGGTCGACAGGCCCCAGATCTACTTCGGCGAGAGGCGCATACCCTACTCGCTGGTACGTACGAACATCATGGAGTTCGACTACCCCATGGGCGACTCCAACGTTAGGACCACCTACGAGGGGACCGGCGGGGTGCCCATCGGAGGGGTCTTCAACAGGATAATGTTCGCCCTGCGCTTCAGGGACTCCCAGATCCTCTTCACCAACGCCATAACCGCCGAGAGCAGGATCCTGATGTACCGCAGCCTGAACGAGCGCCTCCAGAAGGTGGCCCCCTTCCTGCTCTACGACAGCGACCCCTACCTGGCCGTCGTCGACGGGAAACTCGTCTGGATCGTGGACGCCTACACGGCCACCGACCGCTACCCCTACTCGAACCCCGTCAGCCTCTCCGGGACGAGGCAGAAGATCAACTACGTCCGCAACAGCGTCAAGGCGGTGATCGACGCCTACGACGGCAGCATCGTGCTCTACGTTTACGACCCCGATGACCCCATCATCAGGACCTGGCAGGGCATATTCCCGGCCCTCTTCACCCCGGCCGACGAAGCCCCCGAACAACTCAGCACCCAGATCCGCTATCCCATGGGGCTCTTCCTGATCCAGAGCGAGATATACCGGACCTACCACATGAGCGACCCCAACACCTATTACAACAAGGAGGACGTCTGGAGGCTGTCGACCCAGGCGTCGACGGGTGACATAAACGCCTACTACCTGATCATGCGCCTCGTGGGCGAGGAGAAAGCCGAGTTCGCCCTCATCGCCCCCTTCATGCCCGTGGGCAGGGACAACATGATCGCCTGGATGGCGGGGCGCTCGGACCCGCCCAATTACGGGCAGCTCCTGGTCTACCAGTTCCCTAAGCAGAAGCTCATCTTCGGCCCCTCCCAGGTGGCCGCCCTGATCGACCAGGACCCCGAGATCGCGGCCCAGCTCTCCCTTTGGACCCAGCGGGGCTCCGACGTCATCCGGGGCGACATCATGGTCATCCCTCTGGGCGACTCCCTCCTCTACGTCCAGCCCTTGTACCTCAGGGCGGAGAACAGCGACCTGCCGGAACTCAAGCGGGTCATCGTCTCCTCCGGCGGGAAGGTTGCCTGGGGCGGGACGGTCGATGAGGCCATCACCACGCTGCTGCTCCGGCTCCACGGCGAGGCTCCCCCCGAGGTGAGCCATCCCGCGGCGGAAGAGGAAAGACCCGCGCCGCGGCGGCCGGCCGCCGAAGAAAAAAGCGTCGGCGGGCTCGCCCGCCAGGCGAGGGAGCACTTCGACGAGGCCCAGGACGCCGCCCGGCGGGGCGACTGGGCCAGGTACGGCCGGGAACTGGAAAAACTGAAATCGGCCCTGGAGGCGCTGCTGGAGGAGACGGAACAGAGGCAACAATGACCTCTTCCCCTGGCCTTAGCCGGGGGGGGGAGGCCGTGGGTTTGGGCGATAGAATTTCGAGCGGCGGGGCGGGGGAAAGAGTACCCCTGCTATGGGGAGTATTTCCTTCCCGGCTATTGACTTGGGCCGGCCTTATATCTAATCTTTCAGACAGTAGCACTCTATCCGGGAAGGAGGGCATACCATGAGAAAGCTGTCCTGCTTGGTCTTCATGTTTGTTGTCCTGTTTTTTGCTTTCCCCGCTGCCGCTGACGTGGTCGACATTTCGGGTCCATGGGTCCTGGAGTTCCCCCAGGGCCAGGGACTTGTAGTTTTAACGCCGACGAGCGATAACCCCCCCAATTACACTGGACATGTTGAGATACCTTCCGCCGACTTTGCAGGGGGCAAGCAGCCCTTCGGCATCAAGATGCTGACCGCCCCAAACTATGTCACCCCGGGCCAGGACATAACCTTCCAGCCCACCACGGGAGGGGGCGGGATTTCGTTCTTCATGATGAACTTCAGCGGTCCCGGCAACGGGATAGCCTGGATAATCACTCACGGCGGCGCCAGTAACTACCAAATACAACTATCCAACGAGAAAGCCTTGGCCCACCGGTAGGACCTTTGATCCACCCACACCCTGCAATTGGTAAGGGGTCGGCCTTTTCAAAAGGCCGACCCCTGTTTTCTACCCCGTCAGGCACGCAGGGCCCGATCAGTGCCTTTTTAACAGCGAACGCCGGGAGTGAAGTCCATCCATCAGGACCCCCGATGCTCCGACATCGTCCCCCTTGGCGTCCACCCTGTAGATCCCGGAGGAGGATAACGATCAGAGCTTGCCCCAGATCTTGTAGGTGAAAGAGTAGCCTTCGCTTTCGGCCGCTTCCTTCACCGCCGAACGCACTCTCTTGTAATCGAAGGTGTAGTCGTACTTCTTGCCGAAGAGGCTCGCCTGCTGGTCGACGACACCCTCCAGCCCATCGGTGCTTGAAGACACCTTGCTCTTCCTGAAGGAAAGCCCCGGCCCCGGATCGTCGAGCCCACCGGCGCCCAGCCCGGACTTCGCCTCCTTGAGCATCTCGGTGAAAGTGACCTCCTTGCTGCCCTCATCCACCTTGAACTTCGCTGTGTAGGTCAGTTTCTGCTTGTTCAGAAAGGCCTTCCTTTCAGCGATGACGCTGTCGAGGCAGTAGACCTCCTTCTTGTCCACGAAGGTTCCAGGGACATCCTTGATCTTTTCGGCTACCTTTTGAAGAACCTTTTCCCTGCTCACGCCACTCCACCCCTCCTTCAAAAACCGACCTGGAAATTTTGTAATAGGAATTATACCCTTGTTTCTTTACCTGGACAATGATTTCTTACACTAAAGACGTCATCCGTGGAGGAGACTCCCGGCCCGGCTTTTCGGTCTATTCTCCGGCGGACAGCCCTGTGCGTGCGCTCTCCTATCCCTGGCGGGCACCGGGCTTCTCCCTATGGAAGTCCCTTGAACTGGTGGCCGAGGTCGAGAACCTGACACTCACGGACCAACTGACGGGCCTCCCGAACCGCCGCGCCCTTTTCCAGAGGCTCGACAGCGAGGATAACAGGCTCAACCGGTACGGCGGGAAAATGTCCATCGTCATGATCGATATGACCGGTTTCAAGGAGGTCAACGGCACCTACGGCCACCTGGTGGGCGATTCCGCCCTCCAGGCGGCGTCGCATTGCGTCAGGGACTGCCTCAGGGAGTCGGTCTTCGTGGCCCGCTTCGGCGGCGACGAGTTCGTCGTCCTTATGCCCGAGACGGGGGCGGAAGAGGCCGCCGTCCTTCAAAGGGCCGACGACAGGATGTACGTGGAAAAAGCGAGCCCGGGGAACAACTAGCGGGAGGGTACGAGGAAGGTCATCCCCAGGAGCCTTTCGGCCAGGTCGGCCCGCCGGGGGTCAAGATCAGCCGCGTCCCTGCCGGGCCGGAGCGTTGTTATGACCGCCGCACCGACGATATGGCGCCCTTCCTTCCCGTCGCGGAGCGTCCTCACGCCCCACATCGAGTGGAAAACCCAGGGCTCACCCCGGTAGATCCCCAGGTAGAGCATGATATGGCCGGGTGCCGCCAGCAGGGTCGCGAAGGGCACCCCTTCCTGGACCAGCCTCTCCTCCTTTTGCCGGCCCGGGACCTCGCCGAAGGGGACGAAGGGGTACGCCCGGGCCTGGGCCGCCGAGTTCCGTGGGAACCAGGCGCCGAAGGCGGCGAAGAGGTCCCTCAGGCTCCCCGAGCAGTCCCGGTTCCCTCCAAGGTCGCCCCAGCCGTAGGGTTTGCCGAGCATCCTGTCGATGACCATCGCCAGGTTCCACTCCGTCAGGGACAAAGGCCCCTCGGAGGCCTGCCCCGATGAAAGGAGGGCCTCGACCCGGACGGCATGACCCCATTCGTCCCTCACCGGCACCGCTACGACCAGGGGCCCGCCCTTGCCGCCCCCCACGATGGGGAGCACCGTGCCCACCCGGGCGGTGAAGCGGTAGACGCCGCCGCGGTCGCTGACGGTGACGCCATCGTCGATGACGAAGGCCTGCGGCAGGGACTGCCATCGCTGGGCGAAGTCTTCATCCATCAGGGCGATATCCCTCGAGTCGACCCACCCCGAGGCGTAACCCGTCTCGACGAAGGCCCAGGCCCCGTCGGCAGAGTAATGCCCCACGAAGAGGGGCTCACCGGCTTTCACCCTGGAATTCTGGAGGTAGTCGAAGGGGTAACCTTCCCCTGCGCGGGAAGGGTCCTCGAAAAAGGGCCTCGAGGTCGGCAGGGCCCTGAGGTCGGTATCGACACAGGCCACGGCCTTCCGGCTCACCGAGCCCCACCTGTCCAGGTCGCATAGGGCAAGGAGGGAACGCACCCACTCCCTCGGGTGGGGCCTCAAGTTCTCTCCCCAGGGTTCGCCCTCCTTCCACCGTTCCCAGGCCCACAGGGATTCACCGGGCTCAACCTCGGGGGCGCTCCTGTCCCAGGGCGAGAAGTAGTTTTTCCTGAAAAGGTCCGCCATCTCTTTTTGCGCGGCCTCGTCGATCATGGGGGCCCCGAAATCCTTCCCCACGAAGCGGAAGGCTGTCCGGGGCGCCTCGAGGGCCGCCGCGGGAAAGGGAAGCGATAAAAGCAGCAACAGGAAGAGGAAGACCGCCGCGGGGCGTGGTGACCGGCGCGCCCCGGCCGTCGCCGGAAGGGTTTTCACTTGTCCCATCACTCCCTCAAAGGAGGTTCCCCCCTTGCCGGCCTTTCTGATATCTTTGAAGGGGGGGTGACGGCTTGGACAACCGGAGCATGGTGACGAGGTTCCTCGACGTAATAGAGGGGGACATCCTGCCCCTCACCGAAAGGGCGGTGCCCAGGGGGCACAACATTTTCGGGGCCGCCGTGCTGCGGGTCCGCGACCTCTCCCTGGTGGTCGCGGCCACGAACGAAAGGGGCGCCGACCCCACCCTTCACGGGGAAATGGCGGCTATCCGGGCCTTTTTCAGGGACAAGGGGCGCCCCGACCCGGCCGACACGGTCTTTTTGGCCACCCACGAGCCCTGTTCCATGTGCCTTTCCGCCCTCGCCTGGTCGGGGTTCCGGAAGATCTACTTCCTCTTCACCTACGAGGAGACCCGCGACGACTTCAGGATGGGCGACGACCTGCGGATCCTGGCCGAGGTCTTTTCAACGACGGTGCCCTCGAGGAAGAACTCCTACTTCGAACTGGTCCCACTCCGGGGCATGATAGCCTCGCTTCCCGAGAGGGAGCCCCTCCTGGAGAGGGTCGCCAAACTCAAGGGTACCTACAAGGCCCTGTCCGAAAAAGTTCTTACCCCCTAGAAGGGCTCGAACCCCATCTCGCTCATGAACTCCCGCTGCAGCACCCGGTACTGTTCGTCGATGTACTCCTGGTGCTCGCCCTCCCACTCGGAGAGCATCTCGAGGACCCTGCGGCCCTCGGGGTCGTCCATGGTGCGGGCGGCGTTGTTGTAGAAGTTCCTGAAATCGGTCTCGATGGCGAGGGCCATCCTCAAAACGCTGAAATCGGAGGACATCTCGCCCAGGGGCGGCTCGACGGCTGTGCCTACCCTCTTTTCCAGGATGATATCGCCGGCCTTCTCCAGCTCCTCGACGGGCAGGGCCGCGTCGGCCCACTTTCCCGTCTCGCCCAGGCTGACCTTGTGCTGCTTCAGGAAATCGTAGTGCCCCTTCTCCCATTCGGCCAAGTTCGCCAGGAGGCTCCTCGTGTCCGCCCTGCTCACCTTCTGCAGCGAGTCGAGGTAGAAATCCCTGGCATCGAGCTCCATCCTCATGGCGAAATCCACGATCCGCTCCGCCTTTCTCATTTGCCGCACCCCCGACAAGATATTATGCCAGTCTTTTGATTCTATCAGTAAGGAAAGGAGTAAAAAGCGCAGCGACCTTTGGATAATGAATACAAAAAAGCGGCCCCCGCGGGAGCCGCCATGATCCGGTCCTTACCAGATCCTTATCCTTTCTGCCCCCTCGGCGAAAACCCCGATCTTCGCCGCGTGAGGGAACCCTGCTTCATGGCATGCCTCGAGGAACCGCATCGCGGCCTCCTCGCTCACGGCCAGCAGGAGCCCGCCCGAGGTCTGGGCGTCGAAAAGCAGGGCGGGAAGGGCCCCGGGCATCTTTTCCAGGCCCTCTACCCTCGGGGCGTATAGTTCCATGTTTCGATCGGAGCCGCCGGGGATAAAGCCCATCTCGGCCTTCTCGAGCGTCCCGGGCAGCAGGGGCAGTTCACCGGGGGAGAGCCTCGCCTCCAGGCCTCCATCGGAGAGCATGTCCAGGAGGTGCCCCGCCAGGCTGAAACCCGTCACGTCGGTGCAGGCGTGGACCTCCGCCAACAGTTCCCCGGGCAGCCTCGCCGGGAGATCGTTGAGGGCGCCCATGGACCTAACGGCGGCCTCCGTCTCCCAGGGGTCGGCCGCCCCGGCTTTTATGGCCGTCGCTACGAGTCCAGTGCCCAGGGGCTTCGTGAGGATGAGCGCGTCGCCGGGGCGGGCCCCGGTGACCTTCCACATCTTCGCGGCTTCGACCTCGCCGAAGACGGCGAGGCCGTACTTGGGCTCTCCGTCGTCGACACTGTGGCCGCCGGCGAGGACGGCCCCGGCCGCGTTGACCCTCTCCTGACCGCCCTTGAGGATCTCCGACAGCACCTCCAGCGGTTCGCAGGTGACGGGGAAACCGACGATGTTCAGGGCCACCAGCGGCCTGCCGCCCATGGCGTAGACATCGCTCAGCGCGTTGGCGGCGGCGATCTGACCGTAGGTGAAGGGGTCGTCCACCACGGGGGTTATGAAATCGAGGGTCATGATGGCCGTCCTCTTCCCGTCGAGCATCCAGGTGGCGGCGTCCTCACCCTTGTCCCAACTGGTGAGCAGGAACCCGTTCTCCTGGGTGGGAAGCGCCTTCAGTATCTCTTTCAGGTCCGCCGGACCTATTTTGGCCGCTCAGCCGCTGCTGTGCGACAGTTCCGTAAGCCGCATGGTGAAACCTCCTCATTGGGGTCAGGTCTACACTTTTGACTATTTCAGCTTTTCCCCTATTTTCCGGACCCTTTCCTTCAACTCCCTGTTCCTTTCCATCCTGCTCTCAAGCCTCCGGCAGGCGCGGTTCACCCCCGATTCCGTCAACCCGTAAAGGTCCCCTATCTCTTTAAGCTTAGCACCACTGAACCTCCAGCAGAGGTAGATGCCCGCCATCTTTGCCAGCTTGGCCTCCTCGGGGAAAACCTCTTCAGAAGCAGCCTTGATATCCCCCAAGGCGGGGCCGCCGACCAGTTCCCTCAGCGCCGGAAGGTCACGGCCCGGCTCAATTCCCTCCAGGTACTTCTCCCTGATGTCCCTGATGAACTCGTCGGTGCCGAGGATCGTCGAGGCGATCGAACCGGCAAGGGGGTCCACACCCTCTTCGCCGACGGCCTCCATCAAGTAGGCCCTGTAGTTTCCGGGGCGGTCCTTTTCGGACGGGCCGAAATACCCAAGGACGAGGCCCGTCGAAAGCCAGGAGGGGGCGGTGCCGTCGAGGTACCGAGGGCAGCTGCTCCACTGGTATTCCTCAAGGGAGGAAACCATCTTCGCCCTGACGGGGTTCAGGTGAATGTAGCGCGAAAGTTCAGCAGCGTAGGCGTCGGCCTCGACCAGGGTCGCCTTGTAGCGCCCCTGGAGTAGGTGGCCCGCTCTTTGATGCTTAAGGTTGAAATAGGTGGTATAGGACCCGTTGATATGCTTCATCACGCGCGAGAGATTCCCGTCGGGGGTTTCCACCATCAGGTGGTAGTGGTTGTTCATGAGGCAGTAAGCATGGAACACCGCCCCATACCTCTCCCAGGCCGACAACAGGTACGAAAGAAATTTTTCCCTGTCCCGCGCGGTCTTGAAGATATCCTTCTTTTCATTGCCCCGGGACATAACGTGGTACAAAGCGCCGGGGTATTCGATCCTCAAAGGTCTGGCCAAGGGAAAAACCTCCTGTCGTGAAAGGATGAAAAAATTTTCTTTGATTACGCCAAATTAGTCAAAAGTGTAGACCTGACCCTGCTCTTCCACGCCAAATTAGTCAAAAGTGTAGACCTGACCCCGCTTTTCCAGTCAAAAGTGTAGACCTGACCCCGCTTTTCCAGTCAAAAGTGTAGACCTGACCCCGCTTTTCCAGGTTTAATATGATAGGGTTGCACGAGACAGGGAGAAGAGACCGGGCGAAATCACTGGGGAAAAAAACGAGATATCGCGCTGGTTGGGGCATCGGGACCCGGTTTTTCGGAGGACGGGGTTCACGGAAATCCTGGTCTCAACTCGGAAATCCATGGCCTCAACCAGTGGTTGAGGGTTCCCATTTTCATTATTTTCGATGAGGTCTGTTCCAATGTTGAAGATACCAGGAAGTTACAATCTACGATAATGTTCAAGTTGGCTGTTCTTTCCCTTTCCCTACTTACTTTGATGTCCAACAGCGCCGTATCTCCGGCCCTAGGGGAGATTAGTGATTATTTCTGTTACAGCAAAGAGAGCCTTATTCGACTTGTACCTGTCATTCATGCGATTACGATTGTCCCCACAATTTTTTTTGTGGGACGCCTTTCAAGAGTTTTCCCCGGTAAGGCCTTGCTTGTTTTCGGACTTTCGGTTTTTACCCTGTCGGGGACGATAGGGGGTTTTGTCTCCAACATATTTACTCTACTGTTGACTAGGCTCTTCATGGGTTTTGGCCTTGGCCTGGTGATCCCCTTTTCTACGGCATTGATTTCGGATTTTTTCGAAGGTGATGAAAAGACCAGGCTGATGGGACTTTCCAGTTCTCTTAATATGTTTGGTGGGATGATTGCTCTGCTTGTTGCGGGACAGCTGGCTTCCTTTTCCTGGAGACTACCTTTTTTGATTTATTCTTTTGGTATTCCTGTTCTGGGTTTGACCATCCGCTACCTACCCAACCTGGCAATAAGCGCCACCGAAGAAGCTACCGTTGGAACAAGCCCTGGAAGGTCCATCCTGCCGATAGTACTGTCGATGTTTTTATTTAACCTGGTTTTCTTTATTCTCACTCCCACCATGGCCTTTTATCTTCGTTACAGCGGCCTTGGTGACAGCAGGATAACGGGAATGGTCATTGCTTCCGCGAATATTGGAGGTTTCGCTGCGGGTATTTTGTTGCCTCAGACAAGAAAAACCTTGGGGAAATTTTTTATTCCAGTTGTCCTTTTCTCGATAGGAACAGGGTTTATCTTGCTATCGAAGGCGACCCTGATCGCCGTCGTTTTCCTGGGCACCATTGTTATAGGCTTCGCCAATAGGTCCATCTACCCTCTTTTTTTCCTGAAAGTGACGGAAAACACCACGCCGGCGGAAGCAATCCGAAGAACTTCTCTATTAAGCACAATGGTGTACCTAGGGCAGTTCATGGCCCCTATCTTCCAGCAATTTGTCGGTATAGCTTTTCAAAGACCCGACATACGTTTCCTATACGGTTTTGTGGCCGTCCTTTCGATGGCCGCATCTTTCCCATTTTTTACCTATGCTTCGATCAAGAGGGGAAATGCTCTCCAGGCGATAAAAAAGGAATGACAATTTGACCGCTCACGCGCTCCCTGTACCGGGAAAAGCGAAAACAGCCCTGTTAAAAATGTGAATCAAACTCCACCCCAAGAGCGCTGCCTATAACATAGGGGAAAGGGACGAGCGACGGTCCTGCACCGGCCGCGCAAAGTCGCAAAAATCCCTTCCGGGCAAAATCATAGGTTCCCATCCATCCGCACACGATCATCGAGTATCGCCGTTTGTGCGATGCTGAAGATCTTCCTTCTCACCCCCATGATCTCTTTCGAAGAGCAGTTTTTTTGATACCTTTTTGAAAGGCCTGGAAAGACAAGGTTCGAGTCCACTTTGACGAAGTCAAGTTAATCGACCGAAGAGAGGTATTTCGAGAGGTTAGAATTAAGGAGACCGCCCAACAGCCTGCCGTCTAATAGTTTTAAGGCAAGTGATACAATTATCTTGAACGGGATGAAGGGATGGCAAGAGATAGATTAAACCACGACGGGAGGTTCGATCATGACCTTTTCACCCAGTATGAGTTCGGGCTTTACGGCGGCCAGGAACAGGAGCAAGTATATTTCCCCCCAGTCGGGGATGTGCTCCCTGTGCACCGAAGAGTGCCCGGGGACTTGCGAGATAGCCCAGGCGGCCGTCCTGGGGAAGATAACGGTTTATCCCACCACCACCGGCGCCAACCAGATCGCGTCGGAAAAGGATTACCCCATCGATTTTTCCCATTTCAATATAAACGGCCGTTGTTTCGGCGCCCTGGGGGTGGAGGCGGACCTCGAGCACGGGGAGATTTTCAACGTCAACCTGGCCTCGGAGTACGGCTATGATCACAGGGTGAAACTCGACCTGCCCATCGTCCTGCCCGCTATCATCAAGATGAACTGGGTCGACTACTTCGGCGGCGCCGCCATGGCCGGGGTGACCTGCATGATCGGCGAGGACGCCAGGGAAAAAGACGCCGAACTGGAAATGACGGACGGGAGGATCACGTCCTTTCCCATGCTGCAGAGAATACACGACAGCTTCCATAAATATTACCGTGGTTCGGGGCAGATGGTGCTCCAGTGCAATGTCGACGACCATCTCACGGGCGTTCCGGAGATAGCGCTTGAAAAATACGGCTTCGAGGCCCTAGAGTTCAAGTTCGGCCAGGGTGCCAAGGGGACCCAGCCGGTCAACAGGATCAAGGACTACGACGAGGCCGTGAAAAAGGTAGAGAAGGGGCACCTCGTCCACCCCGACCCCTTCGATCCCAAGGTGATGGAACTCAGGGAAGAGGGCTGCTGCCCCAACTTCTACACCTACGGGAGGCTCCCGATGTGGACCGAGGAGACCATGGCAAAGCGGATCACCGAGCTTAGGGAGAGGGGAACGAAGAACGTCTATTTCAAGATGGCCGGCTTCGACCTGGCCGATGTGGAGCGGGTCATCCGCATGGCGATAGAGAACAGGGTCGACATGGTCACCTTCGACGGGGCCGGCGGCGGTTCCGGCTACAGCCCCTCGAAGATGATGGACGAATGGTCCCTCCCGACGGTCATGCTTGAAAAGGGCGTCGTCGATATCTGCGACAAACTGGAAAGGCAGGGCAAAACGCTGCCTGCCATGGTCATCACCGGGGGCTTCATAAGCGAGGACCAGGTATTCAAGGCCCTCGCCTACGGCGACGGGTTCATCAACGCCGTCGGCGTCTGCCGCGGCGCGATGGCGGCGGCCATGACGGGCAAGACCATCGGCGACGAGATAAAGGCGGGCAGGACGCCGGAATTCTTCAAAAAGTTCGGCGATACCGTCGACGAGGTCTTCCGCGACCTGGCTGACCTTAAGGGGATCTACGGGAAAGAGGCCGAGAATTTCTCCACGGGGGCGATCGGGGTTTTCTCCTACCTGAACAAGCTGGCCTTCGGTTTGAGGCATTTCGCGGCCTTGAACCGGAAATTCGACCTTATGTACCTGGACAGGAGCGACCTGATCCCGCTCACCTACTACGCCAACGACCTCTTGGGCTAGGTGGGGCCGGCCCCGGCGCCGGGGATAAAACAGCGGCGACTCATAAACCCGATAAACGCCGGGGCCCCATTGTGCTATAATGACTTACGTCGAAGCAAGATTTTTGGGAGAGGGTTGAGGACTCTCCGGTTTTGGTGTAATCATATTGGTAATGCCAAGGACTTATCAGAATGACTTTCAGGGGAAGGTCTTGTTGAAACCGGCTTCTGTCCTTGGCGCCGATCTCGATACTGGCCGGAAAAGGGGAACCCTGATGTCGTCTGGAACCGCCGACGAGAAAGGAATGATCTATAAGATAGCCCGTTACGCCATCCATGATGGACCGGGGATCCGCACCACCGTTTTTTTGAAAGGCTGCCCCGCCCGCTGCCTCTGGTGCTGTAACCCCGAGTCGCAGCGCCGGGAACCGGAACTGGCGAAAAAGGTAGAGTTGTGCCGGACCTGCCCCGCCGACGCGCTGGAATGGATAGGTCGGGAGATCACCGCCTCTGACTTACTCCGAGAAGTAGAACCTGACCGCCCTTTTTGGCGAAGGTCGGGAGGGGGCGTGACCCTTTCCGGTGGTGAACCTCTTTTCCAACCCCGGTTCGTGAAGCGATTCCTTCAACTTTGCCGGGAAAAACACATACACACCGCCTTGGAGAGCAGCCTTTTCGGCGACTGGAAGTTCCTGGAAGAATTGATGGATCTCGTCGATTTCTTCCAGTTTGACTTGAAGGCCATGGATCCCGAGGAGCACCTTCAATTGACCGGTCTCGACAACCGGGTCATTTTGGATAATGCCGCCAGGCTCCTCGAGAGCGATAAACAGCTCCTGGCGAGGATACCCCTCGTCCCCGGATGCAACGATGGGGAGTCCAACCTTCGTGAACTGGGGGCCTTCCTGGAACGCCACCGCCCCGGGGCCCACCTGGAGGTCCTACCTTACCACCGCATGGGAGTCGGTAGATACGAAGAGTTGGGCAGGCCTTACCCCTTGCCTGACACTCTCCCGCCGACGGAGGAAGAGATGGAGAGGGCCTTGGGGATCCTGAAGGATTATTCAATCCGGGTTATCAACTAGGGAGGTCGATAGCGTGCCCAAGACAACCACGAAAAGACGCGAACAGACCGTTGAACGGATCGCATCGATGAGAAAGAGGATGATCCTCGAACAGCCCACGGAACTGCTCCCGGAAAGGGCCCTCCTGGTCACCGAGGCCTACGAGGAGCACGCCGCTGAGCCGGCCTTGCTGCAGCGGGCCTACGCCCTGCAGAAGGTGCTCTCGGAAATGACCCTTTTCATGGATGATGAGGAACTTTTCGTCGGCCATCCTTCGCCGCAACCCCGGTCACCCATCGTCTGCCCGGAATTCGGCGCCCGCTGGATCCTGGAGGACCTGGATAACTTCGCCACCCGCAGCGCCGACGCCGTGGGGCTCACGGAAGAGAACAAGATCCTTTTGAGAGACTGCCTGACCAAGTGGGAACGGAGTTCCCTCGATGCCGTCGTCGACCGGCTTATCTCCCAGGAGGTCAAGGACGCCCTCGATGAGGGAATGATCACTGTCGGCGGCCGAGGGACGGCCCAGGGCAACATCTCCATAAACTACAGCAAGCTGCTCGCCAGGGGCCTCCGAGGGATCATCGACGAGATCGACGAAAAACTGCGTACCGATGCGCCCAAGGGTATCGACGGGACGAAGAAACGGACCTTCTGGAAAGCCGCCCGGATCAGCTGCGAAGCCGTGATCGATTTCGCCCACCGCTACGCGGACCTGGCCGCCCGAAAGGCCGCCGGGACCAACGACACCCGGAGGAAGGAGGAACTCCTCCAGATAAGCGAAATCCTGAGGCGGGTCCCCGAGTTCCCGGCGACGACCTTCCGGGAGGCTGTCCAATCGGTATGGCTCGTCTACTCGGTGCTTCACATCGAGTCGGACCCCCACGCCATACTCCTGGGGCGCGTCGACCAGTACCTGTATCCTTTCTACCTGAAAGACAAGGCTGAAGGCCGCATCACCGATGAGGACGTGGTGGAGATCCTGGCCACGCTCTGGATAAAGTGCACCGCCATCATCAAGCTCATGGATTCAGTCACCACTCGTACTTTCGCCGGTTTCCCGCTCTTCCAGAACGTGACCATCGGCGGCCAGGGGAGCCACGGGGAAGACGCCTCCAACGAGCTATCCAGGCTCATCCTCGACGCGGCCCTCGTCGCCCGCGTCACCCAGCCCTCCATCGGTTTCCGCTACCACAACAAGGTGGACCCGGACCTGCTGCAAAAAGTGGCAGAGACGATCCGGGAGGGACTGGGCTACCCCGCCATCATGAACGACGGGTGCATTATCCCCAAGCACCTGATCCGGGGGGCCACCCTGGAAGAGGCCCGCAACTACTGCACCAACTGCGTCGAGACCGATATCGAGGGGATGACCGATTCCCGCGCCCATTCGGGCTATGTCAACTTCCCCAAGTGCTTCCTGCTGGCGATGAACGACGGCGTCGACCCCGAGTCCGGCCGCCGGGTCGGGCCTGCGACGGGGAAGCTCGAGTCCTTCACCTCCTTCGACGAACTTTTCTCGGCCTACAAGGCCCAGGTGGCCCATTTCACTAAGCTCATCGTCGATGCCTACGACCTGGTCGACGGGGCCCACGCTGTCCACACTCCCGAGCCTTTCATGTCGAGCCTCCTCGATGACTGCATCGAACGGGGAATGAGCCGCCAGGAAGGCGGGGTTCGATACAACTTTTCGGGGATCTTCGGCGTAGGCCTCGCCTCCGTGGCCGATTCCATGGCGGCGGTGCGCCGGCTGTGCTTCGATGAACGATCGGTGCCCCCTTCGAAAATGCTCGAAGCTCTGAAAAACAACTTCCAGGGCGAGGAAACCCTCCTCGACGCCTGCGAGAAGGCGCCCAAGTTCGGCAACGATGACGACTACGTCGACCTCATCGCCCGCGACGCTGCCCATGTCTTCTGCAGCGAGGTGACCCAGTACCCCTGCATGAGGGGCGGTTTCTACATCCCCGAGCTTCACTCCGTCTCGACCCACGTCTACTTCGGCGAGGTCACCGGGGCCACTCCCGACGGCCGCCTCAGGGGCATCGCCTTCTCCGACGGCGCCTCCCCCGTGGGTGGCAGGGACCGCAAGGGCCCCACGGCGGCGGTGCGGTCGATGACCAAGATCGACCACCAGGAAGTCCTCCAGGGGGTCCTTTACAACCAGAAGTTCTCCAGGAGCCTCCTGAGAAAGCCTGGCGAAGTGGGGGCCTTCACCGATTACATCCGCTCCTACTGCGACCTTGGAGGCCACCACATCCAGTTCAACATGATATCCACCGAGGAATTGCGGAAAGCCCAGGAGAACCCCTCGGCCTTCCGCGACCTGATAGTACGGGTGGCAGGGTACAGCGCCTATTTCACCGAGCTCAACCGCAACACCCAGGATGAGATCATCGCCCGTACGGAGTACGAGGAGCTCTCCTAATTTCAAGAAAGGGATCTGGAGGTGTCGATAATGGCTAACAGTTTCAATGCACCCTATGCGGACCGGATAAACAGGTTAAAGGAGAAGGTGCTGACCACCTACCCCGAGATCGACCTTGAGAACGCGAGGATCCTCACGCAAAGCTTCCGTGAAACCGAGGGGGAGGTCTTTGTCCTGAGGAAGGCCAAGGCCTTCCGGCGCCAGTGCCAGGAGAAGACCGTGGAGATCTGGGACGATGAACTGATCGTAGGCAACGCCGGCAGCAAGATCCGCGGCGGTATCCTCTCCGCCGACGTCTGCTGGTCCGTACTCGACAAGGAGTTGGACACGATCAACACCCGTCCCTACGACAAATTCCACCTCCGGCCGGAGGACCGGAAGATCTTCGAGGAGGAGATCCGCCCCTATTGGAAAGGACGCTCCAATTACGAGGCGTGGCTGGCCCAGATACCCGAGGACGTGGCCGCCCTAAGGGACAATGGCGCCCTTTACATCGACAAGAAGGCCGTCCGCGGTTGGGGCGAAGTGACGGCCGGTTACGAGTGGTTCATAAAGAACGGAGTCAACGGGATCGTCAAGCTCGTGGAGGCCCAGAAGGCGGGCCTGGACGCGACGCGCCCCGGCGACTACGAAAAGGAGGCCTACCTCGACTCGCTTTTAGTAGTGGCCGAAGGGATGCTGACCCTGGCGGAACGCTATGCCCTCGAGGCCGACCGCCTGGCCTCGGCCGAGAAAGACCCGGCCCGCCAGAGAGAGCTCCGGAAGATCGCCGAGATCTGCAGGCACGTCCCGGCCCAGCCGGCCCGCACCTTCCACGAGGCGTTGCAGTCCTTCTACTTCTACCAGATCTTCCTGTTCATGGAGCAGAACGCCGCCGCCTATAACCCCGGCAGGATGGACCAGTACATGTACCCCTACTACAAGGCCGATCACGACGCGGGTCGCATCACTCCCGAGGAAGCCCAGGAACTGCTGGATTGCCTTTGGGTCAAGTTCTCCGAACAGTGCCTGTTCCAGGACGGCAAATCGGCCGAGTACTCTTCGGGGTACCCCATGTTCCAGAACCTTTGCGCCGGCGGTGTGGACCACCAGGGCAGGGACGCCGTCAACGACCTCTCCTACATGATCCTCCAGGCGACGATGGATACCCAGCTCTACCAGCCCTCGCTCTCGGTGCGGTATAACATGGCCAAGAACCCCGACACCTTTCTTCGCAAGATCGTCGATCTCATTAGCCTGGGGACGGGTTTCCCCGCCTTCCACAACGACGAGGTCGGCATCAGGATGCTCATGAACAAGGGGGTCCCCCTTCGGGAGGCCCTCGACTGGAACCCCGGGGGATGCGTCGAGACGAACCTGGCCGGTAAGCTCCGGGCCTATTCAGCCTTGGCTGATATCAACCTCGGGAGCGTGGTGGAGTACGTGCTCCTCGGCGGGAAATGCCGCAAGACGGGCGCCCAGGTGAGCATCGACACGGGCGACCCCAGGTCCTTCGCCACCTGGGAGGAATTCGAGGAGGCCCTCAAGGCTCAGCTCCATTACGTCATCCGGGTCGTCGTCAAGGCCAGCCATATCATCGACGAGATCTGCATGGACCGCCCCGTGCCGGCCCTGTCCTTCAGCTTCGAGGAATGCATCACCAGCGCCAAGGATTACGCCTGGGGCGGAGCCAAGTACAACACGGGCAACGGCATCATTTGCATCGGCGTCGCCGACCTGATCAACAGCGCCGCCGCCGTGCGCCACCTCGTATACGAGACGAAGGCCCTCACCATGGGCGAGCTCCTCGAGGCCCTGGACCGCGATTTCGAAGGCCGCGAGGAGACCCTCCGGCTCTGCCGGGAGGCGCCGAAGTACGGCAACGACGACCCCCGCGTCGACGACCTGGCGGCGGATCTTTTCTCCTACATCGCCGACGAGATCGAAAACTACCGCAGCAAGTTCGGCGTCATGACCCCCGGCATCCTCCCCGTCTCAGGGAATACCCCCTTCGGGAAGGAAGTGGGCGCCCTGCCTTCGGGACGGCGGGCGTGGAAACCCCTCGCCGACGGGGTCAGCCCGAACGGGGGAACGGACCTGAACGGCCCCAGCGCCGTCCTCAAGTCCGTCGCCAACATTCCCCACGACCGGTTTGTCCAGGGGACGTTGCTGAACATGAAGATCGATCCTGAAATGCTCCACACCGAGAACGGGATCATCCGGTTCATGGCCCTGCTGAAGAGCCTTTACTCCCTGGGGATCTATCACGCCCAGTTCAACGTCGTCGACCAGTCCAAACTGATCGACGCCCAGAAAAACCCCGATAACTACAAGGGACTCCTTGTCCGCGTCGCCGGTTACACGGCCTTCTTCGTCGAACTTGGCAAGGACGTCCAGGACGAGATCATAGCCAGGACGGTTCACGGAGAAAAACCCTCCAGGACCTGCTGACCTTGCAATCCCGGGGCGGCGGAGCTCCCGCTTCGCCGCCCCGGTCACTTCCGATCCAAGGATCGAATCAGGGGAGTCATGCCATGAATAACCTTACAAAAGGGACCGACGGAGAACGGGTCGGCAGAGTGCTGCGGATCGAGAGGTCCTCCATCCATGATGGGACGGGGCTGAGAACGGTCGTTTTTTTAAAGGGCTGCCCCCTGCGCTGTCTCTGGTGTTCCACTCCTGAGTCTCAAAACCCTCTGCCCGAGAAAGGTTACGCCAAGGAACGCTGCACGTTGTGCGGCCTCTGCATTGAAAACTGTCCCCAGGGGGCCCTGAGCCTCGATGAGGCGGGAGAGAGGATCGTCACCGACCGGGATAAGTGCGTCAATTGTTTCGAGTGCGTCAGGGTCTGTCCCTCCGGTGCGATGAAAAGCTACGGTGGCTTCATGACCGTCAACGAGGTTGTGGAGGAGGTCGTAAAGGACGCCGTCTTCTACTTCCATTCCGGCGGAGGCGTCACCATCAGCGGCGGGGAACCCTTGGACCAGCCTGATTTCGTCCAGGCCCTCCTGCGGGAATGCCAAAAGCATGGTATCCACCGCGCCCTGGAAACGAGCTTTTTCGCCCCCTGGGAGACGATCGAGCCCCTGCTCCCCTTGGTGAACCTGCTTTTCGTGGATATGAAGCACTCCATGCCCGAAGAACACCGGCGCCTTACCGGTGTCGACAACAACCTGATCGCTGAAAACATCCTCAAGGCCGATGCCTCGGAGTATCCCTTTGACCTCGTCATCCGCACCCCCCTGGTCCCGGGGCTAAACGATTCGGATGAGGCCCTCGCAAAAGCGGCGCATTTTCTCAAAGGCTTGAGAAAGCTGAAAGAGGTCGAATTTTTAGCCTATCACCGTCTTGGCACCGATACCTACGCTCACCTGGGGATTCCTTATCCCCTGAGCGAGATAAAAAGTCCGAACAAGGATTTCATGCTATCCAAGGCAAGGTTTTTCATGTCAGAGGCCAAGGGAATCCCCGTCGCGATCAACGGAGTCCCCGTAAACCCCTAACAATTTGAACACATACCTTAGCTTTTGGGGAGGACCCGCCATGGAGAGAAAAGATTTTGCCCTGGCCTTCTTGGTCGTGACCATATGGGGCGGCAACTTGATCGTGATCAAATTGGGTCTCAACGACGTACCGCCCATGCTTCTCGCCGCCCTGCGCTACATCTTCACGGCTCTGCCGGCCATAGCTTTCATAAAACCGCCCCGGCTGGAGTGGCGTTATACAATCGCCTACGGCATGACCATCGGTTTCGGGCAGTTCTCCTGCCTCTTCTACGCCATGTACATCGGCATGCCCGCGGGGCTCTCCTCGATCCTTCTCCAGACCCAGGCCTTTTTCACTATCTTCTTCGCCGCTTTCCTCTTCGGGGAAAAACTCGAGGCCCGACAGATGATAGGCCTCGCGACGGCCCTAATGGGCCTTTTCCTGATCGGCGGCATCAAGAGTCCCGCCGGCATACCTCCCGTCTCTTTCACGGCCTTCGCCCTGACCATGGCCGCCGCGGCTTTTTGGGGACTATCCAATATAGTCGTACGGTTGGCCGCCAAGCATACGGCATCCCGCGGGGAAAAACTGAACACCCTGAGCCTCGTGGCATGGTCCAGCCTTGTACCGCCCCTGCCACTCCTCGGCCTGGCCGTGCTGATGGACACCCCCCGGGAGCTGATCGGCGCGGTGACGCATATGAACCGCGTCTCCCTCTTCGCCATCCTTTACCTGGCCTACCTGGGGACCATTTTCGGGTCTTCCCGGTGGAGCGGCCTGCTGGCGAAGTATCCCGTGGGGAAGGTTGCCCCCTTTTCCCTGCTCACGCCGCTGACCAGCCTCGTCATGGCCAGGCTCATCCTCGGGGAGGAACTATCCCTGCACCAGTACCTCGGCAGCATGGTGGTCCTCCTCGGTTTGTGCATCGTTAACTTCAACGGACGCTTCAAAAAAGATGATCTAGGTCAGCCTGATCAAGGGAAACCGCCTTCGACTTAAGCAAACCCCGGGCAAGACTTACGCAGCTTCACTCAGGAAACACACAAACAAGCGCTCCCTAATCGGATCAACCGCGGAGTCTAACAGGAAAAGATCGCCCGGGGACCGAGGTCCCCGGGCGAAGTTTTACCGGGATCGCCCCCTAGCGCAGTCCCAGGACGTTGCTCGGTAGCCACAGGGTGAGCTGGGGGAAGAAGATGACCAACAGGACCACGGCGGCCTGGATCAGGATGAAGGGCCAAACCGATCGGTAAAGATCCATCGTCGTGATCTCCGGCGGGGCCACCCCCTTCAGGTAAAAGAGGCAGTAACCGAAGGGGGGCGACAGGTAGCCGATCTGCATGTTGATCATGAAAAGGACGCCGAACCAGACGGGATCGAACCCGTAGCTGGCCAGGATCGGCGCGTAGATGGGCAGGGTCAGGCACATCATCGTTATCTCTTCCGTGACGCACCCCATGATGATGTAGGTCATCTGCATGATCATGACCATGACCAGGGGAGTGACGTTGAGGTTCAGGAAAAACTGGCGGATCAGGTCGGCCGCCCCCACGGTGACGAACATGGTGGCGAAGAGCTTGGCGCCGACTATGATCCACATGACCATGTTGCAGATCCGGAAGGTCCTGTCGCAGGACTCCCACAACAGGGCAAAGGTCAGCTTTCTCTTGGCGGCCACGCAGAGAAGGGCCACGCCGGCGCCGATGGCGGCTGCCGCCGAGGGTGAAGGCCATGGGGAAGCCGAGAAAGAGTCCGCCGAAAAGAAGCCCCAGAAGCATGATGAGGTAAGTGGACGCAGTCAGCTCCATGATCACACCTTCTTCTCGAAAAGGCCGTAGAGAGTTTCGACGAACTGGGCGATCCCCTGGAGGATCATCAGCATCGAAGCGGCAGGGATGAAGAGCTTCACGGGGTAAACGGGCGGACGGAGGAAGGAGACCGTTGTCTCACTGTACAGGACCGACATGTAGGCCATCTTGCAGCCGTGATAGAAGATCACGCCCATCAACAGGAAGAAAAAGGGGTAGGTGATCAGATCAACGACGGCCATGGCCCGTTCGGAGAAAAGGGCGTAAAGGACGTCCGATTTGATGTGTTCCCGATGCAGCAGTACGTACCCACCGCCTATGATGGCATAGGCGCCGAAAATGTGGCCCGAAATCTCGTGGGCCCAGATCGTGGGCGCGTTAAACACGTACCTTGAAACAACCTCGTAGCACAAGATGCCTATCAAGGGCAAGATCAGAAAGCATAAGGTCTTACCAAAAAAAGGTGTTCAGTTTCCCGATAAACCGGATGAAGTACCTCATCGACAACCCCCCCATGCTATCGCAAAGCGATAGGCACCCTTGAGGCGAATGTAAAAGGTATCCAAAATCCGCGCTCTGGAACAACCTAAAAAAACACGCAATACCGAAAGTATAGGACCCGAAGCCCGCCCTGGTTTCCAGACCCTGAAAAGCAAGAGCAGGGCATTTGTTCAAAAGGATTGAGGCTATGAAGAAACCTGGCAGTGGTCCGGCCTTTGAGATACTCCTCCGGCGCCGCCTGGAAACCGTCGAAGCATAAAAAGGCGTCACTATCGTCCTGTTGAAGATCGTGATACCGCTCTTGGTTCATCCGAATGCACCGCACCCGGTGATTACCCCAAGCTGGCGGGGAACAGAGTAAACCTGCAAGGTCCCCCAGGGCGTTTGGCTCCTTCCCCGGTAAGAGGGGAACCTTGCAGGCCTATTACGGTTGAAAAAAACCTTCCGCCCGTGCCTGAGCCGATCATGATAGGCACCGGCGGGATCCCTAACGAGAATCGCCGGGGATCACGTAACAGTCACTTCAAGGAGGGACTTCGGCTTCCTTATCGGCTGAACCCGATCAGGCCTCCGTTACCTCGGCCGGGCCGATCCGGCCCGGCGACCAGGTTATTGTTCCATCAAAGCTTTTGCCAGTTCAGGCCTGTATTCCTGGAGGTAGGCCTTAAGCACTTCGATGGCTTCCTTGCTGGCGGCGTCCTTGCCGAAATCGGGCAGGAAGGAAGCCACCGTGGCGTTCCACTTCAGGGCATCCTCTTCGGACCAGTCCACGATGGTAACGCCCAGATCCTTGGCCTGGCCCCAGGCTTTGCCGTTGTCGGCCGATCCCTGGAACTCGGCGAAGGCGTTGCCCGCCGCAAGGGCGGACTCGACGACGGCCTTGAGATCGTCGGGAAGCTCTCTCCAGACTTTGCCGTTGACGATGAAGTAGTCAACATTGACCGGGCCCATCAGGGGCGTCCGGAGCCAGTACTTGGCGACCTCGTGGAAGCCCATGGCGATGCTGTCGGCGGGACCGCAATAGGTACAGGCATCGATGACTCCCGATGAGAGGTTCGTGTAGATTTCCTCCCCGGGCGACCAGGTGACGGAGGCCCCGAGAGCACCGAGGGCGTTGGCCACGGGGACGTCGCCGCTGCGAAACTTCATGCCCTTGATCTTATCGATGCTGTCGATGGGCACCTTGGAGTTCATGATCATCTGGAGCACGTAGTAGGCGGGGCCGACCACGTGGACATCGCCGTATTTGGCCAGTTCTTCCCGAAGGAGGGCCAGGATCCGTCCGTCGTTCTGCTTCTCTACATACTGGTGGAGTTCCCAGGTGTTGTTAAGCAGGAAGAGGGGGTTGGCGACCAAGCTCAAGAGGGGTATCTTCCCCGAATAGTAGTCGGTATAGATAATCATTGCCGGGGTTGCCCCGGTGTCCACGGCATCCAGCTGTTCAGCGACGGGGCAGACCATCCCCAGCGCGGTAGGCGTAACCTTGATGCGGCCGTTCGAAGCGCGGGTGATGAGGTCCGAGACGTAAACCAGCCGGTCCTATACGACGCCGCTGGGCTGCCAGGTTGAAGGATACCACTGCCAGGTTTTTTCCTTGGTCTCGGCCGCGATGGCCCCAGTCTGGAAACAGGAGGCAACGAGGGCGAAAGCCAAGAGTACAAATATCCCAACTTTCAGTGCCTTACTTTTCTTTCTCATTACAAAGAGCACCACTGCAATTCACCGGCATTTTCCCCACAGGTGATGTTAATCCGATCCGATGGCACCCCTCTGCTCCGGCTGAATTTTGCCTTATTCCCTGATTTTAGCGTTGGGGAAAGAGCTTGATCAGTCCATCAACATTCCGCCGTTTATGTTTAGGACCTCTCCCGTAATATAAACGGCCTTCTCGGAAAGGAGGAAAGAGACGGCATCGGCTATTTCTTCGGGTTTGGCCAAACGCCCGATGGGGATCTTCTTGATCGCTTCTTTCCAGCGGTCGCTTTTAAGGATATTGGGCGTCTCCACCCATCCCGGCGCGACGGCGTTCACATTGATATGGAATTCCGCCATTTCCGCCGCCAGGGACCGGGTCAAACTGATCACCCCGGCCTTGGCCGCCGAGTAGGCGGCGTTCCCTGGTCCGGGCGTCTTCCCGTCGATGGAAGCCATGTTGACAATCTTCCCCGACCGGTGGGCCATCATATCGACGAGGCACTCCTGGCTGCACCATAAGAAAGATTTCAGGCATACGTTCATGACCAAGTCCCAATCCTGGTCTTTTATTTCCATGAAGGGTCCGCTGGGGTAAATACCCACGTTGTTGATAAGGGCGTTGATGGGTCCAAAGGTGGATCGTGCTTTAAGGATGGCGCCTCGGGCAGCATCCCGGGTCGAAAGATCACAGGCGATACCTTGGGCAGTCCCCCCATTCAGGGCAACTTCATTCGCCACAGCTAGGGCATGCTCTACGGAAAAGCTGACAATGCTGACGGTCCACCCTTCACTTGCCAGCGTCCTAGCTATAGCCCTGCCTATACCGCTTCCTCCCCCGGTGACAACAGCGTGGCCTTTTTTCGGTGTCAACGCTATCCCCCTCAGATAGACAGACTATTGATTCCAAGGAAAACCCCGTTGGGAAAACAATTCTACACTAACCATAGCGATGGCAAAACCTTTCGTGGGGTTCCTTGTGTTCTGTCTGTCAGGCTTCCGGCTACTCACAAAGGGTCAATTCCTTTTGGATCCGCATGACACAATAGAAAATGGTAATATTGGATTTACCAAGATAATACCAGTTTGGGAAACATTTTAACACGCGATCGGATAACGTCAGGAAAGGGGTCACCAAGGCCATTCATGTATACTGATGCTCGGAAACGCACCGGGAGCGTTGTATCCGCCCGGTAACGTCCCCGAGTAACTGGAGCTGACCGCGGGGGTCGGCAGGCTTCTCGGGTAAAATAGAGAACCGGGGAAAAAGGACATCCGCCAGGAAGGCGTGCCTTTAACCTTTCAAGGCCTGTTGTCACCAACACCCATATGATGGATCTAAATTTACATCCAGATTCCCGCACATGGATACAATCTTGAGGTGAAGTCTTGTAAACGGATATGGCATTCTTTGTTCAGGAAGGACCTGGACGGGGGTGCCAACCGTGGCGAAGCTAAAGGAGCATCACATCATGTGCGCGGAAGAACTAGCAAACCACAAAAGCATCAGGGATATAGCGTCCACCTTTTGCGTGGACGAAAGCACCTTGAGATACAGGCTCGAACGGCATCGGACAGGAGCCGTGGATGGCAGATCGCTCCAGGAGGAAGCGTGCGCTCCTTCCGACCCCTTGTCCTCGAGTGGATACAGGGGCAGGAAGGGCAGGAGCGGCCGGAATCCGTTCGGGCATTGTATATGAAAGACTTCTGCGCGGACCACGGATACACGGGGAGCTATGGGTGTCTACAGGTTCGTCAAAAGGAGGCGCAAGGCCCCTTTCCCTGCCCCCTTCCGCCGGAGTGGAGACCAAGCCGGGGGCGCAAGCTCAGGCCGACTGGCTTCAAAAGAAGATCTATATCCACGAACTTGGCGGAGAGACAAAGATCTCGGCATTCATAATGACCCTGTCCCACTCCCGGATGTGGTCCGTCGTCTGGAGCCGGAGCGAAAACATGCTCACCTGGCTTGCCTGCCACAACAGGGCCTTCGAATTCCTGGGAGGTGTCCCGTATACGGTCAGGATAGACAACCTCAAAACGGGAGTAGCCTGCGGCTGCGGAGCCCTGGGCAAAGCTCAACGAAGAGTACGCCTCCTACGCGAAGCAGATGGATTTCGCCATAGACCCCCACAGGGTCAGGACACCCAGGGACAAGGGCAAGGCGGAACGTAGGGTCCAGGATGTGAAGACGCTCCAGATTACGGAGAAGGACCGGTTCGAGGATATGGAGGACCTGCAGGAGACCAGCACCCTCCGGATCCTTGCCAGATCACGGAAGTTACTATGCCCAGTAACGGGCAAAAGCATCTACGACAGCTGGAACCTTGAAAAGCAGCATCTAAAGCCCCTTCCATTTTCTTCCTGTACCCTTCGATGTACACAGGTCTCGAGGAAGTTGGCCGGGATTGCCTTGTCTCCTTCGAGGGAAGACGTTACATCCCCTACACTTGGACCCAAACGGACGGTCAGGTCAGGGGGTGTGCGGACACCGTCGAGATATGGGGGAGAGGGAAACTGCTCTGCACCTTCCCGCGCAAAACGGACTGCAGGCTTCTCATTGACCAGGGCCACTACGAAGGGGCCAGCGAAGGCGCAGGAAAGACCCCTGTTCCTCTTGGGAAAATTGGCAGGGAGATCGTAATACCCAGAAGCTGGGAGATAGAAGATGCCCCCAGGCGTTCCATAGATCGCTACGCGGAAGCTGTGGGTACACGGTCATGACCAGGCCAGAGGCAGTGACCGGTCTGGACGCGAGCAGGTCTTTGCTGGAAGAGATGGGCTTTGAGCATGCCCAGCATCTCGTGGCGGAGCTCATGGAACAGGCCGTAAAGGACAACGCCTCCTACGGTGACTTTCTGGAAAAAGGTTTGAGAAGAGAACATGAATACCGGGAAGAGCGCAGGATAAGGACACTCCTTTGAAGCTGTCCGGCCTGCCCCAGGGCAAGACCCTTGAAAGCTTCGACTTCACCTTTGGTCGGAGCGTGAACAAAGGAGATCGAGCTGCTTTCGACCTGCGAATACGCCAAGAGGAAGGAGAACATCCTCCTCCTCGGCCCGCCCGGAGTGGGCAAGAGCCACCTCGCGCCGCGGCGTTGGGGGTGCGGGCCGTACAGAATGAAGCTTCTCCGTCTCCTGGCTGACTGCCGACGACCTGCTTTTCGCCTCAGGCGGGACGAGGAGAACCCTTCCAGGCGAAACAGGAGGAGGAAATACTGTCTCCTCGGGCGTTCTCGTCCTTGGAGCGAGCTGGGGTTCCAGGTCCTGGGCCGGGGCGACGCCCACCTGCTCTTCAAGGTGGTAAGCGCCAGGTACGAAAGGGCGAGCACGATCATCACGTCGAACAAGAGCATACGGGATTGGCCGGAGATGCTGGCAGGAGACGAAGTCCTCACTACCGCTATCCTGGACAGGCTTTTACACCATTGCCACGTCGTTCATGTCGACGGAAGCAGTTACCGCCTCTGGGAGATGGAACAACGGACCAGACCCGCACCGCGGAAGGAGGGATGACCTGAACGGTCAAACATTTCAGGTTCACGAATCACCCCAACGCGTTCAAGAAGGAATGGGTAGTGTCAAGAATTTTTCGCACATTTTTTTCTCGGGCTTAATATTCAGCAGTCTCCCCGAATAGGGGTGTCATTTTATTAAACGCATCCGGCCATAACCTCAGGTTCACGATCCCTTTCGTATGCATATAGCTTTTCCATGTCCATGTACTTTCGAGTTCCCCATTTGGTAGATACTATATGTCTTAGTCTGGCAGCCACCAGCATGAGGGCCGAATTGCCGTCCGGGAAAGCGCCCACCACCCGCGTTCTGCGCCGGATCTCGCGGTTAATTCGCTCAAGGGGATTGTTCGTCCTGAGACTTCTGCGGTGCTCCGGGGGAAAGTTATAGTAGCTGAAGGTCTCGGAGACGCCTTTTTTTACTATCTCAGCAGCCTTCTGAAGCTTCATTTCCCGCAGTTTCACCACCACGTCCTCCGCTTTTTTCTCCGCAGCCTTAAGATCTTCAGAAGCGTGAATCGCCTTGAGCATGTCCGCCACCATGCGCATCTTGCCACGGGGAGTTACGGTGAATACGTTGCGATAGAAATGAACCGCGCACCTCTGCCACCTAGATTCAGGAAAGGCTTCACCAAGGGCATCCACAAGGCCTGAGCATTTATCAGAGATGAAGAGGCGAACACCCTTCAGCCCCCTTTCCTTCAAGTGTCTCAGAAAGTTCAGCCAGCTCTCCTTGTCCTCCTTGCCTCCTTCAGCCACGCCGATAACTTTTCTGTAGCCCTCGCTGTCTACTCCTATCGCCACTAGTACGGATACGTTCTCAACCTCGCCTCCCCAGCTTCTCTTCAGCCAGATTCCGTCAAGATAGACATAGGGGTGCTCTTCCTCAAGGGGACGATTTCTCCAGCTTTCTATATGGCCATAAATCTTCTGGTTCATGTTGCTTATGGTCGAGGGGCTTACCTTGGTACCCCAAAGGGCTTCCGTGATATCTTCAACACGCCTCACGGATACACCGGCGAGATACATCTCAATCATGGCCTCCTCTACCGAAGCCTCCCTCCTGCGGTACCTTTCTATTATGGAGGTCTCAAAGGTCAACGTTCTGAGCTTGGGCATCCGGAGGGTCACTTCGCCGGCCTTCGTATGCAGCTGCCTGGTGTAGTAACCTGCCCTGGTATCCACACGGTCCGGGGAACGCTCATATCGCGTGGCCTTGCACAAAGCGTCAGCCTCGGCGTCCAGGAGACTGTTCAGCGTGTCTTCCACACTCTTCTTTACCATCTGGTCAAGATGATTGCGGATCTCTCCCTCGTCAATGCTGATGATTTTAGAAACCGGCCGTGTCTCACACGCTTTTTTTGTGATATCTTTCATATGCAGCAGCCTCCGCTTCAGGGGTAAGTTTTGTTGTCGCAGATAAAACCTTACACCCTTCAGGGGACTGCTGCACCTTATTGAACAAGATTGTGCGAAAAATATTGTACGTTATCAAGGAATGTGTATATCTGCGGGAAAGTGGATGTAAATTTACTGCGGGAATCTGGGTGTTAATTGACACCTGTCATCGTGGGTTTAGGTGGGCCGCTAGAAAAATTTAAGGGGGAACTACAGTGAGCAAGCGAGGAGCCTTGGTCAATCAGATACTCGAAGGAATTAAAAACGGTTCCCTGGTCGAGAACGGCCAATTGCCCTCAGAAAGGGCCCTGGCGAATAAATATGGCATCAGCCGTATCCTCCTTCGAGAGGCAATCGTGGTCCTGGAGACTCTTGGTGTTGTCGAAAGCAGGGAGAGGCTTGGTATTTTCGTCAAGAAGCCCGATATAAACGGACTGGCGGAATCCCTTCGGATAATGCCTTACTGGTCTGAGAGTTTTGTTCTCCAGTTGATCGAAATACGCCTCATGACTGATGTACGGGCCGCGGAGCTGGCGGCGTTAAGGAGAAACGGGAAGCAGCTGGAAGCACTTCGGCAGTGCCTTGCCACCTTTCTTGAAATAGGTGTGGATACTCTCCAAGAAGCGAAGCTTTCTTCTCATTATGAATTTATTTTCCACAGGCTTATTGTGGAAGCCGCGAACAACGATATATTGATCAGGATCTATGAAGGCCTAAGCTCCCTGATGGAGAAAAACAATGATTTCCTTCACGAAAAACTGACCCGGGACGCAACATGGGGAAAACGTGTGAAGGAGCATCATAAGAATATTTTTCAGGCAATTCAGGATGGAGACTCGGAAAAAGCGAAGCAATGGATGCGTACTCACCTTTTCGAGACGCGGGATAGATACTGCAAGATCTTGGAGGAATTGAAAGGACTTTTTATATAAAAGAAGGTAATTACTCAACGGCCTGTTGCCCAAATAGCGTTTCTTGAGGTGGAAGTACCTGAATACCCTTAAAATCAGTGTAGGCAGCGCAAGGGGGTGCTCTCCATGATGGGTATTCAAGAACCCGACGGCGGCAAATTCTTTTACACCAACATAAGAATCGCTCAAAGGGTCCGCAGGGACCACCCTCTCCGGGAGATAGCGGCGAGGGTGGACTTTGACTTCATCTAAAGCGAAGTGGCGGACAAATACGGGACGAGGGACAACGTATCGGTTCCTCCCCCGGTGATACTGAAGCTGAGATAACGTACAATATTTTTCGCACAATCTTGTTCAATAAGGTGCAGCAGTCCCTGAAGGTGTGGGTTTTATCTTAAGACGGCAAGAACTTACCCCTGGGCGGGGGCTGCATATGAATATCACAAAAAAAGCGTGTGAGACACGGCCGGTTTCTAAAATCATCAGCATTGACAGGGAGAGATCCGCAATCATCTTGACCAGATGGTGAAGAATAGTGGAAGACACGCTGAACAGTCTCCTGGACGCCAGGCTTGACGCTTTGTGCAAGGCCACACCCCGATATGACGTTCCCCAGACCGTGTGGATACCAGAACGGGGCCCACTACACCAGGCAGCTGCAGCCACGAAGGCCATGCCAGTGACCCTCCGGATGCCCCGCTCAGGGCGCAGGGCAGGCACCACGAACTCCATAATAAGGCCTGCACGGAGGAGACTCAAACCCAGAGAGGCCATGATTGGATGTATCACCGGTGTATCCCGTGAGGCGTGTTGAAGATGGAGAACCAGGTAAGCCCCTCGACCGCCAGCAACATGAACCAGAAGACATGGCCATATAGAAAGCTGGAGAAATCGTCCTTGAGAAGAGCACCCTATCTGTCTCTTGGCTGGAGATCTGAAGAAAGAGAAGCTGGGGAGACGAGGTTGAGAACGTATCCATGCAAGTGGCGATAGAGGAGAGAGAATAGACAACGAAAATTTGAAAAAGTTATCGGCATGTGCTGAAAGAGCACAAATTGAACACTTGAGAAGGAAAGGGCTGAAGAGTGTTACCTCTTCATCTCTGATAAATGCTCGGGCACTTGTGGATGCCCGCAGTGGCTTTCACAGATCTAGGTGGCAAGTGCGCGGTTCATTTCTATCGCAACGTATTCACCGTAACTCCCCGTGGCAAGATGCGCATGTGTGGCGGGTTGCTGGGGCGATTCACGCTGAAGATGCCAAGGCTGCGAAAAAAAGCGGAGGGACAGTGGTGTGAAACTTGCGGGAAATGTCTTCGAAAGAGGCTCGCGAGATAGTAAAAAAAGGCTCGGACCTCAGCTATAACTCCCCCGGAGCACCGCGGAAATCTCAGGACGAACAATCGAGCGAATTAACCGCGAGATCCGGCACCAGGAGCGCACGCAGGTGGTGGGCGCTTTCCCGGACGGCAATTCGGCCCTCATGCTGGTCCGGTATGAGACAAGACGCCTGAAATCTGCAAATGGGGAACTCGAAAGTACGCCGGACGCCGGGCTTATATGCATACGAAAGGGATCGTGAACCTGAGGTTATGGCCGGATGCGTTTAATAAAATGACACCCCTATTCGGGGAGACTGCTGAATATTAAGCCCGAGAAAAAAATGTGCGAAAAATTCTTGACACTACCAAGCTGATGCTTCTTTTGGTCTTTTACAACGTCCGGTCCGAGCGTGAGCTCATGGCTACCCTTCCGGAGAGGCTGGACTGGCTCTGGTTCCTGGGTTACGACCTCGACACGAAAATCCCCGACCACAGCGTCCTCTCCAAGGCTCGGAAGCGCTGGAGGGCGGAGGTGTTCAGGAACTTCTTCGAGCGGATAGTTTTCCAGTGCGTTGAGGCAGGTTGGTGAACGGCGGCAAGATCTTTGTCGACGCCAGCCTTGTCGAAGCCGACGGGTCGAACAACTCGTTCTAGTGATGACTAAGCACAACCTTAATCTATGTCAAATATTACTAACAAAGTATTGGTACGTTATGAAAATCGGTCTTCCATCATAGCACCAAGATGTGCCTGTAGTGCATTGTTAGCGTAAATGCCAACTATGCCACATTCTTTCTTCTCAGGTTTCTCCCAACTTTCAATACGTTTTGTAATCTCATCTTTCGAAACGTCAAGGTCGACGGTACGATTTACAATATCAATCTTAAGGACATCACCATCTTGAATTACGCCAATTACTCCGCCAATTGCTGCCTCAGGTGAGACATGTCCAATTGCCATTCCTTCCGTAAAACCCGAGAAACGGCCATCTGTGAGGACAAAAACGTCATGTCCCATACCTTTTCCCACCAATGCATCTGTTGTGAGCATAACTTCTCTCATGCCTGGAGCTCCGCGTGGCCCTTCATATCTGATTACGACGACATCGCCAATCTTGATCGTTCCGTTAAGTACCGCCTCATGTGCATCTTCGTCACAGTCAAAGACCTTTGCTATACCCGTAAAAGCATATTTTTCTTTTGGGATTGTCGTTGTCCTGCAAATGGCACCGTTTAGTGCAATATTGCCTTTCATTACCGCTATGCCTCCATTGGGGAAGACGGGATTGTCCACGGTCGTTATAACGTTACAATCACGAGATTTTGATTTTTCTGAAATTTGTCCTATCGTTAGCCCTGATACTGTTATGCAATCCTTATGTAGGAATTGCTTTATCTCGCCCATCAAAGCAGGCACACCACCAGCACGGTAAAAATCGACAACAGTTGCCATGCCCGTCGGTTTTACTCTACTGATCACTGGCACAATTTTTGACAACCTGTCAAAATCAAGAAGCGTGAGATCAACTCCAACTTCGCGCGCAAAACTCAAGAGGTGCAATACAGCGTTAGTAGAACCGGCTACTGCCATTGTCGCCGCTATTCCATTTAAGAAAGCTGCTTTTGTCATAATATCACTAGGCTTTATGTTTTTTTCAACAAGTGTAATAATACTACGGCCAGTTTGGGTAGCAAAGCGTTCCTTTTCTGCGTATGTTGCAGGTATTACAGAAGATCCTGGCAAAGAGAGCCCGAGCACTTCCGTAAGTATTTGCATTGTGTTCGCTGTCCCCATGAGGGAACATGCCCCAGGACCAGGACAGACATTGTTTTCAAGATATTTTATCTTTTTGTCGATTTCTTCATTGTGATCAAATTGATTACCAAAAACAATTTGATCAAGCTCGCTGATTAATGTTTGTTTATTGTTATACACACACACATCTTGGCATCCCCCCGTTATAACAATGGTAGGAATTTTGGCACGTATTGCACCAATAATTACACCTGGTATGATGCTATCGCATGATGCTATCAACACCAGACCGTCAAAAAGATGACTGCCCGCCATAATTTCTACAGAAGATGCGACGACGTCCCTAATCATCAGTTCATGGCGGAAATATGGTGTACCTATGGATACAGTTCCACATGTAGAAATAGTGCCAAACTCGAAGGGGGTACCACCAGCTTCGAGGATTCCGTTGCGCACTCTTTTCGCAAGTCTGCCAAGATGTACATGTCCAAGAGCCGCATCGTTGGCCGTATTTACGATGCCTATTAACGGCTTTTTCAACTCGTCATCATCGTAGCCACAACCTTTATATATTGCACGGCGTGACCCAGAACTTCTCTTGGAATATCCAAATCTCGTATTAAGATAGTCCGTAATGGGTAATCTCTCCTTTAAAAAATACTTAAACCTAACATTAAATATCGATTCGTTATCCTCTTTAGATACTTTAATTACAACGTTAGGAAAAACAGAAAACTCATTTCTTGTTAGATTTTAATCTCGCGCCCAATTCCAGCTCTTATAGCATTGTTATAAATGTTCCATGCAGCAACCACGTCCAGCACTGCATATCCCACCGTTTTCATCACCGTGATCTGGTTCGGATTCTGACGACCATCGATCTTACCGTCTAGAACCTCTCCAAGCTCACCGGCGATACAATCAAAACTGTACTTGCCCTCGTTGATTGGTATAATAAAATCTCCAGCTTCGGCAAATACAGATTCTTTGTTGTCAACAAATACGCGCGCCCTCCGGATTAACGATAAATCAAGTTCTCTTTTGTTTGGTGTGTATGAACCTACTCCGTTTACATGGGCCCCATATTTTATCCTTTTACCATCAAAAACTGGAGTTTCGGATGTCGTTACGGTTGTTATTACATCTGCTTCATCTGTCGCTTCTTCTGGCGAAGACGTAGCTACCAGTTTTACTCCGAATCGCTCCGCCGTATCCATTTCTCGGGTGACGAAACTTTTTATCCTTTCTTTCGATACATCATATATTCTTACTTCTTCGATATTTCTTACCATAAGCATTGCTTCAAGCTGTCTATGCGCTTGCCCTCCAGTACCAAAAAGAGCCGCAACTTTGCTGTTATTTCTTGCAAGAATGTCAGTAGCCGCACCGGATATTGCTCCTGTCCTTATCCTTGTAACCTCTGTACCATCGATCATCGCACAAACTTCACCTGTCTCATGATCCAGCAATAATACCTGAGCAGTAACAACGGGAGTATTCTTATTTATGTTGTCCAGAAAAGTGGACACAATTTTTATTCCTATACGGTTTACATAACTCTTCACGTATGCCGGCATAAACTGTGACATGCTAGCCTCATTTACTCTAAAGCTAATGCGCACCGGAACCTCTGTCTGCCTCTGCGAATGGAGTAAAAACGCCGTTTTATTCGATTGGATTGCATCCCGCATTGTAAAAATTTTGTTAATATCCTGTGCGTCCAATAAAAGCATTAATATTTCCTCAACCTATTATTATTAAAACTATTTTAGAGGTGCCCTTCATATTGCTTCGGGGTAACTGCGTTATATACGTGTTTAATCATCGTTATAAAATCATAGATTGGAAGGCCTGTGTGATCGTGGAGCAGTTTCGCATACGGAGGTAGGTCGCTGCATTCAAGAAGAATCGCACCGATGGTCCCTTCTCTCTCTATCATCTCATCAACAACCTCAATGATCTCTTTCTGCATTAGCTCATTGTCAAGTGTGCCCCTACAATGAAGAATGGCTTCAAGGAATTCAGGCTTATTCTCCATGCCGTAAACGACAACAGGCATATCTTCAGTGACACCAACACTGCGGAAATGACTAGTGGTGAGCTTTGATTTATTAGCTGTAATGACCCCCAATTTCTGTCTTGAACTTAAGGTCTGTACTATAAAAGGTATCTGTAACAAACTTGAAAGGAACACGGGAACATCAACGGCATCCGCAACTTCCTTTTGGAAAAGGGCCATAAAACCACATGCTCCTGTTATTGCGCGTACGCCTTCTCTTTCCAGCTGCTTTGCACCTTCGACAAAAGCGGACACCAAACTTTTGTCAGCCTGATAAACCATCCTTTGCGTATCCGCTCCCTTAACTTCATGGTACCTTACTGGAAATGGATAGGTATTAGCATTTGCAACATTTCCTGGAATATAAGGATACGCACAATCCAGCACCAGTATACCAACAGCCTCACCACTCCACGATTTACTTCTCTTATCAAGTGTGTAAATCATTTTTTAACCCTCCAAATTTTTTAATATGTATCTTTTGTTCAGTCACAAAATACCAAAGTATCTTCTGAACATCATGATGATTAATATGCGTTTTATTTGGCAGATAATTTTTTTCGAGATAAAGTGGATTGTTTAGTTTATACTGTCCCCAAAACCAGCTTGGGTAACCAGAGAGAAAGCTCTGGGAAATATGTTACGGCTATCAGTGTAGGAAACCATGCGAATAATATGAACCACATTGTTGGGGGAAGCATCTCTAAAGCAGAAACTCCTGAAACTCGGGAGCCAAGGTAGAGCAAAGGGGCACACGGCGGTGTTATAACTCCAAGACCAAGGTTTACACCAACAATTGCAGCAAGATGCACAGGGTGAACGCCGAAACTTGCCACCACAGGGACAAGGATAGGAACGCTGAGCAACATAGCTGATAGGTCATCCATGATCATCCCCAAGCCGAGAAGCATCAAGTTGATTATCAGCAATATAACTCTCGGATCCTTGCTTATACTCTTAAGTACGCCCATCATTAGCTCGGGAAGTTCTTGCATTATAAGCAAGCGGCTTAGAATCATTATGCCAAATGACATCACGAGGACGGAGCCAGTAGTTTCTGCCGCATCGAGAAGGGCTTCCATTAAGAATCTCAATGTTAACTTCTTGTAAAATAAAAACCCCACAGGGATAGCATAGAAAACTGCTATGGCCGCAGATTCAGTTGGCGTAAATATCCCTGAATAAGTTCCGCCAAGAACGATTATCGGCATAAGCAGAGCTGGCGTACCCCACTTAGTCTTGGTCTTTATTTCGTCCCAACGTTCTCGACCGTATTTCTTCTCCACCAGCTGTATGTTTGTGTTATTACGAAGCATTACAAGGTTCGTTATCGAAAGGGTTGTTGCAAGAAATAAACCAGGTAAAACCGTCGCAAGGAAACAAGCTAATATTGACTGCCTTGCAACCCATGCGTAAATGATCATTGTTGAACTGGGCGGTATCAAAAGCCCAAGAGGCGCCGCATTTGTAATCAATGCCGCAGCATGGCCTTTCGGATAACCTTGATCGTACATCTTAGGCAGCATGACCGAACCAATGCACACTAGCGTAGCGTTGCAGCTTCCAGATATAGCTCCGAATACTGCTGAGGAATATACAGATACTACTCCAAGTCCTCCACGAATATTTCCGACAAATAGATCAATAAAATCTACAAGTGCTTCCCCTATTGCACTTTTCTGCATAATATTACCTACCAGAATATAAAGGGGAACACAAAGCATCACTACAGCATTTAAGACATCGAAACCATAAGGAAGCATAAATGAGGGATCAAGTTTCAAATGGTACACCAGGATAAAAACTGCTGTTATAAACGAATACATTACAGGGACACTTAATGTTAACATTATAACGACAATGAGCATAGCCAGTCCGACTACAAGCATTTAATCATCCCCACAATACATTATTCATAAATCCCAGCTTTATATTTACGAATATCTCTCGATAGATAAACAATAGAAAACAACAACATAAGAAGGTATCCAATTAATATCGCACTTTGGGGCACAAGAAGAGGTATTTTCCATATCACAGTCACTGGATTAAATTCAAGGTCAAATAGAAGCATCTGAACTGCTAGAATAACAAGTGGAATTCCTAAGATAACCTGAATTATTTTTGAAATCAGTGAAACTATTAAACTAGTCTTTTTTGACACAAAAACAGCCAGAAAATCTGCCTTTATTTCAGTTTCTCGAAATGAGGAATAGGCGGCACCAATAAAATACATCCAAAACGCCCCAACAAGAACAAATTCTTCATAACCAATAAAATTTTTGTATAAAACATAACGAAATAATACGACAACACCCAATATTACTGTTACAAGTACAGTTGACAAAATCATTAAAAATCTTAAGGTTTTTAAAAGAACCTTCCAGAAGATTGTGCGCTGAATTCTTTCGTCCCAGTGCATTACTTCTCTCCTTCCTACTTCTTTCTTGCGCGAATCTCTTGTAAGAATAAGCGAAGCAACATAACATGCTTGAAAACAATGCCATGCCATGTTGCCTCGCTCATGTTTAAAATTGGGGAATAAACCTCTTCCCTGTTATTTTGTGATATAGGCGACAATCGAATCCATCAGTTCTTTAGAAAAAGTATCGGAATACTTTGGCCATATTGTATCGCGAGCGAGTTTCGCCATAAACTCCCTTTCGTTTTGAGTAGGTTCTATCACCTCTATACCAAATTCTTTCATTTCTGCGATATATTGGTTATGGCTCCTTTCTGCTTCCGCGTTCGTCCACTTTGCGACTTCCGCAAAAGCTTCTCTCATTATTTTCTGATTCTTTTCACCAAGTGCTTCCCATGCCTTTTTGCTTATGACGTAATCATTAAGTGCAAAAACGCAGTCATAAGTGATGTATGATCCTACAGCATCACGAAGTTCGAGAAAAACGGCTTCTGGACTGTCACCTGTATTCCCGTTGATGACGTTTGTCTGCATTGATGAGAAAACTTCTGTGCGAGGCAATGTAGCTACCTGATAGCCCATTGCCATGTACCACTCTCTCTTCGGGGGTGTCGCTTCAACTCTGACCGTCATCTTTTTTGTATCTGTCGTAAAGGGCGTAGTGACAGTTTTCCCTTTTGAAATGGCGGCGCCCTGAATTCCGTCAATAACGGAACCAATATAGACAACTCCGCATTCTTCGTATGCCATCGCAAAAAATTTCGCAAAGGGTGATTCTGGTTCAAGAAGCGCATTCAACTCTTTAAAATCTTTAACAATGAATGGTAATGTTTGAATGTCAAACTTTTTGTTAAATCTCGGAGTTGCATAATTACCTTCCATATCAACGGTTCCACGAATCACTTCCTGAAACACGTTCTCGTAACTACCAAGCTGACTTGATGGGAAAACTCTAATCTCGACTTCCCCGTTTGTACGTTCTTTCATTATTCGAGCAAATTTTTCATAGCCTTCTGTTAGAAATGAGCCAGGGGGGAACAACCCAGAAAAGCGAAGTTTCAGCGGCTGTGCTTCTGCAGCCATACATAAAAATGGAACTAGGATTATTGTCAATAATACTGTGCTAACAAACGTTTTTTTGGTCATAATAATTACCTCCCTGCATTATCTAAATAAAAGTACGAATGAAACACTGCGTGCTATTATTCATGATCCTCTTCTCACTATCTGAGTCTGATCTAATCACCTCCATTCAAGTTCACATATTTCGCTTGTCAATCGTCTGAACCACTAGATTCTTAGTCATCTCGGTCGTAATACTCTCAGTCAGTTCGGAATTGCTTTAAATATTTAACAACTCTGAAGGATTTTATAATCTCAATTTTCCGCGCCAGGTTAGAATAACCTCCTTCCTGGACTACTTATTTCCCCTATCGTTCTCTGAACTCCCTATGGTGAATTAAAAGCAATCCAATCCTTTGCATCAAACCTTTTTCCCAAAAAGTAAGAACCAAATAAGAAGTCATGAAATTCTCTACTTCTATGTTTTATGTGGTGGAATAAATTAAAGTTAATAATAAGGTTTTTTATACTGGCACTACCATGGATAGACCATAAATATAAGTGACTATACAATAGAACCATTTTTTTGTCTAGCTTCCGAGTTACCTCTGTGATCGGACAGCGGTAATTTCCCACCTCAGGGTTTTGTTAGAGATTGTATCCCATGAAGGACGAGGGTGACATCAGGTTGCCCATCAAGCAGGCGCGGAGACTTCACGTTCTTGAAGAGGTGACGGGCGGGGTGATAACCAACAGGGAGGCTTCAGCCGCTTTGGGGCTGTCGGTGCGGCAGATCCAGAGGATAAAGACCGGCTACGAGGAGGCGGGAGCGTCATCGCTGGTCCACGGCAACACCGGCCGCAAGCCTTCCAACTTCATCCCTACCGACATAAGGGCCTTGGTGGCAGAGCGTGCCGTTGGCCTGTGGAAGGGAGCCAGCGCCAGCCACATGTCGGAGCTACTCTTTACCGAAGCGGGGCGGCGGACCCGTTAAGGACCCGGCGGTGATAGCCCGGGTCCTGAAGGTGGATCATACCAAGGCCTTTGTTCTTTTTTCAAAGATTCTCAAACGATTCAGCTTTGCTCACAAGGGACGACCGATTACCTGTCCCGCCTTATTTGTTTTTTGTAGAACTCAAAGGACTCAATTGAGCAACAGCTGAGCAACAGCCCGTCAAGACCTGACACCAATCAGGTCTTACCGGTGATAATCCTTATTCACGAGCCAGAAAGCCACAGAGCCGTCCTTTTCCCTGTAAAGGAAGACTTTGTACCGTTCTCTCTCCCAAAGGCTGCTTTTATTCGGCGAATAGGTATCGGCCGGGCCGAGGAAGCTCTCAAAAAATGCTTTCAGCCCCTCAAAGGCCTCCCTGTCCTTGGGCAATGCCGTGCCCCTCAGCATGGAGAAGGTGGAGTTTTTGAAACCGTACAGGAAAGCGCCCTTCTTCATGGGGATCCCGCCCAATTCTGAAACTTTGAGGTCCCCTTGTCCAAGGTAGTAACTGATGTTCAGGTCGTGATCCCGAGAGATGAACTGGATATTGACCGTTCCGTAGGACTTGGCTCCCCACCTGAGGCCCTTGAATCCGTCTTCGAAGGGATCCTCCGGGGCCGGCGGGCATGACTCCTCGCCATCCAGGCCCTCCAGGAATGCCCCGGCGGAGACCAGGTTGCTCTCGTCGTCAGGGTCGTGGACTATCTGTACCCAGTTGTTGGGGCTTTCCCATCTCACGTAGTCCAACTCGGCCGAGCCTCGAGACGGGGTCCCCAGCTCCCTCTCCAGGACTTCGCACCAGGTCTCCCATTCAGCCCGCCCGGGACATCCCTCGGCCAGGAAACCCTCGAACCTGAGTTGGTTGAAGAAGAAAAGGGGGCTTTCAACGAACTTAAGACCCTTCCAGGTCCTGGCGACACTGTCGGCGCGGGCCCAGGTCAGTTGCCCCTCTTCCTCGTCGCATTCCTCGTGGTCCGACAGGTCCTGGAACTCCGAAAAGGGCTGACCCCACCGGTAGCTGTCGTAACCCTCCGGTTCATTGAAGGAAAAAGCCGGCGAGGCCGCCAACAATGTCAACAGGGTGAAAAATACCAGGGCCTTTTTCAAAGCCATCCCTCCCTTGCCTAGGTCACGGGCTCTCTAGAAATTCCTCTTAAATCAACACTGTCGAAGGCCGGATCAGGGACCCTGTCAAATGGGCCCAAAGGTTCGCATGAAAGGGCTTTCCTTGGAAAAAACAGGCGAAGAAGAGTTGACCGGTGGTCCCGTCGGGCCGGGACGTTTTTTGATCTCCCCTTTCCTGGTGACCCTGCAGGGCCTGTAGCCGGGAAAAGCCTTCATTCCCATGGTTTTCACCTCTCCACCCAACCCCGGTAATTGAAATGATTGTATACTATTCTTGCCTTTCAGGGATTTGTGTCTATAATACCCGCGTCAGTATGAAATCACCCCTAAAGCCCATGGGGGTGACCCTATTTCAAAGGGGGCGGGTTTTTGACCCGAAGACTCCTGAGGGATCTTGTCCCGGCGGTCGCCTTGGTGTGCGCGGCTTTAGCCCTGCTTCACACCATCCAAGGAGAACGCCCGGAGAGTTCCCCGGTGAACGCCGTCTCCGAATGGAGCCGGGAGCGTGCCGTAGCCGACCGTGTTTCTCAGCTCGACGGCACCGTCACCTCAACGCTCAAGGAAATGAACCTTAAACCCGAAGATCTTGTCCAATGGCAAATGGAAAACCCCGAGTCGGTCCTTCGCAGGCTCTGGCGCATGGACCCTGCCAACCAGAAAAACGCCTCCGTCATCGCCCTTTACATCCTTCACCAGAACCGTAACATCGAACCCCTCACCGCCTGGCGGGAAGCGGTCTCCTTCGTGTACTACAGCCGCAAGTACGATGTCCCCCTCACGCTCGCCGTGGCGGTGGGCAACGCCGAGAGCCACTTTGACCCCGAGGCGAGGAGTTCCTACGGCGCCGCCGGGGTCATGCAGGTGGTATGGAGGGTCCATTCGTACCTCCTCGTGGCTCACGCCGGGCTCGAGGCCGAAGAGGACCTCTGTCACCCGGAGAAGGGCGTGTCCGCCGGCATCCTGCTGCTTTCAAGGTACATGAAGACTTACGGCAGCACGAAGAAGGCCCTGGGGAGATACTGCGGCGGGGGCGTCGAGCGGTACTGGTCCAGGGTCTCCAGGGGCATGAAGCAGGTCGCCAGTTACGGCCTGGACCCCGAGATCTGATCTCTCTTTGTCCACAAGATCTTCCCCACCCTGTGGATGCCCGCCGGTGAGGCGCGGCGTTCCGAGGGCCTGTGCGCTGTGCAGGCCATGGAAGGCCTTCGAGTCCCTACAGCCTGAATTCGGCGACGACCACGGTGTGGTCCGAGGGCCTTTCCCAGGCTCGGGGTTCCCTGTCGGCGTAACTGTCGACGGAACGCTCGGCCAGCGGGGCCGTGGCAAGAATGTGGTCGATCCTCCAGCCGATGTTCCTCTCGAGGGAGTTAGGGACCCTGTAATCCCAGAAAGAGTACTCCCCCTCTCCGGGGCGGTGCTTCCTGAAGACGTCCACCAGGCCCAGGGAGCAGAGGCTCCAGAAGGCCTTCCTGACGTCCTCGTGGAAGCAGACATGGTTCTTCTTGTTCCCGGGATTGGTCACGTCCATCTCCGTGGGCGCCACGTTGAGGTCGCCCACCAGGGCCAGCTGCCCCCCCGGGACCCCCTTGGATCGCAGCAACCCCTCTAGCCTTTTGAAGAACCGGAGTTTCATGGGGTAATCGGGGTTGTCTATGGTTTTGCCCTGGGGAACGTAGGCGTTGACCACCCGGAGTTCACCGAAGCGGCACCAGGCGATGCGGGTCTTGCCCGAAGGCTCCTCGCCGTCGCCGAGGCCGAAGCCGTACTCGTCGGGGGGGACCATCGACGCGATGGCCACGCCGTTGTAGGACTTCTCGCCGCTGAAGCAAAGGTGGAAGCCCAGGTCCTCGAAGAAGGAGGCCGGGAACGAGCTGTCCTCCACCTTCGTCTCCTGGAGGCAGAGGCAGTCCACCCTGTTGCCGGCGAGCCACCTTTCGAGGATGGGCAGCCGGCTCCTGACGGAATTCACATTGAACGTGGCGATCTTGAAATTGCCCATGCTTCAACCCCTTCCCGGTCGCCCGTTACGAGGACCTGGTTTTGTATTCAGGGCGGCGAAGACGAGGCCCTTTTCCCCCGCCGTGACAGTGGGGGCATGCCCTTGGCCTTTCACGTCCTTCAGGCCCAAGCCTCGCGTCTTCCTTTTCACTATCTTATTCACTTCATAGGCTAATCGAGTACTGGATCGTGACGACGGCCTTCACGGCTTTTTCTATCGTCGACGTGTCGTACCTCCCCCAGTCCTCCACGTCGGTGGAGAAAAGGGGCGTGATCTGGAATACCCCCTGGCTCGCCGCCCTCAGGGGCCCCACCTTCCCGCCGCTGTTGACGGCCAGCTGCTCCGCCCTCTGGCGGGCGTTCTTCGTCGCCTCACCCAGCAACCGGATCTTTATGTCCTCGATCCCCGAGTAGTAGTACTCCGGCGAGAAGGAGAAGAACTCCACCCCTTCCCTTATCAGGGTGGTGGACTCCCTCGAGAGGGACGCCACCAGGTCCACTTCCTTCGACCTCACCGTGACGGTCTGGTCCAGTACGTACTGCTCGATCTCGTTGGTGTCGTACCCCTGGGAGGTCTTGCGGTACTGGATCATGGTGGTGACGGCCGAGACTTCGATCTCCTCCCTGGCGATGCCGCTCCTCCCCAGGAAGCCCAGCACCTTCTCCAGGTCCGACTCGAGCCTGGAGTAGGCCTGGACCAGGTCCGCGTCCCTGGTGGTGAAGCGCCCCGTCCAAAGGGCTATGTCCGACCGTACGTCCAACTGGGCGGTGCCCTTGACGGCAATTGTCTGGTTGGCCAGTTTTACGTTCTTCACCGTGTCCGACACGAGCCATGACGAGAGGACCATTCCCGCCGCGAGGGCGATGCCGAGAACGACGAGCCCCCCGTTGATGGACCTCTTCCCGCTCTCCTCCATGGCGATCAGCCTTCCTTTCCCGTTTTATGGCGGGGCAGCCCGCCTTCGGAACCGAACTTCTTCCTGTAAAGCGCCATGAGCCTCGCCAGGTCCTCGGCGACGTCGTCCCTTCCCACCGCGGGGCGGACCTCCTCCAGGCAGGCGGCGACCTCACCGGCGACGGGCTTCAGTGGCTTGGGTTCACGCGACCTTTTCTCGGGGGGTTTCCTCCCGCGGGGCCTCCCGACCCTGGCACTGACTCCCGAGACCTCGAGGCCCCATTTTTCCTTCACCCTGGAGGCGATGTCCCCCCCTCTCATGGTTATCTCCTGGCACAGGAGGGGGTCGGAGGCCACGACGACGAGGGTGCCGTCGAGCAGTTGCCCCGGGGAACTTCTCCGGGCGAGCTTCGGACCCACCACCTCGCACCACCGGGAGCAGAGGTCGGCGAAGAGGAGCATCGACGCCTGCTCCCGGGAGAGGGAGGCCATGAGGAGCGACCCGACCTTCGAAAGACCCTGCCGGCTACACCTCGCCCTTTTCCTGGCCGCCATTGCCCCTCTCCCTCCGGAGGCGTTCGATGAAGACCTCCAGCAACATTATATCCGCTGGCGTCACCCCCGATATCCTCCCCGCCTGCCCAAGGTTCCTGGGGCGGACCGCCTCCAGTTTCTGCCTGCTCTCGTCGAGGAGGCCCGTCACGGAAGAGTAGTCCAGCTCCTCGGGTACGCACACCTGTTCCATTCTCTTCATCCTCTCCACCTGGGAGAGCTGCCGGGCCACGTACCCCTCGTACTTGATCTCCACCTGGGCCCGTTCCGTAATCTCCCGGTCAAGGGGTTCCGGCGGCGGCGCGGCACGGGCCACCATCTCCCAGGTCACGCCGGGCCTCTTCAGCAATTCGGCGGCGGTGACGCCGGGCTGGGACGAACCGCTCCCGGCCCCCCCCAGGACCGTCTCCACCAACCCAGCGTCGCGGATCCTGGTGTTTTTCAGCCTATCGATCTCCCCGTCCAGGGCGGCCCACCGGGTCTTTAGGACCTTCCAGCGGCGGTGGTCCAGCAGGCCGAGCCTCCTCGCTACGGGGGCCAACCGCCTGTCGGCGTTGTCGTGCCTCAGCAGGAGCCTGTACTCGCAGCGGCTGGTGAGCATCCTGTAGGGTTCGTCGGTCCCCCGGGTGACGAGGTCGTCCACGAGCACCCCCAGGTATCCCCGGGACCTCTCGATCACCAGCGGCTCCTCCCCCCGGGTCGAAAGGGCCGCGTTGATGCCGGCCAGGACCCCCTGGGCGGCGGCTTCCTCGTAGCCCGAGGTGCCGTTGACCTGCCCCGCGCAGAAGAGACCCCCGATGCCTTTCACTTCCAGCCAGGGCTCCAGCTGGGTGGGGGGGATGAAGTCGTACTCGATCCCGTAGCCGGGCCTCATTATCCTGGCCTTCCCACACCCGGGGAGGGACCGGACCATCTTCAACTGGACGTCGAGGGGGAGGCCGGTGGTGAAGTTCTGCATGTAGATCTCAACGCTCTCCCTGCCTACGGGTTCGAGGAAGACCGGGTGGCTCTCCTTCTCGGGGAACCGGGCCACCCTTTCTTCGATGGAGGTGCAGTACCTGGGTCCCTTGACCTCGCCCGTCTCGAGGGATTCGGGCGACCTTTCCTGGCAGTCCCTGATGATCCGGTGGGTCTCCACGCCGGTCCTGGTGGAGTAGCAGGCGTGGCCGCTGTAGACCCTCGGGGTCCCCCAATGGCTGAAGCAGTGGGGTTCGGCGTCGCTCTCCTGCCTGGTGAGGGAGCCCCAGTCGACGCTGCCGGCGTGGATCCTGGGGGTAGTGCCCGTCCTCAGCCTCCCGACCTGGAGGCCCGCCCCCCGGAGGTCCGCGCCGAGGGCCTCGGTGGAGACCTGTCCCAGCGGCCCCGACGGGAAGGAGACCTGCCCGATATGGACCCTCCCGCCTAGGAAGGTCCCCGTGGCGATGACGACCGCCCGGGCCTCGTAGAGGGTGCCCATCCTGGTCCTCAGGCCCCTGACCCTCCCGCCATCGACCCAAAGGCCGGTGACCTCGTCCTGCATGACCTCGAGCCCGGCCTGGCCGTCGCAGGCCCTTCTATACCAGCGGTGGTAGTCGCCCAGGTCGCACTGGGCCCTCAGGGCCCTGACGGCCGCGCCCTTGGAGGTGTTGAGCATCCTGATGTGGAGGGTGGAGGCGTCGGCGGCGGCGCCCTGTTCACCGCCGAGGGCGTCCACCTCCCGGGTGAGGTGCCCCTTGGCCGGGCCCCCGATGGAGGGGTTGCAGGGCATCATGGCCGCGTTGTCCAGCAGGAGGTTGAGCAGGAGGGTCCTCGCCCCCATCCTGGCCGAAGCCAGGGCGGCCTCGCACCCGGCGTGGCCGCCGCCCACCACTATGACATCGAAGGGACCGTCACGCCGCATCGACACACCCCCCTTCCACGGACCAGACCTTCCCGGGCCATTCGGGTGCGCAGGCCTCCGCCGTGGCGGCGAAGACTTGCCAGCCAGTGCGGAGGAGGACCTCGATGAGCCTCTCTCTCCCCTCCAGGTCCAGTTCGGCCATGACCTCGTCGAGGAGGAGGATGGGCTTTCTCCGCATCTTCCTCTCCACGGCCCATCCCGAGGAGATCAAGAGGGCTATGGCGACCCTCCTCCTGTAGCCGCGGCTGAAACACCGTGCCACGTCCTTTTCGCCGAAGCGGATGAGGAGGTCGTCCCTGTGGGGCCCGACGGGGCAGGCGCCCATGCCCCTCTCGTGACCCTGGCAGGCCTCGAGGGACTCCCAGAAGTCGAGGTGAAGGTCTTCGAGCCCCTTGCCTCCCCTCTTGAGTTCCACCGTGACGCCCTGGGGGAGAAGGCCCCCGCCGTTTTCGAGGCCCTTGCGGAGGAGGTCCGTGGCGGTGAGCCGGCAGGCCCATATCCAGGCCGCCAGGGGGGCCATGACCCTGGCGGTGGCGGCCAGGTTCCTTCCCTGCCGGAGGGCGGCGTTCCTTTGCCTCAGGGCCTTGCCGTACTCGTGGAGCCTCAAGGCGTACACGGGGAAAAGGAGGGCGCAAAGACGGTCCACGAGCCGCCTTCTCGTCGCCGGGGAACCCTCCACCAGCGAGAGGTCGTTGGGAAGGAAGATCAGCGAGGGGACCAGGGGCCTGAGCTGGGAAGACCGTATTGAAGACCCTCCCTTCTTCGCTACGATGCGGGCGCCGATGCCGACCCTGACGTCGAGGGCTTCTTCCCCTTCGAAGCCGGCGGAGAGGAAGGTTCCCCTGCCTGGGTCGGACCAGCTGCGGAGGTCGGAGGTCCTCTCTCCCCTTAGGGACCCCCACCCCGTCAGCACGTGGAGCGCCTCGAGAATATTGGTCTTTCCGGAACCGTTCGGACCCAGAAGCAGGTGAAGCCCCTCCGCCCATTGCAGGCGCCGGGGCTTCAGGTTTCTGAATCCTTCCCATTGGGTGACCGCGATCTTCATGCCGTCTCTTGCCCGCTCTCCTCCTCGGGAAGGGTTATGGGCATCAGGACGTAGAGGAAGCTGTCCTCCCTCGGCCTGGATAGGGTCATCTGGCCGTTGGGGCCGTTGAAGGACAGGTGCGCCACAGTGCCGTGAAGGGCTTTCAGCCCTTCCAGCAGGTACTTCACGTTGAAGGCTATCCTGATGGGTTCCCCATCGCAGTCGCCGGCGATCTCCTCGAAGGCCTCGCCCACCTCGGGGGCTTTGGCCCGCATCTTGAGGTTACCGGCGGGGGCGAACTCGAGGACGACCATTCGACTGAAATCGCGCACCACCACCTCGGCCCTCTCGAGGGCCTCGATGAAGAGATCCCGGTCGATGGTCAACCAGGATGTCCTGTCCGTGGAAAGGACCTTTTCGTAGGGTGGGAACCTCGATTCCACCCTCCTCACGGAAAACTCGATACTTTTCGTCTTGAAGTAGACCTGGGCGTCGTCTTTAAGGACGACGACCTCCTCATCGCCCTCTACAGCGGAGAGGGCCCTCTGGAGTTCCCTCAGCCCGGCAAGGGGGAGCAGCACCTGGTCCGGTTCCCCCTCCACGGTGACTACGCCCTGGGAGAGGGAAAGCCTCCTGCCGTCGGTGGATACCACCCTGACCTTGTCCTCGATGGTCTGGACCAGGCCGGCGCTAAGGTACTGGGGAAATTCCTCCCCCGGCGACCCCGAGAAGGTGCCCTCCTCGAGGAGCCTCTTCAGGTCGACGCACTCCACCCGGAAAAAGGGCTGGGCCTTGTCCGAGGTCGGCAATTTCGGAAATTCCGTTACGGGATAGGTGGCGAAAGAATAGACACTGGCGCCGGAGACGACCGTGGCCTTCCCCTTGTCCACCTCGACGGTGAAGTTCTCCCCGGGGGCTTTCTTGAAGAACTCGCCGATGTTCTTGACGGGGAAAATGGAACCCCCTTCCCGGAGAACCTCCACCCCGTCGGCGTCGCAGCTTATCGAGGTCTTGAGATCGGTCGCCTTCAGGAACACCCCTTCAGCCGAAGCCTCGCACTTGACGCCGGTGAGGACCGAGATGGTGCTCCTCTGGCCCGCGCTCCTTTCCGCCAGGTTCCAACTTTTCAGGAACTTCGCCTTGTCCACGAGGAGCTTCAAGGTGGCACCACTCCCTTCTTCTTATCACTTATATATGAAATAAATAAGTAGGTCTAGTAGTAAGGGTGTGATTCATGGGGATAACTGTCGAAACCCATGGAGCCCCCGTTTTTTTCCTGTGGGTATCATCGCCGGAAATTGTGGAGACCCTTCCACATGGCCGCTCCTTTTCGCGTCGGGGGAGAGGGTTCTGTGGAGTACTTTCCCAGGAACACACCGGGTTCACAACTTTTCCCTGAGGTTGTCCACCATGCCCTTCATGTTCGGGTCTTTCTTTATGGATTCCTCGATCTTCCTGCAGGCGTGGATCACGGTGGTGTGGTCCTTCCTGTTGAAGGCGTAGCCGATCTGCTGGAGCGTTGTGCCCGTCAGGTCCCTGCTGAGGTACATGGCCACCTGCCGGGCCAGGGCTATCTCGGAGGTCCTCTTGTTGCCCGAAAGGGAGGAAACGGGTATGCCGAAGGACTCGGCCGTCACCTGCTGGATGAGATCGATGGTCACCTGGCCCCGGGAGGACCGCCGGATGAGGTCCTTGAGCCATCGCGAGGCGTTCTCCACGGTCACCGATTCATTGTTCAGTTCGGCGAAGAACATGACGCTGTTCAGGGAGCCCTCCAGCTCGCGGATGTTGCTGGGTATATTCTGGGCCAGGAAGTCGATCACGTCGTCGGGGATGAAGTAGTTCCTCAGGGCCGCCTTCTTTTTGAGGATGGCGATCCTGGTCTCCAGGTCGGGGGGTTGTATGTCCGTGACCAGGCCCCACTCGAAACGGCTCACCAGCCGCTCCTCGATGTTGTGTATGTCCTTGGGGGGCTTGTCGGAGGTGAGGACGATCTGCTTCTTGGCGTCGTGGAGGCTGTTGAAGGTGTGGAAGAACTCCTCCTGGGTGCTCTCCTTGTTGGCGAGGAAGTGGATGTCGTCGATGAGAAGGACGTCGACGCCGCGGTACTTCTGCTTGAATTCGTGGGTCTTGTTATTCTGGATGGAGAGGATGAATTCGTTGATGAACTTCTCGGAACTGATATAGGCTATCTTGATCCCCTCGTTGTGCCGGGCGACGAAGTTGCCGATGGCGTGGAGGAGGTGGGTCTTCCCCAGGCCGACGCCTCCCCAGAAGAAGAGGGGGTTGTAGGCGACGCCGGGGGATTCGGCCACGGCGAGGCTGGCGGCGTGGGCGAGCCGGTTGGACTTGCCCACCACGAAGGAGTCGAACTGGTAGTCGGGGTTGAGGCCGTTCCTGGGCCTCTCCGCTTCCCGGGAGATCCGCTCGGCCCGCTTGATCTCGTCCTTCTTGGCGCCGCCCACCTCGAGGACGATCTTGTCGGCCAGCCCCCTCTGGGAGGAAAGGGCGGTGAGCTTCTCGATGAACCTCGACTGGATCTGCTCCCTCACGAAGACGTTCGGGACGTCCAGCGTGAGCACCTTGCCCTCCAGGGAGACGGGGAGACACGTCTTGAGCCAGATGTCCGCGGCTCCCTTGGGCAGACTCTCCTCGGCTATCCCGAGGATCTCTCTCCAGACCTGATCGGTTTTTTCCTGCAAGGGGGCTCACCTCACGACCTTTTTGGACCGATGGCGAAGTCAATATTACCATATTTGAATCCACAAATTTTATCCACATATCCACATTTTGTTCATAATGCCCGGATAAGGGGAAAAACCCGCAGGGTGATGTATGTTTTCAAACTGGTCGTAAAAAAAATACTATTTGACCAATCGTAATTAAGCCGGTCCTTTCGGGCCGAAAAGTTGTTCGCATTCCTGTTCACATCGGCTGTGGATTTCTGGCCTATAATACCGGTAGCCCGCCGCCGCCCCGCGGGGCGCCGATCCTCGGGCTGGGAAGGAGGCCCCTACCATGAGCCGTGCCGGCCTTCACGTGATAAGCCATACCGATCTCGACGGCGTGACGTCGGCCCTCGTGGCGTGGACCTACGCCCGCCCCAGGATGAGCCCCGTCAGGGTTTCCCTGGTCGGCTACGGCGAGGTGGACCTCCTGGTGATGGATTCCCTCTCCAGGGGCGAGCCCTTCGTGGTGCTGGACCTCTTCTGCCAGAGGCCCCAGACGGTGGAGGAGATCGACCGCGCCTTCGTCCAGGGTGATCCTCCCCTGTTCTTCGACCACCACCAGAGCACGCTGGAACGGTACGGGAACAGGCCCTGGGTTCACGGTGACGTGAAAAGCTGCGCGGCCCTGGTCTATTACCGCTGGCTCATGGAGAAGGCCGCCGGGGAGGACCGCCGGCGGCTGGCTCGCCTGGAGGGGATCGTGGAGACCGCCAACGACCGCGACCTCTGGCTCAACCGGATCCCCGAGAGCAGGCTGTGGCAGGCCCTGGTCACCCTCTGCGGCCCGTGGGCCGTCCTGGCCCGCCTGATCGAGGACCCTTCACCGGGGCTGGGGCCCGACGAGAAGGCCTTCACCGAGGCCTTCGTCCGGGAGCAGGAGGCGCGATTCGGCCTCGCCCTGGAGAAGGCGATGCGGTCCGGTGAGGACCTGCTCTTCGTCGGCCCTGGTTCACTCGAGTTCGGCGACGTCTCGGACTTCTGCGGCCTCGTCCTGGATCGGATGGCGTCGCCCCCGAGGCTGGTGGCGGTCCTCAGCCGGCGCCCCGCCGGCGACTGGAGCGTCTCCCTCAGGAGCAGGGAGGGCTTTGCGGGGAGGGTGACGGGGCTGCTCCGGGACGGCAAAAAGGTCCGGGGAGGCGGCCACGAGGACTCGGCGGGGCTTTACTTCCCGCCCCATTACAGGCCCGAGGAGATCCGCGATTCGCTCCTATCGGCGGTGAGATCCGCCCTGGAGTCCGACGCCCCCTCGGGGCTTACGCTGGGCGACCTGCTGAAACAGGCCATGAAGGAAAAGGAGTGAAACCCGGGGAGGGTGAGGTCCTTGTCATTTCGAGCGGCCCTTCTTTACGCTTCCGTCGGGACCGGCCACAGGAGCGCGGCCCTGGCCCTGGAGAAGTGGTTCGGGCGGGAGGTGCCCCACTCGCGGGTCCTCTGCCTGGACACGCTCTCCTTCGCCCTACCCATAGTGAGGGGCGTCTACACCAGGTCCTACCTGGAGATGGTGAGGCACATGCCCCACCTCTGGGGTTACTTCTACGAGACCACCGACGACCTCCAGACGAGGGACGGCGTTCTAGCTACCCTGGGGGAACTGACGGAAAAACTGAACCTCCAGGGGCTCAAAAAGGCCCTCTCCTCCTTTTCACCCGACGTCATCATCTTCACCCACTTCTTCGGCGCCGCCGCCATAGCCGAGTCCTTCGCCCCGGGCGTTCCCATCTGCTACGTCAACACCGACTTCCTGAGCCACGTCTTCCACCGTAATCCCTCTTTCTCGGCCTGGTTCGTCTCCAGCGACGAGACCCTTCGCCAGTACCTGGCCGACGGCCTGCCCCCCGACAGGGTCTTCCCGACGGGTATCCCCGTGGACCCCGTCTACGCCGAGCCCCCGGGGAAGGAAGAGGCCCGCCGGCGCCTAGGCCTGGACGCCGATGACAGGGTCGCCCTGGTGATGGGAGGGGGGATAGGGGTGGGCCCCATCGAGGAAGTGGTGGCCTCCCTCGTGAGGGGCGGTTTCACCGCGGAGGTCATCTGCGGCATAAACGAGAAGGTCCGGGAGGCCATCCTGGAAAGGTTCACCGGCCGGCCGGGCCTGCGGGTCCACGGTTTCGTGGACGACATGCCCTACCGCTACGCTTCGGCGGACATCATTTTCATGAAACCCGGGGGTCTCTCCACCTCGGAAGCCCTCTGCGTGGGTACCCCCATAGTGATCACCGACCCCATACCGGGGCAGGAGCAGCGCAACAGCGACTTCCTGCTCGACCGGGGAGCCGCCAGGACCCTCTTCGACTACCGGCTGGCCGCCGAGAAGGCCGAGGCCCTTCTCTCCGCCGGTGGTGAGAGGGATCGCCTCCGGCGGGCGGCGGCCGAAATAGCCCGACCCCACGCGGGAAGGGATATCGTCGGGAAGGTCCTGGGACTCAAAGGTTAGTAAAAGATAAGGTTTTCGTCCTCTTATTTTCCCTTCTCCTCTCCCGCCCGCAGGGATCCTCTCCCGCCACCACCGGCCGTCGGGGCGAACCCGGATCGGGCCTGAAGAGAAAGCTCCTTTTCGTGTATCATCGACCCAGGCAAGTCCTTACCAGGAGGTGTTGATCATGAAGATCGATCCCGGTATTACCGACGTTCTGCTGGCAGCCCGCTTCCTCCAGGGGAGGGTCCGCCGCACTCCGACGGAGCGGTCCGAGCCCTTGAGCAGGATCACGGGGGGCGAGGTGTTCCTGAAATGGGAGAACCAGCAGCTCTGCGGCTCTTTCAAGATCCGGGGGGCGCTGAACAGGATGTACAGCCTCACCGCCGAGGAGAGGGCCCGGGGGGTTGTGACGGCCTCCAGCGGGAACCACGCCCAGGGCGTCGCCCTGGCCGCCAGGGCCCTATCGACCAGGGCGGTGATATGCGTGCCCGGCGTCTGCCCCGAGACGAAGAGGGAAGCCATCAGGAGGCTGGGCGGCGACAGGGTCGAACTCAGGGTCACGGGTCATTTCTACGACGACGCCGAAGAGACGGCCCACCGCCTACAGGAAGAGGAAGGCATGACTTATATATCATCCTACGCCGACCCCTTCATCATCAGCGGTGCCGGGACCCTGGGGCTGGAGATGGTCATGGACGAGCCGGAACTGGACATGGTCATCGTGCCGGCCGGCGGCGGCGGGCTGATAAACGGCGTAGCCATAGCGGTGAAGGCTCTAAGCCCCGAAACCCAGGTATGGGGCGTCCAATCGGTGGCGTCCAACCCCTTCGTGGTCTCCTGGCCGGGCGGCAAGGTGCTCGAGGTGGAATACCAGGACTCCCTGGCCGACGGCCTCACGGGACTGATACCCCAGAGCCTCCTGGACCTGGCGAAAAAAAGGGTGGCGGGCTTCGTGGATGTCGAGGAGGTGGACATCGCGAAGGCCATAGCCTTCCTTCATTCCAGCCATCACCAGGTGGTCGAGGGTTCCGGGGCCGTGGGCGTGGCGGCCATGGCCAGTGGCAGGATCGCCGTGAAGGGTTTGCGGGTGGGCGTGGTCATCTCAGGCGGGAATATCGACCACCACCGCCTCATGGAGATCCTGCAAGAATATTCCCATTGAAGGGACCGTTGTTTCACGTGAAACATGGGCGGCCCGGGCCGCCCATGTTTTTTAATCGCCGGCGCTCTCCCCCGTCGGGATGCTGATGGTCACCTTGTGTCCCCTGTCGTCCTGCAAAGTCTGGCCCGTGCCGTTGGGGTCCTGTGGGGGTCTGGAGGCATCCCGGGGCGGAGCCACCCTGAAGTTGGTGAAGAGGGGGTTGGACCAAGTACCTTCCACCCGGAAGCTGGTGTCCCGAAAGTCCTGCTTCCCCATGCCCCCAACGACCCCCCCGATGAGGCCTTCCAGGATCGCCCCGGGGGAGGCCGTCCCCGCCACGGCCAGCCCCTGGATGGCGCCGAGCAGGGTATTCAGGGCCTGCACGTTGACGAGCCCCGAACAGTAGAGGTTGAGGTTGCCGCCGGGGCCGGCCGCCCCGTCGACGGTGAGGTAGCGGTAAAGGGCGTCGTCGCCCCGGGCGGTGGCCCGGCTTCCGGGGAGGAGAGTCACCACGTTGCCGTCCACCTTGAAGTTGGCGTCGATCCTCCCGTAGCGAAGGGAGGACACGCCGTAGGTCGAGGAAATGGCCTTGAGGGCCTTGAAACCCGACACCTCCCCCTCGGTGGCGGTGAAGTTTCCGCCGCCCGTCACGAGGAGGTGCTTCCCGAGGGCTCCCGAAAGGGCAAGGTCAAGGTCGCCCCTCCCGGTGATCCTTCCGTCGATGTCCGTGAGGGCTTTGACGGCCCTGTCTATGTCGGCGCCCCGGAGGGAGGCCCTGATGTTCCAGCGGCCCGTGCCCGTTTCGAGACCGCCGCCGCCCTCGAGGCGCCCCTCGAAGAGCCGCGCCGAAACGTTCTCGGCCCTTACGCCCCCTTCCCCGAGCACCAGGGGAAGGGTGACCCCATCGAAGTCTAGGCCGAAGGCCCTCATCCTTTCGGAACGGAGTTCTCCCCTGCCGGCCCAGGCTCCATCCTTCAGGGAACCCGAGAGGGTCACGTCCGCCGTGCCCGACAAGGCCGGCGAACCGTTACGCTTGAGTTCTTTCGTTACCTGGGCGAGATCGAGGTCGGAACCTTCCAGGCTGAAATCCAGTTCTACGCCGCCCGGCAGGAGGTCCACCGTCCCCGTCGCCGTAAGGGCGCCCCGGCCGGCGTAACCCTTCAGCTCCTCCAGGGCCATGTGGGTACCGTCGCCCCGGGCGGTGAAGACGAGGTCCGTCAGGTGGAGTCCGCCGAGGAAGATGGAGGGTGAGCGCCCCGTGAGGGTGATCGTGGGGCCGGGCAGGGCGCCCTTGATGGAGAAGTCCGTCTCCAGGGGCCCGTGAATGTCGAAGGGAGCCTTGTCGCCCAGGATGGATAAATCCACCCCGGTGGCGGTGCCCCTGAGGTCAACGCTGCCGGCCCCGCTGCGCCCGGGCAGTTTCGCCGACCCGGTGAGGGAGAAGGAGGCGCCGAGGGTCTCGCCCTGGGCGTTCTCGATGTTCATGACCCCTGAAGTGACGGTGAAAGCCGTCCTCAATCCTGTGAGTGTCCCCGAGGGGAGTTCAAGGCTTTCGGCGGCCAGGTCGAGCCTCATGTCGGGGGTGTCCCCCGACGATGGAAGGTAGACCTTGGTGAGGATCTTCATCCCCGAAAGGCACGCCCTTTCGGGGACGGTCACCCTGGGGGAGCGTATTTCCAGGGCGAGGACGGGCCTCTCGAGGGGGCCCTTGAGAGACCAGGCCGTCGTAGCGGTGCCCTCAAGGCCCAACTCCTTCAGCGCCGGGACAAAGGCGGCAAGGCTGGAAACGGGCCCTTCCGTGGCGTTCCCCCTGAGATCGAAAGCCCCGGCGCCGCCCTTCAGGCCCGTGACCTGCCCCGATCCGGCGACGGCCGAACCCCTCCACCGGGCTGCCAGGGAGCTGAAGGTCAAAGTCCCGTCGGAGTAGGCGAAGGCGACCTTCGGTTTTTCGAGGATCTCCCCCGATGCTTCGACTCGCTCGGAACGGATGGTCCCCTCGGCTTTAAGGGCGTCGGGAGCGCCGAAGAGGCGGACCTTGGCGGCGGCCCTGCCCGAAAGGGTCAGTTTCAGGTAGGGCAGGGCTTCCGCGGTGCGTTTTAGGTCTAGACCGCTTCCAGAGAGGGTGAGGTCCAGGGCCGGCCCGGCGCCGAAGGCGACGGTTCCCTCCCCCTTCACGACGGAGCCTAGCCATTCCGCCCCCAGGTCCAGCTCCAGGGTCGAACTATCCTTGAGTTCCAAGGCGCCTTCGATCCCTGAGAGGGGCTGTCCCGCCAGTTTTAGTTCCGAGGTCTTGAGGGTGATCATCCCCGACAGGGAGTTCGAGGGACCGACGAGGTTAACGTCGAGGGAGTCGATGACACCCTCGGCCAGGGGGTGGAGCCAGGGGAAGGTTTTCGCCCACGACTTAACCTCGGCTCCGCGGGCCGTGATGTCGATGGCCGTGACGGGCGGCAGGGCGCTGAAGGAAAATCGCAGCGTCCCCGATAGGGCTGTTCCGTTGGCCGCGCCCCTGACTTCCCTCATTTCCAGGGTGTCGCCGCTGTAGGACCAGGAGGAGGAAAGGTCCTCCACGTCGATGCCGTAGACCTCGCCTCGGGTGGCGACCAGGCGGCCTTCCATGGCGACCCCTGGCCAAGGGCCCCTGGCCGTGAAAGATGTAGAGAACTTCCCGGAATAACCCTGCCCTGCCAGTTCGGGCCAGAATCCCTCCAGCACCCCTACGTCCAGATCGGAGACCTCACCCGCCAGGTCCATCACGGGGAGGACCCGCCCTGAAGCGGTCAGACCGCCCTGGGCGGTCTTGACGAAGAGACGGCGAAGGAAGAGCTCCTCCCCGGCCGGTTCGAGTTCCGCCCTTATCGAAAAAGGTGTCTCCCTGTAAAGGAGGGACCCCGACGCGTCGATCGTCCCATCACCGAGGGAAACCTTACCTTCCTCTATCTTGAGGTCGCCCTTGGGTGTCCGCAGGATGCATTTTTGGACCAGCAGCGTGTCGAAGGGAAGCGCCATCGGCCCCGGCGCCCCATCCTTGGGAGGCCGGAGGTGAAGGTCGCCCGGGTCAAACAGGGCTCCGCCGAGGGAGATGGACCTGATCCTCGGCGATCCCTTGAGCAGCGAGAGGGGTTCAAAGGCTACGGCCACCTCGGGTGCGGAAAAGAACACCCGGCCGCCGCGCCTGAGGGCGACGTTTTTCATCTTGAAGCCCTTGATGGGGTTACCCGACAGCGACGAAAGGGATAGTTCGGCATCCAGTTGCCGCCTGGCGGCCTTCCCAAGTTCGGAGACGGCGAAACCGGCCCCTATGTCGCCCCTCGAGATCAGGACGAGGACCCCTGCGGCGGCCAGGGAGAGCAGGATGAACAGGACCAGCAGAGCCTTCCAGCATTTTGCCAAAGGGTGAACCTCCCGGAGATCGATCACAGGAGACCTCATAATAAAGGCGGGCCGGGAAAGAATCAATCGGGGTAAATACCTAGAGACCCGCAAGGGCGGAAAGATTTTCTAAATACCCGTTAAGAACGGATGCCGGAAACCCGGGGGAGTCAAGGTTGCATGCACAAGGCGGCCTCGGGGGGTATTCTCTGTGGAGTACTGTCGATTAATGTCAAAATGACCGGAAAGGGGATGTGGAGATGTGGAAAAACTTGTGGATAAGACCGGGTCATCGGGATGACAATACCTGGGACGGATCGGTCAGCAGGATCTCGGGTCCTCCGAAGCCGGGCGTGACCTTTCCCACGACGGTGAGGGTTTTCCCGACTGACTCCTCGAAGGGGCCGAATTGACCGGCATCGCTCTTGTGGACGATGAGGGAGGCGTTGCCCTTATCGGAGCGTAGGGTGATGCGGGTCTCCGATGAGACCACCTCCTGGACCTTGAAACGGACAGTGATGAAGTGCCCGGCCACCGTGGGCAGTTCAGCCCAGACCTGGGCCGGCGTGAACACTCTCCCCCGGGCCCTGGACCAGAGGCCCTTCCCCGAAGCCCGTGCACGGCCGAAGGCCTCCCTGAAAAGTTCCGTGTGCCGCAGATTCGGGGGAAAGCTGTAGGGGAGGGCGAAGCCCTCGGCCACCATCAGTTCGTTGATCATGGCGCCCTTTCCCTCGTCGGCGAGCCACAGGTAGGCCAGGGTCCTCCCGTAGCGGTCCCTCCTCTGCAGGTCAAACTCAAGGAGGACCCTCTTCCCCAGCACCAGCGACTCGTTGAACCGGGAGGCCTCCCGCCCCAGTTCTTCCACCCTCCTGCGAGGGTGGTGGGTCTCAGGGGAGTCGATGCCGATATAACGCACCTGCTCGACGGTCCCATCGTCGGTGGCGACGGTCACCGTATCACCGTCGGCGACCCTCACGACCCGGCCCGGGAGGGCCGCCCCGGGCCAGGCCTGAAGGGGCGTGAGAAGGAGCAGGAGGCAGGCGGCCAGGGCCGCGAAGCCCTTCATTTTTTCCCGGGGAAGAATCTCATGGGCTCTCCCTCTACGACGAGCTTCCTTTCGAAGGCAAGTCCCTTGGGCACCAGGAACACCATCTCGCAGGTGAAGTTGACCGTCGCGCTGAAGAGATGGCCTCCGACGACGGAATGATCCTTGCCCGCCAGTGAGGCATGGGCGTGGATAAAGGGCTTTCCGTCCTGCTGGCGGTTCACCGTCCCCGAAAGGGAGAGGATCTCGCAGGGTTCGTGGAATCGTTTCTTCTCGTAACCTTCGGGGCCCAGCCAGCCTATTTCAAAGTCGCGGAGCATGCCGACGGCGGAGATGATCACCGCCGATGTTGTATCACCCAGGGTCTCGAGGAGGCGGGGCATGAGGTCCTCGCCGTCGTCGAAACGCAGGGCCACCATGTTCTCGTCCCGTTCAACGATCAAACTTTACCCTCCCTTCCGTGATCTATCCAGGGTCCCTTGCCCCTTTAACACCAGTCTATCACCGAAAAGCACCATCCACACGCCGGGTTTTTCGGGTAAGATAGCAATGCGGGAGGGAACTTGGAAGGGGTCGGCCTCCCCGGAAGGATGGATAAGCTTGCCTGAAACCTTTCCCGAATACAGGCTGCAGCCGGAGGATTATCTCGTCGAACTCCAGAAGAACAGGGAAAGGATAGAGTATTACGCCTTCCTCCTGGCTTCATTCAACGAGAGGGCGAGGCTCACCGGTCCCACGGAGCCACCGGAGATAATGGAACATATCAGGGATTGCGCCGTATCCCTCGTCTTCGCCCCCGACATCGGCGCCGTCGTGGATATCGGGACCGGGGGGGGCCTTCCGGGGATTGTCTGGGCCCTGTGCAGGCCGAAACTGAAGATCACACTGGTCGAGAGCGTCGAGAAAAAGTGCGGTATCCTCGAGGAGATGGCCCGGATGCTCCGGCTGCCCAACGTGGAGGTGGCCTGCGCCCGGTCGGAGGCTCTCTCCCTGGAGCGGCGGGAGAACTATCGCATCGCCCTTTCAAGGGGTGTGGGCCACCTCGGGGTCGTCGCCGAATACGCCTCCCCCCTCCTCGGTGTGGGCGGTTTCGCCTACTTTTTCAAGGGGCCCAAGGCCGCCGAGGAGTTGCGGGATGTGGGGGACCGGTGGGTGACCCTGGGTTTTGACGACCCCGTGATCTATCCTTACGATCTGGATGGGAAGAGCCTTTGCCTGGTGGGGCTCGAAAAGACCGCCCCCTGCCCGGTCAAGTACCCGAGGCGCCCCGGCAAGGCCGGCAAAAGTCCCTGGTGGAGGTGAGGCTTTTGAAGACCGTCGCCGTCGCGAACCAGAAGGGGGGTGTGGGCAAGACCACCTGCTGTGTGAACCTGGCCGCCGAACTCGGCAGGCAGGGCAAGAAGGTGCTCGTGCTCGATATCGACCCCCAGGGCAACAGTACCAGCGGCCTTGGTGTGGATGTCTCCAACGTCAATAACAGCATGTATCACGTGATCCTCGACGAGGTGTCCCCCACCAGCGCGATCATCCCGTCGGCCTGGGAGGGGGTCTGGGTACTTCCGGCCACCCTCGACCTGGCCGGCTCCGAGGTGGAACTGGCCGGGGTGATGAGTCGCGAGACGAGGCTGGCGAGACATATGGACGCTATGAAGGACTTCGACATCGGCTTCATCGACTGCCCCCCTTCGCTGGGACTCCTCACCGTCAACGCCCTCGTCGCCGCCGACAGCCTCATGGTCCCGATCCAGTGCGAATATTACGCCCTGGAGGGCGTGGGTCAGCTCATGAGGACCATTTCGCTGGTTCAGCGTTACCTCAACGAGAATCTCAACCTCGACGGCGTAGTCCTCACCATGTACGACGTCAGGACCAACCTCTCCAAGGAGGTGGCCGACGAGGTCAGGAACCAGTTCCGCGAGGCCGTCTTCGATACCCTCATACCGAGGAACGTCAGGCTTTCCGAGGCCCCCAGCCACGGCAAGCCCATCTGCTACTACGACCCGGATAGCGCCGGCGCGGGCGCCTTCCGGAACCTTGCCCGGGAGGTGCAGCAGCGATGGCTCGCCCAAGAGCGCTAGGGAAAGGCCTGGGGGCCCTCATACCGGGGGCGCAGGCGGAGCCCCTGCCGCCGGAAGGTGCGACGGAGGTCCTCCGCTTGAACCTTGGGGAGATAAAACCCTCGCCGAACCAGCCCAGGAAGGACTTCGACATCGAGGGCCTGGAAGCCCTGGCAGCCTCCATCAGGGAGCACGGCGTCGTCCAGCCCGTGGTCGTCCGAAAGCTCGATGGCGGTTACGAGATCGTGGCCGGTGAGAGAAGGTGGCGCGCCGCAGGTATGGCGGGCCTTGACGAGGTGCCCGTCCGGGTCATCGATGTGGACGAGAACAGGGTCATCGAGCTGTCCCTGGTGGAGAACCTCCAGAGGGAGGACCTCTCCCCCCTGGAGGCCGCCAAGGGTATAGGCGAGCTGGTGGATAAGTTCTCCCTCACCCAGGAACAGGCGGCCCGGAAACTGGGGTGGAGCAGGGCGGCCGTGGCCAACAAGCTGAGGCTTCTGAACCTCCCCGAGGAACTCCAGGCGATGCTCCACCGGGGGGACTTGAGCGAGGGGCACGCCAGGGCGCTGCTTTCCCTGGAGGATCCCCTGGAACAGGTCCAGCTCGCCAGGCAGTGTGTGGACCGGGGCATGTCCGTCCGGGAGGTCGAAGAGGCCGTCCGCAAGCCCTCGGGCGGGGGGAAGTCCGGGAGGAGCCGGTCGTCCCAGTCGATCCTGGTCCCTGAGCCCCTTCTCAGGGTCTCGGAACGCTACGGCATTGATATCAGGGTCAGCGGGCGCGGGGACAACGTGAGGGTCATGCTGGGCGGGTTGAGCGAGGACGAAGCCCGCAGGCTCTTCGAAATGATAGACCGGAGCGGGGAGATACTCTTCCCCGGCAAGTGAAGCCGAGGGTCGCGGCGATGTCGAGGCTCACCGGGGACCTAGCCGCCTTCTCCAGGGTGCTTTCCTCGGCGCTTCTCCTCTGTGGCTTCATTATCCTCGGCGTGGTGGGCGGAAGGGCCCTGGTCACGCGGGGGTACCCCGGGTGGACACAACCGGCGGCGATCGTGGGTGGAACAGCCCTCGGCGCCTGGCAGGCCTGGGGTTTTCTGAAGGCCGGGATGAAGAGGTGACGGGAGCGGAAGCCGTGAATCGTAAATCGTGAATCGTGAATCGGAAAGGCAAGGAGGCAGAAAACCCCGGAACTAAGACAAAACCTAAAGGCGGGAGACGAAAGGGCAGGGTCCGGGAAGCGAAAGACCTTGAGCTGGGGTTTGCAGCCCTTGACCATTGAATCTCTCAGGCTTTTCATTTTAAGACCGGCGGCCCGCCGCGGGTGTTTCACGTGAAACATACACGGTCACGGCCGTCATGGAAGGGGGGGGCTCTTTGGACCAACTCTTCGCACCCTGGCGGATGGCCTATATCGACGGGGCCGACAAGCAGGAAGGGTGCATCTTCTGCGATTTTCCCAAGGCGAATGAAGACAGGAAGCGGCTCATCCTCGCCCGGGGGGAACTGGTTTTCGTGATACTCAACGCCTTCCCCTACAACCCCGGGCACCTCATGGTGGCCCCCTTCAGGCACGAGGGGGACTACGAGAACCTCAAGGACGAAGAATGCCTGGAGATGCACCGCTTCGGGCAGAGGTGCGTCACCGTCCTCAAGGAAGCCATGAACCCCCAGGGCTTCAACCTGGGCATAAACATCGGCAGGACCGCCGGGGCGGGCTTCGCCGATCATGTCCATCTTCACATCGTCCCCAGGTGGAACGGGGACACCAACTTCATGCCCGTCATAGCCGGCACGAAGGTCCTGCCGGCCTCGCTGCAGGAGACCTGGGAGAGCCTGAAGAAGGTTTGGGAGGCCCATGACCGGCGGCGGTGAATTCTTCGAGCCGGCCACCTTCGCCGAGGTCGAAACTAGGCACAAGCGCTCCCTTTTCATTGGTAGGGTCTTTCGCGCGGGCACCGAAGAGGAAGCCCGGGAATACGTCAGAGAGATATCTCGGCGACATGCTGACGCTACGCATCACTGTTGGGCCTACAAAGTGGGCTTCCCCCAGGCGACGGAGTACTACTCCGATGCCGGCGAGCCTTCGGGGACGGCGGGCAGGCCCATCCTCGGGGCCATCCACCGGGCCGGCGTCGTCAACACGGTGGTGGTGGTCACCCGGTACTTCGGGGGGACGAAGCTGGGCGTGAGGGGCCTCATCGAGGCCTACGGCGAGTGCGCCGCGCTGGCCCTGGCGGCGGCCGGGCGAAGGGGGCGCGTCAGGTCCAGGGAGGCTTCCCTGGAGTGCCCCTATGAGCACGCCCGGTCGGTCCTGAAGCAGCTGGCGGACCTCGGCCTGCCAGAGAGCGCCGTGGAGACGGAGTGGGGTGCCGCGGTGACCCTCACAGCGGCGGTGCCCCTGTCCCTCGCCGACGATGCCGCTTCCCTCTTCGATAATTACGAAGAAAGAGGTTTAATTACCCGCTGGGAATGGAAAAAATAGGACTGGAGGGGATCATCAGTGCAGCACACCGATGACCGTTCATCGTTCAGTGAGAAGCTGGCCCACCCCGTGAGCCGGAGCCTCCTCCGGGACGTCACCGAGGATGAACTCAGGGCCATGGCTTTCCACGAAGCCGTGCCCAACGACCAGGGAGCCTCCCTCTACGTAACGAAAATCCGCTCCAGGAGCGCGGCCTTCACCGATATCGTCTACGAGGTCGACGAGCCCCTGGTGGCGCTGCTGGAACAGGTATGGGGTTACCTCCGGTGGCAGCAGATGATCCGCGTAACGGCCAGGATAGGCTCACCGGACCGCCGGCCGATGCTGGCGAACTTCTACGTGACCCGCAGGTATGCCAGGCTGGCCCAGATGTTCGCCATGAACTTCTCCACGGAACTGGACCGGGACTATGCCGACATAGTCACCGTGGCCGTCCCCGAGTGGCACCAGCGCAAGATCATCGTCCTCCCCAGGCAGAGGGTCACCTACATCCTGGGGAGCGACTACTACGGCGAGACCAAGATGGCCACCCTGAGGATGGTCATGCACCTGGGGCGCGAAACGATGAACGCCCTCGGCCTTCACGCCGGCAGCAAGGTCATCAGGGTGAACACCCCCAGGGGGCTGGAGGAGAAGGGAGTGCTCATCTTCGGGCTTTCCGGCACCGGCAAGACCACCATCACCACGGCCGATCACGGCCTGGAGGCGCCCGAGGGCGTGGAGGTGCTTCAGGACGATATAAACATCCTCCTCTCCAACGGCAGCGCCCTGGGTTCGGAGGCCAACTTCTACATAAAGACCGACAACGTGACGAAGCAGCCGGCTCTCCTGTGGGCCGCCCGGGACAGGAAGGCCCTCATAGAGAACTGCTGGGTGGACGATGACGACCATATCAACTTCGACGACCACGCCCTGACGACCAACGGCAGGGCCGTCGTCCCCCGGGAGGCGATACCCAACACGTCGGGCCGGATAGACCTGGACAAGGTCGACTGCCTGCTTTTCAACATGAGGAGGTACGACACCCCGCCCATCGGGCGCCTCGTCTCGCCGGAGCAGGCCGCGGCCTACTTCATGCTGGGGGAGTCGACCATCACCAGCGCGGACGACCCCTCCAGGGTGGGCCAGGCCAAGAGAGTGGTTGGCTTCGACCCCTTCGTCATCGACAACCCCCACATCAACGGCAACAGGCTGTTGAGGATCCTGAGGGACAACCCGGGCATCCGGTGCTACCTCCTCAACACCGGGAGGATTGGGGGCAAGGACGGGGCCAACATCACCGTCGAGGCCACCACCACGGCCGTCAGAGAAGCCATGAGGGAGACCCTGGAGTGGCGCTACGACGATATCCTGGGTTACGAGGTACCCTCGTCGCTGCCGGTGCCCCAGGGAGGGGACCTCGACCCCTACCGGTGGTACTCCCGGGAGGAATACGCCTCCATGATCGGCGACCTTCGCAGGGAAAGAAAGGAATACCTGCAACAGTTCAAGGGCCTGGCCCCGGAGATCGTCGACGGGGTCTGACGGGAGAACCGCCCTAAGGCCAAGCTAGAGCCCTTCCTGGACGGCCCTCTCCCAGGCGCTCCCGAGGTGGCAGGCCTCGCCCAGGACGAGGACCTCCAGCCCCCGGGGCGTCTCCTCCAGGAGGGTGATGCTGCCGTTCCCGAGGCGGAACCTCCAGAAGCTGTCCAAGGGCGCGTCGAAGACCCGGCAGAGGAGGACCTTGAGGACCGCGTCGTGGGAGAAGAGGGCCAGGGTGTCCCCCGGGCCCGCCAGGATCTCCCTGAAGGCCCCCCATGCCCGGCGGGAGACCCCGTGGAGGTTCTCCCCCCCCGGCATGGTCACCTCCTCCGGCCTGGAGTGCCAGAGGGAGAGCATCCCCGGCCACAGGCTTTCCACTTCCCCGGCGGTGTGCCCCTCCCAGAGACCATGGTCTATTTCGATCAAGCCCGGGTGGGTCTCAATACCTAACCCAAGGAGGGAGGCCGCGGCCTCCGCCGTCCCGGCGGCGCGGGAGAGGGGGCTCGACACCACCCTGTCCACGGAAGAACGCAGGAGCGCCCCCGCGGCGGAGCGGGCCTGCCCCCTGCCCAGGTCGTTCAGGGGGATGTCCCTCCTGCCCTGGAAGCGCCCTTCCCGGTTCCAGTCCGTCTCGCCGTGCCTTACCAGGAAGATCCGCCTCATCTAGAGGTCCTCCGTAAAGCGGACCTTCACCGCCCAGAGCAGGTCCACATCCTTTTTCAGTTCCTCCAGGACGGGCATGGGGACGTCGTCGTCGATCTGCAGGGCCCCCACGGCCAACCCGCTCCCGTTCCTGCGCCCCAGGGCGAAGTTGGCGATGTTCGTCCCGGCTCTCCCCAGGAGGGTCCCCACCTTCCCGATCACGCCGGGGCGGTCGTGGTTGCTGAAGAGGAGTACCGTCCCCTCGGGGATGAACTCTATCCAGTAGCCCCCTATGTTGACCACCCTCTGGCGTCCCTCTTCGGTTATCGTCCCCGACACGGTGATGCCCTCCCGGGAACCGGGCGACAGGAGCTCCAGTTCGACCTGGTTGCGCCAGGTCCCGGGGCCGGTACGGCTCTCCTCGATCCTGATGCCCTTGTCCTCCGCCAGCATCGGCGCCGACATGTAGTTCACCTCGGGACCGTGGGAGTATTCCAGGTAGCCCTTGAGCCCAGCCACAGTGAAGGGGGAGAAATGATAGGGTATTTCGAAGCACACCGGCTCGTCGGCGGGCGAGAAGAGGGGGCCCCGCAGGCTGACCTTCAGCCGCGTAGCCGGCTCCCGCGAGAGGTGCGCCGCCAGGTAACCGAGTTTGCGGGCCAGCGAAAGGAAGGCCCTGGTGCCCTCGGGGAGGGACTGCTCCACGAAAGGTAAGTTCACGGCGTTCTCGCAGGGTTTCCCCTTGAGGGCGGCCAGGAGGTTCGAGCAGGCTATGACGGCCACCGCCGACTGGGCCTCCTCGGTGTTGGCCCCGATGTGGGGCGTCAAGACCACCTTCTCACGGATATCATCGGCAAGCAGGGGGTTGTCGGGCCGCGGGGGTTCGCCGTCGTAGACGTCGATGGCGGCCCCGGCCAGGTGCCCTGAGCGCAGGGCCTCCGCGCAGGCAGCCTCGTCCACGAGCCCGCCCCTGGCGCAGTTGACCAGGTAGGCTCCCGGCCTGCAGGCTTTTATTGCCTCCCCGTCGATGATACCCCGCGTCTCGGACGTCAGGGGGACGTGCAGGGTGACCACGTCGGCCAGGGACAGGGCGCCCTTGAGGTCTTCCATCAGGCGGACGCCGGCCCTGTCGGCCTTGGCCTGGGAGACGTAGGGGTCGTAGGCGGAAACCTCCATGCCGAAAGCCCTGCACCGGGCCGCCACCTGGGTCCCTATCCTGCCCAGCCCGACGATGAGGAGCCTTTTGCCCGAGAGCTGCCTGCCCAGGAAGCGGCTCCTCTTCCACTCCCCGGAGGTCAGCGATTGAAAGGCCTGGGGTACCTTCCTTACCATGGAGAGCATCACGGCCATGGTGTGTTCCGTCGCCGCCAAGGTGTTCCCCGTGGGCGCGTTTATGACCACGACGCCCCTGCGGCTAGCTTCGGCCAGGTCGATGTTGTCCAGCCCTACGCCGGCCCTCGCCGCAGCCCGCAGCCTTTTCGCGGCGTCCAGGATCTCGGGGTCGAGGGGGGTCCCGCTCCGGGTGATCATCCCGTCCACGTCCCCCACCTCCGCGAGGAGTTCCTCCCGGGAGAGGCCCGTTTTGACGAGCAACTGCACCTCCGGGTCCTGCCGAAGTACATCCAGCCCAGCCTCGGAGATATTTTCCGTTACCAGTACCTTCAGCATGACCGATCCCCTTCCCTTTCCCACGTCTTGAAGGCTTTGTCCAGAAAACCGCCCCCCGCGTCGATGCCGCATTCCCTGGCTGCGCCGAAGACTCCGCCGGCCAGGAGGCATACCTCCGGCCACCCACCGGGGTTGTAGTGGGCGATCCGCAGGGTGCCGCCGCCCCTTCCCTGCCCCTCGGCGACGGTGATGCCCATATCTTCGAGGGCCTTCTTCATGGGCCGCTCTTTCCCTGAGGGCACCTCGAGGGCGGTCATGACGGGCGATCGGTACTCCCTTTCCCTCACGAAAAGTTCGAAACCCATCGCCTCGCAGGCGGCCTCGAAGGAGCGAGCCTTCCTGCGCGTCCTGTCGGCCCAGGCGTCCCATCCGAAGCCCTCGAGAAGGCGGAGCGACTCGGCCAGTCCGTAAAAGACGCTCACGGGAGGAGTGAAGGGGTTCTGGGGCCTCCCCTTTTTCAGGAATCTCCTGTGGAGGGTCAGGTCGAAGAAGTATGAGGGGCAGGCCCCCTTGGCGGCCCTTTCCCAACCCCGTTCCGAGAGGTGGACCAGGGCAAGGCCGGGGGGAGCGAGAAGCCCCTTCTGGGAGCAGGAGGCGAGGCCGTCGATCCCCCACTTCGAGGGGCGGCAGGTCATGGCTCCGAGGGAGCTCACGGCGTCGACCAGCACAAGCGGTCCGTCGGCGGGGACCTCCGCCAGGAGTTCTTCCAGGGGGTTGACCACGCCCGTGGAAGTCTCGTGGTGGGTGAAAAGTAGTGCATCAGCCCCGGGATATCTTTCCAGGGCTTCCCTGACGTGCCCTCTCGTGAATCCCTCGCCCCGGGGTGCGTCAAGGGCGTGGATCTTGGCGCCTCTCCTCGATGCGATCTCCCGGAAACGGTCCCCGAAGGTCCCGCAGGAGAAGGAGATCACCTCGTCGTCGGGCGACAACAGGTTGGCCGTCAGGGTTTCCAGGGCCCCTGTGCCGGAACCCGGAAGGATGACCACGGGTTCCTCGACGTCCAGGAGTCTTTCAAGGCGGCCCGTTACTTCCTCCAGCAGGTCGGACCATTCCTCGCTCCGATGGCTGATCATGGGCCCGGCCGCCGCCCTCCTGACGGAAAAGGGCACGTCCACCGGCCCGGGAGTGTACAGGTATCGCGTCATGGGATCCCCTCCTCGTAGATAAAAAAGGCCGGGAGAACACTTCTCCCGGCCTGTATCTCCCTGAAACGCTGTGTTTTTTCCCCAGTTGTCCTGGGTCTACCGCGGTCCTCCCCCTGCCGGCAAAGAGAGGCCTGCCCTTCCGGGCCAACCGGAAGAGGAGCTGGAAGAAGAGCTACCGGCCTTGCCGACAAAAAGGTAAACCTCGATCAAGAGAAAACACTTCCCCGTGAAAACATTGTCCGATTTATACCACGAGAGCGTTCAAAGGTAAATAGCCGCCCCGGGCCCCGGGCGGCGCCTCTTGTTTGACGTATGCGTCTGCAGCCTCTACGATGATGCCTCAAATAGACCCTCCAAGGGGCTCGATCTTTAACGGGAAAACGCGAAGGGAGATGTAGAAAATGAGGATAGCCTGTGTCCAGATGGAAGCGCCGGAATTGGCCGATTTTGAAAAGACTTTTAGCAGGATCCAACGTCTCCTGGATGAGGCCCTCCGGCCCGGCGTCGACCTGGTGGTGTTCCCGGAATGCTCATGGCCGGCCTACTTCATCGATCCCGCGGAGAAACAGTCCCTCAAGGAGGCCCTGTCGCTCAACGAACGATTGATCGACCATATCAGCAGGAAAGCCAGTGAACACGCTTCCTACGTGGCTTTCGGGCTGGTGGAGGAAAAGGACGGGAAGCTCGGCAACAATGCCATCCTCGTGGACCCCTCGGGAGAAATAGTCCTCAGGGTGTCAAAGATGAACCTTTGGCATTTCGACAGGGACCTCTACGAGCCGGGCCGAAGTTTTGACGTGGTCGATTCACCCTTTGGGCGGATCGGCCTCCTGATATGCGCCGACGCGCGTCTCCCGGAAATCGCCCGGGTGCTCTCCGTGATGGGGGCCGATCTCATCATCGACCCGGCGAACCTCACGGGCTACGCCGCTTCACACCAGGGCCTGACTAACCCGCAGCTGGATTTCATGCTGCCCGCCAGGGCTTTCGAGAACGGGGTATGGTGGGTCCTCTCAAACAAGTGCGGGATCGAATCGGCGGCGGTGCCCTACGTGGGCGGCAGCAGGGTGATATCCCCGGAGGGGGTCCTCGTCGCCTCGGCAAGCCCGGACAGGGAAGAAGTCATCTTCGCCGATATAGACCTGCCGGTGAAAAGGCCCGCGGCCCTTCCGGAAAGGGCGCCGGCGGCGTACGGGGTGCTCACTGAGCCCACCGAGAATCTTCCTGTGACGGGGATCACTACCCAACCCGCCATCCCCTCCTGCAATAGCTTTTTCCTGGGAGCCGCCCAGTTCGGGGCCGGTGATGCCGAAGAGTACGTCCTCAAGGCAGGGAAGCACCTGGCCGCACTGGGGCGGCTGCATGCGTCCGTCGCGGCCCTCCCCCCGGCCGGCTTTCTTCCCCCCAAGGGGATCCTCCATTTAGCCGAAGCAATAAGGGAAAGGTATGGAGCGGCGATCGGGGGGATGGTCGTCGCCCTCGCCCACGGCGGGGGTGACGGTGAACCCCTTGGAGTACTTTTCGACGCGGGGAAGATCCTGGCATCCTCCCGGGGCCTTCCGCCCCTCTCGGGATCGGATGTCATCGGGACGCCCCACGGTAACTTCGCCTTCGTCCACGGCGAGGGGATCGTCCTCCCCGAATACGCCAGGATCCTGACCCTCCTGGGCGCGGATTTGCTGTTTTCCCTTACGGACACCTTGACGGGGCCTTCCCTTGAGATCGCCAGGACGCGGGCCTACGAGAACAAGGTCTTCCTGGTGCGCGCCGCCTCCCCCGGTGAGGGCAAGAGGTCCTTCATCTGTGACCCCTACGGGAGGGTCCTCTCCAGTGCCTTCATCGGGGTTGAGCAGGTCTTCGGCTGCCAGGCGGAACTCTTGTCGGCGAGGTGCAAAGAGGTCGTCCCGGGCACCGACGTGATAAGAGGCAGGAGACCTTCCGACTATCGGTCGCTCTGCCGGTAAACCGTTCCTTCGAAGTCGCCTGCGGGCCTATTTCCCAGTTCACCAGGGTGATCCTCTATAAGTGCATTGCCGTCTTGACAAGATTCATATAGTCTATATTCTATAGACCATAGGAACTGGACCACGCCATCCACTATTCTCAGGAGGTGCTTGTATGGAGAAAAAGGTCATACCGTTCGGCAGCGCCATGGGAATGAAGGTAGCCTTCAGTACCGCCGTAAGCGTGGATGTCAAGTCCGTCGAGAAGATCATCTGGGTCTCCGGCCAGGTCTCTTTCGACGAAAAGGGGAACATCCTGGGTAAGGACGACATGTTCGTCCAGACGGAGCACGTTATCCGGAACATTCAAAGCGCCCTGGCGGAGTTCGGGGCCGGCCTGGATGACGTGGTCGAGGTCAACGTGTTCGTCAGGGACATGAGCCGGCTCAAGGAGATCCACGAAGCGAGGCTCAAATATTTCAAGGAGCCTTTCCCCACCAGCACCCTGGTTGAGGTCAACAAATTCGTGCATCCCGACGCCCTGATCGAGATCAATGCCGTGGCAGTGATCTAGAAACCAGGTCCGGGAAAGCAGATATCTGACATCGTAAGGGGGAGAAGAGATGAAAAGGAAGAGCTTTATCGCGGTTCTGCTGGTTGTACTGGTTATGAGCCTGGCCTCGGCCGCCGTGGCCGAGGAAAAGTTCCACTGGAGACTGCAGTCCAGTTGGGCCACGGGGCTGGAGATCCAGAGGCAGGTCGAGAGGTTCGCCGAACTCGTGACAAAAATGAGTGGAGGACGGTTGACTATTACTGCCCTTCCGGCGGGCGCGGTGGTGGGGGGGCTTGAGGTTTTCGACGCCGTGAGCCAGGGCGTCATTGACGCCATGAACAGCCTTTCCGCGTACTGGATCGGGAAAGAGCCCGCGGCGCCCATGTTCTCGGCGATCCCGCTCGGTATGGATGTCATGCAGTACTACGCCTGGTATTACTACGGTGACGGCCTCGACCTCATGCAGGAGATGTACGCCAAGCACAACATCGGTTACGCCGCTTTCTGCGCGATAAACCCGGCCGAGGACTTCCTCTGGGCCCACAAACCGATCACGAAGCTCAGCGATTTCAAGGGCCTGAAGATCCGCACCGTCGGCTACTGGGGCGAGATCGCGACCAAACTCGGTGCCCGCGTCGTCACCCTCCCGGGCGGTGAGCTCTACGGCGCCCTTGAGAAACGAATAATCGACGCGGCCGAGTTCTGCAACCCCGAGTCGGATTTCAAGTCCGGCCTGCATGAAGTGGCGAAGTACGTCCACGTCCCCGGCGTCCACCAGCCCGTGTCTTTCCTCGAGCTCCTCATCAACAAGCAGTCCTGGGACGCCCTGCCCGAAGACCTCCAGGAGATCGTGAAGTCGGCGGCAAAGGCTTCCGTCCTGGAAGGGTATGTCACCTGCCTCATGGCCGACGGCGAGGCCCTGAGGGAATTCGAGAAGAATAAGAACGTCATAGTGAAGCTCCCCCCGGAGATGATCGCCGAACTGAAGAAACTCGCATGGGAGCTCTACGACGAGAAGGCGGCGAAAGACCCGTTCTTCAAAAAGGTTTGGGATTCCCAGCGCAAGATCATAGCTGATTACGACCACTGGGCATCCTACATGGTCCCGCCGAGGCTGGACTAAGTTCGCCTGTCCGTCCCCCCGGACGGTCGGGCTTATGGGGGGCAGGGCCACGGATCGTTCCTCCGTGGCCCTGATCTTATTGACCCAGGAGACGTTCTGAGAGGAGAAATTCCATGGTCCGTAAATTCGTGAATTTCATCGATGCCCTCAACCTTTTCGTCGGACGGTCCGCGAGGTGGCTCGTGCTCATATTGACGGGCTGTTTCACCTATGAAGTGATAATGCGGTACGGGTTCAACAACCCCACGGTCTGGATCTTCGACGTCAGCTACATGCTCGGGGGGAGCTTCTTCGTCCTCGGGATGGGTTACACCCTGTTGAAGAACAACCACGTCAGGGTCGATGTTTTTTCTTCCAAGTTCAACGTGAAGGTGAAGGCCTTCATAGAGATCGTGCTCACCCTTTTCCTCTTCTACCCGGCGTGGGGCATCCTGATATACCGGGCTATCCCTTACGTCTACCGGTCCTGGATCACCAGGGAAAAGGCCCTGGAGAGTTTCTGGCAGCCCCCGATATACCCATTCAAGACGATCTTTCTCCTGGGCGTGATCCTGCTCCTGCTCCAGGTGACGGCCGAATTGTTCCGTTCCTTCGAAGTGTTCTTCAGCAAGGGAGGTGCCGGTGATGCCAACGTTTAGCCCCGAGATGAACACCCTCCTGATGTTCGGCTCCTTGCTGATCCTCCTGTTCCTCGGTTTCCCGCTGGCCTTCGTGTTGACCGGCATCGGCCTCCTGTTCGGCGTCTCCCTTTTCGGGCTGAATTACGCCGGGGCTTTCATCCTCGCCTTCCTGTCGACGATGAAGAACTACATCCTGCTGGCGATCCCCCTTTTCGTGTTCATGGGGGCGATAATGCAGTACTCCGACGTCAGCGACAGGCTTTTCGGCACCGTCTACGTGCTGTTCGGGAAGTTGCGGGGAGGCCTTGCTATTACCAGCAACATACTGTCGACCATTTTCGCCGCCTGCACGGGGGTCGTGGGGGCGTCGGTGGTGACCGTGGGGCTGCTCTCCATGCCCCCGATGCTGAAAAGGAACTACGACAAGAAACTCATCGCCGGGATAATCTGCGCCGGCGGCTGCCTGGGGGTCCTGATCCCGCCGAGCATCATGGTGATAGTCTACGGGCCCGCGGCAGGGGTCTCGGTGGGCAAGCTCTTCATGGGACTGATCGGGCCGGGGCTTTTGCTCTCAGCCCTTTACACCCTCTACATCGTCGTCCTGACGTCGATCTTCCCTGAAGCGGGCCCCCCGATCTCAAAGGAGGACCTCGCCGATTTTCCCTGGGCTAAAACAAAGAGAGGCGTGGCCTTAAGGGTCCTCTCTTCCCTTGTGGCGCCCCTCGTGATCATCCTGGCAGTCCTCGGCACCATATTCTTCGGCGTGGCTTCCCCGACGGAAGCGGCCGGGGTGGGCGCGGCGGCGGCGATAGCCCTCGCCTTCGCCTATAAAAAACTGAACGTGAAGATGCTCGTCGACGCCTCGGACTCGGCCCTCAAAACGACCTGCATGATCCTGACCATGACGGTGGGGGCCGTCCTGTTCGTGTCAACCTTCATGTCGATGGGAGGCGGCGCCGTCGTTGAGCGTTTCATCATGGGTCTCCCCTTCGGGAAATGGGGGATCTTCTTCCTCATGTTCGCCGTCGTCACCATACTGGGCATGTTCCTGGACTGGATTGGGATCGTCCTCCTGATCGTCCCCCTATTCACGCCCATCGCCGCCAACCTGGGTTTCGACCCGGTCTGGTTCTCCATAATGATGATCCTCTTCCTGCAGCTGTCCTACCTTACGCCGCCCTTTGCGCTGGCGATATTCTATTTCAAGGGCATCTGCCCACCGGAGATCACGACGATGGACATCTACAAGGGGGTCGTTCCCTTCATCGCGATCCAGGTTTTCGCCTTCACTCTCTGCATCCTGTTCCCGGGGATCATCCTGTGGCTGCCCTCCGTGTCAGTCACGGGCTGGTAGCAGCGCTGTCGAGGGTTTTATCATGAATTCAAGGAGGGTTCGCTCGTGAAAGAGATCCTGGTCAAGGGAGGCACCGCGGAAGCTTTCGAGGTCCGGAAGGGCGGGAAGTTCAAACTTACCGACGTCGTGGGCGGCCAGGTCGCCGATTTCGTGGCCTTCAACAAGAACGACCTGAAGGAAAAATCTTCGCCCGGCCATACCCGCATCTCCAACCGTTCACTGAGGTTGAAGACCGGTGACAGCATCCGCTCAAACTTGAGGCATGAGATGATCCGACTGCTGGAGGAGACCGCCGGGCACCACGACATCCTGATCGTCGCCTGCGATGAGCAGCGGTACCTCGTGGATTACGGGGTGGCCGATCATCGAAGCTGCGTGAACAATTTCGAGCAGGTGCTCGGGCGATACGGGATCGACCGGTGGGTCCTCCCTGACCCTGTCAACTTTTTCCAGCACACCCGGATCGGTGACGACGGAGAGATCATACAGTTGCCCTCGATCAACCCAGGCGGCTCCTTCGTGATGATGGAGGCCCTGATGGACCTGGTCTGCGCCGTCTCGGCATGCCCCATGGACCTCAACCCCATCGGCGGGAGCGATATTACCGATATTCTCGTCACTCTATATGACTAACATGCCGGGGTAGGAGGCGAAGGGGACCCTGTTGGAGTCCTTTGCGCGGCCGCCCGGTACTGCTGCCAAAGGACATAAAAAGAGGTGTGACCGGGATGACAGCGAGAAAAACGGAAAAGGGCTACCTGACGAAAAGCCAATACGCCTACAGGACCATCAGGGAGGGGATAATCACCCGGCGTTACCTCCCGGGGTCTCCGATGATAATCACGAGCCTCAGCAAAAGCCTCGGCGTGAGCGAGACGCCCGTCAGGGACGCCATAAAGATGCTCCTTTCGGAAGGGTTCGTTGTATCCAATGATCACGTGGGAGCCAGGGTGGCCAGTCCCTCCCTGGAGGACCTGAAGAACATGTTCGAAATGCTCCTCAGCCTCCAGGGCATCGCCACGAGGATGGCGGTCTACCAGGATCCGGGAGGCCTCCTTGACGAGCTGGAGGAGATCCTGGAGAGGACGAAGCTTTACATCCATGAGCAACGCCACGAGGAATACGGGATCCTGAACGACCGGTTCCACGATTCCATCGAGAGCCGGTGCTGCAACCTTGAACTGGCCTCGACCATCAATTCCTACAGGGAAAGGACCGGCTGGGTGCGGTCCCTCTTCGTGTTGAACCCGAAACGCCTTGAGGAGTCCTTTGACGAGCACGTCGAGATTTTTGAGGCCATCAAGGGGAGAAAGGCCAGGACGGCGGAAAAGATCCTGAAAAAACACCTGCTCATATCCTTCAACGGCTACCTTGATTTCCTGAAAAAAGAGAAAGGGTACGAGGGGAAGGAATATGAGATAGACGGGAGCCGCTGGATCTGAACCGGCAGGGCCTTCGAGCCGGCCGGACCACGAGAGGGCTCTCCGCCCCTGTGCGGGGACGGGGAGCCCTCGGGTGCGCGCCCTTTTCAGTTACAGGGCGGCGACAGTCTGGACCTCGACGAGGAAAGGCTCCTGGACGAGCCTGTCTACCATCAAAAGGGTGTTGGGCGGGTAGACCCCGTCGGGGAAAAGGCGAGGAAACTCCCGTTTCCGGAATTCCATGAATTTCGGAATATCCTGGGAGTGGACCAGGTAGGTCGTGAACTGTACGACCTGGCCCCAGCCGGCACCTGCCGAGGCAAGGGCTTCACCGATGTTTTTGAAAACCTGGGTGCACTGGGCGTCGAAGTCGTCTTTCCCGACCACGTTACCGGCTCCGTCGGATGAGAGCATGCCCGAAATGAAGAGCAGCTCACCGGCCTTGACGCGGGCTATGTGGGAATACTGTCCCAGGGGTTTACCCAGGGTTTCGGCGTTGTAGATCTTGATCTCCGCCATTGGTTCAACCTCCCCTATCATTTATTGGGCTTCGGGTCCCGGGACCGAGGAGTCCAAGGTCGAAGCGCTCGTTACCGGTTCCTTCGGGTCATTCTTCGCAAGTATATAACACAAGGTGCGCCCTGGAGCAAGATAGTATACATCAACGGGCCGCCCCTAAAGCGACACGACAGGTCGATCAAGAAAAAGAAAAGGAGAGGAGAGTTTTCGCGATGTGGAAGGACATTAAATTCGTGACCCCCGATATCGTTTTCGGCATGAATGCCGTAAACACCGTCGGGGACAAGATCAAAGCCCTCAAGGGAAAAAGGGCCCTGGTGGTAACCGGCCCCTCGGTTAAGGCTTCAGGAGCGCTGGACAAGGTGTTGCAATCCGCCAGGGACGCCGGCGTGGACTTCGACGTCAACGTCCAGCAGCGGTCTACACCCGAGCCCACCACCGAACTCGCCGAGGAAGTGGCGAAGTACATCGTTGACGGCAAATTCGACGTTGTAGTGGGACTTGGAGGCGGCAGCATTCTAGACGTGGCGAAGATGTCCTCGGCGCTCACCACGAACCCCGGCAAGACGAGAGACTATTTCGGCCCCGGGAAGGTCAAGAACAAGGGTCTCCCCACCATCATGATCCCCACCACCGCTGGGACCGGTTCAGAGGTCACCAAGCACGCCATCTTCCTGGACCAGGAGAACAACGTGAAAAAGGCCGTCGCTTCTTCGGCCCTGCTCCCCGATGTGGCCATCGTCGACCCGATGTTGACCGTGTCATCGCCACGCCACGTCACCAGCGCTTCGGGTTTCGACGCCTGGCTTCACGCCGCGGAGCCCTTCGTGTCGAAGAACACGAACCCCATCACCGACGCCCTGGCACTGCAGGCGGTGAGCATCATCGCGAAGCACCTGGGCGTGGCCTGGTCCGACCCCAACGACCTGGACGCCCGGTACCACGTATCCCTCGGTTCCCTGATGTCCGGCATGGTCCTCAACAATGCGGGGACCAGCCTGGTGCATGCCCTGGCTTACCCCATAGGAGGCGAGTACCACGCAACCCACGGTATCTCCCTAAGCGTGCTTCTCATCGCCTGCTTCAAGGCGATAGCCGCCTCCAAGGGGGAGCGCCTCGTCCAGATAGCCAGGGCCATGGGCGAGAACGTGGACGGCCTTTCCACCCGGGAGGGTGTGGAGGTCGCCCTCGACGCCATGGCGGCTTTCATGAAGAGCGTGGAACTGCCCATCAGCCTCGAGGAGATAGGGATAACGGACCGGTCCGGCGTCGAGCGGTGGGCCGTGGAGGGTTGGAATGAAAGGCGCCTCCTGGGCCGCTGTGCCCGCGACCTGACCGTCGAGGATATAGCCGCTATTTACAGGGATGCCTTCGAGGCGAGGAACTTTTGCTGGGAATAGGCGGCGCGATCCGTGAGAATAGGGCGTGAGAGGGCGTCATCGACGGGCCTGCCCGGTGGCGGTCGAGCCTAAGCCCATCGCCCGCGATAGATGAACAGGACACCCACGCCGGCTTTCCCGGGCGCCCTGCGTAAACCGGCCCCGGGTGGCTTTGCAGAGGAGGAATGAAAATTGGCTACGATCCACAACAAGAGCGCGACACCCTGGAAGACTGACAAGTGGTACACGAGTCCCTGGAACTTCATCCCCGAGGTCCGGGAGGGGATGAAGTTTTCCCCGAACATCCAGTTCCACGACGTGTCCCTCCGGGACGGCGAGCAGCAGGCGGGCCTCCTTTTCAACAAGGACCAGAAGATAGCCATTGCCGAAAAACTGGCTGAACTGGGCATCCAGAGGATCGAGGCCGGCATGCCCGTGGTTTCGGAGCAGGATGCCGAGGCCATCAGGGAGATCGTCAAGAGGAACCTCGGTCCGAAGATCTTTTCCTTCGCAAGGTGCATGAAGGAGGACGTGAAGAGGTCCGTCGATATCGGCGTGAAGAACATAGTCATGGAGGTCCCGGCCAGCGACCATATCCTGAAGTACGCCTACCGTTGGGAGTTCGAGAAGGCCATCGAAGTGTCGATCGAGGCCACCCTCTACGCGAAGGAGAACGGCCTTTACGTCTCCTTCTTCACCATCGACGGCACCAGGGCCGACATCGACGACTACCTGAAGATCGTCGACCGGGTCGCCTCGGAGGGGCACATGGATGAACTCACCGTGGTGGACACCTTCGGCGGGCTGAACCCCCACTCGGTCCCCTACCTTATCAAGAAAGTCAAGGAGCATATACCCGACAAGCCCATCGGTGTCCATTTCCACGACGACTTCGGCCTGGGCGCGGCCACGACGATCATGGGTCTGGCCTCGGGCGCGGACATCGCCCACACCTCCATATCGGGCATCGGCGAGAGGGCCGGCAACGCGCCCTACGAGGATGTGGCCATGGCCCTTTTGACGATGTACGGTGTCGATACGGGTCTACGCTACGAGAAGATCTATCCCCTCTCGAAATACCTCCGGGAGATCACGGGGCTTACGGTGCGCCAGAACAGGGGCATCGTAGGGGATCACGTGGCCGATATCGAATCGGGGATAGTAGCGGCCTGGTACAAGAACGTGGAGGGTATAGCGCCCCTTGAACTTTCCCCCTTCCTCTACGACCTGGTGGGCCACCCCGACACGAAGGTGGTCATCGGGAAGCTTAGCGGGCTCCCCACGGTGGATATCTACCTGGACAAGCTGGGCATCGAGACCGATGACAAGGACGCCAAGGCAGAGATCCTGAAGAGGATCAAGGACACGGCGCTGGAGAAGAGGCGCCTGCTGACCATCGAGGAGTTCGGAGAGATAGCGACGTCGGTCCTGGATAAGTCCTAAGGAGGTTCTGTCATTCTCCTGACTCCCTCTCCTGAGGGTGATTGCCCTGGGCATCCGGATTTTGTAGGTTTGGGGGAGTTGCCCCCGGATGCTGTTTTTGAAATGACCCAACGAGGCGCTATCGAAGATGTTGTGGCAGCGTCGGTCAACATGACCGTCGGGGTCGCCAGGGAAAGGGCCTCTATTATCGTAGTAACAGGAGAGAGCAACCAGGGATACATTGAAAAGTTGGGTCTGACCTCTGCCCCCGATTTCTCTACGGCAATGGGATTGGCAGAAAAGAAATCGGGAGGCATCGAAAGCATAGGGATCATCACCCACGGTGGAGATTTCGCGCCCAAGTTTTAACAAAAGTGAAATTATGCAAAGATTCTATGGGGTTGAGGTAGTCATCGTGGAACGTGAACCGATACTTGACAGAGTCGAATCCCTGGGTATTGAGTATGAAAGAAAGTACGGAGGATGCTCCCAGTGCGTTATAGGAGCCATCCGGGATACTTTCGGCGGGATCGACGACAGCGTGTTCAAGGCTGCTACTGGTCTGGCCGGCGGAGTTGGGCTAACAGGGGCTACCTGCGGGGCTTTGACTGGTGCGGCAATGGCGATCGGTGCCTTCTTGGGAAGGGAGTATGATCAGTTCGCCGATCCCGAAAGGATCAGGTTCACGACCTTTGAACTGGTTCGTCGCATGGTGGCCCGCTTTGAACAAGAATACGGAAGCACCCTGTGCCGGCATATTCAGGAAAAGATCATGGGCCGCTCCTACAAGCTCTATGACGAAGGTGAGCACAAGGCCTTTATTGAAGCCGGGGGCCACGACGACAAATGTCCTGTTGTCGTCGGTAAGGCCGCCCGATGGGTGGCCGAGATCCTGCTTGAGGAGGGCCTTGTGCAAGGTCATTGAGCGTTTAAGATCTCAACCTGGGAGGTCAACTCAATGAAAAGAGAGATCCGCACCGATCGGTCGCCCGACCCGATAGGACCCTATTCCCAGGGCCTGGTGGTGGGCGGCAGGATCTACGTCTCTGGGCAGGGGCCGCTGGACCCCGCCACCGGCAAGATCCCCGGGACCATCGAGGAACAGACGCGGCAGGTCCTGATCAACATCAGGAATATCCTCGAAGCCGGCGGGGCCACCATGGAACAGGTGGTCAAGACCACCGTCCACCTCGCCGATCTCAAGGATTTCCAGGCCTTCAACGACGTTTACAAGGAATTTTTTAATCCCCCTTACCCGGTGAGGACCACCGTGGGTAGCGCGCTGCTGGGCATCCTCGTGGAGATCGACGTCATCGCGGAGCTGTAAAAGGCTGCTTTTCGCAAGTTAAGAAATGTTAAGGCTCCTTTTACAAGGGGTTACCCTTCTTGACGGCCCTTAAGACCTCCATGGGGTAGTATGGTGAGAACCTTGCCGATCGGGGGGAAAGCCGTGGAGAGGATACTGCTCGCCGATGACGACGCGGGCCTTTGCGAATTGCTCACCGAGTTCCTTGAATCGGAAGGCTTCAAGGTCGAGTCCGTCCACGACGGGAGCAAGGTCGTCGCTAGGGTCCTGGCGGAACGGTTCTCGCTGCTGATACTGGACGTAATGCTCCCCGGGCTCTCGGGCATGGAGGTCCTCAAGGAGATCCGGCGGCAGTCGGCCATCCCCGTCCTGATGCTCACCGCCCGTGGCGACGACGTGGACCGCATCGTGGGCCTCGAACTGGGGGCCGACGATTACCTGCCCAAGCCCTTCAACCCCAGGGAACTGGTGGCCAGGATCCGGGCGGTGCTGCGCCGGGGGCGCCTCGATGGTTCCCGGGCCCCCCAGGCGGAGGTCTACCGCGTAGGCGACATGGTCATTGACCCCGCCGCGAGGCATGTGAGCTCCGGCGGCACCCGCATAGAACTGACCACGGTGGAGTTCGACCTGCTGGAGACCCTCGCCCAGTCGTCGGGGGTCGCCCTGTCGAGGGAGGCCCTGGTGAAAAGCGTCCTGAAAAGGTCCTTCTCCCCCTTCGACAGGAGCCTCGATGTCCATATCAGCAACCTCCGCCGGAAGATCGGCACCTACCCCGACGGGTCCGAGCGCATCAAAACCATTCGGGGCCTGGGCTACATCCTCGCTCTGCCGCCCGAGGACTTCAAGCCGTGAGGGAGCGGAAGCTTTTCCTGAGGATATTCCTATGGTTTCTGGGGGCCATGCTCTTGATGGCCCTCGTGAGCGTCCTCCTGACGGTCTTCATGACCCAGCAGGGCATCATCCTCACCGGGCAGCAGGAAGCCCTCTCGAACGCCCTGGACAGGAACGGGAAAAGGCTTCTGGAGCTCCATGAGACGGAGACCCCCTCCCGCCTGAGTGAAGAGATCGAAAGGATCAGGAATGAAACGGGCCTCGCCATATTCATCTTCGACGGGCGGGGGACGCCGGTGCCCATCGAAGGCGGCCCCTCGGGGGAATTCCTGGTGAGGCTCGGCAAGGACGCCCTGAACCTCCTCGACCAGGGGACCACTTTCCAGACCAGGGGGCAGTTCTCCTCGGTCTTCAGGCGGCTGGTTTCCCCCTCCGGCAAGGACTACATCCTGGTCGGGTCCTTCCGGAGGTCGCCCTACATCGCAAGGGTCCTTACGGGAAACCCCAAGGCGTTGGCGATCCACCTCCTGGGGCTCCTTGTCACGGCCCTCGTGTTTTGCTTCCTCCTCGCCCGGTACCTCGCGGATCCCCTGGTCCGGCTGAGCAGGACCGCCCGGTCCGTCTCGGGGGGGCGCCTGGATACCCCGGTGGACGACGGGGTGAAGAAACGTTCCGATGAGATAGGGGAACTGGCCCGCAGCTTCGAGGCCATGACCAGGCATCTGACGACCCTGCTCGAAGCCCAGCGGCGGCTCATCCAGGACATCTCCCATGAACTGCGCACCCCCCTCGCCCGGCTTGGTGTGGCCCTTGAACTGGCGCGGAAAAAGTCCGGGGCCGTGGCGAAGGAGTCCCTGGACAGGATAGGACGTGAATCGGAGGTACTGAACGTCATGATAGGGGACCTGCTCTCCCTGTCGAGGCTCGAGGCGGAGATGGAGCACATGGACTATGAGAAGGCCGATCTCGGGTCTATCCTCGAATCCGTCGTCGAGGACGCCAACTTCGAGGCGAGGGCTATGAAACGCAAGGTGGAGCTCGTCTACCCCGATGACCTGGGGCTGGTGAGGCTTTACAGCGAACTGGTCCGAAGGGCCGTAGAGAACATCGTTCGCAACGGTCTCCGGTACGCCCCCGAAGGGACCTCCGTCATAGTCAGGGCGGAACTTCTGGACAGGGATGGCCGCCCGGGGGTCTCCATCTCGGTCCGCGACCGGGGGCCCGGGGTTCCTGAAGCGGAACTGGAGGAGATCTTCAAACCCTTCTACAGGACCGAGTCATCCCGCTCCCGTGATACGGGCGGTACCGGCCTCGGCCTCGCCATCGCACGGAAGGCGGCCCTCGCCCACGGGGGCGATATCCGTGCCGTGCTGCCCCCGGGAGGCGGTCTTCTGGTGGAGATGTGGCTCCCTATCCACCCGCAGGGCCGGGTATGATCGCCGCCCCTTTAGCAATGATCTCTTCAGTGTGTATAATCGAAAGCGCTGAGGCAGTCCAAGTTCACAAAAGGTGAGATGACCCTTGAAGGACGATCGCATGACGCCCCCGGTCCTGGCCGCCCTGGTAGCGGTTTATTTTTTTTGGGGGACCACGTACCTGGGGATGAAATTCGCCATCGAGACGCTTCCCCCTTTCATCATGCTCGGCCTCCGGTTCATCGCGGCGGGGGCCATCATGTTCGCCTGGGAATGGGTGCGGCTCAGGCCCAGGATAACCTGGGGCCAGTGGAAGGGCATGGGAATTGTCGGCGGCCTCATGCTCCTGGGCGGGACCGGCGGCGTCGCATGGTCGGAGCAGGTGGTGCCCTCCAACATCGCCGCCGTCGTGGTGGCCACGGTGCCGCTCTGGATAGCCGTCATCCGCTGGGCCTTCCTCCGCCACGACCGCCCCGAGAGGGTGACCATCGTCGGCTTGCTGACGGGTTTCGCCGGGATAATCATGCTCGTGGTCTACACCAGCGGTCCCTCCGCGGCCGAGGGTTACGGCCTGGGGCTCGTCGTCCTCGGTTTTTCGACCTTCCTGTGGTCGGCGGGTTCCCTCTATTCGAGGGCGGCCGATCAGCCCGACTCCCCGGCCCTGGGCATCTCGATGCAGATGCTCGTCGGGGGCCTTCTTAACCTCATCGTGGGGATCCTGTGCAACGGCGGTTCCATGGTGCCCCTGGCAGAGGTGTCGATGAGGTCCGCCGTGGCCCTGGCCTACCTAGTCGTGTTCGGGTCGATCGTGGGCTTCAGTTCCTATATCTGGCTCCTGAAGAAGACCGACCCGGCCCTGGCCTCCAGCTACGCCTACGTGAACCCCGTGGTGGCGATTATCCTCGGATGGTTGCTGGCCGGCGAGAGGCTCAACACGGGGAGCCTTGCCGCGACGGCGGTCATCCTCTTCGGGGTGATCCTCATCGTGAGGGGGACGGTGAGGCCCGCCGCCCAGTCGTCCTGATATCCTGGGCTTCGTCGGGTAACGATAAGAAAAGGGAGGGTTCACCCCCAAGGGTGAACCCTCCCTTTTGCCGCTTGTGGGAATCCTATTTCCCGTCCTTTACAGGTTTCGTCACCACCGGCGGAAGCGGTTTTTTCTGCCCCGGGGCTGGTCCGGGGTTCTTCGTCAGTATCGGCGGCACCGGCTTGTTCGGTGCCTTTGGCGGCGCCGGTTTTTCCTGGAACTTCGGTGGCGCCGGCTTGTTCGGTGCCTTCGGCGGCACCGGCTTTTCCTGGAACTTCGGTGGCGCTGGCTTGTTCGGTGCCTTTGGCGGCGCAGGCTTTTCCTGGAACTTTGGTGGTGCCGGTTTCTCCTGGAACTTTGGTGGCGCCGGTTTCTCCTGGAACTTTGGCGGTACCGGTTTCTCCTGGAACTTTGGTGGTGCCGGTTTCTCCTGGAACTTTGGCGGTGCCGGCCTGTTCGGCACATTAGGCGGCGCCGGTTTTCCCTGGTACTTCGGCGGCACCGGCCTGTCCTGGAACTTCGGCGGCGTCGGCCTTTCGCGGCCCCCCTGCCGGTTTTCCCTCTCCCGGATCAGGGAATCGAAGGTCTTGCGCTGTCCGTCATCGAGTATCGACCGGAACCTGTCCCTCGAGTCACGGGGCGGTGTCAGGCTTTCCCGGCGCCTTTGGAGTAGGTCCCGCCTGTACCTGTCGATGTCGCGGAAGGAATCGCGGTCCCAGTTCCTCTTGAGGTAATCCTTCTCGAGGTCCCTGTAGCGCCTCTCCCTGTCCCACCGGCGTTTGTACAGGTCGTCGTAGTAGCGCTCCATGTCCCTCCTCTGCTTTTCGCTCAGGTGGAGCCTGCGGTCCCAATCCCTCATCGCTTCCCGGTAGTAGCGGTAATGGTAGTCCCTGAAGCGGTCGGGCCTGTAGTAGTAGTCGTCGTACCAGCGGTCGAAGTATATCTTGAAGGTATAGCGCTGGTTCATGTCCAGGATCCTGAAGAACAGGTAGAGAAAATCGTCGATCCTGATCCAGCGGCCGGGCCCGTAACCATAACCGTAACCGTAACCATAATCGTAGCCGTAGCCGGGGTCGTAATACCTGTCGGTGTCCTGGGCCTGGCTGAGAAGGAGGCCGAAGGCGAGGAGGGCCAAAAAGGTCCGAAAGTTGTCGTTCTCCCGTTCGATCACGACCCTGGGGCCGCCGGGCCTTATCATCCCGCCGAGGCTGAAGATTGCGTCCAGCCCGCCGGAATACCGCTGGTCGGGCCGGTAACCCCAGTCCCTGCCGCGGAGTTCCTGGAAGGTGCTCCTCTGGCTGGGCGTAAGGGCGAGGGCCCTCATCAGTTCCGGTGAAAAGAGGCTGTCCACCTCCTCCTCGGCCCAGTAAACCATCCCGTCGAGGTCGGGCCCGGCGGCCGAAGCCGCCACGGAGAGGCCCGTGCCGAGGAACAGGCTTCCCAATAGGAGCAGGGCTGTTATCTTTCTCATGGGGCGTACCTCCGTTTCTCGAGAAAGGTATTCCCTTTCATGATCTCTTCGCGGTCCATTACCGATCCTCATTCTAGGGTCCATCTCATTAAGGTGCCCTTTGAAAATGTAAAGAATTGTATAGACCGCGAACGGGAGGGTGCGCCTCAAGGTCAGCCCCTCGAGGGGGCTTTATTCGATCTCCTGCATGGCCTGGGCCCTCGCTTCGGCCGAAAGGGTTCGGGCCCTCGCGGAAGCCGCACTGATGGCCTTCATGAAGGCCGTCCGGATGCGGCTTTCCTCCAGTTCGTAGATCCCGTCAATGGTCACCCCTCCCGGGGTCAGCACCATGTCCCTCAACTCGGCGGGGTGTTTTCCCGTCTCAAGGAGGAGGCACGATGCCCCTATGGCCGTGTGGGCCGCCGCTATCAGGGCGAGGTTCCTGGGGAGCCCCTCCCTGAGCGCCCCGTATATCATGGATTCGATCACGGTGAAGATGTAGGCCGGCCCCGAGCCCGACATGGCCGTAAGGACGTCCAGGTATTGTTCATCCACCTGCTGGATCTCTCCCAGTTCCATCAGTATCCTCTCCAGCAGGGGGAGCCTCTCCGCGGGGAAATCCCGCTCGGGGTAGAAGAGGGTAAACCCCTTGTGGATCCGGACGGCGATATTCGTCATCGCCCTGACGAAGTGGGCCTTCGGCGCCGCCAGCTTCAGTATATCCGTCGAAATGGCCGCGGCGAAGGATACGACGGTCTTGCCGCTGACGGTCTCGGCGATCTCCTTGAGGACCGGGACCACCTGCGCCGGCTTGACGGACAGGATCACCAGGTCGGCGTCCTCGGCGGCCGCCCTGTTGTCGGAGGTCACCCTGACGCCCTTTTCGCTGAGCCCGTTCAGTTTGTCGAAGCTTCGGCGCGTCGCCGTCACCGGGTATCGCGGCACAAGCGCCTCCGCGATGGCCCCTCCGACGATTCCGGCGCCGATCACGCAAATCCTTGTCTCGTCTTTCTCCTTCATGATGATCCCCCCTGGGTAATAAAATGCCGCCGACCCGGAGGTCGGCGGCCCTGGATGCTTTCGCGTTGAACATGTCACTGGGTCAGGACAAGACCGTACCTTCCCGGGAGGGGCTCTTTCGGGACCTGGGCGGGACGCACGGGTTAGGTCGGGTCGTTCTTCTGACGGAAACCTGCATGACAACGCTCCTCGCTTGAAGTCACCTTGATCGGTCGAGGAAAAAGATACCCCCAGATCCCGCTTTCGTCAATACCCGGGTTCGATCCTGCTTGAAAAGAGGGGGACCTTGAGGTTAACCTTCTTAACGGGAGGGGGTCCGTAATGGCAAGATGGCTCATGGCCGCCGGCGTGGTCCTGTTGTTGCTGGGGGCGGTCCTTCACTTCGCCCCCTGGCTCCTGTCATGGTTCGGCAAACTCCCCGGGGATATCTGCTACGAGACGGGGCGGACGAGGGTTTTCATACCCATCACTTCGATGGTCATCATCAGCCTTGTCCTTACGCTGGTGATGAACCTGCTCTCCAGGAGGTAACGGGTACTCCGGCAGGCCTTACCCTTTCGCTTTCTGGCTGTCGATGGCCGTCACGGCGTGGTAAAGCAGTTCTACGCCCTTTTGCAGGTCCTCGTAATCGGTCCATTCCTCCGGGCAGTGGCTCCTGCCTCCCCTGCTCGGGACGAAGATCATCCCCGTGGGGAAAAAGGGGGCCATTATCATGGCGTCGTGTCCCGCCCCGCTGCTCATGGTCCGCCAGGAAAAGCCCAGCCCGTCGGCCTGGTCCTGGAGCACCCGGCGTATCCCCTCGTCCAGTTCCACCGGTTCGACTTCGAGAAGCTGCTCCACCCGGTAGGCCGTCCCGTCGGCGGCGGCCCTCTCGTCCAGGTCCCTCCTGACCCTGTCCTTGACCGCCTTGATCGACAGGGTGTCGAGGGAGCGGATATCCACGGTGAATTCGACCTCGCCGGGGACCACGTTCGCGGCCCCGGGCCTCACGACGAGGGAACCCACCGTCGTCACGGCGTCTCCGCCCTGTTCCGCGGCGAAGGATGGGATCCTCCCGATGACGACCGCCGCCGTCTTGAGGGCGTCGAGCCTCATGTCCATGGGGGTCGTCCCGGCGTGGTCCGGCCTCCCTTCGACGGTCACCCGGGTGAGGTCGGTGCCCACGATGCTCGTGACGATGCCCAGTTCGAAGCCCTCCCTTTCCAGCACGGGGCCCTGCTCAATGTGCATTTCCAGGAAGGCCCGCACTTCCCCCGGCTTTCTCCTCGCTTCGGCGATCCTCGCGGGGTCGAACCCGAAGCGGGTCAAGGCCTCGGCCAGGGTGACCCCGCCCTCGTCCTTGCGCTGTTCCAGTTCCTCCCGGGCGATCCCAAGGGTCATGGCGCGGCTTGAGAGGAAGCCGGCCCCGAAGCGCCCCCCTTCCTCCTCGATCATGGCTATCATCTCGACGGGGTGGGCCGTACGCACGCCCCTTTCCTCCAGGCAGCGGAGTACTTCCAGCGCCGCCACCACCCCGGCCTGCCCGTCGAAGTTGCCTCCGTGCCGCACGGAGTCGAAGTGGGAGCCCATCATGATGGGCGGGAGGGAAGGGTTGCCGCCCTCCCTTCTCCCGACGAGGTTCGCGGCGGCGTCTTCGTAGACATAGACCCCAAGTTCCCTAAGGCGCTCGGACAGGTAGTCCCGGGCTCCACGGTCCTCGGGCGTCAGGGAAAAGCGGGTGAGACCCTTCCCCGGGGTCGCGTTGAAGAGGGCCAGGTTTTCCAGGTCCTTCCGGATCCTGTCGAGGTCCGTCTTCACGAGGCTTCCTCCTCTCCCGCCCCGGGCAGCAACTCGCCGCTGATGGTCTCCCTATCCCGTAAGGATACCAGGACACGGCGGGCGAGGTTCCTGCAAAGATCCAGGAAGATGCCGTAGGGGCGGCCGGCAAGGGAAAATATCAGCGACATGAAGGCCGAGGAAACCGCTATCTGCTTCCAGGTCGCCCCTGCGAAGAGGAGGACGATGACATAAAGGGGCACCTGGAAGATGACGAAGGCCAGGGTGTCGCCCCCGATCATTTTCAGGGGCATTGTCCGGTCGATCCCCAGGAAGGTGAAAAGCCTGTCCCTGAACCAGCCGTAAGGCCTCCCGGTGACCAGGTTGACCGGTATGGCGGCGATCCTCGCCTGGACGGACTGGAAAAAGGTGAGCCTGGCGATGAAGATCTCGATCATCATGCACAGGGCCGTGGAGAAGATCATCATGGCCGTGATATCGGCGGCGGCCATGACGAGCCTGTCGCGCCTTTCACCCCGCCTGATGGTCCCATCCGACAAGGCATCCCGCCCCCTTCTCGCCCGCCGACGGGCCGGCTCTTCAAGACGCGCCGGCCGGTCGACCAACAATTTTTAAATACTATATGAAAAACCCTCGAAGGGCCAGTCTTCCGGCGTTGCGGCGCCGAAGGTCCGTTTCGATGGGGTGAGCCTGGTGCTATGATAACAGGGTAAATATCCCCGATCCGGACAGGAAAGGAGCTGGAGGAGTTGGCGAAAAGGTCGTTTTCCTCCTGGACCGTCCTTTTTTTACTTCTCGTCTCCTTCAATGCCGCCCAGGCCCAGGATCTTTCCGGTTACTGGGATGTCAAGGTGCAAGGCGCCGATCATTTCACCGACAGGGAACCCTCCCAGGTGCCCATCGCTGAGACGGAGACCTTCATGCAGATCGACCGCGACAACGGGAAGGTGGTGATCACCTTCGGCGGTTTCGGGGGGGTCCACTCCGCCACGATCTTCAAGGGGGCGGCGGGAGAGGACCGCTTCGTGGCGACCTGGTGGTACGAGGCCTACCCCTACGAGACCAAGGTCCTCACGGGGCTGTACGAACCTTCCAGCGGCAAGCTAAGGGGGAGGATGATCTACCCCAGGGTCTCCGACAGGCCCGGGATTGCGCCGGGCTGGGTGGATGTCGAATACGTGGCTACCAGGAGGACCGTCATGGCGCCCAGCCGTTGAGACCGGTCATCCACGCCGTTCAAATGATAATGTTCCTCCTCCGGGCCATTTCGAGGACCCTCTCCTCGAGATCCGGGCCTTCCAGTTCGGCAGCGACATCCTTAAGAAGAAGGGGGATATCGAGGCCCTGGGGGCATTTCCCCAGGCACTGCCCGCACTCGACGCACTGGGAGGCGAAACCGCTCCCGCTCCTCTGCAAAACGCCGCTCATCCTCATCACGTAAGAGTCCTTGCCCCCCTCGAGGTCGCCGAAGAGGTGGACCCTGTCGAAGACCTCGAAGCAAGCGGGGATGTTAACCCCCGCGGGGCAGGGCATGCAGTAACCGCATCCGGAACAGCCGACCTTCATCAACTCCCTGTACCGGGCGGCTGCCCGCTTGACGAGGCCCCTTTCTCCGGGGGTCAGCGAATTGGGCAGGGCTTCGCCGGCTGTCCCCAGGTTCTCCTCTATGTGGGCTTCATCGTTCATGCCCGAGAGGACCATGACGACGCCGGGATGGTCCCAGACCCAGCGCAGGGCCCATTCGGCGGGGGTTCTCTTCAAGGGGGCCTCATCCCACAGGGCGGCGATCGGGGGCGGCGCCCCGGGCAAGCCCAGGTTCCCTCCCCGGAGGGGTTCCATGACGAAGACCCCCAGGCCCTTCGAGGCGGCGTACTCGAGCCCCCTGGTGCCGGCCTGGTTCTCCTCGTCCAGGTAGTTGTACTGGATGAGGCAGCATTCCCAGGGGTAGGCGTCGACGATGGGGGCGAAATCCGTCCCGAGGCCGTGGAAGGAGAATCCCGCGTTCACGATCCGGCCGTCGGCCTTGGCCCTGTCGAGGAAATCCCTTGCGCCGAGGGCGTCGAGGCGTTCCCATAGTGGCCCGGTGAGGGTGTGCAGGAGGTAGTAGTCGATGCGGTCTGTCTGGAGTTTCTCCAGTTGGGCCTCCAGGAAGCGGTCCATGTCGCTCCGGGACTTCACCAGGAAGGAGGGCAGCTTCGTGGCCAGCCTCACCCTCTCCCGGTAGCCGTCCCGGAGGGCCCTCCCGAGGAAGCTCTCGCTCTCCCCCCCGTGGTAGGTCCAGGCGGTGTCGATATAGTTGACGCCCCTGTCAATGGCGTACCGGACCTGGGCGGCGGCCCGCTCCTCGTCGATACGGCCTTCCTTCGTCGGGAGGCGCATGCACCCGAACCCCAGTATGGACAGTTCATCGCCCGTTTTCGGCACTTTGCGGTAGAGCATCGCAAGGATCACCTCTTCCTGGAGAGCCGCCGAAGCCGCTCCCCCGGCGTTTCAGTCTCTTCGATTTAAGGTTTCAATCATTCTTGGGGGTCTAGTCCACTTGGAGCAGGCGCCTTTCCGTTTTCTAGGATTTTCCAGAGGCTGTCCATGATGTGCTCCTGCATTAGGTCCCTTGCGCCTTTTGGATCCTTGTTCTTGATCTTGTCCAGGATCTCGGCGTGTTCGAGGGAAAATTTGCGGCGGTCCTCTATAGGCCATTCCTTGAATTTTTTTCTCTGAATCGAAATCTCCGCCCTGATCGAGTTGTAAAGCTGGATCAGGAGCTTGTTGCCCGAGAGTTTCACTATGGTGTCATGAAACCTGGCGTGAAGGTCAACATCAGGTTCCGGCAGGAGCTCGTCCTCCTTGAGGATTGCCTCCAGTTCAGAGATCGTTTCTTTTGTCGCTCGCTCGGAAGCCCAGTAGGCCGCCTGGGCTTCAATAAGAAGACGGACCTCCATCAGCTCGATGAGTGAGGATCGTCCCGAAATGAGCTTGACAAGCTCTGTGTTGTGGATATTCCTCAAAGCATTGGGGGAGAGAAAAGTACCGTTGCCTGGACGGGGCTCGACTATCCCGAAGAAGGCGAGGGATTTCATTACTTCCCTGATCGAGTTGCGGCTCACCTGGAACTCTGAAGCCAACGCGCTCTCTCCAGGCATGCGGCTGCCTGGTTCCCAGTAACCTCTTTCAATGGCGGTCAACATCTGCGTCAGGACCGATTCGTAAAGGGTTGAACGCACAACCGGTTTGATCATTTCCTATCCTCTTTCTCTTGTTTTGTCGTTTGCTCCCAACGAGGGGGGGGAATCCCAAAAAGGGTAATCCATTCTTTTTCTCAAAATTATGGAATCTCTGAAAAAGTCCTCTAGAAACGGACCTTGACCTAGTAAAATATGGTTGTGACAGCCTTGGTTTGTCCATTCCAGCCTTCTGTACGACCATACCATCCTTTGAGGGAGCTGATCCCGCATGAAGAGCCAGAAGAGCCTTGCCAACGCCGTGACCTTCGAGAAGTTTAAAAAGACCACAAGGCGCGAGCAATTTCTGGCCGAGATGGAACAGGTCGTCCCCTGGAAGGAACTTTGCGCCCTCATTGAACCTTACTACCCCAAGCTGGGAAGGGGTAGACCTCCCATAGGACTGGAACGGATGCTTCGGATCCATTTCCTGCAGAGTTGGTTCAACCTCAGCGACCCCGGAGCCGAAGAAGCGCTCTACGATATGGAATCCATGAGGCGATTTGTTGGGATAGACCTCGGCAACGAGCCTGTACCGGACGAAACGACGATCTGCAAGTTCCGCCACCTTCTCGAGGCCCATGACCTTGGCAAGATGATCTTCAGGGAGGTCAACGCCCACCTTGAATCAAGAGGTATGAGGCTCTCCGAGGGTACCATCGTTGATGCCACCATCATCAACGCTCCGTCTTCGACGAAGAACAAAGAGAAGAAGCGGGACCCAGAAATGCACTCCACGAAGAAAGGCAACCAGTTCTACTTCGGCATGAAGATCCACATAGGTGTCGACAAAGCCACTAAACTGGCCCACAGCCTTGTCACTACGCCTGCCAACGTGCACGACTCGCATCTCATCGGCGAACTTCTTCATGGGGGAGAAAGCGGAGTATGGGGCGACTCGGCCTACATGGGCAAGACGGAAGAGATCAACGACAAGGCTCCCATGGCCTCGGATAACACGAACAAAAGGTCCACCAGAAACAGGAAGCTCACGGAAGAGGAGAAGGAAAGGAACAAGATGCTTTCCAAGACCCGCGTTCGGGTAGAACACGTCTTCGGTGTGGTCAAGAACGTATTCGGATACAGGAAGGTTCGCTACAAGGGTCTTGCGAAGAACACCAATGGCATCCATGTTCTCTTTGCTTTGTCTAACCTTTACATGGTCAGGAGGGAACTGCTCTCGCTCCTGGCAGGGGTGTAGTGTCCCTGGATATGGGGAGAAAGGCCAGAAAAGGAAGCAAAAGGGGCGATACAATCCTCCGAAGGCCTTGAAATGATCTTCTTAAGACCGGAATAGCCTGACTTATCCACAGGAAACGGATTCGGTTGTCAAGGTCCCAATGTTGCAACTATCAAGGTCTTTTGTTCAGAGGTTCCTTATATATTAGAGCCCGTCAATGCTCCAATTTTAATAAAGGGTGATTGCACCCTATTTGGCACTGGTATTAGGATGGTGCCATGGACCTCAAAGCCTATGAACACTTGATCCGTACCGAGTCTGCAGCCAGGAAATTCATGTTGGGATTTTGCTGGAAAAACCAACAAAGATTTTGTCCTAAATGCAGACAAAGAAAACTTTACAGGCTTACTGACGGTAGACGTCGATGCTCCCGTTGCGGTTATACCTTCCACGACTTCTCCGGAAGGTGGATTAATCTGGTTGACCTTGACTGCGGACAGTGGCTTCGGCTAATAAAGCTCTTCGAGCTGGAGCTTTCATCCCGAAAGATCGCCCAACAGCTGTCCGTTTCATACAAGGTCGCCCACAGGGCTGTAATGGTTCTTAGAGGGGCCATAATGGCCCATGCACCCGACGCCCAAAAACTTCTGGGCGGCGAGGTGGAAATAGATGAATCCTATTTCGGCGGCAAACGTAAAGGCAAACGCGGCCGCGGCGCCTCCGGCAAGGTCCCGGTCTTCGGCATCCTGGAAAGGGACGGACTTGTTCACGTGGAGGCCGTCCCGAACGTAAGGGCCGAAACGCTCCTTGGCATGACCATCAAGAAGGTGCGCCGCGGAAGCATAGTCTACACGGACAAGTTCAAGGTCTACGATTCCCTTATGTTCTGCGGATACAGGCACCTCAAGGTGGATCACGGCAAAAGGGTCTATGCCAGCGGCAAAGTCTACATCAACGGCCTGGAAGGCTTCTGGAGCTTTGCCAAGGAACGCCTTATCAAGCACCATGGTGTTTCAAGGACCTGGTTCCCTTATTACCTGAAAGAACTCGAGTTCCGGTACAATAACCGACGAAACGAAATATTCAATGTTCTCTGTCAGTATATATGTGACTTTACACCTCTTGTGCCAGATAGGGAGTAATCACCTAATAAAGAGGTCCTCCCTCCCCCTCGCCCCTTTTTAGCTGATATCCCCCCTCACGTAGGATTATATTGACAGCAGTATGCCCATTTGTTACTCTATTTGAGCACTGTGAATTATCCTACAATAGGATAATAATATTATCAAGGTAGGGAGAATGATTCATCGCTTTCGCTCAATCTTAACCAAGGGGGAGGGAAATCATGACTGCAAAAGACGTTGTGAAAAGGCTTTGGTCAATGCTATACGAAATTCAGGGGTTTGTGTTGTTCATACTGATGCTTGGCGTAACGGTCCTCGTCTTTGTGCAGGTAATCATGCGGTATGTTCTTCATGCTCCTCTCATGGGCATTGAGGAACTGTTGCTTTTCCCGGCAATATGGCTCTACCTCCTGGGAGGAGCAAGCGCTTCTATGGAAAGGACCCATATAGAGTGCAATGTGATCAATGTTTACGTGAAGGGTCCCCTCGCGCTCAAATTACTGGAGATCCTGAAATCGTCCATCTCCCTGGGCGTATGCTTGTGGCTCACCTATTGGGCCTTTGAATACTTGCAGTATTCGTTGAGAGTTTGGAAACTCAGTAACCTCCTTTACATCCCCCTCTTCTTTGGCGAAAGCGCCCTCTTCATCTGTCTTACCCTTATGGCGGTTTACACCGCCGTGGAACTTGGAGACGACTTCCTTGGCCTCAGGGCTGCTTTAAAAAGCGAGGAGGCGGAATAGCCATGAGTCTCACGACAGTAATACTTCTCGATGTTCTGATCCTTATCCTTCTTTTGATCTTGAGTGTTCCACTGCCCTTCTGTTTTGGAGGCGCCCTGCTTTTTTTGACCCTATTCGGGAACGTGTCCATGGCCAGCATGATGATGTGGGGATTCAACCAGATGATAGCCATGGTCCTCTTGGCCAGTCCCCTTTTCATTTTCGCCGGGCTACTCATGGCTAACAGCGGGATTGCTGACACGCTTTTAGATTTCGTGGATTTGTTCGTAGGAAGGATCAAGGGAGGATTGGGTGTCGTCAGTACAGTAACCTGCGCCATAATCGGGGCCATTTCGGGCAGCGGCTTTACCGGCGTAGCGGCCACCGGGCCCATAATGGTTCCCCGGATGGTGGCCCAGGGTTACCCCAGGGGTTACGCCACGGCCCTGGTTACTGTTTCCTCCATCCTGGGACTACTGATACCGCCGAGTGTGACCATGATCATCTTCGGATGGATTACGGAGACATCGATCCTGGCCTGTTTCCTTTCCACGGTGGGGCCAGGGCTCCTGATCACCCTATCTCTATCGATCGTCAACCTCGTATGGGTCCGCAAGATGCCCGGTATTATCCTGGAAGACCTCGAGACGCATAAACAAAGAAGAAAGGAAATGCCCGCCCGTTTCTCCAAGGCCATCCCGGCCCTTTCTATTCCCTTCGTGATCTTGGGGGGGATTTACGGTGGAGTTTTTACTCCCACCGAAGCGGCCGCCGTGGCCGCGATCCTGGCCCTGCCGATAGGGTTCTGGGTGTACAAGGGGCTGAACCTCAAGAATTTCATCCCCCTCGTGAGAGAATCGGCAACGTCCGTAGGGGCCATTATGACGATGATCCTTTTCACCCTGATCCTGAGCCAGACCTTCGTCATGCTCAGGGTTCCCCAAATGCTTGTACAAGTGGTGTTCCGTTTAACGGAGAACTACTGGCTGATCCTTTTCCTCATCAATATTTTTCTCTTCTTTGTAGGGATGATAGTCAATGACATTACGGGGATAATCCTGATCGCCCCTCTCCTTCTCCCCCTTGTCCGGGAGATGGGTATGAACCCGATCCAACTCGCGGCCATCATGGGAACCAACCTCGCCATGGGCGGTGTGACGCCTCCTTATGCCAGCATCCTCTATCTTGGGATGAGGGTAGGCAAATGTGAATTCACCGACATCTTCAAGCCGACCATGATTTTTTTGATCGTTGCCTATATCCCCATCATCTTCCTAACGACCTATTGGGCTCCGCTCTCAATGTGGCTGCCGACGGTCCTCGGTTATGTGAAATGAGAAAAGGGGGGTTCCCCTGTTGTGACCCTCAGGTATCAAGGAGCGTGGTGAAATGAAACCGGTAGTGACTGTTCTAGGTGCGGGAAATGGCGGACAGGCCCTGGCAGGTCACTTGGCGCTCAAAGGCTACAGTGTGCGGCTTTTTGAACACCCCGATTTTGGAGATAAGGTCCCCGTCATAGAGGACATGGGCGGGATCGAATTGAGAGGTAAACTCGAAGGCTTCGGCGAACTCGAAAAAACCACGACAAACGCCGCAGAGGCCCTGGCGGGGGCTGATGTCGTCTACGTTGCCGCGCCGTCTTTTGCTCAGAAACCCATCATCGATAAAGCAGGTCCTTATATTTCCGAAGGGATGAAAGTGGTGTTCCTACCGGGGAACTTCGGCTCCCTGGAAGCCGTTAACTGGCTGGATGCCGGGAAAAAAGAGGGGATCCTTTTGGGGGAGACCAATACACTCCCCTATGCCTGTAGACAGATCGAACCCGGCATTGTGGACATCTGGGGGATCAAGACGAAGGTCTTGTTGGCGGCCCTGCCGTCAAAAAGGAACGGAGAACTGCTTGAAGCAGTGGGGGAAATGTTTCCCACCGCTATCGTGGAAGCGTCCAACGTCCTTGAGACTGGTTTTTCCAATATGAACATGGTGGTCCACTGCTCGACGATGATCCTGAATGCCGGACGCATTGAATCTGAAAAAGGTAATTTCCGTTTTTATACTGACGGAATGAGCCCATCGGTATGCAAAATTTCTGAATTTGTCGATGCTGAAAGGATCGCCGTCGGGAAGGCTCTAGGTCTTAAGCTTCAGACAGAGATCCAGTGGCTTAGAGAAACTTACAGCCTGGAGGGTGAGACTCTCTACGAGGTTCTCCAGAGTAGCAACGTTTACGGAGGTCATGGTCCTGACGCTCCAAAAACCTTATCCCATAGGTACCTTACGGAAGACGTTCCCTATTTGCTGGTGCCGGTGGCTTCCCTGGGACGTGCTCTCGGTGTGCCCTGTCCCGTGATCGAGAGCATAATTCTACTGGCGGGGAAGATCAACGGCAGGGATCACTTTTCTGAAGGGCGGACAATGGAAAGGATGGGATTCCGCTCCGCCGGTATCGAAAGCATCAGGGAAAAGCTGGTGGAAGGAGCATAGCTCGGGGAGGATCAGGGGATGGCTGTTCTCGAAGTACCGGGAAGCATTTTTGACATACTGGGCCCCATCATGACGGGACCCTCAAGCTCCCACACTGCCGGAGCCGTCCGCGTAGGTCTCATGGCGCGCGGCATCGCCGGGGGGGCCCTGAAGGGGGCCGTCATCACCTTTTACGGGTCCCTGGCCGAGACCTACAAGGGGCACATGACGGACTCGGGAGTCGTCGCGGGGCTTCTGGGCATGGGTGTCGACGATCCCGGCATAAGGGAAGCCCTCGAAAGCGCGGAAAAAAGAGGCATCTCCATCCGGGTCCTTGCTCTTCCCTCGGAAACGAAAAACCCCAACACGATAGTAGTCGAACTCGAGACCCGCGAGGGGGAAACGCGGCGCGTGGAGGGCGTCACCATTGGCGGCGGGGAGATACAGGTCTCCTCCATCGATGGTTTCCCCGTGGACTTACGGGGGAAGCACGACGAGGTCCTTTTATTCACCGGGCCCGGCGCGGCCTTCCCCGATGAGGCGGCGGCCATCGCCGCCGGGAGTGAGCCCTCCGTCTCGGAAGGCCCTGGCGGCGCGAGGCTGTTCGTGATCAGGCCCTTCGCGTCCCCTGAAAGATCCGTGCTAGAGGGGCTGGGAAAGGCGAACGGTGTCCTGGGGGTCAGCTTCCTCCCGCGGCTTTACGACTACGGAAAGGCGGACGGTCCCGCCCTTTTCAGCACCGTGGAGGGGATGGTCCGGCTTTCAGGGGAGATCGGGCTCCTCCCGGCCTTGGAAAATTACGAAGCAGGGCGCAGCGGGCTGAGCAGGGAAGAGACTCGGGAGAAACTGGCCCGTGTCTGGTCCGTCATGGAGGGATCGACGAAGGCGGGCCTTTCGGGCCGCAACAGGATGGTCGGCGGCTTTATGCCGGGCGATGACGGGCGCAAACTCCTCGATGCCTTGAACTCGGGGGTCACCCTGTCGGGGCCGGTCCTGCCCTTGGCCGTAGCGAAAGCCATTTCCGCCATGGAGGTCAACGCTTCCATGGGTCGGGTCTGCGCCGCGCCGACGGCGGGCTCCTGCGGGGTGCTGCCGGGGGTCCTTTCCGCTATGAAGGAACAGAGGTCTTTGCAAGACGATACTCTGGTGGACGCACTGCTGGTGGCGGGTGTCTACGGGGCCCTAGTAGCTTTCAGGGCGCCCATATCCGGGGCCCTGGGGGGGTGCCAGTCCGAGATAGGGGTGGCCTCGGCGATGGCCGCCGCCGCCCTGGCCTACCTAGGGGGAGGATCGGCCGAGGCGACGGCCCACGCCATGGCGCTGGCCTTGAAGAGCCTCTTGGGGCTCGTCTGTGACCCCGTGGCCGGCCCCGTCGAAATCCCCTGCATCAAGCGAAACGCCGTGGGCGTAGCCAACGCCTTCGCCGCCGCCGACATGGCGCTGGCCGGGATAAGAAGCGTAATCCCCCCCGATGAAGTGATCGATGCCCTGGTGAACGTCCAGCAATTAATGCCGGCTGAGCTCAGGGGTTCCACCCAGGCGAGCCTGGGGGTGACGAAGACCGCGATACGCTTGAAAGAAGAGTGGCTCTCGCGGTGCAGGCACTGCAAGGAAGAATGTCCTTGACATAATTTCAGAGAATGTGGGGGAGGATAACATGTTTAAAACAAGACTATTGAGCCAGGAAGAAGTAAAGAAACTGATTTCAATGAAGGACGTGATCGATGCGGCGGAGAAGACCTTCAGGGGCATGGGAGAGGAGACGGTGGTCAACCCCACGAAAGTCGGCCTCGACCTTGGAGAGACAGCGGAGTTCCCACCCTACGAGGGATTCATGAATGCTATGCCCGCTTATATCGGCTGGCTGGACTCGGCGGGGATCAAGTGGGCGGGCGGTTTCCTGGGCGAGAGAAAGAAAAGGGGTCTTCCTTACATTACCTCCTTGATCCTTCTCATCGATCCGAAGATAGGTAATTTCCGGGCCGTAATGGATGGCGCCTACATCACCAATATGAGGACCGGGGCCCAGACAGCGGTAGCCCTGAAGTACCTCCACCCGGAGAAAAACTTGAAGCTGGGACTTTTCGGGGCCGGGATGCAGGGGCATACCCAGACCATGGCGATAGCGGAACTCTTCCATATCGACGAGGTCCACGTCTACGATATTTCCCCCGAGGCCAGCAGGAAATACGCGGAAGACATGAAGGATACGGTCCAGGGGAAGATCGTCATAGCGAAAACCCCGGAAGAGGCTGCGACCGGTGCCGACGTCGTCGTCTGCGTAACCCAGTCCAAGGACAAATTTGTCAAGGATTCCTGGATCAAACCCGGTGGGATCCTCTTCCCCATGGGTTCGTACCAGGAGTGTGAAGATGCTTACATCCTCAACGCCGACAGGATCATCGTGGACCATGTCGGACAATGCCTGCACAGGGGAGCACTGAAGGAACTGAGCGAAGCCGGAAAGATCACCGAAAAGAGTATCTACGCCACGATAGGAGAGATCGTGGCCGGGAAAAAGAAGGGTCCGGGATCGCCGTCGGAAAGGACTCTTTGCATTCCCATAGGGACCGGGGCTATGGACATAGCGGTCGCAACGATTGCTCTCAAGAAAGCGGAAGAGAAGGGAATCGGGGGGTTCTACGAATTCGCGTGAGAAGTTCCTCAACCCTTATAAACACAGGAGGTGATGTGGTGGCCACTCTTCTTGTCACGCAGAAAGAAATCGTCGAACTGGTTTCCATGGCTGAAGTGATCGACGCAGTGGAGAAAACCTTTCGGGGCATGGGGGAAGGATCGGTCATCAACCCCACGAAGGTTCATCTGGACCTAGGGGATGGTGAAAGCGGTCTCCCCTATAACGCCGGAATGAACTCAATGCCGGCCTACGTCGGTTGGCTTGAGTCAGCAGGGATTAAGTTCATCGGGGGATGGGAGGATAACCCCTCAAAAGGAATGCCTTACATCAGCGGGATGATCCTTCTGGTTGACCCCAGGGATGGTCGATTTCTGTCCGTCATGGATGGGACCCTTGTGACGGCTCTCAGAACAGGGGCCCAGACGGCGGTCGCCCTGAAATACTTGGTATCAGAACCCCGGAACCCTGTAATAGCTCTCTATGGAGCCGGGGCCCAGGGACGGACCCAGGTCGAAGCCATTGCTACCGCTTTCAAGGTGAAGGAATTCCGGGTCTTCGATATCAGGAAAGAAGCCTCCCAGGCATTTGCAGAGGAAATGGCTCCAAAGATGGGGGTGCCTATAACGGTCGTGGACCGCCCGGAAGACGCCGTCAAGGAAGCCCATGCCGTTGTGTCGGTAACCCACGCCCGTAACAAGTTCATCAGGAACGACATGATAGGTGAAGGTGTCACCGTCTGTCCCCTGGGCTCTTTCAGGGAGTGTGAGGATGAACTGATCCTTTCAATGGACAAGATCATTGTGGATCATGTCGGCCAAACCCTGCACAGGGGAGCGCTCAAGGATGTCAGCGAATCAGGCCGTCTCGGGGAGGAGGACCTGTACGGGACCATAGGGGAGGTCGTTGCGGGAAAGAAGAAGGGCAGGGAAAACTCAAAGGAAAGGATCCTCTGTATTCCCATAGGTACAGGGGCAATGGACGTTACCGTCGCCACCCTGGCTTACCGAAAAGCTCTTGAAAAAGGCGTGGGAAAGGAATTTCCCTTCATCTAGGTCAAGCAGTTTTTTGACCTGGTATTGGGGAAATCTCACCGGTGACAACGGGATGTTGCCGGTGAATGGCAAGGACAAAATTAGTAGAAAAGGGGAGGGAAAAGAGATGAGAGCGAAATGGTTGGTTCTTGGGACAGCGTTGCTGGTTGCCATCATGGTTATAGCGACCGGCACGGCTGTCGCAGCGCAGTACCAGTGGAAGATCGGGCATATAAGGCCTACCGGGACGGATGTCGACAATGACGTAAACTGGCTTGTCGAGAAGATCAAGGAAGAGTCCGGCGGACGGATCGTGATCGACATCTTCCCCGCAAGCCAACTGGGCGACTACACTGTGGTCCAGGAAAGGGTATCGATGGGCGCCATCGAGATGCAGCTGGCCTGCCTGGGTACGACGGTCTCCAAGGCCCTGAACCTTCCCGGAGCTCCGTACCTTGCCACTAATTACGAAGAAGCGGAGAAGCTCTTCGGCCCGGGTGGGATCGTGTACGAAATAGTGGATGAGATCCTCGACCAGAAGGAGAACATACACCTCATCGCAGGATGGCCTTGCTATTTCGGAGGGATCGCCCTGGGCAAGGAAGCCCCGGCTCCAGGAGATCCCGATGTTCCCAAGAACATCAAGATCCGCGTCCCGCCGATCAAGTCCTACGAATTGGTCGCCGATGCACTGGGCTACATGGCCACCCCTATCCCCTGGGCCGAAACCTTCACAGCCATGCAGACGGGCATAGTTGACGGGGCTATCGGGGCGGGAGCCGAGGGGTACTATGCGAACCTCCGGGACCTCATGAAGGTCTACCTCGTCATCAACGACCACTTTGAAATGTGGTTCTGGTACATGAACAAGGACCTCTGGAACAAGCTCTCCAAGGAGGACCAGGAACTACTCACCAAAGCGGGTCGAGAACTCGAGGCCAGGAGATGGAAAGCAGCTCCCGAAGCCCAAATAGCAAACGAAAAGAGGTTGGCCGATTTTGGTGTAAAGGTTATCTACATCAAGCCGGAAGAATTCAAGGCCATAGTGAAAAAGGCGGAAGAATTAGTGTGGCCGGGCATCAAGGGAGATATCGGGGAAGAGTACTTTAACAGGACCATGGAAGCGCTGAAGAAATAGCCTGACAATGCTTGGCGCTTTCCGCTTCACCGTTCATTGTTGATGGGCCGGGGGGCGCAAGTCCCCCGGCTTGTTCCAAGGACCTTGGGAAAGGCCGTAGTCTGGCGATTGGAAAGAAGAGTCTTCAAAGAGGGGCTTAAGAATTCGAATGTTGGGTGGTACGAGAGGGTGTGAATACCGTGGTTGTTGAAACCTGTCTTGAAAAGCAAAAGAAGGAAGGCGCCGTTGTAACAGAAGGGCCGTTGAAAATACGGAAGGTATTGGTAAAGGACGTGCAATTCGGCGAAGAGACGGAAATCAGGGGCGAAACCCTTTTCCTGAATGCCGATGATATGGAAAGAGAATTGCTCGAGGACAAACATCTCCTTTCCGTCGATGTGAAGATCGCCAGGCCCGGGGAGAGCATCAGGATAATCCCCGTAAAGGATATCCTGGCGCCGGCGGTTAAAGTGGACGGTCCCGGTTGTGTCTTCCCGGGCTTTATCGGAAACCCCACCAGGACGATCGCCGGGAGGGGTACTACGGCGTTCCTCGAAGGCGTGGCCGTGGTGACCTCGGGAAGATTGGTCAACTTCCAGGAGGGGCTGATCGACATGACCGGTCCCGGGGCCGAGTATTCGATCTTCTCCAGGTTGGTCAACGTGGTCCTCGTCCTTGAACCCGTTGAAGGGCTCGGGAAGTACGAACATGAGAGGGTCGTCAGGGAAGCCGGCGTTAAGGCGGCTGCTTTCATAGGGAAGGCCGCCGCAACGGCTGAGTATTTCGAGGAGACGGTCTATGCCAACGAAGCCATCCCCGAGATCCACTCCAAATACCCTGACCTGCCGAAAGTGGTCTATGTAAGGCAGGTCCTGGCTCAAGGACTGCTCCATGACAATTACCTTTACGGATTGAACGCAAGGGAAGGTGCTGTCCCTCTGTATATGCAGGCCACGGAACTCTTTGACGGGGCCATTGTCAGCGGGAACTGCGCCGCCCCCTGTCATAAACACACCACCTATCATCACCAAAGGGACCCCATTTCCGAGGACCTTCTCGCTGAGCACGGGAAGTCCCTGGCTTTCCTGGGTATCATCGCCCAACCCGTGAGGACGGCTTTCTCTGAAAAAGAAAGGAATTCTTTCCAGGTCCTCAAAATCGCGAAAAGCCTGGGAGCCGACGGGGCCATAATCGCCGAGGACGGAGGCGGCAATCCCGAGTGTGACCTGATGCTTACGGCCAGTATTCTCGAACAGGCCGGCATCAAGACCGTCATCGTGACCGACGAATACGCCGGTGGCGACGGGGCGTCTCCCGGGCTGGCGGATATTTCTCCATACGCCGATGCCGTTGTCACCAACGGTAACGGGAACGAACGCGTGGTATTGCCCCCGATGGAAAAAGTCATCGGACACTTGGAGACTATCGAAGTGATCACCGGTGGTCATTCGGGAAGCCTTTTGAAGGATGGATCGATAAACATGGAAATAGCCGGCATCATGGGCTCCACGAACGAACTGGGGATGGAAAACCTCTCCACAAGGGCAATATGAGGGACGGTGCTGGGAAGATGAAAAAGTACAGGATCGTTCACTATATCAACCAATTCTTTGCCGGCATCGGGGGTGAAGAAAAAGCGGGGATCGGTCCCTGGTTCGAGGACAAACCGGTGGGTTTCGGCAAGCAGATCGAGGCGGCTTCCGGCGGCCGTCTTGAGGTCGTGCGGACGGTGATATGCGGGGACAACTATGCTGCGGAAAACCTTGAGGAATTTGAGAGGACCATTCTCCCCTGGATAAAAGAAGTTGACGCTGATCTTCTTTTCGCCGGCCCGGCCTTCGGTGCCGGGCGTTACGGGACCGCATGCGGGACCCTTTGTGACCGCGTTTCATCCCTATTGGGTCTGATTGCGATCTCTGCAATGCACGAGACAAATCCCGGGGTGGATGTAGCGAAAAGGACGACTTACGTTTTGAAGACCGGAGATTCGGCGAGAAAAATTGGCAAGGTGGTTCAAGATATGATCCGGTTCGGCCTCCGTCTCCTCGATGGAGAAGAAATAGGAAGCCCGGAAGTGGAAGGATATCACCCTCGTGGAGTCCGGATAAACTTCCGAAGAAAAGAGCGGGGATCGAAAAGGGCCGTATCCATGCTCCTCAAGAAAATTCACGGCGAGCCTTTTGAGACGGAACTACCCATGCCTGTCTATGACCTCGTCCCGCCTGCGCCTCCCGTGGCGAACCTTGAGGAAGCCCTTATTGCCATCGGCACGGAGGGTGGCATCGTCCCCAGGGGTAACCCCGATCGGATCGAAGCTCACAATGCTTCCAAATGGTGTGCCTATCCCCTGGTGGGTTTGGACAACCTCAAGAAAGGCGATTACGAAGTCGCCCACGGCGGTTATGACTTGGTCCATGCCAACGAGGACCCCGACAGGGTTCTGCCCCTGGATGGCATGCGGCGCCTTGAAAAAGCGGGCAGGTTCCGAAAACTGCTTGAGAAATATTTCGTCACCGTGGGAAACGTAACGGCGGTGAAATCAGCTGAACGATACGGGCGCGAGATCGCGGCGATGCTCCACGATGAGGGAGTCGATGGTGTGGTGATGACCTCCACCTGAGGCACCGGCACGCGTTGCGGCGCAACGCTGGCAAGGGAGATCGAAAGATCCGGGATACCGACAGCCCTGATCACGGCCATACCCAGCATCGCCCTCACCGTCGGAGCCAACAGGATAGTCCAGGGGGTGGCGATACCTCACCCCGTCGGTTCCATCACGGAGGACAGCTACGAGGCGGAGATGGAGATAAGGATGGAGATATTGGAGAGAGCCCTGAACGCCATCTGCACGCCCATCACCGAGCAGACCGTTTTCCGCAAGGGAGAACAGGTGGAGGTGGCTGGTGCTGGAAGGGAGTAAGAACCTCCCAAGGAGCAGGATCATCACTAACAACCCACTCGTGATCGAAAGGTTCAAAGAGAGCATTCCAGTAGAAGGGGGCCCCGCCGAGGTTTTCAAGGAGGCCCTGCAGCACCTTGAAAAGGGCGCTGTTCTCTCGGGGCATCCCCTTTCTGGAAGCATAAGGCTCACAGCGAACCCTTACCGTTCCATCGTCGTCGATGCTCCGGAAGGGGCCGCCCTGGACAGGAATGGAGTAGCCGCCCTCCTGGACGCGATCGATCGTGTCGAGAGAGCGTCGAGAGAAAGGATCGCGCCGCAGGAATGCCTGGAGGATTACGCGTTCATAGATTTGGACCTTTTGAAGGCCGGTATCAGCGACGACCCGGAGAAAAAGGTTTGAACCCTGAGGTTCTTCCCACGGGAGCGGTTCAGGCGCAGTAATTCCTCAGGGTGCCCACCCCTTCGATCTCCACTTCCACCACGTTGCCGGGCCTCAGGGGGCCTACGCCAGCCGGGGTGCCCGTGGCGATCACGTCGCCCGGGGAGAGCGTGGCGAAGCGGCTTATGAGGGCTATGATCCGGGTGGCGGGAAACCCCATGGCGTCGGTGTTCGACGACTGGACCACCTTGCCGTTGAGCCTGGTCTCGATCTTCCTGCCCCCCGCGTCTCGGCTGTCCACAAGCCATGGCCCCATGGGGCAGAAGGTGTCGAAGCTCTTGGAGCGGGTCAGGCGCGCGTCCTTTTTCGTCAGGTCCCTGGCCGTGACGTCGTTGAGGCAGGTCAGCCCGAAGATCACGTCCCGGGCATCTTCTTCGGGGACGTCCCTGCACCTTTTGCCGATGACCACCGCCATCTCCCCCTCGTAGTCGACCCTCCCCGGCCAGGTGGGGATGATTATCGTCCCCTCGTGCCCTAGGAGTGAATTCACCCCCTTGAGGAAGATGTTCGGCTCCTCGGGCATCGGGGTGCCCGATTCCTCGGCGTGGTCGGCGTAGTTCAGGCCGACGCAGAAGATGTTGCCCGGCTCCGCCGGCGGCAGGAGCTTCACTTCTCCGATCAGGGTCTGTTCCCCCGTCGGTTCCCTGGTGACCCAGGGCGCCCCCGCCAGGGCGGATATCACGTCGCCCTCGAGCATACCCCAGCTCGTTTCACCGGCCTTTTGATACCTGACGAATTTCATGGACCTTCCTCCCCTTCTTTCGGCCGTCCCGCCCCCAAAGGGGCGGGAAGCCCTGTTTTTATGAACATGCCGTGCCTTACCTTCACCAAGTATAGCCTCATCCTCCCGGTCGTGACGGCGGGGGCGGGCCTCCCCGTCATCCCGCCGCCAACAGCGCTACACCGGCCAGGATGACGGCCGACCCCGTCATCCTGCGCTTCCTGTCGCCCTCGCCGAGGACCGTCGTCCCCAGGTACGTCCCGATCACGACGCTGACCTCCCTCGCCGGGGCCACCAGGCTCAGGGGGGTGAAGGAGAGGGCGTAGAGCACGGCCAGGTAAGCCGCTGCCGACATCAGGGCGATGAAAAAGGCCGGCCTCCTGTTGCGCTCCCACTGGAAGAGGATCCCCTCGGGGTCGCGGAGGGCTGGAGGCGAGAGAAGGACCGTCTGGAAGGCGATGATGGCGAAGAAAAAAAGGACGGGGGGGAAGGACCGGAGCCCCACGGCCACCCTGTCCACCAGGGAGTAACCGGCGATGCACGCCCCCGTCGCGATGCCCAGCAGGGGTGCCGCCCTGGAGCGGGAGTCCCTGAAGAGGGAGGCGCCCCCGGCGATCCAGAGTATCCCCGCGATGACCAGGCCCGTACCGGCCTGGTTCAGCAGCGTGGGCTCCTCGCCCAGCAGCGCGATCGCCAGCAGGGTGGAAAGCAGCGGCCCCGTCCCCCTCGCGAGGGGGTAGACGATGGACAGGTCGCCGGCCCTGTACCCCTTCTGGAGGAGGATATAGTAACCGGCCTCGAAGGCGGCGCTTGCCGCGGCCAGGAGTACGAGGGGCGTCCCGAAGCGGCAGGCCCCGCCCCGGGAGGCGAAAAGAGCGAAGGGAAAAAGGAGCAGCGAGGCGAAAAGGGAGAAAAGCCACGCGAAGGCCGCGCCGCCGGCGACGCGCTTGGCGACCAGGTTCCACCCTGCATGGAGAAAAGCCGCTGTAACGACCAGGAACAGGGAAAACAGCGTCATGGCAGCCGTTGACCTTTCGCGCCTTCTGGCTTTTCCGATTCACAACTGGCTATTCACGGTTTCTTCACTCCACCCCCGGCTCCACCACGGTCAGCGTCGACCTCGAACCGTCCAGCACGGCCCGCGCCCCCATGGGCAGGGTGGCCTTCCTCGGCCCGTGGCCGAAGCAGGCGTTCACCAGCGTCGGCTTCCCCTCGGGGACGAGGATCGCTTCCAGGACCTCCGGCAGGGTGAAGGAATCCTTCGGCTTCCTCGGCGGGATACGAGTGAACTGGCCAAGCACGATCCCCGCCGCGTCGTCCAGTTTCCCGGCCAGCCTCAATTGGGTCAGCATCCTGTCAATGCGGAAGACGGGCTCGTCGGTGTCCTCGAGCAGCAGGATCTTCCCCCGGGTGTCGATCTCCCAGGGGGTCCCCATCAGGGCGCAAATGAGGGCGAGGTTCCCGCCGGTCAGTTCGCCTTCGGCCGTACCCGGGACGAGGGTCTCCATGGCGGGGCCGCCCGGGCAGGGGGCGATCTCCTCCAGCGGTTCCACGCCGGTGACCGCCCTGAGAAGGCCGTCGCGAACGTAGCCGGGGAAGGAACTGCTTATGAAATCGGTGGCGGGCATGGGGCCGTGAAAGGTGATGAAGCCCCTGGGCCTGTTCAGCACCAGGTGGAGGATCGTTACGTCGCTGTAGCCCAGGAACACCTTGGGGTTCCTGTAGATCGCGTCGAGGTCCAGCCGCTGGGGGAGCCTTATGGCGCCGTCACCACCGCGGACGCAGAATACGCCCCTGACCTCGGGGTCGAGGAACGCCCTGTTTATGTCATCGGCCCTGACGAAGTCCCCCCCGGCGTGGTAGCCCTCGGACTCGTAGCAACTCCGGGACAGTTTGACCCGGAACCCCATGTCTTCGGTGACCCTGACGGCTTTTTCGATGGAATCCATCGAGGACTGGCTCGAAGGGGACACGAAGGCGACCGTATCGCCCTCCCTGAGGGCCGGGACTTTCCGCATCGCTGGACACCCCTTTACCGTGTTTTTTACCCGGTGGCCGTGGCCCACCGGAACAAGGATAATGGATAGGGCTCCCGATAGCACCCCCGACCATCGGGATCGGGCCCGAAAACGAAGGGAGGGTCTTCAATGATATTCGATCCGGGACTCGTCCAGGTCTACACCGGCGACGGCAAGGGCAAGACCACGGCGGCCCTGGGCCTCGCGGTGAGGGTTTGCGGCCACGGCGGGAAGGTGGCCTTCATCCAGTTCATGAAGGGCTGGGATTTCTACGGGGAGATAACGGGGCTCTCCTTCCTGCCCGGCGTCCGCCACGAGCGCACCGGCACCCCCGAATACGTCTACCGGGGCAAGGAGAGCGAAAGGGACCGCGCCGAGGCCGCCAGGGGGCTGTCCCTGGCGAAGGAATGCCTGGCCTCGGGTTTCTACGACCTGGTCGTGCTGGACGAGGTGAACGTCGCGGCCGACTACGGGCTCGTCGACCCCGGGGAGGCGGCCGAAGCGATAAGGGAGAGGCCTCCCCACGTGGAGGTGGTCCTCACCGGCAGGTCCGCCCCGGAGGTCTTCCTGGGCTTGGCCGACCTGGTAACGGAGATGAAGGAGGTCAGGCACCCCTTCAGGAAAGGGCTCGCCTCGAGGAGGGGCTCCGATTTTTGAACTCCCTGCTGGTCAATGTTTTATATTGGATGTAAAATGATGCATCTACCCTTCATGGTAATGATAATCATGTTCATCTAATCCGCCCTCGGGCGAAAAAAGGAGGTAGGTGCGTTATGGAAAAGCGTTCGGATCTATTGTCCTTCGGAGCACTCGCGGTTATCTCGGCGGCCCTGTTCTCCGGGCATTTCGGCGTGGGAGACGTGATATTCCCGCCGATCCTGGGCAAGGGCGCCGGGGCGGCCTGGTTCACCGCCGCCATGGGGTACGGGATCATCAACAGCCTGGGGGTCCTCGTGGCCTATCTCGCCGTGGCGCGGCAGCAGAAGACCCTCCTGGAGATGAGCTCCCGGACCCTGGGAAGGGCCTTCGGCGTGGTCTTCACCACGATATGTATGCTGATCATAGGCCCCGTCTTCATCCTGCCCCGCGTCTCCTCGGCCACCCACGAGATGGCCGTGGCCCTCTTCTTCCCGAACTTCCCCCTCGTGGTGACGCTGGCCGTGTTCTTCGCCCTGAACTACTGGGTGGCCTGCAACAGGGCCCAGGTCATCGACCGGCTCGGCAAGGTCCTTTCCCCGGCACTGATAGTCTTCATGGCTATTCTCATCATAAAGGGGATCGTCTCGCCGATCGGGCCCGTCCCGGCGACGGGTTGTGAGAACCCCCTCGCCGAAGGGGTCATCAACGGCTACAACACCATGAACGCCCTTGGGGCCGCCCTGTTCGGGGGATGGGTCCTCAAGGAACTGCACATGAGGGGCATCACCGACAAGGACGCCCAGACGCTGAACCTCTTCTACATCGGCCCCGCCGTCGCCCTGGCGCTCCTCGTCACCTCCACGGGTATCACCTACCTGGGCGCGACGGCCGCCACGGTCTTCCCCGAGGCCGACATAGGCGTCTACACCGTCCTGATCGCCGAGGGGGTGCTCGGGGCCGTGGGCAAGGCCGTCTTCGCGCTCCTCCTGGCCTTCGCCTGCTTCACCACCTCGGTGGGTCTCACCTCCACCGCCGGCGACGTCTTCCAGGAGATGTCCGGCGGTAAACTGCAGTACAAGGCCATCGTCGCGGCCTCCAGCGTCGTGGGCTTCGGGATCGGGACCATAGGCCTCGGCAAGATCGTCGGCTACACCGTGCCCTGGCTTATGCTGGTCTATCCGGCTATCATAGTGCTGCTGGTGGGGAGCCTTTTCGACTTCGAGAAGTTCAAGGCCGCCCTCCAGGGGGCCATCGTCACGGCGGTCATCCTGAGCATCGGCGATTTCCTCGGCGCCATGGGCATGGCCGACAACCCCTTCAGCTCCCTGACGGCGAAGCTCCCCCTCGGGGGGCAGGGCCTGGGGTGGCTGGTACCGGCCCTCGTCGTCGGCGCCCTGGCGATGCTTTTCGCCGGCCGGTCCAAAAAATAGCGGCCCGGGAGGTTGGGACTATATGAAATTCAAGGGTGAACTGGATTCAGCGCGGATCATCACGGTCCTCGACGACTACGCCGGGTACGAGACGTCCTTCTTGGCCCAGCACGGTATAGCCATCCTGCTGGAGGCCTCTTCGGGAGGGGTGTGCAAGCGGGTCCTGCTCGACGCGGGGCAGTCCGCCCTCCCGATACTGCACAACCTGGATCTCCTGGGCATCGACCCCTGCTCGATCGACGCCGTCGTGATCTCCCACTGCCATTACGACCACACCGAGGGGCTCGTGGACGTCCTCAAGGCCATCGGGCGGGAAAACGTCCCCGTGGTGGCCCACACGACGATGTTCAGGCCCAATTACATCTTCGACCCCTTCATCCGCAACATCGGCGTCACCGGGAAGAACGGCCCCGCCGCCATAGAGGAGGCTGGGGGGATGCTGGTCCTTGTCGACGAGCCCTTCGAGATCATGCCCGGCGTCATCGTGACCGGCGAGGTCCCCCGGAGGAGGGCCTTCGAGAAGCAGGGGATCGGGACCTACAACATCGAAGAGGGGAGGGTCGTCCCCGACGAGATCCGCGACGACCTCTCCCTGGCCGTGAAGGTCAAGGGGAAGGGCCTGGCCGTCATCTCCGGCTGCAGCCACGCCGGCATCATCAACATCATCGACTGGTCCAGGGAGATCGCGTCGGAGCCCAGGGTGGACCTGGCCATCGGCGGCTTCCACCTGATCGAGGCCTCGCCGGAAAGGATCCGGGATACCGCCCAGGCCTTGAAGGACCTCGACGTGGGCAAGGTCGTCACGGGCCACTGCACGGGCCTGGCCGCCCTGTGCGAGTTTTCCAGGGTGCTGGGGGACCGGTTCGAACAGCTCCACGTCGGGACCACGATAGAGCTTTAAGCCTATCGGCTGTTCCCAAGGCGGCGCCCGTCCCGGAGCGCCGCCTTTTTTCAAAATGAAAGGGGCTGAGAGGGGATGAAAAAGATCCTGATCCTTTCATTGGCGGTTTTGTTGTCGCTCCCGGCGGCATTGCCGGCCTCCGCCGGCGGATGCGCCCCCGCGTCCGAAGACCAGGAGCGAAGGGGCATCGTCGAGGCCCTCCAGGCGGAACTGTCCGAGACCCTCGGCGTCGAGGCCGAATTCGACTTCAACTGGTTCGGCGTCGAAGACGGGTGGGCCTGGGTCGAGACGGAACCCCGGTCGGCTGACGGCCTGAACCGTTACGAGCCCTTCCTCGCGCTCCTGAAAAAGGATGGCGATACCTGGGTCATCGTCGATGTGCCCGCCCTGGAGGAGGACTCCCCTCCCGTCGATGACGCCTACTTCAGGGGGCTCATGGAGGTCCACCCCGGCCTGCCCGAAGGGATCTTCCCCTGGGGTGAATAATGCCCCCGCCGCGGCGGGCGGCCCTCCATGGGAGGCCGACCGATGACGGTCCGGGATAACCCGGGAGGAGCAATGGGCAGGAGCTGCGGCGTCCTTCTTCCCGTGGCCTCCCTTCCCTCCCGGTGGGGCGTCGGCGACCTGGGGAGGGGGGCCGGCCTTTTCCTGGACTTCCTTTTTTCCTCGGGCCAGGGCCTCTGGCAGGTCCTGCCCCTTTCGCCCACCGACCCCGCCCAGGGCCACTCGCCCTACAGCGGCCCCTCGGCCTTCGCGGGGAATACACTTTTCATCAGCCCGGAACTCCTTGTCGAGGAGGGCCTTCTCCATCCTTCGGACCTCGAAGGCCACGAGCCCCTGGGGGGCGGCGCCTGTGATTACGAGGCCGCCGCCGGTCTTAAGCGGGCCCTTTTCAAAAAGGTCTTTGAGAGGTCCGGCCTCATCCCCGGGGAGGAGTACCGGCGTTTTCGCGGGGACAACGCCTTCTGGCTGGAGGACTACGCGCTCTTTTCATCCTTGAAGAGGTCCCTGGGGCTCCCCTGGTACCATTGGCCCGCGCCGCTGCGCGACCGGGACAGGGTCGCCCTCGAGGAGGCGAAGAGGGGCCTGGCCGACGAAATAGAAAGGGAGGTCTTCCTCCAGTTCCTCTTCTTCCGCCAGTGGGAGCGCCTCCACGGCCTATGCCGGGAGCGGGGGGTCCGGGTGATCGGCGACGTGCCGGTCTACGTCAGCCACGACAGCGCCGACCTGTGGGCCCACCGGGAGATCTTCGACCTCGACGCCTCGGGGCGCCCCTCCAGGGTGGCCGGCGTCCCCCCCGACTACTTCTCGGCGAAGGGGCAGCGGTGGGGCAACCCCGTCTACCGCTGGGACGCCCTGGAGCGGGAAGGTTTCAACTGGTGGCTCCAAAGGCTCCGTCACGGGCTGGCCCTGTTCGACCTGGTCCGTATAGATCACTTCCGGGGCCTGGTGAAATTCTGGTCCATCCCGGCCCGGGAGGATTCCGCCGAGAAGGGCGAGTGGGTCGACGCCTCGCCGGGGGTGTTCTTCGAAGCGGTGCGGGAGTACTTCCCGGCGCTCCCCTTCATCGCCGAGGACCTGGGTCACATCACCCCCGACGTAACGGCTCATATCCGGGACCTGGGCATCCCCGGTACCCTGGTGCTGCAGTTCGCCTTCGGCGCCGGGTTCGATAAAAGCCCCTACGCCCCCCAAAACCACCGAGAGAACGCCTGCGTCTTCACGGGGACCCACGACAACAACACCGCCCGGGGGTGGTTCGAATCCGAGGCGACTCCCCTGGCGCGGGAACAGCTGTCGGCCCTGGTGGGAGGTGCCGTGACCGGTGAGGACGTCTCCCTCAATATGGTGGAACTGGCCCTCTCCTCCCGGGCGAGGTTCGCCCTCTACCCCATGCAGGACCTCCTCGGGCTGGGCGCCGAGGCGCGGCTCAACACCCCCGGGAAACCCAGGGGCAACTGGCTCTGGAGGGTGGAAGAGGGACAATTGCTGAACGCCCCGGCCGGCGAATTGGCGGCGATGTCGGCCGCGCACGGCCGCTTATCATCGGGGAGGCAAAACCCGCCCGGGGTGAGATAATGAACGCACCGAGCAAGAGAGAGGCAGGGGGTATCGAAGCATGCCGAAGATGAACTACGGCAACAACATCGGTGTTTCACTGCGCTTCATGATGGAGCAGGACCCTTCGTTCCGAACGGTGGCGTACTTTTCCATGGAGGTCGGGCTTAAGGCGGGCATACCCACCTACTCGGGCGGACTGGGGGTCCTGGCCGGGGACATCCTTAAAAGCGCCGCCGACCTGGGGGTGCCCATGGCAGGCGTCACGCTGCTCTACCGCAAGGGCTACTTCCGGCAGGCCTTCGACGACTGCCTCCAGGAGGCCCTACCCGTCGAGTGGGACCCCGGGAAGGAACTGACCCTCCTGCCCAACGAGGTCACGGTAATCATCGAGGAACGGATCGTGAAGGTCCGCGCCTGGTGCCTGGAGATACAGGGGAGGACGGGGTTCACCGTCCCGGTCTACTTCCTGGACACCGACCTCGACGGCAACACCCCTGAGGACCGGGAACTCACGTGGTACCTCTACGGGGGGGACGAGCGCTACCGCCTGTGCCAGGAGATCATCCTCGGCTCGGGCGGCCTGAGGATGCTCCGCGACCTGGGTTACTCCAACATCGACGACTACCATCTCAACGAAGGCCACGCCGCCTTCCTGCTGCTGGAACTCATACGGGAGATGGGCTACGAGAACTACGACCGGGTCCGGGAGAGGGGCATCTTCACGACCCACACGCCGGTTTCGGCGGGCCACGACCACTTCAGCTGGGACCTGGTGAACCAGGTGATGCACCGCTCCATGGCCGGCCGGTTACGGAGGATGATGCCCACCGATGACGTCTCCATGACGGAGATAGCCCTGCGTTACAGCCACTACATAAACGGCGTCTCGGAAAAACATGCCGAGGTCAGCAGGGCCATGTACGGGAGGGAGGACGTGGACTGCATCACCAACGGCATCCATTCGCTCACGTGGGTGAGCCCCGAAATGGCCCTACTCTTCACGAAATACATCCCCGGGTGGGATAACGCCCCCGAGCGGCTGGTCAAGGCCTCGCAGATTCCCGTCGAGGAGATCCGCCTTGCCCACGGGGCGGCCAAGAGGAGGCTGCTGGACTACGTGAAGGCTACGACGGGGAAAGACCTCGACCCCGGCATGCTCACCATCGGGTTCGCCCGGAGGGTGGCCCATTACAAGAGGACCGACCTCGTCCTCCGCGACGCCGAACGGTTGGTCAAGGCCGCCGGCGGGAAGGTGCAGTTCATCTTCTCCGGCAAGGCCCACCCCCAGGACGGCCCGGCCCGGGAGGTGCTGAAGAAACTGCTCTGTGAGGCCCAGAACATGGTGGGCACCGACACCCCCGTCGTCTTCATCGAGGATTACGATATGGACAAGGCCGCCCTTCTCGTGCAGGGCGTCGACCTGTGGCTCAACAACCCCATCAGGCCCCGGGAGGCCTCCGGGACGAGCGGGATGAAGTGCGCCCTCAACGGCATCCCCAACTTCTCCGTCCTGGACGGGTGGTGGATCGAGGGATGCATCGAGGGCGTCACGGGGTGGAGCATCGGTCCCGAACCGAAGGAGGGCATCGACGACCGGTACGACGACGCCGTCGACCTCGACGACCTCCTGGAGAAACTGGAGAAGGTGATCATCCCCGCCTTTTACGATACCCCCGATGAATGGGGCAAGGTCATGCGTGGGGCCATCGCCCTGAACGCCAGCTACTTCAACACCCACCGCGTGGTGCGGGAGTACTGCGAAAAGGCCTACGGCATACAGATGAGGGGACTTTAAAAAAAGTGTGAAGTGTGAAGGGTGAAGTTTGAAAGGAAAGCCAGAAGGAAAAGTTTGAAGTTTGAAGTTAGAAGTGAGAAAAGGGAAGCAGGGAGCCGAACTTAAAGGGCGAAAGGCAAGTCCAGTGGAAGGGACGAAGAAAAGGGTAATTTGGAACCGGCTATCCTGGAAGTAGTTTTTCCTCTAGAAGGAGAAAAGAATGAAATCCAATATTCCTCAAAGGACCTTCGAATTTGCCAGAGAAATAATCGCCTTATGCATTGACCTGGAAAAGCAACCAGGAGTATCTAGGATTATCGGGCGACAGCTTCTTCGTTCAGGTACTTCGGTTGGAGCTAATATCGAAGAAGGTCAGGCTTCTCAAAGTGATGCAGACTTCATCAACAAATACAGTATAGCTTGCAAGGAAGCCCGTGAGACCCGTTATTGGCTTCGTCTGCTTGCTGCTTCGGCAATCGCACCTGGAGAAACGCTCGATAGGATTGATACAGAATGTAATGAGATCATTGCTATCTTGACCAGTATTATCAAGAAAATGAGAGCAAAGCTGAAATAAAGACACGGTTTTGGAGAACCGAGGG
>JAXGNU010000006.1:0-125620 GCA_040767805.1 Thermovirgaceae bacterium
TCAGGGTTACCAGCCACCGCCGCCTCCCCCGCCACCGCCGCCGCCGGAGAAGCCTCCCCCGCCGCCTCCGCCGCTGAAGCCCGAACCGGACCCCGGGGCCACCGACGAGGACGCCACGGCCGTCCCGAGCCCCCCGCTGAGCCCCGTCATGAAGGAACCCGCACCCAGGGTGTAGACGGGGTACGTGCCCGTGTACCACTGCGGGTCGTACTGGGCTTTCTTGAGGATCTCGTCGAAGTGGGCAGCCCACTCCTTCTCCACCCCCAGGGCTATGGCGTAGGGCAGCAGGCTTTCGAAGTGACGGGGCGTGACTTCCGGCATGTCGACCCTGGCCAGGGCCTTGATGCGCCCCTTCTCGGCGGCGGACATGTACATGCGGAGCCCCTCCACCCGGTCCATGAGCTTCCTCCCCTCGGGGGTGTAGTTTTTCATGAGTTTGAAGAAGAGGACGTTCAGGAAGAAGGCCGCCGCCAGCGAGAGGGTGTAGTTGAGAGACAGCCCCACCGCGAAGAGCCTGAAGAAAAGCGCCTCGACACCCATGAAGGGTATGGAAAAGAACAGCAGGAAGAGGCCCCTGATGAAGAAGCCCGCCTTTTTCCTCCGGAAGCCCTCGCCCAGGGAGGCAAGGGCTGAAAAGACCATGACGCCGATCCCCAGGGTCCAGGTGCCGAGCCAGATCGAGGAAAAGATAGTGTCCTCCTTCCCCGCCCCCCAGGTCCCGAGGAAGGCCGTGATGTAACCCATCAGGACGAGGGTGATCAATACGCCGAGGCCGACCCACTTCCAGTTCCTCAGGAAGTAGTCTTTACCGCGGTAGGCCACGTGGTCGGTGATGGCACCCTTCGCCGAGGAGAGGATCTCGTGGTTCTCCTTGTCCACGTCGACGGACCTCCCACCGGGGAAGAGGGAGGCCAGGAAGGCGTTCTCCACCAGGGGGAGGCCGTTGCGGTCCTTGTCGGTAGGGTGAAGGGTGAAGCGGTTCTTCCCCCGGTTGAAGAGGCCCTTGGGGACGTCGTGCTCCTCGATCCTCAGGTAGCCCCTCACGCCCAGGTCGATCAGGGTGGCGGTGAAGGTGTCGTCCCGGAGCTTCTGGTTGTAGACGTAGGAGGCCATGGCCGGGGTGACGCCCTCGGGGGGGTAGAAGAGGGGGATGATGGTCCCGGGGCGGAGGTCCTTGCCCCAGCGGCTCCATACCAGGATGTAGTAGATGAGGACCAGCACCACCGCCAGCGGCGGGAGGTACTTGCCCCAGCGCTCGGCGAAGGCCGCCCGGGCCTGCCTCTTGAGGTAGTCCTTCGAGGGGTGGATGAAGCCCTTGGGGAAGCCCGCCACGATGGTGAGGCCCTCCCTGACCCCGAGGGGGACCGTGGTCTGGAACCAGGCCGTGTTACCGGCCGTCCTGCCCATGGCGTCCTGGGCGCGGGAACCCTGGGGGCCGGTGTACCAGGCGATCTTCTCCACGGGGACGTCCTCCGGCAGGGTGACCAGGGCGGAGGCCCTGTCGATGGGGAAATCCCAGCCGGTGCCGGTGACGTTCCAGTAGAGTTCGTCGTGGTCCTCGAAGAAGCCGACCTGCTCGGTGGTCGTGTAGACGATGGTGTAGGTGTGCTCCCCCAGGGGGGCGTAGGATCCGGGGTCGCCGATGCGGACCCGCACGCCGTTGCTGATCCTTTCGGTCTTCCACGGGACGGACCCGCCGTCGAGCAGCACGGTCTGCACCGTGAAGCCGACCCGGACCCGGCCCCCGCCGGGAGAGGTGTAGTCGGTGGGGAAGTCCCGGAGAAGGCCCCTCTGGATCTGGACGTGCTCCACGAGGACGGTGATGTCCTCCCTGACGGTGAGGGTGCCGTCGCGCCCCACGCCGATGGAGCTGTCAAAGGACAGTATCCTCTCGGAGGCGGACGCCGCCGGGACGAGGGCAAGGAGCAGCAGGACAGCCGCCAGGGCGCGCCTGAAGATCCTCATGAAGGGAGCCCCCCACTGGAGCCGGGCTAGAACTGCACCCTCGGGACGGCGCGGTCCTCCTCGGCCGCCTCGAAGTATTCGCGGCTCGTGAAGCCGAAGGGGCCGGCCAGCATGTTGTTGGGGAAGACCTGGATGAGGGAGTTGAAGGCCCTCACGGTGCCGTTGTAGTACCGGCGGGCCATCTGGATCTCGGCCTCGAGTTCGCCCAGGTTCTTCTGGAGGTCCAGAAAGTTGGTGTTGGCCTTCAGTTCCGGGTAGTTTTCGGCCACGGCGAAGAGGGAGCGGATGGTCCCGGTGAGGGCGTTCTCGGCCTGGGCCCTTTCCCCGACGGAGCCGGCGCTCACCGCCGCCGCCCTCGCCTGGGTCACCTTCTCGAAGAGCTCCTTTTCGTGTTTGGCATAGCCCTTGACGGTCTCCACGAGGTTGCCCACCAGGTCGGAGCGCCGCTTGAGCTGGACGTCGATGCCGCTCCAGCCCTCGTCAACGAGATTGCGGGAACGGACCATGGTGTTGTATGTCCTCCAGACGTACAGGACAAGGGCAGCCGCTACTACTAAAAGGATCCATAGGACGGTCACGAGGATCACCCCCAGGTTGGTCGGTACGTTGCGGATAATATACATCATAAAGGGCAAAGGCCGTCAATCGTATTTTGCCCTTTTCGTATACAAATGCTCAAATTCAAGGTCTGACCCCAAAGGGTTGACAAGGGGGGAGAAGGTGATATTCTATTGATAACCAATATCAATAAGAAGGAGGCGATAGTCATGCCCGGATGGGATGGAAGAGGCCCCTGGTTCGGCAGCGGACCCGGCACAGGCTGGGGTATGGGCCCCTGTGGCGCCGGTTACCGCCGCGGGCGTGGTTTCCGCCGTGGAGCAGGGTTCGGAGGTTTCGGGAGAGGCTGGTACGGCCGTTATTGGGGTTATGCGCCTTACGGCGCGCCCTGGGGCCAGCCCTACCCATACCAAGCGATGGACCCGGCTGACGAGAAACAGGCTCTCCAGGAAGAACTCAGCGCCCTGGAAGCGGAGATGAGGGCCGTCAAAGACAGGCTCGACAGCATGGAAAAGGAAGCCTGATCCGCCCCGCGGGGCGGTCCCTTCCGCCGGACCCGGTTCACCCGAACCGGGTCCGTGTTTTATGGGGGTCGGCTATAATCGGTTTAAAACCCTTTCAGGAGGTTCACTGAACAATGAAGATAGCCATAGCTTTGGAAGATGGAAACGTCAGCCTTCACTTCGGGCATGCCCCGATCTTCAGGGTCTTCGAGACCGACGGGAAGAAGATCCTCGGCCACCAGGACCACCCCAACCCAGGGCACGCGCCGGGTGTGATCCCCCGGTGGCTCTCGGGCCTGGCGGTGGACGTGATCATCGCCGGCGGGATGGGTCCCAGGGCCGAGGAACTTTTCAGGGAAGCCGGCGTCAGGCCGGTGATAGGGGCCAGGGGCGAGGCCGAGGAAGTGGCCAGGGCCTTTCTCGACGGCACGCTCCGGTGCGGTGACAGCTCCTGCGGCCACGTGACCGGCGAGGGGCACGGGGAGCATCACCATCATTGATGGCTGAAAAACCGCTGACCGTCGCCATCGCCAGCGGCAAGGGCGGAACGGGCAAGAGCTGCGTGGCCGCTTCACTGCTGGTGACAGTGCCGGGGCTCCTGGGCGCCGATGTCGACGTGGAGGAGCCCAACCTGGCGCTGCTCCTGGGCGCCGAGGCGGTGAGTTCTTCCCTGGTGGAGATTCCCTGGCCGGTGATCGACGACGCCCTTTGCGACCGATGCGGGGAGTGCGTCAGGAATTGCCGCTTCGGGGCCCTGCTGATGTTCGGCGGCGAGGCTCCGGTGCCCAACGACCTCTGCCACGGCTGCGGGGTCTGCTCCATGGTCTGCCCCCGGAAGGCCATCACTGAAGTAGGGAGGCCCGTGGGGGAGGTCAGGCTCTGCCGCAGGGGGGACCTTCGCCTCTACGAGGGCAGGCTACACGTGGGGATGCCCAACCCCGTGCCGGTGATCGACGCCGCCTTGAAGGCGGCCCTCGCCGAGGGTCGCAACCTGGTCGTCGATTCCCCGCCGGGGACGTCCTGCCCCATGGTCTCGGCCGTGAGGGAGGCCGACGTGGTGGTCCTGGTGACGGAGCCGACGCCCTTCGGGTACGCCGACCTGGACCTGGCGCTGCAGGTGATCCATGAACTGGGCAAACCGGCCATGGCGGTCGTCAACCGCTGCGACATGGGAGACGCCGATATTGAGGGCCTCGCGGAGAGGTACGGGGTCCCCGTGACGGCGAGGCTGCCCTTTTCGCGGGCAGTGGCCGAGTCCTACGCCGTCGGCAACCCCCCCGCGGCGACCGACGCCCTCTGGAAGGACGCCATGGTCACGCTGTGGGAGAGGGCGAAGGAGATGGCGGGAAGATGAAGATCCGTGAGATAACCGTGGTCAGCGGCAAGGGCGGCACCGGAAAGACCTCCATAACGGCGGCTTTAGCGGCGTCGGCCCCGGGAGGGCTGGCCCTCTGCGACGCCGACGTGGACGCGCCTGACCTGGAGATACTTCTCCATCCCGAACCCCGGGAGGAGCACGCCTTCATCGGCATGGACACCGCCGGCGTCGACAGCCAAAGGTGCATCGGCTGCGGTAAGTGCCGGGATGTCTGCCGCTTCGACGCCATAAGGATGGAAGGCGGCAAGGCGCGGGTGGACAAGACCTTCTGCGAGGGCTGCGCCGCCTGCACCCTGGTCTGCCCCGTGGGCTCCATCGCCATGGAGGAAACGAGGCAGGGGACCTGGTACGTCGGCGAGACGGGTTTCGGACCCATGGTGCACGCCAGGCTCAACCCCGGCGGTGAGAACTCGGGGATGCTGGTCCAACTGGTCCGGAAGGAGGCCCGGCGGATCGCCGAAAGCAGGGGGCTTGGGACCATCCTCACCGACGGCCCCCCCGGGATAGCTTGCCCGGCCATATCGGCCGTTACCGGCGCCGACACGGCCCTCGTCATCACCGAGCCGACGATCTCGGGTGAGCACGACCTGCTCCGGGTCGCCGAGCTCTGCCGGCGCTTCGGGACCAAGGCGGCGGTGGTGCTGAACAAGGCCGACCTGAGCGCCCAGGGCGCGGAAAGGATAAAAGAGGCATGCCGTAAGGAGGGCCTGCCTCTTCTCGCTTCCATTCCTTTTATCCCCGGCGTGGTCCACGCCGTCTCCCAGGCCAGGATCCCCCTGGCGGAACTGGAGGAGTACCTCGGGCCTACCTGGGACCGCCTGAAGGGGCTGTGACCGCCGAGGCCGCCGCCGAGAGCACCCTGGCGGCCATCTCCTCCGGCTCATCCCCGGAACGGTACTCCTCGAGCCTGCCCGAATCGGCCAGGGTCGTGATCTCCTTGTCCACGGGGAGGCTGGCCAGGGCGGGTATGTCCCACCGGGAGCGGACCTCCTCCAGGTGACTCGGGCCGAAGAGTTCCCAGCGCTCGCCGCAGTGGGGGCAGAGGGCATAGCTCATGTTCTCCACGATGCCCAGCAGGGGCACGTCCATCAGTTTGGTCATGTGCATCATTTTTTCGACGATGCGGACCGAGAGGTCCTGGGGCGTGGTGACCATGATCATCCCGTCGAGGGCTATGGTCTGCATGACCGTCAGGGGTGCGTCGGAGGTCCCCGGCGGAAGGTCGATGACGAGTATTTCCGCATCGCCCCACTCCGTGTTGTTCCAGAATTGGCCTATCACGTTGCCTACCAGGGGGCCCCGCCACACGACGGGCTTCGACGCATCCTCCATGAAGAGGGTCATGGACATCACCTTGATGCCCAGTAAGGGCGACGTCGGCGGAACCAGCCCGGTGGGGACGCCCAGGGGCATACCCTTTACGCCGAGCATGGACGGTATGGAGGGTCCGGTGATATCGGCGTCGAGGAGGGCCGTCCTGTGGCCCAGCCGGGCGAGGCCTATGGCCAGGAGGGCCGACACGGTGCTCTTGCCCACCCCTCCCTTGCCGCTCCCGACGGCGACGATATGCTTGAAACGGCCCCTCGTGGGGACCGGCATGGAACAGGCAGCGGGGTCCTGGTCGCAGGAGCCCTGGCTGGGGCACCCCTTGCACTTGTTATCGCTCACGAACTACACCTCTTTCTTTTAAAGGGGGATCTCCATCAAGGAACCCTCATTGTACCTCTTCAGGGCCTCCTCGCAGGTCATCCCGGAGGCTTCGAAGGCGCGGATGCCGGCCGCCTTCAGGGCCGCCACGGCGTTGGGGCCCAGCCTCGGCGCGATGAGGGCCGAAACGCCCTTGGCCGCCAGGAGCTGCACGGCCATCCCGCCGGCGCCGTGGGCCGCCTGGGTGGCCTGGTTGGGCATGGCTTCCAGGAGCGATCCCTTCTCGTCGACGATGAGAAAAAAGGGGCACCGGGCGAAACGCTCGGCCACGGGGCTTTCAAGGGTCTGTCCTTCTGAGGATAGGGCTATCTTCATTGGTGGTCCTCCCTTATGAGAATTGTTATCAAAAACAGGAACAATATAGGTCAAGGTCGGAAGAAAGGCAAGGAGGGGCCTGTTGCCTCATATAAGAATCTAAGTGAAAGTCCTTCGTTGCCTCACGAAGAAATCTAAGCGACCCTACCGGGTTCGGTCTCCTTTCCGGGGAGACCCTTGTTCTTGCTCGCAAAGGCCCTGTTGAGCCTGGTCTTGAGCCGGTCCACCTCTTTCTTCAAGTCCGCCAGGTTCAGGGCCTCGAACTGCTCCTTCAGGGAGGATTTTACCTCCCTCGTGACATCTCCCGAAGCCATCAGGCGCTGGTAGGGCGTCTGGGGTGTGTCGTAGATCTTCCTGACCTTCGCCCCGACCCTAACCTTCGAAACCAGCTTCGCCGAGGGGAGGAAGAAGTTCACGTAGAGCCTGTAAACGTCATAGAGGTCGTTGAGAGCTTTCACCTCTTCGTCCGTGTCGTACCTGGCGTAGCCGGCCACCCTCCTGACGACGGACCAGTTCTTCTGTTCCACGTAGCAGTTGTCGTTTTTGTTGCCGGCCCTGGACCTGGTGAAGGTTATCCTCTCCTCCTCGCAGTACTCCAGCAGGTGGCAGTTTATGAAGGTCGAGTCATTGTCGGAATCTATGCCCTGCAGAGGGAAGGGCAGGCGCTCCCTGATGGATTTCAGGGCTTCCAGGGTCCAGAGCCTGGCCCTGTTCTTGACGGCCCTCAGTTCGGTCCACCCCGCCCTCCACGTCGGTGACGTCCAGGGTGAAAGCAAATTCTCCTTTGGCGTTCCCGCCCTCATGGGAAACCAGGTCTATCTCGGCGAAACCCGGTCTCTTTTCGTCCCAGTCGGCGAAGGTGCGTATCGGTATCTTGTGCTTGAGCAAAGTCCCGGGCTTCGTGGAAGAACGCTCCCTCAAGCGCAGTTTCCTCTTCCGGTCCGCCAGGATGCGGTCGATGGTGGCGGCGGAAATGGACATGACCTTGTCCCTGGTCTCCCCGGAGAGGGTGAGATCCCCCGAGGCCTCAAGCTTTGGGACCAGCCAGGGCAGGGCCGCGGCAAGCCTCTTGCCGCAGATGTAGTCCATCATCTTCCAAAGCGAAGCCAATACAGCGGCCGCTTCACCGTCATAGGCCCTGGGCCTCTTCCTTTTCCCGCGGCCCTTATGGCCCTTCCTGTCGGCTTGCAGGATCAGGGAGGCGCCCCTGCCGCCCCCAAGGTATAGGCGCCGGCCGAAGAGGCAGAGAAGGTGGGAGGCGTAGTCCCGGTTGTAGCCCGTCGTGGCGGTAACACGGTCCAATATCAGGCCCTTCCCCTTCTTCGACGCCCTGCGGTACTCGTCAGAAGCCTGTACGATCACTTCCCTCCTCGCACTCATCGAAAGCCTCACCCGTCCTTCCCCCTTCCTCCAGGGTCATGCCCCTTGAAGGAAGATGCTATACCCTTCGGCTAGATTCTTAGGTGAGGCAACGTATCACTTTCGTCTAGGGAATCTCTGAAAAAGTCCTCTAGAAACGGACCTTGACCTAGTAAAATATGGTTGTGACAGCCTTGGTTTGTCCATTCCAGCCTTCTGTACGACCATACCATCCTTTGAGGGAGCTGATCCCGCATGAAGAGCCAGAAGAGCCTTGCCAACGCCGTGACCTTCGAGAAGTTTAAAAAGACCACAAGGCGCGAGCAATTTCTGGCCGAGATGGAACAGGTCGTCCCCTGGAAGGAACTTTGCGCCCTCATTGAACCTTACTACCCCAAGCTGGGAAGGGGTAGACCTCCCATAGGACTGGAACGGATGCTTCGGATCCATTTCCTGCAGAGTTGGTTCAACCTCAGCGACCCCGGAGCCGAAGAAGCGCTCTACGATATGGAATCCATGAGGCGATTTGTTGGGATAGACCTCGGCAACGAGCCTGTACCGGACGAAACGACGATCTGCAAGTTCCGCCACCTTCTCGAGGCCCATGACCTTGGCAAGATGATCTTCAGGGAGGTCAACGCCCACCTTGAATCAAGAGGTATGAGGCTCTCCGAGGGTACCATCGTTGATGCCACCATCATCAACGCTCCGTCTTCGACGAAGAACAAAGAGAAGAAGCGGGACCCAGAAATGCACTCCACGAAGAAAGGCAACCAGTTCTACTTCGGCATGAAGATCCACATAGGTGTCGACAAAGCCACTAAACTGGCCCACAGCCTTGTCACTACGCCTGCCAACGTGCACGACTCGCATCTCATCGGCGAACTTCTTCATGGGGGAGAAAGCGGAGTATGGGGCGACTCGGCCTACATGGGCAAGACGGAAGAGATCAACGACAAGGCTCCCATGGCCTCGGATAACACGAACAAAAGGTCCACCAGAAACAGGAAGCTCACGGAAGAGGAGAAGGAAAGGAACAAGATGCTTTCCAAGACCCGCGTTCGGGTAGAACACGTCTTCGGTGTGGTCAAGAACGTATTCGGATACAGGAAGGTTCGCTACAAGGGTCTTGCGAAGAACACCAATGGCATCCATGTTCTCTTTGCTTTGTCTAACCTTTACATGGTCAGGAGGGAACTGCTCTCGCTCCTGGCAGGGGTGTAGTGTCCCTGGATATGGGGAGAAAGGCCAGAAAAGGAAGCAAAAGGGGCGATACAATCCTCCGAAGGCCTTGAAATGATCTTCTTAAGACCGGAATAGCCTGACTTATCCACAGGAAACGGATTCGGTTGTCAAGGTCCCAATGTTGCAACTATCAAGGTCTTTTGTTCAGAGGTTCCCTAGATTTTAGGTGAGGCAACTCGAGGGGTTGACAAAGGGGCGAAGGCGAGGTAACTTATAAAAAAGTTTGGGCATGCTAACTTTTTGGAACGATCAGCCGGGAGGTTCTTCACGATGACGATGCTCTGCGCGTTGGCCAATGGACAGACCGCGAGAATAACGGCCCTTCCCCCGGGCATGAGCGGGAGGAGGCTCGAGGCGCTGGGGCTGCGCCCCGGCAAGATGGTGACCAAGGTCTCCGGCATGCCCTTTTTCGGCCCCGTGACGATCGCCCTCGACGGAAGGCAGATAGCCATAGGTCGCGGCATCTGCTGCAAGGTCTCCGTGGAACCCCTGGCGGAGAGGAACGCGAAGGGGTAATGCTGTTCAACAAATGCGCCGGCTGCCCCCTGGGTGAGTGCCCGGGCAAATGCCCCTTCTCCACCCTGGAGATCGGCGGCGATACGGACAACAAGAAGGTCCTCCTGGTGGGGAACCCCAACGTGGGGAAGAGCGCCCTCTTCACCCGCCTCACGGGGGTTCACGCCTTTTCTTCCAATTACCCCGGCACCACGGTGGGCTTCACCGAGGGCTACCTCCGTTTCGACGGGGTCCGCTACTGCCTCATCGACGTGCCGGGCGCCTACACGCTGGAACCGACCAACGAGGCCGAGGACGTGGCGAAGCGGATCCTCGAGGAGGGGGCCGACGTGGTGGTCATCACCGTCGACGCCACGGCCCTGGAGAGGAACCTCAACCTGGCGCTGCAGGTCCTGGAGATGGGGCTCCCCTCGGTCATCGCCCTGAACATGGTCGACGAGGCCCGCCACGAAGGGATAAGTATAGACGTCAAGGTCCTCGAAAAGGCCCTCGGTGTGCCCGTGGTGGGTACCGTGGCCGTGACGGGGCAAGGGATCAGCGAGCTGATCTCCCGGCTGAAGGACGCCAGGCCCGGCATCGCCGTGCCCGCCGAGGAGCGCTGGAGCCGCATCGGCGAGATCGCCGCCTCGGCGCAGACCATCGAGCACCGCCACCACACGGTGAGGGACCGGATCGAGGACCTTTCGGTCCACCCCGGGTGGGGCGCCCTGCTGGGCGTTTTCGCCATCCTGGGCAGTTTCGCCGCCGTCCGGGTGATCGGCGAGGGGCTCATCGACTACCTGCTCGACCCCCTTTTCAACGGCATCCTGATGCCCCTTTTCCAGTGGCTGGGCCCCTTGCTCGGCGGCGAGGGCTCCCTCCCCTTCCGGGTCCTCCTGGGGATGCTCGTCGAAGGACGCATCGACCCGGAGCTGAGCTTCGGGCTTCTCACGACGGGCCTTTACGTCCCCCTAGTGATGGTGCTCCCCTACGTGGTGGCCTTTTACGGGGTCCTGAGCTTCCTGGAGGACGTGGGCTACCTCCCCCGCTTCGCGGTGCTCTTCGACGCCCTCCTCCACAAGGTGGGGCTCCACGGCTTCGCCATCGTGCCGAACCTGCTGGGGCTCGGCTGCAACGTCCCGGGGATCATGGCCACCAGGATCCTCGAGTCCCGGCGGGAACGCTTCATAGCGTCGACGCTGATCTCCGTGGCCGTCCCCTGCGCCGGGCTCCAGGCCATGATCATCGGCGCCCTGGGCGACCTGGGCGGCCGCTACGTGCTGGCCGTCTACGGGACCCTCTTCGTGGCCTGGGTCATCCTGGGGAGGATAATGCACAAGTTCCTCCCGGGGTACAGCCCCGAACTGGTGGTGGAGATCCCCCCCTACAGGCTCCCGGCCTTCAAGGGCATCGGCATGAAGCTGTGGTTCAGGATAAAGGGCTTCCTGATGGAAGCCATCCCCATGGTCCTGGCGGGTGTCCTCGTGGCGAACCTGCTCTCCACCTCGGCCTTCATGGATGTCGTCTCGGCCCTGCTCTCACCCCTCTTCAGGGGCGTGCTGGGCCTGCCGCCGGAGACGGCCGGGCCGATACTGCTGGGCTTCCTGCGAAAGGACATAGCCGTGGGGATGCTCATTCCCATGAGGCTGCAGCCCGGCCAGATGGTGGTCGCCGTCGTGACCCTGGCCATGACCTTCCCCTGCATTGCCACCTTCATCGTGCTGTGGAAAGAACTGGGGGTCAAGGACATGCTCAAGACCATCGGGATAATGGCCCTGGCGGCCCTGGCGGCCGGCGGGGTGCTGAACTTCCTCTTCGCCCTCGCGTCCTGAGCCCCGGGCCCCTCATCAAACCAGCGGAAAGGCGGCCCTGAACCCCCCCGATAGTTCCTCCAGGCTCCACGGGGTCTGAAAGACCTCGGCCAGGAGCACATCGTCCACGGCCCTCGGTGACGGGGGCTCCAGCAGCAAACCATCTTTCAGGAAAAGGACCCTGTCGGCGAACCGCAGGGCGTAGTTTATGTCGTGGAGGGCCACGAGGATACCCCTGCCCTCTCCCCTGAGCCCGTCGAGGAGGCGGAAGACGGCGATGGCGTGCCGGGGGTCGAGGGCGCTGACGGGTTCATCCAGCAGGAGCACTTTCGTCTCCTGGGCGAGGGCCCTGGCGATGGCCACCCTCTGGGCCTCGCCCCCCGAGAGGTCCGTGACGAGCCTCTCGCCGAAGGAGGAGAGGTCCACCGCCTCCAGGGAGGCTTCAGCCGCACGGCGGTCCTCGGCGGTGAGCCTGGAAAACCTCCCCGCCGATGGGAAGCGCCCCATGAGGACCGTCTCCATGACGGTGAAGGGCGTCATGAAGCCCGTCTGCTGGGGCACCACGGCTATCCTCCTGGCCGCCTCCCTCCTGGTGAGGGCGTCCAGGTCGTCGCCCTCCACCAGGACCCTGCCGGCATCTTTCCTGCCGATGCCCGCCGCTGCCGCCAGGAGGGTGCTCTTGCCGCTCCCGTTGGGGCCCAGGAGCGCGACTACCTGGCCGGCGGCGACCTCCAGGTCGATCTTTTTGAGGACCTCCCTTGAACCGAGGGTCACCCTAACGCCCTCGAGGGAGAGGAGGCCGCTCATCTTTCCCTCCAGAGCAGGAAGCAGAACAAAGGCCCCCCGACAAGGGCCGTGATGACCCCCACGGGGAGTTCCCCCAGGGAGCGGGCCGCCATGTCCGCCAGGAGCAGGAGGAGGGCCCCGCCCAGGACGCTCAGCGGCATGAGCCTGCGGTGAGCCGGTCCGACGACGATCCTCACCAGGTGGGGCACCACGAGTCCCACGAAGCCGATGACGCCGCTCATGGAGACCACCATGGCCGTCGCCAGGGAACTTCCCAGGAGGAGCACGCCGGAGGTCCTGCGCTCGTCGACGCCCAGGGAGGCGGCGTCGGCGCCGGAGGAGAGGATATCGAGGTCGCGGGCCCAGAAGAGCCCCAGGGCCAGGACCACCGCCGCCATGGCGGCGCCCCGGGTGGCGTGGCCCCAGGTGGAGAGGGAGAAACTTCCCAGGAGCCATAGGACGATCGCGCCCACCTGCTCCCCCGCCAGGGCCTCCATGAGGGTGATGACCGAGCCGAGGATGCTGCCGACGATGACGCCGGCCAGGATGAGGCGCGAGGGCGAGGCCCTGCCGCGGCTGCCCCGCCCCAGGAGCCACACGAGCCAGAGGGCGGCGATGCTGCCAGCGAAGGCAAAGGCCGATATGAAGGGCAGGCCCAGCGTTATGGCCGCGGAGGCCCCGAGGGCGGCCCCGGCGGCCACGCCCAGCGTGTAGGGTTCGGCCAGGGGATTGAGGAGCACCCCCTGGAAGATGACCCCGCTCCCGGCGAGGACGGCCCCGGCCGACGCGGCGGCGAGGGCCCTCGGGAGGCGTATGGCGAGGACGATCTTCGACCGGGGGTCCGAGGCGGGCACGCGGCCCGTGATCACCCCCAGGACGTCGCCCCCGGGTATGGGCACCTCGCCCACGGTAATGACCCAAAGGAGCGCGACGGCCAGGAGGGCCGAAAGGATGACGAGGGGGAGGGCCAGCCCGCCCCGGGAGCTCATGGCCCGCCTCCCTCCGGAGGATGGGCCCCGCCCGCTACCTCCCCGCGGAGCCGGGAGGCCCGGTCCAGGACCCTTTCGGGGGTGAAGCCCGACTCACCCGCCAGGAGGGCAGCGCCCGAGGCCCCCGCCCCGTCGGGGGTCTCCCCCAGGTCGACGGTCTGGGTCTCGAGGTCAAGGAGCGCCGAAAGGTCGCCGAAGGCCCCGCCGAGGTCCCTTTCGGTCCGAGCCGTGACGGCGAGGGAGAACCGCCCCTTCTCGCCGAGGTCCCTGAGCAGCGCAGCAGCGGCGAGCATGGGAAGGCCCCCCGAAAGGAGGACCTTCGCTCCCCCCATGGCCCCGGCCGCCAGGGCCGCGGCGACCACCATGGCAGGGTCTCCCAGCTCCGAGGCGGCCTTGAAGCCATGACCGATGAGGTCGCCGGGGCGTATGCCCAGCCTCGACGATGCGGCCTCCCAGGGGTCGGGCCCTTCACCATAGGACGGGAGGTAGTCCAGGGCGGCGCCCTTGTACCCCAGGGCCTTGAGGAAGAACCTGGCGGTGACCTCGTCGCCGGGACAGGTACTCCCGATGACGAGGCGGTCGTCAAGGCCGGCCAGGAGCCTTCCGAGGCTGAAGCCGCTGTCCCAGGTCACCCCGGCGCCGGGGAGGGCCGGGCCCTTAGCGGGGTCTCCCCCCGTCGGGACCCCCGTTTCCATGTAGGGGCACTTTGGCATTGACCTGGAACCGCAGCGGACCACCAGGGTGGGGAAATCGGCCAGGAAGCGGGCTGCCCTGGTGACCAGGACCGGAGGGGTCGGGGAGCCGCCGGAAAGGGCGGGGACCATACCGGGGTCGGTGATCCCCCACCAGGTGAAGTCGGCCTCGACGTGGGAGGGGAAACGGCCGGGGGAGGCGCTCCCGGCTTGGGAGTCCCCCGTCAGCAGGATGAACAATCCCCATCCTCCTCTTCGACCAGTGAAAGGGCGGCCCGGAGGTGCTTGCAGTCCCCCCGGTTCCGAAAGCCGGGGCAGCTGCAGGAGCGGTGCTTCACGTCAACGGCGTAGTCGGCGGTGCCGTGGGCGATGAAGATCGTCGGGGATACGCGCTCCAGGTCACCCCGTGGGAAGGAAGACGACCCTTGGCCCGGTGAGGAGAAGGCCCTGTTCGTGAGGGCGTCGGCGGCGGCGTTCCTCTCCCGGGGGACCCACTGGAGGACGGCTCCTGTAGCGCGGGCCAGCTCGCGGGCCCTTTCGGCCAGGGGTCGGAGGCGCTCCTCGCGGACTTTCCAGAGGCCCTTCACCTGGGAGATGACCAGCCGGCTGTCGCCGTGGACGGTGACCTTCTTGAGGCCCCTCGCGGCGATCTCCTCGAGGAGCATTATCAGGGCCTTGTACTCGGCCTCGTTGTTGGTGCCGATGCCCAGGGCCCGGGAGCACTGCCAGGCGACCCGGCCGTCGTCGTCGATTATGCAGGCCCCGGCGGCCGATTCGCCCGGGTTCCCCCGGGAGGCCCCGTCGAAATAGGCTGTAATCATGGGTATTCCGTCACCTCGCCCCTGTTCTTGAAAAAGTATAACAGAGCCAGGGCTTTGGGGTCAGACCTTGAATTTGAGCAATTGTATACGAAAAGGGCAAAAAACGTGAACCCGTGAATCGTAAATCGTGAATCGGGAATCGTGAATCGAGGGCAAGGAACAGAAGACCAAAGGGCGTAAGACCTAAGACGGGAGACGGTAAAAGCGGAAAGCAAGGGGCTGGAGATCGGAGATCGGAAGGGGCGAAAGCCAAGGGCAAGGGTGAAGAGGCGGGACGAGGGCGAAGGGCGGGAGGTGGGGGGTTACGGGTAGAATAGGGGCGAAGGCTTCACTTTTCCGATCTCGCAAGGGGGGAGAGAGATGTTCGGAAAACTTCTGCACGTCGATCTTGGGACGGGGGCCTTCGGGGATCACGTCGTCCCCGAGGAGGCGGTGAGAAAGTACATCGGCGGGAAGGGGCTTGGCATCTACCTGCTGGATTCGATGACGGTCCCGGGAACAGGAGCGCTGGACCCGGGGAACGCCCTTTTCTTCCTGACCGGACCCTTCACAGGGACGATATTCCCGACCTCAGGCCGTTTCGTGGTGGTGACCAAGTCGCCCCTCACCGGGATGTACGTGGACAGCCACAGTGGGGGGCACTTCGCGAAGGAACTGCGGCGGGCCGGTTACGACGGGATCATCGTGACCGGCAAGGCGGAAAGGCCGGTCTTCCTCTGGATCGAGGACGGCAGAGCCGAACTGCGCGACGCGTCGACCCTCTGGGGGAAGTCCGTGGACGAGACGGTATCCGCCGTCAGGGGGATGACCGACGATAAGGCCCGCGTGGCCGTGATAGGGCCCGCGGGGGAGAACCTGGTGCCCCTGGCCACCATCACCGTCGACAGCGACAGCGATCAGACCAGGGCGGGCGTGGCGGGCAGGGGCGGCGCCGGAGCGGTCATGGGGAGCAAGAACCTCAAGGCCATAGCCGCCAAGGGCACCGGGGCCATAACCGTCGCCGAGGAGGGCCCTTTCAGGGAGCAGGTGGCGGAGATCGTCAAAGCCATCAACGCCAACGACCAGGTCCACACCAGGCGCATCGTGGGGACCTCCTCGCTGGTGGAGTCCATGAGCCGCACGGGGATCCTGCCCACCTACAATTTCCAGCAGGGTTACTTCGTGCCCATCTACGGGATCGTCTCCACCAACATGAGGCATTACACGAAGAGGGACGTGGCCTGCTCCAACTGCCCCATCATCTGCGGCAAGGTCCTGGATGACGAGGGGCACGCCGTAAAGATGGAGTACGAATCCATCGCGCTGCTGGGGAGCAACAACGGCGTGGGCGATATGCCGTCGCTGGCGCGGTCGGTGAGGGTCTGCAATCAACTCGGCCTGGACACCATCTCGGCGGGGAACGTCGTGGGCTTCGCCATGGAGTGCAGGCAGAGGGGGATCCTTCCCGAGGCGCCCGAGTTCGGCGACGCCGATGGGCAGGCAGAACTGCTGGAGGACATGGCCTACAGGAGAGGCCTGGGGGCGCTCCTGGCCGACGGGGTGAAGGCGGCCGCCGAAAGGGTCGGGAAAGGGACGGACCATTTCGCCATCCACGTCAAGGGGATGGAGCTGCCCGGCTACGAACCCAGGGCGACCTGGGGGATGGCCCTGGCCTACGCCACCTCCGACCGGGGTGGATGCCACCAGAGGGCCTGGACGGTGCTGGGCGAACTGGACGGGTACCTGCCCCGCTTCTCCACGGAGGGCATGGCGGCGACGGTTAAGACCATCCAGGACGAGAGGGCGGCGGCCTATTCTCTCGTGGTCTGCGACTTCGCCCCCTACGAACAGGAGAGGGCCCTGGCCTGCCTCAGGCACGTCACGGGGTGGGACATCACCGAGGAGGAGTACCTGGCCGCCGGTGAGAGGACCTGGAACCACACCAGGCTCTTCAACGTCCGCGAGGCGGGCGTCTCCAGGAAGGACGACGCCCTGCCGCCGAGGATGCTGGAGGACCCGCTCCCCATGCCGCCCAGGGGAGAACAGAAGGTTTCCCTCGGGCGGGGGGAGTTGGACAAGATGCTTGACGAGTACTACGAATTAAGGGGATGGAACCGCGACGGGCGGCCCAGGACCGAGACGCTTAAGAGACTCGGGATCGAGGCGCGGTCATGACGGGAGGTGCTTTTCAAGATATGTGGGATTTGGGCTTGGTGGGTTTCGGAAATGTTGGGAAGGGCCTGGCGAAGATCCTCGATCAGAAGCGGGACGCCCTGCGGAGACGCTACGGCTTTGAGTACAGGGTGACCTTCATAGCCACCGGCAGCCGGGGTTCGCTGCTGAACCCAGCGGGGATCGACCTGGGGTCGGCCCTGGCGGAGATCGGTGAAAAGGGGAGCCTCAAGGGGCACGCCGACGCCACGGAAAAGGGCGCCCTCTCGCTGATAAGGGGCAGTCACGCCCGGGTGGTGGCCGAGACGACGGTGACGGACCTCAGGACGGGTGAGCCCGGGCTCACCCATATCCGGACGGCCCTCGAGGGGGGGATGCACGTGGTCTCCACCAACAAGGGGCCCGTGTCGGTCGCCCTGCCGGAATTGACGGCCCTGGCCGAGGGCAAGGGGCTCTCCTACCGGTTCGAGGGCGTGGTGATGAGCGGGACCCCCGCGCTGAACCTGGCCCGCGACGCCCTGGCCGGCTGCGGCATCAGCGGCGCCAGGGGGATCGTCAACGGTACCACCAACTACATCCTTTCCCGAATGGAAGAGGGCATGGGCTACGGCGAGGCCCTCGAAAAGGCCCAGGAGCTGGGCTACGCCGAAGCGGACCCCACGGGGGACGTGGAGGGCTGGGACGCCGCCGTCAAGGCCCAGGTGCTCGCCATGGTCGTCCTGGGGGAGCCGCTGCGCCTCGAGGAGGTGGAGCGCGTGGGCATAACGGGCATTACGCCCGAGGATATTGCCTCAGCCCGGGCGAAGGGCGCCAGGATCAAGCTTATCGCCGAAGTGAGAAGGGACGGCGGGAAGCTGGCCGCCCGGGTCACGCCGGAGGAGGTGCCCTTGACCCACCCGCTGGCGGGCGTCATGGGCGCCGCCAACGCCCTTACCTTTTACACGGACCACCTGGGGGAGGTCACCATCGTCGGGCCCGGCGCGGGGGGCGTGGAAACGGGGCAGGCCCTGCTCACGGACCTGCTGGCCCTTCACCGGCGGCACGGGAAAGCCTAGAGGGGACCCGAAAGGGCCGGGAGGACCGAAACCACCTGGGGGCGGACGCCCTTGCCCTGGATGATGTTTAGCAGCAGCCGGGCCGAAAGGGTGCCCAGTTCGAAGGCGGGCCAGTACAGTTTCCAGGCCCCGGGGGGGACCGCGGGGCAGCGCCGGGTGGCGCTGATGACGAGGGTATCACCGGGCGAGGTCCCCTCCCCCGTGGGGAGGAGGCCGTCGTAGAGCCTGACGGTACCCTCTTTTTTAGGGGCGCCGCCGGGCAGGAGGGCGCCGATGCCCGGGAAGAAGGGGTTTCCCCCCTGGAAGAGTTCGACCGCCCGGCCATCGGCAAGCCGAGCCAGCTGCGAAGCGGCGGAGCCCAGGTCCACCGAGACCGTGTAGCCGCTCTCCCGCTTGGGGCCCACGATGACGGAGGGGATGTCCGCCTCCGGCGCCGGGCCGTTGTCGAAGAGGATGAAGCCGTCGACCCTCCTTGAAAGGAGCCCCGACAGGGCGTTGTGCCTCTGCTGGGGGTCGCCCCCCGTCGCGCGGGGGATGATATCGACACCGTGGCGGGAGAGGACCCTTTCGAGGCCCGCCAGGTACTCCGCAGCCCAGGGGAGGGAGATATCCTCCAGGAAGACCCCTACGGTGTCGCTCCTGCTGCTTGAAAGGCCCCTGGCGATGGCGTCGGGGCGGTAGCCCAGTTCCTTTATGGCGGCCCAGACTTTCTCGACCGTGGCGGGGCTTATGCGAGCGTCGCCCCGGAGGACCCTGCTGACGGTGGCCTTGTTGACCTGGGCGGCCCTGGCGACGTCGGACATGGTCACGCGCATGGCGAAGTACCGTGAATCGTAAGTCGCGGGTCGTGAATCGTGAACCGCAAACTGTGGACGGTTTTTGGTCTACTCAAAGCACCCGCCCCCGATGAACTCGCGGAGGATTGAGTTGTCGGGGACGAAGTCGGCGGGGATGTAGGGTACGAACCGGAGGATGTTGAGCAGGCGCTGGGCCTCCCCGAACTGCTTGGAGTCCTCCCTGACGGTCTTGAGCATCGGCTCGGCGTAACCCTTGAGGACGGAGAGTTCGAAGACCAGGGCCGAGTTGAACATCTCGTCGGCCAATTCCTGGTAGGGGAAGATGTACCGGTGGGCGCCCCGGATGACCGACGGCCACTGCGCCAGGGTCGTGCCCGCGCTTTTTCCCCTGAGCCGCCGGTCCCTCACGAGCCTTCTCAAGAGCCTGTTGTCGGTGGTGCTGGTCCTGTTATGCCTGTCCAGGCTTATGCCCGTGAGGGGCGAAACGTAGACGCTGAACTTGAGCTCCGCCGGGACCGAGCTCGAGATCCTGCTGTTGAGTCCGTGGATACCCTCGATGATGAGGATTTCGTCGGGCCTCATCGTGACCCTGGGGCCCTCTTCCCGCCTGCCCGTGAGGAAGTTGAAACGGGGCAGGGTGACCTCCCTCCCGTCGAGCAGGTCTTCGAGGTTGCCGTTTATCAGGTCGAGGTCCATGGCATCGATGGTTTCGAAGTCGTGTTCGCCCCGGGAGTCGCGGGGGGTCTTGTGGCGCTCCAGGAAGTAGTCGTCCAGGGAGACGACGATGGGCCTGGCGCCCATGGCCCTGAGGTGGATGGCCAGCCTCATCGCCGTGGTGGTCTTGCCCGACCCCGAGGGGCCGGAAATGCGGACCAGCCTTACCTTTCGGTTTGAACTGATCCTCTCCGACATCCTGTTGAACTTCTGGCTGTGAAGCGCCTCGCTTACCAGCACCAGCTCGGCGGCCCTCTCCTCGATGACTTGGCCGTGGAGGTTCTCCATGGTCCGGACTCCCAGGATCTGCAGCCAGCCGCTGTACTCGTTGAAGACATCGGCGAGCTTCTCGGCGGGGGTGAAGGGCGGCAGGACCAGGGGGTAGGCGACGGTGGGGAACCGGAGCACCATCCCGTCGCGGAAGGGGACCAGGTCCCAGGAGGTGAGGCTCCCCGTGGAGGGCGCCAGGGGACCGTGGAAGAAGCCGTAGACGCCGTCGCACCGGTAAAGGGTCACGGGGTCAACGCCGGCGTACTTGAGGAGGTCGGCCGTATCGGGCTCGTTCTGTTGGTGCAGTATCCTCTCCGCGGCGTCGATGCTGAGGATCTCGCTTTTTATCGGGAGGTCCCTGCGGACGACCTGCTCCACGGCCTGGCGGACCAGGCCGGTCCGTTCCGCCAGGGCCGGCCCTGACTGCAGTTCACAGTAGTAGCCGTCGCTGATGGAGTGCCGGATGAAGATGTCCTCCCCCAGGGCGCGGCGGCACGCCAGGGAGAGGGCGAAGGTCAGGGTGTCCCTGTAGACGGACATCCCCTCGAAGGAGGAGGTGTCTACGAAATCGACGATGGAGTCTTCCCTGAGGGGCCAGTCGAGGGGCCTGAGGTAGCGGTTGACGTGCCAGGCCACGATCTTCCTGTCGCGACCGGCGCCCACCCTCTCAAGGAGGTCCTGGCCGGTGGCCGGGGGATCGAGGCTGTAGACGCCCCCACCGGCTACCTCGACGGAAATGGTCATTCCCTAGGAATTCTGCCCTTCCGCGGGGGTCGCCTGGCAGGGCGGCCCCTCAATGGCGATCTCTTCCTTCCCGGGACCGCCGGGGTCCCTGCCCTCGACCACTTCGAGATCGGGGGTGCCGGCCCACTCGTGGAAGGAGGAGTCGTAGTTGCGGGCCTTGCCGTAACCGGCCATCCTCAGGACCATCACCAGGTAGGCGGCCCGCACGCCGGCCGTGTCGTAGACCGTGATCTCATCATCGGGGCTTAGGCCGTAACTCGAGAAAAGGGCATTGAGGTCGGCCACGTCCCGGACGGTCATGTCGGGCTTGAAGACCGCGTCCCAGGGGATGTTGATCGCCCCGGGGATGTGTCCCCCCCTGCGCTCCTGGAAGATCCTCCCGCCCTCGTACTCGAAGGGGGTCCGGGCGTCCACCACCTTGATCTCGCCGAGTTTGGAAGCGAGCCAGGGCGTGGTGACCTTGTAACCTCCCTGGAAGGCCTTGATGGAAAAAGCCACGGCCTTGGGCTTGGCGGCCGTGGTGGAGGCCTTGCCGCCGGCCGCGAGCCAGGCGTTGTACCCGCCGTCGAGGATGCGGACGTTCTCTATCCCCGAAAGGCGGAACACCCAGGTGGCCCAGCCTTCCTGCCCCCAACCGCCGCAGTCGCCGTAGACCACGATGGGCTGCTTCCCGTTTATCCCGAGGGCGCCTATCTTCTTGGAGAGGGTATCCTGGGGGAAGATCTCACCCCAACCGGGGTTCCCGGGCTGACCCTTCACGTTGGCGAAGTAGGTCCACTCGGCGTTCACCGCCCCGGGGATGTGCCCCTTGGCGTAAAGCGACGAAGCCCTGGCGTCGACGAAGATCAGTTTCGAGGCGTTCTCCTTGACCCAGGAGGCGTCCACGAAGAGGGTGGTTTTCGAGAGGGCCGCCTCCGCCCCGAAAGCGGCGGGGGCCAGGCACAGGAGCAGGGCGAGGGCTAAAAGGGGGGTCTTTCTCAAGACTATCATCCTTTCCTTTCGGTGTTGGAGGGCCGGGGCGCGAAAGGACCCCGACCCTGTTATTCTAACCTGCCGGGGCTCTCCGGTCGATGGGAATTGGGGTCAGACCTTGAATTTGAGCAATTGTATACGAAAAGGGCAAAATCCGTGAACCCGTGAATCGTGAATCGTTAATCGTGAATCGGAAGGGCCAAAGCAAAATCTCAAAGGCGGGAACTGGAGACGGAAGGGCAAAGGCCGGGAATCGGAGGGGCAAGAAACCAAAGGGCGTGAGAAGTTAGATGTAAAAGAAAGGCGCGGGCAATAGGAAAAACGAAGGGCATGGATCGGCGGAGCCAAAGGGTTTCGCGTACCATGCCCTTAAGTCTTTTGCAGTCTGTCACCTTGTGTCCGCTTTTTTAGGCCTTGAGTTCTTCCTGCCTCCTGACGACTGACGACTGACGCTTTGTCTTTATGTATACAAATGCTCAAATTCAAGGTCTGACCCCAATCACTTGTTGTTGGGATCCCACTTCCTGGCGAGGCCCTGGGTGATACGGTCGATGACGATGCCCATGATCACGATGGATATGCCCGCCTCGAAGCCCCGACCCACGTCTATGCGGTTGATGGCCATGAGGACCTCCTGCCCGAGGCCCCTGGCCCCGATCATGGAGGCGATGACAACCATGGCGAGGGCCATCATCGTGGTCTGGTTGACCCCGGCGAGGATCGAGGGCATGGCCAGGGGTATGCGCACCTCCTTGAGCAGTTGCCACCGGGTAGCCCCGTAGGCCCTGGCCGCCTCCTGGGCCGGTGCCGGGACCTGCCGCAGGCCCAGGCAGGTGAGCCTCATCACCGGCGGGAGGGAATAGATCAGCGTGGCGATCACCGCCGGGACCTTCCCCAGGCCGAAGAGCATCATGGCGGGGATGAGGTAGACGAAGCTGGGCATGGTCTGCATGGCGTCCAGCACCGGCTGGATGAAGCCCGCGAAGAGGGGCAGTTCCCCCATGACGACCCCCAGGGGTATCCCGATGATGAGGGCTATGGCCACCGAGGTTATCACCAGGGCGAGGGTCTCGATGGCCAGCGACCAGAGGCCGAAGACCCCGATGATCAGGGGGAGGGCCGCAAGGATGATTGTGGGGAGAACCTTTTTCGTGGCTATCCATGCCATGAGGGCTACAAAGACCAGGTAGGCCCACCAGGGGATGACGACCAGGACGCCCTGCACCCGCAACAGCAGTCCCAGTATGCAGGAGGAGAACCTGTCGAAGGCGGACCCGTGGGTGTTGAGCAGCCACTTGATGGCGTGATTGACGCTCTTCGCGACGGAGTATTTCAACGCCTCAGGAAACATCGCCGACTCCCGCCCTTTCCGCCTGGGACGCCGCCATGGCGGCCATCTGCTCGTCGGCCCTGCGGATCTCATCCCGCTTGTCCTGGACGAAGCGGGCCACGTAATCATCGGCGGGCCGGGCGAAGACCTCCGCCGGCCTGCCTATCTGGACGATCTCGCCGTTGCGCATCACGGCCATCCTGTCGCCGAGCCTCATGGCCTCGTCGAGATCGTGGGTGACGAAGAATATTGTCTTCTGGTACTCCTGCTGGATCCTCAGGAGTTCGTCCTGCATCTCGCGGCGGATGAGGGGGTCAAGGCCGCTGAAGGGCTCATCCATCAGGAGGATCGGGGTGTCGGCCACGAGAGCCCGGGCTATGCCCACCCTCTGGAGCATGCCCCCGCTCAGGGAAGCCGGGTAGTAGTCGACCCAGTCCTGGAGGCCGACCACCTTCAGGCTCTCGTAAGCCCTCTCATGGCGCTCCTTTTTAGGCACGCCCCGAAGCTTGAGGCCGAAGGCCGCGTTCTCCAGGACGGTCTTGTGGGGGAGGAGGCCGTAGTGCTGGAAGACCATCGCCACCTGGTTTCGTCGGAACTCGGTGAGTTCCTTCAAATTCATGGCCGTGACGTCCTGACCGTTTATCCAGACCTCGCCCCAGGATATCTCGACCAGCCTCAAGAGGCACCGGATGAGGGTAGATTTGCCGCTCCCGGAGAGGCCCATGACGATGAAGACCTCCCCGGGTTTGACGGTGAAGGATACGCCCCGGACCGCGACGACCGTTTCGTTGGACTCGTCCAGCGCCGCGATCAGGTCCCGGTCGTCCACGTCGAAAAAGACTTCCTTGTCCGAGTAAACCTCCCAGAGGTCCTTCACTTCGATAATATTATCCATCACGGGTTTCTACAGTTTCGCCAGGGCTGCCTCAACCTTCCCGGCCACGTCGCCGGGGAGCCATGACTTCCAGACACTCTTGTAATTGGTGAGGAACCAGGCGGCGGCCTCCTCGACGGTGGCCTCCTCCTGTTCCATGTAGGCCAGCACCTCGTTGTTCTGGGCCAGCGTGGTCTCGTACTTTTCCAGGAACCCCACGACCTCGGGGTGCTTTTCGGCGAACCTGGTGTTGATGCCCTTGTGCACCCTGGCGGCGGGGAAGGCGCAGCCGTAGTCCTTGCCCTCACCCCACCGGTCTGGGTCGTAGGGCGGTTCCTCGAGCATCACCATGTCGAGCAGCCCCATGATCCACTCGGGTTCCCAGTAGTAGGCGAGCACGGGCTGCCCCTTTTCGTAGGCCGATACGATGGCCGTCTGGAGGGCCATCTGGGAACCGGGGTCAAAGACGGTGTAACTGTCGGTGAGCCCGTAGGCCTCGAGTTTTTTCAGGTTTATGTCGTGCACCACCCAACCGGGGATAGCGTTGTAGAAGCGCCCCTTGCCGGGCACCTCGGGGTCACGGAAGACCTCCCGGTACTTGGGTAAGTCGAATACGGACTTGAGATCGGGGGTCGTCGCCTTTATCCCCCGCTTTTCGTCCCCCTTGATCATGTAGGCGGGGACGTACCACCCCTGGGGCGCGTCGGGGAAGATGGAGCCCAGGTCGAGGACCTGGCCGTTCTCCTCGACGGCGTCATGGTACCACTCAAGGGTGTTGTCGACCCACATCTCCATGGCTATATCCACATCACCCTGCTGGAGCCCCGTGAGGCCGGGCACCGACTCGGCGAAGAGGTACTCCGGTGAAAAACCGTAGCCGTGCTCCAGTATGAAGCCCGCGATACGGTCGTGGACCTGTACGCTGCTCCAGCTGAAATCGACCAGTACTACCCTTTCGGCTGCGATTGCGGCGGGAACTGAGGTCAGCCCCGTCACGACGGCAAGAACCAGTGCCAGGATCAATGCGCCTTTTCGTCCTGCTTTCATGACAGAATCCCTCCTTCGAGTTGACGCACGCCGAACTGTCCTTCCTGGGACGCAGTCCCCGGCTGATACCGGCCCTTGGGCCGGTCAAAACGCACGCTCTCCGCGGGGGGTGAAGGGGGAATTGAAAGGGGAAAACCAATTGAAAGGTTCACCGATGGTCCCCGGGAAGAGCCATGATATTACGCCGAAGAAAACCAATAGAATATTAAATTTTTGGTTCTGCGCCCCCAGGACCGGGCAATAATAATTGAACCGAAGGTAGCTGTCAAACTTTTGTATGCAATCCCCTCCGCTCCCGGCGGGAATCTTTTATGAAGTCTGAACATTTAGTCTTATTGCGAACTCTTGCACAAAAGGTCTACCTGGTATATAAAGTATACTGGGTGGTCCAGCGGGGAGGTCGGCAAATGATCGAAAAAAGACTCCGCCATACCAGGATCTACGAGCAAGTCGTCGAGGAACTCAAGAACCTCATCGCTTCCGGTGAGCTCCTGCCGGGAGACCCCCTCCCCCCCGAGCGTCAGCTCATGGCGGAGATGGGCGTGAGCAGGAGTTCCCTCAGGGAGGCCTTCAGGGTCATGGAGCTGCTGGGGCTCATCGACAGCGTCCCCGGCAAGGGTCGCTTCGTCCGGAAACCCAGGGGCGAGGCAGCCGATTCGCGGAACATGCCCCTCGAGGACGAGGCCGTGCTCGAACTGATGGAGGCCCGCAGGGTCCTCGACCCGGCCATCGCCGGGGCCGCGGCGATGCACGCGATGCCCGCGGACCTGATGAAACTGCGGAAAGTCCTCTCCAGGACCGAGAAGAACCTGGAGGATATCGAGAAGCGCTCCCAGGACGATTTCGACTTTCACCTGGCGCTCTCCGAGGCGACCCGGAATTTCGTCTTCATAAACATCGTGAAGATGACCTTCAACCTGATCATGGCCACCCACGAGAGGATCTACTCGCTCCTCTCCGACAAGGAGGCTTTCCTCAACGAACACCGGGCCATCTACGAGGCGATCACCGACCACGACGTGGCCGCCGCCCAGGCGCTGGCCGCGGGTCACATCGAGAGGATCTACAAAACCTTGCAGGAAGCGCTGGCCCTTGAGGTCAAGTAATTGATAGAGGCGCCAGAATTTCAAAACACCTATTGGAGGGATTTAGCATGAGAGACAGGATCGTGAAGGTTTTCCCGGAGATCGACTGGGTCCAGGACAAGGGGCTCAGGGAAAAGGTGATCGCCACCATCGAGGACGCCCTCAAGACCGGCGGCTGGGAGCCCGAGGATATGGAGAAGATACCCTTCACACTCCTCATCCCCGACTGCCCCGCTTCCCTTAACGTCCACAACCGGGGCGTGACGAGGATGGCCAAGGCCATCTACGATGAGTACAACCCCCTCTACGAGAAGAACGGAGGTTTCAAACTCGACCACGACACACTCATCGCCGGCGCCATCCTCCACGACGTGGGCAAACTGGTGGAGTACGAGAGGAAGGACGGCAAGGTCGTGAAGTCCCAGATGGGCAAGGACCTCCGGCACCCCTTCTCCGGCGTCGGTCTGGCCATGCGGAACGGCATCCCCACCAGGATATGCCACTGCATCGCCGTCCACGCCAAGGAGGGCGACGGCGGGTACCGCTGCCCCGAGGCGGTGGTCATCAACAAGTGCGATTTCATCAACTTCGAGACCATCAAGTCGTTCCTGGGGCTTCTCTAACAAGGACGACCAACAAACAGGAGGTGCATGACCCATGGGCAAAACGATGATCGAGAAGATCATCCGGCGGGCGGCCGGCCGGGAGGTCAAGGTCGGCGAAAGGGTCTGGTGCGATATCGACCTGTCGACGGCCCGCGACTTCGGCGGGGCCAACTGCGTACTGCAGTTCGAGGAAGTGACGGACAAAAAGGGCAAGGTCTGGAACCCCGACAAGGTGGCCTTCACCTTCGACCTCCAGGCCCCGTCCCACTCGGAAAAGGTTTCCAACAACCAGAAGATCATCCGTGAATTCGCCAAGAAGCAGGGCATCAAGAAGGTCTTCGACGTGGACTGGGGCATCGGCCAGCACGTCCTGCTCGAGAACGGCCTGGTGAAACCCGGCGACGTGATCCTGGGCACCGACAGCCACATGAACCTCCTCGGCGGGGTGGGTGCCTTCGCCACCGGCGTGGGGAACACCGACATAGTGGCCTCCTGGTTCGAGGGGACCAACTGGTTCCGCGTCCCCGAGACTATGAAGGTCACCGTCACGGGCAAGTTCAAAAAGGGCGTCTGCATGCGCGACCTGCTGACCCACATAGTGGGGGACCTCGGCGCCGCCGGGATGTTCTTCCTGGCCACCGAGTTCTACGGGGAGACCATCGAGAACTCGTCCCTGGCCGAGAGGATAACCCTCTGCTCCATGGTCACCGAGATGAGCGGCAAGGTGGGGCTCATCATGCCCAACGGCGAGGTCCTGGACTGGCTGGTCGGCAGGGCCGGCGACGAGGTCAAAGAAAGGGTCAAGACCCTCGCCGCCGACGCCGACGCCGTCTATGTCAAGGAACTGGAGTACAACGTGGACGACCTCGAGCCGATGACATCCTGCCCCGACGCGCCGGACAATGTTAAGAAGGTCCGCGAGGTCGCCGGCGAGCACGTGGACCAGGTCCACATCGGGTCCTGCTCCAACGGGCGTTTCGAGGACATCACGGCGGCTTTCGAGGTCCTCAAGGCGGGCGGCTTCAAGGTGGCCCCGGGCATGCGCGCCATTATCACTCCCGCCACCCGGGAAGTCATGCTGCAGTGCGCCAAGGCCGGTTACATCCAGAAGTTCCTCGAGGCGGGAGTCATCTTCACCAACCCGACCTGCGCGCTCTGCACCGCCGAGCACTACGGGGCGCTGCCGAGCGGCGACGTGGGCATGTCCACGACGAACCGGAACTTCATCGGCAAGGTCGGCAAGGGGAGCCACACCTACCTGGCGAGCCCCATGACGGCCATGGCTACCGCCGTGCGAGGCAAGATCACAGATCCCAGGGATATCCTCGGATAGGGAGGTTGGGGAAAAATGGAAAAGAAGATCCTTCGCGGAAGGGCCTGGGTGTTTGGGGATGACGTCGACACGGACCTCATCTACCACAACAAGTACCTGGCCGAGACCGACCCGAAGAAGATGCCGCAGTATTCCTTCGAGTACTACCCCGGCAAGGAGCACTTCGCGAAAGAGGTGAAGGAGGGGGACTTCATCGTGGCCGGCACCAACTTCGGGTGCGGCTCCTCCCGGGAGCACGCCGTCTACTGCCTGAAGTACGCCGGCATACCCGTCGTCCTGGCCGAGTCCTTCTCGCGCATCTATTACCGGAACGCCATAAACAACGGGTACCCGGTCCTCTTCGTGAACGGCCTGAGCCAGGCCATCAAGGACGGTAAGATCAAGGACGGCGACGAGCTCGAGGTCGACCTGGAGAAGGGCGAGATCAAGGACCTAACCAATGGCAACTCCTTCCACGGCGACGCCGTCGCGGACCTCGAGATGGACATCATGAAGGCCGGCGGCCTCATCGAGTACCTCAAGGAAAAGGCCGCGGGCAAGTAGGAGGGGGTCGGCATGGGAAAGACATTCGCTGAAAAGGTACTCAGCAAGGCTGCCGGCGAGCCCGTTTCCGCCGGACAGGTCGTCATCGTCGAGCCTCACTTCTGCATGAGCCACGACAACGCCGCACCCATCTGGGGCACCTTCGAGAAGATAGGCGTCAAGAAGGTCTGGAAACCCGACCACCTGGTGTTCATCCTGGACCATGCCATCCCCGCGCCGACGGACAAGCACGCCGAGAACCACATGAAGATCCGCCAGGTGGTCAAGGAACAGGGGATCCGGTACTTTTACGACGTGACGAGCAAGGGCGGCGTCTGCCACCAGATCATGTGCGAGGAGGGCTTCGCCCTCCCCGGGCTGGTCGTCGTGGGCAGCGACAGCCACACCTGCACCTATGGCGCCTTTGGCACCTTCTCCACGGGAATTGGCCGCAGCGAGATGGCCGCCACCTGGGCGACGGGGCAGATCTGGTTCCGCGTCCCTGAATCGATGAAGATCACCGTGACGGGCAAGTTCAAGAAGGGCGTCTCCGCCAAGGACCTGATCCTCAAGATCGCGGGCGACATAAAGGCCGACGGCGCCGACTACATGTCCATCGAGTTCCACGGCCCCGCCATCGAAGAGATGTCCCTCTCCGAGAGGATGACCCTCTGCAACATGGGGATCGAGGTCGGCGCCAAGAACGCCGCCTGCCCCCCGGACCAGAAGGTCCTGGACTTCATCAAGCCCATAGCGAAGACGGACCAGTGGGAGGCCATCTGGGCCGACGACGACGCGGTCTACGCCAAGGAACTGCACTACGACCTGGGAGACCTGGTCCCCGCCGTCGCCAAGCCCCACACGGTTGACAACTACGCCCCCATCGACGAGGTCAAGGGCACGCCCATCCACCAGGCCTTCCTCGGGAGCTGCACCAACGCCCGCATCGAGGACCTGCGTCTTGCCGCGGATATCCTGAAGGGCAAGGAAGTGGCCGTGAGGACCATCGTGCTGCCGGCCTCCTGGACGGTCTACCGCCAGGCGCTGGAAGAGGGGCTCATCGAGGTATTCCTCGACGCCGGGTGCGTCATCATCAACCCGGGGTGCGGGCCCTGCATGGGCAACCACGAGGGGATACTGGCACCGGGTGAGACCTGCATCTCGACGGCCAACAGGAACTTCAAGGGCCGCATGGGCAACAAGGACAGCTTCATCTACCTGGCCAGCCCCATGACGGTCGCCGCCTCCGCTTTAAAGGGCGAGATCTCCGATCCCAGGGAGGTGCTTTAGCGCCATGAAGATCACCGGAAAGGTATGGAAGTACGGCGACGACGTCAACACCGACGTCATATTCCCGGGGAAATACACCTACACCGTCTCGGACCGTAACGAGATGGGCAAGTACGCCCTCGAGGACCTCGACCCCGAGTTCACCAAGAACGCTCAACCGGGCGACATCATCGTCGGGGGCAAGAACTGGGGCTGCGGCTCCTCCCGGGAACAGGCTGTCACCTGCATCAAGATGCGGGGGATCGGGGCCATCATCGCCAAGGGTTTCGCCAGGATTTACTACCGCAACGCCCTGAACGAGGGCTTGCCCATCGTGGTGAGCCCCGAGGCCGTCGATGCCCTCGAGAAGGGCGACGAGGTCACCGTCGACTTCGACAAGAGCGAGATCGTCACCCCCAAGGGGACCTTCAAGTTCCCGCCCTACCCCGATTTCGTCAAGGGCCTGATCGAGGACGGGGGGCTGATACCCCACGTGAAGAAGAGTTTGGGGCTGTAAGGGCGAAAAAACCGTGAATCGGGAATCGTGAATCGAAAGGGCAAAACCCGTAAAACGTGAATCGGAAATCGTGAATCGAAAGAGCAAAGGCAAAAGCGAAAGGCGAAAAGCAAGGGCAAGGACTGTAAAACTTTAGGGCAAAGGCGGGTCGCAACACGAGAAGCGGGAGAGATATCCCAGCCGGCGGTGAGAGCACGTCTCCGACCCGCCTTTGATGAAACCAGGAGGGGGAAGCGCACATGGCAAGAAACGTGATGCAGGTGAAGGAAAAGAAGGACCGGTACCAGGTCTGCTATATCCCAGGCGACGATTCCGGCTTCGACGTGATGGAAGCCGCCATGATCGTCATGCAGGCCCTGGACCCCCCCATCGACTGGGTAAGAGCCGACATGGGGTGGTGCATGTGGGAGAAGTCCTGCAAGGAGTACCCCGAGGGTGACAAGAGGAGGAACACCGTACCCCAGGAGACCATCGACAAGGTCAGGGACACCGACGCCACCTTCATGGCCGCCATCACCTCCAAGGCGGGCGTGAAGGGCTTCAAGTCGGCCATCCTCCAGATGAGGCAGATCTTCGACCTCTACATCAACTTCCGCCCGGCGAAACTGATGCCGGGGCTCGAGTGCCCCCTTAAGGGCGACCCGAAGATCGACATCAAGATCTTCCGGGAGAACACCGAGGATCTGTATTCCGCCGTGGAGTGGCGTCCCCTCCCCCGCGAGATGTTCGACCTTCACCCGGGGATGGAGCGCTTCAAGGACAAGGAGGAGGTGGCCGTCTCCTGGCGGGTCTACTCCAAGGAGGGCTGCGACAGGATCATCAGGGCCGCCTTCGAGTACGCCAAGGCCAACGGCCTGAAGAGCGTGGTCAACTGCAACAAGGCCAACGTCATCAGGGCCACCGACGGGCTGATGAAGGAGCGCTTCCTCGAGATCGCCAAGGAGTACCCCGACATCGTCGCCCGCGAGGAGAACGCCGACGCCACGGCGATGTGGCTCATCAAGAACCCCCAGGACTACCAGGTCATCGTCACCTCCAACGTCTTCGGCGACATCCTCTCCGACGAGGCCTCCCAGCTGGTCGGCGGCATGGGCTTCGCGCCCAGCGGCAACATCGGTGAGAACGCCGCCCTCTTCGAGCCCAGCCACGGTTCGGTGCCGAAGTACGCCCACCAGTACAAGATCAACCCCTGCGGCCTCCTGATCACCGGGGTCATGATGCTCGAGTACCTCGGCCTCAAGGACCACGCGGCCAGGCTCGAGAAGGCCATCGGCGACGTGCTCGTTGAGAGCAAGTACCTCACCTACGACATCTGGCGCGACGACAAGGCCGACAAGGACTGGGAGAAGAAGGCCGTCTCGACCCTTGACATGGCCAAGGCCATCGCTTCGAAGATCGACCCCGACTTCGACAAGAAGGCCGACGCGATCTGCGCCAAGGCCCGCGAGATGTGCGCCTGGGAGCACCTAGTCCAGAAGTAGGGGCTGCATACCGGGAACAGCAATTACTTGGGAAAAGGACCTTGAGCCCGGGGCTCACCTTCGGGTGGGCCCCGGCGCTTCGGGGCGACCGATGGGCATTGACCCAAATGATACCGACCGGGTTAGGGCTCCCTACCCCACCCCGGTCCCTGGAGGTAAGAATATGAAAACTGCCCAGGCAGGGACCCTCGAGTCGATGGACTGCATCGTCACCGTTACCGAAACGGAAAAGGGGCGAGGCATATCCATCGTCATGGAGGGGGCGAGCGTCGTCCGCTTCGGCGAGGCGATGTTGAAGGCGACAAAGGACACCCTGAAAGGGCTGGGTGTCCGCGATATGGCCGTCTCCATCCAGGATAACGGGGCCGGCGACCTGGTGCTGAAGGCCAGGGTCGAGGCGGCCGTGAGAAGATTTACGGGGGTGAGGACCCCATGAGGCTGAGAAGGACCAAGCTGTATCTACCCGGGAACAACCCCAACATGCTCCTCCGGGGGCACCTCTTCAATCCCGACGGCGTCATCCTGGACCTCGAGGACGCCGTGGCGATGAGCGAAAAGGACGCGGCCAGGATCCTCGTCAGGGATGTCCTGAAAAGGGGCGACTTCGGCGATTGCGAGGTCACCGTGAGGATCAACGGCATGGACACGGAGTACTGGAAGGCCGACATAGAGACCGTCGTGCCCTGCGGCATCGACGGCATCCGCATACCCAAGGTGGAGGACCCCAAGGACATCGCCCTGATGGACGAGGCCCTCTCCCATATCGAGAGCAATGCCAGGATACCGGTGGGCAGGACCCTGATCTTCTGCCTGCTGGAGACGGCCCTGGGCGTTTGGAGGGCCTTCGACATTGCCAGGGCCTCGAAAAGAGTGGCCGCCATCTGCCCCGGGGGGGAGGACCTCCGGGCGGACCTGAAGACGACCCGTTCCGAGAACAGCGAGGAGCTCATCGGCCCTCGGAGGATGATAGCCCTGGCCGCCCACGCCGCCGGCGTCGACGCCCTGGACACGGTCTACGCCGACATCACCGACGACGCGGGGCTGAGGCGGGAAACGGAGTGGGTCAAGCAGCTGGGATTCCAGGGCAAGAGCGTCATACACCCGAACCAGATCCCGGTAGTCCACGAGGTCTTCACGCCGACGGCCAAGGAGATCGAACAGGCCAAAAAGATCGTCGAGGCCGCCGCCGAAGCAGCCGCCAGGGGGCTCGGGGCGGTCCAGGTCGACGGCAGGATGGTCGACAAGCCCGTGGTCAAGAGGGCGGAGTACACCCTCCAAAGGGCTGGTCTGAAAGCCGGAGGTGAGAAAGCATGACTATAAACGCCGCGGGACGCAATGTACCCGATACGATACCCGGTTACGGGGAGGTCCGGCACTTCAAGGGCCACGACAGGAGGCCCCCCGAAGGGTGCCGATTCGGCAAAAAGAACAGGGCCGCCTTCAACACCAGGAGGGACAAGACCCTGCCCGACCTCAAGGCGGCCATAAGCGCTTCGGGGCTCAAGAGCGGGATGACCGTGTCCTTCCATCACCACCTCCGCGACGGCGACTACGTGGTCAACGCCGTTATCGACGCCTGCGCCGAGATGGGCATCCGCGACCTGGTGATCTTCCCCACGGCCCTCTTCAAGGTCCATAAGCACCTGACAAAACATATCCAGAACGGGGTCATCCGCCAGATAATGGGATCCGTCAACGGGCCCATCGGGCAGCTCGCCTCCGAGGGCGGGTTCAGCGTCCCCGTCGTCCTGAGGAGCCACGGCGGGCGCCCCAGGGCCGTGACCAGCGGCGACGTGGTCATCGACGTGGCCTTCATCGCCGCCCCCACGGCGGACAATTACGGCAACCTGACGGGGGCCGTCGGCAGGTCGGCCTGCGGGTCCCTGGGGTACGCCCACAGCGACGCCCATTACGCCCAGTGCGTGGTGGCCGTCACGGACAACCTGGTCAACTACCCGGCGCCCTGCATCCAGATCCCCCAGTTCTTCGTCGACTTCGTGGTCCCCGTGGACAAGATCGGGGACCCCGCCGGCATCGTCAGCGGTACCACCAGGGTTACCAGGGACCCCATGAGGCTGCTGATAGCCCGTAACGCCGCGAAACTGATCGAGGCGACCCCCTATTTCAAGGACGGCATATCCTTCCAGACCGGGGCGGGGGGCATCTCCCTCGCCGTGGCGGCCTACGTCAGGGAAGCCATGCGGGAGCGGGGCATAAAGGGCAGCTTTGGGCTCGGAGGCATCACCGAGTTCTTCGTGGACATGATGAAGGAGGGGCTCTTCGAGAGGCTGCTTGACGTCCAGTCCTTCGACCTCGCAGCGGTGAAGTCCATCGCCGAGAACACCAACCACGTGGAGATCTCGGCCGACTGGTACGCTAACCCCTGGAACGCGGGGTGCGCCGTCAACATGCTCGACACGGTGGTTCTTGGCGCTACGGAAGTGGACAGGGATTTCAACGTGAACGTCAACACCGAGGCCGACGGGGCGATGCTCCACGGAATCGGGGGGCACCAGGACACCGCCGCCGGGGCGCAGCTGACCATCATCACCACCCCGCTGCTCCGCGGGCGGATACCCTGCGCCGTCGACTCGGTCTACACCGTCAGCACGCCCGGCGAGGTGGTGGACGCCGTGGTCACGGAGTTCGGCGTCGCCCTCAACCCCAGGAGGCAGGACCTCATCGACGCCGCCAGGGAAGCAGGCGACGTCCCACTGGTCACCATGGACGAACTGGTGGAAAAGGCCCAGGAATTGACAGGGCCGATGACCCCCGTCGAGACGGAGGACCGGATCATCGGCGTGGTGGAATACCGCGACGGCACCGTCATCGACGTGGTGAAGCAGCTGAAGAAAAAGTAGCATCGTGGATCGTGGATCATGAATCGTAATTCGTGAATCGTGAACCGAAAAAAATACCGATCCTTAAAAGAACGGGACCAAATTACTTCCCTAAGCCGCCAAATGGCGGCTTAGGGTTTCTTTTTGACCAATAAACACTGAAACAAAAACCACTTTCTGTTCTCGCTCCGGGCTTTTTCCGATCCACGGTTTACGATTCACGCTTTTGTTTTAAATCCTCCCCACCCCGTAGTAGGAGAACCCCTGGGCCCTCACGCGCTCCGGCGAGAGTTGGTTCCGGCCGTCGAAGACCGCCGAGTCGGGCTTCATGGCGCCCTTGACCCTGTCCCAATCGGGCCTGCGGAACTGGGGCCACTCCGTGACCAGGACGAGGGCGTCGGCCCCCTCGAGGGCCTCGTAGGAGTCGGCGCAGAAGGTCACCGAGCCGTCGTCGGGGAGCAGGGCCCTGGCCTTTTCCATGGCCACCGGGTCGTAGGCCCTCAACAGGGCGCCCCGCGAGAGAAGGGCCTCGGCCAGGGCGAGGGAGGGCGCCTCCCTCATGTCATCGGTATGGGGTTTGAAACTGAGCCCCCAGATGGCGAAGGTCCTCCCGCCCAGGTCCTCCCCGAAGTGGCCCGTTATTTTTTCAAGGAAGAACCGCCCCTGGGCCCTGTTGGCCTCCTCGACGGCCCTTAGGATGGCCAGGTCGACCCCCCTGGCCGAGGCGCTCCGGATGAGGGCCCGGACGTCCTTGGGGAAACAGGAGCCCCCGTAGCCAAGGCCGGCGTAGAGGAAGGAGGAGCCGATCCTGCTGTCGGTGCCCATGCCGATGCGGACCTCTCCCACGTCGGCGCCGACCTTTTCGCAGAGGCGGGAGAGCTCGTTCATGAAGCTGATCCTCGTGGCGAGCATCGCGTTGGAGGCGTACTTGGTCATCTCCGCCGAGGGAATGGACATGGTGTAGAAACGGTCCTCCCTCATGACGAAGGGGGCGAAGAGCTCCCTGAGCTGCCTGTCGGTATCCTCCCGTTCGGTCCCTATTATGATCCTGTCGGGGCGGAGGCAGTCCTCCACGGCGGCGCCCTCCTTGAGGAACTCGGGGCAGAAGGCCACGTCGAAGTCGAGGTCCCACCGCCCCCGGTCGGCCAGGTTTTCCCCGATGATCCTCTTGATCTCGGCGGTGGTCCCCACGGGTATGGTGGACTTGGCGACGACGATCTTGGGGGTCTCCATGAGCCCGCCAATGCGGGAGGCAACCTCGTAGACGTGAGCCAGGTCGGCGGAGCCGTCCTCCCCGGGTGGCGTACCCACGGCGATGAAGACGAAGAGGCTGGGCCGGAGGGCCTCCCCCAGGTCCGTCGTGAAACGGAGGCGCCCCTCGGAGAGGTTCCTTTTGACCATGTCCTCGAGGCCGGGCTCGTAGATGGAGACCTTTCCCTCCTTCAGGCCCTCGATCTTGGAGTGGTCGACGTCGACGCACCAGACGTCGTTGCCGTTCTCGGCGAGGCAGGCCCCCGTGACGAGGCCGACGTACCCGGTTCCGATGATGCAGACTTTCATGGATATCCCTCCAGGGGCAAATGATGGGGTCGAAAAAAGCGTAAGGGACTGTAAGGACCGTAAATCGTAAATCGTGAATCGTGAATCGAAGGGGCGAGGCCAAACCTTTAGAGCGTGAAACGTAAATCGAAAACAAGGCGACAGGAGTCAGGCGTCAGAAAAACGGAAAAGCAAAAGCGTAAGAGACCGTAAATCGTGAATCGGGAATCGTAAGAGCAAAGGCGTAAGAGACCGTAAATCGTAAATCGTGAATCGTGAATCGAAGGGGCGAGGCCAAACCTTTAGAGCGTGAGGCGGGAGACGGAAGACCAAAAGCAAGGCGGCGGGCCAAAAGCGACCCTCTCCGGGCCGTTCCCTACCTGCTTATGACCAGCACGCCCGAGAGGATCAGGAAGACCCCGACCAGCCTCAGGAGGGTGACCTGCTCGGCGAAGAAAAAGGACGACACCCCCAGGACTAGGATGAAGACCAGCCCCGACATGACCGGGTAGGCGACCGACAGGTCCACCCTCGTCAGGGCTGCGCTCATGAACATGAAGGAGACGCCGAAACAGACCACCCCCGTCACGGCCCAGGGGTTGCCGGCTATACGGAACACGGCCGCGGCGAAGCCCCTCTCGAGCAGGTCCTGCTGGTGGCCGAAGCCGATCTTCATCATGCTGCTGGCCGTGGCGTTGAAAAGGGCGGAGCCCAGGATCATGAGCATGCCGAGCCGGTCCATGGCGGAGCACCTCCCGCGGTTGGTAATTCGTCGGTCTATACCGTTATAATAATCCATGTTCGCGCTCTTAGAGCCCCGGATCTGAAGAACCCCGCTGGGGAGGCCGTGTCCGTTGTTCTCTTCTCATAGAAAGAACCTGCTGTTCCTCCTGGCCCTCGTATCAATTCTGTACCTCGTAGCCCTCGGGAGTCACGGTCTGCTCGACCCCGACGAGGGACGTTACTCGGAGATCCCCAGGGAGATGCTCGAGAGCGGCGACTTCATCACCCCCCGCCTGAACTACGTGGCCTACTTTGAAAAGCCGGTCCTCCACTACTGGCTCACGGCCCTCTCCTTCAAGGTGCTGGGGCAGAACGAGTTCGCCGCCCGGTTCTTCCCGGCCGTACTGGCCATGGCAGGGGTGATGGTCACCTACTGGCTGGCGGACAGGATGAACGGCCCCAGGGCGGCCTTCCTGTCGGCCTGGGTCCTAGCCACCTCGCTGGTGTACTTCGCCGTGGGGCAGATCAACATCACCGATATGCCCCTTTCCTTCTTCATGACACTGTCGATGGCCGGCTTTTGGATGGGCTACAGGCGGGACAGGAGGTACTTCGCCCTGTTCTACCTGGGAATGGCCCTGGCCCTGTTGACCAAGGGCCTGGTGGGCGTGGTGCTGCCCGCGGGGGTCGCTTTCTGGTGGATCGTGCTGACCCGCAAATGGGAGGTCACCAGGGAGGCGCTCTACCTTCCGGGCATAGCGCTCTTTTTCCTTGTGGCGGCGCCGTGGTACGTCCTCGTCTGCCTGAAGAACCCGGACTTTTTCCACTTCTTCTTCGTACAGGAGCACTTCCTCCGTTACACGACCAGGATGCACGGCCGTTTCGAGCCCTGGTGGTGGTTCATACCGATAATCATCGTGGGCTCCATCCCCTGGGCCGGCTTCCTCCCCGGGGCGATAAGCGCTTCGCTGCCCTCGTCGGCCTCCAGCCCCACCCGCCAGGACCGGGGGAGGATCTTCCTCCTGCTCTGGTTCGGCGTCATCTTCCTTTTCTTCTCCCTTTCCAGTTCCAAACTTATTCCCTACATCGTACCGGCGATGCCCCCCCTGGCCATCATGACGGGCTCCTTCCTCGACCTCCACATGGACAGGGGCAAGAGCAGGACCCTGGGGGTGGGGCTGCTCCTGAACAGCCTGGTGCTGGCGACCTTCGGGGTGGCGGCCGCCGCCTACCCTTTCCTCGACCAACGGTACGGCAAAGAGCTGCTGCCCTTCGTGGCACCCGTGGCGGCGGTGCTGATTCTGCTGGTGATCCTCTCCTGGGCCTACTACCTGAAAGGGGAGTCCCGGAAGGTGGTGCTGGCCCTCTGCGTTTTCGCCTTTTTGAACATAGCGACCTTCAAGAATGTCTTCGGCTTCTACGACAGGATCATGAGCGCCAGGGACCTGGCATCGGCCATAAGGAGCCACGCTCGCCCGGAGGACGTAGTCGCCCAGTACCGGGATTACGACCAAGGGCTTCCCTTCTACCTGAAGAGGAGGATCGTCCTGGTGGACTGGAGGGGCGAACTGGAGTTCGGTTCCGGACGGGGCGACCAGTCGGACTGGTTCCTCGACGAGAAAGGGTTCCTCCAACGATATTGGACCTCGGGCGAGAGGGTCCTGCTGGTGATGCGGGACGAACAGGACACCGCCTTTCTCGAGGAGACCGGGACCATACCGCTGGTCCTGGGGCGGGCCGGGGATAAAATGCTGGTCACAAACAAGGGAGATGAACCGTGACTATGAGAGAGACCTTCCTGCCCTTCGCGAAACCTGACATCAGCGAGGAAGCCATAGCCGACGTGGCGGATTCGCTGAGGTCGGGGTGGATCACCACCGGGCCCAAGGCGCTGAAATTCGAGAAGTCCTTCGGGGAGTACCTCGGCGTGCCCTACGCCCTGGCGGTGAACTCGGCCACGGCGGGGCTTCACCTGTCGCTGCTCGCCTTCGGCATCGGGCCCGGCGACGAGGTCATAACGACGCCCATGACCTTCGCGGCGACGGCCAACACGGTGATACTGACCGGCGCCAGGCCCGTGCTGGCCGATATCGACCCCGTGACGTTCAACATCAGGCCCGAACTGGTGAAAAAGGCCCTCACCCCGAGGACGAAGGCCCTCATCCCGGTGCACTTCGCGGGGCGCCCCTGCGAGATGGAGGCCCTCGAGGAGATCGCCGAGAAGAACGGCCTCGTCATCATCGAGGACGCCGCCCACGCCCTGGGGGCGTCCCGACAGGGGAGGCCCATCGGCTCCCCGGCGCGGCAGAGGCAGGCCGCCGTCTTCAGCTTCCACCCGACGAAGAACATCACCACCGGGGAGGGGGGCATGGTCTGCACCGCCTGCGAGGACGCAGCCGAGAGGGTCTCCGTCCTCAGGCAGCACGGGATGAGCAAGGGTGCCTGGAACCGCTACGCCGCCACGGGGACCCCCCACTACGACCTGCTCTTCCCGGGCCTGAAGTACAACATGCTCGACATCCAGGCCGCCATCGGTAACGACCAGCTGACCCGGCTGGCTTCCTTCAACGCCCGGAGGCGGGAGATAGTGAGTATGTACAGGAAGGGGCTGGAGGGCCTGCCGGGCCTCGCCCTGCCACCCGAACCCGCCCAGGGGGACGTCCACTCCTGGCACATCCTCACCCCCCTCATCGATATTGACTTCCTGGGCTTCTCCCGGGACGAGTTCATGGCCAGGATGAGGGAGTTGAACATCGGGACGGCCCTTCACTACCAGGCGCTGCACCTCTTCTCCTACTACGGGAGGGAGTACGGCTGGAAGAGGGGCGACTTCCCCGGCGCGGAGTTCGTCAGCGACAGGATAGTGTCGATACCGCTCTTCCCGGCCATGACCGACGACGACGTGGCCGACGTGATCGAGGCGATCCGGCGGGTCTGCGGGAGGTGAGAGGGTCCTTGGAGAAGGCATCCCTGGACGTTTCGGTGGTGATACCAGTCTTCAACGAGGAGGAGTCCCTCCCCGGCCTTTTCGAAAGGCTTTTCCCCGTCATGGAGGGGCTGGGCAAGAGCTGGGAGGTGGTCTTCGTCAACGACGGGAGCAGGGACCGTTCCCTGGCCCTGCTGCTCGGCGAGGTCGACCGGCACCCCGGCTCCGTCAGGGTGGTGGACTTCAACGGCAACTTCGGCCAGCACATGGCCATCATGGCGGGGTTTTCCGTATCGAGGGGCGGCGCCGTGGTGACCATGGACGCAGACCTGCAGAACCCCCCCGAGGAGATACCCAGGCTCCTGGAGAGGATGGACGCCGGCCACGACGTGGTGGGGACCATCCGGTCCACCAGGAAGGACCCCCTCTTCAGGAAGTTCGCCTCGAAGGTCGTCAACAGGGTCACCAACAGGATAACGGGGCTGAACCTCCACGATTACGGCTGCATGCTGCGTGCCTACAGCCGGCGGGTGGTGGACCTCATCAACAGCTGTCCCGAGTCGACCACCTTCATCCCGGCCCTGGCCCAGAAGTTCGCCCTCAACCCGACAGAGATAGAGGTGGGGCACTCCGAGAGGGAGCTGGGGACCTCGAAGTACAGTCTCTTCAGGCTCATTAGGCTGAACTTCGACCTGATGACGGGTTTTTCCCTGGTGCCGCTCCAGGCCGTCACGATGCTGGGGCTCCTGATCGCGGGGCTGAGCTTCGTCTTCTCCATTTACATGGTCCTTAGGAGGCTCATCGTGGGGCCCGAAGCGGAAGGCCTTTTCACCCTTATGACGATAAACTTCTTCCTCATGGGGGTCACCATGTTCTGCGTCGGCATCGCCGGGGAGTACATCGGCCGGATCTTCCAGGAGATACGCAAACGCCCCCGGTTCCTGGTGAACAGGATCTACGGCGATGAGGAAGAGTGAAAGACCGAGGACCGTCGTCTTCGCTTACAGCGAGGTGGGGCACCGTTGCCTCAAGGCGCTGATGGGCCTGGGAGCCGATATAAGGGGCGTCTTCACCTACGAGGACGACAGGAACGAGAACACCTGGTTCAGCTCCGTGAAGGACCTGGCCGTGGCGGGCGGCATCCCCGTATTTACCCCCCGCGGCCTCGGCGATGGGCGCGCGGCGGCCCTCGTGGAGAGCCTGGAGCCGGAGGTGCTTTTCTCCTTCTACTACCGCGACCTCATCCCGGCAGCCATCCTCGCCATGCCCCGCCTGGGGGCCTTCAACATGCACGGTTCCCTGCTTCCCAGGTACCGGGGGAGGGCCTGCGTGAACTGGGCCATAATCCACGGGGAGACCGAGACGGGGGCCACCCTTCACTGGATGACGCCCCGCCCCGACGAGGGGGACATCGTCGACCAGGAGAGGGTACCCATCGGTGAGAAGGACACCGCCCTGGATGTGATGCTGAAGGTGGCCGATGCCGCCGAGAAGGTGCTCACCCGGAGCCTCCCCCTCATCGAGGCCGGGAAGGCCCCCAGGATACCCCAGGACGGATCGAAGGCCACCTACTTCGGCGGGAGGAGGCCCGAGGACGGGCTCATCGACTGGGGCGCGCCGGCGAGGGATATCTGCAACCTGGTGAGGGCCGTCACCCGCCCCTACCCAGGCGCCTTCACCTTCCTGGACGGGCGGAAGGTATTCATCTGGAAGGCGACTCCCCTTGACGAAGATACCGGGGCCGCCCCCGGCACGGTGGTGGGGCGGGAGCCGCTGGTCATCGCCGCCGACAAGGGTGCCGTAAGAGTGGAGGAATGGGAACAAAAGCCGTAAATCATGAATCGTAAATCGGGAATCGTAAGGTCAAAAGCGTAAACGGCAATAGCAAACTTCAAAACCAGGGCAAAGGTGAAAGGTATGAGTTCTTCTTTTTCGTCTTTTCTAACACCTCACGCTCTTAAGGTTTTGCCTTGCCCTTTCGACTCATGACTCACGATTCACGATTCACGGTTCACGGTTCACGATTTACGATTTACGATTCACGATTCACGAGAACAGGGAGGTTTTTTGTGAAGATACTCATCCTCGGCGCCAACGGCTTTATCGGCTCCCACCTCTGTGAGCGGCTGCTCGACCACACGGACTGGGAGATCACCGCCTTCGACATCAACGACTTCAACCTCGGCAAGTGCCTGGGGAAGGACCGCTTTTCCTTCCGCAAGGGCGATTTCTACACCGACGACGAGTGGATCGAGGGGGCCCTCGGGGAGAGCGACGCCGTGCTTCCCCTGGTGGGGGTGGCCAAGCCAGCTTTCTACATCACCAACCCGGTGATGACCTTCCACCTCGACTTCGAGGCCAACCTGAAGATCGTCCGGATGTGCGTGAGGCGCGACAAGCGGGTGATCTTCCCCTCGACCTCCGAGGTCTACGGCATGAGCACCGACACGGAACTGAAAGAGGACGAGAGCCCCATCATCCTGGGGCCGGTGAGCAAGTCGCGGTGGATCTACAGCTGCAGCAAGCAGATGATGGACAGGGTGATCGCCGCCTACGGCCAGGAGGAGGGCCTGCGCTATACCCTCTTCAGGCCCTTCAACTGGATAGGGCCGCGGCTGGACACCTTCAGGGACGCCGAGGGCAGGAAGGCCCGGTCGATAACCCAGATCCTTTATGACGTGACCCACGGGAGGGACGTCTCCCTCGTGGGCGGCGGGCGCCAGAGGAGGAGTTTCACCTGGGTGGGCGACGGCGTCGAAGCCCTCGAGGCCGTCATCAGGAACGAAGGGGGCCGCGCCGACGGCGAGATCTTCAACATCGGCAACCCCAAGAACAACGCCTCCATCAGGGAACTGGCCCTCCTCGTCATCGAGGCCCTGAAGCCCCACCCGAAGTACGGGCCGCTGGCGGAAAGGGCGAGGCTCGTCGAGATTGACTCCAGGGACTACTACGGCAAGGGCTACGAGGACGTGCTCAACCGGGTGCCGTCGGTGGAAAAGGCCAACCTGCTCCTGGGCTGGAAACCCCGGACCACCCTCGAGGAGGCCGTGAGGATGACCGTCGAGGAGACCCTCGCCGAGCAGGGGCTTTAAAAAACAGGGTATTAACCTTTTCACCGGGAGGTGCGGCCATGAATGTGCCGTCTCACATCTTCAGGGAGTACGACATAAGGGGCAACGCCGACGAGGAATTGACCAGCGAGATCGTGAAGGCCATCGGCCTAGCCTACGGAACCTTCCTCAACCGGGAGGGGGTGAGGAAGATCACCGTGGGCGGCGACGTCCGCCTCTCAACGGAGAGGATCAGGGGTGACATCATCCAGGGGGTGACCTCCGCCGGCGTGGACGTGATCGACATAGGCATGGTCACATCGCCGCTGCTCTACTGGAGCCTCTTCCACCTTGACCTGGACGGGGCCGTCATGATCACCGGGAGCCATAACCCGAAGGAGTTCAACGGGCTCAAGCTGGCCTTCGGCAAGACCACCCTCTACGGCGACCAGATCCAGGAGATCCGGAGGATGATCGCCGCCGACGACCTGGTCACGGCGGGGCAAAGGGGCTTTGTCACGAAGATGGACCTTTCCGGTGAGTACCTGGCGATGCTGGAGTCCAAGATCAGCCTCGGGGGAAGGAAGCTCAAGGTGGTCACCGATTCGGGTAACGCCACGGCGGGCCCCCTGGTCAACCGCTTCCTCAGGGAGATCGGGTGCGAGGTGACCCCCCTCTTCGAGGAACCCGACGGGACCTTCCCGAACCACCACCCCGACCCGACGAAGCGGGAGTACCTGCAGGACCTCATCGAGACCGTCCGGAGGGAGAAGGCCGACGTGGGCCTGGGCTTCGACGGCGATGCCGACCGCATAGGCGTCATCGATGACCGGGGAGAGATCGTCTGGGGCGACATCCTGATGATCCTCTTCTGGCGGGAGATCCTGCCCCGGCACCCGGGGGCGGAGGCCATCGTCGAGGTCAAGAGCTCCCAGGCGCTGGTGGACGAGATAAAGCGCCTGGGGGGGAAGGTGGTCTGGTGGAAGTCGGGGCACTCCCTGATAAAGGCAAAGATGAAGGAGATCGACGCCCTCTTCTCCGGCGAGGTGTCGGGGCACATGTTCTTCGCCGACGAGTTCTGGGGCTTCGACGACGCCTTCTACGCCGCGGGGAGGCTTTTAAGGATACTCTCCGCCACGGGCCGGAAGCTGTCGGAACTGCTCGAGGACGTGCCGGTCTACCACAGCACGGCGGAGACCCGCGTGGCCTGCCCCGACGAACGGAAGTTCGACGTGATCGACCATATCCGGGACAACGCCCTCAAGGACCACGAGGCCATCACCGTGGACGGCGTGAGGATCCTCTACCCCAGGGGTTGGGGGCTCGTCCGGGCGTCGAACACCCAGCCCGTCATCGTCGCCCGGGCGGAGGGCAAATCGGAAGGGGACCTGGCGGAGTACTCGGCGGACCTGAAGAGAAGGATCCTGGAGGCCGGCGTGGAGGACTTCGACTGGGAATACTGACCCGTAGGTCAGGACCTCATGGACTCCAGCGTCCGGGTGAGGCCCTCCTCCAGGGTGTAGCGGGGTTCGAAACCCAGGATGGCCCCGGCCAGGGCGATGTCGGCCTGGGAGTGCCTTATGTCCCCCTCCCTCTCCGGCTCGTACCGGGGCTCCACGCCGTCACCCGCCTTCCCCGACGCCGCGCGGAGCGCCGAGAGGAGTTCGACCAGCGACACGGCCCGCCCCGTCCCGATGTTGAAGAGGGAGGCTCCGCCCTTGGGATCCTCCCGCAGGGCGGCGAGGATGTTGGCCTGCACCACGTCATCGACGTAGATGAAGTCCCTCGTGGTTTTCCCGTCGCCGTAGACCACCGGCGTTTTTCCCTCCAGTATGCACCGGGTCCAGGTGGTTATGACCCCCGAGTAGGGGCTCCCCGGGTCCTGCCTCGGCCCGAAGACGTTCATGTACCGGAGGCCGGTGGTTCTCATGCCGCCGGAAAGCACCGAGGCGTAGAGTTCGTTCGCCCGCTTGGCGACGGCGTAGGGTGAGAAGGGGCTTAGAGGGGCGTCCTCCCCTATGGGCCCCTCGGGCTGGCGCCCGTAGACCGCCGCGGAGGAGGCGAAGACGAAGGAGCGCACCCCCGCGTCCTGGGCCGCCGTGAGCATGTTGAGGAAACCCGTGATGTTGCAGGAGTTGTTCATGTGGGGTTCCTGGAAGGACCGGGGCACCGACACGAGGGCCGCGTGGTGGAGGACGACGTCGGCACCGCGGCAGGCCTCCCTACACTGCTCCATGTCCCTTATGTCGCCCTTGATGAGGCGGAAGGAGGGGTCATGACCGGAAGAATGCCGGCAGGCCTCCTCGAGGTTCGACTCCCTCCCGGTGAGGAAGTTGTCGAGGACGACGACGCGCTGCCCCAGGGCTAGGAGGGCATCGGCGAGGTGGGAGCCGATGAAACCGGCGCCGCCGGTCACGACCCACCTCAACGGCGTAGAGGGAAGACTCTCGCGAAGCTCTTCGTACCTGGACATGGCTCACCTCCACCGATAGGCCCTGCCTGGTGGAATTCTATTCGAAAGTGATATTTAATACAACTACCTCGGGTCGGCTCGAGGTCCTTATCGGCGGCCCCCAGGCGCCGACGCCGCAGGAAACGTAAAAGAGGGTGCCGCCCCTTTCGTGGAAGCCCCAGTCCTGCTCGAACAACCTCGATGTGACGAGGTTGAAGGGCCAGAGCTGCCCCCGGTGGGTATGGCCGGAGACCTGGAGGGCCACGCCGGCTTCCTCCGCCTCGCCGAGGTCGTTGGGGGTGTGGTCCATCACGATCACCGGGAGGTCCCCGCCGACGCCCTCGATGGATCCAAGGGGCCTCCGGGCCGACCCGAGCAGGGAGGAGGCGCGGTCATCGCGGCCCACCAGGGTAAAGGCCCCATCGACCACAACCGATCGGTCCCTCAGGACGGTCACGCCGCCCTCGGTGAAGGAGCGGGCCGCCTCTTCGGCCCCGGAGTAGAATTCGTGGTTGCCGAGGACGGCGAAAACACCCAGGGGCGCCGACAATTTTTCCAGTTGCCCCGAAAGGTCCTCCTCCTGGGCACGGGTGACATCGGAGTCGACGATGTCCCCCACTAGGAGCACCACGTCGGGGCTGGTCGAGTTGACGATCCCGATCATGTCAGCCAGCCAGTGGTTCCTCACCAGGAGGCCCACGTGGAGGTCCGAAGCCACGGCCACCCGCAGGGGGGCCTCCCTGGGTGTCCCCCTTAGGGCCAGGTCATACTCCCTCACCACGGGGTTTCGGGCGTTCCACCGCCCCGCCGTGACGACGGCCGCCGACAGGAGGAGGACCCCCCAGAAAGCGGCCAGGGCCGCCCGGCCCCCGGTGAGGGAGCGCGGTATGACCCTGACCCAGTGGTCGGCCAGCCGGAGGGCATCGACAAGGACCAGGAGAAGGAGGACGTAGACCATGAAGCCCAGGTACCATGATCCCAGGATGGTGAGCTGGTCCGTCAGGGCGCAGCGGCAGAAGGCGCCGCCGATCCTCCCCGCCGGGAAGGCCGCCGCGAGGACCCAGAAAACGATGACGACGGGCGCCTTGAAGGCCCCGAGGTAGGGGACGACCCTGGCGAGGTGAAACCATATGAAGAGGTTGGCCGCCCCGTAGACGCCCAGGGCGATGCCGAAAAAGGAAAGGAACGGGGAAAACCGCATGGAACCTCCTTCAGGTGAACCCTCAGTTACCGATCATAAGCCGTAGGGGGCGGTTCGTAAACCGCCCCGCGGGGGCCCTTCGAGGTTTACGGCAGGGGGATTACCATCTAGGATTCAAGGGAGGGAGCGGCCCCGGGGGCCGGCCGTGTCACCATGGAAGCGGAGAACGCCCGGGGTCGGACCCCGGGCGAAAGGGGGAGTTACGGTGGAGGGAAAGACCCTCGCGATAAAGGTCGACGTGGACACCCTCAAGGGCTACCTGGAGGGCGTCCCGAGGCTCCTGGACATTCTCGGGAGGCGGGATCTCCGGGTTTCCTTCTTTTTCTCCTTCGGGCCCGATAACTCCGGCAGGGCCGTCCGCCGCGTTTTCCGCAAGGGTTTCATCGGCAAGATGCTCCGCACCGACGCGCCCGGCACCTACGGCCTGAAGACCATGCTCTACGGCACGCTGCTGCCGGCGCCGCTGATCGTACCGCGGGACCCGGGGATCTTCCGCCGCGTCCTGTCGGAGGGGCACGAGGGGGGTATCCACGCCTGGGACCACGTGACGTGGCAGGACAAGCTCGACCGTATGTCCGAGGCCAGGATGAGGGAGCACTTCGGCAGGGCCTTCGCGATGTTCCGGGATCTTTCCGGGAGGGAGCCCCGCTGCTCCGCCGCCCCTGCCTGGAAGGCGACGGCTTCAAGCCTGGCCATGCAGGACGAGTACGACTTCGACTACTGCAGCGACACCCGGGGCGTTTCCCCCTTCATCCCCCGGGTGGGGGGACGGGTCTTCATGACCCCCCAGGTCCCCACGACGCTGCCCACGATGGACGAACTCCTTGGGACGACCGGCATCGGCGAGGGCAACCTGAACTCCCACCTGCTCGGCCTCATGGGGTCGGGGCTGAATGTCCACACGATCCACGCCGAAATGGAAGGGGGGTCGAGGTCGGGCCTTTTCGAGGAACTGCTCGACCGGTGCCTCGAACTCGGGGTCGATATCACCACCGTCGGGGAGGCCTTGGGGCGCCTCGAAAAGGGAGCGCTCCCGGTGACGGACGTGGCCCAAAAGACCATACCGGGAAGGGCGGGCAAGGTGGCCGTCCAGGCGTGACCGCGCCGAGGCCGGGGACGGCCCCTCCTGATCCCGACGCCGATCAGATGCAGGCCGGTTCCGGGTAAAGGCAGCCCTCCTCGAACCGGCTGAAACGGAAGCAGCTGACGTCCAGGAAGGGTTCCTCGCCCAGGACTATCTCGGACATGATCCTCCCCGAGGAGGGCGCGAACTGGAGGCCGTGGCCGCTCCACCCGCCGACGAAGAAAAAGTTCTCCACCGGGGTTCCGCCCATGATGGCCTGCTCGTCGGGGGTCACGGCGTAGGGGCCCGTCCACTGGCGGACGACGCGGACGCCGGCCAGGCAGGGCATCTTGGGGAGCACCCTTTTCGAAATCTCCTCGGGGAACTGCCAGGAGGACTCGTAACTGGTATCTTTTTTCTCTTCGGGGTTGTCCCAGCCGAGCATGAAGGTGCCGTTGGGGCACTGCTTCCAGTAGCACCCGTCGTCGAGGCAGAGAGTCATGGGGTGCTTCATCCTCTCCACCGGCTCGGTGACGAGGATCTGGTGACGCTCCGGCGTCACGGGCACGTCCAGGCCGCACCACCCGCAGACTTCCCTGGACCAGGCGTTGACGGCGCAGACGACGGCCTCCGTCTCCCAGTCCCCCTTGTCGGTCCTGACGCCCCAGACCTTCCCGTCGCCGGTGAGAAGGCCCGTGACGGACGTCCCGGTCCTGATATCCACCCCGAGGCCCTTGGCGGCGTCGGCGTAAGCGTAGTTCATGGCGTGGGGGTTGACGTGGCCGTCCTTCTCGTTGAAGCTGGCGCCGAGCATGCCCCTCACGTCCAGCCCTGGCGCCACTTCCTTTATCCCGTCGGGGTCGAGGATGACTGAACCGATGCCGAGGGAGTTCTGGAGCGCCACGTTTTTTTCCAGCTGTTCCAGCTGGGTCTCGCTGTAGGCTATCCAGAGGTAGCCGGCGGGGTCGTATTCCAGGTCGGCCTTGGAGCCCAGTTCCTCCTGGAGTTGGGGGATCTTCTCCATGTTGTACCGGGCCAGCCTGCAGTTGACCTCGGTGCCGAACTGGTACCGGAGGCCCGCGGCGCTGCGGCCGCTCGACCCGGAGGAGATATAATCCCTCTCGAAGAGGACAACCTTCACCCCTCTTTTCGCCAGGTGCCAGGCTATGGAACAGCCGTGAACCCCGCCACCGATTATCGCCACGTCCGCCGTTGAACGACCCACTTTGCCCGACCCCTTTCAGGAAAGACTGAAGACCGGCCGTTGCCCCGCCACCGGTCCCCGGATATAATGCTCTGGACCTTTTAATAGATTCTATTTTCTACCCGTCCTCCAGTCAAATGCCGCCACCCGCCTTTGCTGGTACAATACCGCCTATAACCGGGACCGGCATTTCCCAGGACGACCGAAAGGAGATGGATCACATGGAACTGACCCGTGCCACTGCAGTAGTCGACACCCATACCGGGGGCGAACCCACGAGGATAATCATCGGCGGAGGGCCCTACATCCCCGGCAAGACCATGAGCGAAAGATGGGCCTACATGAAGAACGAGATGGGGGATTTCCGCGACTTCGTCATGCATGAGCCCCGGGGTCACAGCGACATGTTCGGCGCCTTCCTGACCTCCCCCGAGAGGGATGACTCCCACTACGGCGTCATCTTCATGGATTCCGGCGATGGCGTCACCATGTGCGGGCATGGCTCCATCGGCACGGCCCACGCCTTGGTAGAATTGGGCATGGTGCCGAGGACGGAGCCCTACACCGAGGTAGTCCTCGACTCCCCGGCGGGGCAGATCCGGCTCAAGGTGGAGGTCAAGGACGGGAAGGTGGGCGATATCACCCTGGCCAACGTCCCGGCCTTCGTCTTCAAGCGGGACGTGGAACTGGCCATCCCCTCCCTGGGCGGTAAGAAGATCCACATGGACGTCTCCTTCGGAGGCAACTTCTTCGCCATCGTCCACGCCGAGGAGATGGGCCTCACCTTGGAGAGAAACGAGGTGCCCCGGCTGCTTTCGCTGGGGCTGGAGATACTCCGCGAGGCCAACCGCGCCGTGAAGGTGCAGCACCCCACCGAGAAGCACCTGGACTTCATCGGCCTGACCGAGTTCGCCCTGGAACGGCCCGGCAGGCCCACGAAGAACTGCGTCGTCTTCGGGGAGAGCAACGTGGACCGATCCCCCTGCGGGACGGGGACCTGCGCCAAGATGGCGCTGCTGGCCGCGAAGGGCCTCCTGAAACCGGGCGAGGTCTTCGATCACGAGAGCGTCGCCGGGAGCGTCTTCCAGGGCCATTACGAGCCGGGCCCCAAGGTCGGCGATTTCGATACGATCCTCCCCTTCATCAGGGGACGGGCGAGCATCACCGGTTTCAACTTCCTGCTGCAGCAGAAGAACGACGAGATGGGCTCGGGTTTCCTGCTGTAAGGGGCGCGCCGCTCGGGTCGTCCCGGGGGGGTAATAAATTAAGGAAAGGCCGGGAGAGGAAATGCTGGAGGAGATAAACTTCATCGCCCTGATCCCCTACGTGTTCGTCACCACCTTCACGCCGGGGCCGAACAACATCAGCTGCGCCGCCGCCGCGGCCCGGTGGGGCATGAGGCGGACCTGGGGTTACCTCCTGGGCATAAGCCTGGGTTTTTTCGTCGTCCTCCTGCTCTCGGGGGCTTTCTCGGGAGCGCTCATAAGCGCTCTCCCCGCGCTCGAGGGGTACCTGAGGTGGGTCGGCGCCGCCTACATCCTCTGGCTGGCCTACGGCATCACCCGGAGCGAGGGCCAAGGGGGCATGGGGGGCGAGGAGCCCCTGAGGGGCTTCACCAAGGGGTTCGTGCTCCAATTCGCCAACCCCAAGGCCATCCTCTTCTCCGTCACCCTCTACACCGCCTTCCTGGGGCCCATCCTCGCCCGGCCGGCCCCGGTTTTCCTGTCGGCCGCCCTGGTCGCCGCCATAGGGTTCACCTCCATCATGGCCTGGGCCGTCTTCGGCCTCAGCATCCACCGTTTCCTGCAGAACCCCCTCCACCACAGGATCGTCAACCTGGGTTTTTCCCTCTTGCTGGTGTGGACCGCCGCGGGGGTGGCCGGAATACTGTAACCGTTTATACTTCTGCTTGAGGAGGTGGAAGCCAATGAAGGATTTTGAAAAGATGGGCTCTTTTTACCTGGGGAGAGAGGTGGACGACACCACCGGCTCGGCGACGGGTGAACTGCTCCTTTACGATGCCAAGGACCTCACCACCCACGGCATGATCATCGGGATGACCGGCAGCGGCAAGACGGGGCTCGCCATCTCGCTCATCGAGGAGGCCCTAATCGACGAGATACCGGTGATAGCCATCGACCCCAAGGGCGACCTGCCAAACTTGCTTTTGACCTTCCCCGAACTGTCGCCGGGGGACTTCCTCCCCTGGGTGAGCCCCCAGGAGGCTTCCAGGGAGGGGCTCACGCCGGAGGAGTTCGCCCGGAAGACCGCGGAGACATGGAAAAAAGGCCTAGCGGAATGGGGCATCGACGGCGCCAGGATACACAAGATGAGGGAGTCCGTCGACCTGGCCGTCTACACCCCGGGTAGTACCGCCGGGAGGATGGTCAGCGTCCTCCGTTCCTTCGACGCCCCGCCGGAGGCCGTCAGGACCGACGGGGACCTCTTCCGGGAGAGGGTGCAGACCACCGCCTCGAGCCTCCTGGCGTTGATCGGGATCGAGGCCGATCCGCTGACGAGCCGGGAGCATATCCTCATCTCCAGGGTGCTGGAAGAAAAGTGGTCCCGGGGGGAATCCCTGGACATACCCTCCCTCATCGGGATGATACAGCTGCCGCCCTTCAGTTCCCTCGGCGTGCTGGACCTGGAGACCTTCTACCCCACCGGCGCGAGGATGGAACTGGCCCTGAAGCTGAACCACCTGGCGGCCGCGCCCTCCTTCGCCCCCTGGATGGAGGGGGAACCCCTCGACGCGGGACGGTTCCTCTACGCCCCCGACGGCAGGCCAAGGGCATCGATATTCACCATAAGCCATCTTTCCGAGCGGGAGAGGATGTTCTTCGTCTCCATGCTGCTGAACGAGGTGCTCGGGTGGGTGAGGACCCAGCCCGGTACATCGAGCCTGAGGGCCATCCTCTACATGGACGAGATCTTCGGCTTCTTCCCTCCCGTGAAGAACCCGCCCTCCAAGACGGTCCTCCTCTCCCTGCTCAAGCAGGCCAGGGCCTACGGGCTGGGCGTACTCCTGGCGACCCAGAACCCCGTGGACCTGGACTACAAGGGAATAGCCAACACGGGGACCTGGTTCATCGGGAGGCTCCAGACGGAGCGCGACAAGGCGCGGATCCTCGAAGGGCTCAAGGGGGCGTCCGAAAAGGGCTTCCCCCTCCAGGAGGTCGACAGGATGATATCGGGCCTCGGCAAGCGGGTCTTCCTGCTGCACAACGTCCACGAGGACAGGCCCGTCCTCTTCCAGACCCGGTGGGCCATGTCCTACCTGGCGGGGCCCGTGACGAGGGAGCAGATAAAGACCCTCGTGGGTGATGAGATCGCCCCGGCGGTGTCGGCGACGGCCCGGCCGGTGACATCACCCGCCGCCGGGACCTTGGCCCAGGCTTCCATCGAATCGAGGGTTATGGTCTCGGGGGTCAACTCCGTCTACCTGCCTGCACCGGCAGGGGTCGAGGCCGAATACGCCCCCTTCCTGGGCGCCTTCGCCAGCGTCCATTTTGACGACAGGAAGCGATCGATCTCCGAGACGAGGAATTACGCCTTCGCCGTGGAGTTCGACCCCGGCCCCCTGACGGTGGACTGGCGGAACGCCTTCGAACTGAAGGCCGACCCCACCCGGCTGGCCCAGGGGGTCCCCTCGCCGGTCATGGCCGAGGCCCCGCCGGCGGGCCTCGACCCGAAAGCCTACACCCGGTGGGGTAGGGAATTCCTGAAGTGGCTGCCCCAGGAGGCCAGGCTGGCCGTCATGACCTGCCCCTCGCTGAAGGAGACCGCCAGGCCCGGCGAATCCAGGGCCGACTTTGCGGCCCGGGTGGCCCTGACCAGACGGGAGATCCGCGACGCCGAGGTCGAGAAGATCCGCCGGAAGTACGCTTCCAAGCTGACCACGCTCCAGAATCGGCTCATGAGGGCCGAGCAGGCCATCGAGAGGGAGACCGAGCAGGCCCGGCACAAGAAACTGGATACGGCCGTCTCCTTCGGGACGGCCCTGGCGGGTGCCTTCTTCGGCAGGAAGGTCAACACCTATTCAGCTTCGAGGATGGGGACCGCCATCTCCAAGGCGGCGCGGCTCCAAAAGGAGAGCGGCGACGTTGCCCGGGCGCGGGAGACCGCCGCGGCCGTCAGGCAGGAGATGGCCGAACTGGAGGCCGCGATGGAAGGGGAGGTCAACGCCCTGATCCCCGTGGATTCGCCCGAGATGATGATCCAGGAGGAGTTCATAACCCCCAAAGCCTCAGGGGTCAGCCTCACCCTCCTGGGCCTTTTGTGGCTACCCTACTCCAGGAACCCCCAGGGAGGGCTCACCCCCCTTTGGGGAGAGTTGTGACAACGCGACCCAAGGAGGCGCGATGAAAAAAAGGGTCGTCCTTTTCCTGGTCCTGACCGTCCTCATGGCGGGGATGCTGTTGGCCTGGGGGAGGTTCGGACCCGTGCCCCACGGGCGGGTGGTTGTTCCCGAGGACCCCGGGGTGAAAACCCCGGAGGTCGAGGTGACGGCCGAACCGACGCCTGAGAGCGCCGCCTCGCCGGCCCGGAGCGGCGGGGTCGCCCCCGGTCCGGCTTTTCGCCCCGCCCAGGGGGAACCCTTCAGCCGGGAGGACCTGGAGGCCGCCCGGACCCCCAGGGGCGATGTCATCACCGGGAGGCAAGGTGAGGCCGTCTTCGACCCCGCGAGCATCCACCCCGCCGTAGGGGACATGGCCAGGCAGGCCAAGGAGATCGTCGAGGAACTGGACAAAAGGACCCTCGAAACGACGGAGAAAGTCCTCGAGGCGCTGCCCTTCGTGAATATACGGCCGGAGAAGGCGGAACTGCGCCCCTCCGGCGACGGCGTGAAGCTGACGATCACCGTGGACCCCGAGGACATCTCCTTCGGGACCAAGCGCCGGGACGAAGCGGCCCCCGCGGCTGAAGCCTCGTCGGGGGATGAAGAGGAAGGTCAAAAACCGGGGCGATGATATACAATTGCCCCACACCCCGGGGAGGGAGAACCCGCCCCGGAAGAGACGATGGAGGTGTTGGACCGATGAGGAAAACCGTTGCGACACCGGGAGCGCCCGCCGCCATAGGCCCCTACAGCCAGGCCGTTTGGGCGGGCGACCTGCTTTTCGTTTCGGGCCAGATCTGCATGGACCCGAAGACGGGCGCCCTGGTGGGAGAGACCGCCGCTGAGCAGGCGGAACAGGTCCTCAGGAACCTGGGCGCGATCCTCGAGTCCCAGGGGCTCTCCTTCGCGGACGTGGTGAAGGCCACGGTTTACGCCAAGGATATGAACGATTTCCAGGCCGTCAACGAGGTCTACGCCAGGTTCTTCGACGCCGACCCCCCCGCCAGGGTCTTCATCGAAGTGGCGCGGCTGCCGAAGGACGTCCTGGTCGAGGTGGACGCCATCGCCGTCAAGGGCTAGAGCATTGACAAAGGGGCGGAAAATACGTACTGTTTTACCAACCGGTTAAAACGCCGGCAGATTCTTTTGTATGGGAGGCATTATCCAAATGCAGGGTACGGTCAAATGGTTCAACGAAGCCAAGGGGTACGGTTTCATCACCCCCGACGAAGGCAACGATGTCTTCGTCCACTTCAGCGCGATCCTGGGTGAGGGCTTCAAGACACTGGCGGAAGGACAGCGTGTCGAGTTCGAGGTGGTGCAGGGAGAAAAGGGCCCCCAGGCCGCAAACGTGGAGAAGATCTCCTGACCTCATTCCTCAAGACATAGCGGGCGAACCATGGCGAGCGGCGGCACCTCCCCCGGGGGGTGCCGCTTTTTAAGGGGGAAGATGAGGAAAAACCCTCACAGGGCTTGCCCTGGGGCGCAAGGGATGGGATAATCCCCTTGAACAAAGCCTTTTTTCGAGAGGAGGATGACAGCAGTGAACAAATCGGAACTGGTCCAGGCCGTGGCGAAATCGGTGGGCCTCACCAACACCAAGGCGGCCCAGGTGGTATCGACAGTGATCGGCGAGATCGCCGGGACCCTGGCCAAGGGTGAGAAAGTCCAGATCGCGGGCTTTGGCACCTTCGAGGTCAGGCAGAGAGCGGCGAGAGAGGCTCGCAACCCCCAGGACCCCACGAAGAAGGTCAAGGTCCCAGCGAGAAAGGTTCCCGCCTTCCGCGCCGGGAAGGCTCTCAAGGACAAGGTCCGTTAGGTTTCCGTCTTATTCCCCTTCCGCCCCTCGACGGGGCGGATTTTTTATTGCCCCGGGATTGACCCCCGGCCTGCCGGCCTTCGAATCCGACCCCCATGCCGCTGAAGAGGACTGTCACGGGGCACCGGCTCATTTTTCCGAAGGAGGAGAGGTCAAGGGATATGAAAAACCTCGTCAGGATGAAGCTCGAAGCGAAGGAGACGGTGATAGGGCCCTTCGTGGGGATAGACAGTCCCGACCTGGTGGAGATCATGGGCCTGGCGGGCTTTGACTTCTGCGTCATCGACACGGAGCACGGCCCCATGGACCCGGGGTCCATCCAGGGGCTGGTAAGGGCGGCGGAGCTCTCGGGGATGACCCCCGTGGTCCGCGTCCCCCGCGCCGAGCCCGTGGACATCCTTAAGGTCCTCGACGTGGGTGCCCACTGCATCCACGTCCCCCAGGTGAACACCGTCGAGGCGGCCGAGGCAGTGGCGCGGGCTGCCCGCTACCACCCCGAAGGCATGCGGGGCGTAGCCGTGCCGAGGGGCCTATCCTACGGGCTGAAGCCGCTGGGGGAGTCCCTGGAGGAGGCCAACCGCGAGGTCATGGTGATCGCCCACTGCGAGAGCGCCGACGGCCTGGAGAGGTTGGACGGGATAGCCGCCGTGGAGGGGATAGACATGATCTTCGTGGGGCCCTACGACCTCTCCCAGTCCCTGGGGGTGCCGGGCGATATTTTTCATCCCTCCATGGTGAAAGCCGTCGCACGGGCTCTCGAAGCGATAAACCGCGCCGGGAAGACCGCGGGGATCTTCGTCACGACCCCCGAGGAAGCGGCGCGCCGCATCGGCGAAGGGTTCCGCTACATCGGCTACAGCGTGGACGGCCTCATCTTCGGCAAGGCCTGCACCGAGGTCGTCAACACCTTGAAAAACCACAGGCGGGGCACTTGATGCACCCCTCCTGCCTGGTCATGGAGGCCCCGCAGACGGGGCACATGTCCGTATCGGAGAGGGACTCCATCATGCCCTTCTCCTCCATGTCCAGGTAGCCCATGCTGAGCAGCCCGTAGGCTATCGCGTCGGGCACGGACATGATGACGCCGTTGCCGTGCCACACCGGCTGGGAGCCCCCGATGCCCTTCATCTGCTTGATAATGGAGTGGAGCCTCACGCCGCTCCTCAGCGAGAGGGAGATCAGCCTTCCGATGGCCTCGGTGAAGGCCATCGTCTCGTGGCCCGATTTGCCCATGGTGGTGAAGACCTCCACGGGCCGGCCGTTCACCTCGTTAACCGTCAGGTAGAGGTTGCCGTAACTGGTGGGTATCTTGGCGGTCTTCCCCCCCAGGATGAAGGGGCGCTCCATGGGGCTCTCCACCTCCGACACCTGCGGTATCGGCAGGGCCTGCTGGACGGCGGGCTTGTCCACGTAGAGGACCTGGCCCGAACGGCACCCGTCGCGGAAGACGGTGATGCCCTTGCAGTGGGTCTTCCAGGCCAGGATGTAGGCCTTCTCCACGTCCTCCACGGTGGCGCTGTTGGGCATGTTGATGGTCTTGCTCACGGCGTTGTCCACGTTCTCCTGGAAGGCCGACTGCATCCTTACGTGCCACTCGGGGGCTATCTGGTGGGACGTCTTGAAGACCCTGGCGACCGTCACGGGCGATTCTCCCCCCTCCAGGGCCTCCACGTAGTAGCGGTTGCGGTAGGAGAACTGCTTGCCCTCCAGGACCTCCTTGGTGAACTCCAGGGCGAAGACGGGCTCTATCCCCGAGGAGCAGTCGGCGATCATGGAGAGGGAACCCGTGGGCGCTATGGTGGTTATGGTGGAGTTCCGAAGCCCCGAATCGGGCAGGGCGGGGCACGCCCCCCTCGACAGGGCCAGGGCGGCGCTCTCCTGCCGGCCTGCGGCGTTTATGGCCCCCATGATGCTCCTGCCCAGGTCCAGGGCCTCCTCCGAGTCGTAGGGTATCCTCAACTGGAAGAGCATGTCCGCCCAGCCCATCACCCCAAGGCCTATCTTGCGGGTCAACTTGACCATCTCCTCGATCCGGGGGAGAGGGTAGCGGTTCACGTCGATCACGTCGTCGAGGAAGCGCACGGCCAGCCTGGTGGTCAGCCGGATCTTCTCCCAGTCCACCTTGCCGCCTTCCACCATGTGGCCCAGGTTTATGCTCCCCAGGTTGCACGCCTCGTAGGGGAGGAGAGGCTGCTCGCCGCAGTTGTGGACCACCAGCCCGTTGGCATCAAAGGAGTTTTTGCCCGGGACCGTGACGTCGAACACCTCCTCGATGCCGTCGGGGACCAGCCGATCGACGGTCGCGGCGAAAGGTTCCTTCTCCATCCTCTGCCCGTAACGGCCGAGGCCGTCCATGAGTTTCCCCTGTTTGACGGGGTCCTGGAAACCCACCCTTTCAGAAAAAAGCCCGGTATTTTCCCCGGAGATCACCAGTTCGTGCCGCAGGGACGCCCGGTGGGCCTTCATGCCCCCCTCGCCGGCCCGCTCCTGGTTTTCATGGATCCTGCCTATGATCCCCAGCCTCAAGAGCATCCTCTGGACGGCCTTGAGGGCCGGCAATGAACCTTGGCCCAGCCGGACGATTACGCCCTTTCCCTGTTCGACCCGGATCGAACCGTCGGCGTCGAAGAACCCGCCGAGGAACCCCCTTACAAAAGCCGAAGAGGTTTCGGTCTCCATTTTTCGCGTAACGCCCTTGTCCCCGGGCGACATTCCAAGGGATAGGGCCAGGAACCCCGATGATTGAACGGCCATGGGGCCTTGCCCCATATTCTCCTCTCCGGCGGCCTTCGCATAGGGAGCCCAAGGGGAAAGGACGGCCTCGTCCTCACCGGCCGTTCCCTCGCAGGCCAGGAGCCCGATGGCATAGCCCTGTTCCAGGGTTCCAAGGCCCTCCCAATCCGTCCACGAACGGTGGTCGTTCAGCTTTATCCTGTCGCCGTATCTGAGTTTCCCGGCGGGGACCCATTCGGTTCCCTCCCCATCGGGGGTTTTCCCTTGCACCCTTAACACCGGGTGGTCTTCGGTGAGCTTGAGGCTGAAACCCTCCCTGGTCTCGAGGCGGAAGACCGGTTTTTCCCCGGTCTTGAAAAACCCTTCTTCGGAAGAAGAAACTCTCTTTCCGTTGAGCAAAAGGTCGATCTTCCTGCCGCAAAGGTCCCCGGCTGGTTTGGGCCCCTCCACGGTATGGACCAGGGTGTCACCGGTGACGCAGGGGTTGGTAGAAGTGATGGGGCCCAGGTGGGACAGGGGGTTGTCCTTGTTCAACTTGTCCAGGAAGACCATGCCGGGGTCCCCGGTCTTCCAGGCCATCTCGCATATCAGCGCCATCAGCTCCCTGGCCTTGACGGTGCGGACGACCTCCCGGGTCCTGGGGTTCTTGAGGTCCCAGTAGCCGTCGTTCTCGACGGCCCTCATGAAGTCATCGGTGGCGCCCACGGATATGTTGAAGTTGGCGAGCTTGCCCTCCTCTGTCTTGGCCCGGATGAAGTCGAAGACGTCAGGGTGGTCGGCGTTCAGGATGCCCATGTTGGCGCCCCTTCTCATCCCACCCTGCATGACCACCTCCGTGGCGTGGTCGAACATTCCCATGAAGGAGACGGGGCCCGACGCCACGCCGTTCGTGCTGGAGACCTTGTCCCCCCTGGGCCTCAGCTCGCTGAAGTTGTACCCCGTGCCGCCGCCGGACTTGTGGATCAGGGCCATGTGCTTCAAGGAGTCGAAGATGCCCTCCATGCTGTCCTCGACGGGGAGCACGAAGCAGGCCGCCAGCTGCCCTCCCAGGCGCCCGGCGTTCATGAGGGTGGGACTGTTGGGCAGGAAGTCCAGGCGGGCCATGATGTCGTGGAACATCTTGACGATGGTCTCGTCGGAGGGATCCTCCTCGGAGGCGGCGACGGAGCGGGCCACCCTCCAGAACAGCTCGTCGGGCGTCTCGATGACCTTGCCGTCCTCGTCCTTGAGCAGGTACCTCTCCTCGAGGACCCTCAAGGCGTTGTCCGACAAGGACTGGTCCCTATTCACCGGGTTTCCGGATCCGTCCATGGCCATGATCTCCCTTTCTCCTTCGCCCCCAGGGGCACTTGATGTGTGGTCGTTCCCGGCTGTACCCTCAACATCTAGCGTATCACGAACATTGGGGCCTTATAATAACCCCCCGGGTCGCGATTGGGTACAGGCCTTTCGTCTCATAGTACTCTCAGGGAAAGGGACTTTGATAGCTCCTCGAGGACCCTGATCCCCCCTATGGAGTTGCCCCTCTCGTCGAGGGCCGGGCCCGCTACGGCCACGCCGGCCCTCCCCGCCACGGAACCCATTATCCCGCCGCCCACACCGCTCTTGGCGGGGAACCCCACCCTAACGGCGAAGTCACCGGACCCGTCGTAGAGGCCGCAGGTCATCATGAGGGCCCTCAGGACAAGGGAGGTCCTCCTGGTGAAGACCCGCTCCCGCGTCATGGGGTTCACGCCGCCGCCGGCCAGGGTGGCCCCCATGACGGCCAGGTCCTCCACGGAGCATTCGATGGCGCACTGCCTGAAGTAGGAGTCGAGTATGTCATCCACATTCCCCTCCATGGCCTCCACGCTCCGCAGGAAGTACCCCAGGGACCGGTTCCGGTCGCTGGTCTCCTTCTCCGAAGCCGCCACCGCCTGGTTCACCCCGAGCCGTTCGTTGCCCGACATCCGGCGCGTCGTCTCCAGCACCGCCGCCAGGCGCTCGGAACTGCCGCTGAAAGGGAGCAGCGAGAGGACGAGGATGGCCCCCGAGTTGATCAGGGGGTTCTGGGGCCGGTGGGGGGCCCTCATCTCGAGCCTCATGATGGAATTGAAGGGATCGGCGCTGGGCTCCACTCCGATCCGGGTGAAGACGGCCTCCTCGCCGCAGAGCTCCAGGGCCAGCCCCAGGGATGCCACCTTGGAGATGGACTGCATGGTGATCATCGTGCCGGTATCCCCGGCCGAACAGACCCGGCCGTCCAGCCCGCAGTAGGCCGCCGCCAGGGCCATGGGGTCCGACTTGGCCAGTTCGGGTATGTAGGTCGCCACCGCCCCTTGCTCCAGGACGCCCCTGCCGATGCTGACGGCCTCATCCAGGACGATCTCCATTCTTTACCCTCCTTTCGCCCTTCCTTCAGATACTATAAAGACACCCTCGCTGTTATTATAAAGGCGATCGCCCTTTTAAAACCCCCCTTCGGGTGAAAAGAAGACCGGGGGAGGCCCGCCCCCGGCGGGGGGACCATCCTGGCGACCAGGGAGAAGGCTCTTGAGCAGATACCGATCGGTCTTCCTTTCTGACCTGCACCTGGGGACGAAGTGGAGCCGCCCCGAACCGCTCGGGCGGTTCCTCGGCAAGGTGCGGTGCGATTTCCTCTACCTGGTGGGGGACATCATCGACGGGTGGAAGGTATCGCGCCTCCGCCACCTGAGCGACGCCCACAGGGACATCCTGAGGAGGCTCGGCGCCCTGGCCCGCGAGTCGGAGGTGACCTTCATCACCGGGAACCACGACGAGTTCCTGGATCGCCTCCTGGGCCTGAGGAAGGCCAGGATGCTCTTCCGCGACAGGGCCTTTCACAGGACCGCCGACGGGAGGTGCTTCCTGGTCTCCCACGGCGACGAGTTCGACCGGGTGATCCGCGGCTTCAGGTTCCTGAACACCCTGGCGGGAAGGGCCTACGAACTGACACTCCAGCTGAATGCGGCGCTGCCCCTGGCCGGCAGGCACCGGCGCTCCATCGCGGGGCTGCTAAAGAGGAAGTTCAAAAACCTCGCCTGCGCCCTCAGCGGCTTCGAAGGGAGGGTCGTGGCCGAGGCGAAGGGGGCGGGGCTCGACGGCGTCATCTGCGGCCACCTCCACAACCCCTCCATCAGGAAGGTGAGGGACGTGCTCCTCTGCAACTGCGGCGACTGGGTCGAACACTGCTCCGCCCTGGTGGAACACCCCGACGGCCGCCTCGAGGTGCTGAGCCTCGACGATACGGGCGGCCTCAATCCAGGAAGGCCCTGAAGAGGGACCCCAGGTCGACGCCCCCGATGACCGTATCCTTGTAGACCTCGTATATCTCCCTTCGAGCCTTCTCCAGGGCGGGAGGGCGGACGCCGTTGCGGATGGAAAGGGCCGCCTCGACCATGGCGGCCAGCTTGTCGCAGGCCTCTACGAGGGAACCGTCGAAGGGGTCCCACTCGTCGGCGTTGTAGAGGGAATCCATCTCCGACGACCCGAGACCGGTACGGACCCTGCCGCCCGAAGGGTCCCTGACCTTGTTCGAGAACTCGTCCTCCGTCAGGTAGCGCACCTGTCGCCTCCAACCCTCCGGCAGGAGGGGGAGGAGCCCGGTCTCCATGGACTCCTTCTCGTACTCCTTCACCAGTTCCTCGATCCCCTCGACGGAGCGCTTGACCGGGGAGACGATGTCCCGGGTGAGGACTTCGGGCAAGTCATGGAAGAGCCCGCCGTAGAAGGCGTTGCGGAGCCTCATGGGCGAGGAGCCCCTCTCCAGGGCGGCGAAGTAGGAGAGGGAGGCCACCACGAACAGGTGTTCCAGCACAGTCGTGGCGGGCACCCTGGGGAGCTGCGCCCACCGGACCTGGAACCGGAGCTGCCCGCAGAGGTCGATGAAGGCGAAAAGGCCTTTTTCCGCCATCCCCCGCCGCGCCAGGATCTCCCTGACCCCCGCCAGGTCGATGTGCTCCCCCACCCGGCTCTCGATCTCCCTCCGGGTCTCCTCGATTCCCCAGAGGTCGCGATTGAAACGGTAGATCATCCGGAACTCCCAGTCCGTGGCCAGGAAGTGGGCGGCCCGGAGGATGACCTTTTCTCTCACCGAGTAGAGGGGATCCTCGAGGTACTCCCTGAAGCGGTCCCAGAAGCCGCCCGCCAGGGGTTCGAAGGCGCCGGCCAGTTTTTCCAGGACGAGCCTGTTGAGCCTCGGCCCGTGCCTTTCCATCATCCTGTGGAAGACGGGGGGCTTTATGTCGGTCAGCACCACCCTCTGGAGGAACTCGAAAAGCCCGCCGTCAACCAGGCGGAGCCAGTCGGGGCCGTCCCCCCGGTCCTCCTCGCAGCGGGCGATGACCCAGGCGATGATCATCTTGTGGGCCTGCTTGGCCAACTCGGTGAACTGCCCGGGCCTGGCGTGGTCATTCCACCTCGTCATCGAGGCCGCCGAAAAAAGGGTCTCCACCACGGCGGGCGTTATCATGGCCGGATCCTCCCTTGGGGGCGCCGCTCGCCCCGTCAACTGGTTCCCTAACATTATCATCCTGGGGGATGAGGAGGCAATGAAAAGGTCCGACGCCCCGAGGCTGCGAAAAAAGCGGGGTGTGCCCCTCGAGGGGGGATTACAAAGTCGCCCCCGGTAACGCCGGGGCCGGGATCCGCACCTATCGCCGAGCAAGGACCCCTGGGAAGCGGCACCTAGCCCCCTAGGTAGGCTCTCCGGATCTCCGGGTCCCGGGCAAGGTCCGGGCCGGGCCCGCTCTTGACGAAAACCCCCGCCTCCAGGATGTACCCCCTGTCGCTTATCTCGAGAGCCTGGGTCGCGTTCTGTTCCACCATCAGCACCGTCACCCCCTCGTCCCTGATGCGGGCGATGGTCTCCATGACGGCCTCCACCAGGAGGGGCGCCAAACCCAGGGTGGGCTCGTCCAGCAGCAGTATTTCGGGCCCGCTCATGAGGGCGCGGGAGATGGCCAGCATCTGCTGCTCACCCCCGGAGAGGGTGCCCGAGCGCTGGGAGAGCCTCTCCCGCAGGATGGGGAAGAGTTCAAAGCACCTTTCCATCTCCGCCTCGATCTCATCGCCGCCGGCCCTCCGGTAAGCGCCCATGAGGAGGTTCTCCCGGACGGTGAGGGCCGAGAAGAGCCGCCTCCTCTCCGGGACCAGGGCGAGGCCCAGGGCCACCACCTCGTGGGGCTTCCTCGGCATGGGGCTCCCCTTGATGGCGACCCGGCCGCCGGAGGGGGGGACGACCCCCGCCAGGGTCCACATGATAGTGGACTTGCCGGCCCCGTTGGAGCCCACGATGGACACGATCTCCCCCTCCTCCACCGGGAAGGAGACCCCCTGGACGGCGTGGATCGTCCCGTAGTGGACGTGGAGGTCCTCGACGAGCAGCGCCTTCATCGCCGGCCCCTCCCCTTCCCGAGGTAGGCCGCCACCACGGCGGGGTCGGCCCTCACCTCATCGGGCGTCCCCCTGGCGAGAAGGGCGCCGAAGTTCATGACTACGATGGGGGAGCAGATGTTCATCACCAGGTCCATGTGGTGCTCGATGAGGAGGATCGTCACCTGGAACCGCTCCCGGACCTCGGCGATGAGGTCGGCCAGGCCCCGGGTCTCCTCGGGGTTCATCCCCGCCGCCGGCTCGTCCAGGAGGAGGAGGGAGGGCTCCGTCGCCAGGGCCCTGGCGATCTCCAGCTTCCTCTGGAACCCGTAGGGGAGGTTGTCGGCCTGGGTCGAGGCGAACCTCTCAAGCCCCAGCACCTCGAGGAGCCCCAGGGCCCTTTCGCGGAGTTCCCTCTCCAGGCGCCGCGTCGACGGCGTCCCCAGGAGGGAGCCCAGGAAGCTGCACCGCTCCCTCTGGAAGAGGGGCGTCAGGACGTTGTCCAGGCAGCTCCTCCTGTTGAAGAGGCGGATATTCTGGAAGGTCCTGGCTATCCCCCTTCGGACCACCCTGTCGGGCCTCAGCCCCGTGATGCTCTCGCCCCTGAAGAGCACCGAGCCAGCCGTGGGCCGGTAGAGGCCGGTGACGATGTTGAACACCGTGGTCTTGCCTGCCCCGTTGGGCCCGATGATGCCGGTGATGCTCCCCTCGGCGACGTCGAAGGAGAGGGAATCCACGGCCCTTATGCCGTCGAAGTGCTTCGTGAGGCCCCGGACCGAGAAGAGGGGCGCCGCGGGGGCGTTCACGGCCGCCTCCCCGCCGCCGGGCCCGTCTCCTTGCCCCAGAGCGACGATAATTCCCGGTAGCCCATGAGGCCCTGGGGCCGGTAGACCATGATCACCACCAGGAGCAGCCCGTAGGCCACGAGGCGCCACATCTGGGCCACCCTGAGGGCCTCGGGGAGGGCGATGAAGACGAAGGAGGCTATCAGCGGTCCGGTGATGCTCCCCATCCCGCCGGCGATCACCGCCGCCAGCAGCTGGGTGGACTGGGTGAGGGTGAACATCACCGGCTGGATGAAGGAGAGGAAGTGGGCCAGGAGTCCGCCGGAGAGGCCGCAGTAGACCGCGCTGACCACCAGGGAGAGCAGGCGGGTCCGGAAGAGCCGCACTCCGGACAACTCGGCCGCCACGGGGTCCTCCCGGACCGCCACGCAGGCCACGCCCCACCGGGAGCGCAGGAAGTTCCGCGCTACGACCACGCCGCCGGCCAGGCAGAGGAGCACCACCGGGAGGGTGGTGTAATTGTCGATACCCGGGAGCCCCCGGGCGCCGTTGGTGATTTCCAGGTTCTCCAGGATGACCCTCAGGGCCTCGCCGAAGCCGAGGATGGCTATGGCGAAGTAGTCGCTCCTCAGCTTCGCCCGCAGGGTGGGCACCCCGATGACGAGACTCACGGCGCCCGCCGCCGCCGCCCCCGCCGCCAGGGCCAGCGGGAAGGGCACGGGGTAGTAGTAGGTCAGGACGGCCGAGGTGTAGGCGCCGACGCCGACGAAGGCGGCGTGTCCGAAGGAGAACAGCCCCGTGAAGCCCGTGAATATGGAGAGGCCCAGCACGGCTATCATGTTTATGCAAGCCAGCGCCACGATGGAAAGGATGTAGTCCACGGCTAGACCTTGTCCTCGCTGTCGATGCCCATGAGGCCGTTGGGCCTCCAGACCAGGAAGGCGATGAGCAGGGTGAAGCTGAAGACGTCCCTGAGGACGCTCGACACGTAGGTGGAGACGAAGGTCTCCACCATCCCCAGGATGAGCCCGCCGGCCAGCGCCCCCGGGAGGCTCCCCAGCCCCCCGATGACGGCGGCTATGTAGGCCTTGTTGGTCACCCAGCCCATGGTGGGATAGACCAGGTACTTCACCCCCAGGAAGACGCCCGCCACCCCGGCGAAGCCCCCGGCGAGGAGGAAGACGACGGCGATGAGCCTGTTGAGGTCCACCCCCATGAGGGAGCACATGGTCATGTCGCAGACGCCGGCGCGGATGGCGATGCCCGTCCGGGTCCGCCTGATGAAGAGGTGCAGCCCGAGGATGGCCAGCAGCGCGAAGAGGAAGGCGCCGCCGTCGAGAAGGCTGACGCTGCTCCCCCAGAGGTTCACCACCTGCCTCCCGAAGAACTCCGGGAAGGCGTAAAAGCGGGAGCCTATGGTGGCGTAGACCAGGTTCTCCAGGAAGACGGCGCACCCCATGGCGCTGATCATCAGGTAGAGGGAGGGGGCCTTGCGCCCCCTCAGGCTCGAGTAGGCCAGTTTCTCGTTCAGGACGGCTATGATGCCGGCCCCGGCCACGCTACCGGCCAGGACGAGGCCGAAGCCCAGGTTGAGCTTCGTGGCCAGGGCCAGCCCCACGTAGGCGCCGAGCATGATGACCGCGCCGTGGGCGAAGTTGCTGAAGTTCAGCACGCTGAAGACCAGCGAATAGCCCACGGCCATCAGGGCGTAGATGCCGCCGATGGAAAGACCCGTTATTACCGTCTGGAGGAACACTCGCTCTTCACGCCGCCCTTTTCCCGGTTAGTCCACGGAGACGTACTTCTTGACGAACTTGAAGGTCCTGCCGGCCACGTCCACCTGCTGGATCACGGCGGGCTTGTCCAGCGGGTCGTGGTCCTCGGGGCTGATCGTCAGGACCCCGCTGGTCACCTTTATATCCTTGAGGTTCGCCAAGGCCTCGGCGACCTTCGCGCCGTCGGTGCTCTCCGCCGCCTTCATGGCCTCGACGATCATGATCAGGGCGTCCTGGGCCATGACAGGGTTGGGGAGTACGGGGTCTTCACCGAAGGCGGCCCGGTATTCGGCGACGAAGTCCTGGATGTCGGGGTCGGCGAGGTCCGTCAGGTTGACAAAGTAGCCGCCGTCTATGGCGCTGCCGCCGAGGTCGATGAGGTCGGGGCTGCCCCAGTTGTCGGTGCCGAGGAGCGTGGCCTTTATGCCGATGTCCCTGGCTTGCTTGGCGGCCATGGCGGCCTCCTTCTGGCTCGTGGGGATGAAGATGACGTCGGGGGCCAGTTCCTTGATCTTCCCGAGCTGGGCCCGGTAGTCGAGCTCTTCCGTGCGGAAGGCCTCCTTGGCCACGATGGTGCCGCCCTTAGCGGCGAAGGCCTCCTCGAAGTACTTCGCGAGCCACTGGCCGTAGTCGGAGCCCACGTCGTAGAGGATGGCCCCCTTCCTGGCCCCCAGGTCGGTGATGGCGAACCGCGCCGCCACGGTGCCCTGGAAGGGATCGATGAAGCAGGGGCGGAAGGCGAAGGGCCTGACCTTGCCGGTCTTCTGGTCGATCGTCACGTAGGGGTTGGTGGCCGTGGTGACCACCATGGGTATGCCGGCCTTCTCGAGCACCGGGGCGGTGGCGATGGAGTTGCCGCTCTGGGCGGGGCCGATGACGGCCGCGACGCCGTCGGTGACGAGCCTCCTGGCGACGTTGACCGACTCCACGGCGTCGTTGCGGTTATCGTAGCGGACGAACTCGATCCTCTTCCCGAGGACCCCGCCGGCCTCGTTGATCTTCCCGGCCAGCATATCGAGGGCCCTGGCCTCGGACTGCCCCCACATGGAGGCGCCCCCCGTCAGGGAGACGGTGTGCCCTATCCTGATGACGTCGGCCGCCGGGGCTGTTCCTGCGAGGGCGACCAGGATAAGCGCTGCCAACAGTGCTGCGGTCCTTCTCATCTCTTACCCCTCCTTGGGTTTTGACCCGGTATCCCCCGGCGATAGCCTGACCGGGGGTCATTTCGGACGGTTCGTGACTTTTCGGCTCCCCAGGCCCGCGGGAAGGTCCCTTACGTGGTCCTTCCAGTAGGTGCTCACGTCCCTGATGACGTTGTCGATGTGCCTTGTCATGGCGGCCTCGGCGGCCAAGGGGTCGCCGGCGGCGATCGCCTCGTAGACCGCCTCGTGGTCCGCCCCTACCCTGCTTCCCACCTTTGTCCTGATGTACTCGAAGAAGGAGGCCCCCTCGCCACTCTTGCGGATTATCCCTATGGCCGACTGGAGGACCTTGTTGCCCGAGATCCGGGCCACCTCTTCGTGGAACTCGCCGTCGGTGGAGGCCATGGGCTCCCCCCTGGCCAGTAGGGCGTTCTGCCTGTCCAGGATGTCCCTCAGGGCCGCCACGTCCCCAGCGGTCCGAAGCCTCGCCGCCAGGGCCGCCATCTCCCGCTCGATGGCCCTCCTGGCCACGAGTATCTCCAGGAGCATCTCCCTCTCGCGGGACTTCACGGCTTCGAGGAAGGCCCCGGTGGAGACGATCTGTTCCCTCTCGGACTGGAGAAGCGAGAGCCGTTCCTCCCCGGCGGCGGTGAGGAGACGGCCCTGGAAACCGACCCTGGTGGTGAAGCCCCTGCCGTCAAGGCCGCGGAGCAGGCGCCCCACGGAGGCCTCGCTGAGGTCCATACCGTTCTTAGCCAGTTCCTCCCGGATGGAGCCCGCCCCGAGGGGTTCCGCCGAAACCGAGAGAAGGTGAAGAACGAAGTACTCCTGCTCTGCGAATTCCTGTGCCATGGACCCTCCCGGAATGTACCGCTCATCATTGATGACCGGCGACACTCACACCAGTTTATCGCCAGATCCCGTTTTGTCAAAGGCTTTCTTAGTCGGATCCTGGGTTCATTCCTTTCCTTCAGAGGTGAGAAATAAGGGTAAGTTACGCCCGATACCGGGCGGCCTAGTGAAGGCCGCCCCGGTGAAGAGGTAAAGACCAAAATGAAAAAAGGCCTTCGCAACCCCCTTCGTCGTGACAAGGGGGGCAAAGGCCCACGGAGCACGGAAGTTTACGGCCTAGCGCTCCCAGTAATGACAGCCCAAGCCCTCTTCCCTGGAACGGGCCCCCCATTCCGGCACGGGGGGGACGCACTCGTCCTCGGGGGGTACCACCAGTTCCAGCAGGGCCGGCCCCTTCCCTCCGAAGAAACCGGCGAGGGCCGAGGCCAGTTCTTCCCCCGTCGAAGCCCGGAAAAATTTGAGCCCGTAACTCCCGGCGAGGGCCCCGTAGTCGACCGCCCCCAGGTCGGTGGCGAAGTGGGGCTTGCCGTAACTGAAATAGTTCGTCGCCCTTATCCAGCCGAAACTGCCGTTGTTGAAGAGGACGATCTTGAGGTTCCTCCCCAGCCTGGCGGCGGTCTCCAGCTCCCCGGAGGTGAAGCCGAAGCTGCCGTCGCCTATGAAGTTAAGGACCGTCGTGCCGGGGCTCACGGCGTAGGTCGCCCCGATGGCGGCGCCGAGACCCCACCCCAGCGCCCCCATGGCGTAGTTGGTGGCGAAGTAGCGCCCTGCCTTGGGGACCCTCCAGAAGGCGGCGGGGTAGACGGCGCTCATCCCGGGGTCAGCGACCACCACGGAACCTTCGGGCATGGCGCCGGTCACCATCATGGTGGCCGATCGGGGGTCGAGGCAACCCCCCTCGGCCATGGGCTCCCCCTCGGCGGGGCGGCCCCGGAGCGGGGCCCCGCTCCCCTTCACCGGCAGTGCCAGGTCATCGGCGGCCTCGAGGATGGCCACCAGGGTGGCCTTCACATCCCCGTGAAGCAGGAGGCCGTCGCCGAAGGAGTTGCCCAAGTCGCCCTCGGATATGTTCAGGTGGATGAAGCGGACCCGCCCGGGCTCCCGGGGGAGTTTCCACCCGTCGGTGGCCACCGAGTCGGTGCTGCAGCCCACGTAGAAGACCAGCCCCGCCCCATCGAGGAAGGAGTTCGAGAAGTCCGTGCTCCCCCTGGAACCGATCACGCCCACCGAAAGGGGGTGGAGTTCGCCGATGCTCCCCTTCCCGTTGATCGTCGTGGCCGTGGCGAGGCCGAACCTCTCGGCGACGCGCTCGACCTCCTCCCAGGCCCTCGATGTGAGGACGCCCTGGCCGCAGACCATGACTCCCTTCTCACAGGCCGCAAGCCGGCGGGCGGCCTCGGCGACCTCCTCCCAGCAGGGCAGGGGCCGCGTCCCCGGGCACAGCCCGAAACGCTCCTGGGCAGGCGGCAGCGGCTGCCCGACCTCCTGGGCCAGCACGTCCTGGGGGAGCCTCAGGTGCACCGGGCCGGGGCATCCCGAGACGGCCACGCGGAAAGCCCTGCGGACCAGGAAGGGCACGTCGTCGCCGCGGTGGGCCGTGAGGCTCTCCTTCGCGAAGGGGGTGAAGAGCGACCCCTGCTCAAAGCCGGTGAGGGCGTTGCGCTTCTCCACCCCCAGGGGGATGTCCGTCGTCAGGACCACCAAGGGAATCGAGGACCGGCGGGCCTCGACGACGCCGGGCACCATGTGGGCCGCCCCGACACTCGGCCCCTCGCAGACGCCGGGGCGTCCGCTGACGCGGGCGTACCCGTCGGCCATGTACACCGCGTGGCGCTCGTCGCGGGCCATGACGTGGGTGACCTTTTCGAACCTCTTCCACTCGTCGTAAAGGCCCAGGGTCGTCTCGCCGGGGAGGCCGAAGACGTACTCCACCCCGTAGCGGTGGAGCATCTCCAGAAGTGCGCGGGCAGCGTTCATCGAATACACCCTCTCCTTGGTTTCCTACTCCCCCTCCCCCGGCGGCTCCCGCGGGGAGGGGGGTGCGAAAAGCCGGGACCGGCGCTCTTAAAAGAGGCTCTTTCCCCACTGGTCGGAGAAGACCGTCTCCTCCAGTTCCTTCCTCACCCTGGGAGCCATCTCCTCTTCCCTGTCATCGGGAGGGAGCGTATCGGGGTCCCCCTCCTTGCCTATCACGAAGGCCGCCATGGGCCTGAAGCCCTCGGGCACCCCGAAGGCCGCCCGGACCCTGTCGCGGCTGAACCCCGCCATGACATGGACCGACCAGCCCATGGACTCGGCCTGGATTATCAGCTGGGCCATGGCGAGGCCGCAGTCGAGGCCGGACCAAGGGTTGGGTTTCTCGTTGTACTCGAAGGCCTCCCTCATGACCTGGAAGGCCAGCAGCGGGGTGTTGCGGACCCAGGCCGCGTTCGCCTCGGTCAGGCACCCCAGCGCCCTGGAAAAGGCCTCGGGGTCGTCCCTGGTGGTCACCAGGTACCTCCAGGGCTGGTTGTTGTAGCACGAAGGGGCCCACCGGGCGGCCTCGAACATCGATATCAGTTCGTCCTCGGTAGGGACCTCCAGTTTGAAGGCTTTGGGGCTCCATCGCTTGGCCAGGAGTTCCATTATGGGTCTACGCGTCTTGGCGGGCTCCCTGGACGTGTGCAAAGTCATCACTCTTGTCCTCCTCTCAAGGTGCCGGTGAAATGATTTCCGTGCCGGGCGACCGGGATGATACCTGCCCATTTTAGCAAAAGGGGGGACCCGGGAGCCCACCCATTTCCCTGGGTTATAATGACCCTTGCAAGGGAGGATATCCCCAAAAGCAGGAGTGAGGTCATGAAGTACGATGTGATCATAGTGGGGGCCGGGCCTTCGGGGCTCTTCGCCGCCCGGGAACTGGCGGCGGCGGGCAAAAAGGTGGCGATCCTGGACAAGGGGAAGGGCATAGAGGACAGGCATTGCCCCCTGAAGGAGGGAAAAAGCGACACCTGCGTCCACTGCAAGCCCTGCAACGTCACCTCCGGTTGGGGCGGGGCCGGTTCCTTCAGCGACGGTAAGCTGACCCTCACCCCCGAGTTCGGCGGCAACCTGGAGCAGTACGTCGGCCGGGGGGAGCTGGTGGAACTCATAAACGTCGTGGACGGCATCTTCGTGAAGCACGGCGCCAGCCGGAAGGTTTTCTCCCCCGACCCGGTCTTCGCGAGGGACCTGACCACGAGGGCCAACACCGTGGGCCTCAGGATCATCCCCGCCCGGATAAGGCACATGGGGACGGACCGGTCCAAGGAGATCCTCCAAAGCATGTACCTGGAGATATCGCCCACCTGCGACATCATGATGGAGACCCCGGCCGATTCCGTCGTGGTCAGGGACGGCAGGGCCGCGGGGGTGAGGCTCGCCGACGGGAGCGTGCTGGAGGCGGGGGCGGTGCTCCTTGCGCCGGGCCGCGAGGGTTCCCCCTGGATGGAAAGGACCGTCGCCTCCCTGGGGCTGGAGATTAAGTCCCTGCCGGTGGATATCGGGGTCAGGGTGGAGATCCCCGCGGGGATAGCCGAGGCCGTCACGGACCAGTTCTACGAGGTCAAGGCGATCCTGGACACTCCCACCTTCGACGACCAGGTCAGGACCTTCTGCATGTGCCCCTACGGCGAGGTCACCACGGAGTACATGGAGCAGCACGATATCCTGACCGTGAACGGCCACAGCAACCGCGGCGGCGACGGGCGCACGGGCAACACCAACTTCGCCATCCTGGTGAGCACCGATTTCACCGAACCCTTCAAGGACCCCAACGGGTACGGCAGCCACATTGCCAGGCTGGCCAACATGCTGGGGGGCGGTGTCCTGGTCCAGCGCCTGGGCGACCTCAAGCAGGGGCGGCGGTCCACACCCGGCCGGATAGCCAGGGGCCTGGTGGAGCCCACGCTGAAGACCGCCGAGCCCGGCGACCTGTCCTTCGTCCTGCCCTACAGGCACCTCAAGGGGATACTGGAGATGATCCAGGCCCTGGACATGATCATGCCGGGTATCAACGGCAAGCACACCCTTCTCTACGGCGTGGAGGTGAAGTTCTACAGCCTGAAGCTCGCCTTGGGCAGCGACCTGATGACCAGCGTGCCGGGGCTCTTCGCCTCCGGCGACGGCGCCGGCGTGACCAGGGGGGTCATCCAGGCCTCGGCCAGCGGCATCGTGGCCGCGAGAGGAATATTAAAGGACCTTGGAACATGAATCGGGAATCGCAAATCGGAAAACCTCCCGCGAGTTCATCGCGGGGTAAACGATAGAACACGGCAAAGGATGGAACCTAAGCCCCAAGCATGCATCGAAGATGAAGTTCTTCAGATCGTCTTGGAAACAATCCTTAATTTCTTGTTTCAAGCCTGGTGTTTTGGGAACCACGATTCACGACTCGTATATTCTTTCGTCGGTTCTAAAATGAACCCTGTAAGGCAGTAGGTTTCGGGACGGCGAAGACCGATTTACGACTGAGGCCCTAGAGCCTGTTCGTAAGATAGGTCTAGTCGTTCCCACCGAGAACGGACGGTATGCTTGGGGCCCGGTAAGCCCGCATTTACGAGGCCGTTCCCTGGGAACAATGCCGTCCCGACAAACCAACTGTAGCATTTCCTACGGGGGTGTTGAAGCTATGAACCAATGTTTTGTCGGGATCGACGTCAGCAAGAAGCAGATCCATGTCTGTGTCCTTGGCGAAAAGCCCCATCCCTACCCGAACTGCCTCACCGGGTTCCGGAAGATGATGAAAAGCCTCAGGGAGAAGAAACCCCATGGCGAAGAGACCTTCTTCCTCATAGGGATGGAGGCCACCGGTGTCTACCACCTCAAGCTCGCCACCTTCCTGAAGGACGAGCCCGATGTGGCCGTTTACGTCCTGAACCCCGCCCAGGTGAAGAGCTTCTTCAAGGCCTCCTTCCACAGGACCAAGACGGACGCCATAGACGCCTGCGGCATAGCTTCGTGCACGGAGTTCCTGGTCAAAAGGGACAAGGTCCGTGCCTTCGAGACCCCCGACAACGAGGTCGAACGGCTCAGGCAGCTCTGCCGCCGCCGGGAGGAGATCCTCTCCATGGTCCAGATGGAGAAAAACAGGATCGAAGCCTTGAAGGAGGTACCATCCCACTCCGGGGAAGTGGAAAGCTCCCTCCTGGAGCACCTGGAGTACCTGGAGCAGCGCCTTAAGGATATCGAAGAGAAGATCAAAGGACACATACGGAACTCACCGGGACTCAAAGAGCAGGTGGACCTCCTCAAGTCGATACCGGGCATTTCCGATACCGCTGCCGCCGGACTCATCAGCGAGATTCGCTGCGCCGAGCGGTTCGACAATGTCAAGGAGCTGGTCGCCTTCGCGGGATTAGCGCCGGCGGAAAGGACCTCCGGTACCTCCGTGAAGGGCAGGACCTGCATCTGCAAAACTGGTTCGTCCAGGCTGAGGAAGCACCTCTACATGCCCGCCCTGGTCGGCATAAGATACAACCCCCTGCTGAAAGAGTTCTACGAAAGACTGACGAACCGCAACAAGCCCAAGAAAGCCGCTCTCATAGCCTGCATGCGCAAACTGCTTCACATAATCTACGGGGTCCTGAAGAACAGAACCGCCTTTGACCCCCTTTGGGCGAAGAACAGGTTCGCCATGGCCTGTTGAAACAGATCGGCTTATGAGGGTTCATTATTTTCAAGGTTGACGGAAGACGGTATCTTACGATTCACGATTTACGCACAGGGAGGTCAGATCATGAAAACCATTGGACTGATAGGCGGGCTGACCTGGGAATCCACCATCGAGTACTACCGCATCATCAACGAGGAGGTCGCCCGGAGGCTCGGCGGCGTTCACTCCGCCAGGATCCTGATGCACAGCTTCGACTTCCAGGACATCGACACCCTCATGCTGGCGGGTCGCTGGGAGGAGGTCGGGGCCAAGGCGGCCGAAGCCGGCCTTGGACTTGAAAGCCTCGGCGCCGACTTCCTGCTGATCTGCTCCAACACTATCCACAAGGTGGCCGAGGTCGTCTCGGAGACGGTATCGGTCCCCCTGATCCACCTGGCCGACGTGACGGCCGAGGCCGTCAAGGAAAAGGGCGTTTGCAAGGTGGGCCTCCTGGGGACAATCTTCACCATGGAACACGACTTCTACAAGGGGCGGCTGGCCCAAAAGCACGGCCTGGAGGTCCTGATCCCGGAAAAGGAGGACAGGGCCTTCGTGAGCAGGGTCATCGACGAGGAGCTCACCCTGGGCGAACTGAAGGAGGCTTCGAGGGCCCGCTTCCTGGGGATCATCGATGACCTGGCCCGCCGGGGCGCCGGGGGGGTCATCCTGGGCTGCACCGAGATCCCCCTGCTGGTGAAGCAACCTGACACGGCCGTCACCCTTTTCGACACGACGCGCCTGCACTCCCTGGCGGCCGTCGAGGAGGCCCTCAAGGAGGACTGCCAGGTGCCTGACGACGGCGAGGAGAATCCTTGAAAAACCGTGGTATCGGACGAAACTGGTCAGAAAAAAGGGATATTTCCCTTTCAAAGGGAAAATTACTAACCTATGCTGACTAATAAATTTGACCATTACTGACGAATTTTGGTATCCTCTCCCCAGGTAAGCAAAAGGAGGGGGTTTTTGATGAGACAACTGGTTCCGTTCGGCAGGGGAATGAGCATATTCGACGAGATGGACGATCTCTTCAGGGGTTTCTCCGACGCCATCAGGCCCATGACGCGCAGGTACGTTCCCGTCGATCTTTACGAGGAGAACGATGAAGTCGTCGTCAATATCGACGCACCCGGTTTCGACCCGTCCCAGATAGAGATCAAGACGTACTCCGACAGGGTGAACGTGAGTTCCAAGGTCGAAGAGAAGGCCGAGGAAGAGACCGGCAAGACATGGTACATGAGAAGGGGCGAGAGGACCATGAACCTCTGCGTGACCCTTCCCACCGAGGTGGACCCCGAGAGGTCCCAGGCCAGTTTCAAAAACGGGGTCATCTCACTGCGGCTCCCCAAGAGCAAAGCCGTACAGGGCCGCGTCCTGGAACTGAAGCAGGAATAAGGCCCGCCCTTTCACGGGTTGAGTGCTCCTTTTTTGAAAGATAAGGTTACTGGGGCGGCGGCTGACCCCGCCGCCCTTTTTTCGATGGACCCATAGAAAAGACGCCGGCGATAGAGCCGGAAAAAGCCCAGGGGGGATGCGTTGATGCCAGGGAAAGAGACCTTCCAGTTCCAGGCGGAGGCCAAGCAACTCCTGGACCTGATGATCCACTCCGTCTACTCCAACCGCGACATCTTCCTCAGGGAACTCGTATCCAACGCCTCGGACGCGCTCGACAAGCTGCGCTTCGAGGCCCTGACCGATGAGAACCTCGCCCACCTCGCGGAGGACCTCCACATCCTCATCGAGGCCGACCCCGGGGCGCGGACGCTGACCGTCTCCGACAACGGCATCGGCATGACCCGGTCGGAACTGGTGGACTTCATCGGGACCATCGCCCGGTCGGGCACGAGGGAATACCTGGAACTACTGCAGGGCAAGGGCGCGGGCTCGTTCCCGGAGGAACTGATCGGCCAGTTCGGCATCGGCTTCTACTCCTCCTTCATGGTGGCCGACAGGGTCTCCCTGGTAACGCGGCGGGCCGGCGAGTCCGCGGCCTGGAAGTGGGATTCCGCCGGCGACGGGAACTACACCCTCGAGGAGACCTCCCGCGACGCCCAGGGGACTTCCGTGACGCTCCGCCTGAAAAAGGACGAGGAGGACGAGACCGCCAGGGATTACTCCGACCCCCCGGTGATCGGCGAGATAATCCGCCGTTACAGCGACTTCGTGGCCTGGCCGATCCGGATGAAGTCCGCCGACGGTTCCCTCGAGACCCTCAACTCCATGAAGGCCCTCTGGACGAGGCCCGAAGAGGAGGTCACCGGGGAGGAGTACGACGAGTTCTACAGGCACATCACCCACGACTGGAACAAACCGCTCAGGAGGGTCCTTTTCAAGGCCGAAGGAGGGATGGAGTTCAGGGCGCTGCTGTACATCCCGCCCAGGGCGCCGCTGGAACTCTTCACGAGGGACCTCTTCAAGGGCGTCCAGCTCTACATCCGCCGGGTCTTCATCATGGACGACTGCCGCGAACTCGTGCCTGAGTACCTTCGGTTCCTCCGGGGCCTCGTGGACTCCGAGGACCTGCCCCTCAACATATCCAGGGAGATGCTCCAGCAGAACCGGCAGGTGGAGACCATAAAGAGGAGCATCGCCAGGAAGGTCCTCGATTCCCTCTCGGCGATGTTGAAGGAGGACAGGGACGCCTACCTGGCCTTCTGGGAGAACTTCGGAAAGGTCCTCAAGGAGGGGATCTTCTCCGACGGGAAGAACCGCGCCAGGATCCTCGAGGTCTCCCTCTTCGACACGACAGGGCCCGAGGGCCCCGTGACCCTCGACGAGTACCTGGCCAGGATGCCCGAAGGCCAGGAGGAGATCTACTACATCACGGCTCCGAGCCTGACGGTGGGCAAAAACGCCCCGCACCTGGAAGCCTTCACCGAAAAGGGATACGAAGTTATCGTGCTCAGCGACCCCGTGGACGAAATATGGTCCCCGGCGGTGGAAGACTACAAGGGCAAGAAGTTCACCTCCCTCTCGAGGGGGGCCGTCGAAGTCCCCTCGTCGGCGGAGGCGGGTGAAGATGTCGCCTCCGGTGAAGGCCTGGAGGCCCTCCTGGAGGACCTGGGCAAGGCCCTCTCGGGGGAAGTGAAGGAAGTCAGGGTCTCCGAACGCCTGAAGGCTTCGCCGTCGTGCCTCGTGGGTGAGGCCTTCGACCTCACGCCCCAGATGGAAGCCTTCCTCAGGGCGGCGGGGCAGGAGGTCCCCAGGGTGAAGAGGAACCTGGAGATAAACCCCTCCCACCCCCTGGTGATGAAACTGAAGGGCATCCATGACGCCGACCCCTCTGACCCGAGGGTAGCCAGGTTCGCCAGGGTCCTCTTCGGCCTCGCGACCCTCTCCGAGGGAGGAGGGCTGGACGACCCGGCGGCCTTCAGCCGCGAGGTCGCCGAACTGCTGTCGGAGCCGGTATAATTAACTGGCCGTGCCGCCGGCACGGCCACATCCCCCAGGGAGGTGGACTCCGTGTCCAGGGCGTTCGTCGATGAAGACAGCGAGGTTCGTCTCAACCGCGAGAGGCTCGAGCGGGAGAGAAAGCTCCGCGACTGGCTTGCCATCCAGGAGAAAAAACTGGCCTTCCTGGAGTCCGACCCCAAGGCCGAGGACATGGACCAGGACTTGCGGGAGCGATGGCTGCGCGAGACGCGGGAAGATATCGAGCGGACCCGCAAACTGCTGGAGGAGTTCACCCTGGACGACGGGGAGCCTTCCGTCGCCCGGGGAGGCGCCTGATGCTCTTCATCGTCCGCCTCGTCAGGCTGGTACTTCCCCTCGTTTTTGTCCTGCTGGCCTTTCGAGCCTTCTCGGACCTGTTCCGGCGATGGGCGGCCCAGGAGGAGCGCCGCGCCGCCGGGGGGCGCCGCTCCTACCCGCCCCCCCCGGGCGGGGGAAGGCCCCCCCGGGACCCCTACGAGGTCCTGGGCTGCTCACCGGGCGACAGCGACGAGAAGATCAGGAAAGCCTACCGGAGGCTGGTAGCCAAGTACCACCCCGACAAGTTCATCGGCCTCGACCTGGACAAGGAGTTCGTGGACCTTGCCGCCAAGAGGTTCCAGGAAGTCCAGGAGGCCTACGAGCATATCAGGCAGTACAGGGGATCCGCCTGAGGGCGCTCTCCCAAGAGAGGAGTGTCGATGGGATGAAGAAAGGATACCTGGTCATGGCGGCGTTCCTGGCGGTGGCGGTCTTCGCGGCCGGCCTTGCCGCGGCCGCCGGTTCTGAATTGAGGGTCACCCCGGAAGCCCAGGCCGAGATGGCCAACCTGGGGAGCGTCCTGACCCTGGCGCCGGAGACACTTTCCAGCGGCTGAGCCAGGGTGGTTGCCGCCACGGTCCGTGGCGGCGCCCCGGGGGACACGGCGGGCTTCAGGGCCGTCGAGGGTGAGGGGTTCCTGCTATGGGTGGACCGTTCCCTTCAATTTCGAGGTGAGGGCATCGACCTCGACGTGGGCTTCGCCGGCAGCAGGAAGGTCGTCTACGCCACGAACTATATCTCCCGGTGAGCGGGAGCCCGGGGCGGGAGGGGTCACCCATGGCCGGAAAAAAGCCCAAGAGGGTCCCCGTCGACGGCTCAAGCGAGGAGGTCCCTGAGAGCGTCCTGGGCGGCCTCCTGCGGGAACTGGGGTTTTCCGGCCCCGACGAGGGCCCGCGGAAGACCCCGCCGCCCGGGCCGGAGGCGGCCCCCACCCCGGAGGGCGGGATCCCGGACCTGGCCGACGTGGGCAAGATCGTCCTCAGGGTCCAGAAAAAGGGGAGGGGCGGTAAGACCGTGACGACCCTCTCCACCCCCGGGGGAGGGTTTTCGCCGGGGGCGCTGGAGCCCCTCGCCAGGGAGATCCGCAGGGCCCTAGGCTGCGGGGCCAGGGTCGAGGACGGGTCGGTGGTCATCCAGGGCGATAACGCCGAGCGGGCCGAAAAGTGGCTCCTCCAGAGAGGAGCGAGGAGGGTCGTCAGGGGTTCCTGATCACGGGGGGGATCCCTGGGGCGCTTCTCCCCCGGCGAAAGCCGCGATCGCCTCCCCCTGCAGCCTCAGTATGAACACCTCGTCGTGCCTCAGCGCCCCGATCCTGTCGTAGTACTCCAGGGCCGGGGCGTTGTCCTTCATGCACCACCACTCGAACCTCCCGCACCCCCTCTGGACGGCGATGGCTGCCAGGCGCCGTAGAAGCGCCGTTCCCAGGCCCTTGCCGCGCCACTTTGGGCTTATGTAGAGGTCGTCCAGGTGGAGCCCCCTCTTGCCCAGGACCGTGGAGAAGGTCTGGTAGAAGACGGCGAAACCCACGCGCTCCCCTCCCACCGATGCCAGCAGGGTCTCCGCCGCCGGCGCCTCGCCGAAGAGCGCCTCCAGGAGCCCTTCCTCGGTGGCGGTCACCCTGTGCCCTATCCCCTCGTATTCCGCCAGCTCCCTGATGAACCGCAGGATCACCGGCACATCCCCGGGCGTCCCCTCCCGGATGGCGAAACGGCCCATCGACTCCGCCCTTTTCCCCAAGGGTCATACCTCCCCGGTCATTTCAGGATCGCCGAACATTCCCCGCTGCCGAACCTCACCGCTTCCGCTTCCCGTACCATTCCCTCAGCCGGGTGATCTCCGCCGGGACGGCCTCCCTCGCCGCCTCGCCGTCGAAGTCCGCCAGGGCCGCGACCCTGCCCAGGTGGTAGGGGTCGCGGCTCACGGGAAAGAAAGGTCCCCGGTAGACGATGAAGTCATCGTAAAGGACCCATTCGAGGAGCCCCGGCGCGAGGTCTTCCTCGGCGTTCAGCACCGGCCCGGGCCCGTACTTCAGCATCAGCGACGCCCCGCGCTCGTCGCCGATGAAGGCGAAGGAGTCGCCCTCGGCTTTAAGGGCCACCAACAAAACGCCCCCCTCCCTGTCCACGAAGATATCGTGGAAGCCCCAGAAGGGGGGGTTGAAGACCAGGATCCTCTTTCCCTTCAGCCTTTCGAAGTATTCCCCCAGGCGCGGGGCCCTCTCGGCCATGTCCTTGGGGGTGAGGGGCGGCCTCCTCCTCCCGAGGAGATGCCCCAGCAGCGCCAGGGGGTCCATGGGGTCAATGGGCCAGGAAGTCGGCGAGCTTGCCCGAAAGCTCGTCCCAGGTCATCGGGAAGGTCATCACCGAAGCCAGCTTTATGCTGTTCTGCTTTTTCTTGTTCAGGCCCCCCATGAGGCCCTCCCTTGCCTGGTCGGTGGTGAAGAGGCTGTACCTGCGGTTCCCCCTGGTCTTGGTGATATCCACCAGGACCCACCGGAAGGACTCCGCCGCGAGGGTACTCCTGGCGGTGTTGAGCTGCAGGAGTTCCACCTCCGACCCCGAGCCGCTCTGGTCGCCTATCTCGACGACCCTCGGTTTCGCTCCCATGTACATCTTGAGGTTGAAGAAGACCGACCGGGTCCTCCCCTCCCGGCCGAGGAAAACGCCCAGGTCGAAGCCGAAGCCGGGCAGCAGGAAGAACTCCTCGATCATGCCGCCCTGCTGCAGTTCAGAGAGCACCTCGAGGACCTCGTGCAGGAAGCCCGTGCGGAAGCTCTCCTCCGGGTGGGCTCCCTTCAGGATCTCGGGCTCAGGGCTGTGTGCAGCCAAGACGATCATCTCCTTTTCGTTTAGGACCATGCCCCCCGCTTCCGGGGGGCGTTCTCCGGGAGCCTGTCCAGTCCAAGTGAATCCGATTATAACTCAAGGGGGGGAAAGGATGAAAAACCCCCCGCGGCATGGACTATACTAATAGGCCAGGTGGGACACGATAAAACGCCGACCAGCGAGGAGGTACTGCCCCATGCTTTTTTCCAGGACCTTCATCCCGACCGCCAGGGAAGCCCCGAAAGGCCTTTCCGACCCGGCGGTGGCGCGCCTCGTGAGGGCGGGCTACGTGGTGGCCGACGCCGAGACGGGGGAATTGGACCTGCTACCCCTGGGATCGATGCTCTGGGAAAGGGTTTCGGACGCCTCCCGGAACCTTGCCCGGGAGGCCGGCATCCAGACGGTCGACTTCAACGAAATAGCGGGTGACTCCCTTTCGGTCGCCGCCAGGTACGTCAAGAGCTACCGGCAGCTGCCCCTGTCCTTCGCGTCCGGGAACCCCAGGAGGATCGATGCCTGCGGTTTCGCGGCCGGTTCGGAGGAGGCGGCGCTCCAGCGCGACGGGTTTCTCGACATCGCCCGGAAGATCTCCGGCGAGGCGGGCCTCTCCCCCCTCGACGGGCGGACCATCGAGGAGGCGAGGCGCTACGTCGCCCTTGCCGTCGACAAGGGGTCGTGGCACTCCAAGGAGGGGTTTGCCTGCTCCTCCTGCGACTGGTGCGGCGACGACGCCGCCCCGGCGAACCCGACGGTTCGGCTTACCGGCGAGGAGGCGCCCCTGCGGGAGGTAGAGACCCCCGGGGCGGACACCATCGCCGAGCTGTGCAGGCAACTGGGGATAACGCCCGACCGGACCCTGAAGACCCTCTTCTACGCGGCGGAACAGGGCGCCGACAAGGAGATCCTGGCCGTCCTCACCAGGGGCGATCACCAGGTAAATGACCGGAAGCTGTCCCATGCCCTTGGCGGCGTCGTGGTCCGCTTCGCCGACCCCCTCGAGATCAGGGAAGCCGTGGGCGACCTGGCCGGCTACCTGGGACCCGTCGACCTCCCCGCGGGCATCCGCGTCCTCGCCGACCGCCATATCGAGGGCAGCCCCAGCCTGGTCGCGGGAGCCAACAGGCCCGGGTTCCACCTGCTCAACGCCTGCTGGGGGAGGGACTACAGGGCTTCCGCCGCGGCGGACCTGGTCAGCCTGCAGGAGGGCTTTCCCTGCCCCTTTTGCGGCTCGCCCATAGCGGCGGCATACCTGAGGAGCATAGCCGTGGCCGTGACGGACCCGGGGCCGTCGCCGCTGACCTTCCAGGACGAAGGGGGCGTCCTGTCTAAGGCTCACCGCTGGGAGGGAACCTTCTGCGTCACCCCGCTGGCGCTCTCCCTGGCGGGGGGTGAAAGGATCCCGCCCCGGTTCGCGCCCCTGGACGTGCACGTCCTGGTGACGTCCATGAGAAACGATGACGCCGTCGGCCTGGGCAACATCCTGGCCGAAAGGCTGGAGGAGAGGGGCTTCAGCGTCCTGCTGGACGACCGGGACGAAAGGGCGGGCGTGAAATTCTCCGATGCCGAACTTTTAGGACTTCCCGTGACCGTCGTCGTCGGAAGGGAGGCCTCGGAGGGCGTCGTCGAGGCATGGAAGCCCGACGGGAACAGGGAGGAACTGCCCGCCGACGCCGTCGGGGAACTGGTCTCGCGGTGGACCCGGTAAAACCGCCCAGGGGAGGATAGGCCATTTTACCCATCACCGCCGCCGGGGGCGCTGAATATAATGACCTCAACAGGGGTTCAAAGAAAAATACCCGGAGGTGGATGGGATGAAAAAAAGAGCTGTTCTCCTGGCCCTCGCGGCCTTGTTAACCATTGGTACCGCGGCTTATGCCTACGGGGGGCCCTACGGCCGGTTCGGACCTGGAATGGATGGCGCTTCTTACGGCCGTTTCGGCGCGGGGATGGGCGGCGGCGCTTTCTGCGGCCCCAGGATGCACCAGAGGGGCGGCTACTTCAGGGACAGGGACGCCCGGAGGGTCGACTACCCCAAGGAGATCCTCGACAAGATGGCCGAACTCCAGCGGACCCATCTCGAGATGAGGCTCGCCCTCACCCAGGAGAAGCCGGACCTGGAAAAGGCCAGGTCACTTTTCTCCAGGGCGCAGGAGATAAGGAACGAGATTTCCCTTTGGCGTTTTGAAAGTTACATCGAGTCGTTGAAGAAATAACGGTACCAACTCCTCCCTTCCGCGGGGCCCAAGGGCCCCGCGTTTTTTATTTTCCCTAGGTATACCCTGAAAAAGGAAGAAAAACGTGACAAATCATGAGAAACAAGGTATATTCTCCTTTAACCGTAATAGGCTATCCCTTCAAATATTGCCTGATGAATATTGACCTATATAATTGTTAAGGTCAACATTAGTCAGGCTTTTGCGGGTCCTACCGCGAGAAAGCCTCAAGGGGGAATGTTCATGTCTCGTACCGTCGGGATAGATCTCGGCACAACAAATTCAGTGGTGGCCGTCCTCGAAGGGGGCCATCCCACGGTCATACCCAACGCGGAGGGGAGCAGGACCACGCCGTCGGTGGTGGGTTTCACGAAGGACGGGGAGCGCCTGGTGGGCATCCTCGCCCGGAGACAGGCCGTCCTGAACCCCAAGGGGACCGTCTCCTCCATCAAGCGTTTCACGGGAAGGAACTACGACGAGGTCGGCGAGGAGATGAAGATCGTCCCCTACACCGTCGTCAAGGGGAACAACAACTCCGTCCGCGTCGAGGTGGACGGTAAGCAGTACGCCCCGGAAGAGATCAGCGCCCAGGTCCTCAGGAAGCTGGCCCAGGACGCTTCTTCCTGGCTCGGCGAAAAGGTCACCGACGCGGTCATAACCGTTCCGGCCTACTTCAACGACGCCCAGCGCCAGGCCACCAAGAACGCCGGCAAGATAGCGGGGCTGAACGTGTTGCGGGTCGTCAACGAGCCGACGGCGGCGGCCCTGGCCTACGGCATGGATAAGAAGAACAACGAGACCGTCATGGTCTTCGACCTGGGCGGGGGGACCTTCGACGTCTCCATCCTGGATGTGGGAGAAGGCCTCTGCGAGGTGCGCTCCACCTCGGGCGACACCCACCTTGGCGGGGACGATTTCGACAAGCGCGTCGTCGACTGGCTCGCCGACGAGTTCAAGAACCAGGAGGGCATCGACCTCAGGAACGACAGGCAGGCCCTGCAGCGGCTCTACGAGGCGGCCGAAAAGGCCAAGTGCGAACTGTCAAGCCGCACGAGCACCGAGATCAGCCTGCCCTTCATCACCGCCGACGCCAACGGTCCGAAGCACCTGTCGTCCAACCTCACCAGGGCCAAGTTCGACGAACTCACGAGGCACCTCGTCGAGAGGACCCTGGAACCCATGAAGCAGGCCCTGAAGGACGCCAAGCTCGAGGCGGGCGATATCGACGAGGTCATCATGGTGGGCGGCTCCACGAGGATCCCCGCCGTGCAGGAACTGGTGAAGCGTTTCACCGGGGGCAAGAACCTGAACATGACCGTCAACCCCGACGAGGTGGTGGCCGTGGGGGCCGCCGTCCAGGCCGGGATCATAAAGGGCGAGGTCAAGGACGTGCTCCTGCTGGATGTCACGCCCCTCTCCCTCGGCATCGAGACCCTCGGGGGCGTCATGACGAAGATCATCGAGAGGAACACCACCATACCGGCCCGCCGGTCGGAGGTGTTCTCCACGGCCGAGGACAACCAGCCGGCGGTGGACGTGGTCGTGCTCCAGGGCGAGCGCGAGATGGCCAGGGACAACAGGAAACTGGGCAACTTCAAGTTGGAGGGGATCCGGCCGGCCCCCAGGGGGATACCCCAGATCGAGGTGACCTTCGACATAGACGCCAACGGCATCCTCAACGTGTCCGCCCGGGACAAGGAGACCGGCAAGGAACAGAAGATCGCCATAAGCAACTCGACGAACCTGGACGAGAGCGAGATAAACCGGATGGTCGACGACGCCCGGCTCCACGCCGAGGAGGACAAGAAGAGGCGTGCCTGGGTCGACGCAAGGAATGAACTCGAGGCCGCCTCCTACCAGGTGGAGAGGATGATAGGCGAACTCGGCGACCGTGCCCCGGCCCACGAGAAGGCCCGGGGCGAGGAACTCGTCCGGGAGGCCAAGGAGGCCATCTCCAAGGAGGAGGAGACCCCCAGGCTGCAGTCGCTGACGCAGGACCTGAAGCAGGCGGCGGCGGCGCTGGCCCAGCATGAAGGCCCCTCCCCTCATGAGGAGACCGGGGGACCGGCCCCCGAGGGCGGGCCCGGCAAGGAAGAGGATGTAATAGACGCCGAATTCAACGAAGGCTGATGCCGTTGAAAAAGGGGGCGTGCCGTAGGCATGGCCGCGAGGTAAAGAGCGCCCCGGTCAGGGTGGAGGGGTTTCGATGAAGTTCAGGGATTACTACGAGATCCTCGGGGTGCCGAGGGACGCGTCGCAGAAGGACATACAGAAGGCCTACAGGAAACTGGCGAGGAAGTACCACCCTGACGTCAACAAGGACGCCGACGCGGAGAACCGCTTCAAGGAGATCAACGAGGCCTACGAGGTGCTCCGCGACGCCGAAAAGAGGAAAAAGTACGACACCCTCGGGGCCAACTGGAAGAACGGACAGGACTTCTCCCCTCCCCCGGGCTGGGAGGGGTCCTTCCAGTTCGGCGGCGGGGGCGGCGGGGCTTTCAGCGACTTCTTCGAGGCCCTTTTCGGCAACCTGGGGGGGTTCACGACCATGGAGGGGCAGCCCTTCCGAGGCCGTTCCCTCCGCCGACGGGGGCGCGACCTGGAGTCCAAGATCGAGCTGACCCTCGATGAGCTGGCCGCCGGGGGGAAGAAACGGGTCGAGTTCGAGGTCCTGAGCCGGGGTCCCGACGGGAGGGCCCGAAGGAGCCGCAAGTCCCTCGAGGTGACCATTCCCAAGGGGGTGACCCAGGGCTCGAGGATACGCCTGGCCGGCCAGGGCGAAGCTGGGAGCGGGGGCGGTCCCGCCGGCGACCTCTACCTGGAGGTCCACATCCGGAAGGACCCCTGTTTCGAGGTCGAGGGCCAGGACCTCCGCACCACCGTGGACATCGCCCCCTGGGACGCGGCCCTCGGCGGAAGCGTCCAGGTCCCCGTCCTGGGCGGTTCGGTGACGATGAAAATCCCGGCGGGGACCCAGAGCGGCCAGGTGCTGAGGATCAGGGGCAAGGGCCTGCCCGGCAGGGGGGACTGCCCCGGGAACATACTGGTCACCGTGAGGATCGCCGTGCCCAGGAAGCTCACCGACAGGGAACGGGAGCTCTTCGAGGCGTTGAGAAATGAGTCGCCTTTCAAGCCGGAGATCAAGAAGCGCCGGGAATAGTCAAAAGTGTAGACCTGACCCCTCTGGAGGAGGTTGCCCATGGATTTGAACAAATTGACCCTCAAGTCCCAGGAGGCGCTCTCGAGCGCCCAGAACATCGCCGTGACCATGGGGCACACCGAGGTCGACGGGGAACACCTGCTGCTTTCGCTCCTGCGCCAGGAGGGCGGGCTTATCCCCCGGCTGCTGACCAGGATGGGCGCCCACCCGGAGGAGATCGCCCAAGAGACAGAGCGGGAGCTCTCCCGCAGGAGCAGGGTCTCGGGGCCGGGCGTCGAGCCGGGCAAGATCCACCTCTCCCTGAGGCTTTCGAAGCTTCTCGTCTTGGCCCAGGAGGACGCCTCACGGCTGAAGGACGAGTACGTTTCGGTGGAGCACCTGTTCATGAGGCTCCTCGAGGAGGGCGACGCCTCCGCCGCGGGGAGGGCCCTCGCCAGGGCCGGCATAACACCCCAGGCCTTCCTCGCCGTCCTGCAGGACGTCAGGGGCAGCCAGAGGGTCCAGAGCGCCGACCCCGAGGGCACCTACGAAGCCCTGGAGAGGTACGGCAGCGACCTGGTGGCCCTGGCGAGGTCGGGCAGGCTCGACCCCGTCATCGGCCGCGACGAGGAGATCCGCAGGGTGGTCAGAATCTTGAGCCGCAAGACGAAAAACAACCCCGTCCTCATCGGCGAACCGGGCGTGGGCAAGACGGCCATCGTGGAGGGGCTCGCCCAGCGCATCGTCCGGGGGGACGTCCCCGAGGGGCTGAAGGACCGTTCCGTCTTCGCCCTCGACATGGGGGCCCTCCTGGCGGGGGCCAAGTACAGGGGCGAATTCGAGGAGCGCCTCAAGGCCGTGCTGAACGAGATCAAGGAGAGCGACGGCCGCATCCTGCTCTTCATAGATGAACTGCACACCATCGTCGGCGCCGGCAAGGCCGAGGGGGCCATCGACGCCGGCAACATGCTCAAGCCCATGCTCGCCAGGGGCGAACTGCACTGCATCGGCGCCACCACCGTCGACGAGTACCGCCAACACATCGAGAAGGACGCCGCCCTGGAGCGCCGCTTCCAGCCCGTCCTGGTGGAAGAGCCCACCGTGGAGGACACCATTTCCATCCTGAGGGGGCTCAAGGAGCGTTACGAGGTCCACCACGGCGTCAGGATCCAGGACAACGCCCTGGTGGCCGCGGCGGTCCTGTCCAACCGGTACATCTCCGACCGTTTCCTCCCCGACAAGGCCATCGACCTCGTCGACGAGGCCTCGGCCCTCATACGCACCGAGATAGACTCCCTCCCGGCCGACCTCGACGCCGCCGCCCGCAGGGTGATGCAGATGGAGATCGAGGAGGCGGCCCTCTCAAGGGAAACCGACAAGGCCGGCAGGCGGAGGCTGGAATCCTTGAAAAAGGAGCTCCAAGACGCCCGCGCCGACACCGACGCCCTTAGGGCCCGTTACGAGGCGGAGAAACAGGCCATCGGCAAACTCCAGGGCCTGAGGGAACAGATCGAGAGCGTCAAAAGGGATATCGAGATGGCCGAGCGCGACTACGACCTCAACAGGGCCGCCGAACTCAAGCACGGCAAACTGCCCGACCTCGAGAGGAGGCTCGCCGCCGAGGAGGAGATGCTCGTCTCCAAGCAGGGCGGCGAAAAACTGCTCCGGGAGGAGGTCACCGCCGAGGAGATCTCCCGGATAGTGTCGCGGTGGACGGGCATACCCGTGTCGAGGCTCCTCGAGGGAGAGAGGGAAAAACTGCTGCGCCTCGACGACATCCTCCACCAGCGGGTCATCGGGCAGGACGAGGCGGTCCGCCTGGTGGCCGACGCCGTCCTGCGGGCCCGTTCCGGAATTAAGGACCCGAAGAGGCCCGTGGGCTCCTTCATATTCCTGGGGCCCACCGGCGTGGGGAAGACCGAACTGGCCAGGACCCTGGCGGAGGCCCTTTTCGACTCCGAGGAGAACATGGTCAGGATTGACATGTCGGAGTACATGGAGAAGCACTCCGTCTCGCGCCTCATCGGGGCGCCGCCGGGGTACGTGGGGTACGAGGAGGGGGGACAGCTCACCGAGGCCGTCAGGAGGAAACCCTACTCGGTGATACTCTTCGACGAGATCGAGAAGGCCCACCACGATGTCTTCAACATCCTGCTGCAGATCCTCGACGACGGCAGGCTCACCGACAACCGGGGCCGCACGGTGAACTTCACGAACACGATAATTATCATGACCAGCAACATCGGCGCCGCGGACCTCATGGAGGGCATAACCCCCTCGGGCGAGATCCCCGGGGCCGTCCAGGAGAGCGTCCTGCGGCAGGTGAGGGCCTCCTTCAGGCCCGAATTCCTCAACCGGGTGGATGACATCGTCCTCTTCAAGCCCCTCACCGTGGGGGAGATCGAGCAGATCGTAGACCTCCTGGCCGCGGGCCTCCAGAAGCGGCTGCGCGACCTGGGGATGACCCTGGAGGTAACGCCGGCCGCCAGGAACCACGTCGCCCGCGAGGGCTACGACCCGGTCTACGGCGCCAGGCCGCTCAAACGCTACATGAGCCGGGAGATCGAAACCCCCGTCGCCCGGCTGATGATCTCCCAGGCCCTGGGCGAGGGCTCGAAAATCGTGGTGGACGAAAAGGAGGGGAAGCTGGCTGTGCGGGCTTCGTAGGCTTTCACCGCGGGGCCTCGCCTACTTTTTGAACCTGAAACCCCTTTCGAAGACCTTGAGGCAGGCCTGGACGACCCTTTCATCGAAAAGGGTCCCGGCGCCGGCGCGGACCGTGTCGAGGGCCGTTTCAAGGGGGTAGGCCGGACGGAAGGGCCGGTGGGAAGCCATGGCCTCCACCACGTCGGCGACGGAGAGGATCCGTACCTCCGGGAGTATCTGGTTGCCCCTGAGGCCCCTCGGGTACCCGGAGCCGTCGAGGCGTTCATGGTGCTGGGATACGATCTGGGCGATGGGCCAGGGGAAGGAGATGCCCTTCAGCGTCTCGCTCCCGACCTCGGGGTGGCGTTTGACTATCTCGTACTCCAGGGCCGTCAGCGTCGTGGGTTTATTTAGGATCTCCCCGGGGATATGGAGCTTGCCTATGTCGTGGATGAGGGCCGCCATCCACAGGCCTTTCAGGACATCCTCGGAAAGCCCCATCTCCTCGCCGATCGCGTAGGCCAGCTGGGCGACGCCCTCCTGATGGTCCGCCGTGTAGACGTCCCGGATCCTCATGGTCCCGGCGAGGACCCTCACCGTCTCGTCGAGCACCCTTTCGAGCCTTTCGCTGCTCACCCTGAGGGATTCCTCCATGCGCTTCCTGTCGGAGATATCGCGCCCCACGGACTGGTACTCGACAAGGTTCCCCTCGCCGTCGAAGAGGGCCGTGTCAATCCACTGTTGCCAGCGGGCCTCGCCCGAGGGGAGGATCGTCAGTTCTTCGGAGACCTGGGTGGGGGACGCCGGGTCCAGTTTCTTCAATGTCCCCAGGATCTCTTCCCGGTATTCCTCCGGCATGTGGGGCGTCATGGAAGTGCCGACTATCTCATCGGGGGTGGTCTGGTAGTACTTGCAGTAGGCCTCGTTGGCGAAGGTCACCTTCCAGTCGGGGGAGTAGCGCACGATGACCTCCTGCTGCTGCTGGACGATAGCACGGTACTTTTCCTCGCTCCTCTGGAGCGCTTCCTCGGCCTTCTTGCGGTCGGTGATATCCCGGTACATGGCGTAGATCGCGACCCGCCGGCCTTCCACCACGATGGGCACCCCGAGGGCCATGACGTGGAACCGGGTGCCGTCCTTCCTCTGCCGGACCGTCTCGAACACGAACTCCTCCCCCAGGATGGCCCTTTGGGTTCGCTCCGCGGCTTCGAGGTTCAAACTCTCGTCGGTGGCGACCAGGCGGTCGAGGTCGTGACCGATCACTTCCTCCGGGGTGTAACCGAACATCTCGCAGAAGGCCCTGTTGGCCTTGTGCACAACCCCGTCAAGCCCCTGGATGACTACCCCCTCCGGGGAGTTCTCGAAAAGACCTTCGAAAAGGATGTCATAATCGGGGATCATCTCGAGCCGCATCGTCGTCGCCTCCTGGAAAAGGAGGATCCTTTATTCAGAGGATAGTATAACATGATGTACACTTTCTATAAACCGCCTGAAGGGAGCCCCGTTAACCCCGAAACCCGTGACCTTGATGCCCCCCCTCCCGGGGTGATATCATTTACCCGGCGGGGGATGCCAGCGACGACCCCTCCCGCCGGGAGGACTGTCCATGGAAGAGAAGAGAGTCATCATTACGAACCTTGCCTGCACTTCAGACCTGTGCTCCCTGGTAGAGTACGACATACAGGTGCTCAGGGACCTCATCGACAACATGGAGGCGGGATGGGTCGAGTCACAGACCATGGATTCAAAATGCTGCCAGGACCGCCCCTGAGGTGAACCCTTCCTCCCCAGGCCCCGGATGAGGAAAGCCGGCTCTCCCAGGGAGGGCCGGCTTTTTCAGCCCCGGCCCCTTGGGACGTCAGAAGGCGAATATCCCGAGGCAGAGGGTGCAGAACCCCGCGAGGTAGATGATGGAGGCCAGCCCTGTCATGAAGGGGCGTCCCTTTTCCATCAGCGAAAGGATCACCTTTCGGGCCTGGTCGTACCTGAAGAGGAAGCAGTAGGCCTTCACAAGCGAAAGGGTAATGAACAAGGTCATGATCCATGAGAGCGTCACCGGTGACGTGATCTGCACGTACCAGGTAATGAGCGTCAGGAAGGCGGCGAAAGCACCGGCGGCCCAAAACCACACGGGCTGTTTTTCGGGGATGAGGACCTCGTTGAAGAGGTCGATCCACCGCTGGCCCCTCAAGGCGATCACCGGCGCCAGGGAAACCATCATCGTCCCTAACAGGAGAGCAAGAAACCTAAAATAAAGCATACTCTCTTCATCTCCTCCCAGGTCATTTGTTGCCGGGTTGGGCATGGTCGCTAGGCGAATTCCCGCAGTCCGTCGCTATTGATATCATTATACCTAACTCGCCTGTTTTCCAGCGGGGCACTTTTTGAGTTCCCCTATCCCCCGCCGGAAGGACAGGCCCAGGGGAGTTGATGCTGTTGCGCCCGGTGAGAGGGTTCCTCCCGCTCTTCCTTTCCGTCCTCGTCGCGGCTTCGATCGTGGCATCCTGCGAGCCCGCCGCTTCGAGGGAGGACCCCTCGCTGCCCCACCCCGGTGACCCGGTGCCGGAGCAGTTAGCCTTCAGCGGGGAACCGCCCTCCCTGGAAGAGGTACGGGAAGCGTTCCTGAAAACCTACGGCGGCGACCCGGCCCTATGGCCGGAGGAGTTCCGCCATATCCACGAGGTCCAGGTGGCCTTCAACCGAAGGGCCCTTGCCAGCCCGAAATTCAAGGGACAGTTCGACCAGGAGGCCCTTGCTAAGATGAAGGCCCAGGAGACGGACCCCGCATCGTACTGGGCCCGGTGCCTCTTTGACGGCTGGGGCTTCGAGGAGTGGTTCAACGACGACCACCTGACGGTGCAGGGCGTCCCCAGGGGCTTGCTCGACCGCTTCCTGGCCGAGTTCTTCCCCCTGGCGTGGCAGGATATCAGGAGCATCATCCGGGTCGAGGAGTACATGCTCGACCTTCCCGACAAGGGATTCGTCCCCTACAACCAATACGAGGGCAAGGTGCTCAAGCAGAAGAAGAGCGACGTCCAGACATACAACTCCCTTGTGGAGAAGGCCGTGGAGGGCTATGCCGCCGGCAACGATATCCCCATGCTGCTCCTGGTATCGGAAAGGACCGACACCAACTGGGTCGGCGACGAGGCCTTCGAGGCTTCCCTGGTGAAGCAGGGGAAAAAACTCTCCCAAAAAGCCCAGGATGGGTTGGACAGGATCGACGGGTTATTCCGCACCGCCTTCTACAGGGCCTGCCCGAGGCTCACCTTTTCCTGGAACGCCGAACCCTGGTCGGAGGATCACGTCCTTTTCGACGGGAACCCCGTCCAGGAGGGCCCGAACACCGATTACATCGGTAGGGCCACCCGGATCGAGTATCCCTATATTGGCGAGAAGATCACCATCAAGGAACAAAAGGTGGTCTCCGGCCCGGCCCTGAGGCTCCAGTGGGGGACGTCCCCCACCCACTCGCCGGAGTACGACCGGGGGGCCGTGGTGGAGGAGGTCACCCCGAGGTACCTGGTGACCCGGAAGCAATACGGCGAGACCAGGGAGTTCATCCTCTCCCTGTACCTCGACGGTGTCTCCGGCTTCGGCTACGAAGTGTCCTTCGCGCCGGCCGAGGGCGCCCACCTCCCCCAGGCCGTCGAGGAAGGGATCATCGAGGCGGTCACCAGGGCTTTCCTCGAGGCCGCTGAGGAGTGCTTCGGCGCCCCCGGGGAAAAGGCGGCGGCCCCGGAGCCGATCCCGCGGGAGGAACCGCCCGCCCGGCCCGAGGAGGGGCCCGAGGACGGCAGCCACCCGAGGACGGTTACCCTGGAACCGGCGAAGGCGGAGGATATTTTCGTGGACGGGGAACACCCGGGAGGGATTTCCTTCACGCTGTCCGTGCGGGAGGGCGACCGGCGGGTCCCCCAGGCGGAAGTGGCCATAAGCAAGCCCGAGGTGGGGACCGTCTCTTCCAGGAACGCCGAGGGGGGGGACGAGAAGTGGCTCCTCGTCAGGACGGACCCCCTGGGCGAGGTGACGGTCACCTACACGCCGCCGCCCCTGGCGGAGCTCAGGATGCTGGGCCCCAGCCAATGGGAGGTGCGCGTAGCCGCCGAGGATAGGGAGAGCGGGGCCGTCAATTCCGTCGCCTTCAAGGTGACCCGGCCCAGGGGGCTGGAGGCGGCCGTGGATCACCCCGTCTTCCCCGCCCTCGCCGGGTTCCTGAACACCCTCCGTTTCCGCTTTGACGGGAGGGGACCAGGGGATGGCAGGGGCGAAAAATACAGGGTCAAGATCACCGTCAGAAGCGGCAACGGCTCCCTCTCACCCGACCGGAGCGGATCGGGGGGCCAGAGCGCCTTCGCCATGGAAGTCGAAGCGGACAAGGACCATGTCCTGTATTACCGATGGTTTGGGCCTAGGGACCTCGCCGGCCCGGCGACGGAATCCATCCTGATCCAGGTGCCTGAACTGGAGCTGGAAGAGACCGTCACCTTTTCCGTGGGGGTGGACCTCGAGATCCATTCCGCCCAGCAGGAGCAACTGGAGCTGGAACAGCCCGGCCTCTTCGTCCCCCTCAAGATCTACGTCAAGGACGCGTTCCACCCCGATCTCGACATGGCCGAGTTTTTCGGTCCTTCCACCTCCGACCCGTGCTGGACATCAGCCAGGCGGATTTCAAACCGATCGACCCGGAAACCTCGACGTCGAGGCTGAACCTGACGGCGCTGCTGGACCACGTGAAGGGGGCCGCGCTCCCCCGCGGCGGAGTCCCCATCGAGCCGGAGACATGGTCCCTGGCGAAGGACGCCTGTTCCCGGTGGTTCCTCGTCGGTGGGCCCGCTCATGGAGGACCGATCCCCCCGAACGCCTTCCCCGGGATCATCCTGTGGGACTACGGCGACTACACGCTGAAAATGGTCATGAAGGTCCTGACCTCCAGGGGCTCCCGGCGGAACCCCTGGAACGGGCCATGACAAGGAACCTTCATGTCGGCCCCTTCGCCGCCGGCGACCGCAGAGGCGACCTCATCCTCCCGATGATACTGACCTTTTCGGCCCTGTTCCCGGGTGAAGACGCGAGGCAACTCTCCGTCCGGGGCAGGAGCCTCCTGCAAAAGGGGGACCTGGCGTCCGCCTCGGCCATGGTGGGTGAGTATTTTTCAAAACGGCTGTCATCGGTCTCACTCGGCGAGGAGACGGACCCCCAGGAAAGGGAGAGGCTCGAGTACCTCGTTTAAGGCCCACGGCCTCTCCGGGGCCGAACTGTCCAGCGCCACCCTGGAGGAATCCCTGTCCCAGGCGAAGCTCAACTTCCCGTGCGCCGCCGCCGGTGAGTACGCCGAGGTATTCCTCTCCCAGGGCTACGACCTCTGAAACTGGCCGATTCCCCCTCGGTCGACCACAAGGAGCACCGAGCTCGAGGTCCTGGAGATGATCAAGGGCTTCCTCGACGGGTACGGCGAGTACGGGATCCTGGCCCTGGCCAGGGAGAACATCCAGCTCCTGGCGATCTACGACGAATCGGGAGAAGTACTTTCCGAGTACCACGGCCAGGTCTTCGGCGGCGGCGGAGGAATCGAGGAGGGTTTTCTTCGGCAAGAATTCCGTGGTGGTACCCTTCCGGCTCGGGGAGAACCTGCTCATCAACCTCAGGAGCAAGGGGAAACCGGTGAACGCCATCAAGATCCTTCCCAACGGCATCAATGTCCAGCGCCTCAGGGCTGAAGCCGGGGGTCGAGACCATAAGCGTCTATGGGATGTGGTCAGGCCCTAGCAACGGGTGGAGTGGAACGCGAAAAGAGCGCCAGCCCTTGGCCGGCGCTCTTCCCTTAGGCACCCGGTGCCCTTGAGGCCTCACTTATAATCATCCCGGGCGGGCCAGAAGGCGTCGATCACGCGGCACTCGGTCAGACCCCTGGCCAGGTGCGGCACCCCCGAAGGAATCACCAGCACCGACCCCGGCCCAAGGGTCCACTTCTTTCCCTCGGCGGTCAACTCCAGCGTGCCCTCCACGACGTTGACCACCTGCTCATGCTCGTGGGAGTGTTCCGGCAGAGCGGCACCCTGCTCGATCACCCACCACGCCATGGTCATGTGAGGAGAGTGGACGAACTTGCCGTGGACCCCCTTCACAACCTCCCTGGACTCCATCTTGCCCGTATCGGTGAACTCCATGGCGTGACCTCCTATTCTGAATTTAAAGACCGACAGCGACAATGATAGCGGTTTCCCGCGATCATTTCCACGGCCGTCACGCCCTGGCCTAAAGGCGCACCGGGGGCACCAAAGAGCCAGGGGCGGGAGTCATTCCCGCCCCTCGGCTTTTTTACGGGATCGGATCAATTAAAAGGGGCGACCCGGACCTTATTCAGCCAGTGAATGGAGACGGACCTCGGTGTAAAGCTCTTCGCCGAGGAGGTCCTTCATTTTGGGCCACACTTCCCTGCGGACCTTGTCGGCGCAGGCTTTGAGTTCCTCGCTGGTCAGCATGACGATCTCCCAGCCGAAATCCTTCCTCAGGATCTCCCGGTAATCCTCGTCCTCGGTCTCGACCTGGTCCCAGCGCATGGCGGAGGCCTCGTTGGCGGCCTGCTGCATGATGGCCTGGATGTCCGCAGGAAGTTGGTCCCAGGCCCCCTTGTTTATGACGATCCAGTGCTGCTCGAAGTAGTCGTTGTACTGGATCCAGACCTTGTTGACGTCCCGGAAGGACCAGGCCTGGAAGGGAGGCCCTCCCATCTGCCCGTCGACGATGCCCGTCTGGATGCCGCTGTAGACCTCGGCGTAGGGGATCGGGGTCGAGATGTACCCCAGCGCCCCGTAGGTCATGGAGCAGGCAGCCAGGGGCATGACCCGGACCTTCATGTTCTTGGGAACGTTGGGGTCACCGGGGGACGGGGGCATGGACCTCAGGGAGACGCCGGCCATCCCTATGGGGTACACCGCGAGGGGCTGGATGCCGTGGTCGAGCCAGAGGCCCTTGATGAGCCCGAAGGCCCAACCGCCGGAAGCGTAGGCTTTCTTGGCCTCCTCGATATCGTTGACGACGAAGGGCATGTAGTAGGCGAAGTTCAGCCTCGGGTCGTACTGGGCGTTGGCGATCTGGAAGCCCATCTCGACGACGCCGCGGGAGATGAGCTCGAAGGTCTCAGTCCAGTCACCGAGCTGGTTGGCTGGGAAAATATTGATCTTGACCTGGCCCTTGGTTCTCTCGAAGACCTGGTCGGCGAACCAGTGGCCCGTCTTGTCGTAATCGGTGTCCGCCGGGTGGGGGTGACCCATCTTGAAGGTCCACTTCGGTGCCGCTGCCGCGGCGGTTCCCATCGAAAGCACCAGGGCCGCCACGAGCACTAACACTAACACTCTCCTCATCTTGAACACCTCCTAGAAGGATACAGGAAAAGGTTTCCAAGCCTTTTCACTCTGCGTGCCTCTCACTCTTCAGCTCCTTCAAGCCGGACGCTTGCCCTGCTGAATCCTGCCACCCCCCTTCGGGTTATGTTTTTGAAAAAAGGCTTCCCATACTTACTGGATCCCCATCACCAGCCGCGGGAGCCACATGGAAAGGCTCGGGATGTAGGTCGTCAGCAGGATCACCGGCAACTGGGCGAATACCATGAACTTGAGCGCCGGCTTGAAGTACTCGTCTATCGAAGCGCCGCCTATCCTGCCGGCTAGGTAAAGGATCGGCGCGCAGGGCGGTGTGACGTTGCCCAGCCCGAGGTTGGTCCCCATGATGGCGGCAAAGTGAACGGGGTGGACCCCAATGGCGACCATCAGCGGAAGGAGGAGCGGGGCCGAGAGCATGGTGCCGCTGAAGTCGTCCATCAGCATCCCTATGATCAGCAGAAAGACGTTCACCAGCAGGAGCAGGACCATCTTGTTGTTGGAGATGGTCATCATGAAGTCGGCCAGTTGCTGCGGTATGCGCTGCATGGTGTAGACCTTCGCCAGGATGGACACGAAGAAGAGCATCAGGACGCAGACCCCCGTCGTGGTCGAGGAGTCCACCAGCGCGCGTCCCAGCACCTTGGGGGTCAATTCCCTATGGACCAGGAAACCCACCAGTATCCCGTAGAAGACGGCGATGGCCGCCGATTCGGTGGGGGTCGTTATCCCGCCGTAGATGCCGCCCAGGATGATGACGGGCATGAGCAGGCTCCAGATGCCACGCTTCGTGGCACTGCCTATCAATTGGACCTTCTGGAAGAAGGGCACCTGGGGTTCGACCCGGACGGTCTTTAACCTCTTCACCTCGAACCAGTTGACGACGCACATCAGTATTGTGGTCAGTATCCCGGGAATGACCGTCGCCAGGAAGCAGGCCGCCACCGACTGCTGGGTGACCCACGCGTAGAGGATCATCGGGACGCTGGGCGGTATCAGCTGGCCCAGCACCGATGCGCACCCCACCAGGGCCACCGAATAGTACCGGGGATACCCGAGCTTCTCGAGGCGGGGGATCATTATCCCCCCGATGCAGGCTACGGCCGAGGAGCAGGTCCCCGATATGGCCCCGAAGATCGCGCAGGCCACGATGGTGGCCGCCCCCATGCCGCCCCTCATGCGCCCCAGGAAAGCCTGGGCGAAGTCGGTGAGGCGCTCGGCAATGCCCGAGGAGGACATGAGGGATCCCGCCATGATGAAGAAAGGGACCGAGAGGAGCGTCAGCGAGTTGAGGGCGTAATAGCCGCCGGGGAGAAGGAAGGAGAAGCTGAAGTCGTAGACGATGCCCATGTATATGGCCGCGGTCATGAAGCAGAACGGGACGGGGAGCCCCGCGACGATCAGGCCGATCAGGATGGCAAGGTTGATGGCTATCACCATTTTTTACCACCCCCGCTCCTCTTCAGTCGCCGCCCCGGTCAGCGGGGCAAATGGCCGGGGCGTCCACGGGCTGGCAGGTATCGTCGCCGGGCGCATCGAGGGGGAGCCTCCCGACGGCCTGGAGGGAATAATCGGCCAGTTCAACGCAGAAATAAAAGAACATCAGGATGGCCCCCACGAAGATGCTGACCTGGGAGTAGATCATGGGGATCATGAGCGTGGGCGAGAGCTGCCTCTTGGTGTAGCCCCACACGGTGTAGCCCCAGCCCCAGTAGATCATCATCGCCGAGAGGATCACGCAGGCGGCGGAGATCGCCACCTTGACCCATATCAGTTTCCTGGGGTCCTTGACGGCGGCCTGCATCAGGTCCGCCTTGATGTGGGACCTGTCGGCGGTGCCCCAGGAGGCCCCCATGAAATAAAGCCAGAAGCCCACCATGGTGGCCAGCTCCTCGACGCCCATCAAGGGCTTGACAAAGACGTACCTGAGGAGGACCTGGATGAGGACTAGGGCGAGGATGCTTATGGACGTGACGATCATAATGATCTTCTGCAGGGTGGCGAGGACCCTCCAGAACCTCGTTTCCATTATCGCTAGCACGGGCCGGTCCCTCCCTTCGTGAGCAGTAGCAGTTTAAAGAAGAAATTATATAAGATGATATCACATGGCCTGTTCATAGGCTCAGCTCCTGGGAACTCCTGTCGATGTAGACCCTGGGTACCCTTTTGCTTATCAGCGACGGCGGGACGCAGATCAGGGTCCCCATCTTTTCGGCGACCTCCTCCAGGGTGATCTCCTCCCCGCCCTGCCTGCCTATGAGGACCACCTCGTCACCCACGGACGCCTCGGGCACGGCCGTCACGTTCACCATCATCTGGTCCATGCAGATGCGCCCCACGACGGGACAACGGACGCCCCCCACGAGCACATCCGCCCCCTTGTTCCATAATTCCCTGTAGTAGCCGTCGGCGTAACCTACGGGCAATTGGGCGATGAGTTCATGCCCAGCCGTCACGTAATCGAGCCCGTAACTGACCCCCGTCCCCGGGGGGAGTTCGCGGACCAGGCCAAGGGCGGTCTTGAACTCGAAGCAGGGTTTGACGGCGATGGAGCGCTTTACTTCGGGCGTAGGGTACATGCCCGCGATGATGTGGCCGGGCCTGACGGCATCGAGGGCCATCTCGGGGGCCTCCAGCGTGGCCGCCGAGTTGCAGCAGTGGCGGACCCGGAACGTTATCCCCCTGGCGGAGAGTTTATCCAGGTCGTCCAGGAAGCGCCGGTATTGTACCCAGGTGTAGGAGAGGTCCCCCGAATCGGCGAGGGCGAAGTGGGTAAAGACGCCTTCGGCCTCAACGCCCGGAAGGGCGACGATATCCTCGACGGCCGCAAGGAACTTGTCGGTGGTGAAACCGATGCGCCCCAGGCCGGTGTCGATCTTGATATGCACCAGGGCTTTTTTGTCCTGCCTCACCGCTTCCGCCGAGAGCGCCCTGGCCATCATCGGGTCGGTAATGGCCGCCCGGATGCCCAGGCGGACGTATTCCCCCGCGACGGAATAGGGGGAAGTACCCAGGACGAGGACGGGGCTCGTTATCCCCCCATCCCTCAACTCGATGGCCTCATCGGGGGTCGCCACGGCGAAAAAGTCCGCGCCGGCTCCCCGAAGCGCCCAGGCCGCCTGGATAACGCCCAGGTTGTAGGCGTTGGCCTTCACCACCGCGATCACCCTGGCGCCCTTGACGTGCTCCCTTATGAGCCTGTAGTTGTAACGGAGATTATCGAGGCTTACTTCCATCCTAGTGGGCCGCCATCCCATCGGGACATCCTTCCTTTCTTTTTCAAAGTAAGGGCAAAGCCCTTAACCCAAGCCCGAAAACCTCACGCCCTCCGCCGCCAGGAGCTCCAGCGCTCTTTCCCTGTCGAGCCTGGCGTCCTCGCAAAGGAAATCGAGGTCGACCCCGGTTATTTCCTTGTCCTCCCCAAGGCTCTTGCAGGCATTCTTGATATAGGAACCCCGCAGCCTGTCCAGGTCCACCTCGGCGGCGGTCACCTGCCCGGGTTCCAAAGGGATCACTATGTTCTCCCCGGGCCTTTCCATCGAGGGGTCCCCCCGGAAGACCTCGACGCCCATCTTCCTCGCGAAGGCGATCTGCGCGTAGGGGTGCTTGCCCGCGCCGGTGTACTCCGTCTCGTTGACGACGATCACCTCGTCCTCGCCCATGGTACGGGCCAGCGCGAAGGCCGCCGCCAGGGAGGTGTTCCCGGCGGGCCCCCTTTCGAGGCCCTCCAGTTGGGCCAGGGCTTCGGTCATGTAGAAGACCGACCCCTGGGTGACGGTCACGTACCGGTCCAGGTAGCGGAGCACCCTGGCGGCGTTCCTGGGGACATCGGAGCGGTCGGGCTGGACGGCGAAGGGGATGCCGAACCCCGTATGCCCCGTGGTGAAGGATTTGCGGTTGAAATCCCTGTCGGAGGCCATGTGGAGCCCCTCGAGGTTGACGCTGGCGCCGATGATCAGGGTTTCGGGGCTTCCGGCCTTCAGCACACCCCTGGCGGTACCGGTGGTGAGGCCGCCCCCTGCGTGGGTACTGACGATGGCGTCGGGCGGCCGCCCCGCCAGTTCCCCGGCCTGTTCCACGATCTCCACGCCGAGGGTCTCGATGCCTGCGATGGAAAAGGGGGTGTAAAGGGAGGCGTTGAAAAAGCCCGTCTCTTCCAGGACCAGCAGGAAGACGTAAAAAAGCTCGGGCCCGACGGACAGCTGGAGCACCTCGGCACCGTAGGCCTCGCAGGCGCGCCCCTTCTCGGCAATTTCCGGCTGCTCGAAGCCCCGGCTGTCGAATACTTCCTGGACGATAATGCAGGGCAGATTTTCCCTCGCGGCTTGGCTGGCCACGGCGGCACCGTAGTTACCGCTGGTGGCGGCCGAGACCCCGGGGTAGCCCTTTTCCAGGGCGCGGTGGACCGAGAGGGAGGCCCTCCGGTCCTTGAAGGAGCGGGCGGGGTTGTTGGCCTCGTCCTTGACGAAGATCCTGGCCCCCCTGCCGGGTTCGGAGAACTTCCTGGCCAGGGCGGTGAGGTTCTTCAACTCCAGGAGGGGGGTATCGCCGACGTTGGATTTCTTCTGGATCCTTTTTACTTCGTCGAGGGTGTAGCCGGTCTCTTCCATCAAGCGTTCATAGTCGAAGGCCAGGACTCCGGTGGTAAAAGAACCGTAGTCAATGCCCACGGAACGCCTCATGATCTCGCCCCTTCGGGCCATAACGGAGGAATAATCTTCAGGCTTTTTCACGATCGGTCACTTCTCCGCGGAGGATCTTTCTCAATTCAGGGCCCACCGGCCGGAGTTCCGGCGGCGGCGGGCCGAACCCGATATCGTAGGCCGGCTCCCGTCCGACCAGCCTGCCCCTCAACCTGCGCCCGGCGGGCGTCTCTACGGTGACCTCCTCCCCGGGCTCGGCGAGATCATCCACGAGGGTGCCCCTGACGGTCATCTCCAGGGGCACCGCCGCCGTATCTGTCGGAACCCGGGGGGCCCGTTCGCCGACCTCGAGGATCACCCGGTGGACCTGCACCCTGTCTCCTTTTTCGGCCTTGATGGGAAATCACCCCCTCCTGTAGATGAGTTTTTTCATGGGCTGAATACTTCGAAAAGTTTGAAGGAATTAAACTATCAGACTAATATACTATACATGTCGTCACCTCGTGTCAAAAGGGATAAACCCATTACAAACCCCTGGACGGATCCGGAAGGAGGACTTGGAAGGAATTGAAAAAATTTGCCGAAAAAATCGACCTGGCTGTCCTTCCCACACCGATACACCCCGCCGGCAGGCTTTCCTCCCTGCTCGGGAGCGGGAAAGTGCTGCTGAAAAGGGACGACTTGACCGGCATCGCCCTTTCGGGGAACAAGGTGAGGAAGCTGGAATACTGCGCCGCCGACGCCCTTGCCCGCGGAGCCGACTTGATCATAACCTGCGGAGGACCCCAGTCAAACCACGCAAGGGCCACCGCGGCCGTGGCGGCCAAACTCGGCCTGGGGTGCCACCTGGTCCTCAACGGGAGCCCCGGCGCGCCCCCCGACGGCAACCTGTTCCTGGATCTCCTCTTCGGCGCCAGGGTGACCTTCGCACCCGTCCCCGACCTCAGGGATCAGGACGAGGCCATGGAAGAGGTCGCCGGGGAGTACCGCTCCCGGGGACTGAGGCCTTACACGATACCCCTGGGCGCGTCCGACGCGCTGGGATCACTGGGTTACGTAGACGCCATGGGGGAGATCGCCGAACAGGTCGGCCGGTCGGGTCCGGCCCCGGACCGGATCGTCTTCTCCTGCGGCTCCGGCGGGACCCTTGCGGGGATCGTGGCCGGATGCCTTGTCCACGGGCTGGACTGCAAGGTGACGGCCATGAGCGTGGCCTTCCCCGGATCCTGGCTCGACGGAAAGGTAGCGGAAGTCTTTTCCGACCTCCGGGAAAGGTTCATCCCCGGCCTGCCCGATCACCGCGGCAAGTACGAAGTCGTCGACGGGTACATCGGCGAGGGCTATGGGAAGGCCTCCCCCGATCTTATCGACTTCATCAAGGAGGCGGCTTCCCTCGAGGCTGTCCTTTTGGACCCGACCTACACGGGGAAAGCCCTGTTCGGGCTGAAAAAGGAGATCGAGAGGGGCGGCATCAGCGCTGACGAACGGATCCTTTTCATCCACACCGGCGGGGTCTTCGGCCTGTTCCCCTTCAGGGACAGGTTCCGCATGGAATGAGGGGGCGGTAAGCGGCGGGCCAGGCTTTCAAGGATGGAATAAAAAGGTGCCGGGGGCGCGATGACCCCGGCACCTAGCTCCGCCTGTAGCGCTGCCTTGTATCAGACCGGCGCGGTCCTTTACAGGGCCAGCGGGACCACGGCCTTGGGCTCGATGACCCTGAAGGAGAAGGATTCGGCCATGAAGAGCTGGACCTTGTCGCCCGTGGAGCACTCGAAGCCGATGGAAAAATCCTGTCCCAGGGTGAGCTCGAAGTCGCCTCCCCTGGCGGAGACCAGGAAGCCGCCTTCCAGTTCCGGCGCGAGGATGATCCCGCCGTCGAAAAGGGAGGTGATCCTCTTCCTGAGGGGGTAACCCTCGCCGGCGACATCGACGGCCTTCCAGAGCTGCGGCCCGGCGACGAGGGTGTAGGGTCCCTCGATGGAACTCTTCTGGAAGAACACGAGCCCCTCGGAGACCCCGGCCATGATGCTCCTCGGATTTTCAATGGTGACGGGGATCTGGTGGTCCTCCCCCGCCTGGGCCAGCCCGACGATGCAGCCGGGCTCAAAACCGTTGTAGAGGGCGTTTTCTTCGAAGGAAGCGATCTTTTCAGCGGCCCTTATCAGGGAGTCCAGTTCGAGGTCCTTGACCCCCCGGGCCACGTTATCGAGCTCCCAGGTGTCCATCTCGAAGAAGGAGCGGGTCTCCACGAGGGGCTGTACCACGTGAACCCCCCAGCGCACTTCCTCCCTGCCCTCGCTCGCCGAGACATCGAGCCTGCCCGTGGAGACCACGGCGTGGTCCCACCCGAAGGGCCCCAGCACGTCCACGAACTTCCTGCCGGAAAGCCTGCTCTTCAGGACTTTGATCGCCTGTTCGTCTATTTCCTGCCAGGCGGCATCGCTTATGGGGGATATGGAACGCTTCAGGATGTCCATCCTTTTTCCCTCCTTTCCCTTTCGTAGCCTATCCCTTGAGGCTTCCTATGCCCAGGCTGCCTCCGGAGGAGGATCTCTTGGGAGCCTGCTCCCCGGCGACGGCCGCTTCCTCCACTTCCGTGATGGGAGCCTCGGTGAAAAGGAAGGTCCTCAAGGCGTGGTCGAAGGGCGGCATTTTCCTCCGGAGCCACTCGAGCATCATCGCCGCGTGCTCGATCTCCTCATCCCTGTTGTGAACGACTATGTCCCTGATGGTGCTGTCCTTGGTGGTGACGGCCCGCTGGTGGTACCAGTCGATGGCCTCGATCTCCTCCTTGAGGCTGTTCAAGGCCCTGCTGATGTCCCTGTCCTCGGCGGCCAGTTCCTCGACCGGTTCGTGGTAGCCGGACATTCTCGTATCCTCCTTTCGGGATCCAGGTTGTAAGGGGGTCCTCGGCCGGGCCCCCGTCTTTCACCGGGTAACATGGTACCATCACGGCCCCGGCGGCACAACAGCCGCTTGGAACCCGCAAACCTGGGGGCAGGGCCTTGAATGGAGCGTTCGGGCGCCTCACCGGGAAGGACTCCCCTCACCCTTTACGCTTCACCCAACGGCATCCCGCACCGGCGGCCCCGACCTTCATCTTCGCCGCACCCGCAACGGGGTGGGTTTCCTGTTATCATGCTGCTGTATCCCGCGATGGAAGGTGAGAAGAATGAAGTGGAAAGAGAAAATGCCGGCGCCCGTGAGGGACAAGACCTTCGCCGAGTACGGTTCTTCCAGGGAAGAGAGGCCCGTCCTGGTGGACTGCGCCCTGGGGACCAACCCGCTGGGCTCCCCTCCCTGGGCGAAGGAGTACATCAAGTCAGGGAGCCTTCCGGACCCGGGCGGCTACCCCGGCGACGACCTACCCCTGCGGAAAGCCCTGTCCGACTCCTGGAACGGCGCCTTTTTCCCCGATGAGATCGTCACCGGCACGGGCTCCATCGGCCTGATCATAAGCCTGGCGGGGGCCTTTTGCGCACCGGGAGCCACGGTCCTGGGCATCGCGCCCCAGTTCCCCGACGGGCCCATGCACTTCCAGTTCGCCGGGGCGTCCTACCGGTACCTGCCGCTCACACCCCCGGAGTTCGACCTGGATATTTCCCGCCTCCTGGGTGAGATGACCGGCGATGAATCCCTGGTGTATGTAGACCGCCCCCACAACCCCACGGGGCAGGTCCCTCCCCTGGCCGAGATGGCCCTGCTGGCCGAGGAGTGCCAAAAAGGGGGATCGCTCCTGGTCATCGACGAGGCCTACGGCGATTTCCTCCCGCCCGGGGAGTCGGCCCTCAACCTGGCCTCGCCCTCGGTGGTGGTCCTCCGTTCCTTCTCCAAGGGCCGCGGCCTGGCCGGGCTGCGCGCCGGCTACTGCGTGATCCGCGACGAAGAGGCCAGGAAGTACCTGCGAAAGGTGGCGCCACCCTTCTCGGTCGGCTCCCTGGCGATGGAGATGGCCAGGGCGTCCCTTCTCGACGCCGATTATGTCGCCCGCTCCAGGGAGATCGTGAGGGAGGTCAAGGCCAGGGTCCTCCAGGTCCTGGAAAGGACCGGGGGCATCACCGTGGCCGAGACGGACCCGGAAGTGCCCATCCTCCTGGCCACCTGGGTAGAGGGCCCGTTGGACCTCTACGAGGCCCTGATGGAACAGGGCATCAGGACCGAGCCGGGAACCTGCTTTTCGGGCCTCGGCCCAGAGAGCGTCCGGCTAAGGGTCCCGGCCCCCGGAGAGCTGGAGACTTTTGAAAGACTCTGGAAGAGGGCCTTTGAAGAATAAAGGCAACCTTGACCTGGCCCCGCGTTTGACAAGGGCAGGCCGCTGGTATAGACTCCCATAGATACTTCGTTTTTTAATAATCGATCGCCTCGGAGGGAGGGTGACCCGTGCGAAGAATGAATGACTTTTTCGGCTGCTATTTTTACGGCTATTACTTTTACTTCGCCTTGGGGTCCCCCTCCTGGCGCGGTTGAGCCGTACTCTTCCGCAACGAACCGGGAAAAAGGGACCCCTAAAAAAGGGGTCCCTTTCTTTTTTGGGGAGGTGGTGCCAGGAGAAGGCCAGGAACGAAAGCGCCGGCGGGCATTAAAGGGCCGCCCTGTAACGGGGCGGGCAGACAACCAGACACAGGAGGTGTCGAACGAAATGAGCGACCCCGTTGTGAACCGGGGTTTCTTCAGCAAGTTCATGGGCTCTTCCTTCTACAAGAAGTTCATCCTTCCCGGCCTTATTTCCCAGTCCGTCGTCATCGCCGGGGGTTACGGCACGGGCCGTGAACTCGTCGAGTACTTCGGTAACTTCGGCAGCCTCGGCGGCATCCTGGGCATGGCGCTGGTGACCACGGTCCTGTGGGCCATCGTCTACGCCGTGAGTTTCGAATTCGCCCGGACCTTCAAGGTCTACGACTACCGCAGCTTTTTCAAGGAGCTCATCGGGCCCGGCTGGATGCTCTACGAGGTCTGCTACATAATCCTCCTCCTCATCATCCTCGGCGTGGTCGGCGCCACTTCGGGGAGCGTCTTCAAGCAGGCCTTCGGGCTGCCGCCCCTGGTGGGGGCCGCCCTCTTCCTGGCGGGCGTCGTCACGCTGACCTTCTTCGGCAGCTACGTCATCGAGGTCGCCCTCTCGTGGTGGTCCTTTGTCCTCTACGCCGTCTTCCTGCTCTTCCTCTTGGTGGGGCTCTCCAAGGTGGGGGGACAGATAAGCGCGAACCTGGCTTCCGGGGACATCCGTGAAGGCTGGGCCCTGGGAGGGTTCAAGTACGCCTTCTACAACCTCGCTACCCTTTCGGCCGTCCTTTTCGCACTCCGCTCCATCGAGACCAGGAAGGAAGCCTTCATATCGGGGGCGATGGCGTCGATCCTAACGATCCTCCCGGGCTTCTTCCTCTACCTAGTCCTGATGGGCTTCTACCCCGGCATACTCGAGGTGGAACTGCCGACTTACACCATCCTGTCCCAGATCGCTCCCTGGCTGCTGCCGATCTTCCTGGTGGTCCTCTTCGGGACGATGATCGAGACGGCCGCCGGGTTCATCCACTCCGTCAACGAGAGGCTCAACTCTTGGATGGTGGACCGCAAGGGCAAGGAGCTCTCCAACGCCGGCCGCGGCCTTGTCGGCGGAGCGATGGCCCTCATCGGTCTCGGCGTCGCCTCCTTCGGCCTCATCGGCCTCATCGCCAGGGGCTACGGGACCATCAGCTGGGCCTTCTTCCTCTTCCACGGCGTGGCCCTCTTCACGATCGGCCTGTACAAGATGAACAAGAAGAAGCCCGGGAGCGCCGCCTGAAGCTCCGGGGAGACGCAACGGACCAGGACCCACCCAGGCCTGGAACAAAAGGAATAGCTTCGGAAGCGGCCCGGCGACCTGTCCGGGCCGTTTTCCCTTGACGCTGTCCGGTCACAAATTGTCCCCTTTCCCTTGACAAGACAGGGGCATTAGTATAGTCTTCCCAAAACGTCAAGTCTTTCATAATGCACATTTTTAAAAGGGAGGGAGACCGATGGGCGTGGAGAAGGGCTGCTTTGGCCGGCTTATGAGCATTATTATCCTCCTTTCCGCCTTGGGGTCCCCCTCCTGGCGCGGTTGAGCTGTACTCTTCCGCAGCGAACCGGGATAAGGGGACCCCAAAAGGGGTCCCCTTATTTTTTGGGGGTGATGACCAGGAAGAAGCGGGATGGCCGAGGACTGGAGTGTAGGGAGAATTGTCCTTTGTCTGGAAGGGGCAGAGGGCGAAGAAAAGGAGGGAGTACTTTTGGAGAAACGGGAGTATTACAGCAGGGATTACGATTTCGCCGAGATCGAGATTGACCCGAGGTTCCTTCAATGCCGGAAGGAGATGATCATTTCCTTCTCAACCTGGCTGGCCTTTACCGCTATTTCCATTGCGGTGGCCTATAGCCTGGGGAAAGGCCCCGTGGAAAAGTATAAGTACGTCCTGGGACTCCCGCAATGGTGGTTCGCCGTAATAGTCGTCTCCGTGGTCTTTACGTTCATCGTCATTTTCCTTTCCCTTTTCGTTTTCCAGGACATGGAACTGTCCGATACCGCCGGGACCGGCGGGGAGAAAAAAGGGTAAAACCCTTTCCGCAGGAAGAGGTGACATGGCATGGAATGGGAGTTATCTTCAGCAACCCGTACGGTGATCCTCATAACCTTCATCGTTTATTCGATAGCCCTTCTGGTCGTCGGTTTTTATTCAAAGCGGAGGATGGACAAGACCGCCCTGGACAAGTTCGTGGAAGAGTTCTATACCGGCGGGCGAGGCATGGGGGCCCTGGTCATCGCCCTCATGATCGCGGCGGGGTTATGCAGCGCCGGTACTTTTCTCGGGGGCCCCGGCCTGGGGTACAGCGTAGGTTTGACGTGGGTCATGGTGCTTTTCGCCCAGAATTTTATGAATTTCTATATCCTCGGCGAGATCGGGAAAAAAGTGGGCATCGTGGCCCGCCGGATAAACGCCCAGTCCTACCTTGATCTTTTCGTCTACCGGTACAACCACAACAAGATGGTGGGGCTGATCGGCGTCGCAGGCATCGTGATCTTCCTGGGCAGTTATGTCGTGGCGCAGTTCGTCGGCGGCGCCCGCCTCTTCGAGTCAATGACGGGACAGCCCTACTGGCTCGGGCTCACTATCTTCGCCCTGGTGGTGCTGTTCTACGCGGCCTTCGGGGGCATAAGGGGCGTTTCAGCGGCGATCGTGATCCAGGGGCTCGTTATGACCGCCGCGGTGCTGGCGCTCTTCATCGGGGGGCTCCGGTTCCTCCTCCCCCTGGAATCGTCGGTGAGAAGCATCGCGGAAATGAATCCGGCGCTGGTAACCCCCTGGACCTGGGCGCCCGGCTACCAGTTCTCCATGTGGGTGGTTTTCGGGCTCGTGATGATCGGTCTGCCCCACGGAGCCATGGGGTGCCTCGTCTACAAGGACACGAAGGCCATGCACCGGGCCATCGTGATCGGCACCATCTTCGTGGTCCTTTGGACCTTCGCCCTGGTCTGGATGGGGCACATGACGAAGGCCGTCTTCCCGAACCTCGCCGTGCCGGACCACGCCATCCCCACGCTGGCAATGAGGGTTTTGCCACCCTGGCTGGCGGGCGTCACCCTGGCGGGTGTGGCCGGAGCGATACAGTCGACCATCGGGGCGATGGTCATCGTCATCAGTTCGACCCTCGTGAAGGACGCCTACCAGGCCTATATCAACCCCAAGGCTGAACCAGCCAAGCTGAAGAAGGTCACTACCTGGTCAACCGTGGCGATCTGCGTCGCGATCTTCCTCGGCGCCCTGTTCCCGCCGCACGCCCTGGAATGGATAGTGGTCTTCGCCGTCGGCGGGCTGGCCTCGGCTTTCTTCTGGCCGCTGATCCTCGGCCTTTACTGGATGAGGACCAACGAGTACGGGGCGGCCGCAGGGATGGCCGGCGGCATGGCGACCTACATCATCGGCGCTGGGAAGTATCTCCCCATCACTTTCGGGATGAACGCGATCGTGGTCTCGCTGGTGGTCTCCCTGGCCCTGACCGTCGGCATCAGCCTCATGACCCCGAAGACGCCGAAGGGGATCATCATGACCTGGTTTGGGAGGGAATACCCGAAAAAGGTACCGGCCTAAGCCGGACGGTGAAGCCATCGCCCGGGCCATTCAAGCAAGGAGGTTAGTCGTGAATGTATGATCTGCTGGTGAAAAATGCGAAGTTGTACGACGGCTGCGGCGGCCCATGGTTCAAAGGGGACCTCGCGGCCAAGGACGGCAGGATCGCCGCGATCGGGAGATTGAAGAACGCCGAGGGCCGCACCGTCATCGATGCCGAGGGGAAGGCCCTTTCGCCGGGCTTCATCGACGCCCATACTCATCTCGATTTCGTCTGCGCTTCGGTCAACAACGCGGCGAGCAAGGTCACCCAGGGGGTTACCACCGAGATCGCGGGCAACTGCGGGCTCTCGCTCATCCCGGTGAGGCCCGAGACCATCGAGGAGCTCAAGCGGTACCTGGCCCCCTTCATACCCCAGGACGTGAACCTTTCCTGGAAGTGGAGGTCCCTGGGGGACTGGTTCGACTGCGTCGATGAAAGGGGCAACTCGACCAACGTGGCCTCCCTGGTCGGACACGGGACCCTCCGGATCTACGCCATGGGTTTCGCCGACAGGAAGCCCAGCGGGCAAGAGATGGCCGAGATGAAGAGGGCCCTGGCCCAGACCATGGAAGAGGGCGCCCTGGGGCTTTCGACGGGGCTCATCTACCCGCCCGGGTGTTACTCGGACACGGATGAACTTTGTGAACTATGCGAGGTCGTCGCTGAACACGGCGGTCTTTACGTGACCCACATGCGGAACGAGGGCCCCGAACTGCTGCAGTCCGTCGAGGAGGCCCTGGAGATCGGGAGGAGAAGCGGATGCCCGGTGCATATTTCCCATCACAAGTCATCGGGTAGGCAGAATTACGGGCTGGTGTCACGATCGCTGCAGATGATGGAGGACGCCCGGGCGGAGGGGATCGACGTTACTTGCGATGTCTATCCCTACACGGCGGGGTCCACCCTCATAAGCAGCCTGCTCCCCAAGTGGGTCCACGAAGGCGGCGTGGGGCGCATGCTTGAGAGGCTGAAGGACCCCGCGTCCAGGCGGAGGATCGCCGACGAACTGGACCGGGTCATCCCGGGCTGGGAAAACCTGGCGAAGGGCTGCGGCTGGGAGAACATCCTCATCTGCTCCTGCGAGAAGGAACCGTCCTATGAAGGGAAGACCGTCACGGAGATCGCCAACGGGAGAGGCACCTCACCGGAGGAGGCACTCTTCGACGTGATCCTGGAGACCGAGGGCAAGGCCACCATCGCGCTCTTCATGATGGACGAGAAGGATTGCTCGACGGTCCTCGCCCACCCGCTCTCCATGGTGGGCTCCGACGGGTTCGCCAGTTCTTTCAGCGGGGTCCTTTCCAAGGGCAAGCCCCACCCCCGTTCCTTTGGAACCTTCCCCCGCGTCCTGGGCAAGTACGTCAGGGAAGAGGGCCTCATGTCCCTGGAAAGGGCCGTCTGGAAAATGACGGGCTTCGCGGCCCAGCGGTTCGGCCTTAAGGACCGGGGTTTCCTGAGGGAAGGGATGGCCGCCGACTTGGTCGTTTTCGACCCCCTCGAGATCATCGACAACGCGACCTACAAGGAGCCCCGTCAACAGGCCGAGGGTATCGATTACGTGATCCTGGGCGGGGAGGTCGTCGTAGACCACAAGGTGTATAACGGGAAAACCCTCGGAAGATCCCTGAGGTGACACGGAGGGCCTTTCCTGCCGGGTTTTCCTCGTCCGGCGCCGGGATCGGCAAGGCTATTGACAAGGGTTCGACGCTGGTATAAAGTGCGCTGAAGGCAACACATTTCATAATGCATATTTTCTAAAGGAGGGAACCCGGTGAGTGTAAAGAACGGCTCCTTCGGCCGACTTATAAACATTATTATTCTCCTTTCCGCCTTGGGGTTCCCCTCCTGGCGCGGTTGAGCCGTACTCTTCCGCAACAAACCGGGATAGAGGGACCCCTTAAAAGGGGTCCCTTTCTTTTTTCTATTGAGGAGGTGACGCCGCGGGAAACGACAAGAGTCCATGAGTCGGGAACCACCCGTTCCGATCGGATGGGGAAAAAAGCAAAACCCAGGAGGTGTCGAGTGAAATGAGAGGTCAAGAAAGGGACCGCGGGTTTTTCAGCAAAATGATGGGTTCTTCCTTCTACAAGAAGTTCATCCTTCCCGGCCTTATATCCCAGTCCGTCGTCATCGCCGGGGGTTACGGTACGGGCCGTGAACTCGTCGAGTACTTCGGCAATTTCGGCAGCCTCGGGGGCATCCTGGGCATGGCCCTGGTGACCACGACCCTGTGGGCCGTGGTCTACGCCGCCAGCTATGAATTCGCCAGGACCTTCAAGGTTTACGACTACCGGGGATTCTTCAAGGAACTTCTCGGGCCGGGCTGGATGCTCTACGAGGTGTGTTACCTCGTGCTCCTACTTATCGTCCTCGGCGTCGTCGGGGCCGCCTCGGGAAGCATCTTCAAGCAGGCCTTCGGGCTGCCGCCCCTGGTGGGGGCCGCCCTCTTCCTGGCGGGCGTCGTCACGCTGACCTTCTTCGGCAGCTACGTCATCGAGGTCGCCCTCTCGTGGTGGTCCTTTGTCCTCTACGCCGTCTTCCTGCTCTTCCTCTTCGTGGGGCTGGCCAAGGTGGGGGGCCAGATAAGCGCGAACCTGGCTTCCGGGGACATCCGGGAAGGCTGGGCCCTGGGAGGTTTCAAGTATGCCTTTTATAACCTGGGCACCCTCCCGGCCGTACTCTTCGCCCTCAATTACATCGAGACCAGGAGAGAGGCCATCATCTCGGGTGTATTGACGTCGGTCCTGACGATCCTCCCCGGTTTCTTCCTCTACCTGGTCCTGATGGGCTTCTACCCCGGCATACTCGAGGCGGAACTGCCCGCGTACACCATATTGTCCCAGATAGCCCCCTGGCTGCTGCCGATCTTCCTGGTGGTCCTCTTCGGGACGATGATCGAGACGGCCGTCGGCTTCATCCACGCCGTGAACGAACGGGTCAACTCCTGGATGGTGGACCGGAGGAACACGGAACTGACCAAGGCCAACCGCGGCGTCCTCGGGGGCGTCATGGGCCTGATCGGGCTCGGCGTGGCCTCCTTCGGCCTCATCGGCCTCATTGCCAAGGGCTACGGCACCATCAGCTGGGGCTTTTTCCTGCTCCACGGGGTGGGCCTCTTCACGATAGGCCTGTACAAGATGAGCAAAAAGGGCGGGAAGGCGTCCGCCCGATCCCGCGGCGAGGGGAGGTTGTCCGCTGATGGATTGGAGATCCCTGGCCGGGTTGACCGACAGGAATATTGAAAAAAGCTGCGCCGTCATCGAAGGTGAAGAGAGGGTGATACCCGGGGCCGTGTCGATAAAGTACTTTCCCATGGCCATCGAAAAGGCCCGGGGCTCCCTCGTCTGGGACGCCGACGGGAACAGGTACATCGACTTCCTGACCAGCGCCGCCGTCTATAACGCGGGCCACTGTCACCCCGCGGTGGTCCAGGCCGTCAAGGAGCAAGTGGAACGGCTCCAGAATTACACGATGGTCTATTTCTACAACGACCGGCCGGTCAGGCTGGCCGAACTCCTTATCTCCACCACCCCCGGGGATGTCCCTAAAAAGGCCGTCTTCGGCTTCTCCGGGTCCGACGGCGTCGACGCCGCCATAAGGGCCGCCCGCGCTTTCACCGGGAGGAGGAAGATCCTCAGCTTCAAGGGATCCTACCACGGCATGACCACGGCCGCCCTTTCGGTGACGGGCATCGTCAGCGACGAGACCAAGAAGGACGTCTGCCTCGACCCCCACGTGATCTTCGCCGAGTATCCCGATCCCTACCGCAACTCCTGGGGGATCGACGGCTATACCGATCCCGAAGCCCTTTCGGCCAAGGCGATGGAGTCCATCGCGGAGCTCCTCGAAAAACACCGGGGCGATGTGGCGGCCGTCCTGATCGAACCCGCCCAGGGTGACGGGGGGATGATCTTCCCCCCGGGGGAATTCATGGCCAGGCTCAGGGAGGTCACGGAAGGGGAAGGGATAGTGCTCATCGACGAGGAGGTCCAGACCGGAATGGGCCGCAGCGGGCGCTGGTGGGCCATCGAACACTTCGGCGTGGTCCCCGACCTCATCGTCACCGCCAAGGCGCTGGGCGGCGGGCTCCCCATTTCCGCCGTCGTGGGCAGAGCCGAGATCCTCGACGCCGTCCCGTCACCGCTGTTCGCCTACACCCACGCCGGCCACGCCGTCAGTTGCGCTTCGGCGGAGGCGATGATCAAGGTCGTGCGGGACGAGGGGCTCGCCGCCGCCGCCGAGGAAAAGGGGGAGGTCCTTGCCGACTGGTTCAGGTCGAGGGCCGAGCGGTATCCCTTCATCGGGGACATCCGCCAGAAGGGGCTGCTTATGGGTGTCGAGGTGGTATCGGACAGGGAAAAGAAGACACCCGACAAGGCCATGGCAATGAAGATATCCTGGGCCGCCTGGGAGAGGGGCCTCATCCTGATCACCTTCGGAAAACACGGGAACGTGGTGCGGCTGGCCCCGCCGCTCAACATCCCCGACGAACTCCTCCAGGAAGCCCTGGGGATAATGGATGCCTCCCTCGAGGACGCGGCGTCAGGAAACGTGCCCGCAGCCATCCTGCCGCTCCTCAAGGGCTGGTAGCAACAACCCAACTCCTTCTTCTCCATGGGAAGCGGCCCGGCGACCTGCCCGGGCCGTTTTCTACCACCCCACCCCGCCGATGCCGGAGAGGAACGCTCCCAGCCCCTTCCTGTAGGCTTCGCCGGTCAGGATGAAGCCCCCGTTGTGGTCGCCTCTTATCTCGAGGAAGTCCTTAGGGCCGGTGACCGCTTCGTAGAGCTTCTCGCCGTGGGAGAAGGGGATGATCTCGTCGTCGCGGCTGTGGACCACCAGCACCGGGCAGCGGATGCCGCCGAGGATGCTCTCCGTGGGGTACTCGCTTTTCAGGAGGCGGCGGACCGGGAAGAAGCGGGCGACTTTCTTCGCCATATCAGCGAGAGAGGTAAAACTCGACTCCAGCACCAGGGCCCCCGGAGACTTCTCCAGCGCGACCCGCGCCGCGACGGCCCCCCCGAGGGACCTTCCGAAGACTACCACGCGATCGCGGGTGTAGCCCCTTTCCACCAGGAAGTCGAAGGCCGCCCTGCCGTCCCGGTAGAGGCCCTCCTCGGAGGGGCGCCCCTCGCTCTTGCCGTAACCCCGGTAGTCGAAGATGAGGACATCGAGCCCCAGGTCGTGGAATATCATGATCGATTCGAGCCTGTGGGAGATATTACCCGCGTTGCCGTGGAAAAAAAGGAGGGCCCTCCCGGAGGGGTCCGCCGCTGGGATGAACCAGCCGTGAAGGCGCACCCCGTCGGAGGCCTCGAAGGAGATGTTTTCAAAACCAAGGCCGACCCGCGAGGGGGTGGCGGTGATCTCACCCCAGGGCTGGTAGATCATCTTGTCCTGCAGGCAGTATATCCCTGCGCAGAAGGCCCCGTAAATTATGACGATCCATAAGGCGACCTTGGGCAGGTTCATGGCCACGAGGCGAGGTCCCGGTAAACCATGGCGTGGGCCAGGAAGGTCACGGGTACGGTGATCAGCAGCCCAAGGCCAAGGGGTACGGCCCCAAGGATATTCAATCCAATGACGGAAAGCAGCAGAAGGAAAAGTTCCAGCCCGAGGCCCCGGGTCATCGCCCAGGAGGCCTTGAAGGCGTCGATGGGCCCCATCCCCCGGTCGATGATCAGGTAGGGCGTGAACTGGAACCGGATGGCTACGTAGACGCCGGGTACCACGAAAAGGGCCATCCCCACGCTGACGAGGGAGAACAAAAGGAAGGTCCCAACTATGTAAGGGATGACCAGGGGCTTCATCCCCTTCAGCCGCTCCATGTCGAAGGCGCCCCTGTCCAGGAAGGACAGGCTGACCACGATGATGACCATGGCAGCCAGGCCCCTGAGGGACCAGAGGGCGAGCTCCAGGAAAAGCCTCGAAGGATCCGCCCCGGCCGGTGGGATCTTTCCCACGAGTGCGCCAAGGATCGCCAGGGGGATGCCCAATACCACCAGTAGGACGATGAAGAAAAGGGTGTTCCGCCTGAAGGTCCTCCAGCCAAAGGCCAGGGAGTCCCTGATCCGCACCCTGCCGGCCATGACAACCTCCTCCGGGCGAATGGACTGCCCCCTGGATAATTTTTCAGACCCTTGCGTACACCCGGGCCGCCTCCTGCCCGCCCATCACCCTGAGAGCTCCCTCCGCCAGCGCTCTCATCTCGTCCTCGCCGGGGAAGAGCAGGATGGGGGCGATGAAGGAGACTCTCCCCGAGACCGCCTTGACGAAGGCCTCGCTTAAGGCGAGCCCCCCGGTCAGGACCACCGCGTCCACCTCGCCCGAGAGGACGGCGGCCCGGCAGCAGATCTCGCGGGCGACCTGGTAGGCCATGGCCTCGAAGACGAGCCGTGCCTTCTCATCGCCGCCGGCCATCCTTTTCTCGACCTCCCGGAGGTCGTTGGTGCCGAGGTGGGCCACCAGCCCTCCCCCGCCCACCATTTTTTTCACCAGGTCTTCGAGCTTTATGCCCGTGGAGAAAACAAACCTGACCAGTTCGCCCGCCGGCAGGGAGCCCGCCCTCTCGGGTGCGAAGGGTCCCTCGCCGTCGAGGGCGTTGTTGACATCGACGACCCTCCCGCCGCGGTGGGCCCCCACGGATATGCCTCCCCCCATGTGGGCCACGATGAGGTTCGCCTCGTCGTAGGCCTTGCCGAGTTCACTCGAGGCCCTTCGGGCGACGGCCTTCTGGTTCAGCGCGTGAAAGACGGACCGCCTCTGGATCTCGGGGATCCCCGAGAGGCGGGCCTCCTCGATCAGTTCATCCACGACGACGGGGTCGACGATAAAGGCGGGGCGGCCGCCGGCCTCGTCGGCTATCCTCTTCGCCAGGGGCCCCCCCAGGTTGCTCGCGTGGGAGCCGTAGCGGCAGCTCCTGAGGTCCTCGAGCATCCCGTCGCCCACCTCGTAAGTCCCGCCGGGGATGGGGCGGAGAAGGCCGCCCCTCCCCACCACGGCGTCGAGTTCCGCCGTCTTCGTACCCTTCTCCCCCAGCGCCCGGTGGATCTCATCGAGCCTGAACTGCTCCTGGGCGGGGATGCTGGGGAACTCCCTGATCCGGTCCGCGTCGTACCGCTGGGTGTCGGACCAGACCTCCTCCGGGCCCCTGAAGAGCGCCACCTTGGTGCTGGTGGAACCGGGGTTGATGGCAAGGATAGCGGGGCGCTTCATCCTTGGTCCCGGCGGAAACTACCTGTCCTGGTAAGCCGCCAGCACGACGGCCGACGCTATCGAGAGAAGCTTCGTCTCCGGCGAATCGGACCTGCTGGTGAGCACCACGGGGGCCTTCGCCCCGAGGACCAGGCCGGCGGTCTTGTTCTCGGCGAAATAGACGATGGCCTTGGCCAGCATGTTGCCCGCCTCGATATCGGGGACGTGAAGGATGTCGGCCTTGCCCGCCACTTCGGAGACTATCCCCTTGTGCTTGGCCGACTCCTCGCTTATGGCGTTATCCAGCGCCAGGGGGCCGTCGATGACGCACCCCTTGATCTGCCCCCGGCGGTTCATCTGGGTCAGGGCCGCTGCGTCGATGGTGCAGGGCATATCCTGGTTGACCACCTCGACGGCGGCGAGGGCCGCCACCTTGGGCGTGTCGATGCCGAAGGCGTGGGCCAGGTTGACGGTGTTGTTTATGAGGTTGACCTTCGTCTGGAAGTCGGGGGCTATGTTGAAGGCCGGGTCGCAGATGAAGAAGACCCTGTCGTAACCCTTCACCTGGTGGAGGTAGACGTGGGAGAGGGTCCCACCGCTGCGGAGCCCGACTTCCTTGTTGAGGACGCCCCTCAAAAAGTTGGCCGTGGAGATCATGCCCTTCATGAGGATATCGGCCTTGCCGGAGGAGACCAGCTTGACGGCCTCGATCCCGACCTCCCCCTGCCCGCCCCTTACGTCCACCACCTGGTAGTTCGAAAGGTCTATGCCCATCGGGTCGGTCACTTTCTTCAATTTGTCGGCATCACCGACCAGGAAGGCGTCGGCCACCCCCTCCTTGCGGGCGTTCTCGACGGCCTCCATGACGTCGGCGTCCTCGGCGAGGGCCACGGCTACCTTCTTGGGACCCACTTCCTTGGCGTAGGCGAGCAGTTCGACCAGCGACGTGATCCTTTTCATCGATGAAACCTCCTTGGTTTATTATTCCTGGTATATATTTAACATTAAACGAGCGGCGGTTCAAGGAACGGGGGAGAAAAGGTCTCCCCGGCCTCACGCCTTCGACAGCACGGCCCCGAAGGCGATGGAGAGCAGCTTGGTCTCGGCGTTGTCGAAACGGCTGGTCATCACGATGGGCTTACGGGCGCCGACGACGACGCCGGCTCCCCTACCGCCCGACATGTAGAGCATGACCTTGCCCATGAGGTTGCCCGCCTCGATGTCGGGGACCAGGAGGATGTCGGCCCGCCCGGCCACCTCGGACACGATACCCTTGTGCCTCGCCGCCTCTTCGCTCACGGCGTTGTCGAGGGCGAGGGGGCCGTCGACGAGGCAACCCTTGATCTGACCCCTCCGGTTCATCTGGGTCAGCACCGCAGCGTCGACGGTGCATGGCATGTCCTGGTTGACCGTCTCGACGGCGGCAAGGGCCGCGACCCTGGGACACTCGACGCCGAGCCTGTGGTAGCATTCCACGGCGTTCTCGATTATCGCCTTCTTTGCCTCCAGGTCGGGGTACATCGACATGCCCCCGTCGGTCAGGCAGAAGACCCTCCCCATCCTGGGGATCTCGAAGAGGAAGACGTGGGAGAGGAGGGAACCTGAACGGAGCCCCCACTCCTTGTTCAAGACGGCCTTCAGCAGGGTGGCGGTCTTGACGTTGCCCTTCATCAGCAGGTCCGCCTCACCCGAGGAAACGGCCTTCACGGCCAGTTCCGCTGCCCTGCCCTCGTCAGCCTCCTGGACGACCGCCCAGGAGGAGGTATCAATGGAAAACTCCGAGGCGACCTTTTCTATCCTCGCCCTGTCCCCGAAGAGTATGGGCGAGGCGACGCCCTTCTCCCGAGCCTCGGCGACGGCCTCGAGGATATCCTCCCCGTGGGGCGCGGCCACCGCCAGGACCACGGCCTTGCCGGACCGGCTTCGTTCTACCAGGAAATCGAGCGTTTCAAACGGCATCCCTTCATGCCCTCCCCGACAGGTTCTCGCTATAGACCAGGGCTTCTTCTTCCCCCGAGAGGACCCTCAGGGCCCCCTGGGCGAGAGCCCTCATCTCGTCCTCGCCCGGGTAGACCAGCACCGGGGCTATCCACTGGACACTCGATGTGACCAGTTCGACAAAGCCCACGTCGCGGGCGATGCCCCCGGTGAGGATCACGGCGTCGACCTCGCCGGAGAGGGCCGCCGCGAAGGAGGCTATTTCCTTGGCCACCTGGAGCGCCATGGCCCTGAAGACAAGGCCGGCCCTCTCTTCCCCCGCCTCGACCCTGGCGTCGACTTCCCTCATGTCGCTCGTGCCGAGGTAGGCCTTCAGGCCGCCGTCGCCCACGAGCCGCCTTCGAAGGCTTGCCATGGTGTAGTCGCCGCTGTAGCAGAGGCGGGCCAGGTCCCCCGCGGGGAGGCCTCCCGCCCTCTCGGGGGAGAAGGGGCCGAACTCGTTGGCGTTGTTGAGGTCCACCATCCTACCATGGCGGTGGGCGCATACCGTTATGCCCCCGCCCAGGTGGGCGACCAGGCAATCGAGCTCGTCCCAGGGCCTCTCGAGGTCCCTGGCGGCCATCCTGACGGCCGCCTTGATATTGAGGGCGTGCCCGAGGGACCTCTTGGGCAATTCCGGCAGGCCCGTCAGCCGGGAAAGATCGTCCAGTTCGTCCACGGCGACGGGGTCGACGATGAAGGCCGGTATCCCCCTGGGTTGGGCGATGGCCTCGGCGATGATCCCGCCAAGGTTCGAGGCGTGCTCCCAGGGCTTGCCCCGCCAGAGGTCCCGCAGGACGTCCTCATCGACCCTGTAGGTTCCGCCGGGGATGGGTTCGAGGAGTCCCCCCCGCCCGACCACGGCATCGAGGGCGTCGAGGTCGCTCCCGTTGGCCCTGGCGGCCTCCTCGATGGTCTCCATTCTGAATTGGTACTGGTCCGCCAGCTTCGGGAAGGAGGATATCACCGACGGGTCGTGATCCACCGTAACCTGCCATCGCCGCTCTTCGCCCGAGAACCAGGCTATCTTGGTGCTCGTCGAGCCGGGGTTGACAGCGAGTATCTCCGGGTCCATCGCTTCGAGCTCCGCCTCCTTTGAAGGGGATATAGGCCGTTCATGGGAATTATACACTTCTTCAAACCCTGAAACCCGGCCGGATGGAGTATACTGTTCCCCGTCTCAAAAGACAAAATACTGGGGGGTCCACCTTCATGGCCCTGTGCTTTACCGATGGTGTCTTCAAACATTCCGGCGAGGCCTCGCTGCCCCTTTCCGACTTCGCCTTCCAGAGGGGCGTCGCCGTGTTCGAAAGCATCAGGACCTACGATGGGAGGCCCATGGCCCTCACCCCCCACCTGGAAAGGCTCGCCGCCTCCGCCGCCGGGTCGAGGATCGCCATGCCCGTACCCATCGAGGAAATGAAGAACATAATAAGGGAGGGCATAGGCCTGGTCGGCGGCGAGGTCAGCGTCCGGCCCTACATCACCGGCGGCGATGCCCTGGACCGCGAACGCGGCTTCACCAGGCCCCGACTTTTCATACTCTTCGAGCCCCTCGTCCCCTTCCCCGAAGAGAATTACCGGGAGGGTGTCGCCCTGTTCCCCGACGACTCGTCGAGGCCCCTGGCCGGCATAAAAAGCGTCAACTACCTGGAAAGCTTCCTCCCCCTCGCCGGGGACCACGAAGCGGTGGAGGTCCTCTACTGCCCGGGAGGGGAAATAACCGAATCCTCCCATAGCAACGCCTTCATGCTCCTCGGGGGGAAGATCCTTACCGCCCCCGAAGACAGGGTCCTGCCCGGGACCATGAGGGCGATGGCCCTCGAGGTCGCCGGGGAAGCGGGCTTCCCCGTCGAGGAGAGGTGCCCCTTGACCGTCGAACTCCCCCTCTGCGAGGAGTTCTTCATCACCGGCAGCGTGAAGGAGATCCTCCCCGTCGTCAGGGTGGGGAGGACGATCATCGGCGGCGGCAAGCCGGGGCCGGTATCATCGCACCTGAGGAGGCTTTACCTCCAGGACCTGGACCGCTGGCTGGAGTAAGGACCGTGAATCGGGAATCGTTGGTCGTGAATCGGAAAGGCCAGATCTTGAATCACCGGGATACCCTGTTATAAACCGAGTATTTTTTTGTACCCTTACGATCTGGATCCGGTTGTAACTCGCTGAGGCCGAATCTTACAACAAGGACTCGCCCCGTCGTTGAAAAACTTCGGTGCGAAATAACCCGACTTTCTTTTTGGTGATTACTCCCTATCTGGCACAAGAGGTATAAAGTCACATATATACTGACAGAGAACATTGAATATTTCGTTTCGTCGGTTATTGTACCGGAACTCGAGTTCTTTCAGGTAATAAGGGAACCAGGTCCTTGAAACACCATGGTGCTTGATAAGGCGCTCCTTGGCAAAGCTCCAGAAGCCTTCAAGGCCGTTGATGTAGACTTTGCCGCTGGCATAGACCCTTTTGCCGTGATCGACCTTGAGGTGCCTGTATCCGCAGAACATAAGGGAATCATAGACCTTGAACTTGTCCGTGTAGACTATGCTTCCGCGGCGCACCTTCCTGACGGTCATTCCCAGAAGGGTTTCGGCCCTTACGTTCGGGACGGCCTCCACATGGACAAGTCCGTCCCTTTCCAGAATGCCGAAGACCGGGACCTTGCCGGAGGCGCCGCGGCCGCGTCTGCCTTTACGTTTGCCGCCGAAATAGGATTCATCTATTTCCACCTCGCCGCCCAGAAGCTTTTGGGCATCGGGTGCATGGGCCAGAATGGCCCCTCTAAGAACCATTACGGCCCTGTGGGCGACCTTGTATGAAACGGACAGCTGTTGGGCGATCTTCCGGGATGAAAGCTCCAGTTCGAAGAGCTTTATAAGCCGAAGCCACTGTCCGCAGTCAAGGTCAACCAGATTTATCCACCTTCCGGAGAAGTCATGGAAGGTATAACCGCAACGGGAACATCGACGTCTACCGTCAGTAAGCCTGTAAAGTTTTCTTTGTCTGCATTTAGGACAAAATCTTTGTTGGTTTTTCCAGCAAAATCCCAACATGAATTTCCTGGCTGCAGACTCGGTACGGATCAAGTGTTCATAGGCTTTGAGGTCCATGGCACCATCCTAATACCAGTGCCAAATAGGGTGCAATCACCTTCTTTTTTCCCTCACCGTTGATCCCCTACGTTTTTCGCCCTTTGGTTCAGGGCTCAAGATCCTTGATTTACGATTTTGCCTATCTCCTCCAGGGTCGCCACTATATCGCCGCGGATGACCGCGTCGGCCATGGAGTCCAACCTGGTGGGCGTCATGTTGATGATGAATAGTTTCGCCCCCGCCCTCTTCGCCAGCATGGGGTAGGCGTTGGCGGGCGATACCTCCAGGGAGGAACCCAGGACCAGGAAGGAGGAGGCCGTCCCCGAGAGGTCTTCGGCGGCCTCCATGGGACCTTCGGGGAGCATCTCCCCGAAGAGGACCACCCCGGGCCTCAGGGGACCCCCGCAGTCGGGGCAGTCGTCCCGCTCGAGGAAAAGCCCGCTGTCGAAGGACGCCCGGCAGCGGGCGCAACTGACCTTCCTGAGGTTCCCGTGGAGTTCATGGACTTCCCTGGAACCCGCCGCCTGGTGAAGCCCGTCGACGTTCTGGGTGATAATGCCCTTCAGGAGCCCCCGGGATTCCCAATCCGCCAGCACCCGGTGCCCCCGGTTGGGCTCGACCCCCCGGAGCATCCTTATCCTGTGCCGGTAGAACTCCACGAATTCGTCGCGGTTATTCTCCATGGCGGAGACGGAGGCCAGGATCCGCGGGTCCTTTTGCCTCCACAAACCGTCGGCGCCCCTGAAGTCGGGAAGCCCCGAAGCCGTGCTCATGCCCGCCCCCGATAGGACGACAAGGTCACCGGCGGCGATACTTTCAGCGATGAAGTCCAAGCCCATGCCGCTCGCTCCCTTCTCAGATATTCCTGGCCCTGAAGACGAGCACTATCCCCGAGAGGATCACCGCCATGGCGGAGACGGAAATGAACGAAACAGACTCCCCCGCGAAGAGAACCCCCAAAACCGTAGCTATGATGGGGTTGGACAGGGTATAGCTCGTAGCCAAGGCCGGGCTCACCGTCCTCAGTAGGTAACGGTAAAGGGTGAATCCAATGATTGAAGAAAAGACCACCAAATGGAACAAGCCCATCGATGCTTTAGCTGTAAGCGGCCAGGAGATTCTCTCTCCGGTAAGGGTAGAGACGACAAGCAATAAAATCCCCCCCGCTATCATCTCCGTGGCGGAAGCTATGGGTTTACCCAGGCTTTTGAAGCGGTTGTTGAGGACCGATCCGAGGGACCAGATGACCGAGGCCGCCAGGATCACCGAGGCGCCCATGGGGTTGCCGCTTATGCCCTTGTCTAAGTTGAGAAGGGCTACGCCGATGATGCCTGTCCCCAGGCCGACCCACTCCAAGGGAGGCGGCATCTTCTCCCAGACGCCGGTGAAGAGCACCGTCCATAAAGGGGTACTAGCCAACAGCATCGCCGAAAGCCCTGAAGCTACCCACTGCTGTCCCACGCAGAGAAGACCAGCACCCCCCAAAAATAGCAGGGCTCCCACGATGAAGGAATCGATCCACCCCCGGAGGGATAGTCTCTCGTCACCCTTAAGTCGGAGGAAGACGTAAAGGGAGGCTCCCGCCAGAAGAAAGCGGACAGCGTTAAGCATGAAGGGTGGAAAGCTTTCAAGGCAAAAACGGTTGGCAAGAAAAACGGAACCCCACACCGCATAGAGGATGAGTACCTTGTACCTTGCCAGGGCACTATCCTGTCCCAACGCAACCCCTCCCCGGGAAATGGTCTTCGGTTTGCCCGACCCTCCCATTGTAACGCTTTGGGGAGGCGCTACCACCCCCGGGGTGAGGCTACCGCCGGCCGCCTTCGCCCCTCACGGCCAGCCTCAGCCTCGCCCCGACCCTCGAAGCCAGGGCGGCGGTGCCGGCCATCTTGAGGATATCACCGGCGATGAAAGGGATCACGCCGAACTCTAAAACCTGCCCCACGGTCGCTTCCTTGCCGGCGAGGTAGTTGAGGTTCAGGAAGAGCACGAAGCCCCCCGCGATGTATATCACCACCGTACCGGCGAGGCACGCCGCCAGGTACAGCAGGAAGGAGGGGTTCTTCGACCTTTCCGATATGAAGCCGATGACCCATGCGCCGGCGATAAAGCCCAGCAGGTAGCCGAAGGTGGGGTGCAGGATGTACTGGGGTCCCCCCCCGCCGGTGAAAACGGGAAGGCCCACCAGCCCCATGCCGAGGTAGAGGGCCTGGGCCAGGGCCCCGGCCCGCGACCCGAGGAGCGTGCCCGACAGGAACACGAAAAGGGTCTGCAGGGTGATCGGCACGGGCGGGAAGGGTATCCGGATGAAGGCCCCCACGGCGGTCAGGACCGCGAAGAGGGCCGACAGGGTCATGGTCCTGACGGGAAAGCGCACGATCCACCTCCATCGTCAACCTATACTAAACTTGGTTGACATAGCATGGAGAGATTTTACAGCCGGCGGGGGCAAATGACAAGGAAGGGCGCCGACCGGGGGCAATGCCGCCTTGGTCACTTCGTGGGGCAACGAATGCCTTTCACCGTGACCCTGCGGGGTACGGCGGGGGTACAGTGCCGTGCCTGGAACAGTTCGTTTATTTCGAGGTCGAGGAATAGAGGAATTTTCCCGGGACCTCCCCGGGGATAATCATTTCCAGGTCCGCCACCCTCCCGTCCCTCTCCACGGCCACGCTTATGGTCTTCCCCGAATTTTTCATGATGATGACCTTGAAATCCTCCAGGGACCCGTCGGCACAGAACTTCACCCCCCCGGCGGAGAGGACCCTGTCTCCTTCTCTCAAACCGAGGCTCTCGCCGAAGGAGCCCTTGGAAAGGACGAGAAGGTGAAAGGGGTCCCCGGTGGTAGTTACCGCGCCCAATGCGAAGGGTGTCGGACGCTTTTCCAGGCCCAGGCCGTACCTCACGTCCCTCGGCATCTTCCCGTTTAAAACCGCCGACAGGCCGTACAGCTCCTGGATGTCGGGAAACCCCAAGAGCAGCACTTCCCTTTTTATGTTGTAGGCGGCCTTGGCCAGCTTATTCAAGTGCTGGGGCTCGGCCCCCCAATCCTCGGTCCGTTGCCCCTGGATCACGGCCTGGATGAAATAATTTCCCATGGCCACCTGGTTTTGGCCGGCCTCCTGCAGGTTCTTCATGACCTTGTCGCGGAGCGGGTCACCGGAGGTGATCCCTCCCAGCTTCCTGAGGGCCGTTTCGAGCCTCACCTGGTGATCGTAAAAGGCCTGGGGCACCCCTTGAATAAAACCTGTACCGCCAGTCGCTACCTCGGCCCAAAGGTAGACGCTTTCGTGGTTGAAAAGGACGGCCAGGAAATCGAGAATGGCCTGGTCGGCCTCCTCCGAAAGGCCCGTATCCGGCTCGACGGGCGGGGAACCGGCCGACGGGGCGGCCACCCCGGCCTGTTGCCCGGGGGCTGATCCGAACACCATAACGGCTATGAAGGCCGAGGGTATGAGGACCCGCCCTCCCGGAGTTTCTATCACGACACCGGTGACGTTCCCCTTCTTGTCAAGGGCGGGCGCGCCGCTGTTGCCCCACGGCGCCTCACCCGACAGGATGTACCTTTCGATTTTTCCCGCCCCCTGGCGGACCTCTGCTACGGAGAGCTTGATGAACCCGAAGACCCCGTCCCTGGTGGCACCGCAATGGACCATCGCACCCCGGGCGATCTCGGCCGGCTCGAGGGAAAGGCCCTCCCCGCCTTTGACCGGAGCGTCTATAAGGGCCAGGCCCCTTTCCCCGTCGACGGCCAAGACCCCTGGGGAAAGGACCTCGGAGCCATCCTGGAAGTGCAGGGTTATCCTGGCTGCGTCGTTCAAAAGGCGGGCGTCCGTCACGGCCCTGTCGCCATCGCCCACAACGAAGGCCATGCCCGTGTTCACCCCGCCGCTTTTCGTCTCGACCCTCAGGGCCGCCATGGACTGGACGGCCTTAGAAAAGGCGACGGCATCCACCTGCGCCTGGGCGGTCTCCGCCCGGCGGTCCGGGTATAGGGACCACCCCAGGAACAGGAAAAGGAAAAGCATTACCCGACCGGAACGCCCCTTCGCCACCTCCACCACTCCTCCTTGTACCCAGCCCTGTCGCCGGGTGCGGCAAAGACGCCGCCAGGAATATTTTACATCGAACCGAAAGAGAAGCAGGGAAGCTCAAAAAGGGAAACCCCTTTTCCCCCAAGGGGGGTGAAGAGCCGGACCGGGCGCCATTCCATTTTCGCGCCGGTAAGGGTAATAATAAGGACACGGCCAGCGCCACGGACGCCCCTGGCAAGGCCGGCGAGAAAGGAGAGCGTAACGCCATGATAACCGCGTCGGCGGCTTTTGGAACGAGTTACCCGGGGACCTTTTTCGGGTTTATGGTCATCGATGGCATCCTGAACGACCCGGGAAACCCGGCCTTCGAAGAGAGAAAAGCGGCGATGGAGGAGGAACTTCGCCGCCGGCACCGGGGAAAGACCCGGAAGGACATCTCTCGGGAGGACCCCTTCGAGGCCTACGAGAGGTACTTCCGGAAGTTCGGCCAGGGCTACCCGGTGCTCCACCAGGTGGAGACGGTAGCCCTCAAGGGGAAATCCCTCTCGTCGCCGTCACCCCTCGTAGCCGCCGCCTTCATGGCGGAACTGGGGAACGGCCTTCTCACGGCCGGGCATGACCTGGACAAGGTGTCCCTCCCCCTTCTCCTGGATGTCTCCAGGGGCGGGGAAACCTACCGGGCCATGGGCGGGAGACCCCGGAGCCTACCGAAGGGCGATATGTTCCTATTGGACCGAGAGGGCGTCCTCTCGAGCATCATCTACGGGCCCGATGACAGGAGCTACATCACCCCGGGAACGACCCGCGCCCTCTTTTCGGTCTACGGGGTACCTTCCATCCCCGCCGGGCGGATAAGGGCGCACCTGGAGGAGATCGGGGAACTCGTCTCCCTGCTTAGCCCGGGGGCCCTTCGGAAAGAACCGGTCATCCTGGGCTAGGGGCGGCCCGCCCCCTCATTCCGGCAGGTCGACCCGCCCGTGGTCGGCGTCGAGCCAAAAAGTCGCGGTCCTAGCCCCCAGGTTTTCCCGGACCGCTCCGTCGATGAAGCCGAGGGCCTCCCGCAGTTCCTCATCCCTTTCGGGGGCGAGGCTTTCCATGCAAAGCAGCGCCCGCCTCGTGCCGCGGGTGAGCTTCGTCCTGTCGGCCTCGCGCCAGTTCCAGCACCGGCAGATGGCCCCCGCGTCGTCCATGTAGGCGAGCTCACCCTCCCGGGGAGGATCCTCCTCCTCGGCGCCGAGGGGCAAAAAGGGCTCGCCGCCCCGGGCCGCCGCCAGGCGGATGTCGCCCACGACCGCGTCGAGGTCCTCCGCGCCGCAGGGGAAGAGGAACTTGAGGGACGTCACGTTGTAAAGGTCCACTAGGGGATTTATCGACGGGGGGCAACTGTCCTTCACGGCCCTCTTCGCGAGCCCCTCAACGGAAGAGCGATAACCCTTCGGGGCGCCGAAGGCCCGGTAAGCCTCCCGCCAGGGGATGAAATAGGGGCTCTTGGCGAAGGGCACTTCTCCGAGCCGCGCGGCCGCCTCCCGGCAGGCCCGCTCCAGCATCCCCGTCCCGTCCCAGGGGACGGCGTTGTCCATATCCTCGATGACCAGGCCGCAGACCCGGGCCTGGGGGAAAAGGATGAAGATTTTCTTGTCTATCACGAACTCCCGCATTGCCTCGTTCTCCCTCCCGCGGGTCGATGATCGCCCATCATGCAGGGGCGCCGGCCCTCTTCATACCGT
>JAXGNU010000007.1:0-81255 GCA_040767805.1 Thermovirgaceae bacterium
CCCGAGGGGATCTTCACGTACCGGTTTATCCCGGCCCGAGCTTACCCCAGGGGAGTGGGGTCTTACGAGGCCTCCTTCGGTGACGGCGTGACCTTTTTTGCCATGGGGTTTCCCGAAAAAGCCCTGGCCGACAAGGTCTTTTTTGAAAAGGGCCTTTCGCCAGCCATCGGCGAGACGCGGGAATACCTGCTGGACAATTTAAGGATAGAAGAGGCCGCCCTTTCGGAACTGGACCCTGTCCTGATCGAGGAGATCGCCGAGGGGTACCGTTCGAGGAAGGTAGAGGCCCTAGCCAGGGTCTTGAAAGGGAGGTAGATGCTTTTGGATACGCTGGGGCAGCTTGAGAACGTTCTGAGGGAAGACCTCCAGAGGGTGATCCTTCTGGCTCTCAGCAGGGAGCGTTTCTTCGTGAGCAACATCTTTTACGGGGGTACGGCCCTGAGGCTCCTTTACGGTTTGAGGCGCAGTTCCGAGGATCTTGACTTTGCCTGCCTGGAGGATTGTGAATCGTTCTCTTGGGAGCCCTTTCTCTCTTCGGTGAGGAAATACGCCGAGGCTTACGGGTTTTCGGTCTCCGATGTTGAACTTAGATCGGGGCAGAGCACCCCGAAGATGCTTGTAAGAGTGATGCTGAGAGAGAGCCTGTCCAACAGGAGGGCCTATTACCCCCAGGGGCGGCACCTTATCGATGCTGTCCACGCACGGAAGCAGGTCATGGTGAGGCTGGAGATAGACCTCGACGATCCCTGCCGCCCGGAACCGGTGACAGAACAGGTCCTTTCGCCCGCCCCCTTTTTGGTCTCGACCTTTCAAAAGCCGGATCTTTTTGCGGGGAAGATGCATGCAGTCCTTTTCAGGAGCTGGAGATTCCGGGTGAAGGGGCGTGACTGGTTTGACATGCTCTGGTACCTGGGACAGGAGATCCCTTTGAGAATCGAGTGTCTGGAAAGGAAGATGAAGCAGTCCGGCAAGTTGGAGGAAAGGGTTTCTCTTACACAGGATCTTTTTAAGGAACATTATGTTGAAGTCTGCAGAAGAGTAAATTTCCGCAAAGCTTTCGATGATGTCGAGCCCTTTCTCGAGGATGAAGACGTCGAACTGGTGAGGGCCGCCTTCACGGAAGAAAGAATGGCGGACCTTGCCGACAGGTTCAGGTTTGAGGGATAGGGAAACACTAAGGGCGTGAGACGGTAGACGTGAGACGGAAGACGGAAAAACAAAAAACGAGGCAATAGGAGGCAGGGAGGGCCTGAAGGGCGTGAGAAGTAAGACGGAAGACCAAAAGCAAAAAGCGGGGAGCGGCTGTCGTCCACTGCCACTTTTTTTCGATCCCCGATTTACGAGTTTTCCTTTGGCTTCAAGCTTTTGACCCTACGTCTACCGTCTAACGTCTCCCGTCTCACGCCCTTATGTACACAATTGATCAAATTCAAGGTCTGACCCCAAGGCGAAGCCGAGGGCGGAGCCGAGGAGGGCGGCGTCGTCGCCGAGGGCGGCGAGGCGGAGGTCGAAGGTCTCCCTGAAGGGCGGGGCGGTGTAGCGCAGGACCAGCGGCCGGAGGGTCTCAACGAGGCCGAGGCCGCGGGAGAGGCCGCCGCCGAGGATGACGGCCTGGGGGTCGAGGGCGTGGGACACGGAGGCGATGAGCCTCGCCAGGGCGTCCAGGGCCTTTTCCCACAGCGGTGCCAGGCGGGGTTCGCCGCGTCGGAGCCAGAGCTCCGGGAGGTCGCCTTCTATGCCGGCTTCGGAGAAGGCCCGGCCCAGGGCGTCGGCGCCGAAGAGGGCCTCGGCGTGCCCCAAAGCTCCGCAGCCGCAGGGGGCGTCGCCGGCCACGGCCAGGTGCCCCAGTTCGCCGGCCTTGCCGTAGGCCCCCGTGACCAGGCGGCCCCCCGATACGATCGCCCCGCCGATGCCCGTCCCAAGGGTGAGAAGGACGAAGTCCGTCAGGTCCTTGGCGGCTCCGAAAGCCCACTCCCCCAGGGCGGCGCAGTGGGCGTCGTTCTCGAGGGCCACTTCGCGGCCGCATGCCTGGGCGAGGGCTGACCGGAAGGGGTAGCCCACCATGAGGGGAAAGTTGGGAGCCTGGAGGACCTTTTCCCGCCGGCTGTCCAGCATACCAGGGAAGCCGACGCCCAGGGCTTTGACCGAACGTTCCGGGTCCAGCCTCGATGCCAGGGCCGCGACGGCGGCGATGACGTCAGCGGGGGAGCGGCTTTCGGGGGTTGGGACCGTCTCCCGGGCCGCCACCGCCCCGCCCTCGACGAGGGCGGCCTTTATGAAGTGCCCCCCCAGGTCCGCCCCCAGGACTCTCATTAAAGGTCCTTCCATTTATGGATAAGGCCCGGGTCTCTTTTGAGCGCCCTCCCTACGCCGACGAGGTCGCAGTCGCCCCTCTCCAAGAGCCGCAGGGCCGTCTCGGCGGAGCGGATACCCCCGGTGCAGATGGTGGGGACGTCGCCGGCGGAGTCCTTGACGGTGCGGCAGTAGGGGGCGAACCAGGCCTCGCCGTGGCCGTCGTAGCCGCACATGTTGCCCGAGAAGTCCAGCAGGTCCAGGCCGACGGAGGAGAACTCCGCAGCCACCCACCGGGCGTCGTCGACGGTCTGGCCGACGGGTTCGGCCCCCGGGAGGGTGTCGGCCATGCCCAGCCTCACCGCGACGACGGCCTCGTCGCCGACGGCTTCGCGCACCGCCTCGTGGACTTCGAAGAGGAGCCTGGCCCTGTTCTTGATGCTCCCTCCGTATTTGTCGGGGCGCCGGTTGGTCATGGGGCTCAGGAACTGCCCCAGGAGGTAGCCGTGGGCGGCGTGGATCTCCACGCCGCAGTAGCCCGCCCTGACGGCCCTTGAGGCGGCCTCGAGGAAGGCCACCGGTATCAGGGCGATCTCCTCGAGGGTCAGCTTGACGGGCATGATGAGGGCGGTGGAGCGGGGGTGCCTTATCGGTGAGGGGGCTTTGGGGAGCCACCCGTCATTCATGAGGTCGTCGTCCTCCACGTAGGAGCCCGCGTGGTTCACCTGGACCAGCGCCGGTAGCCCGGCCCCGGAGAAGAGTCCCGCCAGGTCGCCTTGGTAGGGGAGCACTTCGTCCCGGTCGAGCAGTAGTTGGCGGCGGCGGGTCCTGCCCTCGGCGTGGACGGCGTGGTGTTCCAGGATGGCCAGGCCAACCCCGCTTTCCGTCAGGGGCCGGTAGTACTCCAGGGTGTCCACCGTGGGCAGCCCCGTCTTGGTTGACGTGAGCGACGCCATGGGGGGCGCCACGATCCTGTTCCGCAGACGCTGCCCCCTGATCTCCAGAGGTTCGAAAAGCAGGGTCATGAAGGCATTCCTCCCATCAGACGTTGAACCTTACCTCGATGATATCACCGTCCCTGACGGTGTAGTCCTTCCCCTCAAGCCCCAGGAGGCCCTTTTCGCGGCAGGCGGCGTTCGAGAAGCCGCAGGCCTCGTAGTCGTCGTAGTGGACCACCTGGGCCCTGATGAAGCCCCTGGCGAGGTCGGTGTGGACCGCGCCGGCGGCGTCAAGGGCGGTGCCGCCCTTTTTGAGGGTCCAGGCCCTGACCTCGTCCTTGCCTATGGTGAAGAAGCTGATGAGCCCCAGCCGGGAGTAGGCCTCCCGGATGAGCCTCTCCCTGCCGGGTTCCGTTAACCCCAGTTCGGCCATGAACTCGGCCTGCTCGTCGGGGGAGAGTTCGGCCATTTCCATTTCCATGCGGCCGAAGACCCTGGCGAGGCCCAGCCCCCTCTCGGAGGCGAGTTTTTCCATGGCCTCTCCCCAGGGGAGGTCCGCCGAAACCTGGGTCTCGTCGAGGTTGAGGACCACCAGTTCCGGTTTTTGGGTGAGGAAGGTGAAGCCCCGGAGGGCCTTCTCGTCCTCACCGGTGAGAGCCATCTCCCTCAGGGGCCGCTCCTCGTAGAGGTGGTCGCGGCAGCGCTCCAGTAGGGCCTGCTCGGCCCCCTCGGCGTGGGTGGGCCTTTTTTTCTCGGCCAGTTTGCCGAGCCTGTTCTCTATGGCGGAGAGGTCCCTCAGGATGAGTTCCGTCTCGACGATGTGCCAGTCCCTGGCGGGGTCGATGGTCTCTTCCGAGGGGGGGACATCGGGGTTGTCGAAGCAGCGCACCACGTGGACCAGGGCGGCCGACTCGGCGACGAAGGAGAGGAAGGAGTTGCCCAGGCCGGCGCCCTTGCTGGCGTCCCGGGAGAGGCCGGCCAGGTCGACGAACTCCACCGTGGCGGGTATGGCCTTCCGGGGGTGGCAGACCTCCGACAGTTTTTCAAAACGGGCGTCGGGCACTGATATAACGGCCCTGTTGGGATCGGTTTTCCCCCCCGCGTAGGGCTTGACCTCGGCGCCCGCCTTGGTGATAACGTTGAAAAGCGTGGTCTTGCCGGAAAGGGGCAGGCCCACGATGCCGCAACTGAGCATGGCTTCACCTCGTAGATAGTTTATCACTCTTGGGAGATTGGGGTCAGACCTTGAATTTGGGGGAAATTTGGTCAGACCTGATTGGGGTCAGACCTTGAATTTGAGCATTTGTATACACATTATGAGGTAGGAAGGGTAAGTTCCGTAAATCGTAAATCGTGAATCGTGAATCGTGAATCGTGAATCGTAAATCGTAAATCGTAAACCTGAAGGGCCAAGGCTTAGGGGCAAAAAGCGGGGGCGCGGGATGGGGAGATGAGATGGTGGTGAAGGAGCGGGAGAGGATTGGGGGGAAAATGTGGGTGGAAGGTTGAACCAATACTGTGGTGGGGTCATGGGATCGGGGGCCTAAGACAAGGGCAAAGGTGAGGGCGAGGGAGGAACAGGGCAAGGGCAGGGACAAAGACAAAGACCAGGATCAAGACGAGGACCAGGATCAAGACCAGGATCAAGGCCAGGATCAAGGCCAGGATCAAGGCCAGGATCAAGGCCAGGATCAAGACCACGGATCAAGGCCAGGATCAAGACGGGGACAGAGGCAGAGATCGAGAGGCCAATGACAAGGCCAAGAAACAGCATTATTCGACGGGTTCTGGTAGGATGGAATACTGATCACGGGAGGTGGGAAACATGGGGCGTGGATTCTTTTTGACATCCCTAGCGGTAGTGTTGTTGACGCTGTTTTGCGGTATGGCTCCGGCGGCGGTGACGGCGGGGCGCGTGGACGTCTTCCCCGGGGAAGCGGTCGTGAGAGTGAGCCTGGCCGCGGAACCCGCGATGTCCCTGGAGCTGCCTTCGGCCTTTGACCCCTCTTCGGTCACCGTGAGCGGCGAGGGCGGCGTGAAGGTGGCCGGTCTCGACGTGAGGGAAGTCCCCCGGACGGGTTGGGTGCCGCCATCGCTGGCCCCCCTCGCCGAGGAGATGGAAAAGGCCCATGCCCAGGTGGAGGTGCTCTCCTCCAGGGCCGCCTCGATCGCCCAGGGGGTGAAGCACCTGGAGGCGGCCGTGCCCGAGGGGCTCAAGGAGGCGGAGCTGGCGGCCTACATAGACACGGCTTTGAAGAAAAGGGAGGCCCTGGAGCTGAAGGCGTCGGAGACGAAGGGGCTCCTGGAGAAGGCCCGGAAGGAATACGAGGCCCTGAAGGCGGAGTTCGAGGGACGCTTCCCCGGCCAGCCCGACAGGATCGTCCTTGTGACCTTTTCGACCGAGGGCAAGGGGCAGGTCCTGCTGACTGCCCGGACCGGCAGCGCCCGGTGGAGGCCGCTCTACCGGCTGGAGCTGGACAGTTCGACGGGGGAGATCCGGGGCGTCTACGGCGTCGAGGTGAACCAAAAGAGCGGCATCGACTGGGAGGGCGAGGTGGTCTTCCACACGGTGAGGCCCAGGGGCGGGGTCAGCATCCCCGATATGCCCCCGCTGATAGCCGATATCCACGACCCCGACAAGAACAAGAAAGCCTTTGAGCTCGCCATGAGGGCGGCGGCCCCCGCCCTGGACGGCGCCGGCGGAGAGTACCTCGAGGAGGGGCTCACCGACGTGGCCATCAGGACCAAGGCGAAGATCGACGGTTCCGGCGAGGACGTGACCATCGACGCGGGGACCTTCACGGAAAAGGGCGAGGTCTCGCTGGTCTGCATCCCCGAGTACTCGACCGAGGCCTGGACGGTGGCGACGGTGAAGTCCCTCGGGAGGGCCTTGCTGCCCGGCGAGGTGAGGCTCGCCGTCGACGGCAAGGATACGGGCAGGACGCGCCTCGAGGCCCTGTCGATGGGGCAGGAGGCAGTGCTGCCCTTCGGGACGACGCCCCTGGTGACGGCGAAGCGGGAGGAGATGATCCCCACCACGGGCACCAGTTGGATCGTGAAGGGCAAGCACCAGCGGGGGTATATAATAACGGTGAGCAACGGCCTGGATAAGGCCGTGAAGGTGAGGGTGAAGGACCGGGTGCCCGTGCCGGCCAACGAGGCGATCAAGATCCAGGACGTGACCCTTTCCCCGGCGCCTGCTGAGAGGGACGAGAAGGGTTTCCTCACCTGGGAGGTCGCCCTCGACAAGGGGAAGAGCAGCCAAATTAGCGTGAAGTACACCGTGACTTACCCCTCGGACAAGGAGCTGATCTTCCGCTGAGGGCGGGCCTCCCGAGAGGGAAAGGAGTTTTGAATGCGTGAGGAGGAACTGACCGAGAGCATCGATATGTACATGGGGAGGCTGAAGTCGCTGGGCTTCAGGCTTACGAGCCAGAGGCGGATCATCGTGGAGACGCTCCTGCGCCACCTCGGGACCCACCTGAGCGCCCGGGAACTGCTCGAACTGGCCCAGCGGGAGGACCCCTCCATAGGGATAGCCACGGTATACCGGACCATCGAACTATTGAGCAGCCTGGGCATGCTGAACATGGTGAACCTCGGGGAGGGTTTCCTGCGCTTCGAGGTGCCCGACGAGCAGATGCATTTCCACGTCTTCTGCCGGTCCTGCGGCAAGCTGGTTCACCTCGACGAAGAGGACAGGAAGATGGCCGTCGTGAGGGAGTGGGCCGAGCGGGAGGGTTTCGAACTACTGCCCCAGACCTTCGAGATGGCGGTGATCTGCGCCGAGTGCCGGGAGAAGGGCGTCCTCGACGAGTCCTTCGAGATCTTCGGCATGGGCGGCAGGCGCCGTTGCAGGAGGCACCACGGGGGCAGGATGCGCTGAAATATCAGGACGATGTGGTATTATCTCGGGACCGGAAACATCCTTGAAAGGGAGTGATGGAGTATGAGGTCGAGAAGGGTGAAGTGGGCGGCGGTTCTGGCGGCCGCAATGCTCCTGGGGGTTGCTTCAGCGGCGATGGCCCAGTCCTCCTACACCGGGACCTACAGGGGGACCTTCATCGGCGACGACTACGGCTGGTTCGTCGTCGAGGTGGAGCCCGGTGGCACGATCAGCGGGACCGTCCATTCCAACGTGGCCCTCATGGACCTGGAAGTGCAGGGAAGGTGGGAACTGGATGGGGACTGCGAGTTCATGACCGTCGGCGGGGAGGGCGCCTCAATTTACTTCCTGGGGCGGATCGATTTCATGAACCGCTTCCTGGGCAAGTGGTCCTTTGACGACCACTCCGGGAGGGGTTCCTTTTACGGGATCCTGCAGAAGGACTGACGCCCCGGGTGGTCTGATGCGGCCCCATGCGCTATGACACCTCGCTCCTGACGGAGCAGGACATATACCTTTTCAGGGAAGGGCGCCATTGCCGGCTCTACGAGAGGCTCGGCGCCCATTTTATTGACCCGGGGGAGAAAGCGGGAACCCACTTCGCCCTGTGGGCGCCGTCGGCGGAGGGCGTCTCCGTGGTGGGCGACTTCAACGGCTGGGACGAGAAGGCCTGCCCCCTGAAGCCCCGGTGGGACTCCTCGGGCATCTGGGAGGGCTTCGTGCCGGGGGTGAGGCCGGGAGCACTCCCCGATTCTTTTCCGTTCGCCCGGCGGAGAGGCCCTGAAGGGCGACCCCTTCGCCCGCCGCTGGGAGGCGCCGCCCGGGACGGCCTCGATGGTCTGGGAGAGTTCTCACGCCTGGGGCGACGGCCGGTGGATGGCCGAGCGTGCCGGGCGGAAGGCCCTGGAGAGCCCCCTTTCGATCTACGAAGTGCATCCCGGTTCCTGGAGGCGCGATGCCGGCGGGCGGTTCCTGTCCTGGCGAGAGATGGCCCCTCTTCTGGCCGGGTACGCCGTGGAGATGGGCTTCACCCACGTGGAGTTGATGCCCGTGATGGAGCACCCCTTCTACGGCTCCTGGGGATACCAGGTGACAGGGTATTTCGCCCCCACGAACCGGTTCGGGAGCCCCGAGGACCTGATGTACCTCGTCGACACCCTTCACAGGGCGGGGATAGGCGTGATCCTGGACTGGGTGCCCTCCCACTTCCCCGACGACCCCCACGGGTTGCTTGCGGGACTTCGACGGGACCCACCTCTTCGAGCACGCCGACCCGAGGAAGGGCTTCCACCCGACTGGAAAGAGCTGCATATTCAACTACGGGCGGGACGAGGTGCGGTCCTTCCTGCTGAGCAGCGCCTCCTTCTGGGCCAACCGGTTCCACGTCGACGGATTGGTCGACGCCGTGTACCTCCATGCTTTACCTGGACTACCCGGAAAAGGGGCGAGTGGGTGCCCCGTCGCGGGAAGGAGAACCCTGGAGAACCTGGGGTTCTGGGGACCTCAACGGCCCTCTACAGGAACTCCCGGAGCATCGAGACCTTCGCCGAGGAGTCGACGGCGTGGCCGCTGGTGACCAGCCGTCTACCAGGGGCTGGGCTTCGGGCTGAAGTGAACATGGGGTGATCACACGATACCCTCTTCTACCTGTCGAAGGACCACCGTCTTCCACGAGAGTACGAGCACGGGCCGGGCGATGCTTTCGAGCTGGTATGCCTTCTCGGAAGACTTCGTCTTTCCTTTACCTCTCCAGGCCGGGGTGGTCCACGGGAAGGGTTCGCTCTTCGCGAAGATGCCCGGCGACGAGTGGCAAAAATTCGCCCACCCTGCGGCTCCTCTTCGAGTACATGTTCGCCCACCCCGGCAAGAAGCTGCTCTTCATGGGCGAGATTCGCCCAAGGAGAGGGAGTGGGACCACGAGGGGCAGCTGGATTGAGGCTGCTGGATCGGGAGCCCAACGGCGGGATCCGGCGCTGGGTGGGTGACCTGAACAGGGTCTACAAGGCGAAGAAGGCCCTACACGAACAGGACTGCTCCCGGAGGGGTTTCCGGTGGGTCGGCCTCCAGGACCGCGACAACAGCGTCATCTCCTTCCTGCGCTTCTCGAAGGAAGGAGGAGAGGTCGTGCTGGCAGATCTGCAACTGCGCCCGTGCCAAGGCACGGCCACGTCCCTGGGGTGCCCGGGGAGGGACCTGGAGGAAGTGCTGGGCAACGGCGCCAAGGTCTACGGCGGCAGCGGGAGTCGACAGCCCTGGGCGGGGTCCGAGGCCGTGGAGGAGCCCTCCACGGGTTCCCGGCACCGGAGGGTACAGCTGTCGTTGCCGCCGCTGGGAATGCTTTTGTTGGAGGCGGAAGGGCAAAAGCCGTGAATCATCGTCGTGAATCGTGAATCGAAGGAGCAAGGCCAACTTTAAGAGCGTGAGAGGTGAGACGTGAGACGGAAGAGCAAAGGCAAGGCGACAGGGAGACAGGGAAAAACCGGAGAGCGTGAGACGGGAGACGTAAGACGGAAGGACAAAAACCAGGCAACGGGGAAAACCTTGGGGCGGGAGACGGCTTTATGACCAGGTACGTTTGCATTCATTTTATCAACCGCGAGGAGGACCCCGGACGGGGAGGGTGGGGCGCCAGGAGAGCGCGCTGCCCTACCACGACTGGAATGAGCGGGTGACCATCCAGTGCTATGCGCCCAATGCGGCGGCGCGGCTCCTCGACGGTTCAGGGAAGGTGCGCCGGAGGCTGAACAACTATTCGAGGATGAGCTTCAACTTCGGCCCCACGCTGCTTTCATGGATGGAGGGGGCCAGCCCGGAGACCTATTCGGCCGTCCTCTCCGCCGACGGTGAGAGCGCGGGGCGCTTTTCGGGCCACGGCGGGGCCATGGCCCAGGCCTACAACCACATGATCATGCCCCTGGCGTCGGCCAGGGACAAGAGGACCCAGGTCGCCTGGGGGAAGAGGGATTTCCGGCACCGCTTCGGGCGTGACCCGGAGGGGATGTGGCTGCCCGAGACGGCAGTGGACCTGGAAACGCTGGAGGTCATGGCGAAAGCGGGGATCCTTTTCACGATCCTGGCGCCCCACCAGGCGTCGAGGGTTCGGGAGGGGGGCGCCTGGCGCGACGTCACCGCCGAGGGACTGGACACGACGGTGCCCTACCGGTGCGAACTGCCCTCGGGGAGGAACATCGCCCTTTTCTTCTACAACGGCGCGCTGGCCCACGATATCGCCTTCGGCAACCTCCTGGAGAACGGTGGGACCTTCGCCGGCCGAATGATCGACGGGGCCCAGGGGGAGGGGGCGAGGCTCTCCCACGCGGCCGTCGACGGCGAGACCTTCGGCCACCACCGCCGCTTCGGCGAGATGGCCCTGGCCTACTGCCTGGAGACGGTGGAGGAGGGCGGCGAAGCGGAGTTGACCGTCTACGGCGAGTTCCTGGAGAAGCACCCCCCGACGGCGGCGGTGGAGATCGCCGAGAACACGTCCTGGAGCTGCGCCCACGGCGTGGAGCGGTGGAGGTTCGACTGCGGGTGCAGGGCCGGGGACCATCCCGAGTGGCGACAAGGGTGGAGGAAGCCCCTGAGGGAGTCCCTGGACCGCCTCCGGGAGGAGGTGGACCGCCTCTTTGAGGAGGCCGGGGGCGAATACTTCGGTGATCCCTGGGAGGCCCGGGACGGGTACATCGACTCCCTCCTGGGCGGCGGAAGGCCGGAGGGGCGGGCGGAGGACCTGCTGGAGATGGAGCGATTCGCCATGCTCATGTACACCAGCTGCGGGTGGTTCTTCGACGACATCTCCAGGATCGAGACGGTCCAGGTGCTGGGTTACGCCGCCAGGGCGGCGCAGCTGGCGGGGGCGATCTCCGGAAGGGATCTCCTGGGGCCCTTTTTGAAGTCCCTGGAGGAGGTGCCTGGCAACACGGAGGAGGTCCCCAACGCCAGGAGAGCCCTGGAGGCCGCCTTCGGGGAAAGGCTTGGCATCGCCGGGTGAGGCCCGCCTCGAAGGCCCACCGCTTCACCCATGGTTCGACGCGATGTCAAGGGTGAGGGTTTGGCGCCCTTGAAATTTACGCTAAAATAAACGATACTGCGAACGTTGGATTTGGATCACCCTATACAAGGAGGGAAGCTTCATGGCAAAGGCAGTAGTTGACAGGGATCTTTGTATCGGTTGCGAAGCTTGCGTGGGGACCTGCCCCGTGTCGGCCATCAGCATGGAGGAGGGGAAGGCCCAGGTTGACCCCGATACCTGCATCGAGTGCGGTGCCTGCGTGGCGGTCTGCCCCGTGAGTGCTATTTCCCAGTAGTTGACGGGGTAACGTTCTTTCGAGGGGCGCTTCCCCAGGGAAGGGGCCCCTCTTTTTTTATCTTTCGAGGGATACTGCCCATGCCGACTGAAAGGACCGTCCGATGGCTGAGGTTTGCCTGGGTGGCGGGCATCGCGGCCTTTTTGGTGATATCGATCATGCCCTTGAGCCGGTCGCCCCTCCCGGAGGTGGCGATGGCCGACAAAGCGGCGCACTTCGGGGTCTTTCTCATCCTGGCGCTCTTCCCTACGGCCGGTGAAGCTCTCAGGACCAGGACGGTAGTGGTGGTGCTCGTCCTCCTGGCCCTGGCCTCGGAGGGACTTCAGGCGATGGTGCCCTTCAGGAGCTGCGAGGCCGCCGATATAGCGGCCGACCTGCTGGGTATGCTTTCCGGGATCGCCCTGGGTGCTTTTCTTTCGGGTTTCCGGCAGCGGTTATAATATTCGGCGACAATATCGATGATGAAGGTTGGTGAAGCGCCATGGCAGACCAAGGCAAGTCGATCGAGCAGGAAGTCCTCGCCGTAATGGAGAGGAACCTGCAGAGTATATGGGACGGGGACGTTGCAGCATACCGGGAGACCACTTCTGACGACTGCACTTTCTTCGAGTGGTACATTTCCCCCCAGAGGATAGACGGCCTGGATTTCCACCTCAGGGAGCTACGGGTGCACCGGCTGGTGGTCGGCGGTGGCCCTACCCAGTTGGGGTCGGAGGACCATACCCTGGAGCACGAGGTCCTGACTCCCCATGTCCAGGTCTACGGGTCGACGGCGATCGTTACCTTCACCCTCATGGTGAGGGCCGCCTCGCCGGGGAACGTGGTGCACAAGAGCCATAACGAGACCAGGGTCTTCAATAATTTCGGCACCGCGGAAAAGCCCGAGTGGAAACTGGTCCACTGCCACAAGTCGCCCATAGCCACCCCGGACAGCCTGCACGTCCTGAGGTCCTAGGAGGATGACAGCGCCATGGGGGCCGTAAGGGACTTCCTGGCCTGTTTCAGGATGGGACTGCCTCTGCCGGTCTGCCTGGAGGGGGCCCGGGGGAGGTGCCTCGTCCATGTCTCCGACACGCCGTCGGCGTTTTACGGCGACCTGGACAAGCTCCTGGGTTACCTCGAACCTCTTTGCCTCGTCCACACGGGGGACCTGGTGGACGAGGTCAAGCTGGGCCTGAGGCCGGGGGACGACGCCCTTTTCCGGCGCAGACTGAAGGGCCTGGTGAAGGCCATGGGCAAGGTCCCGGGCGAGAGGGTCACCATCGTGGCTGGCAACCATGACCTCGCCGGGGAGATTCACCCGGCCTTCCCCCGGGCGAAGGTCTTCGAACGGGGGGTGAGGCTGTCCCTCTGCGGGCTGGACGTGGCCCTGGCGCACTCCCGGGAGGAACTGCCCCAGCCGCCGGCGGCCTTCAACCTCTTCGGGCACAATGCCGACGTGGTGCCCGACAGCGAGGGCGCCCGTTACCTCAACGGCGTCCTCGGGATAAACGTGATCCTCGTCGAAAGCGGTGAGGTGGCGGTGCTGCCCTATCCCCTCTACGTGGACGACGCCAGGTCCTGCAAGCGTAAAAGGGGTCTGTGACCAGGGAGGGATGAGGGGATGCTTTCGCTGGTGAGGGGCGGCACGAGGGGTGTGTTCCTCAGGTACAGGGACGAGTCGGTCCTGGGGGCCCTGGCTGGGGAGTTTCCCATGGAGGAGAAGCGCTACAAGGACGCGCTGGACCACTCCGACGAGGGACAGACGCTCATATTCGCCTTCAGCCGGGGCGGCCACCTGGCGGACTCGAGGGTCTTCCTTGCCGACGTGGGGCCCACGGAGATCCTGGTCTTCCTCCTGAACGGGAAGTATTGCGACAAGGTGGACGAGGTGAGGACCCTTCCCAGGACCATTCTCTTCAGGGTGGACGGGGACTTCCCGGAGATAATCGAGCAGATGAGGCAGGATTACGACGGGAAGGTCGGGAGGATCCCCTTCTTCCTGCGCTGGGGCGACGCCGGCGACTGGGTGGCCGTCATGTTCACCCGGAACAACCTGAACCGCCCGATCGACATGAAGGACCTCTTCCCCGAGGTGCTCTACGTGAGGATGCCCTACGAGAAACTATTCAGGAGCCTCCGGGGCAGGGCAATGTCCTACTTCAACGAGGCCCGGGGGTACGCCGACTGGAAGAACCTGGAGATCCGGGTTTACGACGTGTGGGAGAGGTACCCCCTCCAGGCGAGAAGGCTCCGCCTAGTGCTGGACGAACTGGAGATAGGCCTAGTGCTGGGCGAGGGCCGGGGGAAGGATTACGCCCGCATCCTGATGCAGCTGATCATCTACCGGTTCCAGCTGGCCACCTTCCTGGAGCCCGAGCAGGTGAAGGGTATGCTCATGGGGATGGAGTACGGTGCCTCGGGGAAGCGCCTGGTGGACCTGGACCTTTTCGAGGGGAAGAAGAAGTACAGCTGGGGCGCCAGGGCCGAAAAAGGCGAGGACCGGGCGAAGGCCGGCGCCAGGTTCAGGGAGAGCCTGATGGAGGGGCTGCTGCCCTCCACGAGGGAGGAACTGGCCAGGATAGAGAAGGAGATGGAAGGGCTGGAACGGTTGGATCCTTTAGAAAAGCGTGAATCGCAAGTGCCGCGAGTTGTAAGGGCCGTTAATCGTGAATCGAAGGGGCAAGGCCAAATTTTAAGAGCGTAAGACGTGAGACGGGAGACGAAAAACCAAGAAACAAGGAGACAGGCGTCAGGCAACGGGCGGCAGGAAGGGCAAGGACAAAGGCGAAAAGTAAAAGAGCGTGAGAAGTTAGACGTTAGACGTAAAAGAAAGGCGCAGGCAATACGAAAAACGAAGGGCATGGATCGGCAGAACCAAAGTGTTCCCGGTACCATGCCCTTGAGTTTTCCGCAGGCTGTCGCCTTATGTCTGCTTTTTTATGGCCTTGAGTTCTTTCTGCCTCCTGACGACTGTTTCCTGTCGCCTTGTTTTCGGTTTTTCGCTCTTCCAATTTTGTTGGTTTTGCCCCTTCGATTCGATTTACGATTCACGTATTTTGCCCTTCCTGTATACAAATGCTCAAATTCAAGGTCTGACCCCAAAGGCTAGAGGGAGGTCCAGCTCTTGAAGCCGCGGCCGAGACCCTCCGAGGCGTCGGAGACAATCATGAAGGCCTTGGGGTCGTTGACAGAAAGGTGGCGCTTCAGTTCGACCGTCTGCCGCGGGGTCAGGACGCAGAGCAGGGCCGGGCGCTCCTGGTGGGTGAAGCCGCCCTCGCCGTGAAGGATCGTGACGCCCCGGCGAAGTTCGCCGGTGATGAAGTCGGCCGTCTCCCTGGGATGGTTGCTGATGATGATGACCTGCCTCCTCCAGGTCGAAGGAGCGCAGGACGTTGTCAGTCAGCAGGCCGTTGACGAAAGATGCTGGCTTGAGCCCGTAGACGGCCCCTCGAGCCCGATGATGAAGACCGACGCCCCGGATGACCCGGTTAATATAGAAGGAGAAGCGCCCCACCTCGATCCCGTAGCGCTTCCTGAGGGCCACCACCAGCACGTCGGTGCCGCCCAGGGAGCTCCCCGACCGCAGCACCAGCCCGCCCCCCAGCCCCTTGATGACCCCGGCGAGGATCGCCACCAGGAGCAGCTCGTTGAGCTGGGGGTGGGGCATGCTCTCCATGACTTTGAGGAGCGCCGTCATGAGGCCCACGGCGTAGACGGTCCACCCCACGAAGCGGAGAGACAGTTCCTTGAGCCCCCAGGCGAGGAGGATGACGTTGCCCACCCCCACCACCCACGCCGGTGAGATGCCGAAGGCGTAGTTGGTGAGGACGGCTACCCCCGCCACGCCCGCGGTGGGGAGGCGGTAGGGGAGCGTCAGTGCCATGATGCCGAAGGAGACCAGGAAGGTGCCGAAGGACACGAGGGCAAACGTCGGCAGCTCCCTCCGGATCGTCGACGCGGCCTGGTTCACGTATTTTACGGGGTCCCATCTCATGGGATAGAGTATAATCCCTCCGTGCGGGGCATCAAAGCCCGTGGGTTGCCCACGTGTTACAATGGGGCTGATTCCGTAGCAAAGGGGGATTTGGGGAAAAAAATGCAGATGCCGATGCAGATAAGTCTTGACGAGGTGCTGTCCATGCTCCTGGCCAGGGTGGACAGCCTGGCCTTCAACGATGAGAACCTCAAGACGAAGTTCAACATCCTGGCCAGGGCCATGTACCGCAAGGGCCTGATCTCCGATGAGGACATCGTCGATTCCATCAGGGAGGAGCACAGGATCCTCGCCGACCTGGGCCTCATCCAGGCGGGCCCCGCCGACGACGTGATCCGTACCGTCGCCGAGGGGATACTCCAATGGGTCAAGGGCGACGCGGCGGCCATCAAGAAAGCCATGGAGGATTACGAGAAGAAGCTGCAGGAACTGGCGAAGCAGCAGGCGGAGAAGCCGAAGATCGACGTGGCTTCGCCGGCGGTCCTCCAGCAACTGGACATGCTCAGCGGTAAGGGCAAGGGGAAGAGCAAGCTCATCTACTGACCTTGACCTCGCTTCGGAAGGGTCCCGGCGAATGCCGGGACCCTTTTTCATAAGGGCCGCCGGCGCGGCGAGGGGTGGTGCGGTTGGCTCCGGTCTTTTCGGTCATCTTCGTCCTTTTCTCGGCCCTCCTGGGGGCTTCCATGGGTTCCTTCCTCAACGTGGTGGCTTCAAGGACCGTGGAGGGCCGTCCCTGGTGGGGGGGCGAACGCTCCCGGTGCGATAGCTGCGGCAAGGTGCTGTCCGCCGTGGAACTGGTACCGCTGTTGTCCTGGTTGGCCTTCTCCGGAAGGTGCCGCTCCTGCGGGGCGAAGGTCCCCGCGAGGTACCTGCTGGTGGAGGTCTTCGGGGCCGCGATGGGCGGCCTCATAGCCTGGAAGTGGGGCCCCTCGGCGACGGCGGCCTTCGCAGCCGTGGTGGCCGCGGGGCTCTTCCTTAACGCCCTGACGGACCTCTACAGCGGCTATGTCTACGATCTCCTCGCCTGGGGGCTCGGCATCGCCGGGCTGGCACTGCGGGTCTTCGGGGGGTGGGGCGCCCTGGCCGACGGCCTGCTGGGTGCGGGTCTGGGGTTCGCTGTCATAGCGGTGATCATCATCGTCAGCCGGGGAGGCATGGGCTGGGGCGACGCCAGCTTGGCGGCCGGGATGGGGGCCGCCCTGGGGTGGCGCCTGGCGGCCTGGGGCCTCTACACGGGTTTCATGATGGGAGGCCTGACGGCTCTGGCCCTGCTCCTCTCGCGGAGGGTCAGGCGAAAGGACCCCATTCCCCTGGGGCCGTTCCTGGCGGCGGGAGGGGTCCTGTCGATGCTGACGGGGTCATGGTTTTTCTCGTACCTCGGTATGGCGCCGGGCTGGCCCTGGGGTTAGAAAAGCGTCCGGCCCAGGTAGGAGGAGATAAGTTCCAGGGGCTTTAGGGAGGGGAGCCCCCTGTAGTTGCGGAAGGCGTGGTCCGCCCCCTCGATGACGACGAAGCCCTTTCTTTCCGGCGGCAGGGGGGCCGCCTCCACCAGGGCCCGGCAGTCCTCCTCGCTGAAGGTGGAGTCCAGCGTGCCCCAGAAGGAGATGAGCCTGCCCGCTTTCATCCGGCCCGCGGCCTCGGCCAGTAGCCGGCCGTCGGGCATGGTGTCGAGGATCGGTAGGTCCAGGGCGAGTTCCGCCTCGGGGCGGACCCTCAACCCCGAACCGGCCAGGATGATGCCGGCGGGGGTGAAGGAGAGGGAACCGTCGCCGGCGGCGAGGACGGCGTGGATTCCCCCGAGGGAGAACCCGAAGGGCCATACCCTGCCGGGTGCGGCTTCAGCGGCGGCCGCCTCGATGCCCGCCACAGCGTCGGCGTGGTCCTGGCGGAAGGTCTTGCCCCGGAAGGCTTCGTGGGCCCAGGCCTCCCTGTCCTCGCAGAAGGTCTCCCGGTCCCGCCTCCGGCGGCTCGTCTCCACGATGGCGCACTTGGCCCCGAGTTCGAGGAGCATCCGGGCGAGGTCGCCGTACTTGTTCCCCGGGGCCGGGCCGGCGCACCCGTGGACACCGTGGAGAAGTACCACCAGGGGGGCGTCGGCGGGGGTCCCCGACCCTTCCATGATATGGACGGGGACGAGGCCGTCCCCGAAAGTCCCGGGCGCGTCTAGTCTTTTTGTCTCCAGGTCCAGGGCCCCTTTCCTAATTTAGTATGGCTCTTTGGGCACCTAGAGTTTATCATAGGGACGAGGCGAAGCACTTACCACGGGGAGGCGTTCCGATCGTGACCGACGTCTGCGACTGGCTCAGGGAGAGGGACCTGGAAGGGGTCTGCGGGGATATCCTGGAACAGATATCCATGCCGCTGATCGCGGGGAGCATCGTCGAGGAACGGCTGGTGGTGGAGTCGGTCAACAGTTTTTTCTGCGACCTCATCGGCACGGCCTGCCCGGAACTGCCGGAGGCGCTGGACGTCCTTCTTTCCGGGCTGCCGGGGCCCAAGGACCTGGAACCCCTCCTGAGGGCGGCATCGGTGAAGGGATGGAAGACCTTGTGTTGGTCCCTGGTCCCCGGGGAGATGGAGCTTGATCTCAGCTGCTGGAGCGACGGTGAGCGTTTCGTGGCCTTCTTCCACGACCTGTCCCCCCACGAGTTCCACCGCAGGCTCCTGGGTATGGGGGAGCGCCTCACCCAGGCCCTCGGGCTCTTCGACGCGAAGGGCACCATACCCCAGTTGCTCCTGGAGCTGGTGGAGCACATGGGGGTTGACTGGGCCGGCATCTTCGTCTGGGACGGGGTCGGGCAGAGGTGGATGCTCTCCCTGGAGGAGGCCGACCCCGGGGAGTACGGGCTCGACGAGAAGCAAAGCGCCCTCACCTTCGCTAGGAAACTGTCCGAGGCGCAGGGGGGGCCCTTCGGCCACCAGTTCGGCGGCCTGGCAGTCCAGGAGGGGTCGAGATGGTGGGTCCCCTGGGCCTGCGAGGGGCGCGAGTGGGAACCCCTGATGACGGAAGCGGGCTTCGGGTCGCTCTTCTGCGGGGTGCTGCTGACCGGCTCGGCGCCGGCGGTCCTCCTCTGCCTCGCCAGGGCCGGCGGGGTCTTCGCGAAGATAAACAGGGACGTGATGGAGGCCCTTTGGCCGGTGTTCCTCTCCTCGGCCGAGAGGAACCGTGCCGTGGAGGGGATCACCAGGCTTTACCCCCGCGACCCCGTATCGGGCCTTTTCGCCCGGGACTTGACCCTGGGGCTCATGAAGGTGGAGATGGACCGTTCCAGGCGCTACGGGTACCCCCTCACGGCCATGGCGGTGGAGATCACCAACCTTGACCGGGTCTGGGCCACCGGCGGCGAGGAGGCCGTCGCCGAGACGGTCCAGGTGCTCTCCCGGGAGGTGCTGAAAAACCTCAGGAGCGTGGATATCAGCGGGCGTGTGGACGACGGCCAAATCGTCGTCCTGCTGCCCCATACGCCCTTCGAGGGCGCCGAGGTGGTCTCCGGGAGGATAAGGTCCCGGCTGGGGGCGATATCGCCGTCGCAGAGCCTGCCGGTGGAGACGGAAGTGAGGATCGCGATCAGGGACGAAGACTGCAAGGAGCCCGAAGACCTTCTCGCCCGGCTCGGTTTCACGGGCGCCGGCCAGGGGTCCTCATGACAGGTTGGAAAGCCCCGACAGGAACTCCACGGCCCTTTCCAGGTCTTCCGGGGGAGGCACTCTGAGCCTGACGGCCGAATCGTCGAGGTCCAGGTAGGCGGACCCCGGTTCGCTGTCGATCCCCAGGCCGGCCAGGATCTCGAAAAGGTTTCCCCTCCTCCGGCGGGCCATCATGATCGGCGTAGAGGGGTGGGTGACGGCCACCTCCATATCCCTGCCGCCCGCCAGGGCGCCCAGCATGGCCTCCTTGGCCCTTTTCACGTAAGCCTTCGTCAATTCAAGGAATTCCGAATCTCCCAGGGCCGCCATCGCCGTCTTGATGCCCGGGAGGCTCACACCGAAGGGGCGCTGGAGCAGTTGGTAGATCTGGAGCAGTTCCGGGTCGCCGATGACGCCGTAGCCGACGCGCATGCCGGCCAGGCCCCAGGCCTTGGAGAAGGATCGGGTGACGATGCAGTTGGGGTGCTTTATGGCCACGGCGGACTCTTCCAAGGGAAGGTAGTCCCCGTAGGCCTCGTCGACGATGACCCAGCACCCCCTCTCGAGACACTCGGCCACGACCGTCTCGAGGTCCCGCAAGGGGAGGACCTGCCCCGTGGGGTTGTGGGGCCTGTCGATGAAAAGGACGTGGGGGCGCAGCCTGGCGGCCCTCATCCAGGCCTCGAGGCCCGCCTCGAAGCGGGGCCCCTTGAGGAGCACCGGGTGGTAGCGGACGCTGCCCTGCATTGCCTGGAGTGGCATGTCGGTGAACTGGGGGGAGACGCCCGAAAGGAGGGAGCCCGGCGGGAGTAGCAGTCGGGTGAGGGTCACGAGCACGTCCATTGACCCCTGCCCCAGGACGATCCTGTCCGCCAGCCCTTCGTCCCCCAGGTAGCGGGCGATGGCCGCCGTCAGGTCCTTGGCCACCGGCGGCGGGTAGTCGCCGATGTTCCAATCCCCGCAGGAGCCCAGCAGTTCCCTGACGGCCGGCGGGATCCCCAGGGGGTTGGTGCCGAGCCCGCAGTTCACCAGGGACGGACTGGGGAGGCGGTGGAGTTGGCTTTTGCTCCTCCGCGCGAAACTTTCCTGGGTCATTTCAAGGATATGTCTCGGGAGCCTGCCCTTCCACAAGTTGAACCCCTCCTGACGGGTGTTATGATATAATATCGGTGCAACGGGTAAAAGAGAACAGGCCCTGCGGTGTTCGTGAACATGGTGAAGTGCCTTGAGCCAACACCCGGTCGTGGGAGACTGATCTACCCGCCGGCAATGGCGGCGCCAAGGCGCTACCCCGCGCAAAGGCGGGTGAGGTTTCCACCTAGTTTGGAACGGGTCAAGGCCTTCGTGTCACGGCACTCGCGGGGGTTTCTTCTTTTGCACGGGGAGCGGGGTATGGGGGCCATGGGTCTTCATGCCCCGTTTTCTTTATTTCTTACCGAGGAGGCGGATTCAATGGCTGTCGCCGCGCCCTTCTGGCACCCGTCGATGGCACGGGGTTTCATCCTCGACTGGGACGGGGTCCTGGCCGACACGAAGCTGGATTTCGGCCCCATCAGGGCCAAGTACTTCAAGGGCGAACGGGTCCCCCTGGTGGAGGCCGCCGACATGCTGGAGAGGGACCGTCGGGCCGACCTGGAGAGGGAACTCTACGAACTGGAAATGGAGGGCGCGAGGAAGGCGACGCCCGTTCAGGGCGCCCACGAACTGCTGGAGTGGCTGGAGATGTGTAAGGTCCCCTGGGCGGTGGTCTCCCGGAACTGCCGGGACTCCATCTTCGAGGCGGCGAAGCGGAGCGGGATAACCCTGCCCGGTGTCGTGTTGTCCCGGGACGAGGGGCCACTGAAGCCCGACCCCCAGGCGCTCTGGTCCGCCGCCGGGGCCATCGGCGTGGAGCCGACGCTTTGCCTGATGGTGGGAGACTTCATCTACGACCTCTACGGGGCGCGCAGGGCCGGGATGAGGGCCGTCCTGGTGGAGCGATGCAACCCCGACTGGGAGAGGTGGGCCGACGCCTCCTACGGCCGCCTGGCGGACCTCGTGGCGTCCCTCGGGGCCCCGGAGCCGTTGGTGCCCTGGGAATACCGGGAACTGGAGAGGGAGCGCGGGAGAGAGTGGCTCGAAAGGGCCTGGGAGATAGAGGCGGCTCTCCCGGAAACTTCGCCCGAGATCCTCTCCGTGGCGCTGGCCGCGGCGGCACTCGGTGTGGGCGGACTTCGGGTCGACTCCAAGGCGAAGCTCTCGCTGGAGCAGTGGGAGGAGGCGCCCTTTTTGCCCCTCTCCCTCGTCGACAGGCCCCTGCTGTCGGTGCTGGCGCAGGTCCTGGGGGAGCGCTACCCCCAGGTGATGATCTCCAGGGACGGGGCGCCCCTGGAACTCCCCCCGAGGGCGGGCATGGTGGAGGAGGCCGTCCTCTCATGGATGAACTGAAGGAAAAGAGGAGCCTCTGGGACGAGGCGCCGGGGGAGGCCGCTCCCGCCAGCAAGTGGGAGGTCCCCCTGGCGGAGAGGATGAGGCCCAGGAGCCTCGAAGAGATGGCCGGGCAGGGGCACCTCCTGTCGGGGGACGCCCCCCTCGCGAGGGCGATCCGGTCGGGGCGGGTGCCCAGCTGCATACTCTACGGCCCTCCCGGCGTGGGCAAGACGACTATCGCCCGCCTGATGGCCTCCTTGACGGGGAGGGGTTTCCTCGAGATCAACGCCGTCTCGGCCAACGTGGCGGCCCTGAGGGAGCTGGTGGCCGAGGCGAAGCGCCTAAAGGGCCTCACCGGCCGGGCGCCGGTGGCCTTCGTCGACGAGATCTACCACTTCAACCGTCAGCAGCAGAACGCGCTGCTCCCCTCGGTGGAAAAGGGCGACCTGGTGCTGGTGGGGACCACCACGGAGAACCCCTACTTCGAGATAAACAAGACCCTCCTCTCCAGGGTCGTGGTCTACGAACTGCGGCCGCTGGGGGCCGGGGACCTGGTGGGGCTGCTGGAGAGGGCCCTCTCCGACAGGGAGCGGGGGCTGGGCGAATTGGAGCTCTCCGCCTCGGGCCGGACCTTGGGGGAGATCGCCCTGGGGGCCGGCGGCGACGCCCGCCAGGCGCTGACGAGGCTCGAGCTTTCGGCCCACGCCGTGGCCGCCGGCGGGGGGAGCGTCATCGACGCGGAGACGGTGAGGAACGTATCGCCCAAGGCGCTTCAGCGCTACGACCGGGACCAGGACGACCACTACAGGATCATATCGGCGCTGATCAAGAGCATGAGGGGTTCCGACCCCGACGCCGCCGTCTACTGGCTGGGACGGCTCGTGGCCGGGGGCGAGGACGTGCGTTTCGTGGCCCGGAGGCTCCTGGTCTTCGCCGCCGAGGACGTGGGGCTCGCCGACCCGAGCGCGCTCTCGGTGGCGGCCGGCGCCGCCTACGCATCGGACTTCGTGGGGCTCCCCGAGGCGAGGATAATACTCTCGGAGGCCGTCATCTACCTCTCGCTGGCGCCGAAGAGCAACAGCGCCTACAAGGCCATTGACGGGGCCCTTTCGGCCATTGAGCGGGGCGAGCTACAGGAGGTCCCCCTCCACCTGAGGCCGGGCGGCGAGGGGTACCTCTACCCCCACGACTTTCCGGGGCACTGGGTGGCCCAAAAGTACATGGACCGGCCGTTTAAGTTCTACAGGCCGGGCGGTCTCGGAGAGGAACCGGAGATGGCCCGGCTTCACGGGCTAAAAGGTGATGGTCATGACGCCGATGAAGACGAGGACGATCCCGCCCGCCAGCCGGGGGGTGAGCTTCTCGCCGAGGAATAGCGTGGCGAAGAGGGCCGCCAGGAAGGGCCTGATGGAAACGATGCAGACCACGGCGTCGACAGGGGCCAGCCCGAAGGCGTAGGTCATGAATAGGTTGCCCACCGTGAGCCCCAGGGCGCCCGCCAGGGCCATCTCGACCATGGGGCCCCGGGGAATGCTTCCCGCCCCCCTGCACCTTTCCAGGAGATAGAACAGGACCCACGAACCCAGGGTGATACTCACGGAGCGCCACCATTCCAGCTGTGGCACCGGTACGGTCTGCATGAGCACCTTGTTGGTGATCATGCCGAAGGTCCAGCAGGACATGGCCAGGAAGGAGGCCGCCAGCCCGCCGAGAACCTGTCGTTTCCCCTCGAGGTCCTGCTTGTGGGGCGAGAGCAGCACGAGGCCGGCCACGATGAGCGCGGCCGCTACGAGGACCATGGGCTTGGCGGGTTCCCCCAGGAAGATCCAGGCGGCGGGCACCACCATCAGGGGGTAGGAGGACGTGACGGGCACCGATATGGAGACCCCAAGTTTGTGGAGGGACGAGAAATAAAAAAAGTCCCCCAGGACGAGCCAGAGGACGGAGCAGGCGAATATCTTCGCCATGGTCACCGCCGGGAGGGGGACGAAGGCCGAGGGCCCCATGGTAAGGAAGAGGAAAAGGGCGGCGCTGATGATGTAGCCGTTGCAACGCAGGGCGCCTAGGCCGGAGTAGGATATACGGTCCACCCCGCGGCGGTAGAGAACGGGAGCCACCGCCCAGCTGACGGCGGCCATCAGGGCCAGGAAATAGCTGAAGAGATGCGGGGACTGCATTTGGGGGGAGGGCTAGCCCGAGGCCGAGAGTTCCGGGTGCCCCCTCAGGTAGTTCAGGAGCCCGTCCCTGGAGCGCTCGAGGTGGCCCCTCATTACCGCCTCGGCCTTGTCGGGGTCGCCCGTCTCGATGGCGTCGATGATGGCCACGTGTTCGTGGGCGAAGGTGCTCAAGGGGATGCCCTCCACGGAGTAGTGCCGGCAGAGGTTGATGAGGTCGGCGATGTTGTGGAGCATCATGGTCAGGTAGCGGTTGCCCGACAGCTCGTAGAGGGAGGCGTGGAACAGCCTGTCCTCGGCGAGGTAGTGGTCCGTCTCGGTCTCGTCGGTCATGACCGAAAAAACGGGGCGCCAGCGCTCCAGCTCCTTGATGGGCTGGAGCCGGGTCACCAGCCGGACGGCGATGATCTCCAGGTGGGTGCGGAGGTCGTAGAGGTCGGAAGCGTCCTTGACGGTGGGAAGAGAGACGAAGGCGCCCCGCCGCGGTTCCAGCGTCACCAGGCCGGTCTGGGCGAGCTGCCTTATGGCCTCCCTGACGGGGGTGCGGGATACGGCGAGCTTGTCCGCCAGGTCGACCTCGGAGAGCCTCTCACCGGGTCTGATGAAGCCCCCGACGATGGCTTCCTTTATCTTTTCGTAGACGATCTGGCGAAGGTCTATGTTGCGAGCCGGCGAGAGCGGGTCGTTGAACATGGGACCGCCTCCTGTTAAGGGGTTGGAGGTTTTACGTATACTCCGTCCATTATACATCCCTTGGCCGACGGCGCAACGTCTTGGCGGCCCCGGGATCTACCGGCCCCCGCGGTTTATCCAGTCGGTCCAAAGGGAGAGGGCGTAGACGGCGTCGGAGAGGCGGTTCAGCCAGGCGTAGGGGGCGTCGCCGATATCGCCCTGCCGGTGAAGGCCGACGGCGACCCGCTCGGCCCTGCGGGCGATCGTCCTGGCCAGGTGGAGGGCCGCGCCGGGGAGGGAGTCGCCGGGGCGGACGAAGCGGAAAGTCTCGCCCGTTAAGGTACGGACCTTTTCCACTATTTCGTCAAGGGCGCCCGGATCGGGCTCGGGGAGGCCCAGGAAAAGGGCCAGGTAGCCCATGACGGCGCCCAGGTCCTCCTCGAGGCGGAAGATCACCTCGCGGATTTCATCGTGGCAACAGGAGGCCCTGGCCAGGCCGAGCGCGGCCTGGCATTCGTCCAGGGTCCCGTAAAGCTCCACCCTGGGGTGGTCCTTGGGGAGGCGGGAACCGTCGCCGAGGCCGGTGGTGCCCTTATCCCCTCCCCTGGTCGTTATCCAGGGTTTTTTCATCAGGATCGCCTCCGTCCGATGTATCGTTCAATTAAAAAGGGGCTGCCGCCGGCAGCCCCCGGACCTAGATCCCTCAGCCTCCGCCGCAGGTGCCGCAGCCGCTCCCGCAGCCCCCGGTGGACGATAGGGCCACGCGGAGCAGGCCGTCGGCGATGAGCCCTGGAGGGACGGCCTGGTAGGTCTGGCCGGCCACCTCGATGGTCCGGCACCGGCCGTGGCCCTCGCCCCCGTCGCAGCCGCAGGGCTTAGAGGAAGCCTCGTACCCCAGTATCTCGTCGAGGGGGGTTTCGGGGAAGTCGATATCGGCACTCTCGAGGGTCACCAGGTTGTTCTTTTCCGGGTCCCCGCCGGAGGGAGCCTTTTCGAGGGTCACGGGAAAGCCTATGCGGGCGAGTTTCGGCCCGAGTTGCTCCACCATGTTGCAGAGTGTGTCGTAGGTCTCCTTCACGGGGCCGCACTGGGCCCCCTCGGGTGCGTAGTGCCTGATCCTGATCGTTGAAACGTCCATATCACGAACCTCCTAAATTGGCGTATGCGGTTTTTTGTCCTTCAGTTGCCTTGATTTTTTGTCTCCTGTCTTTCGTATTTCGCTCTTTTCGATTCACGATTTCCGATTCACGATTCACGGATCTTGCCCTTTTTGTATACAAATACTCAAATTCAAGGTCTGACCCCAACGAAGGTGCCCTTGGCGTCGACGTAGGTCTTTCCGTCTTCGCCAATGATCCGGGCCTCGGTCTTCACCTTCCGGCCGTCCACCGAAAGGGAGTTCCCGAAGGCCGTGTACCTGGCGCCTGACTTGACGGGTCGCAGGAAGCGGATGCTCATGTCGGCCGTCACGGTCCAATTCTCAATGGCCTTCTTGGCAGCCCAGGCCATGGCGTCGTCGCAGATCGCCGCCAGTATACCCCCGTGGACGATACCCTCGTAACCGCACCAGGTTTCGTCGGGGGTGAAGGGTATCACCGTCCGTTCAGAGTCGCCGTCCCAGTAGAGGATCACGCCGAGGGACCTGGGGTTTGTGCCGCTGCGGTCGCAGATGAAACATCCCCTGGAGCCTTCCAGTTCTTCCAAGGCCATTCTTATCACCACCGGCAGGTATTTTACCCCAAGGGGTATGGAGAGTACACCCCTAAGATCTATGATGTCTGGACAGAAGCCCTGCCCTGTGGTACTACTATCTTCGCTTGCCGGAGTGGCGGAATGGCAGACGCAGCGGACTCAAAATCCGCCGGGGGCAACCCTGTGGGGGTTCGAGTCCCCCCTCCGGCACCAAATTCCAGTAACCCCAAGGGTTTTCTCCGTTTCAATCGATTCGGGGAGACCCTTTTTTGCGTCTACCTAAACGGCGAATCCACCGGTGTTAAAAAGGGTTAATTCCGGTGGAATCTAAACGTTCTCCCTCAATACCCTCGAAAATGAATGTAAAGGGGTTCCACACGAACGAGATCAGCGGCATTCCTTTAAAGTCTATCCCGGCGAAGTGCTATCCTTGCACGCGGTTACCATGACCACGGCTGGATTTCGCATCAACGAGAGGGCGAAAGCGCAAGGGGCCTGTGTTACGGGGCACCTCCCATATCCCGGTCGATCCCATAGACGATCAGCGATCCGCTACCACCCCTAGGACGAGTTCAAGGTGTACCTCCTTTCAGCATAGGTAGTTCAGAGGGTTAGGGCTAATTGGAGGACATCGATCTCACGTGGTATCATATCGCCGAGGGTTTCCCACCCTTTTTTAATGGGGAATACCCAGCCGGTTTTACCCGATACTATCCCGAAAAGAGAAAAGACTGAGGGGTGAAATGATGGGCGTAAGGAGTAACCACGTTCCCAGGGAGGACGTGCTTCGGGGTTGAAACCCCGACGTCATTACAGCAAGGGGAATGGACTGATCGGACAACGCAATTCAAGGGGAACCCCCCGTGTTTCCTCGAGAGAGGGAACCTTAAGTCTTGACAAGCCGCTTAGAGATATGACTTTATAAATAATTGGTGTGATGAATATGCGTAGCACTCTGTCTCTGCGGTAGCGAGGTAAAAGCATGAGGCTTCTTCACACATCGGACTGGCACATCGGACGCACTCTTTACGGCAGGAAACGTTACGAGGAGCATGAATCCTTTCTGTCCTGGCTGGCAAAGACGATCCAGGACAAGGCGATCGATGTGCTACTGGTGGCGGGTGATGTCTTTGACACCAGCGCTCCGAACAATCGCGCCCAGGAGCTCTATTACAGGTTCCTGTGCAGGGTTGCGGCCTCGTCTTGCCGGCATGTCGTCGCCATCGCGGGCAACCATGATTCTCCGTCCTTTCTCGACGCACCTAAGGAACTGCTCAAGGCTCTAGATATCCATGTGGTCGGAAGTCCTGCTTCCTCCCCCGAAGAAGAAGTGCTGGTGCTCCGCAATGAACAGGATGCTCCGGAATTGATCGTCTGTGCCGTGCCTTACCTCCGCGACAGGGATATCCGCGTCGCCGAAGCGGGAGAAAGCTCCAAAGACAAGGTTCAAAAACTGATCGACGGCATCCGCATTCATTACGCCGCCGTTGCCGAATTGGCAGAGCAGAAGCGCGGGGAACTCGGAGCCGATATCCCTATCATAGGCATGGGACATCTGTACACCCAGGGCGGCCGGACCGTCGAAGGCGACGGCGTGCGCGAACTCTATATCGGTTCCGTTGCCCGGGTGCACGCCTCGACTTTCCCTGCCTGCTTCAATTACCTGGCGCTTGGACACCTCCATGTCCCGCAAAAAGTGGACGGCTCCGAAACCATTCGATATAGCGGCTCTCCTCTGCCCATAGGGTTTGGAGAGGCAGAACAGCAGAAGAGCGTTTGCCTGGTCGAATTCAACAGGACGACTGCATCGGTACAATTGATCGATGTTCCACAATCTCGGGAACTGGAGCGCGTCAAGGGGGACTGGGACGGCATTTCAAGCCGGATCGTCCAATTATTGAAAGGCGGCTTCCAAGGCTGGCTCGAGGTCATCTACGAAGGCAGCGAGATCATTGGTGATCTGCGTGAACGCCTGGAGGCTGCTATTTCTAATACTCCGATTGAAATACTCCGGATAAAAAACAACCGAATCGTTCGACGCGTGCTGCGACAGATCCATGAAGAAGAAACGCTTCACGACCTGAGCGTCGACGAGGTGTTTGAACGATGCCTCACCGATCATGGTGTACCAAAGGTGCAGCGGCCTGAGCTGCTTCGAACCTACCGGGAAGCGGTCTCGTCTCTCTTAGAGGACGACGAACGGGCGGAATAGGGAGGCTGCCTATGAGGATACTTCAGGTGCGTTTCAAGAATCTGAACTCGCTGGTCGGCGAATGGCAGATCGACCTGACGCACCCGGCCTTTGAGTCCGATGGTATCTTCGCTATCACCGGCCCCACCGGCGCCGGGAAGACCACGATCCTCGATGCGGTTTGCCTCGCCCTTTATGGGAGGACGCCACGCCTCAACAGGGTCTCCAGGAGCGAAAACGAGATCATGTCCCGCCAAACCGGTGAGTGCTTTGCCGAGGTGACCTTTGAAACCCAGTCGGGTCGCTATCGTTGCCACTGGAGCCAATTTCGGGCACGCGGGGAACCCGACGGTGAACTCAAGGCCCCTAAACACGAAATTGCCGATGCCGATTCCGGTGAGGTTTTCGAATCCCGGATCAAAGGTGTGGCCGAGCAGATCGAGTTGGCCACCGGTATGGACTTCGACCGTTTCACCCGTTCCATGCTGCTGGCCCAAGGGGGCTTCGCTGCGTTCCTTCAGGCGGCACCGAATGATCGGGCTCCAATCCTGGAGCAGATCACGGGCACCGAGATCTACAGCCGAATCTCCATCCGTGTACATGAGCAGCTTCGCGAAGAGAAGGAAAAACTGAACCTGCTCAAGGCTGAAAGGGAGGGGATCGTAGTCCTTACGCCGGAGAGGGTTCAGGAGATCGAGCAGCTGCTAGAGACGAAACAGAAAGAGGAGTCAAGCCTGGCCGCCGATATCGCCAAGACCTGAGAAGCCGTCGCCTGGCTTACCAACATCGATGAGCTGGAAAAGGAGATCAGCAGCCTGGCTGAAGAATCGGATAGACTGCAGATCGAGATGGAGGCGTTCAGGCCGGACCGCGAAAAGCTGGGGCGAGCCTTGAACGCAGCCTCACTGGAAGCCCCCTTCGCGACGCTCAACGCCTTCCGCGAACAACAGGCCGATGACACAACAGCTCTGACCACAGAGGAAGAGGCCCTCCCAGAGCTGGGATCTTCCGCCGAAGAGCAGGCAAGGGTACTGGAATATGCTGAGCAACAGACTGCACTGAGCAAAGAAGAGTTGAAAGCGGCCCGATCGATCTGGCAGAGGGTCCGTTCCCTGGACCAGAAACTTGCAGAACTTGAAAAGGATGTTTTAAAAAGAGATGAGAGCTGTAAGGGGGAGGCTTCCAGGATTGACTCCCACCGGCGGTCTCGACTGGAAGAGCAAGAGAAACGGTCCCGGGTTCAAGAGGCGCTGGAGCTGGCAGACGGCTACCTCAAGGACCACGCGAAGGATGAATGGCTGATCAGCGGTCTTGCCGGCGTTGAGGAAAAGCTCGCCGGTCTGCTCTCCAAGCAGGAGGAGATCTCACAGAAAGAGTCTGAACGGGAAGCGGCGACGGTGGCGTTGGCACTGGCGAAAGAGTCACTCGACGCACGGGAGAGACAATATGCTGTAAGGAAGCAGGAGCTGGAGGACGCCTCGAAGCAGCTTCAGGATGGAAAAGACGCCCTAAGCTTGCTGCTTGGTGACCGCTTGTTGCGGGAATACCGCGCCGAGAAGGAAAATCTGCTGCGGGAAATGGCCTTCCTCGCAAAAATTATGGAACTGGAAGAGCATCGGACAAAACTTGAAGACGGCAAACCCTGCCCGCTCTGCGGCGCCACCGAACATCCCTTTGCCGAAGGAAATGTGCCTGTTCCCGATGATGCCGAAAAGAAGATCGGAGATCTGACCGAGTTGATCACCAAGGCCGAGGACCAGGAAGCCGCCATCAGGAAACTGGAAGATTCTGAAGCGCTGGCTCGCCAGTACCTGGCAGAGGCTGAAAGTTTGGAGTCGGAAGCGACCAGCGAGAAGAAGGCGGCCGAGAAAGCACTCGCCGAAGTGGAGGACGACCGGGCGAAACTCCAGGCTGATCTTACTCGACGCCGTAAGGTCGTTCTTACCGGACTGCGGCCGCTCGGTATTATGGAAATCTCCGAAAATGAGATCTCATCGCTCATCGAATCCCTCAAAGCACGGTCGCTGACGTGGCAGACCAAGGTTGAGGAAAAAGCGGACTTGGAGAAACAGACCGCCAATATTGATAGCGAAATCAAACAGCTCGATGCGGTCATTCAAACCTTGAACAACGCCCTGTCCGAAAGTCGGGACCACCTGGCGGACTTGAAAAAAGAACTTGCCCGAGGAACTGAAGAACGTTTCGCCCTATACGGTGACAAAAACCCCGACGAAGAAGAAGGGCGCTTAAACAAGGTTCTCTCTGATGCGGAAGATGCCGAACGTCAGGCCCGCGACGAGCACAACAAGCTCCAACAGAAATTAATTAATGCGAGGGCTGGTATCGCATCTTTGAAAAAACGGATCGACCAGCGGGAGCCGGAACTGAGAAGGCTGGAAGCAGAATTCTCAGAAGCGCTGGCACGCGTCGGTTTTTCCGATGAAGAACAATTCCGGACAGCCTGCTTGCCTGCTGAAACACGGGAGAAGCTGGCGGCTAAGGCCGATGGCCTGGACGAGCGTCAGACAGACCTGAGAGCCAGACAAAAAGACCGGGAGGTGCGGCTGGCCACGGTAAGGGCCCGCAAAGTCACTGACGAGTCGCTGAAAGAGCTTGAGCCCCGCTTAAAGGAACAAGAGGAAGACCAGAAGGAGATGCGGGACACTATCGCCGGTCTCAAATATCAATTAAAGGATAACGTGGTCGCCAAGAAACGGATACAGGAAAACCAGATAGCTATCGAAGCCCGTGAAAAAGAGTACCAAAGGTGGGAAAACCTGCACAAATTGATCGGATCCGCCGATGGCAAGAAGTACCGCAATTTTGCCCAGGGCCTGACCTTCGGAATGATGGTCGCCTACGCCAACCGACAACTGCAGAAAATGAACGACCGCTACTTGCTGGTCCGTGACGAAACCCGGCCACTGGAACTCAACGTGATTGACAACTACCAGGCCGGTGAGGTCCGCTCCACGAAGAACCTTTCCGGAGGGGAGAGCTTTATTGTCAGCTTGTCCTTGGCGCTGGGGTTGTCCCAAATGGCCAGTAAGAATGTCCGGGTTGATTCATTGTTCCTGGATGAAGGCTTCGGAACCCTGGATGAAGAATACCTTGACACCGCTTTGGAAACCCTCGCGGGCTTGCAGCACGATGGAAAGGTGATCGGCATTATTTCCCACGTCACTGCCATAAGTGAGCGGGTCCGCACGCAGATTCAGGTAATACCTCAAACGGGCGGCAGAAGCCGGATATCCGGGCCGGGCTGCAGCAGGCCAAGCGGACCTCAACAGAACACCACCGCATAAAGTATCTCTAGGTCGCTCATTTCATGCGCCGGCATCCTTCGAGATCAGCCGATCTTTTCCCCATTACAACCGGGGTGGGAGGCGACCTCTCAAGGAAAGGGGAAATATGCGGATCTGTTGTGGTATGCTCAATGTGTATGGATTGTTCAGTCCAGTTAATCTCAATTGTTACTGTCCCTGGGTTGAATGACACATGCAGGGGGGGTTGGATCCATTTGACTTGGCCCTTAAAGACGAAATTCTACCTCGAAAAGGACGGCGAGAAATGTTACTGGGTTGTCGACGATTCGGGCAGGATCGAGGACCGGGTTATTTCAAAGGACACCCCTTTGGGGAAATGTCTTCTTGAGGCCAAGCCGGGGAGGTTTTCGTTCAGGCAACCCAACGGTCTTAACGTTGAATATGATCTTCTGAGGATAGAAGTGCAGAATTCGTCCCTTACCCCAAGTGGTAAAGGCATTACGGTCTTCCTTCATCCTGAAATCCGAAGAAAAAGTTTACAAGAAAGGATTCTTTCTAGAGGGATTCAATTCTTGGTCCACTTTACCCCTGTATCTAACCTTCATTCCATAATGTCACCAACACCCATATGATGGATCTAAATTTACATCCAGATTCCCGCACATGGATACAATCTTGAGGTGAAGTCTTGTAAACGGATATGGCATTCTTTGTTCAGGAAGGACCTGGACGGGGGTGCCAACCGTGGCGAAGCTAAAGGAGCATCACATCATGTGCGCGGAAGAACTAGCAAACCACAAAAGCATCAGGGATATAGCGTCCACCTTTTGCGTGGACGAAAGCACCTTGAGATACAGGCTCGAACGGCATCGGACAGGAGCCGTGGATGGCAGATCGCTCCAGGAGGAAGCGTGCGCTCCCTTCCGACCCCTTGTCCTCGAGTGGATACAGGAGCAGGAAGGGCAGGAGCGGCCGGAATCCGTTCAGGCATTGTATGAGAGACTCTGCGCGGACCACGGATACACGGGGAGCTATATGAGTGTCTACAGGTTCGTCAAAAGGAGGCGCAAGGCCCCTTTCCCTGCCCCCTTCCGCCGGGTGGAGACCAAGCCGGGGGCGCAAGCTCAGGCCGACTGGCTTCAAAAGAAGATCTATATCCACGAACTTGGCGGAGAGACAAAGATCTCGGCATTCATAATGACCCTGTCCCACTCCCGGATGTGGTCCGTCGTCTGGAGCCGGAGCGAAAACATGCTCACCTGGCTTACCTGCCACAACAGGGCCTTCGAATTCCTGGGAGGTGTCCCGTCCACGGTCAGGATCGACAACCTCAAAACGGGAGTAGCCTGCGGCTGCGGAGCCTGGGCGAAGCTCAACGAAGGGTACGCCTCCTACGCGAAGCAGATGGATTTCGCCATAGACCCCCACAGGGTCAGGACACCCAGGGACAAGGGCAAGGCGGAACGTAGGGTCCAGGATGTGAAGACGCTCCAGATTACGGAGAAGGACCGGTTCGAGGATATGGAGGACCTGCAGGAGACCAGCACCCTCCGGATCCTTGCCAGATCACGGAAGTTACTATGCCCAGTAACGGGCAAAAGCATCTACGACAGCTGGAACCTTGAAAAGCAGCATCTAAAGCCCCTTCCATTTTTTCTTCCTGTACCCTTCGATGTACAGGTCTCGAGGGAAGTTGGCCGGGATTGCCTTGTCTCCTTCGAGGGAAGACGTTACAGCGTCCCCTACACTTGGACTAAACGGACAGTCCAGGTCAGGGGGTGTACGGACACCGTCGAGATATGGGGAGAGGGGAAACTGCTCTGCACCTTCCCGCGCAAAACGGACTGCAGGCTTCTCATTGACCAGGGCCACTACGAAGGGGCCAGCGAAGGCACGGGAAAGACCCCTGTTCCTCTTGGGAAAATTGGCAGGGAGATCGTAATACCCAGAAGCTGGGAGATAGAAGATGCCCCCAGGCGTTCCATAGATCGCTACGCGGAAGCTGTGGGTACACGGTCATGACCAGGCTTCAAGAGGCAGTGACCGGTCTGGACGCGAGCAGGTCTTTGCTGGAAGAGATGGGCTTTGAGCATGCCCAGCACCTCGTGGCGGAGCTCATGGAACAGGCCGTAAAGGACAATGCCTCCTACGGTGACTTTCTGGAAAAAGTTCTGAGGAGAGAACGTGAATACCGGGAAGAGCGCAGGATAAGGACCTCCCTGAAGTTGTCCGGCTTGCCCCAGGGCAAGACCCTTGAAAGCTTCGACTTCACCTTTGGTCGGAGCGTGAACAAAAAGGAGATCGAGCTGCTTTCGACCTGCGAATACGCCAAGAGGAAGGAGAACATCCTCCTCCTCGGCCCGCCCGGAGTGGGCAAGAGCCACCTCGCCGCGGCGTTAGGGGTGCGGGCCGTCCAGAATGGCTTCTCCGTCTCCTGGCTGACTGCCGACGACCTGCTTTTTCGCCTCAGGCGGGACGAGGAGAACCCTTCCAGGCGAAACAGGAGGAGGAAATACCTCTCCTCGGGTGTTCTCGTGATAGACGAGCTGGGGTTTCAGGTCCTGGACCGGGGCGACGCCCACCTGCTCTTCAAGGTGGTAAGCGCCAGGTACGAAAGGGCGAGCACGATCATCACGTCGAACAAGAGCATACGGGATTGGCCGGAGATGCTTGCAGGAGACGAAGTCCTCACTACCGCTATCCTGGACAGGCTTTTACACCATTGCCACGTCGTTCATGTCGACGGAAGCAGTTACCGCCTCTGGGAGATGGAACAACGGACCAGGCCCGCACCGCGGAAGGAGGGATGACCTGAACGGTCAAACATTTCAGGTTCACGAATCACCCCAACGCGTTCAAGAAGGAATGTGTATATCTGCGGGAAAGTGGATGTAAATTTACTGCGGGAATCTGGGTGTTAATTGACACATAATGAGAAATGGTTTGCTTTCCAGAATGGATTTGAATCAAAAAAGAATTCCCTTTGATTATTCCGATGAGGGTAGAAGAGATTGTCTTTTAGACTTCATTTCCACTTCGGTCAGTTTTCCCAATTATAAAATGTTCTACGCGAAGCGGTCGAAAGCTGAAGAAAAAAGATGGGCGGTGGTCAAGGTAGGAAAAGAAGTGCTTTGGGAACTTGGTTGTTTGTTTTTTACAGGAAATGCCGCATCATCCGTTTCCATGGCTATCCCAGCGGCACATCTTTGTTCGATAGATGCTTTTGACAGAATGTTTTACGAAAAAGAATCGAGATCATTAATCCCGGAAAGTTTTACCACGGACCCACAGGCTGAGGTTATGGTTTATAGGGCGATCCCAAGCCGCTACATTAAAGGTATCGCCCTTGAATCGAAGGATGACATGAAATTGATCAAGGATGCAAATGATCTGTCTAACATTGAGATCGACAGAACTCTTTTTTCTCCCCGGATGGATTACGCTTCCTGGAACAGATGTGAAGCCAGTTATTTGTCTTTAGATGATGAATTGCTTAAATTGAAGGGATAATTATGGCCATAAGACCCGTCTTTTTGCCCAAGGCTTCCGGTTCCCCGATGGTCCAAAAGGTTTCCATTGAGTTCCAGTGGTTTCCCGGAATGTCAAAGAATCAAAAACAGCGGTCGATCCGTTCCCTCCACGCTTCCGCCAGAAAAAAGCTTGCCCTTGAGCGGATCTTGGAGATTTCAAGCAAATCCGAGGACCAACTAGGGGTTGAATTGAGTGCCTTTAACCTCCGGTTCAACACCCCCGATCACAAACCTGCCCCGGTGGAAGTGCTCTTTCAGGGAGGGAAGGTGTTTGAAAGGGGAGGTCCTTTTATGGACCTCTATTCCGCTACACCCAGAGAAGCCAAGAAAGACGAGAGGCTCAAGATCTCCGGGAATATTGTCGGTTTCCGTTACGGGTCCTCCGATTGGCCTTTAAATCCACAAACTTTGTTTTATGATTGGCTTTACATATCGGCTCTCCATCAAAAACGAAATGACCATCTGGCAAGATCGCTCCTGGAGTATGACGCCTTTACAGACATTGAATTCAACCCTGAAAAATCTCTGAGCTGCCAGGCTTTTTCTGCCGCTCTTTACAAGTCCTTATCTGTAAGGGGGCTTGTTCCGGAGGCTTTATCATCAAAAGAGAACTTCATCAGGATCTGTTACCAAAGCGACAGGGATTCGTCGCCTGTCCAGAGAAAGATGTTTTGAGGGGTGGGCCGATTTATGCAGGAGAAGTATAAGTTCTCATTCACGGCTGGAGGCCTTTTGTTGAATGAAACCGTCAAAATAGCCGAAGTATATTTAGATAAAGGCATCTGGAGACAGGCTTCAAAAGAGGTGTCCTCAACCAGGATGCTTCAGAAGAACAAACTCTCTTCCTCAAACAGGTATTTCCTGGAAATCAAAAGGAGGCTTAAAACCCTGTCGGATGATGAGATAGTGTTCCTTGCAGAGGGAGACCTGGAAGAGCAGAGGCAGGTCATTTTTCTGTCCATTTGCAGGCTGTATGTCTTTATTCGTGATTTTGTAGTTCAGGTCCTCAGGGATAAATTGCTCCCTATGGGGGCGGCTCTCACCGATGCCGATTATCTTAGTTTTGTAGAGGATATTGCATTTGAACACCCTGAGTATGAAAAGCTCACCCAGTCCACTCAAAAAAAGGTCAAGGGGGTCCTGTTCAAGATCCTTCGGGAGACCGGCTTCTTCTCATCTTTTTCTGAAAAAAGAGTGACTCCCATCTTGCTTTCGTCAACCCTAAAAAAGATGATAGTATCCAGTAACCCCTGGGAGCTCGCCTTTTTTTTATACTCCGACCAGGAGATTAAGGAAGCGGTGCGAAAAAATGGATAGAGCCCTTGCCCAGAAGATAGACAAAAAATTTGAAAAATACCATCCATTCCTGTCCAGTAAGAAGTTCTTGGATACTGCCTTGTCCCGCAAAGAAGTCCCCTTCTTCATAAGCACCTTCCCGCCCGAGGCCCAAAACTACGTGGATAAGAGGGTAATTAACCTTAAAAACAAGCTGGCGGGAGAAGGAATAGAAGTCCTTGTGCTGGACCTTTATGACCTGGTTCTTGACATCCTTGAAAAGAAGGGGCATCTCTCCCTTCTGATGGACAGGGAGCCGACAATGGACAAGGCGAAATTCCTCAAAGGGCTCCGCTCGATGCTCGATGTGGAGAAAACCATCGTGCCCGAGATAGAAGGCAAACTCAAAAGCGGTGCGTGCCGTATGGTCTTCCTCACAGGCGTGGGTCTGGTCTACCCCTATCTCAGGACCCACAGTATATTGAGCAACCTGCAACGGCTTTTCAAGGAATTTCCCCTGGTAGTCTTTTTCCCCGGCAAGTATCAATTCACCAGGAGCAAGGGATACACGCTGAACCTTTTCGGGCTTTTGCCCGGCGACAATTACTACCGGGCTTTTGACCTCGATGAGTATGCCGTCTAAATTATTTTGGGGACTGCACCGTGGCAGGCGAAGTATCGGGAGGTGGAAGAAATGATGAAGATCGACGAGATATTTGAAAGGAGAATAGACCGGATCATTGAAGGTGTTATCAAGGCAGATGACGATGAGCACCTCTTTGAGGAGATTGACGAGTACGTAATAACCAACGAGATAAATCAAAGGCTTTCAGAGTTTTTGGACTACTACAACGACTACCAGGTGGTAAACGGCGCCTGGATATCCGGTTTCTTCGGTTCGGGAAAATCCCATCTGCTCAAGATCCTCTCCTATGTTCTGGAAAACCGCCTCCTTCTTGATGACCTCCCTGCTGCTGAAATATTTCTGGAAAAACTAAAGGACGATGCCCTCCTCAAGGGGCAGATGGAGAAAGCCATTTCCATACCCTCCAGAAGCATTCTTTTTAATATCGACCAGAAGGCTGACGTAATGTCAAAAAAGGAAACTGACGCGGTGCTCTCTGTATTCATGAAAGTATTCAACGATCTCCGAGGCTATGATCCCAAGATCCCCCATATTGCCCAGTTCGAATACGACATGGACCGCCAGGGGTGTTACGGAGCATTCAAAGAAGCATTTCTTGAGATATCGGGTAAGCCATGGGAGGAAGCCAGAGAGTACGTCTGGCTCGAAGCGGGAGATTTTATCGCGGCCCTTTCGAGGGTAAAGGGGATGACCGAGGAAGAAGCGACAAAAACCCTGGATAGGTATGAACATACCTATCAACTTTCCATAGAGGACTTCGCCTCGCAGGTCAAGGACTATATCGACAACCAGGGACCTGGTTTTAGGCTCAACATATTTGTCGATGAAGTGGGGCAGTACATAGCTGATAACGTAAAGCTGATGACAAACCTCCAGACCATAGCGGAGAGCCTGGCCACCAAGTGCCGTGGACAGGCATGGCTGATTGTCACTTCGCAGGAGGACATGGACGATGTCATCGGGGAAGTGGGCGGACGTCAGTCCAACGACTTCTCGAAGATCCAGGACCGTCTCAAGTGCAGGATGAAACTGACCAGTAAGAACGTCGCAGAGGTCATACAGAGGCGTCTTCTGCAAAAAAAGTCCGATGTCATCAGCGACCTTGCCCTCCTTTACGAAAAGGAAAAGAACAACCTGAAAACACTCTTCGAATTCCGTGACTCAGGAAGGACTTATAGACATTTCCAGTCCGAGGAAGATTTCGTCGCATGCTACCCATTCATGCCTTACCACTTCGAACTGCTCCAGTCCGCCATAAAGGGCCTCTCCGAACATAACGCCTTTGAGGGCAAGTTCAGGTCTGTAGGTGAACGTTCCATGTTGGGCGTTTTCCAGGAAGTCGCAAAACGCATCGCAGAAAAAAAGGTAGGTCACCTTGCCTCCTTTGATCTTATGTTCGACGGTATCCAGACGGCCCTTAAAAGCCAGATCCAAACTGACATTCTTAGCGCGGAGCGGACTCTTTCTCTCCAGCCCCTGGCTGTAAGGGTGATCAAAGCCCTGTTGATGGTGAAGTATGTGAGGGAGTTCAAAGCCAACCCAAAGAATATTTCCATCCTGCTCATCGACCGTTTCGATGTGGATCCGATAGGACTGGAAGAGGACGTGAAAAAAGCCCTCGACCTTCTTGAGAAAAACACCTACCTGAGGAGATCGGGAGACCTTTACGAGTACTTGACCGACGATGAGAAAGACGTCGAAGCGGAGATCAAAAATGTCGATGTGGACCAATCGGAGATCAACAAATTCCTGGTGGACATTATCTATCACTCAATACTAAAGGATTCCAGGATCCGGTACGAAGAAAAGCAAAAGGATTACCCCTTCAACAAGCTGATCGATGATTCATCCTACGGGCACATCAACGCTGACCTCTCTATAAATGTAATAACGCCTTTTCATAAAAATTATGGAGACAAAAAAGCCCAAGCCATGAGATCCATTCAGGGTAACGAATTGGTCCTGATGCTCGACGCGGATCCAAGGCTGATAGAGGACTTGTATCTGAATAAAAAAACTGAAAAGTATTGTCGCATTCATCAGGGGGAAGTGACGAAGGACAACATACGAAGGATATTGTCAGAGAAAACCCACCAATACGAAGAAATGAAGTCAGACCTTGAAGCGAGGATAAAAGAAGCCATTGCGGCGGGAACCTGTTTCCTGAGGGGTGATGAGCTGAATGTTCCCCTGACAGACCCCCGGTTAAAATTTTTGGGTGCTTTCCAGTATCTTGTATCAGCCTCCTATCCGAACCTCAAAATGCTTGACCCTGGCATGGATGACAAAATGCTTGCAAAGATCTTGACGGAAAAGACCGAGGCCGGTTTTTTCGCCCCCGACGAAACCCTTTCAGAGGCAGAGAGCGAACTGCTTGCTTATCTTCAGCGGAAAAAACAGAAGGGTGACAGGATTAAAGTTAAGGACGTGATCGATGATTTCGCGGCTGTGCCTTATGGATGGTGGAACGAAGGAAGCCTATGCGTGCTGGCAAAACTGGTCGCCAGAGGCAAGATAGACCTTAAGAAAGAATCCGATTACCTCGACAGGGCCGGCGCCCTTTCGGCTTTCAAGAACAGCCGGGAATATCCAAATACTGTCATTGAGCTCAGGGAAACCTTTCCCCAGGAAGCGGTAAGGCGCCTCAAGGATCTTCACAACAAGTTATTCAACGAAGCTAACACGAAAAGTGAAGCCAAAGATGTGGCCCTGGCTTTTGAGGAAAGGCTCCGCAAGGAAGTAGAAAGCCTTGACAACCTTCTTTACAAAGCGGACCGGTACCCCTTTGATGAGGACCTGAGTGATGCGATAGAAGAGCTTAGGAAGTTTCTTGGAAAGGACTACACTTTTTACCTCAACGAAATGATGGAGTACGAGGACCGCTTACAAGACCTCCAGGAAAACACCATTGAACCGATCAAGAACTTCATCAAAGGGCCTAGGGGCAGGATTTATGATGACATCAAAGATTTTCTTGGCGAGCAGGAGGCCAACTTCTCCTTTCTTGACCAGGCCAAAGTATCTGACCTGAAAAAGGGGATGTCTTCCAGGGATATCTTTAAAAACACCAACCTTCAGGACGCAAAGGCCTTGTTCGATGGTTTAAAAAAAGAATTGGAGAAAGTGCTGGCAGTGGAAAAACAGAAAGCGCTTGAGGAGATTGACCGAATGCTTCGGGAAACGAGAGGCCTGGCTGAGTACCCTCAGCTTGCGGAGGAGCAGCAAAAAGAGCTGGAAAACCCCTTTGAACAGATCGGTGAAAAGATCAGGGAGGTTAAATTCATTTTACAGATAAAAGATCTCCTAGTGACATTTAAGAAGCAGGAGTACCCGGGCATTCTGGAAAAACTGCATAAGATGACCTTGCCCATTGTTATTGATGGGAACCGCGTATGCAGCCCCGTTGCCCCAAGGAATGTTGTTACCATAACGGACCTGAAGGTCAAAAAGAAGAAGCCTATGCTTACCACCGAATCCGACGTGGAGGAATTCCTTGAGGCCTGGAGGGTAGTTCTCATCGAGCGGATAAAAGACGGCGATTCCATCCTGATCCAGGATTAAACAGAAACCAGGGCTGGGAGGTACGGTAACAGGTGGATCTCAACAAACTGGAAAGGTTTTCAAAGGAAGCAAGAAAGAAACTCCTGGGAATTGTGGCCTCCAAACTGGATTACGTCCTCTCTTTCGATTCCGTCGAACTCAGGGAAAAGAGCGACCAGGTCCTTGAGCTGAAGCAGGAGCTTTCAAAAAAGGGCAAAGAGGCTCTGATAGAAGAAGTGGCCTACACCTGGTTCAACCGGTTCGTCGCCCTGAGGTTCATGGACTCCAGGGGCTACACGGGCATCAAGGCCATTTCGCCCTTGCCCGGCCGAACCCAGCCGGAGATCCTGGAGGCCTTCAAGGGCGGGCACTGTCCCGATGATATCTCTGTGGAGGAGAGAAAGAGGCTCTACAGGATACTCGACGGGGCCATACCCTCAAGAGACTCCCAGAACGAGGTTTACCGCTTCCTTCTTATCGGCGTATGCAACTCCTGGCATAAACAGATGCCCTTCATGTTCCAGAAGCTTCAGGATCATACCGAGCTTCTGATGCCCGACGATCTGTTGAGCGAGCATTCTATCCTTGCCGGGATCAACGAACAAATAACCGATGAGGACTGCCAGGACGTAGAGATCATCGGGTGGATGTACCAGTTCTATGTTTCTGAAAGGCATGATGCAGTAATTAAGGCAAAGAAAAAGATACCCCCCGAAGATATTCCAGCAGCGACAGAACTATTCACCCCTCACTGGATCGTCCGCTACTTGGTAGAAAACTCCCTGGGCCGCCTATGGATGCTGAACAGGCCCGCATCGAGGCTCGAAGAAGAGATGGACTACTATATTTCCTGCGACGGTGAAACGGAAGGGAATTTTCTGAGGGTGGGAAGCCCCGAAGAGATAACCGTCTGCGACCCTGCCTGTGGCTCCGGTCACATGCTAACCTATGCTTTCGACCTTTTGACAAGGATCTACGAGGAAGAAGGGTATGACCGCTCAGAAATCGCGAGACTGATACTACAGAAAAATCTCTTCGGAATGGAAATAGACCGGCGCGCAGCAGCCCTTGCGGCCTTTGCGCTGACCATGAAGGCGAGGCATTACGACAGAAGGTTTTTCAGGAATGGAATGCTCCAGCCTAATATCATCTGCCTGGAAAAGGTCGCTTTCGATGAACGGCAACTGGAGGACTACAGTAAGGCCGTCGGCGAAGATCTGTACACCGACGAACTGGAAGAGACCCTTCAATCCTTTGAGAGCATCGATAGCATAGGATCACTACTGACTCCTGCACTTTTAAGCCCGGGGTACTTCCTGAGGCAACTGGAAAAGAAAGATTTCCAGGACAACTGGGTGCTCAAGATCACCCACGAAAAGGTTCTTTCCGTCCTCCGCCAGGCCTGCTACCTGGCACGAAAATACCATTGCGTCGTGGCGAACCCCCCCTACATGGGGAATAAGAACATGAACGATGTGTTGAAAGAGTTTGCAAAGAAATTTTTCCCCGATACAAAATCCGATCTGTTCTCGATGTTCATACAGAGGAATTTGTTATTTACTCTCGAGGGAGGACAAACCGGATTCATGACGCCTTTTGTCTGGATGTTCATTTCTTCGTACGAAAAATTACGGCAATTCCTCATTGAGGAAAAAACGATTACTTCTTTGATACAGCTTGAATATTCAGGTTTTGAAGGAGCAACAGTACCGGTTTGTACTTTCACTGTAGAAAACAAATACAAGCCTTATTTCAAAGGATCCTTTGTCAGATTATCGGATTTCCGGGGAGCGAAAAAGCAAGCGCCAAAAGCTTTTGAGGCTATAAAGAACCCTAATTGCGGATGGTTTTACCGTGCCTCAGCCTCTGATTTCAAGAAGATCCCCGGCTCGCCGATCGCGTATTGGGTGAGTGAAAGGGTCCGTCGGGTTTTCGAGGAGTCACGATCGTTATCCCCGGTTTGTAAACCAACACAAGGTTTAGCAACCGGAGATAACGATCGATTCGTACGTAATTGGCACGAGGTATGCTTGAGTACCATAGGTTTTTCTTTCCCTAACAGAAATCAGGCTAAAATCTCCTGCCTGAAATGGTTCCCCTACAATAAAGGAGGGACTTTTAGGCGTTGGTATGGTAATCAGGATTTCGTTGTAAATTGGGAAAACGATGGCTACAGAATAAAGAACTTTTCAGACGAATCCGGAAGGTTAAGATCAAGACCACAAAATTTGGAGACTTATTTCAAAGAATCAATTTCATGGTCAAAGATTAGTAGCGGCTCCCCGGCTTTCAGATATTTTCCTTCAGGTTTCATATATGATGTGGCGGGAACATCCATTTTTTGCGATGACCCTTCTTTGATGCTCAGGGCCATTGGGTATTGCAACTCCCTCGTCACAAAAAAGTTTCTTGAGATATTATCCCCCACCCTTAATTTCGAGGTTGGCCATGTCGCATCATTGCCTATTATCCCCAGGGCCGGAAGTATGACCATTAGCCAAAGGCTCATTGGAAAATCAAAGCAGGACTGGGACTCCTACGAAACCTCCTGGGATTTTAATACCTTCCCTTTGATCGATCCTGAACATCGCCGAATGTCCATAAAAGCAACATATCAAAACCTTCGAGTCCACTGGCAAGGAATGACCCTTGAAATGAAGCGGCTTGAAGAGGAGAACAACAGGATCTTTATCGACGCTTATGGCCTGCAGGACGAACTATCTCCCGAAGTCCCTCTCGAGGAGATCACCCTGACCTGCAACCCCTACTACCGCTATGGAAATAAAAAAAGCGATCCCGAACTGGAATCGCTCCTTCTAGCGGACACAATGCGTGAGTTCCTATCCTACGCCGTGGGCTGCATGTTCGGTCGCTACTCCCTGGACAGGCCCGGTCTCATCCTCGCCAACCAGGGGGAGACCGTGGAGGACTACATCAAGAAAGTTGACCTTCCAAAAGAAGAGATCAGTTTTATGCCCGATGAAGACAACGTCCTTCCCATAACGGAGGGGGAATACTTCGCCGACGACATCGTCGCCAGGTTCAAGAAGTTCCTTCGGGTGACCTTTGGAGATGAATACTACGAAAAGAACCTGGCCTTCATTGAAAGGGCCCTCGGAAAGGATATCCGGAAATATTTCCTTTCGGACTTTTATTCCCACCACGTCCGGATGTATAAAAAAAGGCCCATATACTGGCTTTTCAGCAGCCCCCAGAAGACCTTCAACGCCTTGATCTACATGCACCGCTATAACCCGGATACAGCGAACACCGTCCTCAACGAATACCTGAGGCCCTTGATCAGGAAGCTCGAGGTCGAGAAGAATATGATCGAGACTAGAAAGGCCTCCGGCCGCATTTCTGTTAGAGAAATGGCCCAGGCTGAGAAAGATCTTGGAGTGATAATGAAACAGATCCGGGAGCTTTACGATTACGAGCATAACGTCCTTTATCCAGTGGCCGCCAAAAGAATGGAGATCGACCTGGACGACGGCGTTAAGGCGAATTATCCCAAGTTTGGCCGAGCCTTATTCCAGCTCCAGATGTAATAAAAGTGCGAGGGCGAATTCATGAACAGGATCCGGAAAAACCTTGAGAAGATCTTTCAGAAGGAACGGATAGTCTTCTGGTACGACGAAAAAGCGGAGATGAGGGAGGTTGTCCAGAACCTCGAACTCGCCGATGTAAGCGTTGTCGAGGTGAGAAACAACGAGTTCTCTCTGAAATATAGGATCGTAAAACAGGATTCCGATTCGAAATTTCTTCTTTACTTCCCCTGCCGGAGACCTGAGGACAGCGAAAACTGGCTTCTGGATCTTCTCCTGGCGAATGTCGAGTTCAGTGCTGATGAATCTTCGGTGTTGGTGCAGGAATTGGGGTTGCCGGCCGGCCTTCGCCCCGTGGTAGAGGAACACCGGCCCTTTTTCAAATCCGCGGCCAGGACTGATGCCCTGAAAAAGCTAATAGAGAAGGATGAAAACTCCAGGTCACTACGCATTAAAATGCTGTCCATCGCTTGCGGATCCAGCCCTAAGATGGAGGAGATCACCCTGAGGCTGGTCGGAGAACATGCCAGGGGTAAAGGGGATGGCTTCAGCAAGATAAAATCTTTTGGTTTGGAACCCTTTTTCTGGAGTGAGATGAAGAACGGTTTCGGTTACAGATCCGAGTCTCCATCGATGATTGATTTTATTTATTCCCTGTTCGCGACAGGCTATAGGTCAGTCATGGGTGGAGATATGCCCCTTTCCAGGGAAGGTCTTATCTTCCTTAACCGCTGGAAGGACAGCACGAGTAGCATCGAGAGTTTCAAGGAAATGTCAGGGCAGGTAGCCGAGAGCCTGAATATCGTAGAAGAGCTCGACCAGGAACCATTGGAAAAATTGATCGATCTGGATATATACGAAGTTGTGGACCGAAGGATAATCGTGAACCTGATCCGTGACATCCTGTCCGATTCGATCAGTCATAAAAAAGTAGAAGAGATAATAGACGCCAGGAGGAAAAGCCTCTGGTACAGCAAGAACGAGGATTATTTCCTTTGCGTGGGTATTTCCTCGGAGTTCTTCGAAAAGATGAAAGACCTGGATCTGAGATCTGGGCACTCACAGGAGGCTTTTAGGAAATACGAAGGCAGCCTGTTCAGGATCGACCAGCTTTATCGCCAGTTTGTCCGCTCTTTCCACGCGACGGGGCCTGATTCACTTCTTATGGAACTTTACGAACGAGTCCACGGCCACTATTCAAACAATTTTCTTCTGACCCTTAATGACCGGTGGCAGAAGCACGTCAACGACATGGATGCCTGGAATATAGAAGGCATTCCTGGACAGGAGACCTTCTACTCCCGTTACGTAAAACCCTATCCTGAACAGGGCAAGAAGATATTCGTCGTCATCTCCGATGCTCTGCGCTACGAGGCGGCCGAGGAACTGAAGGGAAGGATCCTCAGGCTCGATAGATACCAGGCGGAGATCGAAAGCATGCTTGGAGTATTGCCTTCTTATACCCAGCTAGGAATGGCGGCCCTTCTCCCCCACGGAAGTATCTCCTTTGCAAAAGACCTATCGAACGTGACTATTGATGGGAGAAGCACCCAGGGACTGTCCGCGCGGGATAGCATTTTGAAGGACATCTCTTCTGTCAAGGCTATCGCTATGAGTGCCGATGTGTTTCTTGGGCTTGATGCCCATACCGAAGGCAGGCAGGTGGCCAAGGAGCACGATGTAATTTACATCTACCACAACGGAATAGACGAAGCGGGGGACTCCAGGGACAGTGAGGGCAGGGTATTTGAGGCCGTCGAGGAGGAGTTCGACATCCTCCTTAACATAATAAAGAAGATCGTAAACGTCAACGGTAACAACATCCTTATCACCAGCGACCACGGCTTTATCTACCAGGACAAGGAGATCGACGAGAGCGACTTCGCCATGTATGAGATCCCCGATGGCGCTACCGTCATCAGCAGAAGGTATATCGTCGGCAGGGACCTTAAAAGCCAACCCGCCTTTAAAAAATTCACCTCTGAACAGCTCGGCATCGAAGGCAGCTCGGAGGTGCTCATCCCCAAATCGATAAATCGTCTTAGAGTGAAGGGCGCAGGGAGCAGATATGTCCATGGCGGCGCGAGCCTCCAGGAGATTGTCATCCCGGTGCTTGCGGTCACTAAACTCAGGAGCAGCGACGTCAGATCCGTCGAAGTGGATGTATTTACATCTCCCAGGATCAATTCCAGGCAACCGGTTTTCCGTCTTTTTCAGACTGAACCCGTTGAGGAGAAGGTCCAGCCGCGGTCGCTTAGGATAGGTGTTTTCAGTGCCGACGACATACTCTTGTCGGAGATTTGTAAAGAAATATTTGATTCCTCTGATGAGAACGAAAGGGCCCGGGAGAAGAAGATAGCGCTTAGTCTCTCAAGAGAGGCGGACCGGTTCAACGGACAGAGGGTTTTCTTGAAGCTCAAGGAACAGGCAGCCCCCGGGGTGAGCCAGTACAAGACTTACAAGAGCTTTGAGTTGAACCTGAATCTGCCCTTTGAGGGCGATTTTGAAGATTTTTAGTATGCCCCTTTTGAAAGGCGGTACTTTTTATGACCGAACTGGATAAAAAAATAAACGAGATCTTCCCGGGCCTGGTGGTCAGAAAGGACCTGACCAAGCTGGTGAAAGGGAACGCCATAGTGCCCAGCTATGTCCTTGAATACCTTCTGGGGCAGTATTGCGCCACCGATGACGAGAACACGATCCTGTCAGGGGTGGAGAGGGTAAAAGAGATCCTTGCGAAGCACTACGTCCACCGAAATGAGGCTGCTTTAGTCCGTTCCAGGATCAAAGAAAAGGGCAGTCATAAAGTTATCGACAAGATAACCGTCGACCTTAACGATAAGACGGGATGCTACGAGGCAGTCTTTTCCAACCTGGGCATCAAGGGTGTTCTGGTGGACTCTTCGATAGTGAAAAAACACCAGCGACTGCTTGTGGGCGGGGTATGGTGCATTGCCGATATGGAATTCACCCGGTCGGAGGATCCACGGATAGTCCCTTGGATCATGGGGACCCTGAAGCCGATACAGGTCTCACATTTCGATATAGAAAAATTCATTGAGGGAAGAAAGCAATTCTCCACCGAGGAATGGATCGACTTTATCATCCAGACCATCGGCTTCAATCCCGAACAACTTAGCCAGAGGAACAAGATGTTCCAGATAACCCGGCTTGTCTGTTACTGTGAGCGAAACTACAACCTCTTGGAACTCGGACCAAAGGGAACAGGGAAGTCCCACCTCTTTTCGGAATTTTCACCCCACGGCATCCTGATATCCGGCGGAGAAGTCACCGTTGCGAAACTTTTTGTCAACAACACTACGGGAAAGATCGGTCTTGTAGGTTACTGGGATTCCGTCGCTTTCGATGAGTTCGCCGGGATGCGGAAGAAAGTGGATAAAAGCCTAGTAGATATCCTAAAAAACTACATGGCCAACAAATCCTTTTCCAGGGGGACCGAGACCCTGGGGGCGGAAGCATCTATGGCTTTCCTTGGCAACACAAAAAGATCCGTGCCCTACATGCTCAAACACAGCGACCTCTTCGATGAACTGCCTGAAAAATACAGGGACACGGCTTTCCTGGACCGGTTGCACTGTTACATCCCCGGTTGGGAAGTCGATATTCTTCGTGGCGAACTCTTTACGTCGGGATACGGTTTCATCGTCGACTACTTCGCAGAGATCCTCAAATATTTCAGAAATGAGGACTATTCTCTTGATTACAATAAATATTTTGAACTTAACAATTCTATAGCCCAAAGAGACCTGGATGGAATTAAAAAAACTTTCTCGGGTCTTATGAAGATCCTTTACCCCGGGAGGGACTGCTCAAAGGAAGAAATACAGAGATTGCTAGCATACGCCATTGAGGGCCGAAAACGGGTTAAGGGACAGCTCCTCAGAATGGACGAGACATACATCCCTGTTGTGTTCAGTTTTACCGATAAGGAGAAAGGTAAAGAATACATAGTGAAAACCCTGGAAGAAAACCAGTACCCGGAGTTTTTCGGGCCTTCGCAGGATGAAAGAGAAGAGGCTACTCCGGCAGACGTACCAGATCCTGAACCAGTAGCGATCAAAAAAGAGTTGAAGTCGGGCAAACATATCCAGGTGATGGAGAACCAAAAAGGGATCAGTTTCGAAAAACTATTCGCAGATTACCTTAGAGGTGCTGCTTCCATAACCATCCAGGATCCATATATCAGGTATTTCTATCAGGCGAAAAACCTGAGTGAACTCATCCAGCTAGTTATTAGGATCAAACCCGTTGGGGAAGAGGTCGACGTCAAACTTGTTACAAAACGTGATGACTCAGGCACAAGCAACCAGGAAGAGCTGCTTAACAGATTGCAGGAGAATCTCGAAGGGTCAGGGGTCAACTTCTCCTACGTATGCGATGAAAGCAACACCCTCCACGACAGATACATAACCACGGATACGGGCTGGAAGATAATCCTGGGCCGTGGTCTGGACCTGTTCCAGCCGTATGATTACAAGGACGCCTTCTCTCTCCCCAACAACATCCAGGAAGAAAGACTCTGCAAGGCTTTCGAGGTGACGTATATCAGGAAGACCGAAACATAGAAAAGAGAGTAAAACCATGGTCCAAGGCAGACCTTGAGGATGGTTAAACCCGGGGGCAGAGAGGTCAGGGGCCGCAAATAGAGGATCGGGAATCGAAAGAGCCGAGACTAAGTCCTTCCGTCCATAGTGGGTTTGCACTACTGGGCTACGTAATCCTGGGAATCCCTGAGGAATAGCGATATGGAATGTTTCGTACTGCCCTAGTTGAAGACCCGCCGCCGGACCCTTTGTCCGTCATTACTGTTGATTCCGGAGAGAAGACCATGGAGCCAGTCCGTTTCACAGCCATAGGGAAGATCAGGACGCCCTTCACGTCGAGGGAGGGGACGCCCATCCAGCCAACGGGGGCCGAGGGGGTGCTGGGAAGGGTCGAAGTGGACGAGGCCTTCCGCGAAGGGATCCGCGACCTGGAGGGTTTCTCCCATGTCATCCTCCTTTACCACTTTCACCTCTCGGAAGGTTTTGACCTCGCCGTGAAGCCCTTCCTGGACGGCACGGTCCGAGGCCTTTTCGCCACGAGGGCGCCGAGGCGGCCCAACGCCGTCGGGCTCTCGGTGGTGAGGCTGGTATCCATCGAGGGAAGCACCCTCGTCGTCGAGGGCGTCGATATGCTGGATGGAACGCCGCTGCTCGATATCAAGCCCTTCGTCCCGGAGTTCGATGCCCCTCAGGTTGATGTCCGAACAGGGTGGCTTGAGGGCAAGGCCGATAAGGCCCGGGAGGCGAGGGCCGACAAACGTTTTTTCAAGGACTGACGGCCGCTTCCTGGCACTTGACCTGGAACAGGATTTACACGATGGCCCTCTTCGGGATCCACTTTTTCTTTTTCGGAAGGACACCCGGCCTTTCGGGGAAAAGGTTGAGCGCCTGGTGAGGTATTGAGGCGGGATTGGGTTCTTTCGCTGTCCAGCCACAGCAATGAAACCGTCAACTTGCGATTGATTATCAATAGTGTTAGCATCGGTGCATAACTCCTCCGAGCCTCTCCTTCTAAGGGGATGGACCTATGAAGGAAGGCCGAAAGGGTGTCGCTGGAAACGGCGGCGCCTCCCGTGTTTGGGAAGGAGGGGCCGCTTTCGCTACGCGTGCCCTCTTCCTGTGACCGGGTGGAGGGCATTTTTAATGGAGGTGTAAGGATCATGAGGAAATTAGCGACGGCAATGCTGCTCTTGGTCTTGTCATTACCCCTTTTTTTCGTCACTCCGTCCCTCGCCGCTGAGGAGCCCCTGGTGGTTTATTGCGGGGCGGGCCTGATGAAACCAATGGACGAGATCAAGGAAACCTTTGAGCAGGAGACGGGGATGCCTGTAAGGATGATCTATGCCGGTTCCGGCGAACTTTTCGGCATGATATCCACAAGGCAGGAGGGCGACGTCTACATCCCGGGCGATATCAAGTACACCATGGACGCGCTGGAAAAGGGCATATCCATCGAGGACGGCATGGAGACGATATGCTATCACGTTCCGGTCATCCTCGTTCCAGCGGGGAACCCGGGAAAGGTCAATTCCCTCGAGGACCTCGGCAAGGAAGGCATCAGGGTGGCGCTGGCCGATGAGAAGGCGGCGGCCATCGGGAATGTGACCATCGCCCTTCTGAAGAAGAACAATATCCTGGACCAGGTCCTTAAAAATGTCGTGACGAAACCGAGCACCACCAATCAGCTGTTGATCTACACCGCTACAGCCCAGGTGGATGCGACCATAGCCTGGGAAGACCAGGCCCTCTGGGCCGAGGGCAAGGGGAAGATTGAAGTGGTACGGATACCCTCCGAACAGAACCTGATTAAGACGATCCCTGCCTCGGTGGTTACCTATACCAAGCGGCTGGAAGACGCGAAGGCCTTTATTCGCTACATAACTACCGAAGAGAGCAAAGCGGTCTGGAATAACTGGGGTTTCCCGATAGAGAAGCCCCAATAGGCAGTTATGAGCAACAAGATCTTCAAGGCAGCCCTGGGGGGAGCGACGGTCCTGTTCTCGGGGCTCCTCATCTGGGCGATCCTTTCCCTTATCCTGATGCCCGAGGTGTCGGAGTTCGTCGAGAGCACTCTTTCCGAGGAGATGCTCTACAGCATAAAGCTGTCGCTTTTCACCAGCCTGATCTCCGTGGCGCTGGTGATGGTGCTCGCCGTTTCGATAGGTTACGTGCTGGCCCGATTCACCTTTCCGGGGCATAACCTCCTGAGAACCATTGTCGACCTGCCCATGGCGTTCCCTGAGCTGGTCTTGGGGCTGTGCCTCCTTCTACTTTTCGGTCATACTCCTTTCGGGAAGTGGCTTCAGTCGATGGGTGTGAACGTGGTTTTCAGCAAGTATTCCATCGTCGTCGCCCAGGTCTTCACGGCCGCGCCCTATGCCATCAGGGTCGTCTACGGTACCTTCCGGGGGATCAGCCCGAGGTACGAGATGGTCGCCCGGAGCCTGGGCTGCGGATTGCTGGGCAGTTTTTTAAGGGTCTCCGTCCCCATGGCGAAGGGCGGCCTTTTCGCCGCCGCGGTCATAGCCTTCGCGCGGTGCATGGGGTGCTTCGGGACGGTGCTTATCCTGGCGGGGGGTACCCGGATGTACACCGAGACCCTCCCCATAACGCTCTATCTGAATATCTCCTACGGCAACCTGGCGATGGCCATGTCTTCGGGGATCATCCTGATCTTCATATCCCTGGGGGCCATTATCGTATTCGAGGTCCTGAACCAGGAGGTGGTCCTGTAGGTGGACCTGCTCTCGGTAAGGAACCTTTCCGTTGACCTGGGCAACTTCAGCCTCAAGGATATCTCCTTCGGGGTCCCTGAAGGCTCCTACTGTTGCCTGCTGGGCGCTTCAGGCGCGGGGAAGACCGTGCTTTTGGAGACGATAATAGGCGCCTTCCACCCCAAACAGGGAAAGGTCTTCCTCAGGGGCAAAGACGTAACCGCGTGGCCGCCGGAAAAGAGGAGGCTGGGGATCGTCTACCAGGACTATATGCTTTTCCCCCACCTGGATGTCCGGGGCAACATCGCCTTCGGGCTTAAGGGCCAGGGATTGACAACCGACCAGATCGATCTCAGGGTCATCAAGATCTCCAGGCAGCTCGAAATTGAAGACCTCCTTGAGAGGGATGTCGCCACTCTCTCGGGAGGGGAACAGCAGCGTTGCGCCCTGGCGAGGGCCCTCGTGACCGAACCGGAGATCCTGCTGCTCGATGAGGCTTTCAGCGCCCTTGACGTGAATACCAGGGAAAGGCTTCGCATGATGATGGCCAGGGTCGTCCGTGAGATCGGCATCACCGTTCTGCATGTAACCCATGACCGGGAAGATGTATGGGCCCTGGCCACCCACGTGGCTGTCATCAACGACGGCGAAATGCTCCAACACGGGACTCCTGAAGACCTTTTCAGGCGCCCAAGGCCGGGGTACGTGGCCAGCCTGATGGGCGCTGGCAACATCCTTACCGGGAAGGTAGTCAGCGAGACCGGCGCCGACCTCGGTGTCGTCCTTGCCAATGGGAGCCGGCTTTATTCGACGGAGAACCTGGTTATGGGGAGCGATGTAACCCTGTCGATAAGGCCGGAGGATATCATAGTTGCCAGGGAAGAGTCGGTCACCTCGGCCAGGAACAGGGTACCCGTCACCCTTTCAGAGATAAAACGGCGGGGGCCGCTGACCTGGCTGACAGGCAGGTCAGGGGACCTTGAACTCGTTGCGGTGGTCACCGCGAGCGGCTATGAATCCCTGGACGCTTCCCTGGGGGATAGGTGTTTTTTCATCTTCAAGGCCAGTTCTCTCTGCTTGATCGAGGATAGTTCTCAAGCAGTGGGGATGGAATCTAATATTCCGTAAAAGGGAAGATATCATGGATCCTATAAAGTATTCGGCCATCGGGATCATCAGGACCCCCTACAGGTCGAGGGAGGGGACGCCCGTACAGCCTCCTGGGGCCGGGGGGGTCCTGGGTCGGGTCGAGGTGGATGAAGCTTTTAGGGACGGGCTTAAAGACCTGGAGGGGTTCTCCCACCTGATCCTTCTTTATCATTTCCATCGTTCTGAGGGTTTCGAACTCACGGTAAAACCTTTCCTGGATCAGGCCGTTCACGGCCTTTTCGCGACCAGGGCTCCCAGAAGGCCAAACGGGATAGGCCTTTCGGTTGTGAGGCTCGTAACGATGATTAAGGGAGTCCTCGTCGTCGAGGGCGTCGACATGCTGGATGGGACGCCGCTGCTCGACATCAAGCCCTTCGTCCCGGAGTTCGACGCCCCTCGGGATGAGGTCCGCGTAGGGTGGCTCGAGGGCAAGGCCGTTAACGCCCGGGAGGCGAGGGCCGACAAGCGATTTTACGAAGACTGACGGCCGCTTAAGGTGTCGGTCCTTGTCCCGACCGAACGGTGGGAAGAAAAAGATCTCCCGACCTCGAGGTCGGGAGATCTTTTTGGACATGCCGAAGGCCCGTTCTGAAGCTAGGCGGTTGGGTTGCCGTCGCCGGTGCGCGGGACCTCCCTGCGACTTAAGCCGGCCTTCCTACGATCCTAGGCCCGCCAGGATCTTTTGAGGGTCGGCAGGCAGCCGGGTTACGCGGACCCCCGTGGCATTGTAGACGGCGTTCAGTATAGCAGCGTGGGGCGACGTGAGCGGAGCTTCCCCTGTCCCGGAAGCGCCGAAGGGGCCGAATTCCCTGGGGGTCTCCATGTGGATCAACTGCATCTTGTCGGGTATATCCATGGGGTAGGGGAATCCGCAGGAAACCAGGTTCGTGTGCTTTCTCACATCCTCGAAGTCCTCCGTCAGGGCAAGGCCTATCCCCTGCGCGATGCCGCCGATAAGCTGGCCCTCAACGATGGTGTAATTGTTTATCTTGCCCACGTCACTTACCAGGGTAAACTTTTCCACCTTGGTTTCGCCCGTTTCCACGTCAACGGCCACTTCGGCCATGAAAAGGCCGAACATGTGGTTTGCGACAGGATAGCCTTGGCCTGTCTTGTCGTCGGGCGGCGTGCAATGCTGTATCTCCCCGTCGAGGTTACGGAGCGTGGCCTTCCAGTAACCCTCATAAAAGGTGGGGATCCCCTCCTCGACCATCTCCTCGTAGGTCCGGAAGGTCCCGTCAGGGCGGGCCATGGCCTCCAGCAACTGGTTGCAGCTGTCGATAATGGCGTTACCGACCATGATCTGGCTCCGGCTGGCCGCCGCGGCTCCGCTATTGGGAGCTTTGGCGGTGTCATTGCAGACCAGCTTTATCTGTTCGGGCCTGATGCCGAGGGGTTTAAGGGCCTCATGGGCCGTTCCCACGCATCCTATGTCGGCGCCCTGCCCGTGATCCTCCCAGGTGTTGTAGAGGACGACCCCGTCCTTTGTCAGCTCGATGCTGCTCCTGGCCTCGTCGGGCCCTACGGAGTTGGCGTTGTAGATGCCTATGGCAACTCCTACGCCCCGTTTTACGCGTTCCGTCGATAGTGCCGCGGCACGTTTTTTGGCCTCCCCGTACAGGGGTTTCAACCTGGTGATCATGGCCAGCAACGGGTAGATCTCGGGCTTTTGCCCTACGGGCATGGTGTCCCCGGGGCGCATGACGTTCTTCTCTCTGAACTCCAGGGGGTCCATGCCGACCTTTTCCGCGAGCATGTCAATGGCGATCTCCCCGGCGAAATAGGTCTGGGGGGCGCCATAAGCACGGAAGGCCCCGCACCATTTGTGGTTCGTGAAGTGGGTGTAGCCGCAGCCCCTGAAGTTCTCCACCCTGTAAGGGGCGCAGAAGAAAAGTCCGCCCATGTTTGTCAGCTTCTCGCTGGCTTCCGAGAAGGGGCCGTGATCGACGTGCCAGTAATGCTCGGCACCGATGATCCTGCCCTCCTCGTCCGCCCCGATCTTCACCCGCATGAGGAAGGGTGACCGCTTGGGAGTCCTGATTATATGCTCCTTCATGTCCAGACGCATGTAGACGGGGAGCCCGGTGGCGATGACGCAGGCGCCGATGAGATGCTCGTTGGTGACGGCCACTTTGTACCCGAAGGTAGCGCCGGTATTGTTCTGAATGACACGGATCTTGGAGGGCGGCACTCCCAGGCCTCTGGCGATCATCATCTGGTGGGCGTAGATCATGATGCTCTTGCTCTGGATCGTAACACGCCCTTCCTCGTCGTAATAACCGAAGCCGCAGTCCGTCTCTATGGTCAGGTGAGGCTGGCGGGAGCTCAGGAATTCCTCTTCGACCACGAAGGGCGACTTTTCGAGGAGCGGGGCGGGGTCCTCACCCTTGATGAAGGGACGTTTATTGAAACAGTTGGGCATCCCGTCGATACCTTCGATCTCGTCGTAAACCTTCGGGGCGTCCTTTTTCATCGCTTCCATGACGCTCATTACCGGAGTCAGTTCCTCAAGCTCGACGCGGATCATTTCCGCCGCGGCCCTTGCTTCCTTTTCCGTCGATGCGCAGACTATCGCCACAGCTTCACCCCACTGGCGGATCTTGTCCCCTTCGGGGACTAGGATCCGTCTCTCCCACCCGTCGGTGCTGGTCGTCTCGGAGCCAACCTGGCCGCGGATGCGGTTGGTACCCTTGTTGGCAAAGATATCCTCAGCGGTGACGATCTTGTGTACGCCGGGCATTTTCTCAGCTTCGGAGAGGTCAATGGACTTCACTAATGCGTGGTGGGTCTCCGGGCAGACTGGTACGGCGAACAAGGTGCCCTCGGGCAATTTCAGCTTAACGTCGTCGCCGAAGTCAAAGGTTCCTGTAGCCTTGTAAACGGCGTTAGGCCTTGGATATCTTGTGCCCCAGACGGAGCCATCCTTTCCGAGCAGTTCCGAAAAGTCTGTCATCTCTTCTTCACCGCGCAGTACCTTGGCCGCCAGCATCACCGCGTCGGTTATTTGGATGTATCCCGTACAGCGGCAGGCATTCCGGTTCTTTTGGAACCACTCCCTGACATCATCACGGCTGGGGTTAGGATTATTGTCCAAAAGGGCCTTGGCGCTCATTATAAAACCCGGTGTGCAGAACCCGCACTGGATAGCCCCCGTTTTAATAAAGGCCCATTGCAGTGCGTGGAGTTTTCCTGGGGCCCCCAGCCCTTCAATGGTGAGGATCGCCGCATCCTCGGGAACGGTGCTCCATTTAACAATGCAGGAACGGACCAGCTTTCCGTTCATCAACACGTTACAGGCACCGCACTGGCCGACCCCGCATCCTACCTTCGTCCCCGTCAGCCCCAATTGATCTCTTATCACTGTGGAAAGGAACGTGTCAGGGTAAGCGACAACGTTCGATGGCACACCGTTCACAATAATGCGCTTTCTCGTCGCCTGCTTCATCTCGATCACCCTTTTTTGTATTGTTTTATCCAGGGGCGATTTTCCTCAATGCCAAAGCGGGTTCACAGACGTCCCCTCAACGGGTTTTCCCTTTGGGGGGTATGACACGACCGTTGAAGGGCTGATCTTCGCTCCCGGCCTGGCGCAGCGTTGGGGTGAGCCCGGCCGACAGGAGGCGATGGCTGGGATATGATTGTATACTGATACAGCCCCGGTTCAATTTTTTGGGGAATAAAATTTCTTTTTGTTCGGAATTGTTCACGGTTAAACCGGACTGAAGGGGAAAGGTTTCTTTTTTTAATAACGGAACTGTAGGGACAACGGGGATATTCCTCCCATGCAATCCCACCGCACAAGCATGGCGCGACGGTTTTACCCGGGTGGGACTTCCGGTGGAAGGCCGCTCGTCCTTACCGATGGCCCTTTTTCGAGAGTCTTTCCAAAGCCTTGGATATTCTTTCAGCCCTCTGCAGTCTAAAGCGCGCTCCCGTAAGCGCTTCCGGGTCCGTTTCGAACCTTTTCTCCATTTCCTTCGCCTTGCGCTCAAGGCCTACAATCCTGTTTCCCGAAACGACCTTGTCGGCCAGGTAGAGCAGGGATCTTTCCGAAAGGAGGGGTTCCTTTTCCGGGAGATCCATGTGGTACCTGACGAGATCGGCCGTGGCGGCGAAACCCCAGGAATCCAGCGTCCCAGCCGCCGCTTCGGCGTGATCCCGCCCGGCCCGGGACATGTCGTGGAGCAGTGCTGCCGCTGCCAGGTTTTCGGTGTCCACGGGGAGAATGCCCTTCAAGGCCCGGGCGAATCCGACGGCGACCTCCGCCACGACGCGGCAGTGATCGCGGACCTCCGGGGGGGTCGAGAGGATCTCCCAAAAGGCCAGGCACTCTTTTTCGGTGGGGATCCCTCTCCGCGAGGCGAGGGACCTCAGGGCCGCGTATTCTTCCGGGGTGTTCATCTCGGTCACGACGCCCTGGTCCGGCATCTCCAGGACCAGTGATGCCTCCTCGTACCGGTCGAGAAAGGTCCTCAACCCCCCCGGGCCATCCCACTCCAGGATGCCCGGAATAAGCCTGGTCGCTACCAGGGGAGGGTGCCCCCTCCTGCCGAGGAAGGCGGGGATGACGACGGCTGAGTTCGGCTCGGAGCGCCGGGCCTGCTTAAGGGCTTGCAAGGTGGCGGGTTTGACCAGGGGCACATCGACGGGCAGGAGGAAGAACGCGTCAAGATTCGGGGAGAGCGCCGTGACACCCGCCTTGATGGAGGAGAGCATGCCCTTTTCGTAGTGTTCGTTGAAGACGGCGCGGGCACCCCCTCTTTTTGCTTCTCCTTCGACTGCTTCACGGTAGTGCCCTGATACGACGACGATGTCTTTGACCCCTGAGAGACGCAGAGTGGATAGGATTCGTTCGAGGGCGGCGGAGCCCCCCACGTCAAGGAGGGCTTTGCATTTTCCCATCCTCGATGAAAAACCTGCGGCAAGGACCACGGCACCGGTCCGGATCCCATTGGACGTCACGGCAGTTCCCCCCGGACGATTTGGAGGCCTTCGGGATCCTTCACCAGGAGGGCCTTTCCTTGCCTTTCCACGATCCTTATACCGCCGTACCCGGGGTCAAACCGGAAGGTCTCGGGGAAGGGGACTTTGAAGAGGCCGTGGAGAAGGACGCGAAAGACGCCGGCGTGGGATACGATCAGCCATCGTCCTCCCTTAAGAAGCAGGGAAAGAAGAAAAGGGACGGCCCTGGCCTCCAGATCGGCGAAGGACTCCCCCCCGGGGAAAGGGAAGGAGAAGAGGTCTTTCTCTCTTTGCTCCCATAAATGGGGGGATTCCCTGGAGATGTCCTCCTTTTCCCGCCCATCCCAGCGCCCAAGGTCGATCTCCGACAACTCCTCCTTCACCACCGTTTTTATCTCAAGGTGTCCGGCTATGATCTCCGCCGTCTTCCTCGCCCGTGCCAAGGGACTGCAGAAGAATCCCCTCCAGGAGAAGGGGCGGGCCCAGAGGGATACCCTCTCCGCCTGGGTACGGCCCAGCGGTGAGAGTCCTATCCCTGTTCGGCCCAAAAAGACCCTCCACGGGGTGGGCAGACCGGGTTCGCCGTGCCTGACGAAGACCAGGCCGTCCTCCAGTAGTCCCGGGGTATTTCCCGGACGCTGCTCTTGATCTTTCGAGGGGTATCGATCGTTACCGGTCATCGAAGGGAATCAGCCGCCTTTCACCCACTGCGGGTACCGAAAAGGCCGGACTCAGCTTAGCCGCATCGAAAGCAAGCGGTACTAAAGAAGGCCCGGCCCGTTATGCAAGAAAACCTAATAATTCAGCAGAACCTTTTCCTGAAGGCTTTTCTCGCCCTTTCGCTCCTGAGCGAGCACTCACTGGAGAGGCCCTCGCCGAAGTCGAAGGAAGCACCGGTGACCGACAGGGCCCAGGCATCGCCGTACGCCGTGCCGAGATCTCCCAGGAGGGCGAGGAACCAGGCTGGACCGAAAGAGTGGATGTTCAGGCCCCGGTTCGAGGCGGCGTCGGGGTCGATCCTCTCCAGGGTGAACCCACCGTAGTATTCTTCCAGCGAAGCGTCCACGAAGATGAGTATGTCGTCGGGTCCTATCCCCAGGGCCGCCTCGGGCAGCAGCTGGTGCGAAAGCCACAAGAAGGCCCTTTTGCCCGCTCTTTCCAGGTCTTCGACCAGGAGCGGCGCCAGGCTGTGGGCCACGCCGTCGTCCTGCCGGAAGGGGTTTCCGTATCCGAAGACTCGGAAAGGGCGGCCCTCGTCGGTCGTCAGTTCTTGACCTCCCTCTTCAGGCTGCCGTCGGCACCGAAGATCTCCAGGTGCAGGGGCATCCTCCCCACGGCATGGGTGGAGCAGGAGAGGCAGGGGTCGTAGCAGCGGATGACGTGTTCCATGGAGTTCAGGATCCCCTCGGAGGGTTCGCCCCCATGGATGTTCTCCCGGGCGACCATGTCGACGCCCCTGTTCATGGCGTGGTTGTTGTGCCCCGTGGCGACGATGAGGTTAACCCCGGTCAGGACGCCGTTCTCATCGACCTGGTAGTGGTGGATGAGGGTCCCCCGGGGCGCCTCGATGACGCCGATCCCCTCGGGATAGAGTTCCGTCGAGGTGACCCGGAGGTCGCTGCCCATGACGTCGGGGTCCTCCATCAGTTCCTCGATCCTCTCGACGCCGTAGAGCGTCTCGATGAGCCTTGCGTAGTGATAGTAGAGCGTCTTGTGGACCAGTCCGTCCTCGGCCCCTTCACGGAAGTGTGCCAGTTCGGCCGACGCTTCGGGGGTGGCGATGTCGTCGCAGGCGTTCACCCTTCCCAGGGGCCCGACGCGGTAACTGCCGTGGGGGAAACCCATGGGCTTGTAGAAGGGGAACTTGAGGTAGCTCCAAGGCTCAACGTGCTCACCAATAAAGTCCAGGTAAGCCCAGTCGGGGAACTCGTCGATGATGCGGCCCCTGGGCCCTTTAAGGCGGATGTCGCCGTCGTAGATCTCCAGGAAACCGTCCTGGACGAGCCCCATGTAGGCCGTCTCCAGCGTAGCGAAGGTGGCGGCCTTTTCGGCGTTCTCCTCGAGATAGCCCTTCACCAGCGCGATGGCGTCCTTCACCGCCGCTTTCATCTGGGGGACCTGGGCCTTGATGGCGTCGACCTCCTGGGCCTTCAGGGAGCGGTTGACCCCTCCCGGAATGCTGTGCCAGGGGTGGACCTTCTTGCCGCCCAGGACCTGGATGATCTCCTGCCCGAACTTCCTCAGCAGCACGCCCTTAACGGCCAGGTCGGGGTACTTCCTTATCACGCCCACCACGTTCCTGACAGCTGGGTCGGCGTCGAACCCGAAAAGCAGGTCCGGGCTCGACAGGTGGAAAAAGCTCAGGGCGTGGGACTGGACGAACTGCCCTGCGTGCATGAGTTCCCGCAGTTTATGGGCCGTGGGCGTGATCTCAACGCCGAGCAGGGCGTCGCAGGCCTTGGCCGAGGCGAGGTGGTGGCTGACGGGGCATATCCCGCAGATCCTCGGGGTGATGACGGGCATCTCGCGAAAGTCGCGCCCCTTGCAGAAGTGCTCGAAGCCCCGGAACTGGGTCACGTGGAAGCGGGCTTCATTCACGCCGCCCTTCTCGTCGAGGTGGACGGTGATCTTCCCGTGCCCTTCGATCCTGGTAATGGGGTTGATCTCTATCTTCCTGACGGTAGCCATGATCGTGCCCCCTCTAGTCGTAGCGCATCATTTCCGAGGGGACCGTGGGAACACGCCCCTCGAGAAGTTCCTGGAAAACCCAGAGTATGGTGTCCGCGTCGGGCGGGCAGCCAGGTACGTAGACATCGACCTTGACCTCGTGGTCCACCGGGATGGCCTGGGGCAGGAGGTGAGGGATGTCCTCGTGGGGTATGACCTCCCCCGGATTGACCGTGCTCGGCGAGTCCACGTAGGCTTCCTTCAGGGCCTGTCGCCGGTCGGTGAAGTTCCTCATGCAGTTTATCCCGCCGAAGACGGCGCAGTCGCCCCATGCCACGATTATGTCGCACTGTTTTCTCATTTCCTTGGCCAGGTGGAGTTCCTCGTCGTTGCCGAGGGCCCCCTCGATGACGCCCACCGTCGCCTTGGGGATCTTCTTGCCGTCGACGATGGGGGAGTAGACGATATCGACCAGGTCCACCAGGTCCACCAGGCGTTCGTCGATATCGAGAAAGGACATGTGGCAACCCGCGCAGGCTTCAAGCCAGACCGTGGCCACCTTGACCTTAGCCATCACTTTCGCACCTCCTCGAGCAAGACCATCTGGGCCTCCGTCGGAGGCTTCTCACTGGCGTAAACGTTCTCGCAGGGCGATTCCTCCGGTCTCCCCGGCTGGACCCCCAGGTCGGCCGAGAGGTCCTTCAGGATCGACGCGAGGCCCCTGACCTCTCCCTTGGGAGGGACGACCACGTTGAGCCGGCGCCTCTCGCCCTCGATGGTGCAGTAGTGCCCGCTCCGCTCGTACCAGGCCGGCGCCGGCAGCAGCACGTCGGCCAGGTTCACCAGCGGCTGGGCCCAGAAGGGGCACTGGACGACTACGAACTTCGTGCCCGATATGGCGGAGAGGCTGGCCTCGTCCTCGGGGACCATCCCCGAGGAGTAGACGTAGAGGAAGTCGAGTTTCTTTTCGCCGATCCAGGGCTCCTTCGCCAGGACGGTGTTGATGGCGCCCAGGCTGTTGCCGCTCGATACCAGGGGTACGACGCCGATGCCGTCATCGAAAAAAGCCCCGCAGGCTATGGCCAGGTTCACCGCCGAGGTCACGGCGGCGGGGTTCCTCGAGAGGCATCCTCCCAGGAGGAATATGGGTTTGCGGGCAGCCCTGAGCCGCTCGAGGATCTCCTCGATGGTTCTCTCGGGGATGCCCGTCTCCTCCGACAGCAGGGCCATGGCGTCCTGGGTGGACCCGCCCTGGGCGCCGCCGGGGAACTTGAGGCCCGCCACCAGGTCCGCCAGCCCCTGGACCAGGGCGGCGCTCTGCTCCGGCGTCGGGGCGACGGCGTCGATGTCGGTCAGGTCGCCGTAAGGGTTCGGCTTGCAGGAGATGTTCAGCAGGGCGGCCCCGTTCCGAAGGGCGCCCACCCGCATGTAACTGGCTATGACCGGGGCCTCATCGTCCGGCTCGGCCGAGAGGTTGACCAGGCAATCGCTCTCCAGGATATTATGGGCGGCTGTGAAGGGGCGTACCCCCTGCCTGCTGAAGGGCTCAAACCCCTTGACGAAGCCCCGGAGGATGTCGCCGTCGAAGGTGTCAAGGCGCTGCATGCCCAGGCCGTCCTTGAAAAGGGAGACGAAAAGGGCCAGTTCCTCGTCGGTGCAGAGGCTCGACACCAGCACACCGTCGCTGTCGGCCTCGTGGGCTTTCTTGAACTTCTCGGCCACCAGCCCCAGGGCCTCCTCCCAGCCCGCCTCCCTGTAGTGGGAGCCCTCCCTGATCATGGGGACGGAGATGCGCTCCCTTTCCGATGACCTCGGCAGGGTCCAGCGACCCTTCCTGCAAAGCTGGCCGCCGTCGGGTTCGGTGACGGCCGTCCCCTCGACCCTCGCTATGCTGCCCGTCCGGACGTAGACCTTGATTCGGCATCCGACCGGGCAGAGGGGGCACACGTTCTCGATCACGTCGTCGCAATCCTTCCTCCGCCCGCGGTAGGCGAACTCCCTGAGGGTGATGGTCCCCGTGGGGCAAACCTGCGCACAGGCTCCGCAGGTGGTGCAGGTGTCGCTCTCCCCCAGCCGGCGCCCCAGGTCGGAGACCACCGTGGCGTTCCAGCCCCTCTTCTGGAGGTCCAGCGTGTGGGTCCCCACCTTCTCGGCGCAGACCCTTATGCAGCGGAGGCAGAGTATGCAGCGGTTGTGGTCGATCTGGATGTCCCTGTGGGTGGCGTCGTTCTCGAACCCCGCGTAGAGGTAGGGGTAGCGGACGCTGTCCATCCCGTGTTCTATGGCCAGGTCCTGGAGTTCGCAGTCGCCGCTCTGGGAGCAGTACATGCAGAAATGATTCCGCCCGGCGAAGATCAGTTCCAGCATCTGTCTCCGGTATTCCCTCAGTTTTTCCGTCTGGGTGTGCACCACCATGCCGTCCAGGGCGGGGGTGGTGCAGGCCGTCAACATCTTGGGGTTCTTCTCCACCTCGACGACGCACATGCGGCAGGACCCTATGGGGGTCAGACCCTCGAGGTAGCAGAGTGCGGGGATGTAGACGTCGTTCTTGCGGGCCACTTCCATGATGGTATCCCCCTGGGCCCCTTTGCATGTTTTCCCGTCGATGGTAAGGGTGATCTCTTTCATCCTTCTATCCCCCCGCCTCTTATACTTTGGAGACCGCCTGGAAGGGGCAGACCTCCAGGCATGTCCCACACTTGATGCACTTTTCCTGGTCTATCACATAGGGGGTGTTCCTGTCGCCGGCTATGCAATTCACGGGGCAGTTCTTGGCGCAAAGGCCGCACTTCCTGCACTTCTCCGGGTCGATGACGTAGGAGATGAGGGCCTTGCAGACCATGGCGGGGCACTTTTTGTCCCTGATATGGGCCTCGTACTCGTCCCTGAAGTACCTCAGCGTGGTGAGGACCGGGTTGGGCGCTGTCTGGCCGAGGCCGCAGAGGGACATCTCCTTGACCATCACAGCCAGGTCTTCCAGTATCTTCAGGTCCTCCATCCGCCCCTTCCCGGAGGAGATCTTGTCGAGGATCAGGAGCATCTGCTTCGTGCCCTCCCGGCAGGGGACGCATTTGCCGCAGGATTCCTTCTGGGTGAACTCGAGGAAGAATTTTGATACGTCCACCATGCAGGTGTCCTCGTCGATGACCACCAGGCCGCCGGAACCCATGATGGCCCCCGCGGCGGTGAGGGACTCGTAGTCCACCGGGAGGTCGAGGTGCTCCTCCGCCAGGCACCCGCCCGAGGGGCCACCGATCTGGACGGCCTTGAACTTCCTGTTGTTCAGGATCCCGCCGCCCATGTCGAAGACGATATCCCTGAGGGTAGTACCCATGGGCACTTCAACGAGACCAGTGTTGTTGACCTTGCCGGTCAGGGCGAAGACCTTCGTCCCCTTTGACTTCTCCGTCCCTATGGAGGCATACCAGGCCCCGCCGTTGCGGATGATGGTGGGGACGTTGGCCCAGGTCTCCACGTTGTTGATGTTGGTGGGTTTGTCCCAGAGGCCCTTGTTTGCCGGGAAGGGGGGCCGGGGGTAGGGCATTCCCCGCTCACCCTGGATGGAGGCCATGAGGGCGGTCTCCTCGCCGCAGACGAAGGCGCCGGCCCCTTCCTTGATGTGTACGTGGAAGGAGAAGTCCGATCCCATGATGTTGTCGCCGATGAGACCGTACTCGCCAGCCTGGGCGATGGCGCCCCGGAGCCTCTTGATGGCGAGGGGGTATTCGGCCCGGCAGTAGATGTAGCCCTCGTCGGCCCCTATGGCGTAGGCGCCCAGCATCATGCCCTCGATGACGGCGTGGGGGTCGCCCTCGAGGAGGGACCTGTCCATGAACGCCCCCGGGTCGCCCTCGTCGGCGTTGCAGATGACGTACTTCTTGTCCCCCTGGGCTTTCCTGCAGAATTCCCACTTGGCCCCCGTGGGGAACCCTCCGCCCCCTCTTCCCCTGAGCCCCGAAGCCCTTATCTCGGTGATCACTTCCTCGGGTTTCATCGTGGTCAGGGCCTTGGCGAGGGCTTCGTAACCGTCGCGGGCGATGTACTCGTCAATGTTATCGGGGTTGATGTAGCCGCAGTTGCGCAGGGCGATGCGGAGCTGCTTGCTGTAGAAAGGTATGTCCCGGTAATGGGGGACCTTGAATTTGGTGTCTGGGGTGGTGTAGAGGAGCCGCTGTACCAGGCGTCCCTTGTAAAGGTGCTCCTCGACGACCTCCGGTACGTCGTCGACGGTCACCCTGCAGTAGAGGGAGCCCTCGGGGTAGATAACCACGATGGGTCCCATCTCGCACATCCCGTGGCACCCGGTCTCGACCAGGGCTACTTCCCGGTCGAGACCCCTTCGCTCTATCTCCTTTTTGAGAGCCTCGTAAACCGAAGGAGACCCGCTGGCGGTGCAGCCGGTCCCTTTGCAGACCAGCACGTGGGCGCGGTAAAAGGCCATGACCGCCGGGCCCCCTAGTCGGTCTGACCGATGACCTTGTCTTCGACGATGTGCCCGTTGACAAGGTGTTCGGCTATTATCCGGACGGCGTCGGCGGGGCTGACCTCACCGTAGGTCGTCCTCGGCTCGCCGGGCCTGATGACGTCCACCAGGGGTTCCTTCTGGCACATGCCGATGCAGCCCGTGGTCTCGACGGCCACATCCTTAAGGCCCCTTTTGTCCAATTCCTCCAGGATCGCCGTCATGACCTCCCGGGCCCCTGCCGCGATACCGCAGGTGCCCATGCCGATGATCACCCTGGTCGCGCCCCGCGAACGGGCCGACGTGAGGTCCTTGGCGCTCTCCTTGATCTTCCTGAGATCTTCCAGGCTCGTCACTTTCACCGGTGTTCACCTCCAGCGTGGTCCTATTCGTAGGAACCCAGTACATCCATCACCTTGTCCGGCGTGAGCCGCCCGTGGGTCTCATCGTTGACCATCATCACGGGGGCAAGCCCGCAGGCTCCAAGGCAGGCGACGGGTTCAAGGGTGTACCGCAGGTCATCGGTGGTGCCGTTCTCCTCGACATCGAGGACCGTTTTGATCTTATCAAGGATGGCGAGGCTGCCCCTGACATGGCATGCCGTCCCCCGGCAGACCCGGACGATGTGCCGCCCCCGGGGTTTCAAGTGGAACTGGGCGTAGAAGGTGGCCACGCCGTAGAGCTCCGAGGGCGGGATCTTCAGTTCCCGGGAGATCTCCATCAGGGCCTCCTCGGGGAGAAAGCCGAAGGCCTTCTGGACCTCCTGGAGGACCGGGATCGTTCCTCCCCGCGCGCCCTTCCAGGGGGCCACGATCTGCCTCGTCCTTTCTACCACTTCCTGTTTTTTCGGGTTCACTCCCTTTCACCCTCCCTGTCCTGAAAAACTCATGCTTCATCCACTGTACTTCGCCGCAAAGGGTCACGATGCGATCCGATAAAAGCGTTTTCCTGGCGGGGCGTCACCCCCGGGTTTCCCAGGGTCCCCTCCCTCGGGGACGATACCAATTGAAGCGGATGTCACAAAAGTGTGCAACCGGGGAAGGCCCTTATCCTTGATTTTCCCCCCGGATTTTCGTGAACAATATCGAACAAAAAGTGCAATTTCAAACAGAAATTGATTACCGGGCCGTAGGTCAATATAGTCGAACCGGCAGATTCAATATTCTAGCCAATATTCGTTTTTGCAACAATCTTCTACTTTGAGGAGCCTTAAACATCAACAAGGCTCGGTGACCCATGAGAGACCTTGGGGAAAGAGCCGCCTCCGCTGAGAGGGAAAGGAGGTGTTCCTTTCCAGCCCGGTAGCGATCCAAGGCCGTCTCTTCCGGAGGGCGTTTATTCTATTGAAAGGGGAGGAAAGTACCGATGACAAAAAATTACCTCGTAAAAACCCTCGTGATCAACGGGATCACCCAGAGGGTCGTCGCCAACCCCGAAGAAATGCTGGTCAATGTGATCAGGAAACAGCTTCACCTGACCGGCACAAAGTTAGGGTGCGGACAGGGGCAGTGCGGGGCGTGCAATGTCATCCTCGACGGCAAGGTCACCCGTTCCTGCGTGACGCCCTGGAAAAAAGTCCCCGAGAACGCGGAGATCCTTACCATTGAAGGCATCGGGACCCCTGACCACCTCCACGCTATTCAATGGGCCTTCATCGCCAGTGGCGCCATCCAGTGCGGTTTCTGCACCCCGGGCTTCATCGTCGCCGCTAAGGGTCTTTTGGACAAAAACCTCAACCCCACAAGGGAAGAGGTGCGCGACTGGTTCCAGGCCCACTGGACAGCCTGCCGTTGCACCGGGTACAAGCAGATAACCGACGCTGTCATGGACGCTGCCGCCGTCCTCCGTGGTGAAAAGCCCATGACTGACTTTGCAAAGGCCCTCAAGCCGGGAGACTCGGTATGGGGGACCCGGTATCCCCGCCCCAGCGCGATCTTCAAGGCTACGGGGACCTTCGACTTCGGGGACGACGCGGGACTCAAACTGCCTCCGGAGACCCTCCATGCCGTCCCGGTCTGCGTTGAGGCCAATCACGCGAAGGTACTCTCGATCGATCTCTCCGAAGCGGAGAAGATGCCCGGCGTATTCAAAGTCGTTACAGCCGCGGATATTAAGGCCAACAAGGGGACCAACCGCATCCGCGGGCAAGTTGGTTCAGGCACCGCGACCACCGATGGGTGGGAAAGAAGAATCCTCGTGGAGGAAGGCGACAAGATCCGCCAGTGGGGGGAAGCGGTGGCCATAGTATGCGCCGATACGGAAGAGCAGGCCAGGGCGGCCGCCGCCGCAGTCAAGGTGGACCTGGAGCTGCTGCCCGCCGTGATGGATGTCAAGGAGGCCATGGCCCCGGGGGCTCCCAAAGTTTATGAGGAGATCCCCGACATTGACGGGATACCGAACTGCTTCAACAAACGCCCCGTGATCAAGGGGGAGGACCCGGCACCGTTGATCGACAAGGCACCCTTTGTGGTCGACGCCGAATTCTGGAGCTCAAGACAGCCCCACATGACCCTGGAAACGGACTGCGGTTTCGGTTACTGGGACGAAGAGGGCCGTCTTACTCTTCAGACCAAGAGCATCTGCGTCTACCGGCACGCATTGATGATAGCCAGGGGACTGGGGGTTCCCCCTTCGAAGATAAGGGTCATCCAGAACAACATGGGAGCGACCTTCGGCTACAAGGTAGCGCCCACCAACGAACCCCTCCTCGGGGCCTGCGTAATAGCTACGGGCCGGCCGGTCTACATGAGGCTCAACATGAAGGAGCATATCGTCAGGACGCCCAAGAGGTCGCCTTTCCTCATGAAGATCAGGATCGGCGCCGATGAAAAGGGCAAGCTGGTGGGCCTGGAGCACTACTGGTACGTTGACCATGGGCCCTACTCGGAGTCAAGCCAGGACCTCACCAACAAGGGCGGCCAGTTCATCTGTGCCCCTTACCGTCTGGACAACATCAGGGGAGCGGGCTACACCTTTTTTACCAACCAGAAGTGGTGCGGCGCTTTCCGGGCTTATGGCGGTCCCCAGACCTATTTCGCGGGGGAACAGGTCATGGACATGCTCGCCGAGAAGGTGGGGATGGATCCCCTGGATTTCCGTGAGATCAACCTGATCCGTCCCGGTGACACCCTCCCCAGCGGTCAGAGACCGGAAGTATACCCTTTACAGGCCATGCTGACACGTATCCGGCCCCTCTACGAGGAGGCCAAAAAGCGGGCTGAACGGGACTCCACCGACACGGTAAAAAGAGCGGTCGGGGTATCCATCGGAATATACAACGCCAACGACGACGGCGCCGATGAGGCCGCCAGCAATATAGAACTCACAAAAGATGGAGTGGTGCTCTACAACACCTGGGAGGACCATGGCCAGGGCGCTGATATGGGTTGCGTCGGGACGGCCCACGAGGCCCTGAGGCCCCTCGGGCTGCATCCTGACCAGATTAAACTGGTCTGCAACGATATGGCTAAGGCGCCCAACAGCGGAGCCGCCGCGGCGAGCCGATGCCAGGTCATGGTGGGCAACGCCATTGTAGACAGCTGCCGCAAACTCCTGGATGCCATGAGGAGACCCGACGGAACGTATAGGACCTACGAGGAAATGGTCGACGAAGGGATCCCGACCTTCTACGAGGGCTACTGGCAGGCCACGGTCCGCAACATCGACGGAGAGGCCATCACCTGCACAGGCATGGATGATGTCACCGGGCAGGGGTACCCCTTCGCCAACCACATGTTCGGCCTCTTCATGGCCGAGGTCGCCGTGGACATGAAGACGGGCAAGACCACGGTGGAAAGGTTCACTCTTGTCAGTGACGTGGGCAAGATAAACAACTTCGACGTGGTAGAAGGACAGCACTACGGGGGGATTGCCCAGGGCATCGGCCTCGCTCTTACGGAAGATTTCGGCGACCCGGCGAAGTACACCAACCTGGTCACCTGCGGTTTCCCCTATATCAAGGATATTCCCGACGATATCAGGCTCCACCACATGGAAACACCCAGGGAGTTCGGGCCCTTCGGCGCTTCGGGGACGGGAGAGATGCCCCTTTCCGCGCCGCACCCGGCGATACTGAACGGCATAGCCAGGGCCTGCGGGGTGAGGATTTTCCAGATACCGGCCCTCCCCGAGAAGGTCCTTCAGGGCATGAAGGAGGACGGTTGTTCGGGCAGCTGCAGTCATTAGAGAACCCGACCAGGGGAGCTGCGGGAAATTACGCGAGGAGGTGCAAAGGGATGGAAGTCGTCTATACCGGGAAGATCGAAGACCTGGAACTCTTCGATGCATCCTCCTTGGCTCCTGAAGTGACGAAGCGGGTCATTTTCGGCCCGGGCAAATTCTGGAATGACTATACGATGAGGCATTTCTCATTGCCCGCCGTCACGGTGATCCCCGATCATCTTCATGACTGGCCCCATTACATGATCGGTCTGAGCGGTACGGGTTTCGTGACCATCGAAGGGAAAGCCTGGGAGATCCCCCCCATGGGTTGGGCCCATGTGCCTGGAGGGATGGTACACGGTTACGAAAACCCCGGTCCTGAACCCTTCGTCTTCCTTTGTATCGTTCCAACCGAGGGGGATCCGCACATGAAACTCAAACGATTCCGCATGGAGCGCTCTAAACGTAAGGTTTCAAAGAGAGGTCAGCATACTTCCACAAGCCAGGAATAAAGGGAGATAGGCCGCCCGTTCTTCCCGCGGGCGGCATATTTCAGGCGAATGAATGCAACAGTGTTGCAAGGAGGTCGAATAAAGTGAAAGCCTTGGAAATCCTGGAAAGCGCGGCAATCCGGACGACGCCGGCCAGGATGGCGATCCTCGAGGTACTTCTCAAAGAGAAGTGCCCCCTGTCGTACAGGGAGGTGGCGGAACGGCTTCCCGGGGAACAGGACCGGGTAACCCTGTACAGGACGCTTTCGCTGTTCCTTAAAAAGGAGATCGTTCACCGGGTCATGGATATGAAGGGGACATGGCGGTTTTGCGCCCATGACCCCAACCTCCCCGGGTGCCCGGGGGACCATCCTCATTTCGCCTGCCAGGTCTGTGGAAGGATGGAGTGCCTCATGGATCATTCCTTGCCTTACCTCGATGTGGAGCCGGGGGCTGTCGTTGAAGGAAAGCACATGGTCGTGTACGGGATATGCAGGAAATGTGCCAAAAAGAACACCAACGGGGAGGTCGAGTCCTTATGAGAAAAAAGAAGCCAAAATTCGCCTGGTTGTGGGCGGGGATATTCAGTTTATCAATCCTCTGTCCAGTGGCCCCGGTCCGCGCTCATGCCGAGGTCTTTGCCGCCGCGGCAAGCCTTCAACCCGTCCTGGAGAAGATCGCCGATCAGTATAAAAAGGAGAAGGGCGTGACTTTGGACGGGGTTTTCGGCGCGTCGGGGCAACTGGCTAGACAAATAGAGATGGGGGCGCCCTACGACCTGTTCTTGAGCGCCGACGAGAGATGGGCCCGCTATCTTGAAGATAAGGAGAAACTGGAAAAGGTCAAACCGGTGGCGGAGTGTCCCCTGGTCCTCTGGTGGAGTTCGGACGAGGCCCCACCCCTTGATATCGTAAAGGGCGAGAAGATCAGGGTGGCGATCGCCGATCCCGACGTGGCTCCTTTCGGGGCCCTCGCCAAGGAGCACCTCGAGAAGGTGGGTAAATATGAGAGCCTAAATGCGGGAGGACGCCTTGTCATAGCGGGCGATGTCCTCCAGGCGGCCCTTGCCGTCGGGAGCGGCGGCGCCGACGCGGCCTTTATCCCTCTCAGCATCGCCATAAAACAGAAAGGCTCCTGGACGAAGGTCCCCATGCCGCCCCAGCGTCTTTTCGGGGGGATTGTGAAAGACCGGCAGGCCTTGGAGGCGACAGCTTTCTATGATCATCTCTTTTCACCGGCGGCGGCGGAGGTGTTTCGGGAAGCAGGTTTTGAACCCGTCCGTGATTGACCCGGAGGAATTATGGCGCAGGCTCTCATGATCAGCCTTAAGGTCCTGGCCATTGATATGCCGTTACTGACCCTACTCGGTGGAACGGTCGGGTGGCTCCTGGCAAAAAGGGACTTCAGGGGCCGGGCGCTGGTGTCACTTCTTGTCCAGCTCCCGATCATCCTCCCTCCCTCGGTGCTGGGACTCTATCTTCTTTTAGTCCTGGGGCGGTTCAGCTTTTTCAGGGAGGCCGGGTTACTCTTCGCCTTTCCCGCCGCTGTCCTGGGGGCGCTCATCCCTTCACTGCCGATCATGATACAGGCCTCGAGGGCCGCCTTTGCCGGTGTTGACAGTGAACTGGAGGAGGCCGCACTGACCCTCGGCAGAAGGCCCTGGGAGGTTTTCCTTGGCGTGACCCTTCCCCTTGCCAGGAGGACCCTGTTGGTGGGGTTAGCCCTCTCTTCGGCCAGGGCGCTGGGCGATTTCGGCGTCACCCTGATGGTGGCGGGGAATATACCGGGCAGGACCCAGACGCTACCGCTTTATATTTACGGACAGGTGGGATCGCTGAATTTCGCCAGGGCCCACCTGGCTGCCCTTCTCCTGGTAGGGGTCGGCATCGCCAGCCTCTGCCTTGTACGGATGCTGGAGGCCGGAGCCCATGAACGCCTTGCTTGACGCCCAGGTGAAGGTTGCGATAGGCGATTTCCAGCTCGATGTTTCCCTGAAGCTGGGCCGGGAGATAGGCGTCCTTTTCGGCCCCAGCGGTTCGGGTAAGAGCGTTACGTTGCGGTGCCTGGCGGGGTTACGAAAGGTCCCTTCGGGCCGGATCACCTTGTCGGGACGAGTTCTGCTGGATTCGCCGTCGGGCGTCTGTGAACCGCCGCACCGGCGGAAAATGGGTCTTCTGTTCCAGGACCTGGCCCTTTTTCCCCATATGACAGCCCTGGAGAACGTCCTTTTCGGGTGCGGGAGAAGAGAAAAGGGGAAAGCGGTGTCCATCGCGCGGGATTGGCTCGCCCGGGTGCGCCTGGGACCCCTGGAAGACCGGTACCCCTCCCAGCTCTCGGGGGGACAGAGGCAAAGGGTGGCCCTGGCGAGAGCCCTAGCCAACGAGCCCGATCTGTTGATGCTCGATGAACCCTTCAGCGCCCTGGACGGCCCTTTGAGGCGGAACCTTAGAAGGGAATTGCGCGAACTCCATGCCGAGACGGGGGTCCCCATTCTTTACGTGACGCACCAGGTGGAGGATATCTGTGCCCTCGGCGATAGGGTTTTCTTCATCGAGAAGGGGAAATTGGCAGGTTCGAACCTAGTCGAGGATCTCCTCAGGGGCAATGGGCGGGTCAACCTCTGGAGGATGATGGGCTGGGGAAATATTTTCGAAGGCGACGTTCGACGGAACAATGAAGGGTCAACTGTCTTCCGCTGGGCTTCCGGTGAGCTGGCCCTGAAGGAGGCGACCCTGTCGGGCGCGGCTATCGCCTTTGTAAGGCCCGACAGGATCAGGTTCCTTGACCCACGCCTGCCCGTCGATGAGGAACTATCGAAGAACACCTTTTCGGGAAGAGTGGAGGAGTTGCTGCTGGATGGAGGGATCCTTCGGCTGCATGTCAGGTCGGACCGGGGTCACTGGCAGATAGAGCAGAAGGAAGGGATATCGCCGGCAGAATTTTTCCAGCTGGAGAAAGAGGTGCGTTTCGCCGTCCCGCCCGGGGCGGTGGAACTGATCTTCACAGGAGAGATGAAGGAGGAAGAGAAACTTGGATCGAGCTTTGTTGAAATCAGTGCATGAAGAACTGCAATCGGGCGGGTCCGGAGCACTTTGTACGGTAGTCGGTTCTGACGGGTCGACCCCTCGTGATCTCGGCGCCTCCATGTGGGTTCGCGTGGACGGGTCCATATTAGGGACCGTGGGTGGGGGCCCGCTCGAATACGCTGTCATAAATAAGGCGCTCGAGACCCTCCGGTCGGGTTCGGGGCCCATCCTCCACAAGGCGGTGCTCCGGATCGATGAGGACGGAGGTGAAGCTGTCTGCGGCGGCGAGTCGGTCGTCCTGATAGAGCCCCTCGGCAGGGAGGCGGAGGTGGTGGTCTTCGGTGCAGGACATGTGGGCAAAGCGGTCGCCAGGGCAGCCTATTACGCAGGATTCCGGGTCATCGTCTGGGACGAAAGGGCGGAGTTTTCCAACCCTGAAGCCATTCCCTGGGGAAAAACGGTAACCTGCCCCCTGGAAAAGGCCTTTGCTAACGGTGTGAAGCTCCATGGGTCCTCCTACGTCGTGGTGGCGACCAGGGATCACGCGCTGGATGCTGAAGTAATCCGCCTGCTGGAGGGCGGACCCATGGCCTACCTCGGAATGATAGGGTCAAGGAAGAAGATCGCCCACGAAAGGGAAATACTTTTTAAGCGCGGAGTCTCCAGGGAGTACCTCGACAGTATCTTCACGCCGGTGGGGCTGCCTGTCCATGCAGAGACCCCCGAAGAGATAGCCGTCTCGATCCTGGCCGAGATGATCGCGGTCCATAGGGGAGCGGATATAGCAAGGTTGAGAAGCCCCTATGCAAAACAAGCAGGACCCTTTTTCCCGGATCTTCCTGTAGACCTTAACGGAAAAGAGGGGTAGCCATGTTCCTTACGACGATCCCCATAGAGGAAGCCCTTGGACGTCCCCTGGCTCATGATCTCACAAAGATTGACGCCGAAAAAGGGATCAAGGGAGCGATTTTCAGAAGAGGTCATATCCTTCAGCCCGAAGACCTTCCCGTGCTCAGAGAGATGGGACGGAGGAATCTTTCAATTATTTGTCTCGGTCCTGACGAGGTGCACGAGGACGACGCAGCGTTGAGCCTGGCGGCAGCCCTGGCCGGAGAGGGGTTCGAGATCTCAGGGCCCGAGGAGGGAAGATGCCGGCTGGTGTCGACGGGCAGGGGCATTGTCCATTTCGACCCCGAGTTGATCCGGAGGATAAACAAGGACCGCGAATGGTCCCTGGCCTGCGTAAACTGTAACTCCGTCGTGGGGTACGGTAGCGTTGCAGCCGCTTTCAGGATCCTTCCCCTGTTCCTGAAAAAAGGATCCCTCGACCGGGCCGTCGAGGCCGCCTCGCCCTTTAGGCTTATACCTTTTTCCCACCGAAGGGTCGGTCTTATTTCTACAGGCCAGGAGATCCTGGAGGGCCTGGTAAAGGATTCGTTCCGCGAAAAACTGGATAGGAAGCTCCGGGAGCTTGGGGGAAGTTTCTGCGGTCAAAGGATCTGCGGGGATCGATCCGAGGACATCGCCAACGCGATCGGAGAACTACTCAAGGCGGGGGCCGACATCGTTATCTGCACGGGGGGGATGAGCATCGATGCCGATGACAGGACCCCCCAGGCGATAGGAGCCATCTCCGATGAAGTCCTCTTCCGTGGTGTCCCCATGATCCCGGGGTCGAACCTGATGCTGGCCCGAAAGGGCCGTTCCTGGATAGTGGGCGCCCCGGCATGCGTGGCCCACGATGAGCGTACTTCCCTGGACCGTTTGCTGATAGCCCTTTTTGCCGGAATAGGGGAAAAGATCGAACCCTCCCTGTGGGGTGAGGGGGGTCTCTGTAGAAGGTGCAGGACTTGCATATTCCCTGAATGCGATTTCGCCAGGATCCCGTTCTGAAAGAAGGTATCCTCAGATGATCAGCCTGTACAGTTTCACGGGGCGACCGACGTTGCTTATATCGTATTCGATGGCCACTTGCCCGCTATCGGCCAGGTATTCAAGGTATCGCCTTGCCGTCGATCGGGATATACCCACGCGGCACCCAGCCGTTGAAGCCGACAGGGCCTTGTTTTCCTGACTTTCCAGACAGGCCCGTAGCCGTTCCAGCAGTTTCACCTGTATGCCTTTAGGGTATTCTTCAAAACCGCAGGAGAACCTTCCTCTCAAGCCGGTGATCAGGTCCAGGTCCTTCTGGCGCCAGGGGTTGGTCCTTTGGGTCAGGCCCTGGTGATATTGGTAGTACGCCGCCAGCGCACGTTCGAGCCGTTCCGTTGAGAACGGTTTGATCAGGTAGTCGAAGACACCCAGGCAGATGCACCCGCGTACGACATCAGGATCATCACCGCTGGAGAGGATAAGCCAATCAATGCGGGGGTACCTTATCCTGGCTTGCCTGAGAGATTCCACGCCGCTCCAACCGGCGAGGAAGATGTCCAGGAGGACCAGGTGGGCATTATTCCGCCGGAGGCAATCCTCCAGTTCGCTCCCGCTGGTGACGGTCTCCTTGAGACGGAGGTTCTGGGCTCTGGAAAGAGCCACAGCGTACTGACTCTGGAGCTCCAGTGAGCTGTCGGCGATAACGCAGGATAGGATCATCGGGTCGTGTTCCCCGTGTTGAAGCAAAGGTGGCCCGATGCCATGAAGAGAGAGCACCTTGACAGTGCGCAATGCAATACCCCTGTTCCTCCTTTCCAAAAGGGAGGCCTAGCCGTTTCCAGCTAAACCCTATCGTCCGGCTCCCATAGGTGTTCACCGCCGTTAGGAGGGCCGGCTCGGAGAAACGCTTTTAAATAGTATAGTCAGTATAACATAACCCCTCCTTTGCCCGGGTCAGGAAGGGTTTTCAGTTTTCCTCACTCTCCAATGTCAAGGAGGAGTAGCCGAAGACAGGGCCGTATCCCTTAAAGAGGGTCGCAAAAAGGATGCCTTACCGCGCCCTCCCGGAATGGATTTCCTAAAAAGGATCGACCCTTTAAGAAAGACCCGTAACGGGGTATCGAAAATGATAATGATGTGTCATGATGATCGGACAGCTTGGCCGATCAATGAAAAGAACCGGGGTGAGACCGACGGAAACCGCCACCGCCCCAGCGTCCCATTGACCGGTTATTACCATGCCAATCAGGCTGATTCAAAGGGAGGATGGGACAATGGCCGGCAGCCCGCTCATGAAAAAAGCGGAGATCGAGTTCGATGTAGTGGTGCTCCTCGTCGCAGCCTTGACGATGCTCTTGACAGGTGCCTTGCTCTTCCCGGTGTCGCTGGGCCTTCTCCCCTACTACGAGAACGGGCTTTACGGGCTTTTTCTTTTTATCTTCGCCCTCCAGATGGTCACCCTGGGGCGGACTCCCTTCGGCGACGCCCCCCGGACAAAGGGACTCCTCGCCGTCGGGGTAGTGGTGGCCTCCCTGGGGATGATCACCTGCTTCATCCCCGAGGTCTTAAGCCGCGTCCCGCAAATCCTCCTGTCCATAAGTTTCGGCCTGGGCGGCATCGCCCTTCTTCTGCAGATGATCCTTTCCCCGGACAGGCTTCCGACGTGGAGGCGGTACGGGGGGATCTTCCGGCATCTCATAGCGGGCTGCGCTTCGGTTTACGCCCTGTCGGCCCTGATAGGGCTCCTGGTGGTGCGGAAGGACCTGCTCTCCACCCCGATGACCGCCGTCGTGGTCCTGGTGATGGGTTTTTCCCTCACCTACCTCGCCGTCACGTTGCAGAAGATCTATAACACCTACCCCGAATCGGTCCAGGAGCCGAAGGGCGACTTGGACCTGCCCATAGGGAGGGCCATGATCCTATTGACCGGTGTTTTCATGGTCATCCTCGGCGTGCTCCTCGTGCCGGTGAACCTCGGGAAACTTCCCTTTTCCGGGAGCGCCCAGCTGGGCCTGCTGATGGTGATCATGGCCATCCAGATACTCGCCACGGGAGCTACCCCCATAGGCCCCTTCCCCCGGACATGGCTAGTGATCATCATCGGCCTCGTCTTTGTCGCCCTCGGGGCGACGTCGTGCATCATCCCCTGGATCCTGGTCGCCCCGCTGACGCTCCTCATCGGATGCACGAACATCCTGGGAGGGGTCCTGAAACTCAAGGAGATCCTGATGCCCATCATCAAGGGTCCCAGGGGGGCCGGGCCCGTCCCCCCGGTCCTGGTCAGGTTGAACCTCGTCCAGGTTGCCATGAACCTGGTGTCCATCACCTTCGGCGCTTCCATGCTCGTCCACGACCTGCTCCCCGGCATGGTCATCGGCGTCGTCCTTGCCGCCAACGGGGGGCTCCTGCTCTACCTGATGCGCATAATGTACGAGCTAGACAGGTTACAGAAGGCGAGGTCGCAGCTGGCCTCCTGAGGGACTTCGGAGCCGAGAAATGAGAGGCGGGGCGGCTTAGCGATAAGGGTTTTCATTGTAACGGTGAAGGTAATGTGTTAGTATCCTTTGTGCCCGGTCGCCGGGCGTCCTCCGAGCCGCATCCCCTTATGGGCTTTCGCCCGTGGGGAGCGGCCGATGGGTTTTCCTGGAAACGGGAGGGCCTCCCGTGTTTGGAAAGGAGGAGCGGTCAGTTGTGATACGAGGCCGCCTCCTGTACCTGGGGGGCGGTCTTTTTTTTTGCCTGGGGGTGTCTTTTTGGACCGCAAGTTCAGGGAACGCTGGTTCATGCTCCTCATGGGGTCCTTCCTGGTGGTCTACATCATCTGGCCCCTGGCGGGAATGTTCTTCAGGGCCGACTGGAGCATCGTCGCCTCGACCACCCGGGACAAGGTGGTCTTAGGAGCACTCTGGAGGAGCGTCTGGACCGCCGCGGCCGCCACGGGGGTGATCGCCCTCTTCGGCACCCCCCTCGCCTACTTCCTGGCCAGGCAGGAGTTCAGGGGCAAATCGGTGCTAGAGGCCGTGATCGACGTCCCCATCATGGTCCCCCATACCGTGGCGGGCATCGCCGTTCTCATGACCTTTTCCCCCAAGGCCCCCCTCGGGGCGATGCTGGTGAGGGCCGGGTTTTCGCCCGTCAACAGCCACCTGGCCATTATCCTGGCCTGCATGTTCGTATCGATCCCCTTTTACGTCGACGCGGCAAGGGACGCCTTCTACGGCGTGTCACCCAGGCTGGAGAACGTCTCCCGCACCCTGGGGGCCTCCTTCTTCCACGTGTTTTTTCGCATATCCCTGCCCCTGGCGAAGAGGGGTCTCGTCTCCGGCCTGATCATGAGCTGGGCCAGGGGGGTGAGCGAGTTCGGCGCCATCGTCATCATGGCCTACCACCCGATGGTGGCCCCCACCCTGATCTACGACCGGTTCGCCACCTTCGGGCTCAAGTTCTCCACGCCGATCGCGGTGCAGCTCATCCTGGTATGCCTGGGAATGTTCGTCGTACTGAGGGTCCTGGTATCGGGGAAGCGCAAGGAGGTCATCGGCGATTGATCCGGCTGGCAGGCCTCTCGATCGACCTGGGCGAGTTCGTGCTGGACACCTTCTCCCTCTCGGTGGATGAGGGGGAGTTCTTCATGGTGGTGGGGCCCAGCGGCGCGGGGAAGACGGTCCTCCTGGAGGCCATAGCCGGTTTGAGGCAGCCCTCGGGCGGCAAGATCCTTGTCGCGGGCCGGGACGTCACCGACCTGCCGCCGGAGAAGAGGAACGTGGCCCTCGTCTACCAGGATTACGCCCTGTTCCCCCACCTGAGCGTGGAAGAGAACATCCGCTGGGGGTTGAGGTTCGTCCCGAGGCCGGACAGCCCCCACGTGGAAGGTCTCGTGAGGCTGCTGAGGCTCGAACACCTCCTCGAAAGGCAGCCGGAGACCCTCTCGGGCGGTGAGCAGCAGCGCGTGGCGCTGGCCAGGGCGCTGGCGGTAAAACCCTCGGTCATCCTCCTCGACGAGCCGATATCGGCGCTGGACCCGCGCTTCAGGGAGGACCTGCAGGATTACCTTTCCCGGATCAACCGGGAGGGAATGACCATCATGATGGTTACCCACGATTTCAACGAGGTTCTCTCCCTGGGACACAGGGTCGCCGTGATAGTCGAGGGGTCTCTCCAGCAGGTGGGAGAGGTCAAGACCGTTTTCCGCGAACCCGCCAACAGGCTGGTGGCCGATTTCGTGGGCATGAAGAACCTCTTCCCGTCGAGCGTCGAGGGGGGGCGGGCCAGGCTGGAGGGAGGTCTTTCCCTCGTCCTGGACGGGCAGAAGGCCGGCGGCGCGTGCCTCATAGGGATACGCCCCGAGGACGTGATGATCGGCCAGGACCTGGCGGAGGGAACCGAGAACGTCTTCGGCGGCCGCGTGGTGAGCATCGTACCCCGGGGCATGGCCTTTGAGGTGGTCTTCGAGATAGGCGGGCTCAGGCTGACGGGCCGGATGCTCTCCTCGGCGCTGGTGAGGGAGGATGTCCGGCCGGGGGCGGATTGCAGGGTGGGGTTCTACCCTGGCGCGATACACGTGTTCGAAGGGAGTCACAAAATTTAACGGAGGTGTTCGGTAATGAGCAGGTTCACAAGGATCACGGTTCTGGTGATGGCCCTAACCCTGGCCTTCGCAGCGACGGCGGCCATGGCCGACGAGAAGGTCATCGTCTTCCACGCGGGCAGCCTGTCGACACCCATGGAGAAGGTCGAGAGGATCTTCGAAGAGGCCCACCCCGGCGTCGACGTCCAGCGCGAGGCCGGCGGGAGCGCGGCCCTGGCCAGGAAGATAATCGACCTCGGGGGGGCCTGCGACGTCTTCATGTCGGCCGACTACATGGTCATCGAGGAGATCCTGAGGCCGGCCGAGGCCGACTGGAACATCCTCTTCTCCAGCAACGCCATCGTACTCATGTACAGCCCCCAGTCCAAGTACAAGGACGAGATCAACCAGGACAACTGGACCGAGGTTCTCATGCGCCCCGATGTCCGCTGGGGGCACTCCGAGCCTGACCAGGACCCCTGCGGTTATCGCAGCCTCATGGTCCTGCAGCTGGCCGAGACCTTCTACAACGACAAGGACCTCTACGCCAGGGCGCTGAAGCACCCCGAGAGGGCGGTGCGCCCGAAGGCCATCGACCTCGTGGCCATGGTCCAGAGCGGCGCCATGGACTACGCCTTTGAGTACAAGTCAGTGGCGATGCAGCACGGCCTCGAGTACCTGGACCTCCCTGACGAGGTCAACCTGAAGAACCCCGACTTCGCCGACCAGTACGCCGCAGCCTCGGTGGAACTGGCGGGCAGCGAGCCGGGCAAGACCATCCTCGCCAAGGGTGAACCCATCGTCTTCGCGCTGACGATCCCCCGGAACGCGCCCAACCCGAAGCGCGCCCTGGAACTGGTGGAACTCATCCTCGCCAAGGACGGCGGGCTGAAGATCCTCGAGGAGATGGGGCAGGACACCGTCGGTCCCCGGACCTACACGCCGGGTGAGAAGATCCCCGCTGAGCTCCAGCCGCTGATGGTGAAATAGCACGTCAAGAACAAGAAAGGGCCCCGGCTCATGCCGGGGCCCTTTCTGAATGAAAAACTTGCGTTCGATGGGAAACTCTCTTACCCTCAGTCGATGCCGATCATGACGTTGGTTGCCTTGATGACGGCGTAGACGTCCTTTCCGGGTTTCAACCCCAACTTCTCGGCCGACTCCTTGGAGATCATGGAGACCACCTCATCGCCACCGGGGAGTTCCACGACGACCTCGGTGTTCACCACGCCGGCCGTAACCTTCTTGACCTTGCCCTTTAGCGCGTTGCGGGCGCTGAGTTTCAAGATACCCACCTCCCGAATTATACCTATAAGGGGTTTATCTTTTGTTCACACCATAATCCTATCACAGGGTTCCACCGTAATCAAGCCCTTTGCGAAGCGGTCCCGGTCACCGCCCCTTCGCCAGGCGCTCCAGGGCCCACGCGGCGGCAAGGCCGGCGGCAAAGCCCGCCGCCATGTTCAGGTAGACGGAAAATCCCGCGGTGACGGCCACGACGGCCCAATCCCTCGAAGCGCGAACGGACCCCACGAATTTGGCCATTTCGACGCCGACCATGATCATCATCGCCCCCACGATGGCCATCGGGAAGGATCGGAAGATGGAAGCGATGTGGCCGGCGAGGAAAAGTCCCAGCAATACCTCGAGGACCCCCTCCATCACGTTCGCACCCCCGGTACGGGCACCGTAGTAGTACTGGCCCGCCAGGCCGCCTGCGCCATGGCATAGGGGGATGCCGCCCATGAAGGGTCCCAGGAGGTTCATGAAGCCCATATTGAGCGAAAGCTGCCTGGCGGAAACGAAGCGGTCAGGCCAGTACCGGGTGATCAGGGCCGAAGTGGCGATCACGGCGTTGGTGGCCGTCAGGGGTACCTGGGAGAACCCGCCGTCCCTCAGGGCAGGCCAGAGCAGTTCCGGGCGGAGCGCCCTCAAGAGCGGCAGGGAGAAGGAGATTGACTGGATATGAGAGAGGTCGCCCTTCAAGGCCATCATCAGGATCCCCCCGCCGACGAGGACCAGCGAGGCCGGGACGAAGGGGTTGTCCCTTAGGAGCAGGATGACCAGCAGGGAAAAGGCCGCCAGGACCCAGGCTCCGACGACCATCCTGAATCCCTGGATCGCCAGGAGGAGCCCCAGGGAGAGCTGGATCCCCCTTATGACGGACTGGGGCGTCCTGGACCCCACCCACGTTATGGCCCCGGAAAAACCCAGCAGCAGCCAGGTGACTCCCATGGCCAGCCCCGAGGCGAAGATCTTGTCGGGGGTCCAGGCCTGGGCTATGGCCATGACGGCCAGGACTTTCATGGGTTCGATGGGCATCGGGAGCCGATAGACGACGCCGGTGATGATATTGGCAAGGCCCAGGAACACCAGCATCCCGGCGGGGTCTACGCCGCAGATGGTGATATAACCGACGGCGAGGGGGAGCAAGGTCCCCAGGTCTCCCAGGGAGCCCCCAAACTCCCGGAGGCTGAACTCGAAAGAACCGATCTTCGCCATGGCGCCTCCCCCTTGAAGATGTACATCGCATTGTGATTGAAAAACAGGGTGAGAACAACTCCAACATGCTAAGGGATAGAGTCCGGCAGGGTCAAACGCCCTTTCCAATAGGACGACGTTGAATCGGCCCCGACTCATAAGCATTATTTTT
>JAXGNU010000008.1:0-70573 GCA_040767805.1 Thermovirgaceae bacterium
TCGGAACGTCATCAACAAGGGCATCACCGAAAAGGACATGGAGGATACCTTCCGGGAGGTCTTCTCCAGGGGCTGGGAGAGGGTGAAACTCTACTTCTTGATGGGCCTGCCCACGGAGACGATGGAGGACATCGAGGCCATCATGGAGGTCTCACTCCTCGCCCGGGAGACGGGGAGAAAATTGGGGAAGAGGCCCAGGATAGGAGTCTCCGTGGCCGGGTTCGTGCCGAAGCCCCACACCCCCTTCCAGTGGGAAGCCCAGGCCGCGGTGGTGGAACTGGCGATGAAGGGGGGCACCCTCAAGAGAATGGCAAAAAAGGCGGGCATCACGCTGAACTACCACGAACCGGCCCAGACCTTCCTCGAGGGCGTCCTGGCCAGGGGTGACCGCCAGGTCGCCGACGCGATAGAGAAAGCCTGGAAGGACGGCGCCCGCTTCGACGGCTGGACCGAGTGCTTCGACATGGGAAGGTGGCTGAAGGCCTTTGACGCCTCGGGGATAGACCCGGCGGATTACACCGGCAGGACGAGGGGGCGCGACGAGGCCTTTCCCTGGGAGGTCATCGACGCGGGCGTCAGCCGCTCCTTCCTCTGGGGGGAGAGGTTGAAAGCCCTGGCGGAGGAATTGACGGCCGACTGCAGGGACGGCGCCTGCAACCTTTGCGGGTGGCAGGGAAGGGGTTGCCCCGTCCTGGAGCCTACCGATGGCCAGGGTTAGGATGATCTTCTCCAAGAGGGGGCGGGCCTGTTTCGTGCCCCACGTGGAGATGCCGGCGCTCTTCTGCCGCGCCCTTAGGAGGGCCGGCGCGAGGGTGCAGTTGACCGAGGGAATGAGCCCGCGCCCGAAGATAAGCCTGGGGCCCGCCCTCCCCGTGGGTGTCCCGGCCCTTGGGGAACCCCTGGAAGTGTGGATCGAGAACTGGGAAGGACGCCTCGGCGAAGCCGTCAACGGGTGCCTTCCCGGGGGCGTCACCGTGCGCCGGTACGGCGTCGTCGAGGGCAGGCCCCGGCTCAACGAGGAGTGCGCCGCCGCCCTCTACGGTGTTTTTTTCAGGGACCCCCGGGCCTTTGAAAGGGCCAGGGCCATGGTATCCGGCGGGTGGGTCCCCGTCGAAGGGACCCTCGGCATTTCGGCCTCGGAGGGTTGGGTGGATGTGGCGGTGGCATCGCCGGGACAGGTCGGCGGCGGTACGATCGTAAAGAGCCTCGTGGGTGAAGGGTTGGTCCGCTCCTGGGCTGAACTCCTGGTCACGAGGCTGGCCGTGGGCGGCTGGTCGGGGGGGGAGGTAACCCCCCTGGCCTGTGAAGGGGGTGTACGGGGGTGATCTCCGACAGGAAGATCTTCGCCAACGTGATCGACCCCGAGGAGACCAGGGTCGCCGTCGTCGAGGGCGGCCGCCTCAACGAGGTATTCGTGGAACGGATGTGGGACCGCCAGCGTAGCGGTGATATCTACAAGGCCAGGGTCGACAGCGTCCTCCCGGGGATGAACGCGGCTTTCCTCAACCTCGGGGAGGGCCGCAACGCCTTTTTGTACCTCGAGGACGCCCGGGGGAGCGTGGTCAAGCAGAACACAGACCTCCTGGTCCAGGTGACCAAGACCGCCAGGAAGGGCAAGGGGGCCAGGGTCACCACGAGGTTATCCCTACCCGGGAGGTTCCTCGTTCTGGTGCCGGGAGGCGGCGAGACGGGCGTCTCGAGGCGCATACCCGAGGAGCACAGGGAGCCTTTGAGGTCCCTGGCGCGGGAGATCAGGCCCGACGGCTTCGGGGTCATCGTCAGGACCGCCGCCGAGGGCGTGGACAGGGAGGCCCTCGAAACGGACCTGGAAAACCTGGTCCAGCAATGGAAGGGCATCGTCAGCACCGCCCGGGATCAGGACGCTCCATGCCTCATCTACCAGGATCTCGGCCTCGTGGGGCGGATCCTCCGGGACGAACCCTTCGGCGCGGTGGACGAAATCGTCGTCGACAGCGAGGAGGAGTACGCTCATATCCTCTCCTTCCTCGAGCGGTTCCCCCCCGGCTGGACGCCGCCCGAAGTGAGCCTCCACAGGGGCAACGTACCCCTCTTCGAATTCTGGGGCATCGAGAAGGAACTGGAGTCGGCCCTCGACAGGAAGGTATGGCTCGAATCGGGTGCCTACCTCGTGATAGACCAGACCGAGGCGCTGACGGTGATCGACGTGAACACCGGGAAGTACACCGGCGGGGGAGACCCCAGGAGCACGATCCTGAGGACGAACCTGGAGTCGGCCCGGGAGATCGCGCGGCAGTTGAGGCTGAGGGCGCTGGGAGGGATCGTGGTCATCGACTTCATCGACATGGAGGACGAGGAGGACCAGGAGGAACTCCTGGCAACGCTGAGGAACCTGTTCAGGGGTGACCGGGCAAGGGCCAGGGTCTTCGGCGTCACCGGCCTCGGGCTGGTGGAACTGACCAGGAAGAGGGCCCGCGCGGACATAAGGTCCTCCTTCACGAGGGGGTGCCCCTTCTGCGGCGGGACCGGGGTGGTGACCCGCGAGGAGAGCGTCGCCCTGTCGGTGAAGCGTTTCATCAGGAAGGTGATCCTGTCGGGCCGCCCCGAGGCTCTCCTCATCGAACTGCACCCCGCGGCGGCCTCCTTCGTCGCCGAGAACTTCCTCCCCTCCTGGGAGGAGGAGTTCGGGACCCGGCTGTTCCTGAGACCCGTCCATGACAGCCCCTGGGACAAGTACAGGCTCGAGGCCCAGGGGACCCTGGAGCAGGTTGAGCACAGGATCTCTTTGCTGGAGAAGAGGGTGGAGAACGGCATTGTCCATAGGACGGATCCATCTTAAGGGTTTCAAGAGCTTCGGCGGAAGCCACGAGATAGCCCTCTGCGAAAACTTCACCGCCGTCGTGGGGCCCAACGGGTGCGGGAAGAGCAACATCCTGGACGCCCTCCGCTGGGTCCTCGGCGACGGCAACCCCAGCCGCCTGAGGATACTCAAGCAGGGCGACCTTCTCTTCCAGGGGAGCATAAGCCTCCCCCCGGCCGCGTCGTCGGAGGTCATGATCCACCTCAAGGGGGAGGGAAAGGTGAGCACCCTGCGGCGCCGATTCACCAACGAGGAGGGCGGCACCCTGCTCTTCGAGGGCAGGAGGATCAGGCTTGCCGATCTCGACGAGATCAAGCGGCGGTGGCGCCTCGAAGGCGATCGATTCGCCTTCATCAGCCAGGGAGAGGTCTCCGAGGTCATCCAGCAAAAGCCCTTCCAGCGGAGGATGCACCTGGAGTCACTTTTCGGCATAGACCTGTACAGGAAGCAGAGAGAGGAGGCCGCCCTGAAACTGGATGCCGCCGTCCTCGAACTACAGAGGATCATCACCCTCCAGTCCGAACTGCGGACCAGGAAGGAGGTCATCGCCGACCCCGTCCTGAGGACCAGGGAGGCCAAGGCGGTGATCGACGACCTCGAGCGTGAGAAGAGCCGCCTCTACTGGGTCAAAAGAGCCAGGTCCGAGAGAGCCCTCGAGGGTATCGGCATCGAGTTGTCGGACCTCGGCGCCCAGGCCCGGGCCGCCTCCTTTTGGGCCTCGGGGTGGGGCAGGGCGCTGGCCCGGCTGGAGGGGACCCTGGATTCCGCCGCCAGGGACCGCGGCGCCATGGCCGCCCGCCTCGCCGGCCTTGAGAGCGACCTCGAGGGCGTCAAAAAAAGGCTCTACACCCTTTCCACGTCCCTGGCGGGGTCGCAGGAGAGGAGGAAGGGCCTGCGGGGCGACCTCGCCCGGGAGGGGGAGGGGTTGTCGGGCGTGAGGGCGCGGTTGGAGGACCTCCAGGAGGAGGCCCACCTGGCCGGGGAGGAGGAAAAAGAGGCCTCCCGCTCCTTCCACGAGGCCGAAAACCGGTGGGAGCAATACCGTGGACAGGTCAAGCAGAGGCTGGACGCGATAAGGGCCCTCCGGGAGGAGAGAGCCGACGGGGAAGCGGCCCTCGGGACGGCCCGTTCAAGGGCGAGGGCCCTGGGACTTTCATTCCTTGAGGCCCTGGGCGAGATAGCCGGCGCCGGGGAGAGGATGGCCGCCGCCGTCAGGGAACTCGCGGGGCTGAAAAAGGACCTGGAAAAAAAGAAGCGCGCCGAAGAGGAGGCCCGCGGCGTCCAGAGGGACGCTTACGCCGCTTTCCAGCGCTCGGCGGCGTCGCTCCAGAAGGTCTCCCGGGAGATCGCGGCCCTGGAGGGACAGGCGGAGGCCCTCCGGGAGACCGCCTTCACCCGGCTTTACCCCCCCGCGGTCCAGCACCTGGTGGCCGCTTCCAGGCTCGGCAGGGTCGACGCCTCCCCGAGGCCGCTCGCCGATGTCATCACCTGCCCCGAACGCCTCGTTACCGCCCTGGAGTCCTTCCTCGGCGCGAGGCAGTACCTCCTGCTCGTGAAGGATATCGACGAGGCAGGCCGCTGTATAGACCACCTGAAGGCCCGGTCCGCCGGCAGGGCCACCTTCCTGCCCCTGGAGAGCGCCAGGCCCAGGACGCCGGCGCGGGGCATCGCCGGGGATCGTGAGGGGGTGGTGGGTTGGGCCAGGGACCTCCTCGGGGTGGAGAGCGAATGGGAGCGCTGCGTCCTCCACGTCCTCGGGGATCTCCTGATCGTGGAGGACTTTGATGTGGCCAGGGACCTGGCCAGGGAGGGCTACCGGGGACCGGCCGTCACCCTCGAGGGGGACGTGTTCCAGCCCGGCGGCACCATCAGCGGCGGCCGGGCCCCGAAGGGGCCGGGGGCCATGGAGATCAGGAGGGAGATCCAGGAGAAGGAGAAAGCCGCAGGGGACCTGAAGGCCGAAAGGGCCCTCCTGGAGGGGTCCATGGCGGCGCTCGAAAGGGAAGAGGAAAGCGCGTCGGGCCGGTTGAGGTTCTTGTCCGACGAGAGAAGGGCCCTCGAGGAAAAGCTCCGGTTGGCCGAAGCGGCCGAGGGTGAGGCCGGGAGAGCGCTCTCCCGGGCCGAACGCAGGAAGGAGGAGGTAGTGTCGGCCCTCTCCGACTGCGGAAGGGATCACCTTGAGATCAAGAAAAGGCTCAGAGAACTCGGGGGGGGCGCTCCGGAAGCCCCTGACCCCTCCCGGGAGGTGGAACTGGTGAGGGCTCTCGAGGAGAGCAGGTCCAGGGCCGAGGTGGCGGCCGAAAGGTCGAGCAACGCCGGGAGGTTGCTTTCCATGACCCGGGAGGAACTGCGGAAAGCCTCCTCCCGGTGGGAGAGGTCTCGGCGGGAACTGGAGGACCTCGACCGAACGGCTTCATCGGTTTTGAAAGACCTTTCGGAAGGCGGCAGGGCTTATCACGCGTCCTGGTCGCTGTTACAGGAGGCCCTTGCCCTGTCGCAGGCCCTGGACGCGGCCCATGCCGGGGCCATGGCCGGCCTGGAACGCGCCCGGAGGAGATCGACCTCGGCCGCGACCAGGATGGAGGGCCTGGACTTGAGGATACGCCAGGCGAGGCAACGACTGGAGTCGACCAAGGCCGAGGTGGCGGAATCGATCGATATGTGGGAGGAGCGGTTCCCTTACCCGGGCGGGGATGGTATTGACACCAGGGAATACGACAAGATAAGGAGAAATGTCAGGGAGATGGAGAGGAGACTTCGGGAGATAGGGGACGTGGACCTGGGCGTCCTGTCGGAAGACCTGTCCCTGACGCAGAGGCTGGAGTTCCTGGAGGACCAGGTCCGCGACGTCTCGACGGGTATCGATGAACTGAGAAGTCTCATCGACGAGACCGACCGCCAGGCCGGCGCGCTGTTCCTGGAGTCGCTCAAGGCGATCGACAGGAAGTTCTGCGGCCTTTTCCAGAGGCTTTTCGGCGGGGGCGAGGCCCACCTGAGGCTCTCCGACGGCGATAACCCCTGGGAAGCCGGCGTCGAGGTCATCGCCCGACCGCCGGGCAAGAGGCTACAGCACCTGGCGCAACTATCGGGGGGCGAGCAGTCCCTGTCGGCCATATCCCTGCTTTTCGCCGCCATGGAGGTCGCCGGTGCGCCCATAGCCGTCCTCGACGAGGTCGATGCCTCCCTCGACGAGGTCAACCTCAGGCGGTTCTCGGAATTGGCAAGGGAGTACTCCCGGTCGATGCAGCTTATCTGCATGACCCACCGCAGGGCCACCATGGAGAGGGCTGACCTCCTGTACGGGATCACCATGCCCGAACCGGGGCTTTCGCAGGTGGTGGGCGTGAGGGTGGAGGACTGGGAGTGATGAGGACGACCCGCGATGCCATACTTTACGGGGTACTGATGATAGAGCAGCCCGAGGAAGGCCCCAGGGTTAGCGTGGACAGTGTCTTGCTCGCCTCCTTCGTGAAGGCCCGGGGAAGGGAAAGAGTCATCGAACTGGGGTCCGCCCACGGGGCGGTGTCGCTCCTCCTGGCCAAAAGGTTCCCCCAAATCACCGTCGAGGGGCTCGAGATCCAGCCCGGGCTGGTGGCCCTGGCCGAGAAAAACGCCGCCGGGAACGGCCTGCAGGAGAGGGTCGCCTTCAAGGAAGGGGACTTGAGGAGGGTGAGGGAGATCTATCCCGCCCAATCCTTCGGCATCGTGGTGGTTAACCCCCCCTACGGCGAGGCCGGCCACAGCCGCCCCAGCCCCTTTGAGTCAGAGGCCGCCGCCAGGCACGGGACCCTTTGCACGCTGGAGGACGTGGTAAAGGCCTCGAGGTATCTCCTGGCCAACAAGGGCAGGCTCTTCATGGTCTTCAGGGCCGGGAGGGCCGCCGAACTCTTGAGCCTTCTCTCCCGGGAGAGGATCGAACCCAAGAGGGTCAGGCCGGTCTACCCCGCCCCCGGCCGGAAAGCGGCGGTGGTCCTCATCCAGGCCGCGAGGTCCGCCGGCAGGGGTTTGACCCTGGAGCCGCCCCTTTTCATCCAGGATGAAAAGGGTGAGTACACCGGCGACCTCCTCGCCGCCTACAGGATAGGAGGGTGAGATGCCCCTCCTGGTGGTGCCCACGCCGATCGGCAACATGGAGGATATAACCCTCAGGGCCCTGAGGGTCTTGAAAGAGGCCGACGTAATCGCCTGCGAGGACACCCGGAGGACCATGAAGATCCTCTCCCGCTACGGGATAAGGACCCCTCTCCTCTCCTACCATTCCTTCAACGAGAAGGAACGGGCCCGGGACCTCGCCGAAAGGCTTTCCAGGGGAGAGACCGTGGCCCTCGTCTCCGACGCCGGCACCCCGGGCATCTCCGACCCGGGCTACGAACTGATCCGGTACTCCCTCGAGGCCGGTTACGAGGTCGACGTCCTCCCCGGGCCGACGGCCGTCGTGCCGGCCCTCCTGCTGTCGGGTTTTCCACCCCGGCCCTTTCTATTCGAGGGTTTCCTCCCCAAGAGGAAAGGGGAGCGGAGGCGAAGGCTCGAAGAGTTACGTGACTTCGGCGGGACCATCGTCTTTTACCTCTCACCCCATGGCCCGGTCAAGGTGCTCGGGGATGTCCTCGAGGTCCTGGGGAACCGGCCCGCCGTGATCCTCAGAGAGATCTCCAAACTGCACCAGGAGAGGATCCCCGGCGACATCGCCTCGTTGCTCGCTTCCCTGGGCGAGGGGGTCCTAAAGGGGGAACTGGTCCTGGTGACGGGTCCGGCCGCGGTGAGGCGGGGTACAGGCGGTGACGATTGTGAAGAGGCCCTCCTGGAGATGCTCGAAGGGGGCCTTCCTGAAAAGGAGGTTGTCAGGAGGCTCGTGGAAGAGTATGGTATTTCGAAAAACAAGGCTAAGCGTTTGCTGCTGGGGAAGAAGCGCGAAAAGGAGGCCCTTTGAATGCCGGGAAAAAATTTTTACATCACCACGCCTATCTACTATGTGAATGATGTCCCCCACATAGGCCACGCCTATACGACCATCGCCGCCGACGTGATGGCGAGGTACAAGAGGATGAGCGGCTTCGACGTCATGTTCGCCACGGGCACCGATGAGCACGGCCAGAAGATCCAGCAGGCGGCCGACCTGAAGGGCATGACGGCCCAGGAACTCGTCGACTCCGTAGTGGTCAACTTCAGGAACCTCTGGGAAGTGCTGGGGATCACCAATACCGACTTTATCCGGACCACCGAGCCTAGGCACGTCCGCGTGGTCCAGTACATATTCCAGAGGCTAATGGACCAGGGGGATATCTACAAGGGCTCTTACGAGGGTTGGTACTGCGTCCCCTGCGAGACCTACTTCCCCGAGAGCCAGGTGGGCGATGGGAAGCTTTGCCCCGACTGCGGCAGGCCCCTGCAGAGCATGACCGAAGAAAGCTACTTCTTCCGAATGTCCAGGTATGAAAAGCCCCTCCTCGACCACTACGAGAAGAACAGGGACGCCATACTTCCCCACTCCCGGTACAACGAGGTCCTCAGTTTCATAAGGAGCGGCCTGAGGGACCAGTCCATCTCAAGGACCTCCGTCACGTGGGGGATACCCCTCCCCGGCGACGAACGCCACGTGATATATGTCTGGTTCGACGCCCTGATAAATTACCTCACCGTCTGCGGCTACCCTGAGAGGGGGGACCTCGTGGGCAAGTTCTGGCCCACGGTCAACCACGTAATGGCCAAGGATATAATCCGATTCCACTGCGTCGTCTGGCCCGCCATGCTCCTTGCCCTGGGCCTCAACCCGCCGGCGACGGTCTTCTCCCACGGATGGTGGACCGTGGAAGGGGACAAGATGTCCAAATCCAGGGGAAACGTGGTGGACCCCTTCGAGATGGCCGATCTCTACGGCGTGGACGCTTTCCGTTACTTCCTCATGAGGGAGATCCCCTTCGGCCTCGACGGCGACTTCTCCGAGAGGGCGCTCGTGGGCCGCGTCAACTCCGACCTGGCCAACGACCAGGGGAACCTGTTGAACAGGACCCTCCAGATGATCGAAAACTTCACCGGCGGGGTGGTGCCCTCCGGCCAAGGGACTCCCGGTGAACTCGACGGGATGATCCGGGATATGACCCTGGCGACCCTAGGGTCCTACCGGGATAAGATGGACCTTTACGCCTTCGACGAGGCCCTGAAGGACGTCTGGACCCTGATCAAGAGGGCCAACAAGTACATCGACGAGACGATGCCCTGGAAGCTGGGCAAGGAAGGAAACCTCGAGAGGCTCGGCCCCGTCCTCTTCACCCTGTGCGAAGTCCTCCGGTTCACCGCGGCCATGACCTCGCCCTTCATGCCCGGGACGGCCCGTAAGATCTTCGACCAGACCGGCATTCCCGGCGACCCCGCCGAACTCCTGCTGGACGAACTGGAGTGGGGAGGGGCGGCGGTGGAGAGGCGGGTCAGCAAGAAGGAAGTCCTCTTCCCCAGGGTCGACCTCAAGGTGTGGGAGAAGCAGAAGGCCGAGAGGGACGCCCGGAAGACGGCCGCCCCCGACCCGGGGGACCACGAGCCGGAGGTTACCATCGAAGACTTCCGGAAGATCGAACTCCGCGTGGCCCAGGTCCTGAAGGTCGAACCCGTCCCGAAGTCGGACAAGCTTTACAGGATGGACCTCGACCTGGGTTACGAGAGAAGGACCATCGTGTCGGGGATCAGGGAATTCCGATCGCCCGAGGAACTGGAAGGCAGGAAGATCATCGTGATCTGCAACCTGAAACCGGCCTCGCTCCGGGGGGTGGTCAGCAACGGTATGCTCTTGGCGGCCGAGACGGCCGACGGGAAGAGCCTGGCCCTCCTCACCGTCGACAGCGAGATAGCCCTTGGTTCGCGGGTCCATTGACGCCGCGCGGGGCACCCGCTCTCGAGGGGCCGGGTGTTCCCGGCCCTTTTTCTATTACCAGGAGGTGCGCCCTTGCCCAGATTTGTCGATTCTCATTGTCACCTGGCGATGGGGGAGTTCGCCCCGGACCTTACGGAAGTCCTTGTGAGGGCTGCCGGGGCTGGAGTGGAAAGGATACTCGTCGTTGGTTCCGACGAGGAGGGAAGCTCCGACGCCCTGGAACTGGTGAAAAGCAAGGGTGATGGCCGGCTCTTCGCCGCCGTTGGCATCCATCCCCATGAATCCTCGTCGGCCCTTTTGGGCATCCCCGCTTCCGTAAAAAAAATGGCCCGGTCCCCCGAAGTAGCGGCCGTGGGGGAGACGGGGCTGGATTTTTTCTATGACCACTCCCCAAGGGACGTCCAGGTCCGGGTCTTTTCAGAGCATGTCGCCCTCGCAAAGGAGGTAAAGAAACCGCTCGTCGTCCACGTGAGGGACGCCTACCCCGAAGCCCTCGAGGTACTGAAGAGGGAGAGGGCCGACGAGTGCGGCGGCGTTATCCACTGCTTTTCCGGGAGCCTGGAGGAGGCCGCGGCCGCCATCGACCTGGGGTTTTTCATCTCCTTCGCCGGCCCCCTGACCTTCCCCAGGAACGCCGCCCTGAGGGAGACGGCGGCCGCCCTTCCGCTGGAGAGGCTGCTTTGCGAGACCGACGCCCCCTATTTATCGCCCCAGCCCCGGAGGGGACGGCGCAACGAGCCCTCCCATGTCACCTTCATCTACCATGTCTTGGCCGATGCCAGGGGCATTCCTCTGGAGGAGTGCTCCCAGGCGCTGTGGAGCAACGCTTCGCGGCTCTTTCGCTGGGGGCCGGAGTGATGTTCCAGTTCCGAATCGGATCGAAATGCCACGGAACCCGTGCCAGGGTGGGCGAGATAAGGACCGCACGGGGATCCGTCGAAACTCCGGTTTTCATGCCCGTCGGGACAAAGGCGACGGTCAAGGCCATGGCGCCCTTTGAGCTCCAGGAGATGGGGGCGGGGATAATCCTGGCCAACACCTATCACCTTTTCCTCCGCCCAGGGCAGGAGGTCATCCGGGAGGCCGGGGGTCTTCACCGCTTCATGGGGTGGCCGGGGCTGATCCTCACCGACAGCGGTGGGTTCCAGGTCTTCTCCCTCTCGGCATTGAGGGAGGTCTCCGACGAGGGAGTGACCTTCAGGTCCCACCTCGACGGGTCCACGCACCTGATGACGCCGGAACTATCCATGGAGATCCAGGAAGCCCTGGGCAGCGATATCGCCATGTGCTTCGACGAATGCACCCCCTACCCGTGCACCGTCGAGGGATCGAAAGAGGCCGTCCGGAGGACGCTTCTCTGGGCCCGGAGGTGCCTTGACGCCCACCGATCGCCGGGCCAGGCCCTTTTCGGCATCGTCCAGGGTTCCGTTTTCGAGGACCAGCGTATCGACTGCGCCCGCGAACTGGTGAGGATGGGCTTCGCCGGTTATGCCGTGGGAGGGCTCTCCGTGGGTGAACCCCACGACGAGATGTACCGGGTGCTCGACGCCGTGGTCCCCGAACTCCCCGAGGACAAACCCCGCTACCTTATGGGGGTGGGTTACCCGCCGAACCTCGTCGAGGGGGTCGCCAGGGGTATCGACCTGTTCGACTGCGTCCTCCCGACGAGGAACGGCAGGAACGGGACGCTGATGACGCGGCGGGGGAGGATGAATATCAGGAACCTCGAGTTCGAAAGGGATTTCAGGCCCATCGACCCGGAATGCGGCTGCTACGCCTGCCGGAACTTCACCAGGGCCTACATCCGCCACCTTTTCCGTTCAGGGGAGATCCTGGCCTCACGGCTTTGCACCTGGCACAACCTCCATTACCTCCTGGAACTGATGGGGAACATCAGGGAAGCGATAGAAACGGGCACCTTCAGCGATTTCAGGAAAAGGTTCAACGAAGACTACCGGGACGGGGGTGACGGGGATTGAGGACGGAAGTCATCGCCGTCGACAGGGAAAACCCAGGAGAGGGACCGATCAGGAGGGCCGCCGGGGTTATACGGGGAGGCGGCCTGGTGGCCTTCCCTACGGAGACCGTCTACGGCCTTGGCGCCGACGCGCTCTCCCCCGAAGCCGCCCGGAAGATATTCCAGGCCAAGGGGAGGCCTGCCGACAACCCCCTGATCGTCCACGTCGCGGCCAAGGAAGCGGCGGCCCTGGTAGGTCACCTGGACGAGAGGTCCCGCGGGCTAATGGACCTCTTCTGGCCGGGGCCCCTCACCCTTGTCGTCAGGGCTGCGGGGAGGGTGCCGAAAGAGGTCACCGGCGGGCTCGACACGGTGGCCGTCAGGATGCCCGCCCACCCCGTGGCCATCGCGCTCATTGAGGTTTCCGGTGTCCCCATAGCCGCTCCCAGCGCCAACAGGAGCGGAAGACCCAGCCCGACCACCGCCGGAGCCGTCCTGGAGGACCTGGGGGGACGGGTCGAATTGATCCTCGACGCCGGCCCTACCGCCGTGGGCGTCGAGTCCACGGTGCTCGACGTGACGGGGGATCACCCCGTGCTGCTCCGACCGGGCGGCGTGTCCCTGGAGGATCTCGACGAGGCGGCGGGGCCGGTCCTCCTCCCGACCGGGGGCCGGGGGGAGGAGCGGTCGCCGGGGACAAGGTACCGGCACTACGCCCCATCCATACCGGTCATCCTGGTCGAGGCCGGGAAGGCCCGGACGGGAGAGCCCGGCCTGCCTGGAGGGGGGGCCCCGGCGGCCTACGTGGGGATGTCGCCTCCTCCCGCCGGCGTGGTGGCGGCGGCGCGCTTCGCCTCCGTCGAGGAATACGCGAAGGGGCTCTTTTCCGCCCTGAGGGAGCTGGAGCGCTCCGGCGCCGAGGTGATACTGGCCGAACTCCCCGCGGGAGAAGGCGTGGGCCTGGCGGTCCGTGACAGGCTGGCCAGGGCGGCGTCGGGGGCGGAAGGCCCCCTGGACCACTGGCCATGAGAACGGTCCCGGCCCGATATCACCTCGACCGTTTTTTCGAGAAAAACAGATAAAAAGCGTGAATATTCGAGATATCACGATGATCGGGTCATCCTCTGGAGTTGAAGTATCCCCCTGTTTATCATAGCGTTAATGATGTATGATATACGAGCCCCTTTCGGCGGCCGGGTGAAAGGGAGCAGGTTTATCTTTTCATCGGGGGCGTGCGCGGAGGACCCCCAGGGGCCGCAAGTTCGACGCTCAACGTTTTTATTTCGAGGGTTGTACAGCGGCGGGGCCGCTGAAATACAACTAGAAAAATAAAAAGGGAGGGAGTCGTAAAATGCCACAAGGGGAACAGAAGGCAAGAGAGAGTTGGGCTACCAGGTTCGGCTTCATCATGGCCGCGGCAGGCTCGGCGATCGGGTTGGGGAACATTTGGAGGTTCCCTTACCTGACGGGGATGAACGGCGGCGGGGCTTTCATTGTGATCTACCTCGGTTGCGTCCTTTTTGTCGGTCTAAGCATAATGCTCGGAGAGTTCGTCGTCGGCAGGGGGACCGGGCTTGCCTCCGTCGGGGCTTTCAAAAGCCGGCACAGGAACTGGACCTTCGTAGGGGTCCTGGGGGTCATAAGCTCATTCTTCATCTACTGTTTCTACCCCGTGGTGGGCGGCTGGGCAGTGGCCTACATGGTCAAATCGCTGACCGGGCTGCTCTCCAACCCGGGGGCGATCGCCGATTATTTCGGCGCTTTCATCACAGCGCCCCTCGAACCCGTGATCTGGACACTCATTTTCCTGGCGGTTAACCTGTTTGTCGTCGCCAAGGGCGTCTCCGGCGGTATCGAGCTGACGAGCAAGATCCTCATGCCCATGCTGTTCGGTCTGTTAATAATCATCATAGTAAAAAGCCTCAGCCTTCCCGGTTCTGGGGCGGGCCTCACGTTCCTCTTCAAGCCCGACTGGTCGCTCGTTACGGGCAAGACCTTCCTGGCGGCCCTGGGGCAGGCCTTCTTCTCGCTCAGCCTTGGCATGGGCGTCATGATAACCTACGGCAGTTACCTTAAAAAGGACGAGCACCTTCCCAGCGATGCCTTGACGGTAGTCTCCATGGACACCCTGGCGGCCGTCCTGGCCGGTATAGCCATCTTCCCGGCCCTCTTCGCCTTCGGCGTCGAACCCACAGCCGGGACCGGCCTCGTCTTCGTGGTTGTCCCCCAGGTGTTCGCCCAGATGGGCGGCATAGGGGTGCTCTTCTCCTTCGTGTTCTTCCTGGCCTTGGCCATCGCCGCTCTCACCTCCTCGGTGGGCCTGCTCGAGACCGTCGTCGCCTACCTGATGGACGAGAAGGGCATGCCCAGGAAGAAAGCCACCTATATTTCTTCCGCGGTCACGACGGTGATATGCATCCTCTCCTCGCTCTCCCTGGGCGTGATGTCCGGCTTTAACGTGTTTGGCGTCGGTGTCTTCGACTTCTTCGACATCCTGACGGACAAGATATTCCTCGCCATCGGGGGGATGTGCCTCGCCATTTACGTCGGCTGGGTCCTGAACAAGGAGGAAGTGAAGCTCGAGGCCACGAACAGGGGGACGATCCCCTTCGCCCTCTTCGAAACATGGTATGCCGTGATGAAGTATGTCATCCCCGTCCTCGTGGCGGTGGTGGCCGTATCGGGCATCATGGCGATCGAGCAGCAGAGCCTGATGATCTTCGGGGTCGTGGTCATAGGTGTTTTGGCGCTGTTCTCCAAAAAACTGTAGTACCGGCGCCATGAAGCACGAGGACCCGGCTTTACGGCCGGGTCCTTCTTCTTCATCGAAAAAGGAACGGGGATCATAACAATCCAAGGAACAAGTGGTGATGACAATGAGTTTCATGAACAGTTTTGATTTCATCCTGCCCACCAGGATCAGTTTCGGGCTTGGCGTCTCCGGCGAACTGGGCCGGGAACTGGAGGCCCTTGGCGCGAAAAGGGTCTTGATCGTGACGGACAAGGGCATCATCAAGGCCGGCCTGCTGGACAGGGTCGCGAGGAGCCTCGAGGGGAAGGTCCATTACGAGGTCTTTGACGGAGTGGAGGCCAACCCCAAGGACCACAACACCGAGGAAGGAGCTGCGGTAGCCCGGAAAATGGGCGCCGACTGCGTGGTGGCCCTCGGCGGAGGCAGCCCCATCGACGCGGCCAAGGTCGTCTGCATCCTTGCCCCCCTTGGTGGGAGAGCCCAGGATTACAAGGGCAAAGAAAAGGTCAAGGGCGAGTGTCTTCCGTTGGTGACCATCCCGACCACCGCCGGCACCGGCAGCGAGGTCACCTTCGCCTCGGTGATAACCGATACGGAGAAGAACTACAAGTTTTCCATGAGGAGCTCCAAGATCGCGGCCAAGGTGGCCCTCCTGGACCCGGAACTCACGCTGACGGTCCCGCCGGCGGTCACCGCTTCCACCGGCATCGATGCCCTGACCCACGCCATTGAGGGTTACACCGCGACGGTGACGGAGCCCATCGCCGAGGCCGTCGGCCTTTACGCCGTTGAGATGATAGCCGCCAACATCGTCGAGGCGGTCCATAACGGCAGCAACCTGGGAGCCAGGTCGGAGATGCTCCTGGGCAGTCTAATGGGCGGCATTTCCTTCAGCCATTCCGACGTGGCGTCCGTCCACTGCATGGCGGAATCCCTCGGTGGGATGTACGACGCGCCCCACGGGCTGTGCAACGCCATTTTGCTCCCCTACGTGATGGAATACAACTTGCAGGAGGCGGAATACAAGTACGCCCGGGTCGCCCGGGCGATGGGCATAAAGGAGGACGATGACCGGAGGGCCGCCGTCCTCGGCATTGAAAAGATCAGGGCCCTTTCGAAGGAGATAGGGCTCCCCAGTTTCAAATCGCTCAACGTGAAGGAAGAGGACCTGTAAAAACTGGCCCTGCTGTCGGAGGAGAACATGTCCACCGAGAGCAACCCGAGGAAGATCGACCGGGTGGGCTACCTGGAACTGTTCAAAAAGGCTCACAAAGGGTAAACGAAAAGCCGTAAATCGAAAAAGCCGTGAATCGTGAATCGTGAAGCCAAGGCCAAAGCCAAGGCCAAGGCCAAGGCCAGAGCCAAAGCAAAGGCAAAGCCAAAGCAAAGGCAAAAGCGAAAGGCGTGAACCGTAAAGGGACGCGGTGCCTTGGTGCTGCGCCCCTTTACGAACCACCTGCCTGTTGCCTCATATAAGAATCTAAGTGAAAGTCCTTCGCTGCCTCACGAAGAAATCTAAGCGACCCTACCGGGATCGGTCTCCTTTCCGGGGAGACCCTTGTTCTTACTCGCAAAGGCCCTGTTGAGCCTGGCCTTGAGCCGGTCCACCTCTTTCTTCAAGTCCGCCAGGTTCAGGGCCTCGAACTGCTCCCTCAGGGAGGATTTTACCTCCTCCGTGACATCTTCCGAAGCCATCAGGCGCTGGTAGGGCGTCTGGGGTGTGTCGTAGATCTTCCTGACCTTCGCCCCGACCCTAACCTTCGAAACCAGCTTCGCCGAGGGAAGGAAGAAGTTCACGTAGAGCCTGTAAACGTCATAGAGGTCGTTGAGAGCTTTCACCTCTTCGTCCGTGTCGTACCTGGCATAGCCGGCCACCCTCCTGACGACGGACCAGTTCTTCTGTTCCACGTAGCAGTTATCGTTCTTGTTGCCAGCCCTGGACCTGGTAAAGGTTATCCTCTCCTCCTCGCAGTACCCCTGCAGGTGGCAGTTTATGAAGGTCGAGTCATTGTCGGAATCTATGCCCTGCAGAGGGAAGGGCAGGCGCTCCCTGATGGATTTCAGGGCTTCCAGGGTCCAGAGCCTGGCCCTGTTCTTGACGGCCCTCAGTTCGGTCCACCCTGAAGCCACGTCGGTGACGTCCAGGGTGAAGGCAAATTCTCCTTTGGCGTTCCCGCCCTCATGGGAAACCAGGTCTATCTCGGCGAAACCCGGTCTCTTTTCGTCCCAGTCGGCGAAGGTGCGTATCGGTATCTTGTGCTTGAGCAAAGTCCCGGGCTTCGTGGAAGAACGCTCCCTCAAGCGCAGTTTCCTCTTCCGGTCCGCCAGGATGCGGTCGATGGTGGCGGCGGAAATGGACATGACCTTGTCCCTGGTCTCTCCGGAGAGGGTGAGATCCCCCGAGGCCTCAAGCTTTGGGACCAGCCAGGGCAGGGCCGCGGCAAGCCTCTTGCCGCAGATGTAGTCCATCATCTTCCAAAGCGAAGCCAATACAGCGGCCGCTTCACTGTCATAGGTCCTAGGCCTCTTCCTTTTCCCACGGGCCTTATGGCCCTTTCTGTCGGCTTGCAGGATCAGGGAGGCACCCCTGCCGCCCCCAAGGTATAGGCGCCGGCCGAAGAGGCAGAGAAGATGGGAGGCGTAGTCCCGGTTGTAGCCCGTCGTGGCGGTAACACGGTCCAATATCAGGCCCTTCTCCTTCTTCGACGCCCTGCGGTACTCGTCAGAAGCCTGGACGATCACTTCCCTCCTCGCACCCATCGAAAGCCTCACCCGTCCTTCCCCCTTCCTCCAGGGTCATGCCCCTTGAAGGAAGATGCTATACCCTTCGGCTAGATTCTTAGGTGAGGCAACGTATCGCTTTCGTCTAGATTTTAGGTGAGGCAACTCGACCTGTTGCAAAACGGTCCCCGCGTTGATAAAATCAACGGCGTCGGAACCAAGACCCGGGGAAGTGGCGGAACGGTAGACGCGCTGGCTTCAGGAGCCAGTGTCCGTAAGGGTGTGGGGGTTCAAATCCCCCCTTCCCCACCATAGGATACGGTCCACCCCTTCGGCGGGTGGTGAAAAAACGGTGGTCGTACCAATAGAAAACCGAATGGGTTGTGCTGTGCCTATTGACAGAGCGCAACCCTTTCGCTATTCTTTTAGTTTGTCACGTCTTGTTTCCCCAAATCCCCTTGAGACAGGGAGGTTGTGTTTCTCCCATGGCTGAATTCGTTACCGTAAACAGCAAGCGGCAGCGCCTCACCTTTGGTCGCACCCGCGACCTTGTCGAGATCCCCGACCTGGTGGAGATCCAGCGGGATTCCTTTCGCTGGTTCTTCCAGTTCAACGAAAAGGGCGGACTCATCGAGGCCGATGAGAGATCCAGTCAGGGTCTCCAGGAGCTCTTCGACGAGGTGTTCCCCATCGAGAGCTACGACGGGTCCTTCGCCCTTGAATTCGTGGACTATTTCGTCGATCCCCCCCAGGTCACCCAGGAAGAGGCGATCCAGAGGGACCTTTCTTGGTCCCGGTCGGTCAGGGCGACCATCCGCCTGGTGAACAGGAAGACCGAGGAGATCAAGGAAGAGGAGGTCTACTTGGGGGACTTCCCCATGATGACCGAAAGGGGGACCTTCATCATCAACGGCACCGAGAGGGTCGTAGTCAGCCAGCTGGCCCGCTCGGCGGGAGTCTACTTCAACTCCGAGGAATCCATCCCCGGGCAGGAGCGTTACTCCGCCAAGGTCATCCCCGACAGGGGGGCCTGGCTCGAGTTCGACATGACGCCGGGCGAGGTACTCTCGGTGAACATCGACAACAGGAAAAAACTGCCCGTCACGGTGTTGCTCAAGGCCTTCGGCGTTGCGGGCAACGATGAGATCCTCGAGCTCTTCGGGGCCGTCGAGGAACAGACCGACCTCATCGAAGAAGAGGTCAAGGGAAGGCTCATCGCCGAGACCATAACCGAGGAGTCCGGGAAGGCCGTCATCAAGAAAAACGAGAGGATCACCCGGGATATCCTCGAGAGATTGCTGGAGATGGGCAGGACACGGGTTCAGGTCTGGAAGACCGACTCCGCCATCGAGGCCACCATGGAGCGCGACCCGACCAGGAGTACCGATGAGGCCATCCTAGAGCTGTTCCGCAGGCTTCGGCCCAACGAGCCCGCCCGGATGGAAAACGCCAGGGAGTACGTCAACGGGCTCTTCTTCGATACCCGCCGGTACAACCTGGGCCGCGTCGGGAGGTACAAGCTGAACCGCCGGCTCGGCCTGGATATCCCGGGGTCGGTCCGCCTGCTCTTGGTGGACGGCGTGGTGCAGATAGTCAAGAAACTCATGGGACTCAGGGACGGCTACGAGCGGATCGACGACATCGACCATCTCGGCAACAGGAGGGTGAGGGCCGTCGGCGAACTGCTCCAGAACCAGGTCCGGATCGGCCTGCTCAGGATGGAGAGGATCGCCCGGGAGAGGATGACCACCATCCCGGACCTCACCGGGGCCACCGCGAGGGAACTGATAAACGTCCGACCCATATCGGCGGCCTTGAGGGAGTTCTACGGCTCGGGACAACTTTCGCAGTTCATGGACCAGACGAACCCCCTGGCGGAGCTGACCCACCGTAGGAGGCTCTCGGCGCTCGGCCCCGGCGGGCTGAGCAGGGAGAGGGCCGGTTTCGAGGCCAGGGACGTCCACTACACCCACTACGGCAGGGTCTGCCCCATCGAGACCCCGGAGGGTCCCAACATCGGCCTGGTGACCTCCCTGTCGATCTACTCGAGGATAAACGAGTACGGCTTCCTCCAGGCGCCGAAAAGAAAGGTCGTCGGCGGCAAGGTCACCGACGAGGTCGTCTACCTCGGGGCCGACGAGGAGGATGAACACTACATCGGGAGGGCCAACACGCCCCTGAACCCTGACAGGACCTTCGCGGAAAAGGAGATATACGTCAGGGACAGGGGGGATATCGCCGTGGTCGAGCCGACCAAGGTCGATTTCCTGGATATCTCGCCCAAGCAGATCGTCTCGGCCTCGACGGCCCTCATCCCCTTCCTCGAACACGACGACGCCAACAGGGCTCTCATGGGGTCCAATATGCAGAGGCAGGCGGTCCCGTTGATCAACTCCAAGGCCCCCATCATCGGTACGGGGATCGAAGCGAGGATAGCCCGGGATTCGGGCTCCTGCGTAGTGGCGCGCAATCCCGGTACCGTTATCGGCGTCGATTCCCGGACGATAAGGATCCAGTCCGGCAAGGGCGGCAAGGTCGACCAGTACAACCTGGTCAAGTTCAAGAGATCCAACCAGGGTACCATCATTCACCAGAAACCCATCGTCTTCAAGGGAGACAAGGTCAAGGCGGGGGATATCATCGCCGACGGCCAGGCGGTGGAGAACACCGAACTGGCCCTGGGCAACAACGTCCTCGTGGCCTTCGTCTCCTGGGAGGGGTACAACTACGAAGATGCCATCCTGCTGAGCGACAGGCTGGTGAAGAACGACAGCTTCTCCTCCGTCCATATCGAGGAATACGAGGTGGAGGCCCGCGACACGAAGCTCGGGCCCGAGGAGATAACCCGGGATATACCGAACGTCGGCGAGGACGCCCTCAAGGACCTCGACGAGACCGGCATCGTCCGGATCGGTGCGGAGGTGGTGGCGGGCGACATCCTCGTAGGCAAGGTCACCCCCAAGGGTGAGTCCGACCAGTCGCCCGAGGAAAAACTCCTGAGGGCTATCTTCGGTGAAAAGGCCAGGGAGGTCAGGGACACCTCCATGAGGATCCCCCACGGTGAGGGCGGGAAGGTCGTGGCGGTGAAGCGCCTCAGCCGTTCCGAGAACGGCGATGACCTGACGCCCGGGGTCAACGAGGTCGTCAAGGTCTACGTGGCGAAGATCAGGAAGATCTCGGTGGGTGACAAGATGGCGGGGCGCCACGGCAACAAGGGCGTCGTATCGAGGATCCTCCCCGAAGAGGATATGCCCTACCTGCCCGACGGCACCCCCATCGACGTGGTGCTGAACCCCATAGGGGTGCCAAGCCGCATGAACCTCGGCCAGGTTCTGGAGACCATCCTCGGCTTCGTGGCCTCCAGGAACGGCTGGCACGTCTCCACTGCCGTCTTCGAGGGAGCAACCGAGCAGGAGATCCTGGGCCTGGTGGAGAAGTCCCGCCAGGAGGGTTTCAAGGACATGACCCCCGACGGACGGATGCTCCTCTACGACGGCAGGACCGGCGAGCCCATGAAACGGCCCGTCACTGTGGGGACCATGTACATGATGAAGCTCATCCACCTGGTGGACGACAAGATCCATGCCCGGTCCATAGGCCCCTACAGCCTGATCACCCAGCAGCCCCTCGGGGGTAAGGCCCAGTTCGGGGGGCAGCGCTTCGGGGAGATGGAAGTCTGGGCCCTGGAGGGTTACGGGGCCGCCCACGTCCTCCAGGAGATCCTGACCGTCAAGTCCGACGACATCAGGGGCCGGCTCAAGACTTACGAGAGGATAGTGAAGGGCCTCAACTTGACGGAACACGGCGTCCCCGAGAGCTTCAGGGTCCTCGTCAAGGAACTGCAGGGCCTGGGCCTTGACGTGGAGATCGCCTACGAGGACGGCACCTTGGGTGAGCTGCACCTGGAAGAGGACGATGAGCCGGTATCCCTCCCCAGGGTGAGGGCTCCGGAGAAGCGTGAAGGGCCGGCGGACCGCCTGGAAGAAGCCTTCGACGACCTTTTCCACGACGAGGTGCCCGTGGAGGAGGACCAGGGACAACCGATCTCGGTCCTTGGTGGAGACGATGAAGACGACCCGGAAGAGGGGGCTGAGGAATAGATGAACCAGAGAGGGATCTCCGGGGTCAAGATCAAGCTCGCGAGCCCCGAAAGGATCAGGGAGATGTCCAGCGGGGAGGTCAAGAAGCCTGAGACCATCAACTACAGGACCCTTAGGCCGGAGAAGGACGGTCTCTTCTGCGAGAGAATATTCGGTCCCACCAGGAGCTTCGAGTGCGCCTGCGGGAAGTACAAAAGGAGCGGCCCCAAGTTCAAGGGCGTCGTCTGCGACCGCTGCGGCGTGGAGATAGCCGATAACCGCGTCAGGAGGGAGCGCATGGGGCACATCGAGCTGGCGGCGCCGGTGGTCCATATCTGGTACCTCCGGGGTATCCCGAGCCGCCTGAGCCTGCTCCTGGGCACCGCCACGAAGGACCTCGAGAAGGTGGTCTACTTCGCTCCCACCCGGAGGCGGGAACCCGTCTACAAGGTAGTCATGGAGGGGCGGAGGACGGACCTCTTGAGAAGAGGGGACCTGGTCTCCGAGTGCGAGGAGAGGATCCACAGGCATTACGATCACCGGTTCAAGGCCGAGGAGGCCCACCGGGTCGGCCCGGTGGACGATATACCAGCCAACCCCGGTGACGTGATATCCGCTGGCCAAGTGGGGATCTACAAGCGCGACTTCGGTGACAAGGTGTTCAAGGCGGAACCGGCCTTCAGGGTCACCGAGCCTTCCGCCGACGGGCTCTACCCCGAGGGGCGGGTCCTTTCCGCCACCGAGAGGGAAAAGGCCCTTTCGGCGAACGAACTGCTCAAGACGGAACGGGCCTTGGTCGGCGACGAGGAGGGCTTCGTCGTCACCGCCGTGGCCAAGCTCCCCTTCAAGAGGGGAGACGTGATCTCCTCCAGCGAGTACGAACTTTTCTTCCAGAAGTACCCGGGGAGGTTCTCGGTGATGGGGGAGTCCGTGACGATCGAGGACCCGTGCTACATGGTCATCGAGGGCGGTGGCTCACCCTTCCAGCGGGGTGACATCATCCTCGAGAGGGAACAGCGCCTCTGCGCGGCCTACGACAAGGAGTTCGAGGCCGGTATCGGGGCCGAGGGCGTCCTGTCGCTCCTCTCCAGGATCAACCTGGATGAACTGGCGGCCTCCCTCAGGGACGAGATAGGGGAATCCACCGGTCAGAAGAAGAGGAAACTGGTGAAGCGGCTCCAGGTCGCCGAGGACTTCCGCAAGAGCGACGGGAAGCCGGAGTGGATGGTATTCCAGGCTCTCCCGGTCATCCCGCCCGACCTGAGGCCCATGGTCCAGCTGGACGGGGGCCGTTTCGCCACCTCGGACCTCAACGACCTCTACCGGAGGGTGATAAACCGCAACAACAGGCTCCGCCGACTGCAGGAGCTCAGGGCGCCGGAGATAATAATCCGAAACGAGAAGAGGATGCTCCAGGAGTCCGTCGATGCCCTGATCGACAACGGGAGGATGGGCAAGGCCGTTCTCGGCGCCGGGAACAGGCCCCTGAAGAGTCTCACCGACCTCCTGCGGGGCAAAAAGGGCCGCTTCCGCCAGAACCTGCTCGGCAAGAGGGTCGACTACTCGGGCAGGTCCGTCATCGTCATCGGTCCGAACCTGAAGATACACCAGTGCGGCGTCCCGAAGGAGATGGCCCTGGAACTTTTCAAACCCTTCGTCATCAACAAGCTCGTGGAGCAGGGCCTCTCGCCCAACGTCAAGAGCGCCAAGAGGGCCATCGAGCGGGGGCGCGAAGACGTGTGGGGCATACTGGAGGAGGTCATCAAGGGCCACCCCGTACTCCTCAACAGGGCGCCGACCCTTCACCGCCTGGGGATCCAGGCCTTTGAACCGGTCCTCATGGAGGGAAAGGCCTTGAGGCTCCACCCCCTGGTGTGCACCGCCTTCAACGCCGACTTCGACGGGGACCAGATGGCGGTCCACGTGCCGCTGTCCATCGAGGCCCGCGTCGAGGCCCAGACGATAATGCTCTCCGCCAAGAACCTCCTTTCGCCGGCGAGCGGGAAACCCGTCGTCACGCCCACCCAGGATATCGTGCTGGGAATCTACTATGTCACGGCCGTGCTTGAGGGGGGGAAGGGCGAAGGGATGAGCTTCCTCTCCATCGAGGATGTTCTCTCCGCCCTCGATTTCGACGTGGTGGACATCAACAGCAGGATTCGGCTCAAATACCGCGGGGAATGGATCACCACCTCCCCCGGCCGGGCCCTCTTCAACAGCATCCTCCACCCCGACCTGCGCTACATAAACAAGCAGATGGGGAAGAAATCCCTGGGCGCGCTCATCGACGCCGCCTACGACCGGGTGGGGCAGGAGGCCCTGGTGGACATGCTTGACAAGATAAAGGAACTGGGGTACCAGTGGTCGACCGTCAGCGGCATCAGCTTCGGCCTGGGCGACGTCGTCATACCCCACCAGAAGAAGGACATCGTTAACGAGGCCCTCTCCAAGGAGGAGGTCCTCTCGTCCCAGTACGAGATGGGGGTTCTCACCGAGGACGAATACCTCAGGCAGAAGGAGACTCTCTGGTCCGAGGCCTCCAGGGAGGCGGCCGACGCGGTCCTGGACAACATGGATGTCACCAACCCCATCAGGATGATGATGGAATCCGGCGCCCGGGGGAGCAAAAGCCAGGTGGCCCAGATGGCCGGCATCCGGGGGCTCATGGCCGACCCGTCGGGGAAGATCATCGACTACCCCATCGTCACGAACTTCCGTGAGGGGCTGAACAGCCTGGAATACTTCATATCCACCCACGGCGCTAGAAAGGGGCTGGCCGATACCGCCCTAAGGACGGCCAAGTCCGGTTACCTTACCCGTCGCCTCGTCGATGTCGCCCAGGACCTGATCATAACCGCCGAGGACTGCGGCACCGACAAGGGAGTCTGCATAAAGCCCCTGCTCCAGGACGGCAAGATGATCATATCCCTCAGCGAGAGGATCATCGGCAGGACCAACCTGAGGGATATCGTGAACCCCGAGACGGGGGAAATGATCGTGGCCTCCGGCGACCTGATAGACGCCGAGAAGGCGGGTCAGATCGAAAAGGCCGGGCTCGAGGAGGTCTGGGTGAGGAGCCCCCTGACCTGCGCCCTCCAGGACGGCATCTGCCGGCAGTGCTACGGCATGGACCTGTCGTCACGGGAGAAGGTCCTCCTGGGCGAGGCCGTCGGGGTCGTGGCTGCCCAGTCCATAGGGGAACCCGGGACCCAGCTGACGATGCGGACCTTCCATACCGGCGGCGTCCGCATCACCGGTGAGGATATCACCCAGGGCCTTCCCAGGATAGAACAACTATTCGAGGTCCGGAGGCCCAAAAAAGTAGCTTTTCTCTCCGACAGGGACGGGTATATTTCGGAGATCAGGGAGATGGAGGGCAAGAGAAAGGTCTTCATTTCCTCCGAGGAGGACGGCGTGGAGTCCCGCTCCTCCTACAATATCCCGGCGTCGCAGCCTCTCCTCGTCGAGGAGGGACAGCCCGTCGCGAAGGGGCAGGCCCTGACCGACGGTCACGTCGACCCGCAGCAACTGCTCGAGATCGAGGGCCTGGAGGCGGTCCAGAACTACCTGGTGGACAATATCCAGTCGGTCTACCTATCCCAGGGCGTCTCCGTCAGCAACAAGCATATCGAGGTCATCCTCAGGAAGGTCGCGCCCGTGAACAGGGTGAGGGTGATCGAGGAGGGCGACAGTTCCTTCGTCTCCATGGAGCTGGCGTGGCTCAGCGAAATCGAGAAGGAAGTGGAGCAGATAAGGATCGGCAACGAGCGTTTTCTCCAGGAGGCCGTGAGGATCATGGACGGCAAAAAACTCGGTGACGTCGCGGGGCAGGGCGATATAGAACCGGCCCTGAGCGTAAAGGGCAAAGTGCTCGATGAGAGCTCGATCCGGCAGATCCTCCGCCCCGGTTCAGGAGTGTCGGAGCTGACCCTCGAGGATGAGGGCGATGTTCTTCGCGTGATCGTCGGCGAATCCTCCTTCAGGAGGGGCATGACAGGGCTGGAGTTGATCGAAAAGGTCGAACTGCCCGACGGCGAGGCCATCGAGCCGGGGAGCACCCTCTCGGGCCCCAACCTGGCCCTGCTCACCCGGGACTTCCCGCCCAGGATCCTGGTGAGGGACGTGGCCGTCCTCGAAGAGATGAAGGGCAAGACCTACCTGGCCGAGGATGTGACAGCCGACGGCAAGGCTCTCCTTCCCGCCGACAGGATCATCGATGATGGGGCCGCCTCGATCATAAGGGAGAACAACGTGGTGTCCGTGAAGGTCTGGCGGACCCCGGAGACGGTCACCGTCTCCGACTCGATACAGAAGATGCTCATTGACCAGTACTGGGCGAGGCCCCTCGTACAGGCCATCGACTCCGACGGCAACGCCGTCACCGACATACCGCAGCTTATCGATGGGAGCGTCGTGCGAGGCCTGGTGGAGGGTGAACTGACGGCCGTCGAGATAGACGGCGAGATCCTTTCCCGGGACGCCATCCTGAGGAAGGTGCTCTCCGATATCGCCTACGGCAAGGTGCTGCTGGAGCCGGTAAAGGACAAAAAGGGCGAGGTCGTGGCCGACGCCGGGAGCGAGGTGAATAGCCAGGTCCTGGAGACCCTGTTGACGGCCGACCCCGACGAGATGGTCCTGAGGCCCATCTTCACCCAGTCCGAGACAAAGCGCACCCTGCAGCGGGTGACCTTTGTCCGCAGGCTCAGGGAGGAGCCCACCTGGAAGCCCGTCATCCACGGAATTACAAAGGCGGCCCTCGCCACGGAGAGTTTCCTCAGCGCGGCCTCCTTCCAGCAGACGGCTCAGGTACTCGCCGGAGCCGCCGTGAGGGGCGACGTGGACAAACTGAAGGGCCTCAAGGAAAACGTGATCATCGGGCACCTCATCCCCGCGGGGACCTCCTTTGAGGACTGCAAGGAGGTAATCGTCCGCGAGGCGGTGACGGAGGCGGCGACGGCGCCCGGGGGTCCTCACCCGGGGGAAGTTTTCCTTTAACCCCGAAAGAAAGGACGAGGGGAGAAGATCTTTCTTGACAGTGACCGGTGCCGCTGATATTATTTCCCGGTGTCCTTTTCGAGGGAGGGGTCCCCTGTGCCCTTGAACGAGCTTGCTGTGCCCAACAGGCTGGTAGGGGCCAGGTCCGTGAGGAGAGCGCTCCAGTCAGGAAACTTGAAGAAGCTTTTCCTCGCGGCCGACGCGAGGGCGTCCCTGGTGGAGGACCTGCAGAAGATGGCTGAAGAGGCCGGCATCAAGGTCGAGTGGGCCGAAAGCATGGCCATCCTCGGCCGGGCTTGCGCCATAGGCCGCGGGGCGGCCGCGGCGGGGATCGCTTCACGGAAGGGTCCCCCGGTCGCCGGGCAGGGTTTGTAAGGGAGCAGCGAATGAGAAGGAGGGGGTTTTTTGCCGACCATTAACCAACTGATACGAAAGGGGCGCCAGGAAAAGAAAGGGCGCTCCAAGGCGCCGGCCCTGCAGGGGAATCCTGCCAGGAGAGGGGTCTGCACCAGGGTCTACACCGTCACGCCCAAGAAGCCTAATTCCGCCCTCAGGAAGGTCGCGAGGGTCCGCCTTACCAACGGCTTCGAGGTCACTTCCTACATACCCGGGGTGGGGCATAACCTGCAGGAACACTCCGTAGTACTGGTGAGAGGCGGCAGGGTCAAGGACCTTCCCGGGGTCCGTTACCATATAGTAAGGGGTACCCTTGACTGCGGCGGCGTCGACGGAAGGCGAAAGAGCCGCTCCAAGTACGGCGCGAGACGGCCCAAGTAGGGCCGGCAGCCAACGGCAGGGAGAGTGTCTAGAACATGCCAAGAAAGGGACACGTCAGGATCCGTGAGGTTGAGCCCGACCCCAGGTTCGGCGAACTGGATATAGCAAAGTTCATCGCTGCGATCATGATCGACGGCAAGAGAAGCGTCGCCGAGAAGATCATGTACGGAGCCCTCGACCTCGCCTCGAAGCGGCTGAACATGGAGCCCCTCGAGGTGTTCAACAAGGCCATGGAGAATGTCCGCCCCGTGGTCGAAGTCCGTCCCAGGAGGGTGGGCGGCGCCACCTACCAGGTCCCCGTGGAAGTGCAGCCCAGGAGGGCCCAGGCCCTCGCCACCCGGTGGATCCTCCAGTACGCCAGGGGCCGAAAGGGTATCCCCATGGTGGAAAGGCTGGCCAGGGAGCTGACCGACGCTTGCCGCGGCGAGGGGAGTTCCGTCAAGAAGCGGGAAGACACCCACAGGATGGCCGAGGCCAACAGGGCCTTTGCCCATTACCGCTGGTAGTCGGCCTTAGGCCCCGCGGGAACCGGGCCGGGCAAGGGGAACCCGCCGCTGGAGCGGGCACGGAGAAGGCGAATGAGCTCGATCGATCTCGGGTCAATCAGGAACATCGGCATCGCGGCGCATATTGATGCCGGAAAGACCACAACGACGGAGAGGATCCTGTTCTTCACGGGCCGGAAGCATAAGCTCGGGGAGGTCCATGAGGGAGCGGCCACCATGGACTGGATGGAACAGGAGAGGGAGCGGGGGATCACCATTACCTCCGCGGCCACGACCTGCCATTGGAAGGGTTTTAGCGTCAATATTATTGATACGCCCGGCCACGTGGATTTTACTGTCGAGGTCGAAAGGTCCATGAGGATCCTGGACGGGGCCGTGGCGGTCTTCTGCGCCGTCGGCGGGGTGGAACCCCAGTCCGAGACCGTCTGGAGGCAGGCTGACCGGTACAGGGTGCCCAGGATAGCCTTCGTCAACAAGATGGACAGGGTCGGGGCGGATTTCCACCAGGTCGTCGCCCAGATGAAAGAGCGCCTCGGCGCTAACGCCGTCCCCGTGCAGATACCTATAGGCTCCGAGGATGGCTTCAGCGGAGTCGTCGACCTGGTCAGGGAAAAAGCCGTCATCTACGTGGAGGAGCTCGGCGTCGACCCCAGGGTCGTGGATATACCGGCCGAGCTGGCTGAAGACGCCGCCCTGGGTAGGGAAGCCCTCGTGGAGGCCGTGGCGGAGATCGACGAGGATGTGATGACCCTCTTCCTGGAGGGCAAGCGCGTTCCCGAAGATGTACTCAGGAGGGCTCTAAGGAAGGGCACCATCGACCTGGCCGTTTTCCCCGTGCTCTGCGGGTCGGCTTTCAAGAACAAGGGGGTCCATTCCCTTCTCGACGCCGTAGTGGACTATCTCCCGAGTCCCATGGACCTGCCGCCGATCAAGGGCGTGCACCCTTCGACGGGCGACCCCGAGGAAAGGTACCCCGACCCCGGCGGTCCCTTCTCGGCGCTGGCCTTCAAGATAATGGTCGATCCCTTCGTGGGGCGCCTGGTCTATTGCAGGATCTATTCGGGGAGGGTGAGGAGCGGCTCCAGCATTTTGAACACCTCCACCGGGGGCCGCGAGAGGGTGGGCAGGATACTGAGGATGCACGCCAACAAGAGAGAGGACCTTGAAGAGGCCTCCGCCGGCGAGATCATAGCCCTGCCGGGTCTGAAGGCCACCAAGACGGGGGACACCCTCTCCGACGAGAGGAAGCCCATCGTCCTCGAATCGGTGGAGTTCCCGGAGCCGGTGGTCCACCTCTCGGCGGAGCCCATGAGCAAGGCCGACCAGGTGAAGTTGGCCCGGGGGCTCGACGGGCTAGCCGAGGAGGACCCCACCTTCAGGGTCTCCACCAACGAGGAGACGGCCCAGACGATCATTTCGGGGATGGGGGAACTGCACCTCGAGATCATCGTCGACAGGCTCAAGAGGGAGTACGGCGTGGACGTCCGGGTGGGGAGGCCCCAGGTGGCCTACCGGGAGACCATCAGGAACCCCTCCTCCGGCGAGGGCAAGTTCATCAAGCAGACCGGGGGCAGGGGGCAGTACGGCCACGTGGTCCTTGAGATCGAACCGCTCCCCGAGGAAAGGGGTTTCCTCTTCGAGGACAGGATCGTCGGCGGGGCCATACCGAGGGAGTTCATCCCGGCCGTACAGAGGGGGATAGCCGAGACCGTGGCCAACGGGGTGCTGGGCGGGTACCCCGTGATCGGGGTAAAGGTGACCCTTGTCGACGGCAGCTTCCACGAGGTGGACAGCTCCGAACTGGCCTTCCGGATCGCCGCCTCCATGGCCTTCAAGGAAGCCATGAAGGCCGCCAACCCGGTCCTCATGGAGCCGATCATGGAGGTCGAGGTCGTGACCCCCGATGAATACGTGGGGGACGTGATGGGGGACCTCTCCTCTCGGCGGGGTCACGTGGAGGGGATGGAGATGAGGGGCAACGCCAGGATCGTCAAGTCCTTCGCTCCTCTTTCGGAGATGTTCGGCTACGCGACGGACCTGAGGAGCAAGACCTCGGGGAGGGCATCCTACTCCATGCAGTTCTCGCACTACGAGGAAGTACCCAGGGAGATCACCGAAAAGCTTATCAAGCACTGATCTGCCCTGGAAAATCATAGAAAGCAGTTATTTCTGGAAGCAATAAACAAGGGAGGGTTTTACAAGATGGCGAAGGAGCATTTTGACAGGACGAAGCCGCACCTGAACATAGGAACGATCGGTCACATAGACCATGGCAAGACGACGTTGACGGCGGCGATAACGAAGACGCTGGCGTCAGTGGGTTGGGCGGATTTCACGCCTTTTGACCAGATTGACAAGGCGCCGGAAGAGCGCGAGCGTGGTATCACGATCAATATAGCCCACGTGGAGTACCAGACGGAGAAGCGGCACTACGCTCACATAGACTGCCCGGGTCACGCTGACTACATCAAGAACATGATCACCGGAGCGGCCCAGATGGACGGAGCGATCCTGGTGGTATCGGCGGCGGACGGTCCTATGCCGCAGACGCGGGAGCACGTACTGCTTGCCCGCCAGGTGAACGTGCCTGCGCTGGTGGTATTCATGAACAAGGTGGACATGGTGGACGACGCGGAACTTCTGGATCTGGTGGAGATGGAGATCAGGGACCTTCTGAACAAGTACGAATTTCCCGGGGACGAAGTGCCGATCATCAGGGGATCAGCCCTGAAGGCTCTCGAGAGCGACGATCTCGGCCGTGACAGCCAGTGGGCCGGAGCTATCTGGGAACTGATGGATGCCTGCGACAACTTCATCCCCGAGCCGGTCCGCGAAGTGGACAAGCCCTTCCTGATGCCCATCGAGGACGTCTTCACCATAACGGGCCGTGGCACGGTTGTAACGGGCAGGGTAGAGCGGGGGATCATCAAGGCCGGCGACGAAGTGGCCATTATAGGGATGCAGGAAGACATCAAGAAGACGGTGGCCACGTCCCTGGAGATGTTCCGGAAGATCCTCGACGACGCCCGAGCGGGCGATAACGTGGGCGTACTCCTTCGGGGCGTGGGCAAGGAGGACGTGGAGCGTGGTCAGGTTCTGGCGAAGCCCGGCAGCATCACGCCCCACAAGCACTTCAAGTCCGAGGTTTACGTACTGAAGAAGGAAGAGGGCGGGCGCCACACGCCGTTTTTCAGCGGGTATAAGCCGCAGTTCTACTTCAGGACGACGGACGTGACGGGTGACATTAAGCTGCCCGAGGGCGTCGAGATGGTGATGCCCGGTGACAACGCGACCTTCGAGGTTAAGCTGATCCAGCCCATCGCCATGGACCAGGGTCTTCGTTTCGCCGTTCGTGAGGGCGGCAGGACCGTCGGCGCCGGCGTCGTCACCGAGATCATCGGAAGCTGATCCACGGAGGCGGTCACAGTGGCGAAGAAGATCAGGATCAAGCTCAAGGCGTTCGACCACAGGGCGCTGGACTCGTCAGCCTTCCAGATAGCGGAGACAGCGCAGCGGACGGGGGCCAAGGTTTCCGGGCCTATCCCCCTCCCGACGGAAGTGAACAAGTTCACGGTCCTCAAGTCGCCCCACAAGGACAAGGACGCGAGGGAGCAGTTTGAAATGAGGACTCATAAGCGGCTCATCGACATTATCGACCCGACGCAGAAGACCATGGAGTCGCTTATGCAGCTGAATCTCCCCTCCGGAGTGGATATCCAGATCAAGCTTTAAGGGGAGCAATGAGCTGAAAGGAGAGAGATGGTACTGATGGGTATTCTCGGTCGCAAGCTGGGCATGACCCAGATCTTCGACGAACAGGGCCGGTCCATCCCGGTGACGGTTGTCGAGGCGGGCCCCTGCAGCGTCGTTGCCGTCAAGAGCCGTGACACGGACGGTTACACGGCGGTGAGCCTGTCCTTTGGGGACGCCAAGCCCTCCAAGCTGAACCGACCCTACAGGGGCGTTTTCGAAAAGAGGGGCCTCGAGCCGAAGCGGTGGATCCGTGAGTTCAGGGTGGACGATACCGAGGGTTTCGAGGTCGGCGGCGTGGTCTCGGTGGAACTCTTCGAGACCGGCGACGTGGTCGATGTGACGGGCCGAAGCAAGGGGAAGGGCTTTGCCGGAGTTATAAAACGGCATCACTTCGGCGGGGGCCCCGCGAGCCACGGTGCTTCCAGGTTTCACCGGAAGCCCGGCTCGGTGGGGGCGAGCAGCTTCCCCGGCCAGATCTTCAAGGGAAAGGCGATGCCGGGAAGGATGGGCGGCGAACGGGTGACCGTCAAGAACCTGTCCGTCGCCGGCGTTGACCCAGATAATAACCTCCTGCTGATCAGGGGTGCCGTTCCGGGACCGAGGAACGGGCTCTTGATGATCCGCAAGCGGGCCGGGGCACCACGGTAAGGAGGCAGCGAAGCTATGCCGACTGTAAAAGTTTTCAATTTCAAGGGGGAACTCATCGGTGAGGAGAACCTTTCCGATGCCGTCTTCGCGGCCCCGGTTCACGTTCCGGCCATGCACCAGGTCGTGGTGGCCCAGCAGGCAAACGCCAGGCAGGGCACCCACTCGACCCGCTCCCGGGGCGAGGTACGCGGCGGGGGGAGAAAACCCTGGAGGCAGAAACACACGGGGAGGGCCAGGCACGGCAGCCGGAGGTCCCCCCTCTGGGTGGGCGGCGGTGTAACCCACGGCCCCAGGCCCAGGGACTATCACCAGAAGGTAAACAGGAAGGTCAGGAGGATAGCCCTTAAAAGCGCGCTCTCACTCAAGGTCCTCGAGGGAAGCCTCGTACTGCTCGACCGCCTGGAGATCGAAAAGCCCGATACGAAGGGAATGGTCTCCTTCCTGGCGGGGATCGACGCCGGGAAAAAGGTCCTGATCATGGTGGGCGAGAGCAGCGGAGCGATCTACAAGTCTGCCTCGAACATCCCCGGGGCGCGGGTTCTCCACGTGGACAGCATCAACGTTTACGACATCCTGGATAACAACAGGATGATCCTGACGGTGGACGCTGCCAGGAAGATCGAGGAGGTGTACGGGGCATGAAATCCTTGCCGCAGGACATCATCCTGAGGCCCATCATCACGGAAAAGAGCAGCCGGCTGATGGAGCATAACAAGTACACCTTCGAGGTGCACCCCAAGGCCAACAAGATCGAGGTCAGGAACGCCGTGTCCTCCATCTTCAAGGTCAAGGTGGTCAAGGTGAGCACCCTGTACGTGAGGCCCAAACCGAAGAGGATGGGCGCCTTCCTGGGCAAATCCAGGGCCTGGAAGAAGGCTATCGTGACCGTCGCTGCCGGCGAGCGCATCGAGTTCTTCGAAGGCGCCGGCGCCTAGGCGGGGAGGTTTAATAAAATGGGTATCAAAAAATACAAGTCCTATACCCCGGGTCGCAGGTTCATGACGACCTCCTCCTTCGAGGAGATCACCAGGACCAAGCCCGAGAAGTCGCTGGTCCAGGCGCTGAAAAAGTCCGGAGGCCGCAACAACTTCGGCAGGATCACCATGAGGCATCGTGGAGGGGGATCCAAGCGCCTCTACCGGATCATCGACTTCAAGCGCGATAAGATCGGCGTCCCCGGAAAGGTGGCCTCCATCGAGTACGATCCCAACCGATCCGCGAGGATAGCGCTGATCCATTACGTCGACGGGGAGAAAAGGTACATCCTCGCCCCCTCGGGCCTCGGGGTGGGAAGCGTGATAACGGCGGGCCCCGGGTCGGATATCCGCCCCGGCAACGCCTTAAAATTAAGGGATATACCCGAGGGCACCTTCATCCACAACATCGAACTCGAACCGGGTCGAGGGGGGGTACTGGTCCGGTCGGCGGGCACTTCGGCGCAACTCATGGCCAAGGAGGGTAAAAAGGCTTTCATCAGGCTCCCGAGCGGAGAACTGCGCCTTGCCCTTCTTGAGTGCATGGCCACCGTCGGGCAGTTGGGCAACGAGGACCACGAGAACCTTTCCCGGGGTAAGGCCGGCAAGAGCCGATGGCTGGGCAGGCGCCCCCGTGTCAGGGGCATAGTCATGAACCCCGTGGATCACCCCATGGGCGGCGGGGAAGGTAAGAGCAAGTCCCACAAGCACCCGGTGTCTCCCTGGGGGACGCCCGCCAAGGGGTACAGAACCCGTAAACGCAAGCCGTCGGACCAGTTCATCGTGCGACGGCGTTACGAGAAGTAGCGGCAGGGAGGGACAAACAATGGCTCGTTCAACGAAAAAGGGGCCCTTTGTCGAGCAGAAGCTCCTCCGCAAGGTGGAGGCCATGAACGAGGAAGGAAAGAAGAGAGTCATCAAGACGTGGTCCAGGCGTTCCACCATCGTGCCGGACATGATCGGGCACACCATAGCCGTGCACAACGGCAGGACCCATATCCCGATCTTCATAAGCGAGAACATGGTGGGCCATAAGCTCGGGGAGTTCGCCCCAACGCGCAAGTTCGGGGGACACGCGGGGCAGGAACGTTCCACCCGCGTGCGATAGGAGGGCTTTTCATGGAAGCAAAAGCCATCGCTAGGCAGGTGCGGATCTCGCCGACCAAATCGAGGCAGGTCCTCATGCTCATAAGGGGGAAGGACGCCGGCCAGGCCCTTGAGACGCTCCGCTTCACCCCCAAGAAGGCCGCCCGGGTGGTCGAGAAGGTGCTCAAGAGCGCCATCGCCAATGCCGAGCATAACTATGGAATGGATATGGACCGGCTGGTCGTGGTGAAGGCCTATGCCGACCAGGGTCCATCTATGAAGCGCTGGCAGCCGGTCTCGATGGGCAGGGTGCATCCTTACAAGCATCGCACCAGCCATATCACCGTCGTGGTCGCCGAGCGCTAGGGAGGGTTGACCGTTGGGCCAGAAAGTACACCCTGTTGGGTATCGCCTTGGAATAGTGCGCGATTGGGAATCGAGATGGTACTCGGGCCGCAAGGATTACGCGGAGAAACTGCACGAGGACCTCAAGCTCAGGGAATGGATCTTAAAAAGATGGTCCCATGCCGGCATCTCGAAGATAGAGATCGAACGGATCGGCAAGGTCATCCGTTTCACCCTTTGGACCGCCCGCCCCGGGGTAGTGATAGGAAAGGGCGGCACCGAGATCCAGAAGGTCAGGGAGGAGATCCAGGAGTTGACGGGCAACAAGATCATGATCAACGTCCAGGAGATCAAGAACCCTGACAGGGAAGCCCAGGTCGTGGCCGAAGGGGTCGCTTCGGCGCTCGAGAGGCGTGTCAGCTTCCGCCGCGCCATGAAGCAGTCCATCTTCAGGGCCATGAAATCCGGCGCCGAGGGCATAAAGATCCAGTGCAGCGGAAGGCTGGGCGGAGCCGAGATCGCCAGGACCGAGTGGTACCTCGAGGGGAGGCTCCCCCTGTCGACGCTCAGGGCCGACATCGATTACGGCTTTGCCGAAGCACGCACGCTGTACGGTGTGATAGGCGTAAAGGTATGGATAAACAAGGGTCAGGCCGTGAGGCCCGCTCCCGCCGGGAGCCAGGAACCCGTCGAGAGGGGGTAATCGGGGATGCTCATGCCGAAAAGGGTCAAGTACCGTAAAACCTATAGACGCGCCTTGAGCGGCATGGCCAAGGGGGGCAAGACCGTAGCCTTCGGTGAGTACGGGCTACAGGCCCTCGAATGCGCCTGGATAACCGCGCGGCAGATCGAGGCTGCCCGCGTGGCGATCTCCCGTAAGATGAAAAAGGGCGGCAAGACCTGGATCAGGATATTCCCGGATCACCCCTACACGAAGAAACCCCTCGAGACCCGTATGGGAAAGGGGAAGGGGGCCCCGGAGTTCTGGGTCGCCCCCGTGCGCAGGGGGAAGATCATGTTCGAGATAGCGGGGGTATCCAGGGACGTGGCTGAAAAAGCCTTCCTCACGGCTTCTCACAAGCTGCCGATAAAGGTCCGCCTGGTGACGCGGGATGGAATGGGTGGTGTCTGAGGATGAACGCCAGGGAACTTCGCGAGTTGTCCCTAGAGGAATTGAGCGACAAGCACAAGCAGTTCAAGGAAGAACTTTTCAACCTCCGTTTCCAGCACGCCATAGGGCAGTTGGGGAACACCGGGCGCATTGGAGAGGTAAAGAGATCCATCGCCAGGGTCCTCACCGTCATGCGGGAGAAGGAGATCGGGCTCAAGCGCCCGGTGTAGGGGGGAACACGGTATGAACGAAAGGACCATCTCGAGGAAGACGCAGGTAGGTACCGTCGTAAGCGACCGGATGACGAAGACCGTCGTGGTCAAGGTCGACCGCATGGCAAAGCATGCCCTTTACGGGAAGCCCGTCTTGAGGAGCAAGAAATTCATGGCCCACGACGAGGAGGAGACCTGCCGTATCGGGGACAGGATCAGGATCGAGGAGACTCGCCCCTTGAGCCGCCGCAAGCGCTGGAAGGTCGTGGAGATCATCGAGAGAGCTCCGGTCCTCGGCGGCGGCCAGGATAAGGAGGCGTAACGGATGATCCAGCTCCGAACGGTGATGAAGGTCGCCGATAACTCAGGCGCGAAAAAGATCATGTGCATCCAGGTCCTAGGGGGGAGCAGGAAGCGTTACGCCTCTGTCGGCGATATAGTGGTCGCCTCCGTCAGGGAGGCCATACCCAACAGCAACGCCGGCAAGGGCGATGTGGTCAGGGCCGTGATCGTCAGGACAAAAAAAGAGATACGCCGCAAAGACGGTTCCTACGTCCGGTTCGACGACAACGCGGCCGTTCTCATCGACAACAATGGTGACCCGAGGGGCACGAGGATCTTCGGCCCCGTGGCCCGCGAGCTCAGGGAAAAGCGATTCATGAGGATCGTATCCCTCGCTCCGGAAGTGGTCTAGGAGGAAGTGGCGCGATGAGCAAGATCAGGATACGCAAAGGAGACCGGGTGAAGGTCATCTCCGGGAAGGACAAGGGGAAAGAGGGAAAGGTCCTTCGCTGCCTCCCGTCCAGGGACCTTTTGCTGGTGGAGGGGGTCAACGTCGTGACTAAGCATGTCAAGCCCTCCGCCAAGAACCCGCAGAGCGGGATCGTCAAGCAGGAGGCTCCCATTTACTCCAGCAAGGTCCAGCTCGTCTGCACGGCCTGCGGCGCCGCGACCCGGGTCGGTAGGGCCTTCCTCGAGGACGGGCGCAAGGTTCGTGTCTGCAAGAAGTGCGGCGAGATCATCGATAAGGTGTAACGGGGAGGCGACTGGACAATGCCGCGTCTGGCAGATTTTTACAAGAAGGAGATCACGGGACGGCTTCAGAAGGAGTTCGGTTATTCCAACGTCATGGAAGTCCCCCGGATCCAGAAGGTGGTCGTGAACATCGGGGTTGGGGAAGCCAAGGTGGACTTCAAGTACATGGAGTCGTCCATCGCGGAACTTCGAACCATTACGGGGCAGCAGCCCATGATGAAGAGGGCCAGGAAGTCCGTTGCGGGCTTCAAGCTCCGTGAAGGGATGCCTGTGGGGTGTTCCGTAACGCTCCGGGGGGCAAGGATGTGGGAGTTCCTTGACAGGCTCATCTCCCTTGCACTGCCCAGGATCAAGGACTTCCAGGGGCTGTCGCCCAGGGGTTTCGACGGCCACGGTAACTACAACCTTGGTCTGAAGGAGCAGCTGATATTCCCCGAGATCGATTACGACAAGGTAAACAGGATCAGGGGGATGAACATATCCATCGTTTCCACGGCGAGATCGGACGAAGAGGCAATGAGCCTGCTTCAGGCTCTTGGAATGCCTTTTGTCCGGTAAGGGAGGAGATGTAGCGAATGGCCCGAAAAGCTATGAGAATCAAGGCCACGAGAGAACCCAAGTTCAAGGTCAGGTCCTACACCAGGTGCCCTCTCTGTGGTCGTGTCCACGCCTACATGAGGCAATTCAATATGTGCCGTTGTTGCTTCCGGAAGCTGGCCCGGGAAGGCAAGATCCCCGGTGTGGTCAAATCCAGCTGGTAGCAAGGGATGCGGTCAAGGAGGCTATTGCAATGTATGTGAATGACCCTATAGGGGACATGCTCACGCGCATCCGGAACGCCAACATGGTCTTCCATGAGACGGTCGACATGCCCCTCAGCAAGGTCAAGCTTGCTATTGCCAGGATCCTCAAGGAAGAGGGCTATGTGAAGAACTTCAAGGTCGTCAACGATCCCAAGAAGCCTTACGCGACCCTCAGGCTTTTCCTTTCCTACGGCCCGCAGAAGGAGCGCGTTATCCAGGGTCTCAGGAGGATCAGCAAGCCCGGACGCAGGATCTATGTGCAGAAGGACGAGCTCCCAAGTGTCATGAAGGGGCTCGGAACCGCCATCATATCGACCTCGAAGGGCATGATGCCCGACGCCGAAGCCCGTAAGCTGGGCCTTGGCGGAGAAGTAGTCTGCTTCATCTGGTAGGAGGTGTCATTAGTGTCGAGAATTGGAAGGAAACTGATAGACATACCCTCCGGTGTGAGCCTTTCGGTCGATAGCGGAAAGGTCAATGTCAAGGGGCCCAAGGGGGAGCTGTCGGTGGACCTCGTCCCGGGGATAGAGGTCACCGTGGAGGACAACGCCGTCAAGGTCACCCGTCAGGGCGACGACAAGAGGACGAGGGCCTATCACGGGATGATGAGGGCGTTGGTCAACAACCTTGTCCAGGGTGTCAGCACCGGTTTTGAAAGGCGGCTCGAGATCGTCGGCATCGGCTGGCGCGCCCAGATGCAGGGCAACACCCTGGTCATGAACCTGGGCTTCTCCCACCCGGTGGAGTACGACCCCCCCAAGGGGGTGGAGGTCACCACCGACGGCCCCACCAAGATCACCGTGAAGGGGATAGACAAGCAGGCCGTCGGGCAGGCGGCGGCGGTCATCAGGGGTTTCAGGCCGCCGGAGCCCTACAAGGGTAAGGGGATCAGGTACGTCGGCGAGCACGTTATCCGTAAAGCCGGCAAGGCCGGAGCCTAGCTAGCGAGGTGAAGGGCAGGATGAAAAAGAGAACCAGGAACGATATGCGTTTGATCAGGCACCGCCGTCTCCGCAAGACCCTTTCGGGTACCGGGGAGCGCCCGCGCCTTGCCGTATTCCGCAGCCTGAACCACATTTACGCCCAGGTCATCGATGATACCCGGGGGCACACGCTGGCCGCCGCCTCGACGCTGGAGAAAAGCGTCAGGAACGGTTCTGAAGGCGGCGGCGATATCGAGGCCGCCAAGGCGGTCGGCAGGGCGGTCGCCGAGAGGGCCCTGGAAAAGGGTATAACCCAGGTCCTTTTCGATCGCGGCGGTCACCTCTACCATGGCAAGGTCAAGGCCCTGGCCGACGCGGCCCGCGAAGCCGGCCTGAAGTTTTAAGGAGGTTGCAGGAAATGAGGGTCAACGAAGGCGGTCCGAAGGGCCAGGAATTGCTCGAAAGAGTCGTATCGATAAACCGCGTGAGCAAGGTCGTCAAGGGCGGCAAGAGGTTCAGGTTCAGCGTCCTCGTGGTAGTGGGTGACGGTGTGCAGAATGTTGGTATAGGCATCGGCAAGGCCAGGGAGATCTCCGAGGCTGTCAGGAAGGGCATCGAAAAAGCCAAGAAGGGGCAGGTCGAACTGAAAAGGGTCGGCAGCAGCATCCCCCACGATATCGTGGGGCGCTTCGGCGCTGCCGAGGTCCTTCTCAAGCCGGCCGTCCCGGGAACGGGCGTCATCGCCGGCGGGGCCGTCCGGGCCATCATGGAACTGGGCGGCGTCAGCGACGTGGTGACCAAGGTCATCGGCAGGACCTCGAACCCGGTCAACGTGGCCTACGCCACCATGACGGCTCTCAAGGGGCTCCGCTCCCCGGCGGAGGTCATGAGGCTCCGCGGCAGGGAAGCCCGCCCGGCCCAGGAAGCGTAGGGAGTGAAAACGACGATGGCCAAGTTGAAGGTCACGCTCAGAAAGAGCACCATAGGCCGCTCACCCCGCCAGGGAGAGACGGTCCGGGCATTGGGCCTGAGGAAGATCAGGCAGACCGTTATCCATGAAGACACTCCCCAGGTCCGAGGGATGATAGCCGTGGTGGAGCACCTTGTGGACTGGGAGATCGTAGAGGAATAGGGGGGGAGAGGCTCGTGGGAATTCATGAGCTCCGGCCCGCTCCTGGGTCGAGGAGAAAATCGGAAAGGATGGGACAGGGCACAGCGTCCGGCGCAGGCAGGACCGCGGGCAAGGGCACCAAGGGCCAGAAAGCCAGAAGCGGCGGGGGTGTCCGCCCCGGTTTCGAGGGAGGGCAGATGCCCCTCCTGAGGAGGATCCCCAAGAGGGGCTTCAGCAACGCCAGGTTTAAAAAGACCTTCCAACTGGTGAACGTTGGAAGGCTGGGTGACCATTTCGAGAATGGCGGCGAAGTGGGCATACCCGAGATGCTGATGGCCGGGCTCATCGGGAGCGCGAAAAGACCGGTGAAAATACTGGGCGACGGCGAGGTTTCCAGGGCACTGACAGTGAAGGCCAACGCCTTCAGCGCCCAGGCGGTGGCCAAGATAGAGGCCGCCGGCGGGAAGACCGAGGTGATCTAGGTGCTCAACGCATTCAGGGATGCTTTCCGGTTGCCCGATCTCAAGAGGAAGATACTCTTCACCATGGGTGTGCTCTTCCTCTTCCGTCTCGGCACCCATATCCCCACGCCGGGCATAGATCCCGACGCCATGGCCAGCCTGTTCGACCAGGGTGGAGTGCTCGGGTTCCTGGACCTCTTCGCCGGGGGCGCCCTCAAGAGGTTCAGCGTATTCGCCCTCGGGGTCGCTCCCTACATCAACGCCAGCATCGTCATGCAGCTGCTGGTGGTGGTGTTCCCGGCCCTGGAAAAACTCCAAAAGGAGGGCGAGCAGGGCAGGAAGAAGATAGTCCAGTACACCCGGCTCGGGACGGTGTTCTTCGCCGCCGTCCAGGCCATAGGCATGACCTTCTGGCTCAGGAACCTCGGTGTATTCTCGGGGGGATGGGTGGGCTTCGTCGCGGCGGTCTTCACCGTCACGGCGGGCTCCCTGGTGGTCATGTGGCTGGGGGAGGAGATCTCCGATCACGGGATAGGCAACGGCATCTCGCTTTTGATATTCGCCGGGATAGTGGCCCGGCTGCCCGAGGCCATGATCAGGACCTGGGCGCTCTTGAGGATGGGTGAGATGAACGTCCTTGTCATCACGCTGGCCCTCATCCTGATGCTCGTGGTCATCGCGGGCTGCGTCCTCCTCCAGGAGGGGCAGAGGAGGCTTCCCGTCCAGTACGCGAAAAGGGTCGTGGGCAACAAGGTCTACGGGGGACAGAGCACCTTCATACCCTTGAAGGTCAACCAGGCCGGCGTCATCCCGATCATATTCGCGTCGTCGGTGCTGTTGTTCCCCTCCACCATAGCCAGGCTTTTCTCGGGTGAGGTGTCGGCGATGATCCAGCGCTTCCTGTCGCCCGACAGCCTTGTTTACATGACGCTCTACGTGGTGCTGATCGTCTTCTTCTCCTACTTTTACACCGCCGTCGTCTTCGACCCCAACGACACGGCCGAGAACATGAAGAAGTACGGTGGGTTCGTCCTGGGTATCAGGCCGGGGAAACCGACGGCCGAGTACATCGAGAAGGTGATGTCGAGGATCACCCTCGGCGGAGCCGTCTTCCTAGCCGCCGTCGCCCTGCTGCCCACCCTGATGACCCGCCTCATGGGGATCACCACCTTTTACTTCGGCGGAACCGCCGTCCTGATCGTGGTGGGCGTGGCCCTCGACACGGTCCACCAGGTCGAGGCCCAGCTCCTGATGAGGCACTACGAGGGTATCCTGAAGCGGTCGAAGGGGAAGACCGCCGGGCTCCTCAAGTTCTAGAGGGAATGGCGTGGTCATGAGAGTCATCTTCCTCGGGCCGCCCGGCGCCGGCAAAGGGACACAGGCAGCGGTTCTCAAGGGCCGTTACGGCCTCGCCCACATATCCACGGGCGACATCCTCAGAGAGAACGTCAGGAGCGGGACCGCGCTGGGGAAGACCGCCAAAAAGTACATGGACTCCGGTGGGCTGGTCCCCGACGACGTGATAATCGCCATGATGAGGGAACGCCTCCAGGAACCCGACTGCCGAAGCGGGTTCATCCTGGACGGGTTCCCCAGGACGGTCCCCCAGGCCGAGGCCCTGGACCGCCTCCTGGAAGGGATGGACATCACCCTCGACGGGGTCATCCTTTTCGAGATCCCAAGGCAGCTGGTCATCGACCGGTTGACCGGCAGGAGGATCTGCGGGAGCTGCGGCGAGATATACAACGTGAGCTTCAAGAGCACCAAGGTCCCCGGGGTCTGCGACCGTTGCGGCGGCGAGTTGGTACAAAGGGATGACGACAGGGAAGAGGTCGTCATCAGGAGGCTCGAGGTCTACGAGGAACAGACGGCCCCCCTGGTCCGCTACTACGAGGAAAAGGGCCGACTCATCCGCGTCGACGCTGGCCGGGAGGGCGACCGCGTGGTCGCGGCCATTGAAAAGGCCGTCGGGTTATAGAGTATGGTGACCATAAAGAACGAGCAGGAGATCGCGAGCCTCAGGAGGGCCGGGAAGATCGTGGTCGATGTCCTTCACCTCGTGAGGGATATCATCCGCCCGGGGGTGGACACCCTGACCCTGGACACCGAGGCGGAAAAGTTGATAATTGCCTCCGGCGCGCGCCCGGCCTTCAAGGGGTATACCGTCCCCGGCGTTCCTGTCCCCTTCCCCGGGACCCTTTGCGTTTCCATCAACGACGAGGTGGTCCACGGGAAGCCCGACAGGGACAGGATCCTCCAGGAGGGCGATGTGGTCAGCGTCGACGTGGGGGTCCGTTTCGAAGGGTTCTACGGGGACGCGGCCTGCACCTTCCCGGCGGGCGATATATCGCCGGAAAGGGAGGCCCTGCTCAGGGTGACCCGGGAGTGCCTGGAAAGGGCTGTCGCCGCCGCCAGGGAGGGGGCCACGCTGGGGGATATCGGCCACGCGGTGGAATCGTGGGCCGTACCAAGGGGTTACGGGGTCGTGAGGGAATACGCCGGCCACGGGATCGGGCGGAAACTCCACGAGGCCCCGCAGGTACCCAACTTCGGCGTTCCCGGCAAGGGCATAACCCTCAAGAAGGGGATGTCCCTCGCCATCGAACCGATGATCATGACCGGGAAGGAGGCGGTAAGGACTCTGAAGGACGGATGGACCGTGGTGACGGCCGATGGCTCCGATGCCGCCCACTTCGAGAAGACCATCGTCATAACCGGCGACGTTCCGGAGGTGATCACGCCTTGGGATTAAGGGGTCAGGGCGCTGATCTCCCCGGGATCGGCAGCCGCCCCGGCCTGGTTGAGCGGGTCGGGTCGTCCCGCCGGGTGGGACAGGGAGGGTGAAGGAGCCGAATGCCAAAAGATGACATGATCGAAGTCAAGGGAAAGGTCATAGAACCTTTACCCAACGCCATGTTCCGGGTCGAACTGGAAAACGGTCACAAGATCCTGGGCCACGTGTCGGGCAAGATGCGGATGCATTTCATAAGGATCCTGCCGGGGGATAGGGTCCTCGTCCAGATATCCCCCTACGACTTGACACGGGGAAGGATCGTGTATAGATATAAATAGCTTGGAGCCTGGACGATCGCCGGGTTTTTCCCCGGCAGGCGCGTAATACAGCTGTGTTGAGGAGTGTGGGATCAAATGAAAGTAAAGCCTTCTATCAAACCCATCTGCGAACATTGCAGGGTTATCAAGAGAAAAGGTGTCGTAAGGATCATATGCAGCAAGAACCCGAGGCATAAACAGAGACAAGGAGCGAGGAGGTAGTCCCCATGGCACGAATAGCAGGAGTCGATCTCCCCAGGGAAAAACGCATCGAGGTCGCGCTGACCTATATCTATGGGATCGGGCTGCCTTCCTCGAAAAAGATTCTGGAGGCCACATCCATCGACCCCGACCGGAGGGTGAAGGACCTCACCGAGGAGGAAGCCCAGAAACTCAGGTCGGAGATAGAGGAGCACTACAGGGTGGAGGGCGACCTCCGGCGCGAAGTCACGATGAACATAAAGCGCCTCATCGAGATAGGCTGTTACCGGGGCATGCGCCATAAATTCGGCCTCCCCGTGAGAGGCCAGAGGACGAAGACCAACGCGAGGAGCCGCAAGGGACCCCGCAGGGCCGTCGCGGGCAAGAAGAAACCCGCGGCCAAGAAGTAGTGATTGAATCTTTCACGTCCCATAGGGCAAGGGAGGGAGTATTCGCGTGGCGAAGAGAACGCAACGAAGAGGCAAGAAGAAAGAAAAAAAGAATATCAGTTACGGTGTAGCCCATATCTACTCGACCTTCAACAACACCATAATCAGCGTCACCGACAGGCAGGGGAACCTGCTGTCGTGGGCCTCAGGCGGGCATGTGGGTTTCAAGGGAGCGAGGAAATCCACTCCCTTCGCGGCCCAACTGGCGGCCCAGCAGGTCGCCAGGCAGGCGCAGGATCATGGTGTCCAGGAGATAGATGTCGTTGTCAAGGGGCCCGGGCCCGGCCGCGAGTCGGCCATCCGGTCCCTCCAGGGGGCGGGTCTGCAGGTGAACGCCATCAAGGACGAGACCCCCATCCCCCACAACGGCTGCCGGCCTCCCAAGCGTCGGCGAGTCTAGCGGGCTGATCTAAGGAGGACAAGGGTAATGAGCAGGTACACAGGTGCCGTTTGCCGCCTCTGCAGGGCCGAGGGTACAAAGCTCTTCCTGAAGGGCGACAGGTGTTACACGGAAAAGTGCGCCATCAACAAGAGAAACTACAAGCCGGGGCAGCACGGGCAGAGCCGGAGGGTGAAGGTCAGCGAGTACGGCCTCCGGCTGCGGGAGAAGCAGAAACTGAGACGCTTCTACGGGGTCAACGAGTCCCAGTTCAGGAGGTTCTACGCCGCCGCCTCCAGGATGGCGGGCCAGACGGGCCATAACTTCCTGAGGCTGCTCGAGACGCGCCTCGACAACGTGGTCTACCGGTTCGGCATCGGGGTGAGCCGCCCCCAGGCGCGGCAGTTCGTGAGGCATGGGCACGTCACCGTGAACGGGCGCAAGGTGGATATCCCCAGTTACCTCGTGAAGGCCGGGGACGTCATCGCCATCGGCGAGAGGAGCCGGGACAAGGCCCTCCTCAAGGAGAACATCGAGGTGGCGGCTTCCCGGGCGATACCCGAGTGGCTGCAGTTCGACGCCGAGAGGCAGGAAGGCCGCATACTGGCCCTCCCGAACCGTGAACAGATCGAGGTCCCCGTCAAGGAACAGCTGGTTGTAGAGTTCTACGCCCGATAGGGCATGACCGGGAGGAGAATGATGGAACATATCAAACCCGAGATCCGGGTAGAGGAAAGCACTCCCCTGAACGGGAGGATCGTCGTCAGCCCCCTGGAAAAGGGGTACGGCGTAACCCTTGGGAACGCCCTCAGGCGGGTCCTGCTGTCTTCCATCGGCGGGGCGGCCATCACGGCGGTGAGGATCGAGGGTATCCTTCACGAGTTCAGCACCATCCCGGGCATGAGGGAGGACGTCATCGAACTGCTCCTCAACCTGAAGAACGTGGCGCTGAAAAGCTACAGCGAGGGGACCAAGATACTGAGGCTGGAGGCGAAGGGCCCCTGCGTGGTCACGCCGGCCCATGTCCAGCCCGACAGCGACATCGAGTTCGTGGACCCCGAGAAGTACATCTGCACCCTGGAGGAAGGCGGCTTCCTGGAGATGGACCTTTTCATCGAAAAGGGGACCGGCTACCTGACCTCCGAAAGGGACAGGCCCTCGGACCTACCCCTGGACGCCCTTGTCATGGACGCGGTGTTCTCCCCCGTACGCCGGGCGAAGTACGAAGTCCAGGACGCGAGGGTCGGCCAGAGGACCGACTACGAGAGGCTGGTCCTCGAAGTGTGGACCAACGGGTCGATCATGCCCGAAAAGGCCGTGATCGATGCCGCCTCCATCCTGCAGAGGTCCTTTTCCCTCTTCGTGAAAGGGCTCGGCAAGGATGAGTCCGAAGGGGCCGCCGATGGGGAAGGCGAAGGGGCGGCTGATCAGGACAAGGATGTCGACGGCGTCTACGCCAGGTCCATCAAGGACCTCGAGTTATCCATAAGGAGCGAGAACTGCCTCCTGCGAGGGGGTGTCCAGACCATCGGGGACCTCATAAACCGAGGCAGGTCGGAGCTGCTGAAGATCAGGAATTTGGGCAAGATATCCCTCAGGGAGATTGAGGAAAAGCTGGAAGCCTTCGGGCTGCAGATCTCGGAGGATGACCGCCCGTCAGCGGACAAGTCGAAGGAGGATGAAGCCCGATGAGGCACCGCGTTGATCGACGCAGGCTTGGGCGGTACGGAAGCCATCGCATGGCCATGCTCTCAAACCTCACGGCGGACCTAATCCTGGAAGAGCGCTTGGAGACCACCGTCACCAGGGCCAAGGAGGTTCGCCGGGTCGCGGAGAGGATGATAACAAAGGCCAAGGCCGGCGATCTCCACAACCGGAGGATCGTCGCTTCCAGGATGGGGAATGTCAAGGCCGTTCAGAAACTGTTCAACGATATAGCCGGCCGTTTCAGCGAAAGGCAGGGGGGGTACACCCGGATAACCAGGCTGGGTTACCGCAAGGGCGACGGGGCACCCATGGCCGTGATAGAACTTGTCGAGAGGTCATGACGGCCGACTGCCTGGTACGGTTTTCCGATGTTTCTTACACCTACCAGGGTACAGACGCTCCAGCCATCGCCGGTATTGACCTGGAGATCGGCGCCGGGGAATGGATAGCCGTACTTGGGAGCAACGGATCCGGTAAATCCACCCTGGCGAAGCATTTCAACGCCCTGCTGTTACCTACGCAGGGCGATTGTTTTGTCCACGGCCTCAACACAAAGACCGAAGAAGGCAAGCGCGCGGCCAGGAGGTCGGTGTCGATGGTTTTCCAGAACCCGGAGAACCAGCTCATAGCGGCCGTGGTCGAGGAGGACGTCGCCTTCGGCCCTGAGAACCTGGGCCTGTCCCCCGGCGAGATCAGGGAAAGGGTGAGATGGGCCCTGGGTGTCTCGGGCCTCGGGAAAATGGCCCGTAAACCCGTCTACGCCCTTTCGGGGGGGCAGAAGCAGAGGCTCGCCCTGGCGGGGGCCATTGCACAGAAAACCCCTTGCCTCGTCATGGACGAAGCGACGACCATGCTCGACCCCAAGGGGAGGCAGGACCTCATGGCGGTGCTCTCCAACCTTCATGCCGGCGGTATGACCCTCGTCTCCATCACCCACAGGCTCGAGGAGATAATCCCCTGTGACCGCTGCGTTGTTCTCTACGGGGGCCGCGTAGCCTGGGAAGGGACCCCGGAGGCCTTGTTCCTCCTCGACGAGGAAATGGCGAGGTGGGGGCTCGAAGTGCCGGGGATGGTGAGGGTGTGGCGGATGCTCCTCGAGGAGGGGTTCATCGGCAAGGAGACTCCCCCGCGGGTGGAAGAGATGGTGGAGGCCCTATGTCGATAGCCGTGAGGGACCTGGTCCATATCTACCACCCCGGGTCGCCCCTCCAGACGAGAGCCCTCGACGGCGTCACCTTTGAGGCCGAAAAGGGCAGCTGGGTCGCCGTCGTGGGGCATACCGGCAGCGGCAAGTCCACCCTTGCCCAGCACCTGAACGGGCTCCTCCTGCCGACGGAGGGCTCCGTCAGCGTCGACGGGATACAGGTCCGCCACGGCGAGGGGTCCCTCCGCCTGGTCAGGCAGAAGGTGGGCCTGGTCTTCCAGTACCCCGAGCAGCAGCTTTTCGAGGAGACCGTGTTCAAGGAGGTATCCTTCGGCCCCAGGAACTGGGGGTTCCAGGCCGATCACCTGGAAAAAAGCGTCGAAGAGGCCCTCGAACTGGTGGGCATCGGCCGGGACCTGTACGAAGCCAGCCCTTTCCGGCTGTCGGGGGGGCAGAAGAGGAGGGTCGCCATAGCCTCGACGCTCTCCTCCGACCCCGATTACCTCGTCATGGACGAGCCCACCGCCGGGCTCGACTCCCCGGGGAGGAGGCAGTTGCTCGGCCTTCTTTCGGACCTGAAGAAACTGGGCAAGGGGATAATCCATATCACCCACGATATGGAACTGGCCCTGGGACTGGCCGATACGATACTGGTCCTCGATGAGGGCAAGAGCACCCTTTGGGGCCCCCCGGGCGTGATACTGGGCGAACTCCTCGAACGGGACATACGGGGGCTCGTCATCCCGGACCTCGTCCGGTTCGCAGGACGTCTCCGCGACCTGGGCTTCGAGGTGCCCCTGACCTGGGAGCCGAAGGCCCTGGCGGAAGCGATAGGCAGGAGCCACGGAAGATGAAATTCCTGAACAACATGACCCTCGGCCAGTATGTCCCCGTCGAATCCCCGGTCCACCACCTCGACCCGCGGTGCAAGATCGTGGCCGTCCTCTTTTGCCTCGTGGGCATCTTCATGGTCCGCGGCCCCCTGGGCTTCACGATGTGGGGCCTCTTCTTCCTGGCCCTCGTCGGGGCGTCGAGAATACCCGCGCGGCTGGTCCTGTCCACGGTGAAACCGGTCTGGATACTGGTAGCCTTCACTGCCGCGATCCATCTTTTTTTCACCGGCGGGGAGCCGGTCTTCTCCTGGGGGATCCTGGAGGTGACCCGGGAGGGCGTAGTCATGGCCGCGAGGATGGGTCTGAGGCTGATGCTGCTCATCATGTTCGCGGGGCTCCTTACGCTCACAACGAGCCCCACGGAACTGGCCGACGGCCTGGAGAGCCTTTTCTCCCCCCTTCGCAGGTTCGGCTTCCCCGCCCATGAACTGGCCATGATGATGACCATAGCCCTGAGGTTCATACCCACCCTTCTCAACGAGACGGAGAGGATAATGAAGGCCCAGATAGCCAGGGGGGCCGAACTGGAAAGGGGTGGCCCCCTGAAGAGGCTTCGAGCCTTCATCCCCGTCCTGGTGCCCCTTTTCGTGATCGTCTTCCAGAGGGCCGACGACCTGGCTACCGCCATGGAAGCGAGGAACTACACCGGCGGGGAGGGCAGGACCCGGATGAACCCCCTCGAATGGACCGCCGGGGACTCCGCCGCTTTCGTCTTCTCGCTCCTGTTCTCCTTTTTGGCGGTGTTCCTCGATGGCAGGGTGACCCTCCCATGAGGTTCGCCGCGAAGATCGCCTATGACGGCTCCCGCTTCTCGGGCTGGCAGAAGCAGCCGAAGGCTACGGAAAATACCGTGCAGGAGCACGTCGAAAGGGCCTTGGCCACGCTGAACGGGCGGAGTACGCCCGTCGTGGCCGCCGGCAGGACCGACAAGGGCGTCCACGCCCTGGAGCGGGTAATATCCTTCGATATGGCCGCCCCCTGGGAACCCCGAAAGCTCCGGAACGCCCTGGATGCCAACCTCCCGAGATCCATCAGCGTGTCGCGGGTGGCCCCCGTCCCCCGACGATTTCAGCGCCAGGCGGAGCGCCGACTGGAGGGAGTACGTATATTTCGTGTGGAAGGGACAGGGGTGCCCGCCCCATATCCTCCCCTTCGTCTGGAGGAACGAGCACTCTGACTGGGACAGGGGGGCCCTGAGGACGCTTTGCGCCCTTATGAAGGGGGAGCACGATTTCAGCGCTTTCTGCCGCAAACTCGACCGCCCCGCCGATACCCGGCGGACGATCCTGGCCGCGTCGGTCTCTGGCAAGGGCCCTCTTCTGCGGGTAAGGATCGGGGTGACAGCTTCCTGACGAACATGATCAGGATCATCATGGGGTCGATGGACCTCGTCGCCGCCGGTAAACGGGATGTCCCGTGGTTCGAAGGGCTTCTCGAAGGGGGACAAAGGGTCGACGCGGGCCCCACGGCCCCGCCAGATGGGCTTTCCTCACCCTGGTGGGGTACACCCCTTCGCCATGGGATGTTTCTTGAGGGCGGCGGCCTTTTCGGATATAAGTTTAATCGCGGGCACGGAAGCCACGAGGACCCAGGGCGGTCTTTTTCGTCGACCTTGAAGGAGGTAACCTTGTATGTGGGGTATGGATATCGGGATCGACCTGGGGACGGCCAACGTCCTCGTTTTCATGAAAAATAACGGCGTGGTCCTGAGGGAACCCTCCGTGGTGGCTGTGGACCTGAACACCGACAGGATCCTCGCCGTGGGTAACGAAGCCAAAAGCATGCTCGGGCGTACTCCCGGCAACGTTGTGGCCATCAGGCCCCTCAAGGACGGCGTCATCGCCGACTACACCATGACCGAGGCCATGCTCAGGCACTTCCTGAAGAAGGTCATCAAGGGTTTCGGCAGGCTCATGAGGCGCAGGGCAATGATATGCGTCCCCTCCGGGGCCACCGACGTGGAACGGAGGGCCGTCCTGGAGGCTGCCGTCGAGATAGGCACGAAGGAGGCCTTCCTGATAGAAGAGCCCATGGCTGCGGCCATAGGGGCTAACCTCGATATCTCCGAACCCAGGGGCAACCTCATCGTTGATATCGGCGGCGGGACGACCGACGTGGCGGTCCTGTCCTACGGCGGCATCGTCGTGGCCGAGTCTCTGAGGCTGGGGGGGGACCGCTTCGACGAGAACATAACCCGTTACATCCGGAAGGAATACAACCTCGCCATAGGAGAGCAGACGGCGGAGGCGATCAAGATCAATGTGGCCAACTGCGCCCCCTCGCCACGGCAGGAACAGACCATGATGATAAAGGGGCGGGACCTCGTCCACGGGCTACCGAGGCAGATCGAGATCACCGACCGCATCGTGGCCAAGGCCATCGAGGAGACGGTCGGCATGATAATCGAGGGGATAAGGCAGGTCCTGGAGAGGACCCCCCCCGAACTGTCGGCCGACATAATTGACCGGGGCATAACCCTCTCCGGCGGAGGAGCCCTCCTGAAGGGGCTCCCTGAGCTTGTCACCAAGAAGACCCAGATACCCGCATACGTGGCGGACATGCCCCTGGAATGCGTGGCCATCGGGACGGGCAAGGCCCTCGATGATCTTGACAAGTTGCGCTCCAGCGGTTCCTTATCGGGGCTTCACGGCGCAGGAGAGAAAGGTATGGTGATATGATATCGAGGTCGGGCCCGCTTTTCGGGGTTGAAAAAGGGGAGCCCTTGAGTTACCATATGAACCGTGGTGGCAAGAAGGTTTATTTTTTCCTGCATCGGTTGCGGCCGTTGCTGTCGCGGTGAACCCGGGTCGGTCTGGCTTTCCCCCGGGGAGTTGGAAGCGATCGCTGAATACTTCGGCATGGAGAGTGAAGCCTTCCGGAAGGGCTTCGTGGTCGAGCGCCGGGGCAGGATGTCCCTCAGGGAACGCCCGAATTGGGATTGCGTCATGTACCAGGGTGAGAGCGCCCGGTGCGGGATATACAGCGTGAGACCCCTTCAATGCAGGCTCTTCCCCTTCTGGCCCAGCATACTCAGGACGAGACGGGGTTGGGTGGAGCGATCCAGTGAATGCCCGGGCATGGACCGGGGGCGTTTCTGGAGCGCCGTGGGGAATAGCCGCCCTTTTGGCAAAGTCGCCTTTCCCGGATCTTTAACGGGTGACCCCCGGCCGGTTCGATGACCGGTTGCCCCGCTCGAATAATTGTGAAATAATAAACAAGAAACAGGCCCCTCCGCTCCGGGTGCCAAGTGGGATACCTGGCGGGCATCCCAAGAAAAATAAAAGGGAGGTAGCTCGAATGGCAAAGGTAGACAGAAGAGTGGAACCTGGACAGGTTTTCCAAGAGATCAGCAAGTGGCTTTTAAGGGACGGCTTCGATATCGTCGTCGACATGGAGAAGTCGAAGGGCTCCCACATGATCAACAAGGTCAACGGCGAGGATTGGCTGGACTTTTACACCTTCTTCGCCTCCGCCCCCTTCGGAATGAACCACCCCAAACTCGACAACCCGGAATTCAAGGAGATCATCTTCAGGGCGGCCATCAACAAAGTGGCCAGTTCCGACATCTACACCGACCAGATGGCCCAGTTCGTCAAGACCTTCGGGGATGTGGCCGTACCCAGAAGGGTTTCAACCACGTTTTCTTCATCGACTACGGGACCCTCGCGGTGGAGAACACCTTCAAGGTCGCCATGGACTGGAAGGTCCAGAAGCTGCTCCAGCAGGGCAAGTGCTGCCGGGGGGACGCCGTCAAGGGGGAGACGGGGGACCAAGGTCATCCACTTCAACGACGCCTTTCACGGCCGCAGCGGCTACACCCTCACCGTGACCAACACCCAGGACCCCAACAAGTACAAGCATTTCGCCCAGTTCGACTGGCCCAGGGTGCTGAACCCCAAGATCTACTGGCCCCTCGAGGATAACCTCGGCGTGGTGACCTGGCTCGGGGTGGCCATCAAGCAGATCAAGGAGGCCATCTGGGACAACCCCGACGACATCTGCGCCATTATCATCGAGACCATTCAGGGAGAGGGCGGGGACAACCACTTCCGTACGGAGTTCTTCCAGCAGCTCAGGGAGATCTGCGACGAAGAGGATATCCTCCTCATTTTCGACGAAGTCCAGTGCGGCATGGGGATCACCGGAAAGATGTGGGCCTTCGAGCATCACGCCCGGTGAAGCCCGACATGTTCGCCTTTGGTAAGAAAGCCCAGATATGCGGCCTCGTGGCAAGCGAGGCTGGACGAGGTGGAGAACAACTGCTTCAAGATCTCAAGCCGCATCAACTCCACCTGGGGCGGGACGGTGGTCGACATGGTCAGGGCCACCCGGTACCTCGAGATCTACGAGGAGGATAACATCCTCGATTATGTCGCGAACACGGCGGGCCCGGCCCTTTTGAACGGACTGAAGAAGTTGCAGGAGGAGTTCCCCCGGCTGATCTCCAACGCCAGGGGCAAGGGCCTGATGTGCGCCTACGATTTCGAGACCAGCGCTATGCAGGACAAGGCCCTGAAACTCTTCTGGGCCAAGAAGATGCTGGTCCTCCCCTGCGGCGATGTCTCCATCCGGTTCCGCCCGGCCCTCAATGTCCCCGTGGCGGACCTCGAGGCCGGCCTCGCGATAGCCAGGGAAGTCTTCAGGGAGTGCTCCAAATAACGGCCCCGTCACGCCGGTGCCGGATTCAACTTGACTTTGAGGCCGGAGGGGTGTCCCTCCGGCCTTTTTCGTGAAAATAGGGCTCTCATGTGGTAACTTTATCCTGAAAGCGGGAGTGGTGGTGATGTTGGATCTCCTTGCAGAGATGAACTGGACCCTGATCCTTATCCTGGTGGCGGTGAGCGCCATTTGTGGCCTACATGGGCGATCTCGTGGGGATGAGGGTGGGCAAAAAGAGGGTCAGCATTTTCAGCCTCAGGCCCAAGTCCACCTCCTCGATCATCACCATCTTTTCCCGGGGTTCTCATCACGATACTCACCCTCGCCGTCCTGACCACCACTTCCCAGACCGTGAGGACGGCCATCTTCAGCATGAAGTTTGTCCAGCGCCAGATCACCGACCTTACCTCCCAACTCCAGGGGAGCAGGGGGGAACTCGAGGACCTCGAGACCAGGCTGATGGAGAACCAGGAGGACCTCATGAGCAAGCAGCTCCAACTGGCCGCCGTCGAAGGAAGGCTCAACGAGAGCGAGAACCGTCTCAAGGAGATAGGCGAGGAACTCGGTACGACCAGGAAAGAGCAGGAGAAGGCCCTGGCGAGCCTGGCCTCGCTTCAGCAGGAGAGGGATCGGCTCGACCTCGAGGTGAATGCTCTCAGGGCCGAATCGGAGAGGCTCAGGGAGGGTCTTGAGTACGTCCGGGAAGGGCGTATCATTATCTTCGCCGGGGAGATGATCGCCCAGACCGTCGTCGTGACACGACCCGGGGAGCCCCGCCCTTCACCGGAAGAGGTCGAGGAAACACTCATGAAGTCGGCCAGGGCCAACATCGCCATGCGCTCCGGGACGGACCCGGAGCAGGTGGAGATCACCCTGGACCCTCACTCCGAGGAAATGATAGGGGAGTGCTGCTCAGGAACCCCGGGGAGGATGATCCTCAGGCTCATCGTGTCGGAGAATACCGTCCAGGGGGAACCGGTGAAGGGTTCCATCACGCTGCACGAGAGCAGGAAGATCTACGACAAGGGGTACACCCTGGCCGAGGTGGGCGACATCCCGGCCGGGCTCGGGCAGGAGGAGGCGGAGATGCGCCTCTTCGCCATCCTCAGGGGGGTCAATTCGAAGGCCCAGAGGGACGGGGTGCTCCCCGACCCCCTGAAGGGGACCGTGGGAAACCTCAGCGCCTCCAAGTTCTTCGAAGCCGTGGACCTGCTGACCTTGAGGGAAAAAACGTCCAGGGTCATTGTCAAGGCGGAGGATGACATTTATACTGAAGGGCCTGTCCGCGTGGAAATACTGGTCATCGATGAGGAATGACACGTTGTTTTTCGTGGGATGAAGGAGATGGGTAAATGCTTATCGTCGCCTGCCAAGTCTGCGGGGAAATGAGGATACTGCCCGGGACGCCCGACGCCGACGGCGTGGCGAGGACCGTCTGGACGTGCCCCTGTTGCGGAGCGGGCCAGGTCCTCCAGCTGCCGGTCAGCACCGATGCCAGCGGCGGGGAGCTCCGGCGCATCGTCGCCGGCATGGGCTTTTCACCCGACGCCGCTATAAAAGAGGAGAAAAACGGACCTTGAAGGACGTCGAGGAACGTTACCTTTTCTACGACAGCAAGATGGCCGTCACTCCCTACGACCTCCAGGAACTTTACCGGTTCACCCGGTGGGGCAGGAGCCGTTCCATCGATCAGATAGAGAAGATGCTGCAGGGGACCACCATGTGCTTTTCGGTCAGGTACGCGACCAAAATGGTGGCCTTCTGCCGCGTCCTGACGGATTTCGTTTTCAGGGCTTCCCTCTGGGACATAATGGTCCACCCCGACCACCAGGGGAAGGGGCTTGGGTCGTCGTTGCTGAATTACGCCCTCGATCACCCCAAGATGAGGGATATCCCCCTGGTCATCACCTATACGAGCGAACTCGCTCCCTTCCTGGCCAGGCTTGGTTTCAGGCATGAGGAAGGTGCGATGATGCTCCTCCGGAAGCCTATCGAGTATTCCTGAGCGGTCCCACTGCCATTAAGCCGTGCCCCGGCTCCCTTGAGCCAGGCGGGGCACGGCCATTAAGAAGGGGAGGTGGAAAGGAATTGGAGAGAAGGTATCTTGTTTCATCCGAATCGGTCACGGAAGGGCACCCCGACAAAGTGGCCGACCAGATCTCCGACGGGGTTCTGGACGCGATACTCGCCGATGACCCCATGGGCCGCGTGGCCTGCGAGATATTGATCACCACGGGGCTCGTGATGGTAGCCGGCGAGATCACCACCAAATGTTATGTCGATATTCCGCGCCTGGCGAGGAGTATCGTGAAGGACATAGGTTATACCAGGGCAAAATACGGTTTCGACGGTGACACCTGTGCCGTGGTCACCGCCATCGACGAACAGTCCTCCGACATAAGTCGGGGGGTGGATTGTTCCCTGGAGGTCAGGGAGGACGACATGTCCGACGAGGAGATCAACGGCGTGGGTGCCGGCGACCAGGGTATGATGATAGGTTTCGCCTGCGACGAGACCGAGGAATTCCTCCCGCTCCCCATCGCCCTGGCCCACCGGCTGGCGAGAAGGCTGAGTGAAGCCCGCAAGGACAGGACCCTGCCTTACCTGCGGCCCGACGGCAAGACCCAGGTCACCATAGAATACGAGAACGGGAAGGCCCTGAGGGTCGACACGGTGGTCGTCTCGGCCCAGCATCACCCCGCGGTGGGACCGGAGCAGATCCGGCAGGACATCACCCGGGAGGTGATAGAGCCGGTATTGCCCGGCCACCTGACGGAGACCCCCCCCAGGATCCTGGTGAACCCCACGGGCCGCTTCGTCATAGGGGGGCCCATGGCCGACACGGGTATGACGGGGCGTAAGATCATCATCGACACCTACGGCGGCGTAGTCCCCCACGGTGGAGGGGCTTTCTCCGGCAAGGACCCTACCAAGGTGGACCGCTCGGCGGCCTACATGAGCCGCTACGCGGCCAAGAACATCGTCGCCGCCGGGCTCGCCCGGGAATGCAAGATCCAGGTCGCCTACGCCATAGGCGTGGCCAGGCCCGTCTCCCTGATGGTCGATACCGGCGGCACGGGTTTAGTTTCCGACGGGCTCCTCACGGATCTGGTCAAGACTCACTTTGATTTTCGGCCCGCGGCCATCATAAGGGACCTGGACCTTAGAAGACCCCAGTACAGGCGCCTCGCCGCCTACGGGCACATGGGGAGGATCGACCTCGACCCGATACCCGCCTGGGAACGGATAGACAGGGTCGAAACCCTGAAAAGGGCCGCCGAAAAGAGCTGCTGAAGCCCTCTGCAGCGATGCGCCCCCGGAGAGCGGCATGTTGACGCGCTTTGACTGGGAAAGGGCTGCGGGGCTCGTGCTCCATTTCCTGTGGCCGCTGTCGTGCCCGGTGTGCGGAAGGCTGGGCTCTCCGCTGTGCCGGGAGTGCCTCCTGGGTCTCGTCGGCGCCGAACCGGGAGGTCTCCTGCTCCGAGTGCCTGGGCCCTATCCCTGCCCGAATCACCCCGGCGCCTTCCCGGTGAGAAGCCTGACCTCCTTCGGGGGGCTTCCCGGGGAGCTGGTCCACCGGCTGAAGTACGGTTCCCTGAAGTGCCTGGGCAAGCCCCTCGGTGATTTAATGGGGCGGAGGTTCCAACCCCGGGGAGGGTCATCCTGGTGCCGGTCCCCCTCCACCGGGGAAGCGGTAGGGCCTTCAACCAGTCCCTGGAGATCGCCCGGGGGATATCCAGGGAATGGGGCTGCGCCGTAGCTGAAAAACTGGCCTGGAAGGCCAGGCGGCCCTCCCAGGTGGGACTCGCCGGGGCTCCGAAAAAACTCCCCCAGGGCTCGATCGCCTGGAAGGGGGCGATCGACAAGGGGTTGCCCGTGGTCCTTGTCGACGACGTTTGTACCACCGGGGCGACGCTGAGGGTGGCCGCGGGGGCGGTCAGGGCCGCCGGGGGCAGGGTCGCGGGGGCCCTTGTCTGGGCCCTTGCCGGGGCCCCCTGTACAGGAGCCGGCGGGGGGCTTCATTGATCGGGGAAGTGATAATCGAGGACCTCTATGGAGTGCTCCAGCGCCAGTTGCCGTATCATGGGCGCCTCGTCCGCCTTGAAGCGGCAGGCCAGGCCGCAACTGCCGAGGATACCCTTGGGGACCGGCACGACCCTGCAGGCAAAACCCATGTTCCGGCACATCTTGTCGAAAAGGATCGCCATTTGGGCGTCTTCGAACGTGGCAATGCAGTCCATCGCGCAGCCTCCGTTCCATCGTAGTCGCGCGGTCGCGACTAGGTAATTATAACTGGACGTTCCGGGTTTGTGAGGATAGAATATTGACCTATCGAGTGAATTTAAAGGAGGTTCTTAAATGTCTCGCTCGCGGAAGATCCTTTCGGTTGTGGCAATAAGTGTCCTGGTTCTGGCAGCAATTTCAGGCATCGCCTCCGCCCAGGAGAAGATCGGGGTCATCGACCCCCAGAAGGTGCTTTTCCAGCACCCGAAGTTCGAGCAGGCCCAGAAGCAGATCAAGACCATTGTTGAGAAGAAGCAGGCCGAGGCCAAGGATGCCATCGACAAGACAAGCGACAACAACGAAAAGCAGAGGATCTTCGAAGCCAAGCGGCAGGAAGCGGCCAAGGAAGAGCAGAGGATCATGGAACCCCTGTTCAAGGATATCGACCTCGCTATCAGGACCGTTGCCAAGGCAAAGGGTGTGACCATAGTCCTCGACAAGACGCAGGTATTTTTCGGGGGAGCGGATATCACCGAGGATGTCATCCAGGAGGTCAAGAAGAAAAACGCCTAGGGTCGCCGCCCCGTAAAGAAAAGGTCCGGGCCCTCGGGGCCCGGACCTTTATTTTTTGGCCGTGCCCAGGTAAGCGGCCTCCACGTCGGGGTTTTTGAGCAGGTCCGCGGCGGGGCCTTCAATGAGCATCCTCCCCGTCTGCATGACATAACCCCTGTGGGAGAGCAGCAGGGCCTGGCGGGCGTTCTGCTCCACCAGCAGGATGGTCACGCCCTCGTCGTTTATCCTCCTCAGCTCCTTGAAAATGTCCCTGATGATGATGGGCGCCAAGCCCAGGGACGGTTCGTCCAGCAGGAGCAGCCTCGGGCTCGACATGAGCGCCCTCCCGATGGAGAGCATCTGCTGCTCCCCCCCCGAAAGGGTCCCGGCGTGCTGGTCCTTTCTCTCCTTCAGCCTGGGGAAGAGCGTGAAGACCCAATCCAGGTCCTCTCCGATCTTGCCCCTGTCCTTGATGGGGAAGGCCCCCATCATGAGGTTTTCATGGACGGTCAGGGGGGCGAAGACCTTTCTCCCCTCGGGGGCGAGGGAGACGCCCTGGGCCACCGCCTGGTAACTCCGGCCCGCCAGGGGCTTCCCGTCGAGCAGGAGGGTGCCCTCCTCCCTTCTGACGTTGCCGATAATGGCGTTCATGAGGGTCGACTTGCCGGCCCCGTTGGCCCCGATGACGCAGACTATCTCGCCGTCGTAGACGTCCAGGTCGATACCCCGGATGGCGCGGATCGCCCCGTAGCTGACGTGAAGGTTCCGGATGCTCAGGAGAGGTCCTTTAGTCAACATTCCTCGACCTCCTCCCCGAGATAGGCCTTCAGGATCTCGTGGTGCTTCTGTATGTAGTCCGGGTCGCCCTCGGCGATCTTCTCCCCGAAGTTCATGCAGGCGATACGGGGGCAGATCTCCATGATTACTTCCATGTGGTGTTCTATCACCAGCGTCGTCAGGTCGAAATCCTCGTGGATGTTCCTGATGAGGCCGTTAAGGTCCTGGACTTCCTCGGGGTTCATCCCCGCGGCGGGTTCGTCCAGGAGGAGGAGTTCGGGCTGCAGGGCCAGCGCCCTGGCGATCTCCAGGCGCCTCTGGTGGCCGTAGGGGAGGGTCCCGGCGGCCTGTTCAGCGACGGGAAGGAGCCCAACCCTGTCGAGGAGTTCCAGGCTCGTCTCCCTGATCTTTTTCTCGTTGCCGGCCCATCGGCCGGTGTGGGTGACCGCCTCGAAAAAGTTGTACCTGAAGTGCTGCTGGCGGGCGGTCATGACATTCTCCAGCGCCGTGGAGCGCGGGAAAAGGCGGAGGTTCTGGAAGGTCCTCGCCACACCGCCTGAGATGACCTCGTAGGTCTTCCTGGCGGAGATCTCCTCGCCCTTGAACTTGATGCTCCCCGAATCGGGGGAATAGACGCCGGTGATGAGGTTGAAAACCGTTGTCTTCCCGGCCCCGTTGGGCCCGATCAGCCCGGCCAGCTCACCCCGCTCCATCTGGAAGGTGAAATCCTTGACGGCGTGGACGCCGCCGAAGTGCTTGTTCAGGTTGTCGAGGGAGAGGATCGGATCAGCCATGGGCTCCGTTCACCTCGTTCCTCGGTTTCCTAGAGAAAATGGAACGGATCAGCTTCGGGCCGATTTCGTGCTGCCCCATGATCCCCTCCGGCCTTACGACCATGATCAGGACCATCGTGGCGCCGTAGATGAGCATCCGGTACTGGGAAATGGGCCTGAACACTTCCGTCACCATGCCGATCACGGCGGTCCCTATGATGGACCCGCTCAGGGAGCCGAGCCCCCCGAAGACCACCACGGCGGTGAGCTCCGTGGACTTGTTCATATCGAACATGACCGGCTGGAGGTAGGTCAGGAAACCGGCCAGCAGCGCGCCGGCGATGCCGCAGTAGAAGCCCGATATGGTGAGGCTCAGGACCCTGTAGTGGGCCGTCTTGAAGCCCAGCAGCGAGGCCGCAATGTAGTCGTCCCGGCAGGCCTTGAAAGCCCTCCCGTAGTTCCCGTTTATCAGGAACCTCATGAGGATGAGCATGCCCAGGAAGAAGGCCGCCGCCACGGGGAGGGTGGTGTAGTTCGTCACCCCCGGGAACCCCCTGGCCCCCCTGGTGAAGGATTGCCAGTTCTCCAGGATGAGCCTTATCGTCTCGCCGAGCCCGATGGAGGCTATGGCGAAGTAGTCCCCCATCAGCTTCAGCGTGGGGACTCCTATGAGGTAGGCCAGGGCCATGGCCAGGATCCCGCCGGCTATGACGGCCACGAACCAGGGGACGTCGTGCCGGACGGAAAGGATAGCCGCCGTGTAGGCCCCGATGGCCATGTAGCCCGCGTGGCCGAGGGTGAATATCCCCGTGAACCCCGTGAGGAGGCTCACGCCCATGGCCGCGATGGAGTTCACGCAGATCAGGATGATGATGCCTTCGATATAACCTGAGATCATGACGGGCCTCCCCTCTAGACCTTCTCGGAGATGTGCTTGCCGAACAGCCCCGTCGGGCGCCAGAGGAGCGTCAGGACCAGCATGCCGAAGACGACGATGTCCCTCATCTGGCTGGATATGAACCCGGCGGTGAGCATCTCCGCCAGCCCCAGGATCAGGCTCCCCACGACGGCCCCCGGCAGGCTACCCAGCCCTCCGATCACCGCGGCGACGAAGGCCTTTATCGTTATCAGGCCCAACTGGGGGTAAAGGGTGTAACGGACCGAGAGGAATATCCCGCCCACGGCCGCGAGCAGGCCCGCGACGAAGAAGACTATGGAGATCAGTTTGTTCACGTTTACTCCCATGAGCCCCGCCGTTTTGAGGTCGTAGGAAGCGGCCCTTATGGCGAGGCCCCATTTCGTGGTGGAGAGGAAGACCTGCAAGCCGGCGAGGAATATCATGGCCATGACCAGGGAGAGGATGTCAAAAGCGCTCGTAGTGGCAAGCCCGAAAACGCTCACCGGGGTCATCGGGATTACCGGGGGGAGGGCCCTGAAGCGGCCGCCCACGGTGACCACGAATATGTTCTCGATCACGATGCTCATTCCCATGGAGGCTATGAGGAGGTAGAGGGTTACGTTGGTCCTTTCCCGGATGGGCTTGTAGGCCCCCCTCTCGACCAGGACCGCCGAAACCCCCGCGCCGAGGAAGGCCAGGAGGCTCGCGACCCAGATGTTATTGCCCACGGCCGCGAGGGTGTAGTAGCAGATATAGCCCCCTATGACGAGGAAACCGCCGTGGGCGAAGTTGGAAAAGAGCAGGATGGAGTAGACCAGGGAATAGCCGACGGCAATGAGGGCGTAAACCGACCCGAGGGAAAAACCGTTAATGATCTGCTGGATAAGCGTTTCCAAACCCGGTTCACCGTCCTTGTGTCCTGCAAATGCGGGGCGGACGCGAAGCCTCGCGCCCGCCCCGTTGCGGGTGACTGCGAGAAAAGAGAGGTGACGCTATTCAGGCTGGATCTTGGTGAAGAACTGGCCCCTCCCGTCCTTGGCGATCAGGACGACGCCGGTCTTGTTCATCGGGTTGTGGGTCGCTGGGTCGATGGACATGGTGGCGTGGTGCAGCTTCACGTCCACGGTGTTCTCCAGGGCGTCCTTGATGGCGGTGCTGTCGACCTTGCCGGCCCTGGTGATGGCGTCAGCGAGCCAGTAGACCGAGTCGTAGGCCAGCACCCCGTTGGTGAACTCCTTGCACTCGTCGTTGTAGGCCTTCTGGTAGTCCTTGAAGAAGTCGGCCATGGCGGGGTCCTCGGGGGCGACGTGGTTGATCCAGTAGCTGCCCTCCATGGCGTCGCCGGCGATCTCCCACATGAACTCGCCGTAGCCGTCGCCGCCGACGAAGATGATGTCCTTCATGCCCAGTTCCCGGGCCTGCTTCATGATCAGGGCCATCTCCTTGCCCATGTTGGGCAGGACAAGGACTTCGGCCTTGCTGTCACGGATGGTGGTAAGCTGGGCCCTGAAGTCCACGTCGGTGCCGGCTCGGAAGCCCAGGTCGGCTACGACCTTGCCGCCGTACTGGTCATAGTACTTCATGAAGAACTCGCGGAGGCCCTGGGCGTAGTCGCTGCCGACGTCCCAGAGGACGGCCGCCGTCATCTTCTTCAGCTCCTGGGCGCTGAAGGCCGCGATCAGCTGGCCCTGGTACGGGTCGGTGAAGCAGATGCGGAACATGTAGGGGTGGAGGACTCCCTTCTCGTCGACCGTCACGAGCAGGTTCGTCGACACCGTCCCTATCTGGGGGACCTTGTACTTGTCGGCCAACGGTGCGGTGGCGATGTTGATGCCGCTCCCGTTGGCGCCGATGACCGCAACGACCTTGTCGTTCTCGGCCATCCGCCGGAAGGCGTTCACCGCGTCCTCGGGGCGGGTGCGGAAGTCATAGGGAATGAGCTGGATCTTTTTGCCCAGGACACCGCCCTTGGCGTTGATCTCTTCCACGGCCAGCTTGGCCGAGTTGACCTCGGTCTGGCCATAAGCGGCCCAGTCGCCCGTGAGGGCGGCCAGGTGGCCGACCTTGATCACGTCCTCAGCCGCGGCCGCTGCCGCCAAGCCCATAACCGCAAAAGCACCAAGCAAGGCTAGCACAAGAAACTTCCTCAAATTTTACACCCCCTGAGAAGGTTATGGAAACAGTTACATGATACCATAATTGACGTGTCATTCCGCGGTTGTCAAGTCGTTTTTTCCCGTTTATTATTCCCGCGTTTACCGTTAATATCGCCTTGCCCGCGGCGCCGGGGGGCGGATTGACCGGGGGGATCATGAGAAAACTGCTGGTGACCGATATCGACGGGACCCTGGCCCACCGGGGCCATGTCTGTGACGAGGTGGCCCAGGCCTGCCGGCGGCTGAGGGATGACGGGTGGGAGATCATCGTCGCCACGGGGCGCATCCTTGCCAGCGCCCGCCGTCCCATGAGGGCCGTGGGCGCGCTGCCCCAGGCCATCGTCTACGACGGCGCCAGGATCATGACCGACGGCACCGGCGAGGAGTTTTGGGGGGCGACCATCCCCCCGGGGACCGTGGAGAGCATCCTGGCGATGATCTGGAAAGCGGCCCCGGGGATCCAGGTCTTCGGCGACGAGGAGGTCTACTGCAGGCCCGGCGACCTCCTGGCGAGGCGGTATTTCGGCGCCCTGGGGGTCCCCGTTATGGACGACCTCACCGGCCCGAGGCCCATACCGGGGATCTTCAGGGTCATCGTCCATGGGGACCCGGAAGAGGTCGAGGGCGTCGGACTCCGCGTCCAGGGCGCCTTCGGCGGCGAGGCGCGGGCCGTCTTCGCCGGCGACGGCTTCCTCGACATCCTGGGCCCCGGCATCTCCAAGGGTGCCGCGATGAGGAGGCTGCTCGAATTCCTGCTGGAAAAGGGCCGGCCTGCGCTGGTGGCGGCCGCCGGGGACCACCTGAACGACCTTGAAATGCTGGAACAGGCCGATATAGCCATCACCATGGAGGACGCCAGGGAACCCCTGCGGGATGTGGCCGATATCATCCTGCCCCCGGCGTCGGAGAAGGGCTTTTCAAAGATCCTGGAACCCCTCGGCTCGCTGTCGGGTTCCCTTGAAGCAAAAATACGAGAGGGCCGCCCCCGCGGGGGATCCACCCCTTGTTCCGTCGGCGGGGGGCCGGGCCGGAGGAGGAATGGACAATGGCGGATAAGACCCTGAAGTGGGAAGTGGTCGAACTCGGCATTCCCGAAGGCTGCAACATCATCCTGGGCCAGAGCCACTTCATCAAGACCGTGGAGGACCTCTACGAAGTGCTGGTCACTTCGTCGCCGGCCCTCGAGTTCGGGCTGGCCTTCTGCGAGGCCTCGGGGCCCTGCCTGGTGCGGAAGGACGGCAACGCCGACGACCTCGTGGAGGCCGCTGTGGCGAATGCCCTGAAGCTGTCGGCGGGCCACGCTTTCATCATCCTGATGAGGAACGGCTTCCCCATCAGCGTCCTCAACGCCGTCAAGCAGGTCCAGGAGGTATGCCGTGTTTTCGCCGCCACGGCGAACCCGCTGCAGGTGCTCGTCTTCCAGTCGGGCCAGGGCCGGGGCATCGCCGGCGTCGTGGACGGCTTCCCCCCGAAAGGGGTCGAGTCCGAGGGGGACGTCGAGGAGAGGAAGAAACTGCTCAGGGACATCATCGGTTACAAGAGGTGACTTCAAGCTCCCCACGGGCGGCGCCCCCTCCCGGCGATCATGCCCAAAAGGGCTGCCAGGGAAGAGGCCGTCAGCCCGGCGGCCAGTGAGTCGAGGGCCAGCCCCGTCAGGGGCCAGGAGAGGGTGACCAAAAGCCCCGCCGAGCCCGCGGCCAGGGCCCAGGCGGACGACAGGCGCCCCGGGGCCAGCACCGCCGTCACGAGGGGTATGAAGGTCCCCGAGGCCCTGAGCCCCATGCTGAGGTAGCTCCACCGGAGGATCATCGAGTTCTGCCCGGCCATGCCGGCGATACCGGCGAGGACGACCAGCGCCAGGACGGTCGTCCTCGTCGCCTTGGTCAGGTCGCCCTGGGGGCGGCCCCGCCTAAGCGACGGGAGCAGGTCGAAGACGAGGTTGGTGGCGACGCCCAGCGTCAGGCCCGCCGCGGTCCCTATCAGGGTGACCAGGATCACCCCCCATAGGAGTCCCCCGACAACGGGGCTGAAACTGGTGGCGAGGAAATGGGGGAGGGCCGTCGCGGGCTCCAGGACGGCGCCGGACCTCCTGACGCTTAAGCCCACAACGATGCCCATGAGCCCCATGGGGGGCATCAGCGCCGCCGAGAGCAGCGCCCCCCTTCTCGCCGTGGAAGGGTCCGAGGCGGAGAAGATCGCCTGGATGTAGATCTGGGTGCATAGGACCCCCGTTATGACGGAGAGGCTGGCGCCGAGGCCTTGCCCCACTCCCTGGCCGAAGGGGTTGAAGAAGGGGTGGAAGGGCAGCGGGGCGGCCCCGCTCCCGGGGGAGAAGAAGGTCTTGAGGGACGCCCCCAGGCAGAGGGCCAGCGCCGCGTAGAGCACGGCTATCTTCCAGGTCCCCAGGGAGCCGAAGGTCTTGAGGCCGCCCATGAATATGAAGGAGAGGACCAGTGCCCCCACCAGGAAGACCGAAACCACGCCCCCCGCAGGGAAGACCCCCCGCAGGAGGGCCGAACCGGAGATGAACTGGGCCGCGATGGAGACGAAGGTGCCCGCTACGGAAGCCATTACCGCCACCAGGGAAACCGCCTTGCCGTAGGATAATTCCAGGAAGCCCGGGACGGTCTGCACTCGCGATCGCCTCAGGGGTGTGGCGAACCAGAGCCCCAGCACCAGGCAGCCCAGCCCGCCGCCGAGGGTGAACCACCAGGCCGAAAGGCCCCACTGGTAGGCCATTTGAACGGTCCCTACGGTGGAAGCCCCGCCGACCAGGGCCCCCAGGAGCGTGCCCGATACCCGCAGGGCGCCGCTCTCACGTCCGGCTACGGTGTAGTCGCCGAAGGACCGGGATATGCGGCCGTGCCATATCCCGGCGGCCATGAAGGCCAGCAACACTAGGAGGGCCGAAAGGGCAAAGAGCGTCATTTCGGGCAGCCTTCCCTTCGTAGGAATAGACCCCGCCCATGATAACCGAAAGACTTCACCCGTGGGTCAACCCCGGGCGGAGGGGGGCCTTCGGGCCGCGGGCCGTGCAAAAGCGAAACCGATGCGATATGATAAACAAAGAAAAGACGGGAGGCCCGACGGGGCCGGAAGCGGGGTGTCCATGGCAAGGAAAGAGCGGCTATTCATCTGCGGCGAATGCGGCTTTCAAAGCCCCACCTGGTCGGGGAGATGCCCCTCCTGCGGGGAGTGGGGCTCCCTGGTGGAGGTGACCTCATCCCCGGTGCCGGCGAGGCCGGGCAAAAAGGTGGAGCCCTCGCTCATCTCGGAGGTAGCCCTGCCGGAAAGGCGCCCGAGCGGCATCGCTGAGTTCGACAGGGTGCTGGGAGGCGGGTTCGTCCCGGGGACGGTGACCCTTCTCGGCGGCGAGCCGGGCGTGGGGAAGTCGACGCTGCTGCTCCAGGCCTGCGCCGAAATGGCCGCCTCGGGGCTCAAGGTCCTCTACGTCTCGGGGGAGGAGTCCCTCTCACAGGTGGCCATCAGGGCCAAGAGGATCGGCCGAGGCGGGGGCGGTGACTTGGGGATGATAAGCTCCACGGCCATCGAGGACTCCCTCGGCCCCGTGGAGGGGTGTTCCGTCGCCGTTTTCGACAGCGTCCAGTCCTTCACCGCCGAGGACGGGGGAGGTTTCCCCGGGACCCCCTCCCAGGTCAGAGCCGTCGCCCAGAAGATCATCGAGAGGTCCAAGGCCTCGGCGGTGCCGTCGGTCATCATTGGCCACATCACGAAACAGGGCTCCATCGCCGGGCCTAAACTGCTGGAGCACATGGTGGACGTGGTCCTCATGTTCACCGGCGACAGGTCGTCGCCCTACAGGCTCCTGAGGTCCTACAAGAACCGCTTCGGGAGCACCGATGAACTGGGTGTCTTCGAGATGAAGGACCGGGGCTTGGTCCCCGTCCAGGACCCAAGCCGCCTCTTCTGGAGTTCAGCCGGCGACCCCGTCTCCGGCGTCGCCATGGGGGTGATCATGGAGGGTTCGAGGCCCTTTGTCGCCGAGGTCCAGGCCCTGGTGGCCCCCACGCCCTTCCCGTACCCCAAGAGGACGGCCAGGGGGATCGATGCCGGGAGGCTTCAACTCATGCTGGCCGTCCTGGACAGGAGGTGCGGCATATCCACCGGCTCCCTCGACGTCTTCGTTAACGTCGCCGGGGGCCTCTCGGTGAAGGACCCCCACGCCGACCTGGCCCTCTGCCTCGCCGTCGCCTCGGCGGCGCTGGACCTGCCCCTCCCTTCCGATTGCTGCTTCGTCGGCGAGGTGGGGCTGGCCGGTGAGGTCAGGCCCGCCGTCAGGACCCCCCTGAGGGTCAGGGAGGCGGCGAGACTGGGCTTCGAAAAGGTGATGATCAGCGCCTTTGAGAGCGACGAGATGCCGCCGGGCGTGGCCCTCCTCAGGGTGCGGAACCTCAAGGAGGCCTTGAAGGTGATGAGATGAAGAGAAAAATCTTGACGGTGCTGTCCGTCGCCGCCGCGGCCCTTTTCCTCTTGTCGGCCGCGGGCCCGGCCCCCTGCGACGAGGCCGGGCAGCCACGGGCGACCGGGACGTCCATCGTCGCCGTGGTGCCCGTCGAGGGCGTTATAGGGATCGCCCTCGAGGAACACCTCCGGGAGTCCGTGGCCAGGGCCGGTGAGGAGGGGGCGGCCCTCATGATCCTCGTGATGGACACCCCCGGCGGCCTTTCATCCTCCATGAGGGAGATCATCCAGCTCATCCAGGGGACCCCCTTCCCCGTGGCGGCCTGGGTATCGCCCCAAGGGGCCAGGGCCGCTTCGGCCGGGGCCTTCCTCGTCGAGGCTTCGCACATAGCCGTCATGGCCCCCGGGACGAACATGGGTGCGGCCCACCCCGTGGTGGCCCTTGGGGGCGACATACCCGACGCGGACATGAAGAAAAAGGTCGTCAGCGACTACGCCGCCCAGATGAGGGCCCTGGCGGGGCTGCGTGGCCGCGACGCGGCGGCGGCGGAAAAGATGGTGACCGAGAGCGTCTCCTACACCGCCGGCGAAGCGATGGAGGCGAAGGTCATCGACCTTGTCGCCGGCGACCTCGACGACATCCTCGCCTGGGCGCAGGGGAGGACCTTCCTGGTGGGTGACCGGGCGCTGCAATTCTCCCTAAAGGGGTACCGGGTCGTCGAACTGGGGATGGACTCGAGGCTCAGGGCCCTCCAGGTGATATCGAGGCCCGACATGGCCTACCTCCTGCTCGTGGCCGGTGTCTTCGCCATCATCCTGGAAGTGCTGTCGCCGGGCGGGTTCGTCCTGGGTGTTACCGGGGGTATACTTGTGCTGTTCGGGGCCTACGGCCTGAGGATGATCCCCTTCAACTGGGCGGGGATAGTGTTCCTTCTGGCGGGGGTAGCCGTCATGGTGCTGGACCTCCTCGTGGGCGGCATCGGCATCCTCAGCGTGCCCGGCGCCGGGGCGATCATCGTGGGGGGCCTCATCCTCTTCAGGGCCCCGGGAGGTGAACTGCTGAACATGTCGTACAACTTCATGATAGGCGCCGTGGCGGTCCTCGCCGCGTTCTTCCTTTTCGCCGCCTGGGCCGTCTGGAGGTCCGTCAGGAGTCGGCCCGTCTCCGGCAGGGACGCCCTCGTGGGGAGCCGGGTCCTCGCCGTTTCCGACCTCTCTCCCCAGGGGAGCGTGATATGCCACGGGGAGATCTGGTGGGCCAAGGTCTCCGGCGACGGCCGCCTGGCTTCGGGGGAGACAGGGGTCGTCGAGAGCGTCGAGGGGCTCACCCTCGTCGTAAGGCCCCTGGCCGAGGGCGAGGAGGCCCCGTCGAGGTAAGTGGCGACACCGATCAGAAGGGGAGGTTGATAATAGATGGTTGGAAGCTTGCTCGACCTGATCATGAGCATGGGCAGCTACGTGGGGGCGCTGATCATAATCCTGGTCCTGCTGCCCTCGGCGCTGAGGATCGTCCCCGAGTACCAGCGGGCGGTGGTCTTCAGGCTCGGGCGGTACGTGGGCACCAAGGGGCCGGGCCTCGTGATAGTCATACCGGTGATCGACCGCATCTACAAGGTGGACCTCAGGGTGGTCACCCTCGATGTGCCCTACCAGGAGGTCATAACCAGGGACAACGTGCCCGTGAAGGTGAACGCCGTGGTCTACTTCCGGGTCATTGACCCCTCCAGGTCGGTCATCGAGGTGGAGAACTACATCATGGCCACGAGCCAGCTCTCCCAGACGACCCTTCGGTCCGTCGTGGGCAGGGCGGAGCTCGACGAGGTGCTCTCCGCCAGGGACAAGATAAACATCGAACTGCAGCATATCATCGACGAGAGGACCGACCCCTGGGGCATCAAGGTCAGCGCCGTCGAGGTCAAGGAGCTGGAACTGCCCGAGGGGATGAAGAGGGCCATGGCCCGCCAGGCAGAAGCCGAGAGGGAGCGCCGGGCGAAAGTCATAGCGGCGGAGGGCGAACTCCAGGCCGCCGAGAAACTGACCCAGGCGGCGCTGAAGATGGAGGATTCCCCCGTGACCATCCAGCTCAGGTACCTCCAGACCCTCCGGGAGGTCGCGTCGGAGAACAACTCCACCACGCTCTTCCCGATCCCCATCGACATGATGAGGGCCTTCATGGAGGCGAAGAAGGGCGGCCGGGGCGAGTAAAGCCCAGTACCGCCGCAGCAGGGGAAGGCGCGGAGGGGAAACCCTCCGCGCCTTTTGCGACATCGGGCCGGGACGGATATAATAGGGCCTATCGCGAAAACCGCAGCACTCGAGCACGAAGGAGCGTCGCTGCAAGGGGGACGGGACATGGGTTACGACTTTCTACCGATCGAGAAGAAGTGGCAGGAACGATGGGCCAGGGAAGGCATCTTCAACGTTGAGAAGGACCCGGGCAAGGAGAAGTTCTACTGCCTGGAGATGTTCCCCTATCCCAGCGGCGCCCTCCACATGGGGCACCTGAGGAACTATTCCATCGGGGACATGCTGGCCAGGTTCCTCATGATGAGGGGCCTGAAGGTCCTTCACCCCATGGGGTACGACGCCTTCGGCCTCCCCGCCGAGAACGCCGCCATAAAGTACGGCATCCACCCCAACAAGTGGACCTGGGACAACATCGAGCACATGACGGAGCAGCTGAAGAGGATGGGGTGCAGTTACGACTGGCGGAGAAGGGTCGAGACCTGCAACCCCGATTATTACCGGTGGACCCAGTGGCTCTTCCTCCAGTTTCACCACAAGGGTCTGGCCAGCAGGAAGAAGGCCCCCGTCAACTGGTGCGAAAGCTGCGGGACCGTCCTTGCCAACGAGCAGGTTATCAACGACGGCCGCTGCTGGCGGTGCGCCACGCCGGTGGTGAAAAAGAACCTTGAGCAGTGGTTCCTTCACATCACCGACTACGCCCAGGAACTCCTGGACTCCCTCGACGACCTCCCCGGTTGGCCCGAGAAGGTCAAGATCATGCAGCGCAACTGGATTGGCCGCTCCGAGGGCGTCAGGCTCAGCTTCGCCCTTTACGGGACGGATATCCGCATCGAGACCTTCACCACCCGGATCGACACCATCTTCGGCGTCACCTTCCTCGCCCTTTCGCCGGAACACCCCATGGTGGAATATATCGCCGAAAGGTCCCCCGCCAGGGCTGAAATAGAGGACTTCGTCGCCGCCTGCATGGCCCAGACCGAGCGGGAGCAGGCGGCGGGGGCCGAGAAGGAGGGCATCGACACGGGCCTCCTGGCGGTGAACCCCGTGAACGGCCAGAGGGTCCCCATCTGGATAGCCAACTACATCCTCATGGAGTACGGCACCGGCGCGATCATGGGCGTCCCCGCCCACGACCAGAGGGACTTCGACTTCGCCAGGAAGTACTCCATCGACGTCATCCCCGTGATAAATCCGCCCGGGGAGGCCCCCCTGGACGGCGCTACCATGACGGAAGCCTTCGACGGCGACGGCATCCAGTGCAACTCCGGGATCTTCGACGGGATGCCCTCGTCGGAGGCGCTCCCGGCGATGAAGGATTGGTTCGTCTCCCACGGGTGGGGGGAGAAGGAGGTAAACTTCCGCATCAGAGACTGGCTGATATCGAGGCAGCGCTACTGGGGTGCGCCCATCCCCATCATTTACTGCGACCGCTGCGGCGCCGTGCCGGTCCCCGAGAGCGACCTCCCGGTGGAACTGCCGCTGGACATCGAGATGAAGCCGGGGTCCAACCCCCTCGAGTACGCCCTGGAGTGGAAGAACACGCGCTGCCCCGTCTGCGGCGGCCCGGGCGTGAGGGAGACGGACACCATGGACACCTTCATCTGCTCCTCCTGGTACTTCTTGAGGTTCGCCTCGCCCTGGACCGACAAGGGGCCCTTCGAAAAGGCCGACACCGACTACTGGATGGCCGTGGACCAGTACATCGGCGGCATAGAGCACGCCTGCCTGCACCTGATGTACGCCCGGTTCTTCACCAAGTTCCTGGCCGACCTAGGCCTGCTCGAGGTCAGGGAGCCCTTCACGAACCTGCTGACCCAGGGCATGGTCATCAAGGACGGGGCCAAGATGTCCAAATCCAGGGGCAACGTGGTGGACCCCGACGAGATCATCACCCGGTGGGGCGCCGACACGGCCCGCCTCTTCATCCTCTTCGCCTCCCCCCCCGACAAGGACCTGGACTGGTCCGACCAGGGGGTCGAGGGGGCCCACCGTTTCCTCCAGAGGGTCTACAGGCTTGTCGAGAGCCACCTCGACGGCCTCCGGAAGGCTCCGGCGGAGACGCTCCCCATGGAACTCCTCAGGGAGAAA
>JAXGNU010000009.1:0-58589 GCA_040767805.1 Thermovirgaceae bacterium
CAAGGTCGCCGCCGAGCTTGTCATAGCCAAGCTCGAAGGCCACATTGGGCGTGTAACAGTAGGTCATGGCAACGGTCCAGTTGTTGTAATCCACAACGCCATCGACATCGAGGTAGCGCACGTAGGTGCCCCACTTCTCGTTCCACCTCTGCATCGCGAGGACCATCCAGAGGGTGGTGTCGACCGGGACCTGCCCAAAAGCGTTGTAGAACCTGTCGCCGGCCATCCAGCCGTAAGGCGCACTCCCGCTGGGGAAGACAAACCCCGCGTCGATCTTGGCGTACTCGATCCAGAGGCTGGTGAAGCCGAGCACGTCCTGATCGATATCGAGAATAGCCTTCCACGCGTTGGGAGAATCGCCACCAACGACCGCCCAGAGAGGATCGTTATCCTGCATGAAGTACTGCCCCTTCAGGGTTATGCCGGGCCTGAAGTTGACGATCAGGTCTCCCCAGAAAGTAGCGGTATCCGCAGCGAGGGTCCAGAACGGGCCAGGGAAACCTGTCCCCCAAATAAAGGAACCGGGCCAAGTAAGCGGAAGCTTCGTCCAAGGTCTGATGAAGTAAGCAACTGTAGCGTCACCCTGGTAGTCGTACTTCATGTAGTTGAGGGCCAGGCTGAACATCTCGCTGAAGTTGAAGTTGAGCCTCGCGCCGAAGATGTAACGTTCGCTTGCCATATTGCTGTCAAAGGACCAGTCGAAACCGCTGGCCCAACTCCAGTAGTTATTGGGGTTCCCAAAGAACGTTACCCTGCCGGAGCCGAGGTTCTCACTCCAACCTGCGCTGTTGTCATGTCCTACGTAGAGGCTGAAATCCCCCATTCCAAAGGACATGTCGAACTTGACGGCCTGGGTGGCTCTGAAGTCGGTGATCCAGGCGTCGTTCATGGCGTAGTACCACCAGTCGCCGGCGTAGAAGTCGCCCTCCCAGTCGTGCCAAAAGCGCCCGACCGTCGTGGTGAGGCCATCAAAAAGGAAGTCGTTGATGGTGAAGTAGGCGAGGTTGATGTTCAGATCGCCCCCACCTGCAGCCTGGAGACGGATGTTCATCGTGATCTTGTCGTTGATGACCTTCTTGAGGTTCCAGCGGAACTGGTCGACATTCCAATCGTCCGGACCATCGGTAAATTTCATCTGCGTGATGAGGCGGCCGCTGAAGTACCACTTGCCGACGCCCTTCTCCAGGTCAGCCACCCTGGCGTCGAGCTCGTCGACTTTCACGCCAAGGGCATCCAGCTCATCCTTGAACTCCACGACGAGTTTCTTGAGGAGCTCCAGGTCCTGCTTAGAGGCCTTGTTCATGTCGACGTAGGCAAGGGCTCTCGCCACGACGGAGGCCATCTCGTAACGGGTGGCCTTCCACTCGCCCTTGAAGGCGCCATCGGGATAACCCGACACCACGCCCCTGGAGGCGAGCTGGGACACCGCGTCATAGGCCCAGTGGTTCATGGGGACATCCATGAACGGGTTGGCCGCGAATGCCGGGGCGGCAAACGCGACGAGCGCTAGTACTGCTACTAGTGCCGCGAATCTTTTCATTCTTTTTAACCCCCTTGGGTTATGTATTCCGGCCCTCCGGGGTGCGCGCACGAAAGGGTGAGAAGTATCCAAGTTTCCTTCCGCCTCTCGTGCGGACCCTTTCCCGATAGGGTCCGGCTTCTACTATCCGCTCTCCCATTTTGGCCTCGGGGGTTGCACCTCCTTTCCTGCCGTCAGGGGTCACCGCGGAATTTGAAGCGTGTCCAAAGTTCGGTTTTAAAGGTGCTCTCGGTATACCCGGTGAAATATTACCCGTAAAACTACCTACGGAAAATAGGACTTAAGTCCCATTTAGCCACATCTTGGCGGCTGGGACCTATCATTTTCGGGCTCGGGACAACTTCACAGGAATAAACTATCACCGCTATTTCAAAGTGTCAAGGTGAGAGCGAGGGGTTGTGACCGGAAAGCGACAAGGTCCCCTTCCTTTCGGAAGCGGGTAATGTCACCCCTTAAGGGGACTCGGTTTTTTCCATTAAAGCCCCGACAAGGATTCCTGGGCGGCAGAATCATACCTAACCAGGTATTCGTAAATAATAGAATCCACGTCACCATCCTGGTCCGGCGTCAGTTGCCAAGCGATGACCTACTTTTAAAAACCTTCCTAAATTATTCAATGTCCATCGCTCACAAACCTATGATAAACGTCAATGCTGTTTTGAATTGAAAAGCCTAGAGAGAAATACAGGTTGATCACGCTAAGATTCGACGCTGAAACAGAACTTTTTAAAACATCGAAACCTGATCCATACAGCATCCTGCAGCCCTTGGTCCAGAAAAATTTCGCCAGGCCTCTGCCTCGATATTTCATAGCCAGGGCGTGGAGGACGATCTTGCCCCTCTCATCACAACTCCAAAACCCTGCTGGTTCGCTGTCACCACCATAATAAAAAGCCCAGAGACGTTCTTGTTCATGAAGATCGATCAGCCAGTATTTATACCTCATATCAGCACAATATTCCGTCAGGTTCCTGTCCTTGTGGAAACGGTCGTGTGTGAAAGTGCCATCAACGATACGTAGTATTTTTTCAAGATCGTACTCTTTGGATACCGAAGCCCGGTCGTCATCGTATCCTTTGAAACGGTCTTTGTTACAGGCGGGCTCCAACAGGGTATCGCAATAGTAAAAACCCAGGCTCTCAAAACTGCCTTTCCCGGTTTCAGAGGGGACCTTTAAAGTGAAGAAACCCGGGGTTTTTGAAAGCCATTCCAACACCGCGGCAGTCCATGCGGTGATCTCGAAGGCGGCTTTTCCCAATACCCTGGAGTCCCAGGGAGCTTCCCTCACGCCTTCCGGCAGTTCGCTCATCGACGTATCAGCTCCCTTTGAAAAAGTCCCTTAAGGATCTCACTACCTCGTCACAATCAACGCCTATGAAAAGAGGAAGGCGGAGAAGCCTGCCCGATATGCTGTCGGTCTCTTTCAATGTCTCATTCGACCCGGAAAAAGGTGCGGAATGGAGCGGGATGTAATGGAAAACTGCCATGATGTCCCTCTTTTTCAGGAAAGAGATCAATTCATCCCTCGTCGCGGCATCCTTCAAAAGAATGAAGTAAATGTGCGCGTTCCCTGGGTTTTGATCCTCCAAAACAGGCCGTTTGAGCAACCCCTCCTTTTCCAGGGAGGACAGTTCTTCATGGTATTTCCTCCAAATCTCTTTCCTCATGGAGGTGATCCCCTGGGCCCCCTCAAGCTGGGCCCAGAGGAAGGCGGACGTCATCTCATTGACCAGGAAGGAGGAGCCTACATCCGTCCAGGTGTACCGGTCGACCTCGCCGCGGAAAAACTTGTTTCTATTGGTCCCTTTTTCCATAATGATCTCAGCGCGTTCCACTAGATTTTGATCGTTGATCAGGAGAGCGCCACCCTCGCCGCAGTGAATGTTCTTGGTCTCGTGAAAGCTGAGGGCACCCATCTGTCCCAGGCTCCCAAGGTGGCGCCCCTTGTAGTAGGAAAGGATGCATTGGGCGGCATCCTCCAGGACCAGAAGGCCGTGCTTTTCCGCTATTGATAAAATGACGTCCATCCTACAACCCACCCCGGCATAATGGACCGGCAGGATAGCTTTTGTCCTCGAAGTGATGGCCTTTTCTATGAGTTTTTCGTCGAGGTTCAAGGTATCCGGCCTTATATCCAGGAAGACCGGTTTCGCCCCTCTCAATACAACTGAATTTGCTGTAGAGGTGAAGGTAAAGGAGGGCATCAACACTTCGTCACCGGGGCCAATAGCGGCCAAGAGCATCATCATTTCAAGCGCGGAAGACCCGGACGGGGTCAGTATCGCCTTTTGACAGCCGGTGGTCTTTTCAAGCCATTGGGTACAAAGCCTGGAATACTTCCCATTCCCGGCAAAGGAGCGGTTTTCCAGGACCTGTTGGATGTAAAAGGACTCTTTTCCAGTCAAATATGGCCTGTTAAAGGGTATTCCCATCGATCGATCCCTCCAAAAATATTCGCGGTGACAAACCCCTTGTCGGTTATCTGCCCCTTACAATAGACAAAAGGTATTGTCCATAGGTATTCCTCATTCCCTTCGACATTTCGATGATATCCTTATCGCTTATGTATCCCTTCCTCCAGGCTATCTCCTCGGGGCAGGCTATCATGAAGCCCTGCCGGTTCTGGATGGTAGAGACGAACTTGGAGGCGTCCAGAAGGCTGTCGTGGGTCCCCGTATCCAGCCAGGCGTAACCTCGCCCAAAAATCATGGCCTTCAAAAGGCCGTCCTCCAGGTAGTGGCGGTTGAGGTCGGTGATCTCCAGTTCCCCCCTCTTGGAGGGCTTGAGCTCCCTGGCCCTTTCCACCACGGTGCCGTCGTAGAAGTAAAGGCCCACGACGGCGTAGTTGGACCTTGGCTTGTCAGGCTTCTCCTCCAGGGAGAGGACCCGACCTTGGTCGTCGAATTCCACCACGCCGTAGCGCTGGGGGTCGGTGACGGGATAGCCGAATATGGTGGCCCCCCGTTCGGTCCTTACGGCCTCCTCGAGAAGGCCCGTCAGCCCCTGGCCGTAAAAGAGGTTGTCCCCTAGTATGAGGGCGCAGGGGTCGCAAGCGATGAACTCCTCCCCTATCAGGAAGGCCTGGGCGAGCCCGCCTGGCTCGGGCTGGACTGAGTAGGTGAAGTCCAGCCCCCACCGGCTGCCGTCGCCGAGGAGGCGGACGAAGTTGGGCCGGTCTTCAGGGGTGGTGATGATGAGGATCTCCCTTATGCCGGCCAGCATCAACACCGACAGGGGGTAGTAGATCATGGGCTTGTCGTAGACGGGGAGCAGCTGTTTGCTGGCACCCAGCGTCACCGGGTAGAGCCTGGACCCGGAACCACCAGCGAGGATGATCCCCTTCCTGATCATTTCGACCCACCCCTTTTGCGGGAGCCGAGGCGCTCCATCCTGTACTTCCCCGAAAGGACGTCCTCGACCCATGCCTGGTTTTCCAGGTACCACCGGACGGTGCTCCTGATTCCCGACTCAAAGGTGTTCCTGGGTTTCCAACCCAGTTCCCTTTCGATCCTGGAGGCGTCTATGGCGTACCTCCTGTCATGGCCAGGCCTGTCCGGAACGAAGGTGATCTGCTCTTCGTAGCTTGCACCGTCTTCCCTTGGCTGGAGTCCGTCTAGGATCCGGCAGAGGGTGCGGACTACTTCGATATTGGTCTTTTCCGATCCGCCGCCGATGTTGTAGGTCTCACCGGGAGTTCCCTTCTCCAGGACGAGTTCCAGGGCTTCGCAGTGGTCCTCCACGTAGAGCCAGTCCCTTATGTTCATCCCGTCGCCGTAGATGGGGAGGTCCTTGCCCCTCACGGCGCTGTTAATCACGAGGGGAATGAGTTTCTCGGGGAACTGGAAGGGCCCGTAGTTGTTGGAGCAGTTGGTCACGATGACGGGAAGGCCGTAGGTGTGATGGAAGGCCCTCGCGAGATGGTCCGACGAGGCCTTGGAGGCCGAGTAGGGCGACCTCGGGTCGTAGGGCGTGGTCTCGGTGAAGTACCCCTCGGGCCCTAGGGAACCGAAAACTTCGTCGGTGGAGACGTGGAGGAACCGGAAACGATGCCGGCCTTCCGCGTCCAGGGCCATGAAGTGTTCCAGGGCGGCTGAAAGAAGACGGTAGGTACCCACGATGTTGGTCTGGATGAACTCATCCGGCGAGTCGATGGAGCGGTCCACGTGGCTTTCGGCAGCCAGGTGGAAAACGGCGCTGGGCCGGTGTTTTTCGAAAAGGTCCCTCACCAGCTCCGCGTCGCCTATGTCACCCTTGACGAAGGTGTAGCCGGGGTCGTCTTCCAGGTCGGCGAGGGAAAACCTGTTGCCGGCATAGGTCAGTTTGTCGAGGTTGACCACGCGGTACCCGCTCCGCAGGCAACACCTGACAAGGTTGGAACCGATGAAACCGCAGCCGCCGGTGATCAATAATCTTTTCTCAGAAAGAGAAACGCCGTGGGATATCATCTTCTGAGAAACAACCCCTTGCAAAATGGTTTTTATTCATCCGTCCAGTCCTCCAACCGACAAAAGGTTTGCCGAAGTAGAACCAGGACCATACTGCCATCGGTTACAACGTGATCTTAAACGTCATCCAGAGGGAGGGCTTTGCCCTGAAAACTTTTTTGATCCCTTATCCTTCATGGATTCCTTATCTCCATCCATGCTCACTTTAACAGAACCTTGACAGCTATCCATTGCTTCGCACAATGTTGGTACATTTGCATGGGAACCCCACGGCCTGAAGACCTCTTCCTGGCTCAGGTGTCCACAGCGGACGTTCCCTTTCTTGACTTCCGCCAGGTTCTGACAAGAGGGGTACTTGGCCTCAACGACTACTTATGTCACAGACTATGTCACCTTTTTTCATAAGATCATCTCATGGAAAATCGCAGTCTTCTTAATTGCCTTCCGGCTCCTTTTCAGGTGAACCGTTGTCAACTACAAGCATCGGCTACCTGGGATACCAGGAATAAAGGGATCGCAGAAGGGGCAGGGTTTCTTCCATTGTCATGCCGTGAAGTACTGCAAGTGCCTTTTAATTTTTTAGAGTAAGACCTCTCTCCCAGGTTTTTTTACGCTTTCATGTTGAGAAAGGATCGCACCAAAAATAGTCCAGAAGTAAATGGCCAGAATACGTCGTTCATCAAATATGGTTGCAACCAGGGCAAAAACCATTATCCCGGCAAAGGCCGACCCTAGAAGTGCTGACTTCAGGCGCTCCTTCCTTCTGGTAAGGGAGTGAAGGATTGAAAAACACCCCCACAGGAAAAGGAGATAGGCGCCGAGAGAGGGAATTCCACCCTCTACCAGTAAGGTCAGGTACTCGTTATGGATTGAAGAAAAACAGCGCTCTTGAACGAGTTGTTTTTCGCCGATGTAATATTTTACAGTTTTTTCGAACTGGTCCCACCCGATGCCCGCAGGGTGTCGTCTCGCGCAAAAAAAAGCAGCCTCCCATATCTGGCTCCGCTTGGAAGTCAATACATCAGGATCATCCAGGGCCGTAAGTTGCGCTATTTCTCCTTGGATTCTTTCCTTTACCGACGGCCAATGTCCGGATAGCAAAAGGACGACGGACAAGCAAGCTGCCGCAAGGACCAGGGTAGTAAAAAACAACGCGAGTTTTTTCCTTGAAGGCCGGAAAAGCGCAAGAAGCACAATAATGGCGACCATGTTCGATACCAGGGCCCCGCTCGAAAGGCCAATAAAGAACAGCACTATCAAAAAAAAAGGGGCTACGAGATGCAGGACATTTCCTCGCCAGTATCCTTCTTCATCAAACGCTGAAAGCATCGTTAAAGAAAAAAGAGGTATTGTGATCATCGCCGAGAAAGTATGGACTGAAAAAAGGCCATTCATATTTCCCTTAATAATTAGGGACCATAGAGTCAATCCGCCCATGACGCAAACGAGGAGCGCCATGAAATACCGCCACCTCTCGAAAGCCCTTGAAGACCTAAGTACAAAGGCGGCAAGGAGGACCCAGAAAGCAAATTCGATAACGAGCGACCAGCCTTTACCCCAGGAAAAGAAAGAGTCGGCCTTGAAGGCCGTGATCATTGCGCCCCAGATCAACAGGAAAGATAAGGAAATCTTTACGAAAAGAGGCAATGACTTAAAAAAAGATGCCAATTCGGATTTCCTGGACACTGAACCCATTAGGGCGATCAAAAAACCGAGATACCTGGGGATCGGTCCAATAACCCCGAATAGCAAAGCAAATAGAAACCCAGCTTCGACTAGGCTTTCGGGGAACAAGAATTGAAAACGCCTCGAAAGATCGTTGAAGATTTTTTTCATTTTTAGTCAACTCCCCGGTGGAAAAGAATGATCATCTCTGGCGGGTGACGTCCTCATAAAAAGACAATACTCCTGCCGCCATGTCTGGGATCGAAGGGACAACCCCGGGGTCAAACCGTGGAGGGCCTATTCTCCCTGAAAGGATATCCTCGATCCCCTGTCGCCATTTTCCCACGTCCCCCGGTGTCACCAAAGGAGCGCTTTCGCCTACCAGTTCCCTTACAGGCCCTATATCCGAGGCAAGGACCGGGATCCCAACCCTGATCGCCTGCATTAGGACCAAACCCATCCCCTCATCGAGGGAAGGAAAAAGCAGTAGTTCGCTTTCGGCCATCCACTCCTCAGGGTTATCTTGAAAGCCATGAAAAAAAACCCTACCCTCAAGCCCCAAGGAAGCGGCCAAGGCTTCCAAGTCTTCTCTCTTGGGACCGTCCCCAACAATATCAAGGCGCCATTCTTGTTCCCTGATCCCCGAAAGCGCTTGGATCACCACTTGCAACCCTTTTCTGTCGGTGAGGCGCCCGAGGAAAAGGAGTTTTGTGACCCTGGTTTCCCTTTTTGAACACTTTCGGCCAGAAAAAGGAATGCCGTTTATAATGACTACTGTTTTCGCAGGTAGTGAACCGGAGAGATGGGATCTTACCGCCTCGCTGCCACATATTGAACCATGAGCTCTTTTAAATGGCCTTATTGCCCAGTCTTTCCTGTAACGGTCGTGAGCCGTAAAAACCCAGGGTATATCCGACATCGAGGACGCCCACCAGGCGATCCATACCGGTACCCTCGAGTGGGCATGAAGGATATCCCATCCTTCTCCTTTCGCCCTGGCGGCGATCTTCAAGGCCGAATAAAACCCCATGAGGGGGTCCTTCCGGTGGACAGGCAGCCTCCAGAACTTGACCGACGGGTCAAGCTTATCCTCCAATTTGCCGCCGGCGGTGATGACCGTCACCTGATGGCCCATCGCGGCCAGCTCATTGGAAAGCCAAAGGACGTGCCGTTCCACGCCGCCCTCGTGGAACTCGGGCAAGATCTGGGCTATCTTCAAGGACCCCAACCCTGGATGATCCACTCGGCCGCCCTCCTCGCCTCGTTGAACGAAAGACCTTCGTTTTTCCTCCCCTGGGCCGGCGGTTTTTCATCGATCCCCTCGGGGTCATATTCCATTGCCAATCCCCTGTCACAGAATGATTCTATCATTAAGTCAAACCTGGGAATGCCCCAAAGCCTTCGGGGGGCCAGCAATTTTTTCTCGACCATCTTTGCCGTGATGTCCTGGAGAGCTTTCCTGGCCCCTCCCTGCCTTCCGATCCTGAGGATCTGGACGATGTGCCCCCCGGTCGCCGCCTCGGAGATCATGGAGACCGAGTCCTCGGTGCAGAAAATACGCTCACAGGCCCCGAGCATGCCGGGGACGGGATTCCAGGGGTCTCTGGTCCCCAAGACCAGCATCCTGACGTGGGGAAACCTTCTCACGGCCTCTTCGATCCTGGCTTCGGTCTCGGGCCGGGTCCTGCGGGAGGTGGTCATGTATACTTCGGCCCCCCTGGTCTTCGCCTCCTCCAGCAGGGGAAGCAGCACCTCCCCCACCCAGGAGGGGGGAATGGTGTAGTTGGCGTCGTCCCCGCCGACCAATATCCCCCATCGCCTATTTTCCCCGCCGGGGAACCTGGACAGGAGCAGGGAGCCTTCCTCCTGGAGCAGTTCCTCCCGGATCATATTAGGGGCGCCGAGGGTTATGAGGAGGTTGGGGGAAGGCCGAGGATGATCATGCTCAGGGACGATGGCGAAGTCAAAAGGGGCCGTCCCCAGCACCGATGGAGTCATGATGGTACAGCATTTCTGCTCGGTCGCCCTGGCTAGGGCCAGGGCAAAAGGGGCGGCGCTGCTCCCTGCTGACAAAAAAAGGGCTGTTCCTGGATTGTTATTTTTTTTGAACAGTTTTTCCCGGGCTGAATCGAGGTGCCCGCCGCCCCCTGCCTGGCAGAGCCACTTCTCTGCTTCCTTCGCATCCACGCCAGGTAGGAGGAGGGGTTTGAATTTCAACAGGCGGATCCTTTCCCAACCAGAATAACGAGGCGCTCCCATCTCCAGTACAACAGCACCTGTAAACCTGGAGATCCAGCCGGCCACTCCTCTCGACTGGGAAACATGGCCCTGTATCCCGTCACTCAGGAGAAAGACAAAGGAGGGGAAAAGTGCCACTTAATCACTCCTTTTCATTTGAGAATAAGCATTGCAATTGTACTCAAGAAATGGACCTTGACCTTGTTTAAAATGGTTGTTGCAGTCTTGATGGACTCATTCCAGCCTTCCCTTTGACAATACCCCAGCATCTCATTCAAATGAAAAGCCAGTAGAACCTTGCCAATGTAATGACCTTAAAAAAGAACCGGAAGCCGACAAGGCGGAAGCCGTTTCTGGCCGAGCTGGAACAGTTCGTTCCATGGAAAGATCTGAATGCCATCATAGGGCCTTCCGATCCCCACTCCAAGGCAAGGAAGGGAAAACCACCCAAGCCTGAACGGATGCTCCGGGTCCATCCTCCAGCTAATGCCACCATCATCAACGCCCCGCCACAGTGGAATAACAGGGAGAAAAAGCGGGATCCAAAGATGAGATACGCCAAAAAAGCACAACCAGAAATATTTTGGAATGAAGAACCATGTCAGGGTTGACAGGGGCATCAAGCTGGTCCACAGTCTTGTAACAACATCGTAGAATGTTAACAAGAACCGGATGGTAAGAGACCTTCTTCACGGAGGCGAGGAGGCCGAATGGGGTGACATGACACTTCCTTCATGAGACAGAACAAAGTGATTAGGGAGAAAACCCCTAAGGCACTTGACCTGACCCAGAAGAGGGATGCGAATTACAGGAAGCTCTCCGAAGAGAGAAAGGAAAAGAATTCCTCCGGAATTCCAGCCCGAGTAAATCACGTCTTCGACGTGGCAAAACATATTTTTTAATACAGGAAGGTTCCCTATTAGGGTCTTTCGAAGTACTTCTATTTCATCTTTGTTATTTTACGTTGTAGAACCTTAATATGGTCAGGTGGGATCTGCTCTCGCTCTTTGCAGGGTCATAGTGTCCCTGGTGTCAATTAACACCCAGATTCCCGCAGTAAATTTACATCCACTTTCCCGCAGATATACACATTCCTTCTTGAACGCGTTGGGGTGATTCGTGAACCTGAAATGTTTGACCGTTCAGGTCATCCCTCCTTCCGCGGTGCGGGCCTGGTCCGTTGTTCCATCTCCCAGAGGCGGTAACTGCTTCCGTCGACATGAACGACGTGGCAATGGTGTAAAAGCCTGTCCAGGATAGCGGTAGTGAGGACTTCGTCTCCTGCAAGCATCTCCGGCCAATCCCGTATGCTCTTGTTCGACGTGATGATCGTGCTCGCCCTTTCGTACCTGGCGCTTACCACCTTGAAGAGCAGGTGGGCGTCGCCCCGGTCCAGGACCTGAAACCCCAGCTCGTCTATCACGAGAACACCCGAGGAGAGGTATTTCCTCCTCCTGTTTCGCCTGGAAGGGTTCTCCTCGTCCCGCCTGAGGCGAAAAAGCAGGTCGTCGGCAGTCAGCCAGGAGACGGAGAAGCCATTCTGGACGGCCCGCACCCCTAACGCCGCGGCGAGGTGGCTCTTGCCCACTCCGGGCGGGCCGAGGAGGAGGATGTTCTCCTTCCTCTTGGCGTATTCGCAGGTCGAAAGCAGCTCGATCTCCTTTTTGTTCACGCTCCGACCAAAGGTGAAGTCGAAGCTTTCAAGGGTCTTGCCCTGGGGCAGGCCGGACAGCTTCAGCGAGGTCCTTATCCTGCGCTCTTCCCGGTATTCATGTTCTCTTCTCAAAACCTTTTCCAGAAAGTCACCGTAGGAGGCGTTGTCCTTTACGGCCTGTTCCATGAGCTCCGCCACGAGGTGCTGGGCATGCTCAAAGCCCATCTCTTCCAGCAAAGACCTGCTCGCGTCCAGACCGGTCACTGCCTCTTGAAGCCTGGTCATGACCGTGTACCCACAGCTTCCGCGTAGCGATCTATGGAACGCCTGGGGGCATCTTCTATCTCCCAGCTTCTGGGTATTACGATCTCCCTGCCAATTTTCCCAAGAGGAACAGGGGTCTTTCCCGTGCCTTCGCTGGCCCCTTCGTAGTGGCCCTGGTCAATGAGAAGCCTGCAGTCCGTTTTGCGCGGGAAGGTGCAGAGCAGTTTCCCCTCTCCCCATATCTCGACGGTGTCCGTACACCCCCTGACCTGGACTGTCCGTTTAGTCCAAGTGTAGGGGACGCTGTAACGTCTTCCCTCGAAGGAGACAAGGCAATCCCGGCCAACTTCCCTCGAGACCTGTACATCGAAGGGTACAGGAAGAAAAAATGGAAGGGGCTTTAGATGCTGCTTTTCAAGGTTCCAGCTGTCGTAGATGCTTTTGCCCGTTACTGGGCATAGTAACTTCCGTGATCTGGCAAGGATCCGGAGGGTGCTGGTCTCCTGCAGGTCCTCCATATCCTCGAACCGGTCCTTCTCCGTAATCTGGAGCGTCTTCACATCCTGGACCCTACGTTCCGCCTTGCCCTTGTCCCTGGGTGTCCTGACCCTGTGGGGGTCTATGGCGAAATCCATCTGCTTCGCGTAGGAGGCGTACCCTTCGTTGAGCTTCGCCCAGGCTCCGCAGCCGCAGGCTACTCCCGTTTTGAGGTTGTCGATCCTGACCGTGGACGGGACACCTCCCAGGAATTCGAAGGCCCTGTTGTGGCAGGTAAGCCAGGTGAGCATGTTTTCGCTCCGGCTCCAGACGACGGACCACATCCGGGAGTGGGACAGGGTCATTATGAATGCCGAGATCTTTGTCTCTCCGCCAAGTTCGTGGATATAGATCTTCTTTTGAAGCCAGTCGGCCTGAGCTTGCGCCCCCGGCTTGGTCTCCACCCGGCGGAAGGGGGCAGGGAAAGGGGCCTTGCGCCTCCTTTTGACGAACCTGTAGACACTCATATAGCTCCCCGTGTATCCGTGGTCCGCGCAGAGTCTCTCATACAATGCCTGAACGGATTCCGGCCGCTCCTGCCCTTCCTGCTCCTGTATCCACTCGAGGACAAGGGGTCGGAAGGGAGCGCACGCTTCCTCCTGGAGCGATCTGCCATCCACGGCTCCTGTCCGATGCCGTTCGAGCCTGTATCTCAAGGTGCTTTCGTCCACGCAAAAGGTGGACGCTATATCCCTGATGCTTTTGTGGTTTGCTAGTTCTTCCGCGCACATGATGTGATGCTCCTTTAGCTTCGCCACGGTTGGCACCCCCGTCCAGGTCCTTCCTGAACAAAGAATGCCATATCCGTTTACAAGACTTCACCTCAAGATTGTATCCATGTGCGGGAATCTGGATGTAAATTTAGATCCATCATATGGGTGTTGGTGACACCTGGATAATGGGGAAAACCAAAAAACGAAAAGAGCGATACAGGCCTCCGTAGGTCTTGTAATAATCATCAAAAGGCCAAAAAGGCTTGGATGGCCACATGAAACGGATTCGGGTGTCAAGGTTCAGCAGTTGCGGCTTCCAAGTTTTTCTGTAAAAAAAGTTCCTTAAGATTCCTTTGTATTTAATCAATTTTCTCGAATATTTTCCTTTGCCCCAATAGTAAAAAAGAAACTTCATCAATTTAGGAGGGGAATGCTATTCCGCGGCTAACCAGAAGCGACAGCGTTGCCCTAACACCACTGAAGTGTTTGAATAATCTGCGAAAACACATCCGTTACACTTTCCGTTTCACCTTGAGAGCCTTGTTAAGAGATAACGCAAACAGATTCTGTTTCGGACCAGATGCTCCCAAGTTTGCTGAAAGAATCTGGGTAAACCCCTTTGATTGCACAGTTTGCCTCACCGGATTAAGTAATCGTTACACCGGAAAGGTCGTTGGGGACCCTTGGCCTCCCAAAGGTGGCACGATTCGTGAATTCAGCGATAGTTTTAAACTGCAAGCATGCTTTGAACATTGGAAGAAAGGAATCCTGTGGGAGGAAACCGGGATCTATGATCGTCTTCTACAAAGAATAAAAGCAGACCCGAGAGGCCGTTTTGACGACTGTTCGAACATTGAGGACATCCAGAAAAGATATAAAAAACTGGATGATCTTTTCAATGAATCAAAGAAGAAAGGTTATTACCCAGAGATTAAACCGAGTAACAATAACTGGGCCTTCAGAGAATATGACGGCATTACCATCCATATTGGTCCTGATGGCCGTCTCTATTTTGGTGGAAATGGCACCCATCGATTTGCTCTAGCCCTTGTGTTGCAACTGACCCGGATCCCGGCCATGTTAGGTTGTGTTCACATAAATGCACTACCATTATTGCCATCATACCGGGAAAAAGAGTGAAAGGACATGTAAAAGAGTTCAGCTGTCCAAACTAAAACAGAACCGCTCGAAAACCTTTGAAAAAAGAACATAAGCCTTGTTGTAATCCGCCTTCAGGACCCGAGCTATTGTTGCCTGATCCTTCACGGGCCCGTCGCTCCGCTTCAAAAGCACCAAGATGTTCTGTACTGCGCAGACCAGGTTTTCCTAGATGCTCTCTCCTCATCACTTCCTCCAGTGTGCACGGTTTTAGCCGTAAGGCCTGTCCCTGGTTTTCATGACTCCTTACGCCGTCCTTCAGGACGAACACTATCCCTGTACCCCTGGACCCGTCTTGCATGGTCTTTATCTACCTTCTACCCTTCCCTGCACAATGGGCCGACTGACACCCTTCAACACCCCAGGGCCCGGCGCACCCTTCTCTATCGGGCGAACACGCCAACGCTTTGTAGCATCTCGACCGAGGACTTGAACACTTCATCGACCTTGATAGTCCTCATAGGCTCGTTGCCGCCATTCCTCCCGGCCGCCACACAACTATGCCTGGTACCCCAGGGACCGAAACGAGCTAGGTTCTTCGGCAGGTAGAGGCCTACCACCGGCGTGCCCACGGCGCAGGCCAAGTGAAGGGGCCCGGTGTCGTTGGACACGAAAAGGACCGATCTCTCAATAAGCGCCCCAAGGGTCGTGACGTGACGGTCCCCTGAAAAGTTACCGCACCTTTCTTCGCCTATCGCTTCGCATATCTTTGCGGCAGCTTCCCGCTCCGCCCCGTAGTATCCCGTCACGCCGAGATTAATACAAAAGGAGTCGACCACACGAAGGCCCAGTTCGATGAAGTTTTCCAGGGGCCAGGTCTTGTATTTCCCGGGGGTTCCGGGGTTGAGGAGTACCCAGGGCCTGTCCTTCCACCTCGAGGCCATCAACCGGCAGGCCTCTTCCCTTGACTGTGGCGGAATGAAAAACCGGAGTCTCCGGCCATAGACGGGCACCCCCAGGGTTGTCATGCACCAGATGTTTCTCTCCACCTCGTGCATTTTTTGGGGGAGGAAGAGTTCCCTTAATCCCCAGAAAGGGCGATAACGGGCGCCGGAAAAGAGAGGCATCGCCGAAGAGCGCAAGTCTACCAGGAGATCATGGGGGTATGACCTGATCGTTCCGACCGATGCCAGGCGCCCTCTCAAACCCTTTTCACGACGGTATTCCTCGACCTTGTCCCAAAGGGGGTCTCTCTCAAGGACCGGAAGTGCCACGGGCCCGGCAAGAATTGTGAAGTGCGCGTCGGGAAGGAAACGCCTGAGGTTCCAGAGGGCGGCGGTGGAAAGGATCATGTCCCCCATGCATGAAAGGCCGATGACAAGAACGCGCTCAATCTTTTCGGGGTCTAACTTCAGCCCGTTCCCTCCCTCTCTTTCCCGTACACCCGGGGTAAACCGACCCAAAACGGGGGAGCAACCGGGACCCATCACCACGATGAGCCTGCAGACCGGCAGAGGCCTAGGAGCGCCATGGGTTTTCCCGTAGATTCTACTTTTCGCCGCCTCCGGCGGGGAATTTTCTCGCCCGTTCCCATATTTTGGAAGAACTAAGGCCTTCCAGCAGCGGGACCAGGACCACCTTGCCGCCCCAGGAGGCGACCTCGCGGGCTCCAGCGATCTCTTCCTCACGGTAGTCCCCGCCCTTGACGAGAACGTCAGGCCTCAGGACATTGATGAGGGGCAAGGGCGTCTTTTCCTCGAATACCACCACCATGTCCACCGCTGCCAGTGACGACAGCACTTTGGCCCGGAGTTCCTGGGGATTGAGAGGCCGGCCCGGCCCCTTGTTCATCTTGACCGACCGATCGGAGTTCAACCCGACCACAAGCCTGTCGCCCTGCTCTTTAGCTTTCTCCAGGCAATGGACATGACCAGCGTGGAGGATATCGAAGCAGCCGTTGGTGAAAACGATCCTGTTCCCTTGTTTTTTCCATTCTTCCGTGATTAGAGCCGCATCCTCAGCATCCTTGACCTTCCCGGAGGAACCCGGAGGCTGAACTCTCATGATAATGTCCAGCAGTTCTCCCCTGCTTGCAGCGTAGATCCCGACCTTTCCCACGACGTACCCGGCTGCCAGGTTGGCCATCCTGGCAGAGTCCCTCAGGGAGGCCCTCGCCGAGATGAAGGCGGAAAGGACCGCCACAACCGTGTCGCCCGCTCCGGTCACATCAAAAATCTCAAGGGCCCTGGCGGGTTCGTGGAAGGTGGCGTCCGCCGAGAGGAGTGAAAGGCCTTTTTCAGACCTCGTCACGACGATGGAGCCAAGGCTGAATCGGTCCATCAGCTCCCGGGCCGCCAGTTCGATGTCGTCGTCGGCGTTCGGGACCTCCCTCCCCCGGGCTGCACCCAGCTCCTTGAGGTTCGGGGTCACCAGGGAAGCTCCCCTGTACTTTTCCCATTCCGCCCCCTTGGGGTCGACGATGAGGGGTATCCCCCTGTCCACGCACTCCCGGATGACGCCCTGGCATACCCCGAAGGTGCAGACTCCCTTCCCGTAGTCCGAAAGGACGACCCCATTGAAACCGTCGAGAAAAGGGCCGGTCACCCGTTTCAACAGTCTTTCCTCTTCCCCGGGTGAAAGGGGCGTCTCGTCCTCGAAATCGAGCCTCAGCATCTGCTGCCTCGAGGAAAGGATCCTCACCTTCTTCGTGGTGGACCTCTCCGCTGAGGGGATCAGCCTGCCGCCTATTCCTTTCGAAGCCACCAGGTCCGCGAGGACCGCTCCTTCTTCATCGTCGCCGACGACAGCGGCCAACTCGACCGGGCAACCCAGGCAGACGAGGTTATGAGCGACGTTGCAAGCTCCCCCCAAACCGAAGCTCGATGAACGGACCTTGACCACTGGGATGGGCGCTTCGGGCGAAATCCTTCCCGTTGAACCCTCGTAGGTCTGGTCCAGGATGGGGTCCCCGACCACGAGCACCCTTGAGCCGCCGAAACCTTTTCTGAGAAGATCGAGGGCGGCCTCCTGTACTACCATCTCATCCACCCTCCCCGAAAAGGTAACCGCCGTTCCTTTCCAGAAGAGCCACGTACCTCTCTACCGCTTCCTCCAGGGGGGTAAAACCCGCCACGAAGCCTGCCGATCTCAACCTGGAGAGGTCGGCTTTGGTGTAACCCTGGTATTTTCCTTTCATTTCTTCCGGAAAGGGGATGTATTCCACCCTGCCCTTCCCGACCGATCTTATAACGGAGTCGGCCAGGTCCTGGAAGGACCTGGACTTGCCGGTCCCGCAGTTGAAAATACCGGACTTCTCAGGGTGTTCCAGGAAGAAGAGGTTCACCTTGACGGCGTCCTCCACGGCGAGGAAATCCCTTCGCTGTTCCCCGGGGCCGTAACCGCCGGAACCCTCGAAGAGCCTTATCGTTCCGTCGGCGATGATGCTGTTGTAGGCATGGAAAACCATCGAGGCCATTTTCCCCTTGTGGGCCTCCTGGGGGCCGAAGACGTTGAAATACCTCAACCCCACGACCTGGGACCCTGCCGTCGGGAGTTTATGCCTCACGTAGTTGTCAAAAAGGAGCTTTGAAAAAGCGTACAGGTTCAGTGGGAACTCACAGCCGGGTTCCTCCCGGAAACCGTTCCCGCCCGACCCGTAAACCGACGCGGAGGAAGCGTAGATGAAGGGGAAGCCTTCGGCTACGGCGAGATCGAGGAGTTCACGGGAGTACCGGTAATTATTGTCCAGCATGTAGTCCCCGTCGGTATTCAGGGTGTCAGAACAAGCCCCCTGGTGGAAAAGGGCCCTGATCCTTTTTCCTTTAAAAGCTCCTCGCCTGACCAGTTCCCTAAAGTCGTCCCTGTCGATAAAGTCCGAAAACCCTAGTCCCCTGAGATTTTTATACTTTTCCGACCTGCCCACGTGGTCCACCACGAGGATGTCGTCGATGCCCTTCCCGTTCAGCCCGGCGACGAGGTTGCTGCCGATAAACCCCGCGCCGCCGGTCACGATGATCAAGAAGGATCACCCCCCGCCGGGCCGGGGTCGCCGCCGAATATCATCTCTTCGACCAGGGCGCAAAGCACGTGTTCGACGGCCAGATGCACATTCTGAATGACCGACGTGTTTTTTGAATCGACCTCGATCGCCACATCGGCGTGCCGCCCGATCGCTCCTCCCCTGCATGTCAGTGCGATCGTACCTATCCTGAGGGTTTTTGACACCCTGACGGCCCTTTTGACGTTCTCCGAATCCCCGCTGGTGCTGATGCCCATCAGCACATCGCCCGGCCGTCCAAGGGCCTGTACCTGCCGGAGGAACACGTTCTCGAAGCAGTAATCGTTGCAGAAGGCCGTAAGGAACGACGTATCCGTAGTGAGGGCGATGGCGGGCAGGGCCGGCCTCTCTCTTTGTTTTGAGAGGCGGCATACGAACTCGGCGGCCATGTGCTGGCAATCGGCGGCGCTCCCCCCGTTGCCGCAGAGCATCAGTTTACCACCCGACCTCATGGAACCGGCGATCAGGACGGCCGCGCGGTAGATTGACCCGCCCTCCTGGTCCGGCAACGCGGCCAGTATCCCCGCGGTCTCAAGGAGCGGGGAGGATATCATTTTTTTGATGCGATCATCCATCCCGGGTCCCACCTTCTCCCCCTTCGACCCATAGGCGGATAACTTCAGCGGCGGCCTTGACGTCATCCACCACGGCGTCCCAGAGGGGGCCCCCTTCCTCTTCGGCCTTTCGGCCGCAACCCGTCCTGACGAGGACCCCCTTCGCGCCGATCGCCCTGGCCAGCTCCATGTCCGAACTCTTGTCGCCCACGACAAAGGACTTCAGCAGGTCGATGCCCAGGTCCCTGGAAGCCCTAAAGGCCAGGCCGGGTTTCGGTTTCCGGCAATCGCACCCTTCCCAAGGCGCGTGGGGGCAATGATACACCCCATCGAGGCTCGCCCCGCCTTCTCCCAAAAGCAGGGCCATTCTCTCCGTCACCCTGGAATAGTCTTCTTCGAGGAACAGCCCTCTTCCGATCCCCGACTGGTTCGTGAGGACGACGACCTTCAGCCCCATCGAGGTCATCCTTCCAATTGCTTCCGGGGCTCCATCGATGAGGACCACGTCCTCCGGATCGGAGATAAACCCTTTATCCTCGATTATCACGCCGTCCCGGTCCAGGAAGACGGCTCTTGAGTACTTCATAGCTCGAACTCCCGTGAGACAGTTTCACTGGTGCCGAATGACACCCTTCAACACCCCAGGGCCCGGCGCACCCTTTCCAGGTCCTCCGGCGTGTCCACGCTGGGGCCGGACTCCCCGCGGGTCACGGCCACCTTCATATTGTAGCCGTGTTCGAGGACCCTGAGCTGTTCCAGGGATTCAACTTCGGAGAGGGGCGTCGGGGCCAGGTCCGCGTAGGTGAAGAGAAAATCCCGCCGAAAACCGTAGATGCCGATGTGTTGGAAGAGGGGGATATCCATCCGCGCCCGAAGGTAGGGTATGGGCGACCGGCTGAAGTAAAGGGCGTAACCCCGCAGGTCGGTCACCACCTTCACCGTGTTGGGGTCCGAAAGGGAGCCGGGATCGGTGATGGGGGCGCAGAGCGTCGATGACAGGGCTTCATCGTCCTCCCGGAGCACCCCCGCGGCCTCGTCGATCATGACGGGGTCGAGGAGGGGCTCATCCCCCTGGATGTTGATCACTATCGCCGCGTCGTAATGGTTCGACGCCTCCGCCACGCGGCAGGTACCGTTGGGGTGGCCGGGGGAGGTCATCAGGCATTCGCCCCCGAAGGCGCGGACGGTTTCAAAGATGCGCTCGTCGTCGGTGGCCACGACCAGCCGGTCCAGGGTCCTGGAAAGGGCCGCCCGTTCATGGACCCTCTGGATGAGGGTCTTGCCGCAGATATCGGCCAGGGGCTTGCCCGGGAGCCTGGTGGAGGCATAGCGGGCCGGGATCACGCCGAGGACTTTCATGACGGGACCCCGTGCCGCCTCGCCCAGGCCAGGGCCTCATTCCTGTCGACGGGCTCTATTTCATTGACTATCCACTCCCTCATGGCCTCGCCCTCGGGGGTGTGCTGGGCGTAGCTCATGAAGTCCAGGGGGATCCCCAGGGCCTTTGAGGCTCTCCAGGCCATGACGGGCCAGACCTCGCCGATGTCCCCGATGATGGGGATGCTCCCCTCGTGGCGGGCGAAGGCGGACATCTCCATCCGGAAGGGGATCCTGGAGATCTTCGTCTTGGGGAGGCCCCTGTCGATGGCCTCCTGGATGAGGGATGAGCCCGTCTCGAGGTCCCTGGCCCTGCGAAGGTTTTCGTCCAGGTCAATCCGGATGAGGGTCTTGCCCTTGAGGGAAAAGGTCCGCAGCCCCTTCCACCACGACCAGATACCGTGCCCCGTGTAGCACTCGAAGGGGCCGTCGTGGATCTCCTGGGTGAGGGCTACCGCCGATTCTATGATGACATCGGCGGACTCGAGCATCATGGCGACGCGCATGGACCGCTCGAAAAGGGAGATGCTGTCGCCGACGGCCATGCCCACGTGGCCGCTACCCACCATCTGGGGGATGCTCACCAGCACGGGAAGGCCCTTCTCCGCCCCCTTGCCTATCATGGTGCGCCGGTCGGCCCCCCACCCGGCCACGATCTCGAAGGGCAGGCCGTAAGCCTTGCAGATTACCAGCAGCTCGCCGGCCAGGTTCTCCGTCCTCAACCCCATGGGGTAGGCCATGTTGCCGGCGGCCTTGATGACGAACCGACCGTCGGCCTTCTCCCCTTTTTCGAGGAGGTCCTCGTCGAGGACCATCTCCTTTCGGAGCGTGTCCAACTGCTCTCGGGAAAGCCGGGTGAACTCGAAGACGCCGCTTCGGGGCATGAAAGCGGGGTCGAAGCCCAGGTCGGCGGCGCTGCACATCTTGACCCTGTCGAGGGCTCCTGCCATTTCGTGCCCCACCACGGCGGAACTGGTGGTGACGCCGTCCACCAGGCCCTTGTCCATGAGTTCCGCGATGAGGGTGGTCACCCCTTCGTGGATGTTGGGACCGCTCCCGGTGGCCACCACGATTTTGCCACCGGCCATCTTGGCGGCCACTACTTTTTCCACGGCTTCATCGAGGCTCGCCCGGGAGCGTTCGTCCAGGTTTTCGTAAAACCGGTCCAGCAACTCCTCCTGCACTTTCATGACCCGATCTCCTTTCGGATCGCTTCCACCGACGCTTTCGCCGCCCCCGAAGAAGCCGAGAAGAACAGCCCCGCCCCCTCCCGGGCGGCCTTCTTCGTGCCCGGTTCGAGGCATTTCAGCCAATGGGCAGCCATCTCCCCGGCGCACCGGACCACGGTGGAGACACCCCTTTCGCCGAGCCTTTCGGAGGCCTCCCGGAAATCCCGCATGAAGGGGCCGTGGGAGAGGGGTATGCCGAAAACGGCCGGTTCCATTATATTCTGTCCCCCCCTGTCCACGAGGCTCCCTCCCACGAAAGCCCCGTCCACTACCCCGTAGAGGTCGAAGAGGACCCCGATGCGGTCGGCTACGAGGACCTCCCAGGGGGTTTTTCCCGCTCCGGCCCCCTCCACCTCGGTGAGGAGTGCCGACGGCCCCGCCTTTCCGGCAATGCCCAGGACCCGGGCGCTCCTCTCGGGGTGGCGGGGAACGATGATGAGCCGGGCCTCGTGGATCTTCGCCTTAAGCAACCTGAAGGCCTCCAGGACGACCTCTTCCTCGCCCGGGTGGGTGCTCCCGGCGAGGAAGACCGGCCCCCCGCCGACGATGGACCTCGCCCACTTCAGGTCCGCCTCTTCTTTTCGAAGGATTATGGCGTCGATCTTGCAGTCCCCCGTGACCCGGACCTTCCGCTCTTCGAGGCCGATATCCAGGAGCAGGGCCCTGTCGGCTTCGGATCGGACCAGGAGGAGGGAGAAGGATCTGTACACCCTCCGCCAAAAGGAGAGGTGGCTCCGGATATGGCCGGCGGTCTTCTCGGAGAACCGCCCGTTGACCAGTATGGCGGGGATGCCCCTTTCGCGCAGTTCGTCCAGCATCAGGGGCCAGATCTCCGTCTCGATCACCGCAAAGGCCCTGGGCCGGACCGTGTCGAGTGCGCGGCGGACGATCCAGGGTATATCCCAGGGGTAGTAAAGGTGCTCGTGGAAAAGCCCCCCCGCGACGCGGTAGGCCATCTCCCGCCCCGTGGTCGTGGTGGTGGAAAGGAGGATCCCCTCGGGGCCCGCGCCCTCCCGGGCGAGAATCTTTAAAAGGGGCCAGGCGGACTGCACTTCCCCCACCGAGACGGCATGGAACCACAGAGGATCTTCAGGCAGGCTGCCCTTCTTCTCCTCGCTGTAGAGGCCCCTCCTCTCCGCCAGCCCCGGGGCGTACTTTTTCGCCAGCCAGGGGAAGACGGCGCAATAGGCTGCCGAGATGAAGGAGCGGTAAAGGAGGGATGCCAGGTCAGACCACTCCCGCCTTGAGGAGTTCGTGGATGTGGATTATTCCCGTGGCCCTCCCCTCCTCGGTGACCACCAGGCAGGATATCTCGCGCTCCTCCATGATATGCATCGCCTCAGCGGCCAGCCGGTCCGGAGCTATGGTCCTGGGGTCCCTCGTCATGACCTCCTCTATCGGCAGGGAGAGGGCGTCCAGGCCCCTGTCCTCGAGGAGCCGACGAAGGTCCCCGTCGGTGAAGATGCCCGAAGCCATCCCACGGTCATCCTCGATTATCGTGGCCCCGAAGCCCTTGCTCGTGATCTCGAAAAGGGCTTCCCTGACCGAGGAATCCCGTTTCACCCTGGGCACCCTTTCCCCCGTGGACATTACGTCCGAGACCCTCAGGAGCAGCCGCTTTCCCAGCGCCCCCCCGGGGTGGAAGAGGGCGAAATCCTCGGGACGGAGGCCCCGGAGTTCGGTGACCATGCCGGCCAGGGCGTCGCCAAGGGCCAATTGCAGCGTGGTGCTGGTGGTGGGGGCGAGTCCGAGGGGGTCCGCCTCTTTCGCCACGCCGGAATGGATGACCACGTCGGAGTCCCTGGCGAGCCTGGAGGAGGTGTCGCCCGTCATGGCTATGATCGGGGCGCCGAGCCTCCTGAAAAAGGGGAGCACCTCGAGGACCTCCCTCGTCTGGCCGCTGTTGCTGAGGAAAAGACCGGCGTCCTCCCGGCAGACCATCCCCAGGTCGCCGTGGGCCCCTTCGGCGGCGTGGAGGAAGAAGGCCGGCGTGCCCAGCGATGCCAGCGTGGCGGCGATCTTGCGTCCGACCAGGCCGGACTTGCCCATCCCCACGACCACGAGCCTCCCCTCGCACCGGCTTATGATCCTTGCCGCCTCCACCAGTTCCTGCCCCACCCTGGCGACGGCTCGGAGGATCTCCTCGGCCTCCATCCTCAGGACCCGGCGGCCGACCTCGAGCAGCCTCTCATCGTCGAGATCCTTGTTGTCCCGTTCCCTCGGCAGGCTGACCACCGGTCACTTCCCCCCTTCCGCGACGCCGGCGGCGCGGTGTATCGCCAGGACCCTCTGCAGCAGGTTCTCGAGCGAGTCGAGGGAGACCATGTTGGGGCCGTCGCTCTTGGCCGAGTCCGGGTCGGGGTGGGTCTCGAGGAAAAGGGCGTCGATCCCCGCGGCGGCGGCGGCCCGGGCCAGGACAGGGACGAACCGCCTGTCCCCCCCGCTGGATGTCCCCTGCGCCCCGGGCATCTGCACACTGTGGGTGGCGTCGAACATTACGGGGTAGCCCAGGGACCTCATGATGGCCAGGGAGCGCATGTCGACCACCAGCTGGCCGTACCCGAAGGTGCTCCCCCTCTCGCAGAGGATGACCTTGTCGTTGCCCGCCTCGAGGCACTTGGAGACGGCCTGCCCCATGTCCACGGGGGCTAGGAACTGCCCCTTCTTGATATTCACTACCTTGCCCGTGGCCGCGGCAGCGACGACGAGGTCGGTCTGTCTGCAGAGGAAGGCCGGTATCTGAATAATGTCCACCACCTCGGCCGCCCTTTCGGCCTGCCCCGGGAGGTGGATGTCGGTGAGGACGGGACAGCCGACGGAGCCCTTCACCTCGGCGAGCCACTCGAGGCCTTTATCGAGGCCCGGCCCCCTGAAGCTGTGGATGGAGGTCCTGTTGGCCTTGTCGAAGGAGGCCTTGAAGACGTAGGGGATGCCGAGTTTTCCGCATATACCCGAGACCTCCCGCGCGATGAGGAGGGCCGACTCGAGGTCCTCGAGGACGCAGGGACCCGCCACGAGGGCCAGCCTCCCGTCGCCGAAGGTGACCCCTCCGGCGGAAAAGATCTTCGTCATGACCTGTCACCTCCATGCACTTCGGGTTCACGGCCCGACCTTTCGAGGTACTTTTCAACGTGGGCGCCGAAGACACGGCACACTTCCTGCCTCTTACGCCACCCCAGGGTCTGGGAAGCGTATTCGATGACCGCCTCCACGGCGCCGCCCGTGCCCATCCTCTGCCTTCCCGCGCTGGACATGCTCTCGCGGCGGCCGGGGTCCCTGAGGATGGCCAGCGCTTCACCGGCGAGGGAGGCCGCGTCGGCCGGGACGAGCGATTCCGCCCCGCCCAGGAGTTTCTTTTGCACCCTTTTGCCCTTCTCGTCGATGGAGACCACGGGGACCCCCAAACCGGCGCAGATCTGGTTCGCCGTCCCGCCCAGGCCTATAAGGACCTCCGCGCCGAGGGCAGCTTCCGACAGGTCGCCGAAAAAAAGCCCCACCTGGAGAGAACCGTCCCGGGTCCGGATCACGTCACCGGGTGCCCGCTCCCAGGAGGGGGCCTTTTCAAGGAGCCTGCCGGGGTCCAGCGTGGGCGCCACGACCATCGCGAAACGGAGTTCCTCCTCTTCAGCCATCAGGAGGGCCGCGTCGAGCAGGAGCGCCAGGTCTTCGTAGGCCCTCTCCCGGCTCCCCGGGAGAAGCAGGACGCGCTTGCCCCCTCCCTCACTAGCCCTGTCAATAGTATCACCGGCGAGGTCCATTATCGGGTTTCCCCTGTAGACGGCGTCGGCGCCGCGGTCGGCCAACTCCCGGGCCGTCTCCGGGTCCCTGGTGAACACCCTTCTGCAGCGCATCTTCAAAAGTCGTTTTTCCAAGCCCCAGTGGCCGTGGAGGCGGACGGACTTGGCTGTGGCCATGAGCACCGGCATCGTTCCCTGCCCCCATAGGGTGTGAAGGAAAAGGTAGACGTCCCCGACGCAGAGGACGGTCCTCAACCGCCCCCTGAGGCCGCTCCAGGCCTCGGCCTGGGCCCCGATATGCCGGAAGAGGCCCGACCGGATGTCGCGGATGAGGTCCCTCAGGCGGTACTTGACCACGCCGCCGCTGGGCGTCTCGCTGGGCGGCGAGAGCACGCGGATCCCCCTGGAGCGGTACTCCTGGCCCCTCCCCACGAGAGGGAAGCCCGATACCTCGAAAAGGGGGTACCTCTCCTGGAGTTTCTCGGCGAGCAGGCTCCCGATGGCATCCTCCCCGTGGCCGTTGGAGGAGACGACGACCCTTGGCCTGAGGCGCCCGGAAAGGTCGGAAAAGAAGGTACCCTCATCGCTGAGGACGGCGTGGACCCGGGGAATGTAAAGGGGAACGGCGGGCGACCAGTCCGGGGGGAAGTTGAAGATATCCTTCTCGGTGCAGATCAGGGACCGGGCCCCCAGGGAGGTCATCCTTTCACCAAGGGCCGCCAATTCTGACTCCGTGAATATGTGATGGTCCCGAAAGGTCTCGTGGAACAGGGTCGGAAACCCCAGCCCCTCGAGAAAGGAACCGAAACTGGCGGGGTTGCCGATGGCCGAAAAAGCCGCGGCGGGGAGTTCCGGCGGCCCGCTTTCCTCCAGGGCGACCCCGGGGCCCCGAAAGCGCGACCACCCCGCCAGGGCCAGGGAGGAGAGGAACGGGTCCTCGCCGGTGACAGCCTTAATGGCGGCCGATATTTCCTCCACGCTGACCTCGGGGGCCTGGTCGGCCTTGGTGATCACCACCATGTGGGCCCTCCCTAGCGACGCCGGTCTCTCCCTGAGCATCCCGGCCGGCATAAGCCGGCCGTTGCCGAAGGGGCAGGTGGCGTCGATGAGGACCACGTTCACGTCCCGGCCCATCTTCCTGTGCTGGAAGCCGTCGTCGGCTATGGCTATATCCACGCCCTCTTCGGCCAGGCGCAGGACCCCCCCGGCCCGGTCCGCCGACACGGCTATGGGCACACCCCTGAGCCTTCCGGCAAGGAGAAGGGCCTCATCGCCCAGGAGGTCCCTGCTAGGTTCGCACTCCCCGGCCAGGAGGCACTCCGTCCCCTTCCTGCCGTAGCCGCGCATGACTATGCCCGGCCGGAGCCCGGCCCGGACGAATTTCCGGGCGAGCATTTCAACGAAGGGCGTCTTGTTGGTGCCTCCGTGGGTGATGTTGCCGACGCTCACCACGGGGATGGGCATCTCCCGGGAAGCTGACAGGCCGTGATCGTAGGAGAAGTTCCTGGCCGAAGAAAGGGCGCCGGTGAGCCACCCCAGCGGGGCGAGAAGCGCCCAGGGGGGCCCCTCCTTTTCGCCACGGATGTGCCTGAAGTAGCTATTCAGCAGCGCTCCCATGGTTTTCCCCGAACTGGAGGCAGCAAAGCCTGGCGTAGAGTCCCCCGGAACGCTTCAGCTCCTCGTGGGTGCCCTCCTCGACGATCCTCCCCCGGTCTACGACCAAGATGCGGTCGGCCTCCCTGACGGTGGCGAGCCTGTGAGCGATCACGATCGAAGTCCTGCCCGACGCGGCTTTCTTCATGGCCTCCTGGATCTCCTGCTCCACGGCGGCGTCGAGGGAGGAAGTGGCCTCGTCCATGATGAGTATCCTGGGGTTCCTGACGATGGCCCTGGCGATAGCGACCCTCTGGCGCTGGCCGCCGCTGAGGGTGACGCCCCGCTCACCCACCTCGGTGTTGAAACCCCCCGGCAGCGACAGGACGAAATCGTGAATCCCCGCCACCCTGGCCGCCTCCTCGATGTCAACCTCGGAAAGGTCCTCGCACCCGTAGGCGATGTTGAAGGCGATGCTGCCCTTCAAAAGGACGGGGTCCTGGGGGACGACGCCGACTTTCCTCCTCAGCCCCTTGAGGTCGAGCTTCCTTATGTCCTTCCCGTCGATGAGGACGGCGCCTTCCTGGGGGTCGTAGAAACGGGTGATGAGGTCGGCGATGGTCGATTTGCCCGCCCCGGTGGGCCCCACGATGGCGACCCTTTCGCCGGGGAGGACCCGGAAGGTAACGTCTGCCAGGACCCAGGCGCCCTCGTTGTAGGCGAAGGAGACACCCTCGAAGGCGACCTCCCCCCGGATATCATCGACCCTTTCGGGGTGCTTGGGGGGCTTGACCTCGCTCTCCACATCGAGGATCTCGAAGACCCTGTCGGCGGCGGCCAACCCCTGCTGCACCTGGGCCACCACCCTCGAGAAGACCCGGACGGGCTGGACGAGCAGGGCCAGGTAGCCAAGGAAGGCGATGAGTTCGCCCGGCGATAGTTCACCGGCGACCACCAGCCTCCCGCCGAACCACAGGATCACCGCCAACGCCGTTATGAGGATGACCTCCACTATCCCCGTCAGGGCGGCGTTGGTCTGCACCCCCCTCATCAGGGCCCTGAAGTGGGCGTTGCTCTGCGATTCGAAGCGGCCGTATTCCTGCTCCTCGGTGGCGAAGAGGCGTACTATCCGTATCGCCGAAAGGGCCTCGGCAGCGATGGCCGAAAGCCCGGCCAACTGCTGCTGGACGTCGTGCCCGACGACCCTGAGCCGCCTGGAGGCCGCGTCCAGCACAAGGGCGGCCAGAGGAAGGACGAGGAAGGACAGGAGGGAGAGCTTCCAGTTTATGTAGAGCAGGAAGGCGATCATCCCTGCGAAACTGATCCCCTGGACGACGATATCGATGAACACCGTGGTTATCATCCCCTGCAGGATGGTGACGTCGTTCGTTATCCTGGAGAGCATCTCGCCGATCCGTTTGCCGTAAAGGTAACGGAAGGACATCCTCTGCATGTGGTCGTAGAGCTGGAGCCTCAAGTCGACCACCACCCGCTGCCCCACCCAGTTCATCAGGTACTGCTGGCCGTAGAAGAAGATGCTTTTCGCGAAGTAAAGGAGCACCAGCCCCACGGCGACGAGGTTCAGCATGACCATGTCCCTGCTTATGAGCACATCGTCCACGATGTTCCTGAGGAGCCAGGGGGCCGCGACCGCGCAGGCCGAGGAGAGCACCATGCAGGCGAGGGCGCCCAGTATGCGATGGACGTAGGGCCTCGCGTAGGCCAGGAGCCTTGGGTAAGCCCGTTTTCCTGTCTCTTGCCTTTTCTTCAAAGTTCTCATCCCACCAACCCGGATATTCGCGCCGCTACCCTGCCGGCGGCCCCCGGGGAACGAGGGATCCCCTCCAAGCCGAAGCGGATCTCCCTGAGCCCGGCCTCGTCACCCAGGAGCGCCACCGCCCGGTCCGCGACCTCGACGGCTGTTATGTCGCCCACCATTTCCGGCATGATCTCCTGGCCCGTTATGCGGTTGGGCCAGGCCAGGAAGCCCCTCTTTCCGCTTCGTCGGCGGAGCACCCTTTCCTTGAGGGCCGTGCCCGCGACAGGCAACGAGCCCAGGAGCCCCAAAAACCCGGGAAGGGGGACCCGCTTGAGGAAAACGAAGGGTACGACCACTATTCCGGGGACAAGGCTGTAGGCCAGTTCCAGGGTGTTCGTGCCCGGCTGGGTGACGGCGAGGTCCGCTCCTTTAAGAATGCTCCCCGTGGGGGCGGCCACCGCCCTCAAGACCGGGGACCCCCATCTCTCCGCTTCCCCGGGTTCGGAAAAGGGGGAGAGGGCCACGACGGTCTCCGAGCGGGGCAGTAGTTCCCTTATCCTGCCGGCCAATTCCGTGATGAAGGGTAAAGCCGCGGAACGGATCACCCCGCGGCTCCCCGGGAAGAGGACGATCCTTGGGCTCCGCCCCGGGGTCCACCGGAATTCGCTTCGCTCCATCGCCAGGGCGTCGGCGACGAGGTCGCCGACGATCAATAGCTTATCACGGAGGGCGCCCCCGAATTGGAGCGTCTCTTCGAAAGCCGAAAAGACTCCGTCGCACCGGGCGAGCAGGGGCTTGGGGCCGTAAGTGTAGCAGAAGAGGGGCGCCCTGTTCCTGGCGGAGAAGGCCAGGCCGAAAAGCAGGTCGCCGCCCAACTGCAGGATTGCGTCGTAACCGCCCCCCCTCTTCCCGGCGAGGGCGGCGAATACGGACATCGGCGGGTCGACCCCGCCCTCGACCATGCCGTCCGCAATGTCCCTTTCTTTGCCTGAAGCGTACTGGCAGGGGAGGAGCCTCAAGGAGACCTCGAAACCGCGCTCACCCAGGGCTGGTATCATCGGCCTCGCCCAGCACCAGAGTTCCCCCGGGCCGTTGGCCAGGAGCAGGATCCTCTTCATGACGACAGGGCCTCCAGGATGGAACCCGCCCAGCACCGGGGGGCGTCGTCTCCATCGAGGGATCGAGCCGCGGTCCTCATCATCCCATCGATCCTTCTCCTGAGGGTCGGGTCGCCGACGTAATCGTCGAAATGCCGGAGGACCTTCCCCGGGGTGGCCTCGAACTGGAGTAGTTCCGGGTAGAGGCCGCCCCCCGCCAGGATGTTGGGGATGGAGACCCACCTCGTCCTGACGAAGACCTTGTAGGCCAGCCAGGAGCTGAGGGAAGCCCGGTAGAGCACGATCATGTACCTGCCCAACATGAGGGCTTCCACGGCCGCCGTGCCGCTGGAGCCTATCACAAGCTTGGAAGCGGCCATGAGGGCCGCCCCGGGACCGTCGTAGACATCCCACCGCCGGCATCGGTCCCTGATCATCGCCGATGTCTCTACTCTAAGCCCGGGGGCGGCGGAGAAGACAGGGCGGTAACCCCTTGCGGCAAGCCCTTCGGCGGTCTCCAGCAGTACGGGAAGCAGCTTCGAGACCTCGCTCTTCCTGCTCCCTGGGAGCAAGGCCACGGTCTTTTCCTTCGGGGAACCCACGTCGGCCGGAACCACGTCCTTCAAGATGCCCGAAAGAGGGTGCCCGAACCAGCGGCAGGGCACGCCACGGCCCTCGAGAAAGGCGCGTTCGAAATCGAAAAGGGGGAAACACAGGTCGCACAACGCCGCCAAGAGGGATACCCTTCCCGGGCGCCAGGCCCAGACGGCCGGCGGGGCGATGTAAAAGATTTTCCCCCGGTACCCCTTTTTTTTCAGGGCCTTGAGAAGGGGCAGGTGGAAATCGGGGCTGTCGATGACGACGACCCCCAAGGGGGACCGCTTCAGGACCTCGGCGCAGATCTCCCCTTTTAACCTTACCAGGCGCGGGACGGCTCCCAGTACCTCCGTCACGCCCATCAGGGAAAGGGCGCCGCTACCCCAGGCCGCCTCCCCTCCGGCGGAGGCCCCCATGGGGCCCAGCATCCCCCATAGGCCACCCTGGAATCCTGCGGCCCGGAGGGCATCGATGAGGCTTTTTGAGTACTGGTCCCCCGAAGCCTCACCGCAGCTTACGAAGAGGGAACCGGGACCACGCCGGTCACCGCTATCTCCCATATCTCGGCCCTCTCTCTGAAACGTTCGCCCCCCAGCACGATGGTGCGACCCGCCTCGACGGCCAGGCAGCGCAGGCCCGCTTCGTGCATCTTCGCCAGCGTCCCGGGCCCGACGACGGGGATGTCGTACCTTTCATCCTGATCGGGGCGCATCAGTTTCACCACTACGCCGCCCCCGGAAATTGACCCGGCTCTCCCGATCGTCTCATCGGTGCCCTCCATGGCCTCGACGGCAACGACGGATCTCCCGCTGACCACCACCGTCTGGCCGAAGGACATCGGCACCAGCGCCGCCGCTATCCGCAGGCCGTAGAGGATGTCTTCCTCCTCGCCGGGGAGAGGCCTCCTGCCGGCAATGGCACCCTTGGGGGCCAGCAGTTCCGGGATGATATCACGATAGGGCAAGACCGCGATGCCCCGGGATTCGAAAAATGACACGACCGCACCCAGCAGGGAGTGATCGTCCCTGGAGGGAAGGGACGAGAGGATGCCGCGTAAGTCATCATCCAGGAGGTCGGGCCGGAAGATCAGCCCCTTGGGGACGAACCCGGCGAAGACGAGTTTTTTCACTTCCCTGGCCCGGAGCCCCTCGAGAAGTTCACCGGCGGCGGGCCTCTCGATCCTCGTCACCTCCAGGGCCCACTTTTCCAGGGGCGAAGGGTCCTCCCTGAAGGAGAATATCCGTGGAGGGCTCCCCTTCTCGGAGAGCCTACGGGCGATCTCGACGGAAAGGTCGCCTTCGCCGGCGAACAACCCGATCGTTTCTTCCAAAGAACCCACCGCCTATCTGTCGGCGACCCTCACCAGGTAACCGGCGATGATGAGGAAGACCAGGTTCGGCGCCCAGGCCGCGATGACGGGGGGCAGGTAGCCGGCCTCGCCGAATGAGCGGGAGAAGGACATGAGCACGTAGTAGGCGAACACTATCAGGACGCTCATGGCGAGCCCGACGCCGGCGCCGGATCGGTGGTGCCCTACGCCCAGCGACGCCCCGAGGACGGCAAGGATGACGCAGGCCCAGGGCACGGCCAGTTTCAGGTGGAAGAGCACCCTCAGGGGGGCGAGGTTGGCCCCCTGCTTGTTCATGACGCTGATATGCCTCCAAAGTTGGAAGGCGCTCATCTCGGCCGGCCTCTGGGATGTCTGGGCGACCTCGGCGGGCGCCAGGTCAAGGGGAAGTTTCTGCCGGACGAAGGTGAAGAGGAGCTTGACGGTCCGGTCCTTCAGCACCTCGAAGGTCTTCCCGTCCTCGAGCCACCATTCCCCGCCCCTCCAGGTACCCCTGGAAGCGGTGACGATGCGGCTCATCGCGCCTTCCTCGAACTCCTGCACGACGATGTCCTCCATGGTCCCCAGGTTCTGCCTAAGGCGCGAGATATAAATGACCCGCCGGAGCTCCCCGTCTCCTTCGTCCCTCAGGAAGACCTTTTCCCTCAAAAGGGTCGGCCGTTCGCGGGCTATCTCGTACCGCATTATGTTGTCGGCGGCCCTGTTGCTCAAGGGCACGATCGTCTCGTTGAGGAGGATGGCGCCCAGGGAGACCAGCACCGAGGCTGCCAGGACCGGCTTGACGATCCTGCGGAAGGAGATCCCCGCCGCCCGCAGGGCGACGATCTCGCTCTGCGAGGAGAGCCTGCCGAAGGTCAAAAGCGCCGACAGGAGCGAAGCCATGGGAAGGGTCATCACCACCACTTCGGGCAGCTTGTAAACGAAGAGGCGGACCACTACCCCGAGGGCCACACCCTTGTCTATCATGAGGTTGGCGATCTGAAACAGCAGGTCGCCCGCGACAAGCAGCACCGAAAAGACCAGCACCCCGAAAATGAAGGAGTTGGCCATCTGGGTGACGATGAACCTGTCCAGGATGCTGATGGCGTTCTCTTTCTTTTTAGACCTGCTCATTTATCCGCCTTTTCATTGAAGGACAGGATGTCCTCCACGGCATCCCTAACGGCGCCGTAGCCCCCCGGGGCTTCGGTGATTACATCGGCGGCCTCTCTCGCCTCGGGGCGGGCGTCGGAAGGGGCGAAACCCCTGCCCGCCCAGGTTATGCATTCCCGGTCGTTCACATCATCGCCGATATAGGCTATCTCTTCGGGTGAAAGGCCCATTTCCTCCGCGAGCCTCTTCAGTTCCGAGAGTTTGTCCTTGGCGCCCTGGACCACGATCCCTATCCCCAGTTCCTTCGCCCGCCTCTCGGTGACGGCCGAGTGCCGCCCGCTGATGATCGCGGCCCTGACCCCGGAAGCCGTGAGCCGGGCCACACCGAGGCCGTCTCTGACGTCGAAGCGCTTGAACTCCCCGCCGTCGCCGTCGAGGAATACGGCGCCGTCGGTCATGGTTCCGTCCACGTCCATGACGAAGAGCCTAATCAACGTGGTCACCCCTGCCGCTCCAGGGCGTGACGCCCCGCTTGGAGGAGCGGATGAAGTCGAGGATCTCCCTTACGTGAGGCCCGGGATCGTCCTGTTCCAGCCTGGCCAGGGCTTCCCTGTCGATGGAGGAAGAAGGGAAGAGCTCATGGTAGGCCCTCTTGACCTGGAGACGGTCCTCCTGGGAGATCCCCCTCCTCCGGAGGCCCACGACGTTCAGGCCGTAGATCCTGGCCGGGTGGCCGTCGACGAGGGTGAAGGGAGGTACGTCCTTCACCACTTTCGTCAGGCCCCCGACCATGCAGAGACTCCCCACCCTGGTGAACTGGTGGAGGCCGGACATCCCCCCCAGGACGCTGCCGTCGCCCACGCTGGAGTACCCCGAGAGGCCGACGCCGTTCGCCAGGACGCACTCTTTCCCTATGGAAGAGTTGTGGCCGGCGTGGGAGCCGACCATCATCCAGGTGCCGTCGCCGACGGAGGTGACCGTGTCCTCCCCGCTTCCCCTGTGGACCGTCACGTTCTCCCGGAGGACCACCCCGTCGCCGATCCTGACGAAGGATCGTTCGCCCTTGAAGGCGAAATCCTGGGGTTCACCGCCGAGGACGACGTTCTCGAAGATCCTGCACTTTTTGCCCAGCGTCACGTGTTCCAGGATCCTGGCGTAACCCTCGAGCCTCGTCCCTTCGCCGATCTCCACATCGGGGCCTACCAAGCAAAAAGGGCCTATCCAGACGCCGTCGGCTATCCTGGCCTCCCTGGAGACCTCCGACGTGGGGTGGATGAAAACGCTCATCCGGCCTCTTCCCCCGTGAGCCTCGAGGCGATGACGAAACCGAGGACCGCCTCGGCAGCTATGTCACCTTCCACCCTGGCCACGGCCCGGACCTTCCCGACGCGGCCCCGGATCTTCTCTATCGAGGCTTCGGTGACGAGGCGGTCCCCAGGCACGACGGGCCTCCTGAACCGGGCCTTTTCGACAGAGGTCAAGTACAACACGGAACCCTTCAATTCAGGCCGCAGGGCGATGAGCATCCCCCCCACCTGGCCCATGGCCTCGAGGATCAGGACGCCGGGCATGACGGGCTCCGAGGGGAAATGGCCCTGGAAGAAGGGTTCGTTGATGGTGACGTTCTTGTACCCCACGACCCTGTCCTCGCTCATCTCAGTTATCCTGTCGACGAGGAGAAAGGGGTACCGGTGAGGCAGGGCCTCAAAGATCTTATGGATGTCGAGCATGGCCGTTCTCCTTTCCTGTTCAGTGTAAAAGCAGGCTCCTGCGGATCCGTCGGACCAGTTCAAGGTGCATCCGGTGGCCCGCCCTGTGAGCGATGACCCTCCCCTTGAGAGGCCTCCCAAGGGTGGCAAGGTCCCCGATGAGGTCCAGGACCTTGTGGCGGACGGGCTCCGAGGGCACCCGGTATTTCGAGGGTGAGGGGGGGTCACCGTCACCGATCACGAGGACATTTTCCGCCGAGCCGCCGAGGCCGAGCCCCCGCTTCCTGATACCATCGATCTCCGACTCCAGGACGAAGGTCCTGGCGGGGGCGATCTCCCCGGCGAAAACGTCGCCGCTGACGCTCCCCTCGTAGACCTGGGCGCCGATGGCCGAAGGATCGTAACTGATGGAGCAGGCGATCTCGAATCCTTCCGACGGGATCACCCCCATGTAGCCTCCCCTGGGGCCTCCGAAGGCGATCTCCCTGGCCACGACGATGGGGGCTACCTCCAGCCCGGGCTCACGGAGGGGTGCAAGGGCTTCGGCGAAGACCCCGGCGCTCCCGTCCATGGCGGGAATCTCCCGCCCGGACACGGTCAACAGGGCGCTCCAGATCCCCAGGCCTGCCAGGGCGGCGAGAAGGTGCTCCACCGTCATCACCGTGGACCCGTCGGGGAAGGTCAACGCGGTACCTCTCGCCGTGCCGTCGGCCGACGCCGACTGGACCGGGTAAACACCGCCCCCGAGGGAGAAGAACAACCCCGGCTCCTCGAAGGGGGCAACCAGGACCTCCGAGGGCGACCCCGTATGGATCCCCGCTCCCTTGAAGGAGGCTTCGCCCTTTAACCGGAAGAATCCGGTCATCGCCCGCCTCTTCCCTTCAGTTCTTGAAGTTCTCTCTTCAGCCTCCTGATCTCATCGCGCATCTCGGGCAACCTTGCCGTCAGCGCCTGGATCTTCATCTGTTCTCGGTGGTCCCTGGCGGGGAACCCCGAAACGGTGGCGCCGGGAGGAACGTCCTTGGTGGCGCCCCCCTCGGCCGCCACCTGGGCCCTCTTACCGATGGTGACATGGTCGGAGACCCCGCTCCTGGCGGCCATCACGACGCCGTCCTCGAGGACGGCGCTGCCGGCGATGCCCGTCATCGCTACGAGGATGCAGTTTTTCCCGATCCGGGCGTTATGGCCGATATGGACGTGGTCGTCTATGACGGTCCCATCGCCGATCACCGTTTCATCGAGGGTCGCCCTATCGATGGTGACACAGGCCCCGACCTCAACCCTATCGCCTATCCTGACGCGACCGAGTTGGGGGATCTTCACGTGCCCCCCTTCGAAATCGGGGATAAACCCGAAGCCGTCACAGCCAATCACCGCCCCGGAGTGGATGAGGCAGTCTTCCCCCACGACGGTCCCGTCCCTCAGAACAGCCCCGGCCTCGATGCGGGTCCTCGCGCCGATGGAAACGTCCGAGCCCAGGTACACCTGGGCCTCCAGCGCCACCTCATCGCCGATAACGCAGCCCGCCCCCACCAGGCAATGGGGTCCCACGTAAGCCGAGGGGGAAAGGGCCGCGTCGGGAGCGACGACGGACGTCCCGTGCACGCCCGCCGTGGAGGTCTTCGGTGGTGAAAACAGTTCCAGGACCTGGGCAAAGGCCTTTTCCACGTCGGGGACCTCCACCCCGGTCAGGCCGTCCGAAGCGCCGCCCATGGGGACGACGACGGCGATGCCGGCCGTCGATGAAACAACCCCTCGCGGGTCCCTGGAAACGATGATCCTGGAGGGGTCCTTCCCGCCGGGTCCCTGGACACCCCTCACCACGCGCCGACCGTCTCCGAAGGGGCGGCCGCCCAAGATCTCCGCAAGTTCGGCGATGGTGATCCCCTTGATGAAGTCCATGGCGTTTCTCCTTTGTAATCCGCGACGGCGCTAAAGATTCCCAACGAGCCTGACGCAGATCCTGTCGCCGTCACGGCTGTCGTAATAGAGTTCCCAGGCCAGGTAGCCGCCGAAGCGCCACCCGACCCCGGCCACGGCGTCGCCGTCATCGTTCAGCCTGCCCCAGAGATAGACCCTTGGCAGGATCTCTTCGAACCACACCCTGAACCAGATATCCTCCCCGGGATACGCCACCTCGGCGCCTACCCAGATGTCGGGCCAGGCCGGCCACCTTACACCCCACCGGCTCTCAACGTGCAGGTCGTTGGTCCTGGCCACCCATTCCCCGTAGAGCTCCAGGTTCCAGCCCTGGACGGGTGAGGTCATCCTGCCGAGGTGGACCCCTATCTCGGGGTGCCTCTCGTCGGAGCCCAGGCTGACCGCGGCCCAGGCCTGGAGGGTGTACCGGTCGCTCTCCACCCTAATGTCTACGGGGGCTATCCTCTCAGGGGTGATATCGACGGTGACCTCGCCCCTCACCTCCCGGGCCGCCCACTTCGTCTCGAGGGTCCCGGCCACCATCACCTCGATGGCGGCTTTGTGCCTGTCGACCCACTCGCCGGGGAGGCCGATGAAGGGGGCGAGGGCCTCCAGGGCGTTGTCGGTTATCTCGGTCTGGAGGATCCTGGGGAGGGTTCGGGAACTGATCCTGGGCGAATAGGCGATTATCACCGGCGGGAGGGCGCTGAAACTTACGTGGGCTTCGATGCCGCCCTCCCTGCCCTGGACGAAGAGTATCGACGGGTACCAGCCGGGGACGGCCTCGGTCAGCATCCTCGACGCTTCCCTCTGGAAGGACTGCCCCGCCCAGGAGAGCGACTCCACCGGAAGAGGGGCGATTATCCCCTCGAGCCGGGCTGCTGTGTCCCCCAGGTCCTGCCGGAAAAGGGCATCCAGTTCCGGGACCAGCCCGGGGGGGTTGACACTGACTCTCCAACCACCCGAAGGCGGGGCCCCGGGGGAAAGGTCCACCCGCAACTCCTCACCCGAGAGGGTGATGTCTTCGATCTTGACGCCGGGGAAGATCCTTTCCGCCACGATGCGGAGGGTTTTCAATCCCGAGGCGGGGTCCTTGGACCGGAGGACTTCCTCCCACACTGCCTCAAGGGGCCCGGAGATGGTAGGGCCGATCCATTCCGGGACCCCTCTCACTCGCACGGACGCGTTTGCCGGTGCCGTTAAAAGCAGGGCCACGGCGAAGAAGCCGGCCGCGGCCCTGCAGAGGTACTGTTGGATTCTCACCGGATGACCTCTTCCCCCGTTTAGAACATTTCCCCGAAGCCGAAATGGGTCCTGTTCTCGTCTTCCCCGTAGGCGAAATCCACCCTCAAGTTCCCCATGGGAGTCTTGACCCTGACACCGATGCCGTACCCGCTCTTCAGGTTGGAGAAGGCCGATTCGTCGCTCGCCATCCCGATATCATAGAAGGCCACGACGGAAAAAGCTTCCTGGATCGGGACACGGAGCTCGAAGTTACCGAGGGCCATCTCGCCCCCCTTGAAATAATCATCCCGGTAACCCCTGAGCGTCCTCGCCCCCCCTACGAAAAACTGTTCCGCGTAGGGCAGTTCCCCCGAGGAATAGCCAACCCTGATACGGGAGGCGAATATGACGGGGTTATCCTCGGTGCCGATCTCCCGGTCCAGGAGGTCCTGGAAAAAGGCGTGAAGCGGCAGGTAGTACCTCCACTCCACCCAGTACTTCATATAGTTCATGTCCTCTATCGTCGGGTCGGCCGATTCGAACATGCCGTACTCCACGCTCAGGCTCTGGACCTGCCCCTTGGGGTAACTGAGGTAGGGGTCGAGCAGGTTCCTCGTCAAGGTGCCCGTGACGGAATAATTGGTCCCCGAAAGACCCTTCTTGGGAGGGAAATCCCTGCCGGGTTCCTTGCGGACGTTGTAGAACTCCACTTCGTGGTAATCGGCCCTCAGGAACCAGCTAAGCGTCGGGTTGTGCCGAAACTTCTTCCCGATTCCGGCGTAAATGCCTTGTTTGTCCTGATCGTAGGTGACATTGAGGGTGTTATCGATGGGGTCGTAGTCTACGAGGTCCACCCATTCATAGCTATACAGCCCCGCTTCCCAGGCATAGGTGTACTCGTCCATGTAGGGTGCCCGGTACTGGAGCCAGTACTGCTGCCGGTCACCCATTTCAAAACCTATCCCAACGATGTGGCCGAGGCCGCGGTAGTTGAGCTCCTCCCAGGCCGCCCCCCCTGACCACCCCGACTCGGAGCCGTGTCCCACGCTCAGGGAGATCCTGGAGGATTTCCCCTCCTCGACGGTGAGGACGATGTTGACGATCTCGGGGTCCGGCGTGGGCTCAAACCCAACCCTTACATCCTCGAGGAATCCGAGCTGGTTGATCTTTTTTATGGAGTGGCGGAGGATATTCGCGTTGAAGAGGTCCCCCGTCTTGAGGTTGAATTCCCTTTCTATCACGTGGGCCTTGGTCTTCTTGTTGCCCTGGATGACCACCTCGCCCACCTTCGGTTCCAGGATCCTCACGTCGATGACCCCGTCATGGATGCCCACATCCTGGACCTGGACGAAAACGTAGCCGGCCTTCTCGTACTTCTCGCCAATCCTCTGGAGGTCATGCCTGAAGAAGACCCTGTTGAAGACTGTCCCGGGGCGGGTGAAGACGACCTCCATGAGTTGGTCCGCGGTGAAGACCGTGTTGCCGGTGAAGGTGATGTCCCGGACGGTCGGGTTCTCCTGGACCTTGAACTCGACGAAGACGCCGCCGAACTGTTCGACCACATTGACGTCGACAAAGGAAAAGAAGCCCAAACCGTATATCGCGTCAATGTCCTGTTGAACCTGTTCGGGGTTGAAATGGTCCCCGGCCTTAGTTCCGATGACACCGAGGATATGTTCGGATACTACTTCCTGGTTCCCGGTGACGTCGACACCGACGACAACCGGCTGAACGGCCGAAGAAGCAGCACCGGCCGCCAAAAGGAGAAACGCGACGGCAAAAGCCGCGGACCATGCCCGTTTCAATCGAACAGCACCCCTTTCCCTGGACTGGAAGCACCCGGCGAGCCGGGGTCACCCGGGGTGTCCCTCCGGATGACTCATACCTTGGGATTATAAACTATTACTCGGGACTTTGGATAATTATTCCTTCACCTCTCAGGGCTCTCTGCCCTATCTCGATGAGAGTCAGGATCTCGTCGAGGGTCCCGGCGGGCGCAGCTTGCTCTTCCCGAGCGATCCGGGGAGCGGCCCCGGAGGGTTGAGGCATCGGCATGGGGGCCGCGGGCGCCTCCTCGACGGGGTAGTCCTGGTTCAAGGTCTCCCTGGCCAGGTTCATTTCGCTCAAGCTGGTCCTCAAGGCTGAGAGGACGCTCTGCTCATCGACGGTGACCCACTCAAGGCGCAACTGCCTGGTATCCGCTACCCCCACGGGGGCATATCCCCCCGTGGATATCGGTATGGCCGCCACCATGATGACCAGGAAAGCCATGGCGATGGAGAGAAAGGAGAGCCCTACGAAGCGCCCGGCGCGGCTGGGTTCCCCCACCCCCGATGCCCTCCGCCATATCTCGTCGCTGGCCGACTCGAGTTCAGCCCTGGCGCACTCCACTTCCGCGAGGGCCGAGTCCCACCTTTCACTCCGGCACGCGGCGATGCACCTTTCAATCCAGCGTTGCACCCGCTTAAGGTTCTTCTCCATTTCCTGACCGGCCTCCAACAGGAGTATTTGCCGACACCCCGAAAAGGGGCCTTGCCCCCAAAAGGGACCGCGCCCCTTCTATTATCCCAATATCACGGTCGGTCCGTGGCATCACCCAGTTCCAGCCAGGTCCTGAGCTTAGCCAGGGCCCGGCGCTGGATCCTGTAGACGTTGCTGACGTCCATCCCGGCGCTTTCGGCGTAATCCCTTGCCTTGAGTCCTTCGACAACAAGGGCCCTGACGATGTCACCCTCGCGCTCGGAGAGCGCCTTGATGCCGTCTGCGAGGCAGATCTTCCAGTCCAGTGAGTCCGCGTCGAAGGGGTCGGGTACCTGGATCTCGGCGTCGTCGACAGGGGAGGGGGCTTTTGCCTCGACGCGCTGGAGAAAGTTAGTCATCTGGCCCTTAATCCTGTAGAAGCCGTAGGTGACGAAACGGATGTTCCTGTCGGGTTCGAAGCGGTCAACGGCTTTGATCAGGGCCACCATGCCCTCCTGGACGAGGTCCTGGTAGCGTTGGGGGGCTACGCGGTATTTTCGGGCGATCCAGAAGACCAGGGGGCGATAGGAAAGAATGAGCCTCTCGCGGGCCTCTTCATCGCCCTCGCCGCAAAGGGACCATAGCCGGGCTTCTTCTTCCCGGGACAGGGGTTCCTTTTCCGGATGATCCTGGTCTCCGTCGTTCATGATGAGGACCTCCCCGGTTCTGCTGGACCCTTTATACCACGACAGGGAGGTGTTTGACCACTACAGCAACGGGAGGCTGCCGGCGAGTTCCGGGGTGACGTGGATGTGAAGGGTATCGTTCACGTAGCGGAGCGTGGTCCTGTCGGGCGCCAGGTCGACGGCGGTGATAGAGCAATTGTCCGTTCGAAACCTCCAGGCCGACACAGGGGGGATGCCCATCAACACCGACAGGAAGGCTCGGATCGTCCCCCCGTGGCAGACCACGAGAAGGTTGTCTCCTTCTTCAGAAAGGACCTCACTCAACACCCGGCCGACCCTGGCGATGAGGTCGGGGAAGGATTCACCCCCGGGCGGGGTCGTGGAGGACGGGTCCCTGCTCCACGCGGAGAACAGTTCGGGGTGCCGTTCACGTATCTCGCCTATCCTGAGACCTTCCCACTGGCCGAAGGACATCTCCGAAAGGCCGTCAACGGCGGTCGCTTCCTCCACGTCCTCCTTCAGGCGGACGATGGCGGAGGCGGTCTGGTGGGCCCTCAAGAGGGGACTGGTATAGACCTTGTCCAGGGGAACCCTGGCCAGCCGTTGGGCCAGGAGGGCGGCCTGGGTCAGTCCTCTCTCACTCAGGGGGACATCGGTCCTGCCCTGGAAGCGGAAGGCGCTGTTCCATTCCGTCTCTCCATGCCTTACAAGCAGGATCCTGCGTTTTCGCGTTTCCATCGAGTACCTCCGGTCTTCGTCCTTTAAGCTTTAAGAAAAAAGCCACCCGCGGGGGTGGCCTCGATGAGCCTTGGAGCCGGCGGGCGGACTTGAACCGCCGACCTGCGCATTACGAGTGCGCTGCTCTGCCAACTGAGCTACGCCGGCATGTTTTTGGCGGTCCCAACGGGATTCGAACCCGTGCCGCAGCCTTGAAAGGGCTGTGTCCTAGGCCACTAGACGATGGGACCGCGAAACCTGACGTGGTGGGCCGTACAGGGATCGAACCTGTGACACCCGGATTAAAAGTCCGGTGCTCTTCCAACTGAGCTAACGGCCCATATCCAGCGCTGAAAAACTATACAGTGCCCATGTAGCCGTGTCAAGGACGCTGGCCCGGCTGGTGTGGCCGGACAGCGTGGGGTGGCCTGCCGCCATGCTCTACGATTCACGATTTACGATTCACGACTCACGGCCCTTACGATTTACGGCCCTCAAAGCACAAACCGCGCCGGGTAGGCGGCGAGTTTTTTCCGGAATACCTCGAGCGTCTCAAGCCCCCGCTCTATCTGGAGCGCTACCTGCTTGAAGGAGGTCCCCCCCTGGGTGTTCCTCCTGGATACGGAACTCTCGATGTTCAGGATCGGCACCAGGTCATCGCCGCTGGAAGGGATGAGTTCCTTCCACTCCTCCCGGGTCAGGCTCAGGAGGGTCCTCTTCCTGTCGAGGCACCACCGGACCGCTTCGCCCACCTGTTCGTGGGCGGTCCTGAAGGGGACCCCCTTCATGACCAGGTACTCGGCCACGTCCGTCGCCAGGGTGAAGCCGTCCGAAAAGGCCTCCGCGGCCCTCTCGGCGTCGATCTCGACGCGGGCGATGAGCTGGGGAAGCACGTCGAGGACATCCTTGACGATCTGGGTCGACGACCACAGGGCCCGCTTGTCCTCCTGCATGTCCCTGTTGTAGGCCAGGGGTAGCCCCTTGATGATGGTAAGGAGGTCCACCAGGTCGCCGATGACCCGCCCCGTGCGTCCCCTCACCAGTTCAAGGACGTCGGGGTTCTTCTTCTGGGGCATCATGCTGGAACCGGTGCAGAAGGCGTCGGGAAGGACGATCCACCCGAATTCGCGGCTGTTGTAGATCACCAGGTCCTCGGCCATCCGGCTCGCGTGGACCATCAGGACCGTCATGGCGTACTGGCAGTCCAGGAGGTGGTCCCTGTGCGCCACCGAGTCCATGCTGTTGTCGCTGGTCCTGTCGAAGCCCAGCATGACCGTGGTGAACCCGCGGTCCAGGGGAAGGGTGGAGCCCGCCAGGGCGCCGCTCCCGAGGGGGCACTCGTTGACCGACTCCAGGGCGAAGAGCACCCTGCGGAAGTCCCTGGCAAGGGCCCAGAAATGGGCCAGCCAGTAATGCCCCATGCTGATCGGCTGGGCCTGCTGGAGGTGGGTGTAGCCCGGCACGATGATGTGCCTGTGGGCCGTGGCCCTGTCGAGCAGGGCGTCCATCAGCGTTATGAGGCCGTCTCCTACGGAGTACATCTCCTTTCTCAGGTAGAGCCTGACGGAGGTGGCGGACTGGTCGTTGCGGCTCCGCCCCGAGTGCAGTTTCGCCCCCAGGGGCCCGATCAGTTCGGTGAGCCTCGCCTCGATGTTCATGTGGACGTCTTCCATCGACTCGAGCGGCTTGAGGCTGCCCTCCTGGATCTCGCGGAGGACCTCCCTCAGCCCGTCCTCGATCACCGCGGCTTCGCGCTGTTCGAGCAACCCCACGTGTTCGAGCATCCGTACGTGGGCGATGCTCCCGTAGATATCGTAGGGGGCCAGCCGCCAGTCCAGGTCCAGCGACTGGGAAAAGTGCTGGACCATCTCCTCCGTATCTTCCCTGAACCGTCCGTGCCACATGAAAATCTACCTCCCGGTCCCTCGCGGCATCATCGCCGATGAAGCGTAAAAGCCCCTCCCGGCCGCCGCCTCCCGGCAAAGCGCCCATAAAAGGTCCGTCTCGCTATGGGTGTACTCCGAGGCCCCGGCGAGTCCGAGGAAGGCCCTGATCACCGAAAGCCCCGCCACGATGATGTCGGCCCTCCCCATCTCGAGGCCGGTGATGGAGGACCGTTCCTCAAGGGGAGTCGTCAGAACCCTGGCGATCAGCCTCTCCAGTTCTTCGCTTTTCATGGGCCGCCCATGGAGCCGCGAGGGGGCGTATTCCGTCACGGGGATCGCTTCCATCATCATCGCCGCCGATGAGGAGGTCCCCCCCACCCCAACAAGCTTCCCCGGAGGACCTTCCAGGCTGTCCCCGACGGCGCGCCGCGTTTCTTCCATCACCGCTGCCGGGTCCTCGCCGAAAAGGGCGGTCATCCTGACGGCGCCCAGGGGAAAGGTAAAGGTCTGATCGGCGGTCCCCACATCGAGGCTGCCGCCGCCGAGGTCGAAGACCATCCCCGCCCCGGGGATCCCCAGCGACGCCCCCTTCCACGCGAGCCGGGCCTCGTCGGCGGGGTCCAACACCTCCAGGTGGAGCCCCGTCAGCTCCTCCATGGCCCTTATTATTTTGTCCCTGTTCGTCGCGCTCCTCAGACTCTCGGTGGCGCGGAAGGCGACGTGACCCAGGGGGACCCCCGACCTTCCCAGGAGCAGCAGCGCCTCGCCGACAGCATCCAGGGTCCTGCCCAGGGGCTTGTCACCGACCGATACGGCCCCTCCGCCGATGCCCTCGGTCAGCCTCGTTATCCAGGCCCCCGAGTCGATGTACTCGAGCACCCCCCCGCGAACCCTGACCGCCAGGCACCGGACGGAGTTGGAACCCAGGTCGATCGCGCCGAACCTCATGGCGCCCCACAGGGCCAGGCCGAAGGGTCGCCGCATTCGACCTCACCCAGCATCTCTCGGAGCCGGCCCTCGCCGGGGTGCCACCCGAACCCGATCATGGAGGCCGCCTGGAGGTGAAGGCATTTCACCGAGACGCCCCCCCCGATCCTTATACCCCCCACTCCCGTGGCGGCGAAGGACTTCCAGGCGGATGGGTCCTCCCACATTATATTCCGTGTCCTCTCCGGCCCGAGGAGAAAAACCCTGAAAAGCAGGTATTCCAGGTTGAAGACCCTCCAACCCTCGGGATTTTCCCTCTCTATGTGGCGGCCCAGGGACCTCACCCCCCCGGCTGACTCCAGTTCATCGGCCCTGAGAGAGAGGTGAGGACAGGTCAGCCAGAAGACCGTCGGGAAGGGTCGCCCCTTCTTTAGGGGGTCGCAAAGGGTCACCTGGGGGAAGCCGTGCCTGCATCTTCGCGAAACGCCCCGCACCAGGCCCGCGTCGAAACGCCTCGAACCGGCCTGCCTCTTCACGGCCTCGATGTCGCCGGGGAAGATGGGCTCAAAAAAAACAGGGGGCAACATGCCCCCCGCGGCAGGCGCTTCCAGCCACCGCCCTATTTCTTTCCCCGCGGTTTCCCCCCGGACCCTTCCTTGCTCTTCTTGTTCAGATCGGATAATTTCTGATCGCTCGCCTTCAGGAAGGAGGCCAGTTTCTTCTCGAAATCATCCCCCGCGGCCGACGGGGCGCCCCTCTGCTGCCTCGGGCGCTCGGGCCGGGCCTGGAGTTGCTTCAGGGAGAGATCAATGCGGCCCCTTTCGTCGATCTTCAAGACCTTGGCCCTTACCTCCTGCTGGACCCGGAGGACATCCTCCACCTTCTTGACGTACTCGTGGGCCAGTTCCGAGATATGGATCATCGCTTTCTGCCCCGTCGAAAGCCTGACAAAGGCCCCGTATGGCAGGATCTGTTCCACTGTACCCGTGACGATATCCCCGACCTTGACCTCCGTCATCTGGGAACCTTTCTCATGGGTCATCAACCGGTATTCCCCTCCGTAAGATTTGAAAAAATGATCTATGGATACACCGGCCCCGTCGGGCCCGGTCCGCGACGTCAAGTATATCATTTCCGACGCCGCGATACGCAACCCCGGTCAGCGGTGTCGGGGACCATCCCGCTAGTGTTCCGTCACCCCGAGGTCCTCCAGGAAGAGGGGGCTCAGGACCTTGATGAAGGTGCCCTTCATGCCGAGGCTCCGGCTCTCGATTATGCCGGCGCTCTCCAGTTTTCGAAGGGCGTTGACTATGACGCTCCTCGTGACCCCAACCCTGTCGGCGACGCGGCTCGCCACGACTATCCCTTCGGAGCCCTTCAATTCCTTGATGATCTGCCTGATGGACTCCACTTCCGAGTAGGAGAGGGCCCTCATGGCCATCTGGACCACCAGCCGTTCCCGGGCCCTGTCGGCGATGGTCCTCGCCCTGGCGTGCAGGATCTCGAGGCCCACCACGGTGGCCAGGTACTCCCCCAGCACGAGGTCGCGGTTGTCGAAGGGGTAGCCGAAGCGGGCCAGGATGAGCGTCCCAAGCCGTTCACCGGCCCCGTGGATCGGGACGTAGACCACGTGCTTGTTCGAGTAGGTACAGGGCTCGTCGGAGTAGGCGCAAAGGCCGTGGTCGGTGTGGTTGAGCTCCGACTCGTGGTACTGGTTGACCTTTTCAGTGTAGTTCTCGGGCATGGAACCCGTCTCCAGGAGGTCCGACATGATGGGGCAGTTGTATTCGCTCACCCAGGAGTAGCCCAGGATGACGCCCTCCCGGTTGATGATATAGACGTTCGCCGCTGACAGTTCACAGAGGAGCCTGGCGAGCCTCTGGTAGTCCGGCGTCCCGGGGTCCTTGCGGCTCTGGAGGATCCTGTTGACGGCCCGGGTCTTCTCGAGCAGGTCCTGCATCGCCGAAGGATTGGCGATCGGGGCCCTCGATTCGATCAGTTCTTTCGGTGTGTCCATCGTCATGATAATCCCTCCCGGTTACGTGGGGCGCCTTCGAAAAAGGCTCCCCCGCTAGAGCAGGTACTTCCTTACGTCCGTGTCGGCCACCAGTTTCTCGAGCCGCTCCCTCACCAGGCCCTCATCGATCTCCACTCCTTGGCCCGAGAGGTCGGGGGCGTCGTACTGGATCTCCTCGAGGAGGTTCTCCATCATCGTGTGGAGCCTCCGGGCGCCGATATCCTCGGTCTCGCGGTTCATCTTCGCCGCCAGGGAGGCGATCGCCTTTATGGCTTCTTCCGAAAAGGTGAGGGATACATCCTCCGTTGAAAGAAGGGCCTTGTACTGGTCCACCAGGCTGTGCTCGGGCTCGACCAGTATCCTGGCCAGGTCCTCCTCGCCCAGGGGGGCCAGTTCGACCCTCAGGGGGAACCTTCCCTGCAGCTCCGGCACGAGGTCCGAGGGCTTCAACTTGTGGAACGCGCCGGCCGCGATGAAGAGGATATGGTCGGTCCTGGCGGGTCCATACCTTGTGTTGACCGTGCACCCCTCGACGATGGACAGGAGGTCCCTCTGGACGCCCTCACGGCTCACGTCGGGCCCGGAGTGGCCGCTCCCGGCGGAAGCGACCTTGTCCAGTTCGTCGATGAAGATTATGCCCTCCTCTTGGGCCTTCGCCAGGCCCTCCTGGGCGGCGGCCTCGTGGTCGACGAGTTTTTCCGCCTCCTCGGCCTCCAGGATCTCCCTGGCGACGGCTATGGTGACGGAGCGCCGCTTCCTCTTCTTGGGGATCATACCGCTGAGCATCTCCCCCAGGTTTATACCCATCTCCTCCATGCCGGGGCCGCCCATGATCGGTATGCCGAACTGGGGGCTCTCGCTCACCTCGATCTCGACTTCCCGAGCCTCGAGCCTGCCCTCGTCGAGCATGCGGGCCAGCCTCTCCCTGGTGGAAAGGCGCTGCTTCTCGGCTTTCTCCTCTTCCTCGGCGGGAAGTCGCTCCTCCTTCGCGGTCTGCTGCCCCGTGAAGAGGTGCATGAAGTCAGAGACCTTCTCCTGGACCCTCACCGGGGGGATGAGGGCATCGAGGATCTTCTCCCGGGCCCGCGAGGCAGCCTCCTCGCGGACCTCCTCGATCTTGCGCTGCTTGACCATCTGGACGGACCTCTCGACGAGGTCCCGAACCATGGATTCCACGTCTCGGCCGACGTAACCCACCTCGGTGTACTTGGTGGCCTCGACCTTTATGAAGGGGGCGCTCACCAGCTGGGAGAGCCTCCTGGCTATCTCGGTCTTGCCGACCCCCGTGGGGCCGACCATGAGGATGTTCTTCGGCGCTATCTCCCGGGCCACGTCCTCGGGCAGTTCCAGGCGGCGCAGCCTGTTCCGCAGGGCGATGGCGACGGCCCTCTTGGCGTCGCGCTGCCCCACGATGTACCGGTCAAGGTAGGCCGTGATGGCCTTGGGGGTGAGAGCACCGGTCCTGCCGCCCCTCAATCCTCGAGCACCTCCAGCGTGATGGAATCGTTGGTGTAGATGCATATCTTCGAGGCAATGACCAGGGACCTCCTGGCGATCTCATCAGCCCGGGCTTCGGAAGATTCCAGGAACGCCCTCGCCGCCGCCAGGGCGTAGCCGGCGCCCGAGCCGATGGCACAGGCCTCGCCCTCGGGCTCCAGGATGTCGCCGGCGCCGCTCAACAGGAGGGTCGTCCCCCGGTCGGCCACGAGCATCATGGCCTCGAGCCGCCTCAGGACCCTGTCGGTGCGCCAGTCCTTTACCAGTTCCGTAGCCGCCCTGACGAGGTTGCCGCCGTGCTCGGCCAGCCTCTTCTCGAAACGCTCCAGGAGGGTCATCGCGTCGGCGGTGCCGCCGGCGAATCCCGTGAGCACGCGGCCATCGTAGAGGCGCCTCACTTTCTTGGCGCCCACTTTTATGACCTGGTCCCCCTGCGTGACCTGGCCGTCGCCGGCCATGGCCACCACGTTACCCCTCCTGACGCAAAGTATCGTTGTCCCCTTCATCGTCCGCATCACCGCTTCCGGCCCTGGGGTGGGCCATGGTATAGCTCTTCCTCAGTTGTTCTATGGTGACCTTCAGGTACTTCTGGGTGGTCACGAGGCTCTCGTGCCCCAGCAATTCCTGGAGAACCCTCAGGTTGGCCCCGCCCTCGAGCATATGGGTGGCGAAGCTGTGCCTCAGCACGTGGGGCGTCACCCCGGTCAGGCCCACCGTGGAGGCGGCCTTCAGTACGGCCCTGTGGAGGGTCCTGACGGTGATATGGCCTCCCCTGCTCCCGGGGAAGACGGGACCCGTCGGGTCCGGGCAGGAGTCCTTCCACTCCCTCAGGGCCTTGACGGCGAACTTTCCCATCGGGACGAGGCGTTCCTTCTCGCCCTTGCCCATAACCCTGACCCATCTTTCTTCGAGGTCGACCTCTTCCCACCGGAGGGCCGCCGTCTCGGCCACCCTGAGGCCGGAGCCGTACATGAGCTCCATCGCCGCCTTGTCCCTGCAGGCCTCGCGCCCGGTGGGGCCTCTATCGAGCAGTGCTTCCACGTCCTCCCTGGAGATGGCCCTCGGGAGCCTCCCAGGGAGCCTCGGTCCCCGGATGCCCGCGGCGGGGTTCGACGTTATCACGCCCCGTTCCTGGAGGAAACCGAGCCAGCTCTTGATGGCGGACAGTTTCCTGGCCGCCGAGGAGCGGGCGTAACCGAAGCCCACCACGTCGCGGATAAAACCCCTTACATGGGAGGACTCCACACCCCCCGGATCGCCGATGCCCAGGCCTTCCAGGTAGTCGGCGAACTGGGAGAGGTCCACGGCGTAGTTGAGGGTGGTGTGACCCGAACTTCCCCTGCCGGACCCCATCTCCTCGAGGAAAAGGTCGATCGATGCCGAAACAGCGTCCCTTGGCATACCGCCTATTTTACCACTTTGACGGGGATTAACCATAATTTTCAGAAGATATCGGTTTGGTCGGAATTCATCTCAAAAGAGGTGGTAATTCATCGATGAACTTCCTCAAGGCCTCCAAGGAGCGGGCCGCGTGCTTCTGGCACCGGTCGGCCCTCTTCCTGGCCCTCTCGGGCAGCGGGGGAAAAGGCCCCAGGTTGATGTTCATCGGCTGGAACGACCGCGGTTGGAGGTCCGATAGGTGCCCCAGCAGGGAACCGATGGCGGTCTCCCTCGGCCAGGCCGGGAACTCCAGGCCCCGGACGAGGGCGGCGGCGTTGAGAGCCGCCACGAGGCCCATGGCCGTGCTCTCCATGTAACCCTCCACGCCCGTCACCTGGCCGGCGAGGAAGAGGTCGCCGCGGTTCTTCAGCCTCAAGAAGGGGTCGAGGACCTTCGGCGCGTCGACGAAGACGTTCCGGTGCATCACGCCGAGCCTGACGAACTCGGCGCGGGAGAGGGCGGGGATCATCCTGAAGACCCTCTCCTGCTCGGGCCACCGGAGGCCCGTCTGGAAACCGACGAGGTTGAAGAGGGTGCCCCCGGTGTTCTCCTGGCGGAGTTGGACCACCGCCCAGGGTTCTTCGCCGGTGCGGGGGTCCCTGAGGCCTACGGGCCTCAGGGGGCCGAAACGCAGCGTGTCCACACCGCGGGAGGCGATGACCTCCACGGTGAGGCATCCTTCGAAGTAGCGTTCGTCCTTTTCGAAGTCGCGCCTCGGCGCCCTCTCGGCCGAGGCGAGGGCCGCCTGGAAGGCCTCGTACTCCTCCCTCGTCATGGGGCAGTTTATGTAGTCGTCGCCCAAACCCCGACGGCCGCCGCGGTAGGCCCTGGTCATATCGATGGACTCGGCCGTCACCACGGGGGCCACGGCGTCGAAGAAGGATAACAGCTTCTCACCCACCAGCCGGGAGAGGGAGTCCGCCAGGGGTTCCGAGGTTAGGGGACCTGTCGCGATGATGGCCGGGCCTTGGGGCACCTCCCGGAGTTCCTCCCTCACGAGGGTGACCAGGGGTTCCGAGGTGAGGGCGCCGGTCACGCCTTCCGAGAAGACCTGCCGGTCCACGGCCAGGGCCTTCCCCGCCGGGACCCGGGACCGCCTGGCACGGTCAAGGATGAGGCTCCCCAGGAGGTCCAGTTCGGCCTTCAGTATGCCCCCGGCGCTCGTCGTCCCGTCGGCCCCCAGGGAGTTGCTGCACACCAGTTCCGCGAAGCCGGGGGTCTTGTGGGCCGGCGTCATCTTCAGGGGTCGCATTTCAACGAGGGTGACGGGGATGCCCCTCCGGGCCAACTGCCAGGCGGCCTCGGAACCGGCCAGGCCGGCCCCGGCCACGATCACCCCTTCGCCGGCCTTACCTGTAGGGGCCTTCTTCGTCATCGGTAGGGACCCCAGGCGGGCCGCCGCCCTGCCCTCCCCCGTCGCCGGGCGGGGTGAAGGAGACATAGTCGCACTCGGGGTAACGGGAACAACCGTAGAAGGGCTTGCCCCTCTTACCTTTTCTCCTCACGACCTCGCCCTCGCCGCATTTGGGGCAGGCCACGCCCGTCGTCTTCAGTATGGGGCGGGTGTAACGGCACTTTTTTGCCGGGTCGGAGAAGCCGGAACAGCCAATGAAGTCGCCGAAACGCCCCGACTTGATCACCAGCGGCGAGCCGCAGAGGGGGCAGTCCTCCCCTATCGGTTCGGGGGGAGGGGGAGCCACCTTCTCGGCCTCCGCCGCCGCCCTTTCCAGGGAGGCGGAGAAGCCCGTCCAGAAGTCGCGGACCACGTCGCTCCACAGCCTGCCGTTATCCTCGATCTCGTCCAGTTCATTCTCCATCCCCGCCGTGAAGGCCAGGTCCACGATGCCGGGGAAGTGGGCCTCCAGGAAGGCGTCCACTATACGGCCGAGGGGCGTGGGGGCAAGACGCTTGTCCTCGTCCCTGACGACGTATTTCCTGTCGTAGAGGGTCTGTACGATGGTCGCGTAGGTCGAGGGGCGCCCTATGCCCTCCTCCTCGAGGGCCTTGATGAGCCCGGCGTCGGTGAATCTCGAAGGTGGTTTCGTGAAGCGCTGCTCCCTGGTTATCCCCTTCACTTCCAGGAGTTCGCCTTCCCTGGCGGGCTCGATGACCTCGTCTTTCATGTCCAGGGGCCAGAGCGCTCCCCAGCCATCGAAGACCACGCAGGCCCCGGACTGCCTCATCCCAACCCTCCCGCTTTCGGCCTCCACGGTGCTCCTGGCTATCCTCGCGGGGCTCATCTGGCTCGCCACGAAGCGGCGCCAGACCAGGTCATAGATCCTGTACTGGTCCGGGGTCAGGTGCTCCCTCACCGAACCGGGCGTGAGGGTGACGTCTGTGGGCCTTATGGCTTCGTGGGCGTCCTGGGAGCGGCCCTTGCCCTCGTGCACTTGGGCCGAGGGGGGCAGGTAGTCCTTGCCGAAGGCGGTCTTTATATACTCCCTGGCCTGGCCGGCGGCCTCCGGTGAGACCCTGAGGCTGTCGGTCCTCATGTAGGTGATGAGGCCCGTCGTCCCGCGGCCCGGGATTGGGACGCCCTCGTAGAGCCCCTGGGCTGTGAACATCGTCTTCCGGGGGGCGAAAGAGAGCCTCCGGGACGCCTCCTGCTGCAGGGTGCTCGTCTTGAAGGGGGGCAGTGACTTGCGGGTGCCCTCCTTCTGGGTGAAGGAGACCACCCTGACCTCGTTGGAGCGGACCTCCTCCTCTATCTCGGCGGCTGAGGACTCGTCCTTGATCAGCAACGTACGGCCGTCCTTGACGAGGGACTTGCCGTCGAGCCTGTCGACCCTGAGGGAGTACTCCCGTCCACCTTCGGCCGCTGCGGCCACCGTGACCTGCCAGTACTCCTGCGGAACGAAGGAATCGATCAGGCCCTGCCTGTCGCAGATCATCTTCAGGGCAGCCGACTGGACCCTCCCGGCCGAAAGGCCTCTCTTGATCTTGTCCCACAGCAGGGGGCTCAGCTTGTACCCGACAAGCCTGTCCAGGACGCGGCGGGCCTGCTGGGCCTCGACCTTTTTCATATCGACCGAGGAGACATGCTCAAAGGCCTCCTTGACGCCCTTGGGGGTGATCTCGTACATCCTCACCCTGCAGGGGGAACCGGGGTCGACGCCCAGCGTTTCGGAAAGGTGCCAGGCTATGGCCTCCCCCTCCCTGTCGGGGTCGGAGGCAATGAGCACCCGGCTGCTCACCGAGGCCCTCTCCTTCAGGTTCCGGACGACGGCCCCCTTACCCCTGACCAGGATGTACTCCGGCTCGAAACCTTTCTCCACGTCGATGGCCAGGCGGCTCTTGGGCAGGTCGCGGATGTGGCCCACGCTGGACTGGATGTCGTAACCCTTGCCGAGGATCTTGCCGAGGGTCCTGGCCTTGGAGGGGGATTCGACGATGACCAGGGTCCGCCCCGGTTCAGGGGCGGCCCGGGACGCCCTTTTTTTAGCAGGCTTCGTCCCTGCCGTCGACGGCTTTCGGGAGGGTGAGGCCCCGGTCTTTTTCGTCCTCGCCTTTTTCGCCCTGGGTCCTTCGTCCTTCAGCACAACAACATTTCCTTCGGCCCCGAGGCCTTTGTTTTTTCACGGGCCGAGTACAAAAGGGACTCAAAAAGACCCGCGTTAATGGGAAAGTCGCCGATCAGGCCGAGGCGGACCGCCTCGGTCAGGGTTTCCTCCACGACCTCCCTGGAAAGGTTCTCGTCGGCGCAGGCACGGTAGGCCAGGGCCAGGGCGTCCTCGGTGAGGAAGCGGCTTTCGCTTTCGGGTATGAATCTTACGGACATCCTCTCTCCTCCTGTTCCCCCGGGGCTCCTCAGGCCCCCCTTGCGGCCCTCGAACCCCACCTTCCGGGGCCGCTGGGGACGACAAGGCCGTAGGCCGACAGCACCCCGAGGACCCTCAATACGGCGGCGGCGCTCATTTTACCTTCCGTCGCTATGTTGTCAACCGTCATGTCACCGTGATCGCCCAGGATGCGAAGCACTTCGGCCTCCTCGGGCGTTAGGGGGGAGTTGGCGGGAACGCCCTGCCGGGGTATGGGCGGGAAGAGTTCACCCTGCCTCCCCGAGGCGAGGGCGGCGAACTCCCCGAGGTCCACCAGGGGCATGGCGCCGTCGGATATGAGGGCGTTCGAACCGCGGCAGACGGCGTCGGTGATCCGCCCCGGCACAGCCCAAACCTCCCTCCCCGTTTCGAGGGCGAGGCGGGCGGTAAGGACGGCGCCGCTCTTCTGGGGCGCCTCCACGACGACGCACCTCGAGCACAGTCCGGCGATGAGCCTGTTCCGCCGTGGGAATTGCCACGGCCTGGGGGGTGTCCCGAGGGGGAACTCGCCCAGGAGGACCCCCTCTTCCATGATCTCTCCGAAAAGCGAGGCGTGCTGGACCGGGTAGAAGATATCCGCCCCGGTCCCGATCACGGCGACGGTCCTCCCCCCGGAGTCGATGCTGCCCCTGTGGGCGGCACCGTCGATCCCCCGGGCGCCCCCGCTTACGACGGCCACCGCGGCGCCCGCCAGCATCGAGGCGAGGTCGTAGGCGCAACCGGACCCGTAGGAAGTGCACTTCCTGGTCCCGACCACGGCCACCGCGTCCCCGGGGGGCAGACCCTTTCCCCTGGCGTAGAGCACGAGAGGGGGGTCGCGGAGGTCACCCAGCATGGGAGGGTAACGGGCCTCCCCGAAAAAGATGATCTCGATGCCCTTCTTCTCGCAACGGTCGACCTCCCGGTCGCACCACCCCGACGAGATCAGCCCCAGCAAGGCCTCCCTGGGGGCACCCTTCACGCCGAGCGCGTCCAGGGCGGAATCCGATCCGGCGATGACATCCTCCCAGGAGACCCCGCGATCGGCGGCGGCCTCGAGGACACTTGCGTCGAAGCCGCCGGTGGCGTTCAGCAGGAGCATTCCCTTTTTCAGCGGTTCCAGGGGAGGTCCCCCCCTTCCCTGAAGGCCAGCGCCTCGGCGAGGTGGACCGTGGTGAGGCCCTCATCGCCGGCGAGGTCAGCGATGGTCCTCGCCACCTTGAGGACCCTGCTGATGCCCCTCCCGGAGAGGCGGACCCTCCCGGCCACGTCCTTAAGGAAGCGCCTGCCCTCGGCGTCGATCTTGACCTGTCTCCTCAGTGCCCTTTCGGGCAGTTCCGCGTTGCACTGGAAACCCAGGGGTCCCCACCGCCGCCACTGGACCTCCCTGGCCCTGAGGACCCTTTGGCGCACATCGGCGCTGTTCTCCCCCACCTGCCCCTCGAACTGCACCAGTTCGTCCGGCGTCAGCCTCGGCACGGTGACGTGGAGGTCGATCCTGTCCAGGATGGGGCCCGACATCTTGCGGCGGTAGCGTTCCACCGCCAGGGGGGAACAGCGGCAGGGCTCCTGGGGGTCGCCCAGGAAACCGCAGGGGCAGGGGTTGCAGGCGGCCACGAGCAGCACCCTGGCCGGATAGGTCACGCTACCGCTGGCCCGGCTCACGGAGATGAAACCGTCCTCCAGGGGCTGGCGGAGGGATTCGAGCAGGTCCCGTCTGAACTCGGTGAACTCGTCGAGGAAAAGGACCCCCCGGTGGGCCAGGCTGATCTCGCCGGGCCGGAGGTTCGTCCCGCCGCCGCAGACGGATATGGTGCTCGAGGTGTGGTGGATGGCCCGGAAGGGCCGCCGGCGGGAGCTGTGGAGGGGGAGGCCCACGGTGCTCCTCACCAGGAGGACCTCCATCATCTCCTCGTCGGAGAGGGGCGGGAGGATATCCTTGAGCGCCCTGGCCAGGAGGGTCTTCCCCGAGCCGGGCGAACCCGTCATGAGGACGTTATGGTGGCCGGCGGCGGCTATCTCGAGGGCGCGCTTGGCAGCGGCCTGCCCCTTGATGTCGGAGAGGTCGGGGTCCGGTTCGGGGTTTTCCTCGGCCTCTTCGCCGGGAGCGATGGGTTCCAGTTGGGAAAAGCCCTGCAGGTGGGCGAAGAGATCGCGGATATGCCCCACCTTCCAGGCGGTGACGCCCTTGACGAGGGAGACCTCGCGGGCGTTCCCCTCGGGGATGAAAAGGGGGAAACCGAGCTTCCTGGCCAACAGCGCCGCGGGGACGGCGCCCCGGACCCTCCGGACCCTGCCGTCGAGAGCCAGTTCCCCCATGAAGATCGTGGGCCGAGCGACGCGGACCTCGCCCATGGCGTGGGCGATCCCGATGGCGATGGGGAGGTCTATCAGGGCCCCCTCCTTGGGGATATCGGCCGGGGCCAGGTTGACGGCCACCCTGCCCTTCACGGAAAGGCCCAGGGACCTAAGAGCGGCCCGGACCCTCTCGCGGGCCTCCTTCACCGTGGCGTCGGGGAGCCCCACCACCGATATGGCGAAAAGCCCCCCGGTCATCTCCACCTCGACCTCCACCTTCAGGGCCTCGATGCCCCGGAGGGTCACACCGTTGACCACGTTCATGGTTCGATGATCCCCACGGTGATGTCCCGGAAGATCTCCAGCGCGGGCTTCCCGTCGGGCCCGACGGTGATGGCGGCGATATCTATCCTCCAGGGGCCTTCCCAGCCGATGCGGTCCATGTAGGCCGTGCCGGTCCTGACAAGTTTACGGATCTTCGAGGGGCCGACCGTCGCCTCCGGGGGGAGCATCCTCCCGATGGTCCTCGTCCTGACCTCCACGACGACCATCTCGCCGTCCTCTTCGGCGATTATGTCCAGTTCCCCCATCCTCATCCGGACGTTGGCGTCGACAAGCCTGTAGCCAAGCCGTGAAAGCTCCCTGGCCGCGAGAGCCTCCCCCGCGGCGCCGAGTTCGATATGCTTTGCCATCTCATCCCCTCCGACCTTACGGGTACCGCCCCCCGGGCGGCGTTGTGAAGTGGCGCGGTTTACGCTAGGACCAGCCCCTTACGTGGTAACTCTTCCGGTGGACCCCGCAAGGGCCCTCGAGGCGAAGGGCCTCCACGTGCTCCCGCGTGGCGTAACCCTTGTGGCGGAGGAACCCGTAGCACGGGAAGAGCCTGTCCAGGGACCCCATGACCCGGTCCCTCAGGACCTTGGCTACCACCGAGGCGGCGGCCACCGACGGGACGAACTCGTCGGCCCGGGTGAGGGCTCTCTGAGGGATGCCGAGCCCCGGGATGGGGGTTAGGCCATCGACGATCACCAGGCCGGGCTTCACCGAAAGGCGGGTCACGCTCCGGTTCATCGCCCACAGGGTGGCCGCCAGGATGTTGTCCCTGTCGATACGGCGGTGCGAGGCGGCCTGGGCTCGCCAGGCGACGCCCATACGGCATATTTCAGCGAAGATCGCCACCCTGGAGGCCGCCGACAGGGCCTTCGAGTCCCTCAAACCCATCGATAACAGACGGACGGCCTCATCCCTGCCCAGGACGACGGCGGCCGCCACGACGGGCCCGGCCAGGGGGCCCCGGCCCGCTTCGTCGACACCCGCCACTATCACGGCCCCGCCTCCCAGGGCGGCGGGTCGCCCGGTCCCTCGAGGGTGAACCTCCCGAGCCTTCCCGTGGAGAAGGCTTCGATAAAGCGCTTCCCGGCGAGGTCCATGTTAACCTCGCCCCCTTTCACGAGGCAGCCCAACCTCAGCCCCACCCTCCGGAGGGTGCCCGAGGGGGTTTCTTCCTGCGGCTCCAGGTCCCACGAGGCCAGGGCCCGTTCAAGCTTCGACGACTTCCTTAAGAAATCAATCAGACCCTCGGCCAGGTCCTCGTAGCCGCCTATCACGTCGCTCCTACTGCTCCCCAGCCAGGCCAGCCTTCGGTGGACCTCCCTGTGGGAGGCGGGGTCCAGGATGCCCGGCGAATCAACCACGAGGAGCCCCTTCCCCTTGTACCAGGCGACCCCTCGGGTGACCCCGGGGATCCCGCCGACAGGGGCGGAGCTCTTGCCGACGACGGCGTTGAGAAGCATCGACTTGCCGACGTTGGGGATCCCTATCACCGCCAGCCGCAGTTCCCTGTAGGCGGGTTTCAGCCTGGCGGCGGCCCTGAGGAGGGGCGACACGTTTCCCCTCCTCAGGTCCATCGCCCAGGCCTGGCTCCCCTGCCCGCGGAAAAAGGAAAGCCACCTCGCGGTGGCTTCTTCGGCGGCCAGGTCCACTTTGGACAGGACGACCCACACCGGCCGGAACTTGGCCACCTGCCCGCTGAAGGGGGATCCCGTAAGAAAGGGAGCCCTGGCGTCCCGGACCTCCACGAAGAGGTCCAGCTTCTCCGAGAGCTCCCTGAGTTTCCTCAACCCCCGGGCCATATGCCCCGGGTACCACACGGTCCTCGTCATTCCTTGTAAAGCCCCCCGATCCTGGGTATGGGCCAGTAGCGGATAAAGGCGGGGCCCTTGATGTTCGCCTCCGGGACAAAACCCCAGAAACGGCTGTCCTGGGAGTGGGGCCGGTTGTCCCCCATCATGAAGTAGTGCCCCTCGGGCACCTTCAAGGGTCCAAAGCTCAGGTTGTCGTGATTCTTCACGTAGGGCTCCTGGAGGGGTTCACCGTCGATCATCACCGTGCCCTCGACGATCTCCACGGTCTCCCCCGGCAGGCCTATCAACCTCTTTACGAAATCCCTCTTCGGATCCAGGGGATACTTGAAGACGATGATCTGCCCCCGCTTCGGCTCCGCGAAGGAGTACCAGAACTTGGCCACGAAGACCCTGTCCCGGGGCAGGAGGGTCGGGATCATGGAGCCGCTGGGGATCCAGAACGCCTGTATCACCAGCGCCCTCAGCACCAATGCCAGCACCAGCGCCCAAAGGATGGTCTCTATCGTCTCTCGCCACCACGGTTTCGCCGCCAATACAAAGCCCCCCAAATCAAAAGTACCCCCCGCCGGGCCTCAAGGCAACTCCGTGAGCCTCACGGAGCAATAGCCCGACACGGCTATTTCCGCGACCTTCTTCTTTCCTGGGGTGTAGATATACAGGGTGAAAGCCGGGGTCATCGTATGCCACGTTGGAGTATAACACTTGGGCTGCGCCACGGTCGACTTGAAGTAAACGAGGCACCTGTCCTTCGTCTGGTAACGCTCGTACTCCGAGGGGTTGTACCAATGGACCAGGAATTCCTTCCTGAAACCCGACAGGTACTGCACGTCGAAAGCCCTGCGGTGCAGGAGGGCCCTCATGAGGACCCTCTCGATGTGCCTGGTGAGGTTCCTGGCCTCGGCCCTGGCCGCCAGTTCGCTCCCGGCCCTCTGGGACAAAAGCCCCGTCACGACCGGGGAAAAGGCCAGGGACAGGGCCGCCATGAGGGAGAGCACCACGACGGCCTCCACCAGGGTGAAAGCTCTTCTTGACCGAGGGCTCCAAAAAGCGGGGAGCCCTTTTCCGGCCCCCCGCGACGGTCTTTCTATTTCGTCATCGATGGGTCCCAGCATAGCCCAGGTCCACCGCTTTGAGGTTGTCATCGACGAATTTCGATGGAGCCAGGGCCTTGACCGCTTCGCGCACCTCTGCAATCGTCACGTCACCCACCCCGGCGCCGCAAAGAGCGCCCAGGATGAGGACGTTCAGGAAGAGGAAACGGCTCCCCATCTCG
>JAXGNU010000010.1:0-58048 GCA_040767805.1 Thermovirgaceae bacterium
CCCCCGGTTATCCCAGCTGAAGGTCAAGAGGCGAACCTGTTGCAGGCGTCCGCTCGGCCCGACAGTCCCCGGCCAGGTCATCGCCCGATGTACCATGGTCGAAGAGTTTTGGCCCGCCGATGGAAGCTCTGAACGGTCGGTGGATCCTTCCTGGTGGACCTGAAAACTCCCGCCTCGAAGGGCTTCATTGATCCGGGATTTGTCGTGAATGAGGCCCCCTTGACGGACCCCCGAAAGATAAGGGCCTCTGAAGGGTTATACTTTAAAAAGAGGTCCAGCGTCAGCGCGGCGTAAGGCCACGCCGGGGCTCGCTCCGGGTAGCATACCAGTCGTCCCTGGTTCAGCGGGATCGAAAAGAGGCTTTAAATGCACGAGTTGTCCTTGGTCGGCGCCGTGGTTGAATCCTTGGAGGAGATGGCCAGGGAAAAGGGATGGAAGAAAGTGACGAAGGTCACCTTGAGGATCGGCCGGATGAGACAAGTCATCCCCGAGGTAATGGTCTTTTCCTTTTCCGTGGTCACCGAGGGCACTATCATGGAGGGGTCCTCGCTGGAGATCCTTGAAGTACCCGTCACGAGCCGGTGCTCTTTTTGCGGGGAGGAATGGGAGGGCCTATCATTCCTATGTCCCCGCTGCGGGAGCGGCCAAGTCGAGACCGCGAGCGGCATGGAGTTGGACCTGGAATCGGTGGAGGTGGAAGAGTAATATGTCCCGAAGGATAGCAATCCAGCGGTCGGTCATGGCCGCCGACGAAAAAATTGCCGAAAAGATCAGGAAAGACCTTTCAAAAAAAGGGGTGCTGATGCTCAACCTGATCGGTTCCCCGGGCTCAGGCAAGACCGCCCTCCTTGAATGGACCCTGAAGGACCCCCTTTTTCGATCGGTGGTCCTCGAAGGCGATGTGGCCACGTCGAGGGACGCCGAGAGGATAGCCCGTACCGGAACCCCGGTGGTGCAGATCAATACCCGGGGGGGGTGCCACCTGGAGGCCAACCTCGTTGAGAAAGCCCTTGAGAGCCTTGAGATGGACGGCGTCGACGTCATCTTCGTCGAGAACGTGGGAAACCTCGTATGTCCCGCGGAATTCGACCTAGGCGAGGACTACAAGGTCGCCCTTTGCAGCGTCCCGGAAGGGCCGGACAAGCCCCTCAAGTACCCTCACCTGTTCATGCGGGCCGAGGCCGTGTTGCTCACCAAGGTGGACCTGCTCGAACACCTGGATTTCGACAGGGACCTTTTCTGGAAGGATGTCAAGGAATTGAACCCTAGGGCAGAAAGGTTGGAAGTATCGCCCCTCAGGGGAGATGGCATGTCCGATTGGGTTTCGTTGGTCCAAGGCTGGGTCAAGGCGAAGAGGCCATGAACCGGAAAGAGGCCTCGAGCCTGATCGCATCCCTCAACGACAGCCAGGCTGAGGCCGTCCGCTATTACTCGGGACCGCAACTCGTCCTGGCCGGGGCGGGGAGCGGCAAGACCCGCGTCCTTGCCCACAAGTTCGCCTGGCTCGTATCCGAGCATGGCCTCGACCCCCGTTCCATCATGGCAGTGACCTTTACGAACAAGGCCGCCCGGGAGATGCGGGAGAGGATAAACAGGCTCCTGGGCGTAGACCTTGCCGGGCTGGAGGTCGGGACCTTCCACTCATGGGGCCTTCGCTTCCTAATAAGAAACCACCGTGAGCTCGAGAGGATCACCGGGCGAAGGGCTGCGACAATCTTTGACCGAGCCGACACGAGGTCGCTGGTAAAGGCCATCATGAAAGAACTAGGCATTGACCCGGGGCAGTACGAACCGGGCTGGGTGGTGGAACGCCTTTGCAGGGCCAAGAGCGAGGGGGACCCCAGGACCCTCAACATCGGGGAACAGGATTTCCCGATCGGGCCGATCTACTCAAAGTACCAGGAAGGGCTGGCCAGGCAGGGCGCTGTAGATTTTGAGGACCTGCTTGTTTTACCCCTGCACCTCATTGTCAATGATAGCAATGTGCGTGAAAGGGAGAGGGAGCGCATAGACTGGATCCTGGTGGACGAATACCAGGACGTAAACCGTCCCCAGTACCTGCTCCTGAAGGCCCTCTCCTCGGGGCGGGAGAAGATCATGGTCGTCGGCGACCCGGACCAGTCGATATACGGGTGGCGAGGGGCCGATATGAACATGATCCTTAATTTCGAAAAGGACTTCCCCGACGCCAAGGTTTTCGTCCTTGAGCAAAACTACCGTTCCACGCAGAATATTCTCGGCGGGGCCAACGGCGTCATCAGGAACAACTTCCGCAGGAAACCGAAGAAGCTCTGGACTTCGAGGAGCGGTGGGGAGAAGATCCATGTCCTGCTGGCGGGTAACGAGAGGATCGAGGCGGACTTCATTGCGGAAGAGGTGCTGAGGCTCAGGGGGATCGGTTTCAGGTTCGGGGACATGGCCGTTTTGTACAGGATAAACGCCATGAGCAGGCTTTACGAGGAGGTTTTTCTCCGCCACGATATCCCCTACAGGATTGTACGGGGGACGGCTTTTTACGAGAGGCGGGAGGTCAAGGACGCCCTCTCCTTCATGAGGCTCGCCGTCAACCCCTTCGATGAGGCCGCGCTGGAGAGGATAGGGAACATGCCCTCCCGAAGCCTGGGGAAAAAATCCATGGAAAAATTGAAGAACCATATCCACGCTTCGGGAGAGCAGGGGATCGGATTATGGACAAAACTGTCCGAAAACGGGGCCGGACTCCCCGGTAAGGCCGGTAAGGGGGTCATGGAACTCGGGGGCCACATGGTTGAGATCAATGAGCGAAGCGGAGACATACCGTCTATCATAGATTATATCTTGGAGGGGATCGGTTACCAAGCGGAATTGACCCGGATGGACCCCGAAGGCTGGAGAGAGAGGGTGGACAACATAAGGGAACTCCTCTCGGTCACTTCCTCCGCCGAAGGGCTCGAGAGGATGCTCGCGGAGATAGCCCTGGTGACCGACCTGGACCTTGCGCCTGACGAGGCGGAGTCGGTGAGCCTGATGAGCCTCCACGCCGCCAAGGGGCTGGAGTTCCCGGCGGTCTTCATGGTAGGCCTCGAGGAAGCACTGTTCCCCCATTATAGGTGCTTCGATGACCCGGACGACTTGGAAGAGGAGAGGCGCCTTTGTTACGTGGGCATGACCAGGGCCGAGGAGAGGCTCTACTTGACCGGTGCGGGTAGCCGGGTCCTTTTCGGGGCCATCCAGAGAAACGGTTTTTCCAGGTTCCTCTGGGAGATCCCTGATGAATTCAAGGAAACCGGGGAGATTAGCGGGGAGGAAGTATCCTATGCTGGTGATAGGCCTTACGGGAGACGTTGGGGCTGGTAAATCGACGGTTTCATCCGCCTGGGCATCCCAGGGGGCCCGGGTCATCAGCGCGGACCCGATAGTGGCTGAACTCTGGAAGAGAAGAGACTTGGCGGCCCTAGCCGTAGGAAGGTGGGGGCGGGGTATTCTCAACGCCGAGGGGACCCTGGATCATGTGGCCCTTTCCGGGTTCATCTTTGGGGATGAGGAGGAGTACCGCTGGGCGTGCGGGATCATCCACCCCTTAGTCCGGGAGGAGATGGAAAAGCGGATCGATGGCCTTGACGGCTGGGTTGTCGCCGAGATCCCGCTTTTGTTCGAAAAGGGGGTACCGGAATGGGTCGATCTCACCGTTTATATCGAAGCGTCGGAGGAGGAAAGAGTGCGCCGCAACGCCTTTCGTGGTTGGGACAGGAAAGAGCTCCATAGGCGCGAACGCTGGCTTCTTGAACCGGAAGACAAGAAAACCAGGGCCGACTTGGTCATCAGTAATGACGGTACCCTGGATGAACTGGTAGAAAACGCTAGGGATCTTGGGTCGCGTTTTCTCTCCCTTTCCTCCCTCACAAGGGTCTGTTTCGAATCGATCACGCCGGAGGTATCCTGCCGCTTGTTCCGTGAATTATCCAGGGACGAGAAGGTCATCGAGGTGGGGATCGCAACCGACGGGGAGTGCGAGGTCACGGGCACGCCCCGAGGCGGCCCCGACCTTGTTGTCACGGCCTCCGTGAGATCCTGCCACCTGGAGGTGATAAAGGCCGTGGCCGAAAGGATCGGCGGCGTTGGTATCTGTGTCCGTTCGAGTCAACCTGAGGGGCGACGGTTTCCCAAGGAGGTTTTGTTGCGGGCCATGAAGGGAGAGAAGTGTTGAAGGTCATCACCACCCACATCGGCGCCGATTTTGACTCCTTGGCCAGCATGGTGGCGGCGGCGAAGCTCTACCCTGGAGCGCGGGCCTGCTTCTCCGGCTCGGCGGGGAGAAATGTCAGGGAATTCCTCAAAAGAACGCCGGGAAGGTGGGAGATCCTGACGCCCAGCCAGGTTGACATGAACAAGATAACGATGCTGATAGTCGTGGATGCCCGCTCTCCCGCCAGGATCGCTTCCTTTGCTGGCATCCTCGGCCGTCCTGGACTGGAGGTCCACGTCTACGATCACCACGCGGCAGTACAGGAAGAGATCGAGGCATCTTTTTCGCTGATAGAGCCCGTGGGGGCCACAACCACCATCCTCGTAGGGAAACTGCTCGAAAAGGGGATCCCCATATCACCGAAGGAAGCCACCCTTTTCGCCATGGGCATCTACGAGGATACCGGTGCGCTGACTTTCGGTGCCACAACCGAGAAGGACTTCCGGGCTATCCTCGACCTGAAGAACCTGGGGGCGGACATGACCGCCATCCCCGCCCATATTGAACTCTCCCTCGACAGTTCCGAGAGAAGGATACTGGACAAAATGATCGAAAACGCCCGGGAGAGGTACATCAACGGCGCCAAGGTGGTACTCTCGTCGATGACCAGCACGGCCTATGTCGAAGGGCTTTCGCTCTTCGTCCATCGCCTCAGGGATTTTTTCGATGCCGATGTGGCGCTCGCGGCCGTCCAAATGGAAAAAAGGGTGTACGTCGTGGCCCGAGGCCGTGAGGAGGTTCTCGATGTCGCTGACCTTCTTTCCCCCCTTGGGGGAGGGGGGCATCCCCAGGCCGCGGCGGTGACCCTGACCGGGGTCACCCCCCAGGAGGTGCTGGCCGACCTGGAGGCAAGACTTGAAAAGTCCATCCGGCCACTGGTGACCGTCGGCGAAGTAATGACCAGCCCGGTGATGGTCATCTCCCCGGAAAAATCGTTGGAAGACGCTTACCGGCTGATGATCAGGTACGGTCACTCCGCTCTTCCTGTGGCGCTTGGCGAAGGCGAAGTAAAGGGGATCATCACGAGAAAGGATCTCGACAGGGCTCAGACCCACGGTCTTGGCGAGGCCAGGGTAGAAGATTACATGACGGAGGATCCCCTCTCCATCGGCCCGGGGGCCGCCGTAGCCGAGGCGCACAGGATCATGGTTTCCCGGAACATCGGCAGGCTTATGGTGACGAGGGACGGACGACTTATGGGGATCGTTACCAGGACCGATATCCTCAGGGCCCTCTTCCCCAGGTCCCTGCCCGTGGAGACAAGAACGGTGGCCCCGGAGATGCCTTGGGTGGAGAACATCTCCGGCCTGATGGCATCCCTTCTCAAAGACCCGGTCTCCTCCCTCCTTCGAAAGATGGGGGAAAGGGCCACCTCCTTGGGCATGAAAGCCTATGTTGTCGGCGGCTTCGTGCGGGACCTGCTCCTTGGGGGACTCAACGAAGACCTGGATATCGTCGTCGAAGGTGATGCCGTGGCTTTCCTCGAATCCTGGGTGAGAGACGGCGCCAGGGTAGCGATCCACCAGCGATTCCGGACGGGGACCGTCATTTTCCCCGACGGCCGGAAGGTTGACGTGGCCACCGCCAGGAGGGAGTTTTATGAACAACCCGTTGCACAACCCCAGGTTTCCATCGATTCGATAAAGCACGACCTTTACCGCAGGGATTTCTCGATAAACGCGATGGCCCTATCGATTAACGAAGAGGATTGGGGTACGCTGATCGACTATTTCGGCGGGCGTCGGGACATCAAGGACAGGCTCTTGAGGGTCCTCCACAACCTGAGTTTCGTCGAGGACCCGACAAGGGCTATAAGGGGGATACGCCTGGAACAAAGGCTGGGTCTGCGGATCGAGGACAACACCCTCAGGCTACTAGAAAACTGCATCCGAGGGGGGTTGCTAACGCTGCTGTCGGGCGTTCGCCTCAGAAGCGAGATAGAACCCCTTTTCCAGGAGAAGAACGTCCTGGCGCAGATCAAAAGGTTTAACTCCGTCGGTTTCTGGAGGGCGGTCTTTCCGGGCGTCGTGGTTGACAAGGGAGCTCTGAGGGCGACCAGGCGCCTTGAGGTCTTCAAGAAGAGGCTCTCCAGGGATATTCCCGACATGGGCGACAGGCAGTGGCTTTTCTTTTTGATGGCGCTCCTCACCGACTCGCCCAGTACGGTCGCCCTGCAAGTGCTCGACAGGCTCAACCTTTCGCCCGCCGAAAGAGACTTGATCACGAAGGGGCTCTTTGAACTGGGACCGGCTGAACACAGGCTCGGCGGGAGGGGGCAAAAGAAACCTTCGCACATCTTCACGTTCTTGAAGGAATATAACCCCATCACGACATTTTACTGGGCCGCCGCCACGGAACGCTGGCGGGTGAGGAGGAGGATACTCCTTTACCTGACCCGCCTCCAAAAAGTCGAACCCATGCTGGTAGGCCGCGACCTGCTGGAGATGGGATACCAGGAAGGCCCTCTCATCGGGAGCATCCTTTCGCGGCTGCAGATGGCCCGGTTGGACGGGGAAGTGGAAACCCGCGAAGATGAAATCGAATGGGTCAGGCACCATTTCCTCCCCTCCCTTTCGGGATCGGGACGGGCCAAGACACAGGAGGTGTGAAGACTTGGGCCACATGCCCGCCCTTGGGGACCTGCTTCTGAGCCTGCCAGCAGTCCTTTGGGCCATAACGTTTCATGAATTTTGTCATGGCTACGCCGCCGTTCTTCTCGGCGATCCCACGCCGGCCAGGATGGGGCGGCTGACGCTGAACCCCCTGGCCCATCTTGACCCTATAGGGGCCCTGATGCTGCTCGTTTTTCGTTTCGGCTGGGCGAAACCGGTACCTATCGATCCCAGGTTTTTCAGGCGCCCGGGGCGCGACATGGCGATCGTTTCCCTGGCGGGTTCGGTCGGCAACCTGGTCACCGCTGTCGCCTGTGGGATCGCAGTGAGGCTTATCCCCGACCCCTTCATTTCCATCCCGGCCCTGGGAAGGTTCGTGGTCCTCATGATCTTGATCAATCTTGGGCTGGGTGTTTTCAACCTTGTCCCCATTCCGCCCCTGGATGGTTCAAAACTGCTGTCCCTATTCCTGCCCCCATCGTGGCTGAGGGGGTTTTTCTGGCTCGAAAGGTACGGTATCTTCATCCTGATGGTCCTTTTGGCCCTTGGGGTGGTCCAGGCGTTGATCAGCCCCTTGATAATGACCCTATTTCACTTGATACTTTGATGCCCGGAAGGAGTGAAAGGGCCTTTGAAAATTCTCGTCTCCAATGACGACGGTGTATTTGCTCCAGGAATTGTTGCCCTGGTCAGGAAACTGCACGATCAAGGTTACCAACCCTGCGTTGTGGCCCCGGATAGGGAGCGGAGCAGCGTGGGTCATGCGATAACCCTCCACAGGCCCCTGAGGCTGAGATCGATCGAGGGGGGAGGGTACCCTAAACATCTGGAAGCTTTCTCCTGCGACGGCACCCCCTCCGACTGCGTGGTCCTCGGCCTGGAGGCCGTGGCCCCTGATTCAGAGATTGTGCTCTCGGGGATCAACAGGGGCCCCAACCTCGCCGACGACCTGACCTATTCGGGGACCGTTTCGGCGGCCATGGAAGGGTTGTTCCTAGGGAAGCCATCCATCGCTGTATCCCTCGACTGCAAGCCTGACGATGAAAAGGAGCATTACGGTACGGCAGCCGAGTCGGTGGTCTTCATTCTCGGACGAGTAAGGGAGCGTTCCCTGCCGAAGGGCATTCTTTTGAATGTGAATGTCCCCAATGTCCCCATGAGTGCAGTTAAGGGCTACAGGATCACGAGGAAAGGAGTGCGGATCTATAAGGAAAAGGTCACCCTTCTTAAGGACCCCAAAGGCCGGTCCTGCTACTGGATATCCGGCAAGCCGGAGGACGTTAGCGAGGACGGCAGTGATATCGGGGCGGTCGCCGAAGGATATGTATCGATCACTCCCATCCACATGGACATGACCCACTACCCCTCCATGGCGGTGCTTCGGGAAGCCGGGTTCGAGAATTATTTTGCCGAAGGGTTCCGCTCCGGCATCGACGGACCCTGATCGCCTCGCCTTTAAGCTGTACCCTTACCCTTGCCGCTTCGTGGAAGGGACCAAAAAATGGTCTTCATGCTCCCGAGGAGATCTAGGTTGACAATTTCCGAGAGCGGTGTATTATATTCGCCAATTATCGAAAGGATCGGAGAGATTTTAGTGGTTATGACCCTTACTCGATTAAGACGGGTTGGACGAATAAGACCTGGTCTGTCTGCGTCGGAATTCGCGAATTACGCGGTGATGACGGGGAAGAGTAGGTCGTGCGCTCGTCGACAGAGAGGGGATGCAAACCGCTGAAAGCGTTCCTCGCCGAGACCGACCGAATAGAGCCCCTGAGCCGACCCCCGAAGAAAGCCCTCTTAAGGGCAAGTAGGGGGTAAACGGTTTCAAACCGTGAGAGTAGGCTGAAGAGGCCGAAAAGTAGGGTGGCACCGCGGGCAAGGCTCGCCCCTTCGTTCGAAGGGGCGAGCCTTTTTGTTATTTTAAGAGGAGGGAACCGGGATGGAATACAAGGGAAAGGTGATTCTAGCTTACAGCGGGGGCCTCGATACCTCGGTGGCGATAAAATGGCTGATCGACCAGGGTTACGACGTGGTTACCCTGACGGCCGACGTGGGGCAGATCCTCGACATGGAGGAGGTCAAGGAGAAGGCGCTCAAGGTGGGAGCCGTCAACGCCTACGTCATGGATCTCAGGCAGGAGTTCGTGGAAACCATGGTCTGGCCTGCGCTGAAGGCCAACGCCCTCTACCAGGGCAAGTATCCCCTGAATTCAGCCCTTTCAAGGCCGATCATAGCAAAGTACCTTGTGTGGGTGGCCAAGATGGAAGGAGCCGTCGCCGTCGCCCATGGTTGTACCGGGAAGGGTCAGGACCAGGTCAGGATCGAAGTCTGTTCCAATGCATTGGATCCGGACCTCGAGGTCATCGCTCCGGTCAGGGAATGGCATTTCTCAAGGGACGCAGAGATCGATTATGCCAAGGAAAACGGCATCCCCGTCCCTGTCACGGCGGAAAGCCCTTATTCCATAGATGGTAACTTGTGGGGCAGGTCCATTGAATGCGGCCCGCTGGAAGATCCCTGGACGGAACCCCCCAGCGATGCTTTCGCCCTTACGGTGGACCCCTGGGAAGCTCCGGAAGAACAGGAATACATCGAGATAACCTTTAAAAAGGGCATTCCGGTGGCGATCAACGGCACCGTTATGGACGGTGTGACGTTGATCGCCGAACTGAACAGGGTAGCTGGAGCGCATGGGGTGGGCAGGATCGACATGATCGAAGACCGGCTGGTGGGATTCAAGAGCAGGGAGGTTTATGAATGTCCCGCGACGGTATGCCTCCTCCAGGCTCACCAGGCACTGGAGAGCCTGACCCTGACGAAGGATATCATCGCGGCCAAGGCGGACCTCTCGCTTAAGTACGCGGAACTCGCCTATACGGGTTTCTGGTTCTCGCCGCTGAAAAAGGCTCTCGACGCCTTTTTCGATTCCATCCAGGAGAACGTGTCCGGCACTGTCAGGGTGCGGCTTTTCAAGGGCGCGTCGGTTGTAGTGGGAATTAAGGCTGAAAAGTCTCTTTATGTCGAGTCCATGGCCACCTATTCGGAAGGGGATGCCTTTGACCACGAGGCTGCGGCCGGGTTCATAAAGATTTGGGGGCTCCCTGTCAAACTCTGGAGGCAGGTCCACCCTGAAGCTGAAGCGGAGGCCCCGGAGCTGAAAGTCGTAGGCGGTGCCAAGTGACCGTGACCGGGTCAGTTAAGTGGACTTCAGGATGAGGAAGTCGGACCGGCCCGGATCCGAGTCACAGGGGAGGCACATGACCTCTCTTACAACGGCTCCGGGGGGTCCGACCCCGACCCACTCGATCATTTGATCAACCAAAGCTTGAGGACCCTGGAAAACCGCCTCAACCCCTCCATCGGGGCGGTTTTTTATCCACCCCGATAGTCCCAGCGAAAGGGCGGCCTGCCTTGCCCTCCACCGGAAGCCTACTCCCTGGACCGTCCCTGTTATAATGACCCTGGCGCACTTTTCTTGGTCCATTAACCAATACCTCCGCGGGTGTAAACAAGTTTACCATCCGGCGAAGGGTCTCTTTGAAGTGTTCTCCTGGGAAGGATGATCATTAAAATGAATGAAAAGATACAGATAGAAGAGATCCTGGAACGGGAAGGGAAAAAAGCGAAAATAAGGGTATCGGGTAGGGCTTTTCACCCATCCGGGGGAGGCCAACCCGGTGACAGCGGTCGCCTCGAAAGCGAAGGTTTCGAGGCCGAGGTTCTCGATTGCCGCTCCGGCGGGGATGGCTATGTCCTGGATATAGTCGTCAAGAAGGGTGAGGTCCCCGTGGGCCGCCCGGTCTTCGCCGCCATCGATTCGGAGCGGAACCGCCGCCTTTCGAGAATGCACACCGGCGAACACGTCCTTTCCAGGATACTCGAAAACCAGCTGCCCGGGCTGGCCGTGCAAAAAGTCTCTATAGGTGAAAAGGAGAGCTCGGTTTTCATGACCTATCCCGGGGATATCGGTTGGGATGACCTGTTCAGGGCGGAGGAAGGCGCCAATAAGGTTATCGCGGCGGACCTTCCGGTCGGGGTAAAAAAGGTCTCGAGGGAAAGAGCCGACGGTTTCGAAGGCGTAAAGATCAAGTGGGACAGGATCGACGAAAAGGAAGTGACCATTGTCACCATCGGGGAGTTCGACAGCATGGCCTGTTCCGGGACCCACGTCGGTTCCACGGCTGAGGTCGGAGGGTTGATCGTTACCGGTTTCAAGGGGGGCAATGGGGAATGGGAGGTCAAGTTCACCGTTGATCGGCAGGAGACACTACAGAGGCACAGCAGGATAACGAGGATGCTTTCAAGGGAGATCGGCTGCGAAGAGGGAGATCTCCCCTCGGTGGTCGCCAAGCTCAGGGAGGAGCGGAGGGAAGCAACAAGAAAACTGGACAAGGCCAGGAGATACCTCGAGATCCCCTGGGAGGACATCGGCCGAATGTCGGGGAAGTTGTACTTCTTCGCGATAGAGAACTTCCCCCTGGAGTTGGCCTCTACGGGAGTGAAAAAGAAGATCGAAAAGGAAACCGGTTGCGTCGTCGGCTTCCTCTCCCAGGAACAAAGCGGGGAGGCGTTGTTCATACTTGCTGCCGGAAAGGACCTCGGGGTGGACCTGAAGGGCTTGCTGGCGAAAGCCGATACGTTGCAGGCAAGGGGCGGGGGAACAGCCGACTGGGTCCAGGGAAGGGCCGGGAACGGGTCGCCCTCTGAATGGAAAAAGGTCCTTCTTTCAATAGTTGACAAATAGATTACACAATGTCATTATTGATCTCATAAAACAGCTTGGACGCCCTGTGGGGGTTCAAGCGTCGGCGAAGCCCCAGGAGACAAAGGGGAGGGATAATCCTTGATCATCCGGAAGGCATCTTCAGGAATGAAAGACGGTGCCCGGGAAGCGGAAGGCTTCCTCCAGGGATTGCCGTTGGAAGTCCTTTTTGACGGCAACAGGACTCCCTCGAACGTCCAGTTGAGAAAGATGATACTCCTCCACGATCTTGCCGCCGGAGACGGGGTTAAATAAATTGAAGGGCCGCAGGCTCTCCTTTTTGATATATTGTATCCTTCTGGGCATTCCCCCCAGTGTAACCCGAGGAGGTCCTCCATGCGCGTTCTTTTCTTTTTGTCCATGAGTGGTGCGGCGATCACTTTCGCCCTTTTTTACACCTGGTGCATTCAAAAGCCGGCCATAACCGTCATAAGGTTTTTCCAAGGAGAAGACCGGCCCGAGGAGGCACCCCTCGGCGAGACCGGAAAGCTGCCGCCGGCCGTTCTCCCCCTGGTGTGGTATCCCCTGAGGGTTGTTTTCTTTTTAGGGGAGACTTACATACTGGCGGCCTGGGGAGCCTATTGCATACTCCGGGCCTTTGAGGCGATGCAAAAGGCCGGTATCGAAAGAGGGCCGGCTTTCCACATCCCAGCCTTTATAGCCTGTATCGGGGCCCTGGGGTACCTGGCAAGGAAAGAACCCCGAAAGGACATTCTGACCATCATCCAGTCCTGTATCGGGATGGGGAGCTACCTTGTCTTTGTCCTGAACAGGGCTGCCTTAATGACCTATTACCCTTGGTTGGTCGATTTTTTTTCGAAGTAGGCTTCGACTGCCTTTGCCCGGCATCAGGCCCACCGGATCGAATTCGACTTGAAAACCAGGACCACCGTTGACCCTGGCACTATGCCAAGCCTGGAGAGGGACCCCTTCGTGATCCTGGAGGTGAGGACCGTATCCTGGATGTTCACCGTAACAAGAATGCTTTGTCCCTCGTCCTCCAGGTTCAACCTGGTAACGATTCCTCTCAAAGCGTTCCTTCCCGAAGAAACCCCGGGATCGTCCAAGGAAAGGATAATATCACCCGGGTCCAGTAAGCCCGTGGAATATTCGTTGCCTGGTTTTCCCGCCGCCGTTATGACCTGGCCATCCTCCAGGTACCTGCGGGCGGTACCGTCGTTCCCCTCTTCCCAGGGACCCTGGATGATGTTTTCGATATTCCTGGATTGGATCTTGCCTGAAAACATGGAGATCACTTCGTCGGCGGCGCCGTAGGACCACTCGATATCATGGCTCACGAGTACGATGGACGCGCCGAACTTTTCCCTGGCGTCCACGATGGCCCGGGCGATGATCCTCGCACTGTTGGCATCGATGCTAGCCGTAGGTTCATCGAGGATCAATACTTCCGGCCTTAAAACCAGCCTCGAAGCCAAGGCCACCCTTTGTGACTCTCCCCCGGATAACTGGAACCAGTGCCTGCCGGCGAAATCCCCTGGATCGAGCCCGACCATCTCGAGAGCCGAATGCACTTTTCGGGTAAGACCCTCCTTGACGCCCCTGGCCTTGAGGCCGTAAACCACGTTTTCAAAAACCGTCCTTTTTAGAAGCCTGGTTTCCTGGAGAAGGAGAGTGGCTTCTCTTCTCAACTGTTCATTAATGTCCCGTACCGGTATCCCCTTGAAAAGAAGTCGCCCGCTCCGTGGCCTTTCAAGAAAGGCCAGTATCCTCAGGAGGGTACTTTTACCGCACCCGTTGGGGCCGGTAATCCCCAGGATGGAGCCCCTTTCTATTTTCAGCTCGGAGACCTCCAGGACGGTGCGACCGGCGTAGGACTGGGTGACGCTCTCGAGTTCGTAGATATAGGTCAACTGGCGGCCCTCTTTCTCGCCACCGACACGGCCCCGTTGACGATAAAGGCTATGGACAGCAGAACGATGCCCAGGGCTATCCCCTCGGCGAACTGGCCCTTACCCGTCTCAAGGGCAATGGCGGTGGTGATCGTCCGGGTTCTCCATTTAATGTTGCCTCCGATCATCATGGAGACACCCACCTCGGAGATGATCCTGCTGTAGGCCGTCATGGCTGCGGCCACGACGGCGTATCGTCCCTCCCAGAGCGAACTGGCCGCCAGTTGCCCGGGAGAAGCCCCCAGCGTCATCAAGGTGAGGCGGGTGGAATCCTCCATCTGTTCCGTGGCCGACGCGGTTAGGGACACCACCACCGGGAGCCCGAGGAAAAACTGGCCGATGGCGACTCCCCGCAAGGTGAAAAGGAGGCCCAGCCCCCCGAAGGGGCCGCTCCTGGAGATGAAAGCGTAGACCAGCAACCCGACGACAACGGTCGGGATCGCCATCAAGGTATCTGATATAGCCCTGCAGGCGTGTTTGCCGGGAAAGGAATAGTATCCCAGGATGAATCCCAAGGGTATCCCCGCCGTCAGGGTGAGGAGGATCGAAAAGGTCGATACCTTCACGGTCGTGAAAATAGCGTTGAAGGTCCCCTCTTGTCCTGAAAGGAGGATGGTAAAAGCCGCTTTGAACCCTTCGGACAGATAATGCATTGCCGCCTCCAGTTTTTTTCCTTGTATCCTACCTTGGAAGCCTCCGACGAGCCTTGGCCCGGCCTCCCGGCTCCCGTAAAAAGGAACCCCGCAAGATCCCCAGGGGGGTGGGGAGGATGCGGGGTCCCCTGCTGATTGGCAAAGCCCGTTTACTTCGCGTTAGGGACAAACAGGGGTTTGCCTAGAAGGCTGAACTCCCCGATCATCTTCTGGACCTTGTCGGAGCGCATCCAGTCGGAAAATTTCAAGGCCAGGTCGTAACGGAGATGGTCTCCCCTTACCGGGTTGACGGCGATAACGCTGTACTGGTTGAAGAGCGCTTCATCGCCCTCGACCAGTATCACCAAGGGGGGGTTGCCCTTGTAGTTGTCCTCGTACTTTATGAAGGTGCCCCTGTCGGTCAAGGTGTAGCCGACCTTCTCGGCTGCTATGTTGATCGTATCGAGCATGCCCTGCCCGGTTTGGATGTACCAGTTCTCCTTCTCGGGTTGACCGTATCCAAATCTCTCCCAAAGGTCTAGTTCCAGGACGTGGGTGCCGGATTTATCACCCCGGCTGGCGAAGGGCGCCCCCTTGGTAGCGATAGAGATAAACGCCTCTTTAACGGTTTTGCCCTTGATCTTGGCAGGGTCTGATGGGGGACCGATTATTATGAAATCGTTGTACATGACCTGTCGGCGGTTGACCCCATAGCCGTCCTGAACGTACTGCTTTTCCACTTCGGGGGCGTGGACAAGGAGGACGTCCACATCGAGATTTTTACCCAATTCGAGGGCCTTTCCGGTCCCTACTGAAACCCACTGGAGTTCGATCCCCGTATCCTTGAGAAACTCCGGGGCCAGGTAGTCCAGAAGTCCCGTGTTGTCCGTGCTGGTCGTAGTGGCCATGCGCAACACTTCGGCGGAAAAAGCGGAATAAGCTGCGATGGAAAGGACGAGAATCGAAAAGAAGAGAATCCTTAAAGAACGTTTCATTGCAACAACCTCCTTTAGTTGAAGTGGGGTCGTCTTTCATAAAAAAACCGTCTCCCCGCGTTGGGGGGAGACGGTCCGCTAGGCCGGCCACTCCTTCCTCCTTTCCAAACGCGGGAGGCGTTCCTGTTTCCGGGAACGCCCTTCGGCCCTCCGCCGTGGGAAATACCTTTAGGCGGAAGGGCTCGGAGGTTTTGTTAGTGGGAATATATCATGTAAGGAAAGGAAGGTAAAGGGGTTTGATGGAAGGGGTGGAGTAGTGAGGCTAAGGCCGTTAAGAAAGAAAAAGGAGGACCCCACGATCGGGCACCGAACAAGGCGTGGGGAAAGGCCGGACTTATGCTTTAGGCGGTAGGTCTTCGTAGCGACAGGGGATATAATCTTTCCATAAGCGAAAGGGAGAAACGGGGGGGCGAAGGTGGAAGACAAAAAGATGGGTATCGACGCTGTCCACTCGGGGGACCGGGTTAAGGAAGGTGTGGCGAGGCCGAAAGTCCCTCCGATTTATGCCAGTTCAGTTTATTCTTTTGAATCCTTTTCAGACCTAGAGGATGTGTTCGACGACAAGAAACCGGGGTATATATACGCCAGGATGGGCCACCCCAATGCCTCCCTCCTGGAGGAAACCCTGTCGGCCCTTGAGAGGACCGAGGCCGCCCTGGTTTTCTCCTCGGGGATGGCGGCTATAACCACCGCTTTCCTTTCAGCCCTGAGACCTGGGGATCACGTGGTGGCCGACCGCGTGCTTTACGGGGGGACCTTCTCCTTTATCGACGGGTTCTTAAGGGATTGGGGGGTCGAGACAACCCTTGTGGATACCCTGGATCCCGGCCAGGTAAGAGAAGCCCTCCTCCCCAGGACCAAAGTAATCTACCTTGAGACCATTTCAAACCCCCTAATGAGAGTCGCCGATGTCCCAACCCTCGCGGAGATTGCTTCTTCCTCGGGGGCGATGCTCTTTGTCGATAATACCTTTGCCAGCCCCATCCTCTGCAAGCCGGCCTCGATGGGCGCCGATGTGGTCATTCACAGCCTTACCAAGTACATCAATGGGCACAGTGACGTGACCGGGGGGAGTATCGCCGGTGGGAGGCAATTCATGGAAAAGGCCTCCCGGTTGCGCTCCATGATGGGCGGGAGCATGAGCCCTTTCGATGCCTGGCTCGTACAGAGGGGGGCCAGGACCCTGCACCTCAGAATGGCGGCTCACTCGGCTAACGCTCTTCATATCGCGAGAGCCCTTGAGAGGCACCCACAGGTCACCAGGGTCGAGTACCCAGGGCTGGAGAGGCATCCCAGTTATGGCATGGCCCGAAAGATCCTCGAAGGGGGATTCGGGGGTATGCTGAGCTTCGAGCTAAAGGGGGGCGAAAAAGCCGCGGAAAGGTTCGTGGACGCCCTGGGGCTTGTTGACCTGGTCCCAAGCTTGGCTTCCACGTCGACGATCGTTTCCTACCCAGCGAAGACATCCCACCGGTCCCTTTCCGAGGACCAACGTGCGGCGGCAGGTATCTCGGGAGGCCTTTTAAGGCTTTCCGCGGGCATCGAGCCCGTGGAGCCCGTCCTTGAGGATATCCTTCGAGCCCTGGATCCCATGGCCGGGGAAGGGAAAAAGGGGGAGGGAAACGCCCGGTGAAAAGTGTGCTGGTCACCTTTCACAACGACCAGGCCGCCGACCTCGCCGTGGCGGAGGCCCGTTAAGCCTCAAGACCGTGCCTCGCCGTCACCCCAAATGTTTTCCCTGTCGGCGACCTCGTAGAGGTGATCGAGGATCTCGGCGAAGAGAGGGTCGGTTTTGCGGGGCGGGTCGGTCCTTAGAAAGGTCCTCTCCCTGGAGATCCCGTTCTCCTTCCAGGATTTACCCTTGGAAATGCAGTTCTGGGTGAAACCCTGCAGGTGGTCCAGGGCCTTGGCGAAACGGGCCTCGGGTGTTTGAGCCTTCTCGAATTCGTCCCATAGGTCCCGGAATTTCCCGGCGAGGTCGCGGGGGAGGGAGGAGAACAGGGCCTCCGCCGCCTCTTCTTCCCTTGCCCTTTGCCCTGCCACGGCCGTCTCGTCGAAGGCGTAGGTGTCGCCGGCGTAAATTTCGACCAGGTCATGGGTCAGGACCAGTTCCAGGGTCCTAAGGAGGTCCACCTTGAACCCGATCTCGTCCCGGAGGAGCACAGCCCACAGGGCCAGGTGCCACATGTGTTCGGCTATGCTTTCGCGTCGGCTGCCGTCACCCAGGTAACCCTTCCTCAGGACGGTCTTGGCCTTGTCCAGGGTAAAAAGGAATTCCAGGATCCTACCAGTGCGTTCATTCATTTAAAAGCCTCCCAGCGCGAGACGATGGGCCAAGGGCGTCCGAAACGGCCGGTACGTGATTGGCCTTTGAGGACGGATGCATTATATATAAAGGGTCGTGCAACCTATCCAGGTCCCCCTGTTTTTGGGGGGAATAATTCCAAGGAGGTGCGTTTTCGGTGATGATCGATGCCAGGTACAGGGACATACCCCGAAGGAGGGCAGATTTTCCCGCCCTAGCCAGGGTTCACAACGGTTTCCCACTGGCTTTCTTCGATGGCCCTGGAGGCACCCAGGTCCCCCAGGCGGTGATAGATGCCGTAACATCTTACTACCATACCTGCAATTCCAATACCCAAGGTTTTTTCGTGACCACCAACGAGACGGACAAGATCATCGAGGACACGAGGGAAAGGGTGGGCGAATTCCTGGGAGCTGACAGCGGCAGGCTTATCTCCTTCGGCCACAACATGACCAGCCTCAACTTCGCCCTGAGCCGAGGGATAGGCAAGATGCTTATGCCGGGCGAGGAAGTCCTGATCACCCAACTGGACCATGAGGCCAATAGGGGTCCATGGCTCTCCCTAAGGGAGGAGGGGGTGGTCGTCAGGGAGGTGGCTCTTCTTCCCGAGGGAACGCTGGACTACGATGATCTCGCCGCCAAGATCAACGAGAACACGCGGCTCGTGGCGATGGGTTTTTCTTCAAACGCTCTCGGTACCGTCAACGATGTGGCCCTTGCCAGGGAATTGACTCACAAGGTGGGAGCCCTGCTCCTCGTCGATGCCGTCCATTACGTCCCGCATTTTCCCGTCGACGTCAAGGCCCTCGGCTTGGACTTCCTGCTCTGCTCGGCTTACAAGTTCTACGGGACCCACATAGGCATCCTCTATTCGAGAGAGGGGCTCCTTGACCGGGTACCCGTGCATAACCTAAGAACCCAGGAGCAACAGGCGCCCTACCGGATCGAGACAGGCACCCTCAACCACGCAGCCATCGCCGGTGTCAAATCAGCGGTGGAATACCTTTCCACCTTCGGCGCGGGGGATGACCTGCGCTCGAGGATCGTTACCGGGATGGAAAGGATCGGTGAGTACGAACACATCCTCGGCAAGGAGATCTACCTGGGTCTAAGAGAGATTAAGGGGGTAGAGGTCGTCGGTCCGGCCTTCACTTCAGAGAGGAGGGCCCCGACGGTCTCCTTCACCATGGAAGGCATGGACCCCATCGAAGTCTGCCGGCTTCTCGACCGGCGGGGTATCTGCGCTTGGGATGGGCACTTCTACGCGGTGCGCCCTATCGAGGTCCTCGGCCTCCTGGAAAAGGGCGGGGTCACCAGGGTGGGTGTATCGCTCTACAACACCTCCGAGGAAGTCCAGAGGCTGCTGGAAGCCGTCAGCGATATCGCCGGCGGAAGGCTCCGTGGGGATTGAAGATGAGGGTCCTCTTCGTCGGGTTCGGCAACGTGGGGAGAAGGATAGCCAGGATCCTCACCGTTGAGAGATCGAAATTCCCCGGGATGAAACCCCTTGACGACCTCGTCACGGTGGGAATAGTCACAAGGAAGAGCGGGGCCCTGGTCTCCCCTGTCGGGGTGGACCTGGGGGGTGCCTTGAAGGAAATGGAAAGCCGCGGCTCTTTCAATGAAAAGAACAGGGATTTCTGCCCTCTCACTGCCGAGGAGGCCGTATCCAGCCTGGATTTCGATGTTTTGCTGGAATTATCGACCCTTTCGATTGAAAACAGGGGCGAACCGGCAGTATCCCATGTCAGGAAGGCCCTTGAAAGAGGCCGTCACGTGGTCTCCGCCAATAAGGGCCCCGTGGCTTTCGCGTACAGGGAATTATTGCAATTAGCCGACCTCGCCGGGAGGCGATTCCTTTTCGAGACGACCGTCATGGACGGGGCACCCGTTTTCAATCTTTACAGGTCTTGCCTGAGGGGTTGTGTGGTCCAATCGGTCGACGGGATACTGAACTCCACGACCAACTACATCCTTGGGAGAATGGAAAAAGGCACGGAGTTCGCCCAGGCTGTGCGCGAGGCCCAGGATATAGGGGTGGCGGAAGCGGACCCTGGTCACGATATCGACGGGTGGGACGCGGCGGCGAAGGTGGCCGCCCTGGCAAACGTCCTGCTTGGGGGCGATATGAACCCTTACGATGTTCAAAGGGAAGGGATCGGCGCTGTCGATAGGAGGCGTGTGAGTGAGGCGATCCGGTCGGGCAGAAGGCTGAAGCTTGTCTGCCGGGCATGGCGTGACGAAAAGGGCGTCCAGGGAAGGGTCGGCGTGGAAGAGTTGCCGATGGATCACCCCTTTTCGATGATCGGCGGCGGCGGCGCGATACTGAGGATCCACACGGACCTCATGGGCCCCATCCTCGTGACCCAGGAGAACCCCGACCTTTACGACACGGCCTATGGGGTCCTGGCGGACCTGCTAAGCCTGAAGCAAGGATAACAACGATCCCCTGAAGGGGCTTGCGTCGGGCGGACTTGAGGGGTATATTTGAAAAAGTTTTAAAAAGGAGGGATGGTTTTGACCAGGGAAAGGACGAAGAAGAACCTGGAGGAAGCTTTTAGGGGAGAATCACAGGCAAACCGGAAATACTTGGCTTATGCGAAAAAGGCCGACGATGAGGGTAACCACCAGGTAGGGAAGCTTTTCAGGGCTGTCGCCGAGGCCGAGACGATCCATGCCCACTCTCATATGAGGGCTTTGGGCATGATCGGTTCCACCGCCGAGAATCTAGACGCCGCCATCGCCGGCGAGACCTACGAGTTCACGAGCATGTACCCTCCGTTTATTGAAGACGCGGCGATGGAAGGGGAGAAGCAGGCCGAGAGGTCCTTCCGTCTCGCCAATGAAGCGGAAAAGGTCCATGCCGGCCTGTTCCGGAAGGCCAAGGAGAACCTGCTTTCCGCAGTGGACGTCGATTATTATGTTTGTTCCGTCTGCGGTTACATTGCCGAGGGGGAAGCGCCCGACACCTGTCCTTTATGCGGAGCAAAGAAAGAGGCTTTCAAACTGGTCGAGTGAAGTTGCCCTTTTCAAAGGAGGTTGGCATCTTGGAAAGGAAAGGTATTGTGACGATGAAGGGAGCTCCGTTGACGCTGCTGGGCCCGGAGCTGGCCGTCGGGCAGAGAGTGCCAGGTTTTACCGTCCTTGACCGGTCACTCAAGGAAGTGACCCTCGGTGATTTCGAGGGGAAAATAAAGGTTATATCGGTCACACCCTCCCTCGATACCCCGGTCTGCGACCTCCAGGCCCACTGGTTCAACGAGGAAGCCGCATCGCTCCCCGGCGACGTCGCCGTGCTCAACATCAGCATGGACCTTCCCTTCGCCATCGACAGGTTCTGTATTGCCGGCGGCATCGAATCCATCGAGGTCCTTTCGGACCACCGGGATGCGTCTTTCGGGCAGGAGTGGGGTGTTCTCATCAAGGAACTGCGCCTGCTCGCGAGGTCTGTGTTCGTCATTGACAGGGACAACATTCTCCGCTACAAGGAGATCGTGCCCGAGGCCACGACGCCCCCCGACTACGATTCCGCCCTGGCGGCGTTGAAAGCACTTCGATAAAGCCGATCTTTGAGGTTGAAGGGCCCCCCTGGGGCCCTTTTTTGTTGGTGGGATGGGGTATATTATCAGGTGAGGAGTGATCCGGGAAGGGGTTGAACCGATGTACAAGATCAGGGTCCTGAACAGCGAAGATCTGAAAAAACTTTTGGACATCAAGGACGTCATCTCCGCCGTGGAGACCGCTTATGAGCAGTATTCCAGGGGCGAGGCTGGGCTTTTTCCCGTCATCGCCCATGAATTCGAGCGGGGGTCCCGGGAGCTGGATATCAAGTCGGGGTTCCTCTCAGGGACAGGCCTCGCGGGGCTCAAGGTGATCGGGTACGTGGCCGACAACCCGGAGAAGCGGAGGATACCGGCCATATCGGGGATCGTCATCGTGCTCAGCCTTGAGACGGGTAGACCGGTGGGCATGCTGGACGGCATGATCATCACCAATATCAGGACTGGAGCCGCTGGTGCCATTGGCGCGAAGCATCTCGCCAGGGAGGGATCCAGCAATATCCTGGTGGTCGGCACCGGTGCCCAGGGGAGGGTCCAGGTACAAGGCCTGACCAAGGTCCTCCCAGGGATCGAGGTTGTACGAGTTGCGGGGAGGGATCCCGAGAAACTCTCCCGGTTCGTGGTCGAAATGTCAGCTCTCTACCCCCGGATACACTTCCAGGAGATCCCGATGGAAGGGCTCCAGGAGGCCGTCTCCCTGTCCGATGTCGTCGTGACCTGCACACCTTCCCACGAGCCTTTCATCAGGGCGGAATGGGTCCGTCCCGGGACCCACATCAACGCGATAGGCGCCGACTTTCCCGGTAAACAGGAATTGGACGAGCACCTGCTGCCCCTTGCCCGGCTCGTCGTCGACAGTAAGGCTCAATCCCTGGAGATAGGTGAGTTTCAGACGGCCTTCAAAAAGGGGCTCATCGGGGAGTCCGACGTGATCGAGATCGGGAGCATCTTGTCCTCCGAAGCCCGGGGGAGAGAAAACGATGAGGAGATCACCATCTTTGACACCTCCGGTATGGCCCTCCAGGATATCGTCACCGCCAATCTCGCGCTGGTCAGGGCCCTCGAACGCGGGATAGGTTCTCTGGTGAACCTGTAACGTCGGGGGTGGTTCTTCATGCTGATAACCCCAGAGATGAGGGACGTGCTCAAGGCGGCGAGGTTTCTCGAGGGCAGGATAAGGAAAACCCCCGTCGAGAAGTCTTACCCCCTTTCGGACATGGCGGGCTCCGAGGTATTCCTCAAGTGGGAGAATCAACAGCTTTGCGGTTCCTTCAAAGTAAGGGGAGCCCTTAACAAGATGTATTCACTCACCCCCCTGGAAAGGGGTAGGGGAGTCATTACCGCCTCATCGGGGAATCATGCCCAGGGCGTCGCCATGGCGGCAAGCCTTCTCGGCGTCAGGGCGGTCATCTGTGTCCCCGGTTCGTGTCCCGATACGAAGAGGGAAGCGATCCTCTCGAGGGGCTCAGGGTTGGTCGACCTCAGGGTCATCGGGCGCTTTTACGATGAAGCCGAGGCCGAGGCCAAGGCAGTTGCCGAAAGAGACGGGCTCGTCTATGTCTCGGCCTACGAAGATCATCATATCGTCAGCGGCCAGGGGACCCTGGGCCTTGAGTTCCTGATGGAGGTGCCCGACCTGGACCTGTTGATCGTTCCGATCAGCGGCGGAGGGCTGATCTCCGGGGTTGCTACGGCGGCCAGGGCCCTGAGGCCCGGCATAGAGGTCATAGGAGTCCACGCCTCGGCCAACCCCTCCTGGAAGGAGGCCTGGAAGAACTGTGCCGTGGTGCCGGTGGCGGAGAGCGATACCTATGCTGATGCCCTTTCGGGAGGGGCATCGGGGATACTTTTCCCCTTGGTCCGGAAGATAGTGTCGGGTCTTTCCGACGTTTCGGAGCACGAGATAGCGAAGGCGATCGTTTTTTTACACTCAAACCATCACCAGGTCGTCGAGGGCGCCGGTTCCATCGGTGTGGCCGCGGTACTGGCCCGGCGGATCGAAACCGGCGGCCGGAAGACAGGTATAGTCATAAGCGGGGGCAATATAAGCGACGGGACAATCCTCAAGGCTTACGCGGAAGCGGGTGATGTCAAGTGAGCGGTGAAGGTGGGGAAGAAAGAGGCAAGGGGGGTGAGAGAAAGCATTCACCCTTGACGGCGCTCCTGTTCTTGACCGTTACGTTGGCCCTGGCCGTCAAGTTACTGATTAACGTCCCCTTTTTTCGGCAATTCTTTTCGGGTTACGGTAAGTTCGTCCTCCTCCCGGTGTTGTTCTACCTGGGATACGTTGGTATCCACCGAAAAAGCTAAGGTCTTCCCATTACGCCTTCCAGCCCTTACGTTCGCTGGGGGCGCCGGTGATCCATTGTCTTCACCCCGGGTGCCCGGCAGCCTCGCCCCGCTTCCATGGGCCCTCTCCTTCTTCTTGCCGAGGTTAAAGGCGCCAGACCCGTCGAGGCTTCGCTCAGGCTATACTTCCCGGAAAGCCGTTGAAGGTGGCGACGGCAGGTCCCTGATCTCCTCCCTGGACTCGACCACTTTCAACTTGGCCGCCGCAGCGTCCTCCCAGACCTTTTCATGGACCTCTTCGTCGAAAAGGGCAATGATCCTGGCCGCGAAAAGCGCCGCATTCCGGGCAGCCCCTATCCCCATCGCCCCCACGGGGACGCCCGGCGGCATCTGGGCCACCGAGAGCAACGCGTCCATGCCTCCTAAGGTTCCCGCCGGTGCGGGGACCCCAATGACCGGGAGGGTGGTATGGGCGGCCAGCGCCCCGGGGAGAGCGGCCGAAAGACCTGCCACGGCGATGATGACCTTGAGGCCCCTCGCCCTGGCGTTCCTCGCGTAGTTGACCACGTCGTCGGGGGTGCGGTGGGCTGAAGCCACCGTCATCTCAAAAGGTATCCCCAGGGTCTCGAGGACTTCCTTGGTCTTGACCCCCAGCTCGAGGTCCGAAATTGAGCCCAGGACTATTCCGGCAACCGGTCCTTCCAAGGCGTTCCACCACCTTTCAGCGCGATGTCGCTTCTGAACCTGGCCCCTTGAAAGCTGATCCTGTCAACAGCCCTATAGGCCTTTGAACGGGCATCGTCTATGCTTTTCCCCGTTCCGACCACCGTAAGGACCCTTCCCCCGGAGGTGACCATCCTCCCGGCTTGATCCCGTGCGGTTCCCGAGTGGAAGATGAACGTGCCCTCTTCACCTTGCAGTTCGGCGAGTCCCGACAAGGGGTGCCCTTTCTCGTAGGGACCGGGGTAGCCTCCCGAGGCGAGGACCACGCCAACGGCGGTCCTGGACGACCCTTGGGGGGGGAGGCCGCCGAGGGAGCCCCCGGCGCAGGCTTCTGCCAGGAGCGCGAAGTCGCCGTCGTAAGCGGGCAGTACCACCTGCGTCTCGGGGTCGCCCATCCGGACGTTGTATTCGAGGACCCCCGCATCCCCTTCCCGATCGATCATAAGGCCGAAATACAGCACCCCCCTGAAGGGGATGGATTCTTTTTTCAGCCCCGACACGGTGGGTTCGATAACCCTGTCGATGACTCTCTCCATGAAAGGTCCGTCCGCCCAGGGGACGGGGGCGAAGGCACCCATGCCTCCCGTGTTGGGGCCCTTGTCACCGTCAAAGGCCCTCTTATGGTCCTGGCTCGTGGGCAGAACGTGAAAAGAGTCTCCGTCGGTCAACACCAACACGGTCAGTTCTTCCCCGGGAAGATGGTCTTCGATCACCACCTTTTCCCCCGCCCGGCCCAGGAGTCCCTTGACCAGGAGGCCGGCGCAAGTGTCCCTTGCCTCCAGGAATGATCCCATTATGAAGGCGCCCTTGCCGGCCGCGAGCCCGTCGGCCTTCACCACGTAGGGCGGCCGCCTCTTGAGGAGGGCCTTTTCAGCCTGGTCCAGGTTTTCACAGATGTCGAAATCGGCAGTGGGTATCCCATGCCTGGACATGAAAAGTTTCGCGAAGGCCTTGCTGCCTTCGAGCATGGCTCCCCTTTTCCCGGGACCGAGGACGGAAAAGCCCTCTTCCCTTAAAACATCGGCCAACCCAGACACTAGGGGAGCTTCCGGCCCGATGACGACCAGGTGGGGAGACAGGGAGCGCGCCAAGTCGACGGTCATCGCCGGGTCGGAAATATCCAGCCGGTGGACCGTGGCTGTCTTTTCGATGCCGGCGTTGCCGGGAGCGCAATGGACTGCACTTACCGAGGGAGACCTCGATAGGGCCCAGCAGAGGGCGTGTTCCCTGCCGCCGCCACCCAGGACAAGGGTTCTCATGGTTCGATCACTCCCTCAGTGGCGGAAGGTTCTCCACCCGCTGATGAACATGCTGACACCAAGTTTCGCGGCGATATTCTTGATGTCATCGTCCCTTATGGAGCCCCCCGGCTGTATCACCGCGGTGATCCCGGCTTCGGCGGCCGCCTCGATGCTGTCGGGGAAGGGGAAGAACGCGTCGGAACCCAAGACCGCGCCGGCAGCCTTCCCCCCCGCTTGCAGACAAGCCCACTTAACAGCGTCTACCCGGCTCGTGAATCCTCGCCCCAGTCCAACGGTCATGCCCTCGCGGACGATCGATATGGAGTTGCTCTTGCCAAGGGCAGCCGCTTTCCAAGCCAGGAGCAAGTCGGCCCAGAGGTCGCCCCTGGGCTCACCCACCCATTCCCCCGAGTCGGGGTCCGGCAGCGGGGGGGTAATGTCATCCTGGACAAGGGTGCCGCTCCAGGTGCTCAAAAGTGAAGTGCCGCTGACATGTACGCCGTCCCATTCCAAGAGACGCAGGTTCGAAGCCAGCGCCCTGATCGCCTCTTCCGGTGAAGGACGTTGCGCCACCAGCACTTCGGAGAACTGCTCCGCCAAGCGCCGCGCGACGCGAGATCCACTTCCCCTGGTGAAGGCGATCACGCCGCCGAAGGCCGGAAACCGGGTCGCAGTCAAAGGCTTGGCAAGCGTCGAGGGCGTCTTCCGGATACGGCCCCGCAGGGCGTCGTGCTTGATGATCACGCAGGCGCAATCAGCGTGGGAGAAGGTCCATCGCCTTCATGGCGCAGTCGATATCGAGCAGGTTGTTGTACAAAGGGGTTTCCCGGATACCAGCCTCCAGGGTGTGTCCTCCAGGGGGTTCCCGTAGAGCGATGCCCGTTGGTGAGGGTTTTCGCCGTAGCGCAGATCGAACCTCTTGGAGAGAGGCAGGACGCGAAGGGGGGCGAAGGGTTCTTGCCTGCCGCAGGATCTCGAGAGGCCTTCGTGGATAACGGCGTCGTAGTGAGAGGTCTCCAGGAAGGCCCTGACGGCGAGTCTTTCCCTCGTGGGGAGTGTGACGTTGCCCTCGGACCTGATCTCTTCCACCACGGCGGCGTAGTCCCCAGGGTCCGTAACGGGAACCACGTGACGGAAATTTTTCGCGGCGGCCCGGATCAGGGTGACCCCCCCGATATCGATATGCTCCAGCAGTTCATCGAGGGCGGCGCCCTTTTTCAGGGTTTCCTCGAAGGGGTAAAGATTGCACACGACCATATCGATCATGGGAATCCCGTATTTTTCAACATCGGCCTTGTCACCCTCGAAATGTCTTCGCGCCAGGATCCCGCCGAAGACCGAGGGGTGAAGGGTTTTGACCCTGCCGCCAAGCAAATGAGGGTACCCTGTAAGATCTTCCACCTCCTTGACGGGCACACCCGCCTCCCTGATGTGCTTCGCGGTCCCGGAACTGGAGACGATCTCCCAACCCAGGTCGGCCAGGCCCTTCGCCAGGCCGGCCACGTTTCTCTTGTCGAAGACCGAGATAAGAGCGCGCTTCTGGCCCATTACAGGTTCTCCTTTCAGCGCCTACGACCCAACAGGTCGATCAGAGCCCTGGTATAGAGGACGTGCTCCACTCGGTGGATGCGGTCCTCCAGCGTTTCAAGTGTATCACCTGGGTGGATCCTTACAGGCTCCTGGGCGAGGATCTCTCCGTGGTCAACTTCCTCGTCGACGAGATGGACCGTGACACCGGTCACCTTCACCCCTTTCTCATAGGCCGCTCTTATGGAGTCCCTGCCGGGGAAGGAGGGAAGCAGCGAGGGGTGGATGTTGACGATCCTACCCTTCCTGGGGGCGACGAACCGCGGGGAAAGGATCCTCATGAACCCGGCGAGGACCACCCATTCGGCGGAGTACTCTTCAAGAAGTTCTTCCAGGTGTTTTTCGGCCCCCTCCCAGTCCCTTTCGGGGTTGGGGAGGACATGGGCGGCGATCTTCCTTTGGATCGCGAACAAGAGCCCTCCAGCGTCGGGTTTGTCGCTCGCAACGAAGGCCACTTCAGCTTTTAGGAGGCCCGATCGGCAGTTGTCCACGATGGAGGCCATGTTCGTCCCCTTGCCGGAAATGAGGATGGCCAGCCGGGGCTTCATCAGGAGACCTGCCCCAGGATGACCGCCTTTTCGCCTATCGCGGCCAGGAGTGAAGTGACCCTTTGCTCATCGCGGGGCTTCACCGCCATGACAAAGCCTATACCGAGGTTGAAAACCCTTCTCATCTCCACCTCGTCTACTCCCCGTTCCTTGATGAGATCGAAGATCGGCGGCCGTTCCCAGGAGGCGTAGTCGATCGAGGGTTCGAGGGGCGCGGGGAGCATCCTGGCGATGTTCTCTTCCAGGCCGCCACCGGTGATGTGGGCCATGCCGCCGATCGCCCCTGACGAAGCCGCTTTCAGCGCCTGGGTGACGTAGAGCCTGGTAGGCTCCATCAGGACTTCCGAAAGGGGCTTCCCGTAACCGGGGATTTCGTGGTCCAGGGCGAGAGCCCCCCGGCCATCGAGGAGGCATTTTCTCACCAGGGAAAACCCGTTGCTGTGCAAGCCGGAACTCGGCAAGCCGAGGAGAAGGTCCCCCTTTGAAATGTCCCTTCCGTCGATAATCCCGTCCTCCTCAACGATCCCTACGGCGAACCCGGCCAGGTCGAACATGCCCCGGTCATAAACGCCCGGCATCTCGGCCGTCTCCCCGCCAAGCAGGTCGCACCCGCAGGACGAACAGGCCTCGGCGATGCCCTCCATCACGGGGCCGAAGATGCCCGCATCCAGTTGGCCGCAGGCGATGTAGTCCAGGAAAAAAAGAGGTTTCGCCCCACAGGTGACGAGGTCATTGACATTCATGGCCACCAGGTCCTGGCCCAGGCCGCGGTACCGTCCCGTTAGGCGGGCGACATACAGTTTCGTGCCCACTCCGTCGGTGCAGGCTGCAAGGGCTTTTCCCCCGCCGATCCTGTAAAGACCGGAGAAACCCCCGACGCCTGAGATCACCCGCGAGGAGGAAGCGCCCGAGGCGATCTTCTTGACAAGGCCGATCCAGGCATCGCTCCTCTCCAGGCTGACGCCGGCTTTTTCATAGGTCCACTCCATTATCCTCTCCTCCGTCAAGGTAGTCCCCGCTGAAGCAGGCCGTGCAGATATCCGACGGCGGGAGACCGATCGATGAGACAAGGTCTTCGATGCCCAGGTAGTGCAGTGAGTCAGCCCCTACCGTCGCGCGAAGGGTATCGATATCCAGTTTGGCGGCGGCCAATTCTTCGCAGGAGAGCATGTCTATCCCGTAGTAACAGGGGAAGCGGACGGGCGGAGAGGCGATCCTGATATGGACCCTGGCGGCCCCGTCCTGCCTGATCATGGAAATGGCCCGTTCCACGGTGGTGCCCCTCACGATCGAGTCATCGACGACGGCCAGTTCCTTGCCGGCGACGAGCTTCTTGATCGGATTGAGCTTGATCCTCACTCCCAGGGCCCTGACTCTCTGGGTGGGCTGGATAAAAGTCCTCCCGACGAACCTGTTCCTCACGATGGCCGCTTCGTAACGCTGACCGGCACAACCAGCATAACCGATCGCCGCAATAGTCCCGCTGTCGGGCATGCCCGTGACAATGTCCGCGGTGGGGCTGGGGGCGCTGGCGGACAATTTGCAACCCAGGGTTTTTCTCACTTCGTAGACGGACTTCCCGTCGACCACGCTGTCAGGCCTGGCAAAATAGACGTACTCGAAGGCGCAGGAGTAAAGCCGGGAAGCCTCGACGGGGATCCTGATGCTCTTGATCCCGGCCTCATCAATTACGATGATCTCGCCGGGTTTCACATCCCTGAGCAGCGAGGCTCCCACTATGTCAAGGGCGCAGCTCTCGGAGGCCACGTAAAAGGTGTCCTCCCGCCTACCCAGGACAAGGGGTCGAAAACCCCAGGGGTCGCGGGCTGCGACAAGCCGGTTCCCCAGCAACACCGCGAGGCTGTAGGCTCCCTTGAGGCGAATGAGGGCATCCACCAGCGCGTCCAGGGGCGGCTTGTGCGACTGGTGCGCCATCAGGTGGATGATGGTCTCCGTGTCGGTGGCGGACTGGAATATGGCGCCCCTCGACTCGAGCATGTGCCTTATTCCCATGGCGTTGGTGATGTTGCCGTTATGGGCGACGGCTACAGAGCCCATGGAATAGTTGGCCGTGATCGGGTGGACGTTGGCCAGGCCTGAAGGGCCGGCGGTCGAGTACCTGACGTGCCCGATAGCTGAGTTCGCCCTCAGGCCAGCCAGGTATTTCTGATCGAGGGCTATGTGAACCAGCCCCATCCCCTTTACGGAGTTGACTTCGCTCCCTTCGTTGGAGTTCCAGGCAATGCCCGCTGATTCCTGCCCCCGGTGCTGCAGGGCGTAAAGCCCCAGGTAGACGTCCTCCAACACGGAATGGCCGTTCTTGCAAAAGGCGCCGAAAACCCCAGCCATTGCTCTAGGCCCCCTCGACCTTTTCTTGGGATGTCCTTCCGGGGTATATTTCCTGTTTCCCGAGGGCGAGAACACCGCCGGCTATCTTGCCGATCCTCCTGGCGGGGAAACCCTCCCAGCAAGAAAGGAAAAGGTCGTTCGATCCTTCCGGGACGAGGTAAACCGCCCTCGCGCCCCATTCTCCAAAGAGGCGATCGGGGGAAAGGTCGAGGTTCCCGGTGTCGAGACTGATCCCGATCCCCCCGACCCGGCATATCTTCGCAAGGGCGACCAGCAATCCGCCCCCGGCCACCGCTCGTCCCGCCGCGGCAGCCCCTTCGCGGGCGGTACGCTGGGCCCTTTCCATGAAGGCCCTTTCCTTCACGGGGTTGTAGGGTCCCGCGGGGTAGTTGCCGGCCGGGTCGACAACCCTCGAGTAAGCGCTTCCCCCTAAAAACCCTTGTTCTTCTCCCACCAGGAAGATCGAACCGGCTTCCAGTCCGGCGGAATCCCCCAGGGGGGTCCTTCCCTCTTCGAGGAGCCCCACGACGGCTATAAGAGGACTGGCAAGGATCTTCCCGTCAGGGCTTTCATTGTAAAGGCTGACATTGCCCGAAACAACGGGACAGGCGAGGTCGCCGCCCACCGCAGCCAGGCCCTGGACAGAACGCTCCAGCACCCAGAAGTTCTCTGGGTCTTCCGGCGACGGGAAGTTCAGGCAGTTCGTCATGCCCAGGTGGGCGGCGCCACTCACCCAAAGGGGTCTGAGGCACTTGAGGAAGGTCTCGGCTGTCCCCAGTAAGGGCTCAAGTTGACATTTCCAGGGGTCCGCATCCATGGTCACCCCCACGAGGTTCCCCTTCGCCGGGACCCGGAAGATGGATACGCTTTTACCGGGAGGGGTGATGGTGTTGGACTGGGTCCCGGAGTCGAACCGGCCGAAAATACCGGATTTGTCGGCCAGGTTCGGATCTTCCAGGAGGGCCGCGAGGGAGCGGGAGACCTCTTCCGAATCGAGAAAACCCGCGCTTTTGACCTCAACGGATGCCCTGGAGGAGGGCTTTTTCGAAGGCCAGTGGATCGGGGGAGAGCCGCCCCCGACCATCTCCGCCGGGAGGTTGACCACGGTCCTCCCTCCCCGGGTCATGACGAAGTCGCCGTCACCGGTGACTTCACCAATCACCGCCCAATCCAGCCGCCACTTGGCGGCAATGGAACCGATCTCATCCAGGTCCTCCTCCTTTACGATGAGGAGCATCCTTTCCTGGGTTTCCGAAAGGGCTATCTCCCAGGGCTCCATCTTTTCCTTGAGGGGGACCAGGTCGACGTTTACCAGGATCCCGGTGCCGCTTTTCGAGGCTATTTCGCTCGAGGAGGAAACGATCCCCGCGGCCCCCATGTCCTGCATGGCGACTATCAGGCCCTTCGAGTGGATCTCGAGACAGCCTTCGATCAGTCTTTTTGCCAGGAGGGGATTCCCTTTTGGGATCCGGGGAAGGACCGGGGCCGCTGCGCTGGTCAACTCGGAAGAAGCGAAGGCGGCGCCCGCGACCCCTTCTTTCCCGGTCCTTGAACCTATCATAACGGCCCTGTGCCCCGGTTTCGCCGTCTTGGAACTGACGATGCCACCCAGCGGCACCAGCCCGAGGCACATCGCGTTGACCAGGGGGTTGCCGTCGAAGCACTCATCATAAACGGTCTTGCCACCTATGGTGGGGACGCCCAGGGTGTTCCCGTACCCGGCGATGCCCTCCACGATCCCATCGGCGGTTTCCGCGGCCCGGGGTGAATCCTTCCTCCCCAGGCAGAGCCCGTCCAAAAGGGCCACCGGCCTGGCCCCCATGGCCAAGACGTCCCTGACGATACCGCCCACGCCGGTGGCCGCGCCGTCGTAGGGGGCCACCGCGGAGGGGTGGTTATGGCTCTCCAGTTTGAAGGCAATCCCCCAACCTCCGCCGATATCGACGACGCCGGCGTTCTCCCCGGGTCCAAGAACAACGAAGTCCCCCTCGGTGGGCAAGCCGGCCAGGAGCCTTCTCGTGGACTTGTAACTGCAGTGCTCGGACCACATTACGCCAAGGATCCTGAGTTCAGCCTGGTTCGGTTGCCGTTCCAAGGCTTCGATGATCGCGCTGTATTCGGAATCGCTGAGTCCTACCGACCGGTGGTCAACCTCCATATCCCCAACCTCCCTTGATCCCCGTTGTCAAGCACTTCGACAGGGGGTCACCGCCATTAAAGACTGCCATCCCAGTATAGGCCCATCCCGCGGGTACATCCTGCCGCGGCCGCCAACAACGCCGGGCGGAAGCGCCCCTCCTCAAGGCTCCCTTTCGTCGACAAGCTCGTTGCCTTTGGGCCGCTGACCCTAACGGATCCTCTCGATGATAAGAAATGACCGGCAAATTACTTACATTATTCGTACTTTAAACTCTAATGTCAATATTTCTGAGGATCATGTGAAAGGATGAATGGAAAGTAGGTCCTATTAGTGTAAATAATAACATTCCATGTTAGAATACCAGGCGTGCCGCGGGAGGTCTCTGATCATCCCCAGTTCGAGGTTTTTCACCGGCCCCCTCGGCGGGGAATAATAATCGTGAGGAGGAATCGCTTTAATGGAAGGTTTCAAAACTCCCCTGTTATTGAACTAAGCTGAATCGGCATGCCTTACGGCAAAGGCCAAGGTGGCCTGGAGCATCCCCCAGATGCTCCTCTTGGGGTTCATGGCCGGGTCCTACATTGCTTTCGGGGGATGGCTGATGACCGTCGGCCCTGACCCATGACCTTGCCGCCCATGTCGGGCTGGGGTTCTCGAAGTTCCTCGGCGGCGCTATATTCAGCGTCGGACTGATGCTCGTGGTCATCGCCGGGGCTGAACTTTTCACGGGGAACTGCATGATGCCCCCTTGGAGTCATGGCCGGCTGCATTCCCATGAGCGGAGTCGTCAGGAACTGGTTCTGGGTCTACGTGGCCAACTTGCTCGGGAGTATTTTCGTGGCATTCTTGATCTTTTATTCCGGTCTCTGGAAGGGGCCCATCGGCATCAACGCTTTCAAGATCGCGGCCGGCAAGATGAGCCTCCCGTTGGCGAGGCCGTTTTCCGTGGCATCCTTTGTAACTGGCTCGTGGTGCTAGCTGTGTGGATGAGCATGGCGGCCACCGACATCATCGGGAAGATCTGACCATTTCTTCCCCATCGTAGCCTTCGTCGCCTCCGGTTACGAACACTCCATCACCAACATGTACTTCATGGCCCTGGGGATTCTCCTCAAGAGGCGACCCTTCGACCAATAGCTTGGCGCCGGCCTCTCCCAGGAAGTGCTATCCCAGGTCTCGATGGGGGAGTTACCTCCATAACCTGATCCCCGTAACCATAGGCAACTTGATCGGGGGATCCTGTTTGTGGCTATATTCTACTTCCTGGTCTTCAGGACTAACGCGAGGATATCGTGTAAAGGCATCAAGAGCCGATCCTGTTCGAACACCCTTGATACCTGCGGCGGCAGCGGCGTGATCGACGTTGCCGCCGTCATTCCCACCGGCAGCAGGGTAAAAGGGCTGGAGGAGCCAAGGTATTCCTCTCACCGTCGGAGGGCGCTGCCTCATCCTGGAGGTCCTCAAAGGGCCCTGTCACTTTTCGACGGGATGTTGTTCCTGTCGAAAGGAAGATAGCGGACCGCTGGGCGGGATCATCCAGTCCCTGCCGCAAAGAGATCGTGTTAAGACCGTATCTGACCGGGTGGAGGGCCTGGGCCCCCTGGAGGGGATGGCCGTGAGCCTTGAAACTGAAGGAATGGGCCTTTGTGATGGGGTGCGATATGCCCTGGTCGATCCTGCCGTGGTGAGGTTGATGTGGTCGAAGGGGGAGGATGAGGACGCCGTCATCACGCGAGAATAGGGGGCTTCCTTGAGCCTCTTCATGCCTTTACCACAAGAGGTGCGTCGACGCTGTGGAAGGGGCCATTTTCGGGAAAAATCCGGGCACAAGATCACCTCTTTTTTATCCGGATATTTCCCCCTTGTCATCGAGGAGCGGGAGTTCGCCCTCATCCCTGGTTATCATGAATATTTTCCTGAACGTTAATACCCCGGAAGATATTCGGTCCTGGCTTGAGGAAAGGCACCGGTGCCCCCTGAATCCTCCGGCACCGGCCCTTTGTGTTCCTCCAAATCCCAGCCTGCATGTGTTCCTCATATAAAGAATCTAAGTGAAGTCCTTCGCTGCCTCACGAAGAAATCTAAGCGACCCTACCGGGATCGGTCTCCTTTCCAGGAGACCCTTGTTCTTACTCGCAAAGGCCCTGTTGAGCCTGGCCTTGAGCCGGTCCACCTCTTTCTTCAAGTCCGCCAGGTTCAGGGCCTCGAACTGCTCCCTCAGGGAGGATTTCCTCCTCCGTGACATCTTCCCGAAGCCATCAGGCGCTGGTAGGGCGTCTGGGGTGTGTCGTAGATCTTCCTGACCTTCGCCCCGACCCTAACCTTCGAAACCAGCTTCGCCGAGGGAAGGAAGAAGTTCACGTAGAGCCTGTAAGCGTCATAGAGCTCATTCAGGGCCTTTCTGCTCACCTTCCGTATCGTACCTGGCATACCCTGCCACCCTTCTTGCCACTGACCAGTTCTTCTGCTCCACGTAGCAGTTGTCGTTCTTGTTCCCTGCCCTTGACCTTGTGAAGGTTATCCTTTCGTCTTCGCAGTACTTTTGCAGGTGGTGGTTTATGAAGGTCGAATCGTTGTCCGAATCTATGCCCTGCGGAGGAAGGAACGAGCGCTCGATGGATTTCAGGGCTTCCAGGGTCAGAGCCTGGCCCTGTTCTTGACGGCCCTCAGTTCAGTCCGCCTGAAGCCACGTCGGTGACGTCAGGGTGAAGGCAAATTCTCCTTTGGCGTTCCCGCCCTCATGGGAAACCAGGTCTATCTCGGCGAAACCCGGTCTCTTTTCGTCCCAGTCGGCAAAGGTCCGTATCGGTATCTTGTGCTTCAGCAGTGTCCCGGGCTTGGTGGAGGAACGCTCCTTCAGGCGGAGCTTTCTCTTCCGGTCCGCCAGCATGCGGTCTATGGTTGCCGCAGACACGGACATGACCTTGTCCCTGGTCTCCGGAGAGGTGAGATCCCCCCGAGCTCAAGCTTTGCAGGACCAGCCATGGAATGGCAGCGGCAAGCCTCTTGCCGCAGATGTAGTCCATCATCTTCCAAAGCGGAAATGACACAGCGGCCGCTTCACTGTCATAGGTCCTAGGCCTCTTCCTTTTCCCACAGGCCTTATGGCCCTTTCTGTCAACTTGCAGGATCAGGGAGGCACCCTGCCGCCCCCAAGGTATAGGCGCCGGCCGAAGAGGCAGAGAAGATGGGGCGTAGTCCCGGTTGTAGCCCGTCGTGGCGGTAACACAGTCCAATATCCAGGCCCTTCTCCTTCTTCGACGCCCTGCGAGTACTCGTCAGAAGCCTGGACGATCACTTCCTCCTCGCATCGAAAACCTCACCCGTCCTTCCTTCCTCCAGGTCATGCCCTTGAAGGAAGATGCTATACCCTTCGGCTAGATTCTTAGGTGAGGCAACGTATCGCTTTCGTCTAGATTTTAGGTGAGGCAACTCGCACCGATGACATTTCCCCTCCTGTTGGTTAGAATTGGTTTCGTTTCACAAGCCAGAGGTGTCTCAAAATGAAGGTACCCATTGAACGCATCAGGAACTTCTGCATCATAGCCCACGTTGACCACGGGAAATCGACCCTCGCCGATCGCCTGCTCGAGGCTACGACCACTATCAATGCCAGGGAGATGCGCGAACAGATCCTCGATACCCTGGAGCTCGAACGCGAGCGGGGGATCACGATAAAACTGGTGCCGGTGCAGATGAAGTACAGGGCTTCCGACGGCCTGGATTACGTCCTGAACCTCATCGACACGCCCGGCCATGTGGATTTCACCTACGAGGTCTCCAGGTCCCTTGCGGCCTGCGAAGGGGCTCTCCTTATCGTGGACGCGGCTCAGGGAGTTGAAGCCCAGACCGTGGCCAATGCATACCTTGCCGTCGACCAGGGCCTCGAGATCATTCCCGTCATCAACAAGATCGACCTCCCTTCGGCCCAGCCCGAGCGGGCCGCGAAAGAAATAGAAGAAGTGGTAGGGCTTGACAGTACGGAGGCCATCATGGCCTCCGCCAAGGAGGGCATCGGGGTAAAGGAAATTTTGGAAGCAGTGATCAGGAGGATTCCTCCTCCCTCAAAATATCGCCAGGGACCCCTCCAGGCCCTTGTTTTTGACTCCACCTACAACAACTTCAGGGGGGTCATCTGCTATATAAAGGTGGCCAACGGCTCCATCAGATCCGGCGACATGGTGACCTTCATGGCGACCAGGAGGAATTTCCAGGTAGAGGAGATAGGGATCTTCGGGCCCGAGATGCGACCCGTCGACGAGTTGGGGCCCGGGGAGGTCGGTTACCTCATCTGCAACATCAAGTCTGTGGAAGAGGCCAGGGTCGGCGATACGGTTACCAGCCAGAGGAACCCGGCTCCGGCACCTTTGCCTGGATATCGGAAGGTTAAACCCGTGGTGTTCTGTGGCTTTTTCCCCATAGAAAGGGATGAGTATCCCCAGTTGAGGGATTCTCTCGAAAAATTGCAGATGAACGACGCGGCCCTGTTTTTCGAACCGGAGACCTCCACGGCCCTTGGGTTTGGCTTCCGGTGCGGGTTCCTCGGGCTTTTGCACATGGAGATCGCGAAGGAACGGCTGAACAGGGAGTTCGGTGTGGACCTGGTCGCCACGGTACCCAACGTGGTGTACCAGGTCAAGACTTCGGGCGGCGAGATCATTGAAGCACACCGACCTTCGGACTTTCCGGAAGCCTCTCTTATCGAGGAGGTCCTCGAACCCTTCATAAAGGTCACCGGTTTCCTCCCGGCGGAATACGTGGGCAAGGTGATGCAACTATGCCAAGACCGCAGGGGCGTCTTCTTGGGGATGGACTACATCACACCCCAGAGAGCCCGCCTGGTCTATGAGCTGCCTCTGGCGGAATTCATAATAGACTTCCATGACAGGCTCAAGTCAGTGACGAGGGGATTCGCCTCGATAGACTACGAGCATTCCGGTTTCAAGGTCTCCAACCTTGTCAAGGTTGATATCCTTATCGGCGGGGAACCCGTCGATGCTTTCTGCTTTGTATCCCATGCTGATCAGGCGTATCACCGCGGCCAGGAAGTGGTCCGGAAGCTCAAGGAGATCATCCCGAGGCAGCTCTTCGAAGTCTCCCTCCAGGCCGCGATAGACAAGAGGGTGATAGTCCGCCAGAACGTCAAGCCTTTACGCAAAGACGTCCTCGCCAAGTGCTATGGCGGTGATATCACCAGGAAGAGGAAATTGCTCGAAAAGCAGAAGGAGGGGAAAAAGAGGATGAAACAGATCGGCAGGATATCCTTGCCCCAGGAGGCTTTCCTCGCCTTTCTAAAGGCCGGCGATGAGGAGGAGGAATAACACGCGCCTCGAACCCGCATCGCCGGTTTCTCTTTACGTTCACATTCCTTTTTGCCGGAGCAAATGCCCCTACTGCGCTTTTTACAGCGTTATCCCCACCCCGGGCGCGGTGACGGCCTTTCTTGAGGCCCTTGAAGGCGAGATAGGCATCCTCTCGGGTAGTACAGACCGACCCCGGTTAAGAACGGCCTACATAGGCGGTGGGACCCCTACGCTCCTGTCCCCTTCCGATTGGGAAAGACTTATTTCTGTCCTGGAAGGCGCCTTTTCCTTTCTACCCGCCGCCGAAGTAACCGTGGAGGCCAACCCAGGATCCCTGACGAGGAAGCACCTCGCCCTCTGGAAGGACTGGAGGGTTTCCAGGGTCAGCCTGGGCGTCCAGAGCCTCCAGGACGAGGACCTCCTGGCGGCGGGCAGGCCCCATGACAGCAGGCAGGCCCTTGAATCCATGGCGGAGATCAAAAGAAAGGGCCTTAGCCTCTCCGTGGACCTGCTCTTCGGCCTGCCGTGCCAAAAGCTCCGGGGGTGGTCCGATACTCTCAGGAGAGTACTCAATGAGGGTGCGGAACACCTTTCGATCTATGAACTCACCGTCGAGGAGGGAACTCCCTGGGGCAGGCGACCCCCGCGGAACCTCGCCGCGGGCTACCCCTTTTACCGCTGGGCCCAGTATTACCTGGAGAAGAAGGGCTTGCTGCAATACGAGATAGCCAGTTTTTCCAAACCCCGTCGGTGGTGCAGGCATAACGTGGCCTACTGGTCCGGTGCCCCCTTCCTTGGGATCGGGCCTTCAGCCTGGGGGTACGACGGAACCGTAAGGACAGGTAACGTGGCGGACCTGGAGCGCTACCGATGGTTGATAGAAAAGGGGATAAGGCCGACCCTGTTTTCAGAGAGGCTTGAAGGCAAGCGTCGGGCCTTCGAGTTGTCGGTCCTGGCCCTGAGGACCCGCTGGGGCATCAGGCTCCAGGAGTACCGGTGCCGATGGGGCGATCAAATGCTGAAGGAGCTTCAAGGCTCCCTGGAAGGCCTCCCACCGCATCTTTTCAGAAGAACGCCCGGAAGGATTGCCCTGAGCAAGCATGGCATGAGGGTAGGGAATGCCGTCTGGGAAAGGCTTGTACCATGACGAGCTTGAGAGGCCCGTGCTGGGCGGGGCGTGTCCTCTCCGGTAGCCCCCGTCGCGTATGCCCTCTCGAAGACCGCTTCCTGTCATCGAATGGGCCCAGGCTACCTTTCACCCGTTATACTGATATGGAGGGCGAGGCAAAACCCCAGTCCACCGCTTTGGTATGATCCTGCCAGGTTTAGTGAATACGGGGCCCGGTCCAAGGCGTGGCCGATCCCCCTTGAGGGAAGGTGCGAAGATGCGGGATGAGATCAAGTCGATGCTCAAGGACCTGCCCCCGATGGACGAACTGCTCCAGAAACCCTGGACAAGCCGGTACCAGGAAGTCCTCGGTCGCGAAGCCGTCAGATCGACCTTCGCCGATGTGATCGGCGAGGTCAGGAGGGACCTGCTCAAGGGGCTCATCCATTCCTTTGACCCCGCGCTCATCGAATCGGAGACCAGGGCCCGGTTGGAAAAACGCTCCAGGAAGAGCCTGAGGAGAGTGGTGAACGCCACCGGGGTCGTCATCCACACGAACCTGGGAAGGTCCTGCCTTGGGAGGGAGGTCCTGGAAAATGTGAGGGCGGTTTCGGCCTCTTACAGCAACCTGGAATATGACCTCGAAGAGGGGGCCAGGGGACAAAGGCACTCCCATGTCGAATGGCTCCTGTCAAGCGTCACCGGAGCCGACGCGGCCCTGGTCGTAAATAACAACGCCGGCGCCGTCCTGCTTTGCCTGGCTGCTTTGGGGCGGGGCAAGGAGGTCATCGTCTCCAGGGGAGAACTGGTGGAGATAGGAGGCTCCTTCAGGATCCCCGACATTATGGATTTTTCCGGGGCCATCTTAAGAGAGGTTGGGACGACCAACAGGACACACCTCCCCGATTATCTCAAAGCCATAAACACCCAGACCGCCATGATCCTCAAGGTGCACCCTTCCAACTTCAGGGTGGTGGGTTTTCATTCGGAAGCCTCGAGGGAGGAGCTGGCGGCCCTGGCCCGGGAGAAGGAACTCATCTTCATGGAGGACCTGGGGAGCGGGGTGGTGGCGGATCTATCGCCCTGGGGACTCCAGGGCGAACCCACGGTCAGGCAATGCGTCGAGTCAGGAGTGGACCTGGTGACCTTCTCCGGTGACAAACTGCTCGGCGGCCCCCAGATAGGCGTTATCGTCGGGAGAAGCCAGCTGGTGGAGAGGATCCGACATTATCCCTTGTTGAGGGCGATTAGGGTTGACAAGATGACCCTGGCCGCTTTTGAGGCGACCCTGAGGCTTTACTTGGAAGGCAGAACGGGCGAGATCCCCACATTGAGAATGATCTCCCAGCCGGAGGAAACATTGAGGAAAAGGGCCCGCAACCTGACCTCCATGATCAGGCGAGTGACGGACTTGCAGGCAAGGGTGGTCATGACCCAGGATGCGGTCGGCGGGGGAGCTTACCCCGCCGCGGTCCTCGAGGGTTTCGGGGTCGAGGTGGAACCGCCGGAAGGGGTTTCTGACGGTTCGGCCCTTGAACGGCTTAGAAATGCCCCTGTCCCCGTGATCGCCTCGGCAAAAGAGGGGAAGATCCTCCTCCATGTCAGGACCATGCTTGACGGGGACGGGATGGATGTGATCGGGGCGCTAAAAGACCTGTCGCCCAGGGAGGCCGGCAATGATGGAGAAGACTGAGGTCTCCATCGTGCTCGGTACCGCCGGCCATATCGATCACGGAAAGACCACCCTGGTACGGGCGCTCAGCGGGGTCGACTGCGACAGGTTGAGGGACGAGAAACGGCGCGGGATCACCATCGAACTGGGGTTCGCCCCCCTCACCCTTCCGAGCGGCAAAACCATAAGTATTGTCGATGTCCCCGGTCATGAGAAGTTCATAAGGCAGATGGTCGCCGGCGCAGCCGGGGTTGACGGCATCATCCTGGTCGTGGCCTCCGACGAGGGAGTGAGGCCCCAGACAAGGGAACACCTAGAGATCCTCGGGTTAATTGGGGTCGAGCACGGGCTGATAGTCTTAACGAAGGCCGACCTCGTGGAAGAAGAATTCCTGGAACTGGCCATAGAGGAAGTGAAGGAAGAGGTCAGGGGGACCTTCCTCGAGGGGGCTGAAGTGATACCCGTCTCATCGGTGACGGGGTTCAACCTGGACGCCCTCCTCGAATCACTCGAAAGGCTTGTGGCGGGGATATCCCCAAGGGGTTCCGAAGGCCCCTTTTTCATGCCCATTGACAGGGCTTTTCCCGTGAAGGGTTTCGGCGCCGTCGTCACCGGTACCGCTTACCGGGGTAGGGTAAGGAAGGACGATGTACTGTCGGTCCTGCCCCGGGGGATCAAAACGGATATTCGTTCGGTCCAAGTCCATGACAACCCGGTGGATGAGGCTCGAAGCGGCCAGAGAGTCGCCTTGAGCCTTGGCGGGGTTTCGCTTTCGGACCTGGAAAGGGGCGACGTCCTATGTACCCCTGGAATATTCGTCCCTTCAGGCAGGCTTGACGTCGATCTCAAGATACTGGCTTCCTCTCCGGATCCTCTGCGCCACTGGCAGAGAGTGCGGATCCATCTCGGGACTACCGATACGGTCGGCCGGATCGCCCTGCTTGGTGGAGATAGGATCGAACCCGGCGAGAGGGCCTTCGCCCAGATCGTTACCGAAACACCGGTTGTGGCCGTCAGGGGGGAACCCTTCATCATCCGCTTTTACAGCCCCTTGACCACGATCGGCGGCGGGAAGGTACTGATGCCCATCGCCAGAAGGCCGAAGGGACCACGGGGTCGAAAGGGTCACCAAGAACTGCTGGATAAGGTCTCCAGGGCGGAAGACCCCGGCGAGCTCCTCCTGGCGGTCACTTTGGACCAACCGGTGGTCACCGTCGACGAGGCTTCTATCCTGATGCAGGAACAAACAGGGGTTATCGTCTCCCTGGCCGGTGAGCTGGACAGGTCCGGACGGTTGCTCCTGGTTGACTCGGGGGAAGGGTTGATAGTCAATGGCGATATGGCAAGGAAAAAACTGGGGCAGGCCCTGTCGTTTTTGAAAGAGTACCACGAAGAAGAGCCGGACAGTCCGGGAGTGCCGTCGGATACCCTCTTCAGAAGGTTTCTCCCTGGAATGGAACTCCGCCACGCGAAGAAGGTATTAGATCGATGGGCACGAGAAGGGGAGATCGAAGTCGAGGACCAGAGAGTCAGGCTTCCCGGTTTTTCCCCCGGTGACGCGGCTAGGAGAGGAGCCGCCGGGGCCGCCATACTGGATCTCTGTTCGGCAAGGTCCTTACAATTGCCGGAGACAGCCGATATCTTGGAAGGCACGGGGCTCGGTCAGGACGAGATGGGGAAAGCCCTGGAAGCACTGAGGGCCCAGGGGCAGATCTTCATCGCGGGCAGCGGGTTCATCGTATCCAGGGAAGTTCTGGAGGGTCTCATCGGGATTCTTGTAAGTATCAAGGACGATATAACCGTTGCTTCCGTCAGGGATGCTACCGGGAGCAGCCGGAAGTATATCCTCCCCCTACTCGAGATGCTCGACTCGATGGGAGTGACCAGGAGAGTCCAGGATAAACGTATCCTCAAGAAAAGCAGGCTTGGCCAGGATTAGCGCTTTCTAAAGAAAAAAACACATCCTCAAACCTAGGGGCATAGGTTCAAAAAGGCGGACAAGGCCACCGCAATCGTGGAAAAGCCCGATACTAAGAGGGTTGGCACAGGGGTTCCAATAACCGGCGATCATCCGCACGCCGGCGAACCGACATTCTCCGAGTCCTTGGGCGGAACCTGGAATTCAAGACAAGGGCTTCCTAGGAGCATTTCATGAGGCCTTAAGCACACAGGGAAGATCGGCTCTCATCGCCCTGCCGGTTACCGGTGGGTGCGCGGTCGGCCAAAGGCCCGTCGTCCCTCACCCTATAGGTAGCCATGCTTTGCCCTGGTCTTCAAGCCTATGAAACCTCGACTAAGGGCTCGAAGGTGCTCCCGATAGCTGGACCAAACCGGCACGGGTCAAAGTTGTGATAATAATGGAAACAGTGCCTGGAAAAATGAAATGATATTTTATTTCTATTTAATTTTCCTTCCTGCCACATTGAAAGATGTGAACATTTGTGGTAAAATCTTGGGAAACCAACAACAGGAGTGAACCTGAGATGAGTCCTAATCTAGCCACGATCAGGGACCGGGTGAACGAGTTCAAGGGCTCCAGGGTGCGGTACAAGGCTTTAAAAGGCAGAAGAAAGATGGAAGAGCGCATGGCCGTGATCGTCGAGACTTACCCGCACCTTTTCACGCTGTACGTCGAGTCCCAGAGAAGCACCGTATCCTTCAGTTACGCTGAACTGCTCACCCGCGAGGTCGAAATGGAGATCCTTCCCGGGAACAAGAAACTGATACCTTACTGATCATGCCCCTTCGCACTATCCCCCCGGTGCTCGACGCACCGGGGTTTCTTTTTAAGAGGTGTCCATCATGACCCAAGAGATCGACTCCCCCGGAAAATTAAACCTTACCCTGAGGATAACCGGTACCAGGAGCGACGGCATGCACGATATCGCCTCTTCATTCATGAGGCTGCCCGCCCTGGAGAAGTTGACACTTGGGATTCGCACTGAGGATAATGGCCGAAAAGATCTCTTAAGGGTCCACGGCCAGAGGGTCGAAGGCAGGAACATTCTCCAGGCGGTCCTGGAAGCCGCCAGGAAGAAGGACCCTCAGATCCCGCCCATCATGGTTGACATCTGGAAGAAGGTTCCCCCAGGGAGCGGGCTTGGTGCGGGAAGCGGTAACGCCGCCGCGCTGGCTTCATGGCTTTCAAGGGAGATGGGTATCGAGTTTACAGTCGAAGAACTGCTTGAGATAGGTTCCGACGTCCCCTTCCTTTTTCACGGCAGCGACCTCTCCTTCATGGCCGGTGCCGGGGAAAAGCCCCTCCGAAGGATCACCGGTGTCGCCGGTCTTTTTAAGACGGTTGTTGCCGTTCCCGGGTGGTCTTGTTCTACGCCGGTCATGTACAGGAGGGCCGATGGGTTCTATCGAAAAGAAGGATGGAAATACAGCGAGGGAGAAGCCTACGAAGAGGCCCTGGTTATTCTCGGGTCTTTGGAAAAGAGACAGACCGTCGGTCTTCTCCCCAATGACTTTGTTCCACTGCTTTTAGCGTCGCACCCCGGATACCGGCTACTCTTCGAAGCCGCGGAAAACGGCGGCGCGCTGGCCTGGGGGATAAGCGGAAGCGGGAGCTCTTTTTTTTGCCTTTTCAACAGCGAAAACGTCGATGTCCCCCCCTTGGGCCTGTTTGAAGAAGCCGGCTTCGTGCGGAAAATCCTTCTCTTGGGGTGATGGCCTTATGAAAAGAACCAGGACGGAGAGGTTGATCAGGATCGCCTCGCGCTTTTTGGCCTTCCCCTCGAGGCAGATCTCCCTGACTGAGATGTCGGAACAGTTCAAAGTGTCCAAGACCATCATAAGCGAAGACATGGCCATCATTGACAAAGCCTTCCGCGAAGAGGGCGTCGGAATCTTGAAGATAGGAAGAGGCAGGAGCGGTGGGGCAGCGATGAGACCAGGCTTTTCAGAAAATGACCGCTCATCCTTTCTCGAGAAAGTTGCCGCTGTGCTTTCATCCAATGACAGGATCCTCCCCGGCATGCTCATCCATTACTCGGACATACTTTTTAACCCCTCTTACGCTCGGCCCCTGGGTTACGCCTTGGCTTCGGATTTCGCCGACAAAGAACCCGATGTGGTCATGACCTCCGAGGTCAAGGGGATACCCCTGGCGATCTTTACCGCCCATGCCCTGGGGGTGCCCATGGCCGTCTGCCGCTTCCGCAACAGGCCGGGCGACGGGCCGGCCGTGGCTGTTCACTACCCCTCTGGCAGCGGCGAGGTGAGGACCATGTTCATGGGGACGAGGTTCCTCACTTCGGGGAAGAGGGCCCTCATCATCGACGATTTCATGAGAGGCGGCAGCACCGCCGCCGGCATGCTTCTCGTCGCCAAGGAATTCGGGGCCGAGGTGATAGGGATAGGGATTTTCATCACCGCGTCGGAACCGGAAAAAAAAGCCGTTTCAGAATACCGTTCCCTGCTGAGGCTCGAGAGGGGGCCCGATGGAACGCCCGTAGTGAAGGTACGGCGATGACGGCCGTGTTCCGATCTGACCGCTTCCGCCCAACTGTTTGACGTGGGCTTCCAAGTGGGATAGAATCACCCAATGGGAGGAGGTGGCTCGTCTCCATGAAGGTGAAGATCATTACTGAAGAGTGTATCGGTTGCGGTGTTTGCGCGCAGATATGCCCCGAAGTTTTTGAACTTGACGAGGACGCCGGAAAGGCCAGGGTGATCCGTCCCGAAGGATCGGAATGCGCCCATGAAGCCGCCGACAGCTGCCCCGTGAGTTGCATCATCGTCGAAGAATAAGAGACGACCTATCGGCGATATAACGGATCCTCCCGTCTTGCGATTTTCCCAAGAATGGGCCCATAGCTCAACTGGTCAGAGCCACCGGCTCATAACCGGAAGGTTCCTGGTTCGAGTCCAGGTGGGCCCACCACGCTAAACGATGATAAAGCCACCACAGGTGGCTTTATTTTTTAGGCGGTGAGCACGGTGCTACGGGTCAGGGACATCATCGAGGGGATCGATACCTTCGCCCCCTTTTCCTCATGCTGCGATTGGGATAACTCAGGCTTGCAGGTGGGGTGCCTCGATTGGGAGGTTACCCGCCTGGCGGTATCGCTTGACCTGACCGACAGGGCCATCGACGAATCCTTGGAAAAGGGTTGTTCCTGCATCATCACCCACCACCCAGTTATTTTTGAACCCCTTAGGAATATCGAGACCGGGACGCCATTGGGGAGAAAGATCCTGGCATGCCTTGAAAGGCGTCTTTCAGTGATCTCGGTTCACACGAACTGGGACATATGCGTCGGTGGAGTCAACTGGACCCTGGCTGAACTGATCGGCCTGGAGCGGATATCCTCGCTGGATGGAAGCGACGGCAGGGACGGCAGGGACGGCTGGATGGGTGTTCACGGCGCTTTTACGACCCCGGAAAAGGGTGCCTCCCTCCCCGGTGTACTCCGGGAAAAGTGGGGCCTATCTTGGACAAGGGATTACCGGGTACCCGACACCGTGTCCTATCTCGCCCTTGCGGGTGGGGCAGGCGGGGACCTTTGGCCGGGAGCGAAGGAGAGGGGCTCGGAAGTGTTCATCACCGCCGATATGAAGTACCATCAGGTCATGGAAGCCGTGGAAAGCGGTCTTGGGGTGATCGTCGCTGACCATGGAGAAATGGAGAGGATCACCCTTCCCGCCCTGGGGTCCCTCCTGTCTGAAACCCTCCCCCTGGAAGTCCTCGAGGTCGATGCCCAGGGCTTCGAGGCGGGGAATATCGCGGCGGGATGACCGTTTTTCGCCAAATCTTCAAACGGGGTGAGCATTGATGAAAAAACGCGTTTTCAGCGGCATGAGGCCGACTGGGAGGCTCCACCTCGGGCACCTTGCGGGGGCCCTGTCCAACTGGATCACGTTCCAGGACGAGTATGATTGCTTTTACTGCATCGTGGACTGGCATGCCATGATGTCGGACTACTCCGACACGCGCTTCATGAAAGACAATTGCCGCGAAGTGCTTCTTGACTGGCTTGGTGTGGGCCTTGACCCCGACCGGAGCACCCTTTTCCTGCAGTCCCATGTGCCCCATCACGCTGAACTCCATCTGGCCCTTTCCATGATAACGCCCCTTGGCTGGCTCGAAAGGTGCCCCACCTACAAGGACCAGATCCTCAATATCCAGAACAAGGATCTCAGCACCTACGCTTTCCTCGGTTACCCCGTGCTGATGGCCGGGGATATAATGCTCTACAAAGCCGAACTGGTACCTGTAGGGGAGGACCAATCGGCCCACCTTGAACTAACCAGGGAGGTCGTCCGACGGTTCAACCACTTCTTTGGGGAGGTATTCCAGGAACCCCAGACCATTCTCACGAAGACCCCCAAGATTCCCGGCACCGACGGACGAAAGATGAGCAAGTCCTATGGGAATGCTATAAACATTGCCGATCAACCAGAGGAGATCTGGGAAAAGTTGAGGACCATGGTCACCGATACCGCCAGGGAAAGGCGAACTGACCCGGGTGATCCGGACAAGTGCCCCGTCTGGGACCTCCACAAGGCCTTCAACCACGATATGGAGGAGAGAGCCTACATCGACAGGGGATGCCGTACTGCCGGGATCGGCTGCATCGAATGTAAAAAAGCCCTTTACTCGCACCTGATGGCCCTCCTGGAGCCGATCCAGTCAAGGCGCAGGGCCTTTGAGACCAATGAGGGGGATCTGCTTGAGGTCTTGAGGAAGGGGGCCAAGAAAGCCGAGAAGGTAGCGCAAGTGACCATAGGGGAAGTAATACAGGCTGTGGGCTTTATCAATCGATAAAGGACGAACTCACCGGGATGGAGCCTGAATGGGACTCGATGTAGAACTGGAGGGTTTTTCCGGGCCGCTCGATGTGCTCTGCCATCTTGTGGAGTCAGGAGGCATAAGTGTCGCCGGGATAAGCGTCACCCAGTTGATCAGGGTATACTCCGATTTTTTGATGAAGAACGAAAGGGCGACTATCAACGAGATGGCCGCCTTTTTCTCCCTTATCGCCCGGCTTTTGCTTGGTAAACTCAAGGCTCTTCTGCCTCCTTCCCCCGGGGAGGAGCAATCCGAGGTTGATGGTGGATCCGAGGCCGAGTTGGTAGAAAGCGTCCTGGAAAGGTACAGGCCTTACCGGGCGGCGGCGGCCGCCCTGACAGGAATGATGCAAGCCCGGGGGCGCAGTTTCACCAGGGGTGGTTCTGAGGAAGGCCCTCCCTGGTTCGACCTGGGCGACCTCTACTCGCTTTCCATGGTGTGGTGGGAGATGGTTCGCCGTAGGCGGGAAGGCGCCGGTACTTCGCCCGCGGTTCTCGAAGAGGATTGGGACGGCATTCCAACAGTGACCCCGGAGGAGGAGCAGGTTGAAAAAAGGATGGGGGAGATCGATAAACTGCTTTCGAGCAAAGGGAGCCTTCAGATGAGCGAGGTCTTCGGCCCCATCTTTTCAAGGCAGGCTTTCGTGGTGACCTTCCTGGCGCTCCTGGAAATGGCCAGGCTGGGAAGGGTCCACCTGGTCCAGGAGGTTCTTTTCGGTGATGTCCGGTTATCGCGGTGAGAACCCCCTTTCCCCTATAGCGAGGTCTGTCGAGGCCGTCCTTTTCGTCGCCGTACAGCCCGTGGGTGTAAAGGAACTGGCTTCAGTCACGGGATCGACGGAGGAGATCGTGGCCGGGGCTCTCGAGGAGATTAAGGAAAGGTATCGTAACTGCCATGGACTCCGCCTTTTGAATATAGCCGGTGGGTGGTCGATGGCCACTTCCCCTGAACAGGAGGAGGTGGTCGCGCTGTTCCGTGACGTGGCGCTCTCCCAGAGGGTGCGGTTGAGCAAGGCAGCCCTCGAAACCCTCGCCGTCGTCGCCTACTCGCAGCCTGCAACGCGGTCGGAGATCGAAGAGATCAGGGGGGTCAGGTCCGAAAGGGTACTCGATACACTTCTCAGGCATGGCCTGATAAAGGTGGCGGGGAGGAGGAGAGGTTCTGGAACGCCGCTTCTTTACCGAACCACCGATTCATTTCTCTCCCTCTTCGGGCTCAACTCGATCTCGGACCTTCCCACCCTCGAGGAAATGCAGGATATTCTACCCGATGGTGAAGTACCCGACGAAGAGGGAAGGGATACATGACCGAGAAGCAACGGATAAACAGATTTTTGGCTTCCTGCGCCGTATGCTCAAGGAGGAAAGCGGACCTGCTGGTACGGGAGGGGCGGGTCACGGTGAACGGGGAGACCTGTACCGACCCCTCCCGGGTCATCGACCCCAACAGGGATTCTGTCACTGTTGACGGGAAAAAACTCACCCTCCAGGAGAAATTGTACCTCGCCCTGAATAAACCGAAGGGGTACGTCTGTTCCGTATCGGACCGGTTCAGCCGGACAGTCATGGAATTACTGCCTTCAGACTACCGCGCGAAGGGCCTTTTCCCGATCGGCAGGCTGGATAAGGAGAGCGAAGGCCTTTTGCTTCTGACCAACGACGGCGCCTTGGCCCAGAGGATCCTCCATCCCAGACAGAACGTCCCCAAAACTTACGAAATCCTGCTGGACAAGGCCGTATCCGATGAAACTCTCGATTCCCTTTCGAGGGGGACCGAGATCGCAGGCAGGCTGGTGACGCCGGAGAAGGTCGCGCTCATGGGAAAACTCCCCAAAGGGCGCTGGGTATCTATCATCCTTTCGGAGGGTTTGAAGAGGGAGATAAGGATCATGGCATCCACCAGGGGCTTCGGGGTGGAAAGGCTTATTCGGACCAGGATCGGACAACTCGGATTGAAGCGGCTCAAACCGGGGGAGGTTGTCACCCTGGAGGGGGAAATGCTCCTGGACATGGTCCTTCACGGCGGTGCCGTGTAGGGTAGGGAGGGGTTAACGATGAGAACCAACTGCCATTATGGCAGTAACGTCATCACCCTTGACGGTCCCGCCGGTGCCGGGAAGAGCACCGTGGCGAGGCTTCTGGCTGATAAGCTGGGTTGCGAATACCTGGACACTGGGGCCTTATATCGGGGGGTGACCTATTTTCTCTTGACCAGGTCCATTGAAACCACCGAGGAAGAAAAGATCTCCGTGGCTTTGAAGGAATGCACCGTCTCCCTCGAGGGAGGGAAGGTGTTCATCGACAGTCGGGATGTCACGGCGAAGATCCGCTCCCCGGAAGTGGATCGGACCGTTTCCGCCTACTCCTCGCTCCCTGCTGTAAGGGATTTCCTGTTGGAGACCCAGAGGAGGGCCGCCAAGGGCAGGAAGGTCGTCGCCGAGGGAAGGGACATGGGGAGCGTAGTCTTTCCCGAAGCCTCCTTCAAGTTTTTCCTGGATGCCAGTATCGATGTCAGGGCCGCCAGGAGGTGGAAAGAACTGAAGGCGAGGGGTGAGGAGATGACCCTTGAGGAGGTAAAAATGCAGCTTTCCAGGCGGGACCAGCTGGACAGCGAGAGGGAGCTCTCCCCCTTGAAAGTCCCTGAAGAAGCCTTAGTCATCGATACTTCGGAAAAAACGGTCGACGAAGTCATAGGCGAGATCCTCGCTATAATGGGAGGCAGGAGGGGCTGTTGAACTTAGAATGATCCCGGGAGGTTCCAACTTGAGAGTACTTTTTTACTGGATCGTAGCCTTTTTTTTCAGGATAGTGATGAAAATCTATAACAGGGTAACGGTGAGAGGTCTCGATAGGGCGTTGACCGCCGCCCCTCCGGTCATCATTGCGGCGAACCACTGCAGTAACCTGGATCCCATCGTGGTAGGGGCTTTTTTCCCGAGGAGACTCAGGTACTTGGCAAAATCGGAACTATTCCGCTTCCTGCCCCTGGGTTTTGCCATCAAGGCCTTGGGAGCTGTACCAGCCAACAGGGAGGACCTGCAGGGTTCCGCGGGGGCCGTGAAGTTCCTGATCGAAAGGCTCCAGGCCGGAGAAAATATACTCCTCTTTCCTGAAGGTCAGAGGAGTGCGGACGGAAGTCTCCAGCCCCTGGAACAGGGAGTGGGGCTCCTTGCCGCAAGGACCGGTGCCCCCGTGATCCCCGCCTATATACATGGGACCTTCGAGGCGATGCCTCGTGGTTCCCGGACCTGCAAACCCGTAAAGATCTTCCTCTCCTTTGGAGAGCCCCTCTACCCGGCAACGCTGGGTTCGAAGGAGGTTTCCACAAAGGACCTGAGGAGGGTCGTCACCGACCTCCTGGAAGCTTCCCTCAAGGAACTGGAGGCGGTTTATCGTTGATCGAACTCCAGCGATCACCTTTCCAAAAAGCATTCCTTGTCGGCCTGGATATGGGCGGCAAGGAAGGCGGCCTCGGCACCCTGGAAGAAATGGCCCTTCTCCTGGAAAACCTCGGGATAACCTGCGCGGGCAAAACCATCCAGCGTCGTTCAGAGCCGGATCCCGGTTACTTCGTGGGGCCAGGCAAGGCGGAATTGATCGGAACCGAGGCCAAGGACCTCCAAGCGGGGCTCGTTGTCGTGGACGGGATCCTCTCTCCCGGCCAGGCGGGAGCCCTGGCCCGAGTGGTGGGGCTCCCCGTCTGGGACAGACCCTTGGTCATCATGAAAATCTTTGAGGATAGGGCCCAGACGGAAGAGGCAAAACTGCAGGTAGAACTGGCCCGATGTCGATACGAGATACCCTTGCTTAAAGGTTTGGGGCTCCAGATGTCCCGGCCCGGGGGTGGAATAGGGACCAGGGGTCCGGGCGAAACGGAGTTTGAAAGGCACAGGAGAAAACTGGCAAGAAGGATCCGTGAGATAAACAAAAAGATCGAGTCCATAAGGGACAGGAGGGAGAGCCAGCGGAAACGAAGGACGAGGGCAGGTCTCGCCACGGTCGCTCTCGCGGGTTACACGAACAGCGGCAAGTCAACGCTCCTCAGGAGGCTTTCGGGAGACCGAGACCTTCAAGTCGCCGACAAGCTTTTTTCAACCCTCGACCCTTTCGTTCGAAGGGTTAGGCTCGCTGAGGGCAATCCCGTCCTTTTCACCGACACCGTCGGTTTCATAAGAAACCTGCCCCCCGTGCTGGTGACAGCCTTTCGTGCCACCCTGGAAGAGATCACGGCGGCGGACCTTATCGTCCTCTTGGCGGACGCCACCTCCGGGAGGTTCGAGGAGGACCTGGCCGTGGTGGAGGAGACGCTGGCCTCCATAGGGGCAGGGACCGTACCAAGGATAATAGCAATAAACAAGACGGATAGGGTTGACACCGACACGATAACGAGCCTCAGGACCCTGGCCGGGCGGTCGGGTGACAGGGTCGTTACCATCAGCGCCCTTACGGGCGACAACATCCCGGAATTCCTCGATGTCGTGGGGGAGATGCTTTTTTCGGATGGAAAGGAGGAGTGAGGGGATCGATGAAAAGCATGACCGGTTTCAGCAGGGTGGAGGAGAAGGGAGACCTTTGTTCGACCACCCTGGAGATATCGAGCTTGAATCACAGGAACCAGGAGATAACCGTGAGGCTGCCAAGAGAATTGTCCCACCTGGAGCCCCTGGTCCAGCAGAGTATGAGGGCCTCCTCAAGGAGGGGCAAAATACAGGTGAGGATTGACATCACCTGGGACCCTGCCGCCAACTCCTCGAGAATAGAACCCGAGATACTGAAAGGCTACGTTAAAGAACTGGACCGTATAAGGCAGGAACTGGGGATGAAGGGAGAGTTGGACCTGGGGTCCCTTCTGTCACTCCCCGGCGTACTGTCCGCCCGGGAGATGGTTACCCCCGAACTTGAGGATATTCTCGGCGAGGCCGTGAGGAACGTGCTGGAAAAAGGTATCAAGGAATGGGATTCCATGAGGATGAAGGAAGGGAGTCATCTCAAGGAAGCGATCCTTCATTCGCTGGAGAGGTACCAGGAGACGGTCAGGGTGATCAGGGAAAAGTGGAGCCTTTCCCGTGACAGGGCTCTTGAGGCCCAGAAAGAGAGGGTCAGGCAGATCCTTGAAATCAACGGGGCCGTTGTTGATGAGAACCGTGTAGCCCAGGAGATAGTTCTCGCCGCCGACAAGTGGGATATAACGGAGGAACTTGCCAGGTCTTCAAGCCACGTAGATAAATTCCTCGGCTTGGTCCATAATGATGAAGTCTCCGGGAAAACCCTCGATTTTCTGCTCCAGGAGATGAACCGGGAGGTCAATACGATCGCCTCCAAGGTCCAGGATTCGGAAGTGAGATGGCTGGTCGTCGAAGCCAAGGGCTTCCTGGAAAGGATCAGGGAACTGGTCCAGAACGTGGAGTGAGGGCCATGGGCTATAACCTTTTGCACATTGGTTTCGGTAACATGCTAGTAGTCGAGAGGGTCGTGGCCATCGTCCATCCCTCGTCGGCACCCATCAAGCGTCTGAAGGACGAGGCGAGAAGCCAGGGCAAGCTTATCGATGCCACTGAGGGACGGAAGACCAGGGCCATCCTGATCACCGACAGCGATCACGTGGTCCTGTCGGCGATCCAGCCTGAGACCATCGTCGTCAGGTTCGAAGGAAAGGAAAAGGAGGGTGACCCCGATCGCTAAGGGACGGCTTTTCGTGATCTCGGGGCCGAGCGGTGTAGGGAAGGGCACCCTCAGGAAAGCTCTTTTCAAGGCGGTGAAGGGGCTGGAGTACTCCGTCTCCTGCACTACCAGGGAGCCAAGGAACAGGGAGATCGACGGGGTGGACTATCAATTCATCGACCTCAAGCACTTCAAGGATCTCGTCAAGGAGGGACGCTTCCTGGAGTGGGCCGAAGTACACGGGAACCTCTACGGTACCCTGAAGGAAAACGTGGAAAGAATCCTGGAGAGCGGCCGTGACGCCGTCCTGGAAATCGATGTCCAGGGGGCGCTCCAGGTCAAGGAGTCGGAGCCGGAGGCGGTGCTGATCTTTATACTCCCCCCATCGGAGGAAGAACTCAGAAGTAGGCTAAAAAGGAGGGGGACCGAGAAAGAGGAAGACCTGAAGAATCGTATGAGCGGGTCCAAGGACGAGATGCTCCTCTCGGCAAGATACGACCACCTGGTTGTCAATGACGATCTCGGTAGGGCCCTTGAATCATTGAGGGGAATAATAGAGGGCTACCGAGACCCCTAACGATCCCCAAACCCTTTCCGTGAGGTGATAACCCGTGACGAAAAAAATCGACAGGGCAAATGACCCGTCCATATTGTCCAACAAGTACCTTTTGGCCTGTATCATCGCGAAAAGGGCAAGGCAACTAAGCGAAAAGAAGGGGCGCCTGAACCTGGAAGAGGGGGACCTGTATTTTAACCCCATCCAGCAGGCGGTAAGGGAGATCGAGGAGGGTAAGATCATCGTCGAGACCCCCGAAACGGGCCTCGCGGCCACTCCTGAAGGAGACGATAAGGATGTCCCTGGGGTGGAAAAAGGATCGTAGGCTTCTCCTCGGGGTCTGCGGCGGGATATCGGCCTACAAGACCCCCGAACTCGTCCGGGAGTTCAAGAAGCTCGGTTGGGAAGTGGAAACGATTCTCACGCCCGCAGCGGAGAGGTTCGTTTCGCCGCTGGTCATTTCGACCCTTTCGGGCAGGCGGGTTTGGCTTGAAGAGGACTTTCTCTCCCGCGAAGAGGGTTGGAAGATCCCTCACATCAGCCTCGTGGAATGGGCGGACCTTACTCTGGTCGCCCCAGCGACGGCTTCCTTTCTCCACAAGGCGGCGTGGGGAGATGCCTCGGACATCCTCTCGGCGTCCATCCTGGCGTCGAGAAAACCCGTTTTGGTCTTCCCGGCTATGAACGTTTTCATGTGGGAACATCGCGCCGTCAGGGAGAACGTTCTCCGCTGCAGGGACCTTGGGTACGAGGTTTTCGAACCGGAGGAAGGCTTCCTCGCTTGTGGATACGAGGGGAAGGGCCGGCTTCCCTCCCCAGGGGTCATAAGGGAAGAGGTTTTAAGGGCGCTGCAACCGACTAAAGACATGGAGGGGACCAGGGTTCTCATCACCTCGGGTCCGACAAAAGAGGCTATCGATCCTGTCAGGTTCATCAGCAACCACAGCTCCGGAAAGATGGGGGCTTCCCTGGCCAGGACCGCCTGGTACCGCGGAGCCGAAGTTACGGTGATCTCCGGGCCCGCCCAGGAACTTCCGCCTCACGGGTCGAGGGTCGTAAATGTTGTATCGGCCGAAGAGATGTACGAAGCCGTCATGTCGGAAGCGCCATCACAGGACATTATCATCATGGCGGCGGCCGTGGGGGACTTCCGCCCCTCTTCATTCTCGAAGGACAAGATCAAGCGAAAAGGGGAACAATCCTTTTTTCTCGAGATGAAACAGAACAGGGATATAGCGGCGGCCCTTGGGGCGGCCAAAAAACCAGGGCAATTTCTCGTCGGTTTTGCGGCGGAGACCGACAACGCCATGGAGAATGCCCGCGAAAAATTGGAGAAAAAGGGACTTGACCAGATAGTGGTCAACGAAGTCGGCGGCCCTGATGGAGCCTTTGGGTCCGATAGGAATAACGTCAGGATCCTCGATAGCGGGGGAGTGCTTGCGTCCTTCGAGGGCTCCAAGGATGAGGTGGCTGAAGCGATCTGGGACGCCGTGGCCCAGGGGTGCAAGGACAGCGGCCTGTGACAGTGTTCCTGGAGGCGATAGTACCTGGACCATGGTGGCATCCCCTTACCTTTGAATCGGAAAGACCCGCTGAACGCGGCGCCAGGCTGTCCGTCTCCGTTGCTGGGAAGTCAAGGATCGGTTTCGCGACGGGGGCAACGTCGGATTCTCCCCCCCAAGGTAACTTCAAGATCCGGAAAGTGAAGGATATCATCGATTCCACCCCCCCGCTGGGTTGGGAACTTTTTGAGACCGCCCTCCGAGTGGGCCGGCATTTCCTTTGCGGCCCCGGCGAAGCTCTCAAGGTCATCGCTCCGGCGCACATCCTATCGGGAGTGCCCCAGGGGGAACTGCCGAAGATGGCCGCGCCTGGTTCGGCCCTCAGTGAGACCCATTGCTTCCTCCCCTTCTTGGGAGACAGGGTGGAGGAGTACCGGCGCCTTCTTCTTTCCCAAAAGGGCGGGTCTCTTGTCCTTTTCCCAGATAGGGAAGGAGCTTCCTCCTTTTGGAAAGGGCTTCCAGAGGAATTAAAGAAGGACGGGGTTTTGTGGACCTCGAACTCGGGTCCCGGCGCCAGGAAGAGGTGGGATCGGGTCAGGATGGGGGACTTTCGCCTCGTAGTGGGGTCTCCTTCCGCCGTCTTCGCTCCCTTGGTCTCCCTGCAGACGGTCATTATCGAGGATGAGGGCAGTCCCTCTTATTATTCGGAAAGATTCCCCTTCTTCAATGCCCGGAGCGTAGCCGGTTCCAGGGCCCGCCTCTGGAAGGGGGCCGTCGTCTACGGCGGGAGCATTCCATCGGCCCGGAGCTACCTGAAGGGCCTTTCCCAACCTGACCCGCCCCAGTCGGAGAAGTACCTGTTCATCTCGATGAGGGATGCCAGGAATATGGCCGTTACCGGCGTGAAGGACCCCTTGCCTGTCAGCGACGCGATACTGAACCGCACCTTGGAGGTTGTGCGCGACAAGGGGACAACGATTTGGGTGCTGGACAGGAAGGGTTATTCCAGCGGCGTCGCCTGCGGTGAATGCGGGAGGCCCCTGACCTGCGGGAGTTGCGGTCTCCCGCTGCGTTGGGACGACGATCGAGGGATATTCCGCTGTGGCTTTTGCGGCGAAGAAAAGCCCGTCACGGACCTCTGTCCTTTTTGCGGAAGGCGTTCCCTGCAGGGATCCAGGCCGGGCCTGGAAGGGGCGAAGATCGTAGCGGAAACCATGCTGGGCGGGGACCTCCCTGTTCACCTGTGGCACGCCGACGTACCCCGTGCCGCCTCCTCCAGGAAAAGGATGGTCGAGGACTTGGCGGGTGGGGGGATAGTGGTAGGGTCAAGGAAATCGTTGGAACTGTGCGATTACCTTTCCGTACCACTGGTATGCTGGCTCGATGCGGATTCTCTCGCGTCGGCCCCCTTTTTCGATTCCTCGGCGCGGGCCTTCAGGGCCGTTTGGGAATCGGCCTGGAGGGGGTGGGGCCACCCGGGAAGGAAGGTCCTCATCCAGAGCCGGCGACCGAGGACCGGCTGGCAGGTCGGCTTGGTGGCGGGGTGGGATCATTTTTGGTCAAAGGAGCTTGAAGAAAGAAAAAAACTGGACCTGCCCCCCTGGAAGTACCTTGTTCAGATCACCAACCTCGCCGGGAACAAGGAAAGGATCAAGGCCGTTCTGTTGGAGAAGGGCTATGAAACCCTCGACCCCGGCGGGCCGGTGGACATGGTCTGGCTCAAGTGCGGCGAATTGGATGGATTAAGGGGAACACTGGCACCCTTTTTCCAGATATCGGGTTCTCCCAGGGGGTTTCCCAGGATATCCCTCCGGTCTGAATAGAGGACTAGGAAAGGAAGAGATCGTTCATGGCTATCGTGGCCATCGTCGGGAGGCCCAACGTGGGTAAGTCATCCCTCTTCAACCGCATCGTCGGCAAGAGAAAGGCCATCGTCGACGATCAGCCCGGCGTGACCCGGGACAGGATCTATGGTGAGGCTGAACACGCAGGAGAGATGTTCCTACTGGTCGACACGGGAGGGCTTCTTCCCGAAGGGGGGGACCCCATGTCGGAGAGCATTAAGAAACAGGTTTTACTGGCCGTCCAGGAGAGCGACCTCCTGGTGCTCGTCATCGACGGCAAGGCCGGGTTGACGACGCTCGACAGGGAAGTAGCCCTCTTCCTGAGGAAAAAAGACAAACCCGTCATCGTCGCCGTGAACAAGATCGACGACCTCGTGCATGAGGGGAGGGAAGCCGAGGGATATGCCCTGGGGTTTCCCGACGTGATCGGGGTCAGCGCAGCTCACAACCGTAATATCGAAGAACTATTGGACCGGATCAGGGACCTGATCCTTGTAAGGAGTCGCCCCGGACCCGAAGAACAACCCGGGGGTGAGATATCGGTGGCCATAGTGGGTCGGCCCAACGTTGGGAAATCGACGCTCCTCAACCACCTTTCGGGTTCTGAAAGGTCGCTGGTGACCCCCGTGCCCGGAACGACGAGGGATTCGGTGGACTCCCAGGTCATTATCGGCGGTAAACCTTTCCGCTTCATTGATACGGCCGGCCTGAGAAAAAAAAGCAGGATGGACTCCGATGTGGAATTTTACTCCCTGGTCAGGACCCATGAAAGCATCAGCAGGGCGGATGTGGTCGTCCTGCTGATGGAAGGAACCCAGGTTTGTACCGACCAGGATAAGAAGATCAGTGGGCTCGTGGTCGATAAGGGCAAGGGCCTGATCCTCGCGGTCAACAAGTGGGACCTGCTCGAGAAAGACCCTGGGCTGGGGGACAGGATCACCCGTCAGGTCAGGGAGGAGATGTCCTTCGTCGACTTCGCCCCCCTGGTATTCATCTCAGGCCTGACGGGCAGGGGGCTACACAAATTGCCCGAAAAGATAGCCATGGTCCAGACCAATCGCTCCCGGTGGCTGGATGTCTCAAAGACGACAACCCTTGTCAGGGATGTACTGGCCTTTGAAAGGATGCCCAGCGATCCCCGGGGCAGGACCTTGTATATTAGGGACTGCCGGCAGGTAGCGGTGAATCCTCCGGCCTTTGCCTTCTCCGTTAACGACAGGGATATCGTCAGCCGTTCCTTTGAGAGGACCGCGGTCAGGAAGATCAGGGAAATGGGAAATTTTGAAGGCAGTCCCATCAAGGTCTTCTGGAGGTCGATGAGAAGGGGGAATTGATCTAAATTAGCACTTGACCGCTTCTTCGGCAGATGATATTAGTGTACCTGGCTGTCAACGAGCGGATCGACGGCCTGATCGACAACCTGAAGAATTGGAGGTGCGGGCAAAGTGACTAAGGCGGACCTGATCAACGCAGTCGCGAAATCTGTGGGCATCACCAAGAAACAGGCGCATGAGGCTGTGGGTTCCACGTTCGAGGCGATCGTCAAGGCTCTTTCCAAGGGAGAGAAAGTCCAATTGGTAGGCTTCGGGACTTTCGAGGTCAGGAAAAGAGCTCCCAGGAAAGGGAGAAACCCCCAGGATCCCACCAAGGTCATCAACATCCCGGGGAAAAAGGTCCCGGCCTTCCGCCCCGGCAAAGCACTGAAAGAAAAAGTCCGCTAATCCTTCCA
>JAXGNU010000011.1:0-45716 GCA_040767805.1 Thermovirgaceae bacterium
CCCTGCCGCTCCCATGACAAGGTTGTAGGGAAATGCAATTTTGAAATAAACGAAAATAGAGTAATTGGTTTATATTATTATGAACGGAAGGAGGGATCGCTTTGACAGTTGCTTGAGAAAAAGGTATTATTTTAATGATTTTTGCTGTCAATGAAAGATGAACGGCCTTTGAAAGAGGAATAGAAAAGTGAACGATTAAAAATAATAAGTTCAAAAAAAGGGAGAGGTGTGAAGGATGACGCGTTACAGCTCGCAGGAATTAATGGATATGGAGCAACAGTACGGCGCTCACAACTATCACCCCCTCGAGGTGGTCATCACCAAGGCGGAGGGGGTCTGGGTGGAGGATCCCGAGGGGCGGCGATACATGGATATGCTTTCGGCCTATTCGGCCGTCAACCAGGGTCACCGCCACCCGAGGATCATCAAAGCCCTCAAGGACCAGGCCGATGAACTCACCCTTACATCCAGGGCCTTCTACAGCGACCGTTGGCCCCTCTTCGCGAAAAAACTATCGGAGTTGACCGGCAAAGACATGATCCTTCCCATGAATACCGGGGCGGAGGCCGTCGAGACGGCCATAAAGACCATGCGGAAATGGGGCTACCTAGTCAAGGGTGTGGAGAAGGACAAGGCCGAGATCATAGTCTTCGAGGATAACTTCCATGGCCGCACGGTGACCATAGTATCCTTCTCGGTCGACCCCATCGCCAAGGACAACTACGGCCCCTATACCCCCGGGTTTGTCGTCGTCCCCTATGACGATCTCGAAGCCGTGAGGAAAGCCGTCAACAAGAACACCGTGGGGATCCTCGTGGAGCCCATCCAGGGAGAGGCCGGCGTCGCGGTGCCCAGCGAGGGGTTCCTCAAGGGGCTGGAGGAGATCGCCAGGGAGAACAACGTGCTCCTGGCCGTCGATGAGATCCAGACGGGTCTATGCCGGACCGGCAAGACCTTCGCCTTTCAGCACGAGGGGGTCGACCCCGACCTGATCATCATGGGGAAGGCCCTTGGGGGAGGCGTTTTCCCTGTGTCGGCGGTGGCCGCCGACAAGGAAGTTCTCGGGGTTTTCCAGCCCGGCAGCCATGGTTCGACCTTCGGGGGCAACCCCCTGGCCTGCGCTGTCGCCATTGAGGCTCTCGATGTGCTCATCGATGAAAAAATGTCCGAAAGGGCCACCGAGCTCGGCGCGTATTTCATGGAAGGGCTCAAGGCGATCAAGTCGCCCAAGATAAAACAGGTAAGGGGAAAGGGCCTCCTGATCGCGATCGTCCTGGAAGAATCGGCCGGCAAGGCCAGGAAGTACACCACGGCCCTAAAGGAGAAGGGCCTGCTCTGCAAGGAGACCCACGACTGGATCATCCGGTTCGCTCCCCCCTTGGTGATCACCAGGGAGGAGATAGACAAGGCGCTGGAGGCGGTCCGGGAAGTGCTCGGCTAGGAAGACCGCGCCCTCGGGCGAGAACCGTACCGTGAAAAGGGGAGGCCCGGATCCTGGGCCTCCCCTTTGTCGTTGTCACGAAAGTCCAAGGACTTTTGGCCGCGGGCGGTCGCTTCACCGGCGACCGTGGAATGACGGGTTGACCGGGCGCGCCCTTTGCAATAAGTTGGTCCCCAGGTCCCATTACAAGTGCCGATATCGTTGGGAGGTGCGCCGGATGGGTTATTCAAGGCTTATCGTTGAAAAAGGGGAAGATCATGTCGCCACCGTCACCCTTAACAGGCCGGAGAAGATGAACGCCTTCGACAGCCCCTTGGCGGAGGAACTCCTTGCCGCCTTCATGGAGCTCGATAGCTGTTCCGCGACCAGGGTGGTCCTCGTCAAGGGAGCGGGGCGAAATTTCTGCGCGGGGATCGATGTGAGCGAGATCACCGGGAAAAACGCCCTGGAATACAAGCAATGGGTGAGCAGGATGGAGAGCCCCCTGTTTTTCATTTCCAGGATGAAAAAACCCGTGATCGCCCAGGTCCACGGAGTGGCGGCGGCCAACGGCCTGGGACTCGCTGCGGCTGCCGACCTGGTCATCGCCGCCGAGGACGCAAGGATGGGGCTCACGGCGATCAACCTTGGACTGAACTGCGTTGGCCCCGTCCTCCCCGTAGTTCGCTGTGTAGGGCGGAAGAGGGCCCTGGAGCTTCTTCTCTCGGGCGCCCTCGTGAAGGCGCCGGAAGCCATGACCATGGGCCTCGTTAACAGGGTCGTCCCAGCCGACGAACTCGAAAAGGAAGCCAGGGAATGGGCGGCGGCCTTCGCGTCCAAGAGCCCCCTGGCGCTGCAGCTAGCCAAGAGCGCCTTTTACACCGCCGAGGATATGGAATATGAAAAGCAGTTCGCCTACATGGACGAAGTTTTCGCCCGGCTCTGCACCACGGGGGACGCCCACGAGGGCGTAAAAGCCTTTTTCGAGAAAAGGGAACCCCTTTGGCGGGGCAGGTAATGGAGGCCTTTTCGCCGTCCAAGAGGTGAAAGACAGGCCGTTCCCGTATAATAGGCATCATCGCGGAGGTGCCGAATAATGGAGGACGACCGTCCCGGGTGGGACGAATACTTCATGTCCATTGCCGCCGTTGTCTCGACGAGGAGCACCTGCCTCAGGAGAAAGGTGGGGGCGGTCATAGTCAGGGACCGGCAAATTATCAGCACCGGTTACAACGGGGCGCCCAAGGGAGCCCCCCATTGCTCCGAGACGGGCTGCCTCCGGGAAAGAATGGGTGTGCCCGCCGGCGAGCGGCAGGAGATCTGCCGCGGGTCCCACGCCGAGGTGAACGCCATAGCCCAGGCGGCGGCGGTAGGGGCCTCGACCGCGGAAGGGGTGATCTACTGCACCCATGAGCCCTGCTCTTTCTGCACCAAGGCGATCATAAACGCCGGGATAAGGAGAATAGTCTTCGCGAACCCCTATCCTGACGTCATTGCCAGCCTCCTTCGCGGGGAAGCCGGCATCGCTGCAGAGCATCTGCCGGGGAAACCGCGTTCGGATGCTTCAAAGGGGTGATCCAGGTTGGTCATCGAGATATCCGGGAGGAAAAAACTCCTGCCGCAAGTCAGGTTGGATGACCTTATCGGGCTTGAGCCGATCAAGAAGGAACTCCGCAAGATCGAAGCGATCCTCTGGCTGAACCAGCACCGCCGCAGCGACGAACTCGGTGAATTGAGGCTTCAGTCCTTCCACTTCTGCTTCAGGGGCAATCCCGGGACTGGGAAGACCACCGTCGCGAGGTTGATAGGCGATATTTTCCGGCGGTACGGCATACTCAGGGTGGGCGATGTGGTCGAGGTCGACAGGGCCAGGCTCCTTGGTTCAACGCCGGGGGAGACGGAGATCAAGACCAGCAGGGCCATCAGGAGCGCCCTGGACGGCGTGCTCTTCGTTGATGAAGCTTTCACGCTCCTGGGTTCCGGGGAGAGCTCCGACCCGGGGATGAGGGCCCTGGAAGTGATCATCAAGAGCATGGAGGACTACCGTGACGTCCTGATCGTCATCTTCGCCGGTTACCCTTCGGAGATGGATGCCCTGTTCGAAGCGGCGCCGGGCCTCAGGAGCAGGGTCCCCTTTCACCTGGATTTTCCCGATTACTCCCCGGCGGAACTGCTGGACATCATGCTTTTCATGGCCGCCTCGGAGGAACTGGAACTCTCCGACGAAGCAGCCGGTAAGTTCCTGCGGGTAATGGGTGAACGGGTAGGGCAACCCGATTTCAGCAACGCTCGGGAGGTCAGGAACCTCCTTGACCAGGCCAAGGGCGAACTCTCCCGGAGACTCCAGACCCGACGGAAGGTTTCCCGGTGGGACATGAAGGTGATCACCGCCCTCGACCTAGGGCGGGGTGACCCGGACCTGCTTTCATCCCTCGAGGCTGCTCGCAAGGAGATGTTCAGGGCCCCCCTCGATCCCGGGTCGAGATCCGCTTTTGCTTCCCTCTGCGCGGCGGCGGGGATGTGGTCCGACGTGGTTTCGGCCCTCGAGGCCGTGGAAAAGGGCTTAACACCGGAAAACAAGGCCCTCCTCGGGAGGGGGCTTTACATCCTGGGCGACCGGGAAAGGTCCTGGGAGGTTTTCTCGGCGATGGACGACCCTCCAGCGGGATCCTTCTACAGGGGACTCTCCGCCCTTTGGGCGGGGGATCTCCCCATGGCGTCCGCCATGCTCGAACTGGCTTCATCGACCGAACCGGGTTCCCCCGATGTCCTCCTGGCGCTTGCCGCCGCGAAGTTTTTCGCCGGGACTTTCCGGGAGGCGGCGGATTCCTTCCTGGCGGGAATATCCTCTACCGGCGGGAGGCTGCCCCCTGTCGCCTTGAGGGACCTACCCTGGAAAAAACTCTCTTGGCCCGTTAGCGCCAGGCCTCTCAGGGATGCCCTGTTTTTCGCCTACGGTCATCCCGACAGGTCAAAACTGCTCTTCACCGAGGCCCTGATCGCCACCGGGACGAAGGAAGCCCTGGACCCCGCCGGGGAAATCGTGATGAGCTCTATAGACCGTATCCCCGACGAACCCCTTGCCCACAGGCTCATGTCGGTCATCCACGAGGCCTCGGGGAGGACCATGGAAGCGGTGGCCTCCCTTGACGTGGCCCTGGAACTGGAACCTAGGAACACCGGGGATTGGCGCAGGCTGGCGCTGCTGCTGGAGCAGGTGGGGGAGAAAGAAAGGGCCGAGGGGATCTTCCGGGACATCCTGGAGGAGGACCCCACGGGAGAGGCCGGCATCAGGCTGGCCATAGCCGCCGATGACAAGGGTGACCAAAAGGAAGCTGAGACGCTCTACCGCAAGGCCTGGGAAGCCGGCCTTCGCGGAGAAGAGAGGTCCCTTTGCGCGAGGAGGCTCGGTTCCCTCTCGGCCGCTTCGGGCCGTTTTGATGAAGCCCTGGGTTTTTTCGCCGAATCCGGCGGCCCGGCGGGCGATCCGAGGGCCGCTTTTTGGCACGCCCGGTCCCTGATAGAGGATGAACGATGGCAGGAAGCGGAAAACCTCCTGGTGACGCCCTACGATGACCCCAACCTAGAGAGCCCCAGGGTTTTCTGGCTGGGCCGTCTTTTCCTGGCCAGGAAAGACCTGTTCAGCGCCAGGAACATCAAGTGGGAGGACCTCTCAAACCCCTTCATGCGGCTCGTAAAAGGCGTCGTGGAGGCTTTTTCAGGGGACGGCAGGGCGGCGGAGATCCTCTCGGACCTGCCCGTCAAGGGCATGGGGGGAGATGCCAAGGCCATGCTGTGTTCGGCCAGGGTGGCCATGAAGGACTGGGAAGGCGCGAAAAGGTTCGGCAGGATGGCCCTGGAGGGCGGCAAGGGGCCCTGCCTGTGGGAAAGGCAGACGAGAAGGCCCCTTGAAGAGGCCGGTTACATGACGGCGATCGCGGAAGCCCACCTGGGGGACTGGACAGCGGCAAAGGACGGTTTCAGGAGGAGCGCCTCCAGCTTGAGGCACCCCGGCCCGGTCTTTTCCCTGGGTGTATCCCTGGTGGCCCTGGGGAAGATCGATGAGGCCAGGGTCATCCTGACGCAGTTGAAACCCGCTTCCGCCGTCTTAGCCGCGAAACTGGAGGAACTTATCGCGCAGAACGTTGGGATCCGGAAGATGCTGGCCGACCCCGTCGACCCAGTCTTGCTGGACCTTTACGCCTCTTTATGATGTGATCTGGTATAATCTCTATCTTTAGACTCGGGGAGGAGGCTGTGGATCATGAAGAAAGTGGATAGAGAGGAAGCGATGGCCCTTTTACGGGAGCATAACAGGCAGATCGGCCATATCCGCCATGCCCTTGCAGTCGAGGCGGCCATGAGGTTTTTTGCCAGGGCGAACGGGGAGGACGAGGAAGAATGGGGCCTCGCCGGGCTCGTTCATGATATCGACTGGGAGACCACCATCGACGATCCCTCAAGGCATACCCACCTGGGAGCCTCCTGGTTGAGGGACGCGGGTTACCCCGATAATATCGTCAGGGCCGTGCTGGCCCATGGTTGGGGCATCTGTTCCGATGTGGAGCCCCTCTCTCCGATGGAGAAACACCTGTACGCCATCGATGAGCTGACCGGCTTCGTCACCGCCGTGGCACTGGTAAGGCCGGGGAGGTCCCTCCAGGACCTGACCGTCAAGTCCGTCAGGAAAAAGTGGAAGGATAAGGCCTTCGCCAGGGGCGTCAACAGGGAGGTCATCGAAAAGGGAACGGCCATGCTGGGAAAACCCCTGGAGGAACTGGTCGAGGGTGTGATAGAAGCCTTGAGGCCTATTGAGAAGGATATCGGTCTCGGGGAGGAGGATTAGTCCGCCAAGGCCGAGTCGAGGAGCCGCCACTGCGGGTTCCCGTCGTCATCTTCTTCAAAACGAAGGAGCATGAAGCCCCCGATATGCCCATCCTCCGCCCAGGCGACGCACCACCTGGGCCCTGCGAACCATACGAGGGAAGGGTCGTAGATCTTCATGGTACCGCCATGGATCCCCTCCCAGGGAACCAGGTCACCCCTGGCCAGGAGGTCCTCGACAAACCGGCCTCTCGGGTCGGTCCTTCCCTCCTTTTTCAGCCTTTCCCAGTCCGGTTGGGGTATACCGCCGGTAAAACCCTCATCGGGCCCTCGCTCTTTTACCTTTTGTATCTCCTCGGTGGCCTCCCGAAGGGCTTCACGCAAAACCCTGTTCTGCTCGTTCAAGCCGAGGTTCCGGTGGAAAATGAACCCCGACACGGCTAACAGGGACAGCATCAGCAACGCTAGAAGGACGGATCCCTTTCCTTTCATCCCCTTGCCCTCCCGGCCAAACTTTCGGATTTGTGCTATCGTCTCCTAGGGAGATATCCATTTTAGTGTAACACCGAACTATCGAGGAGAGAAAAAGCGGAATGAAAACCCTCTTAGAGGCCCAAGAGTTGACCCTCCGTTCCATCGCCCTCGCCGTCGCCGGTTCCATCCTCATAGCGGCGAGCAGCACCTACGTGGCGCTCAGGATAGGGGCCCTGCCATGGCCCACCATCTTCGTCGCCGTTCTCTCCATGGCCGTCCTGAGACCCCTGGGCGCCTCCCTTAGGGAGATCAACGTCGCTCACACGGGCATGTCCGCCGGCGGGCTAGTGGCCGGGGGGCTGGCCTTTACCCTGCCTGGCGTCTGGATGTCCGACCCCGGGTCGAGCCTGGGCGTCGGGACCGTTACCGTCGTCGCGATCGTGGGCGCCACCCTCGGTGTCGCCTTCACGGGCCTTTTAAGAAAACATTTCGTGGTGGACCTGGACCTTCCCTTCCCCATGGGCGTGGCCGCGGCGAGAACGCTCCAGGCAGGCGACAAGGGCGGGAGGAAAGCCTGGGTCCTATTCACTTCCTGTGGGTTCTCCGGAGTGCTGACCTGGCTTCGCGACGCCGTCGGCCTCGTACCGGCCCTGTTGGGCAAGGGCCCTCTCTTGAGCGTATGGGTTTCGCCCATGGCTTTGGGCATCGGGTTCATCATCGGGCCCCTTTACATGGGTACCTGGGCCTTGGGGGCGGTGGCCGCCCACTGGCTCCTGGTCCCTGCCGGGTTCCACCTGGGGTTTTTCGCCGACGGGACCGTGGCCGAGGCCTTCAGGAGCAGCCTCGGGATCGGCGTGATCGTCGGTGCCGGGGTGGCCGTGTTGTTCAGGGGTGCGGCAAGGTCCTTCTTCCAAAGCCTCTCCTCTTCCAGGGGTTCCTTCGGCGTCGTTGCCGCCGTCGGTGCCGCTTCGGCCCTGGTCCTGACCTGGGCTGCGGGCATCCCCCTGGTGCCGTCCCTCCTGGCGACGGCCGGGGTCTGGGTCACGGTGGTCATGGCCGCCACGATCACGGGGCAGACGGGTATCGACCCGATGGAGATCTTCGGAATCCTCGTTTTGCTCACGGTGAGGACCATCTGGCATATCGGGGGCCAGGAGGCTTTCCTGGTGACTGCCGTCGTAGCCGTGGCCACGGGCCTGGCGGGTGATGCCATGCAGGACCTGAGGGCGGGATCCATACTGGGAACCGACCCCCGCGCCCAGCTCGTGAGCGAAGCCGCCGGCGGTATCGCCGGGGCGGTGGCCGCGGCCTTCACTGTTTTCCTGCTCAGGAAAGCCTTTGGGACGATGGGCCCCGGGACCGAATTGGCCGCTCCCCAGGCCTTCGCCGTCAAAAGCATGATCGACGGTCTCCCCGACCGGGGAGCCTTCCTTGCCGGCCTGGCGGGAGGGTTCGTCCTATCCCTGGCGGGTGTCCCCTGCATGACCGTGGGCATCGGGATATACCTGCCCGTGGCGATATCCCTCGCCGCGGGGGCCGGCGGCATTACCAGGGCCTTGACCGGCCGTCTTTTCCCGCGTGGGGAGGACGACCTCACCCTTGTCGCCTCGGGGTTCCTTGGGGGAGAGGGGATCGCCGGGGTTCTTTTCGCCTTCTGGAAGGTCGTCACTTTGGGTTGAGGGGTGATCTGGATGTGGCGGATAGGACATGCCCAGGACCACGAGAAGGGGACGGGCTGCACCGTTCTGGTCTTCCCCGATGGAGCCACCGCCTCCTGCGATATCAGGGGAGGCGCGCCCGGGACGAGGGAAACGGCGCTTTTGGCGCCGGAATGCACCGTCGATAAGATCAACGCCCTGGTGCTCGCCGGCGGGAGCGCGAGGGGTCTCTCCGCGGCCGACGGGGTCATGCGGTACTGTGAGGAGAGGGGTTGGGGGTTCGATTCCGGGTTTGGAATGATCCCCATCGTGCCCGCCGCGTGCCTTTTCGATCTCGGCTGCGGCGAACCATCGGCGTGGCCGGAACCCTCCATGGGCATGGAGGCCTGCCTGGGGGCAAGGCCCATTGAGGAGTCGCCCATGGGTAATTACGGGGCCGGGACCGGGGCCACCGTGGGCAAGTATTCTCCTTTGGGCAAGGCTATGAAATCAGGTTTCGGGTGGGCAAGGAAGGTCTCCTCGGGGGGACTCGAGGTGTGTGCCGTCGCGGCGTTGAACGCCTTTGGAGCCGTCAGGGATCTTGCCGGCGGGTTCATGGCGGGGGCCCTCGATGGAGATCGCATCATCGACCCCGGGTCAATGTCGGGGGCTGGGGAAGTGTGGGATGAGTGGGGGAGGAACACCACCCTCGCCGCTATCGTAACGAACGCGAGGTTGGACAAAGCCGCCTGCAGGAGGGTCGCCATCATGGGACAGGCGGGGCTCGCCGGAGCCCTTTTCCCTTTCAACACTCCCTTTGACGGTGATACGGTCTTCTGCGCGGCCACCGGCGAGACAAGTTCCTCGATCGTCCTCGTGGGGTGGCTGGCCGCCTCGGCCCTCGAGGAAGCCGCCAGGAACGCTGTATTTCACGCAAGGTCGGCTTTTGGGTTCGTCTCCTTCTCCGACCTCCGCTGAAACCGCTCCAACCCGGTCGGTTATCGGTAAGGCTGCGGATACGCCGACCGGTCCATTTAGGGCATACTTTCCGGATAGGGGCCGCCTTTAAGGTCCCGGGAGGTGCACTCCATGAAGATAAGGGTATTCCTCGCCGATGATCACCCCCTCACCCGCGCTGGGTTGAGGGATTACATAGCGAAAGAGAAAGACCTGGAACTTGTGGGGGAGGCCGGCGACGGCCTTGAGGCCTGGAGGGTCATCGAAAAAGAAAGGCCCGATGTCGCCCTGCTGGACATCAGGATGCCCGGCGAGAACGGCGTCGCCCTGGCCAGGAGGATCAAGGAGTCCTCCCTCCCGGTCAGGGCGGTGATGCTCACGTCCTTCGACGCACAGCAGTACGTCATGGCCTCGCTCAGGGCCGGGGCCAGGGGTTACGTCCTCAAGACCGTGACGCCCGAGGAGCTAGCCCGCGCCATCAGGGTGGTGGCCCGGGGTGGGCTTTACCTCGATGGGGAAGTGGCCCGCAGCATGGAGGACGGGGAATCCGCTTACGAGGCGCTGTCGGCAAGGGAGAGGGAGGTCCTCCTCCATGCAGCCAGGGGGCTGTCCAGCAAGGAGATCGCGGGTGTTCTCATCATCAGCGAGAGGACGGTCCAGACCCATCTTGCTTCCATCTACGACAAGCTCGGGGCCAGGAACAAGACCGAGGCCATGTTGCTGGCGCTTAAGTACGGCATCGTAGCCCTGGAGGAGCTGATCGAATGAGGAGGCACCTGCTCATCCTTCTCACGGTGGCCATCATGATACCCTCCTTTTCGGCGCTCCTTTTGGGGGGCGCCGGTCTCATCCAGCACGAGAGGGCCATGGAGAGGGTCGCCAGGTCCTACGTGGTCGACATCGCCGAGAGTTTCGCCTCGAGACTGGACCTGAGCTGGAGCAGGACGAGGTCTTTCCCCTTCGGTGACCGTGAGAGGTTCATGAGGCTCAGGCAGCTCACCTGGGGGCTTTCGATGCCGGGCTGGGTGGCGGTGGTGGACAGGCAGGGGAACATTCTTTTGTCCACCGGTGATTCCAACGTCCTACCCCTCCTCTGGGAAAGGGGGATACCGATCGGTTCAGCCCTGGAGGTCGAAAGCCGTGAGGGCGAAAAGTTCACCCTCGCCGTCTACCCCGCCGGGGAAACCGGGTGGTACGTCGTGGCCGCCGTATCCTGGGACAAGCTCCTCGGACCCATGCTCCGCTTCAACCGTTGGCCCCTGCTGGTCGGGCTCGTCGGGCTCCTGGGCCTCTTATCGGTCCTCGCCCTCTGGAAATGGCTCGTGGCGCCCTTGAGGGCCCTCGGGACTGAAGTGTCCACCCTTCACCTGGGGAGGGATATCCCCAAGGGCGACGATCCCGGGGCAGTCCACGAGATCAGGAGGTTGAGGGTGGTGTTGCAGCAGCTGGCCAGGGGCGCCGTCGAGAGGGCGGAACTGATGAAACGTTATGTCGGCGACATCGTCAGGGTCCAGGAGGAAGAACGATCGCGCATAGCCAGGGATCTCCATGACGGCCCGCTCCAGGATGTCACCGCCCTGATCCACCAGATAAGGCTGGCGAAAATGGAGGAGAGGGAGCTCGGGGAGGCTCCCCAGCGGCTGGAGAATGCCGAGGAGGGCGCCCGTCACGCCGTTAATGACATGAGGGCCCTCTGTGATGAACTATCACCCCCCTGGCTCGACCTTGGACTGTCCCAGGCTCTGGACGAACTGGCGGAGCGGCTTTCGAGACAACTGGGGGTGAAAATTACAGTGGAGGCCGGCATCGAGGAAGAGCTCCCCCCGGAGGTCACCCTTGCCTTTTTCAGGGTGGTCCAGGAGTCGGTCCACAATTCCGTTCGCCACGGGGGGGCTACAGCCGTGAACGTCAGGTTCCAAAGGGTCGGGGAGGAAGTCCTTCTCGAGGTGACCGATGACGGGGCGGGTTTCGATCCGCCGGAGGATTTCGAGGAACTACGGGTAAGGGGGAATCGCGGCCTGGCCAACATGTCCGAGAGGATGTCGCTCATCGGCGGAAGGCTGGAGGTCACCAGCCTCCCCGGTGCGGGAACCCTGGTGAGGTGCGCCTGGAGGTTCACTTCCTCTTCTGCCTGAAGTAACCTCCCCATACGGCTTTGACGTCGGAGGCGAATACAAAGCCCTTATTCCCGATCATCTGGGCGACGTGCCCAATGTCATGGCGCCGGCAGATTATCTTGAGGATCATCCGTTCACCGGTTTTGCCGGAACCCGTGACGACGGTCGTGCCGAAACCCTCGTCCCTCAACCTGCCGACCGTTTCGAGCATCTCCTCCGTGACGGGGCCCACCGCCTCGACGAGGACGAAACCGCTCAGGATCTTTTCCTCCAGGGTGGCGCCCAGGAAGTTGCCCATGGCGTACCCGCCCGCGTAGGCGACGATCTGCAGCCACCCCCTGATGCCCTGCTGAAGGACGTAGCCCAGGGCGATCAAGTATATGGCCGACTCGAAGAAGGCCATCGAGGCCGCCTGGATTTTTTTCCCCCTGACGAGAAGCAGTATTCTGAAAGTGCCCAGCGGGACATCGAGTAAGCGTGCGCCGAATATGAACAATGCGCCCATAAGATCCATGGGGAAACCTCCTGGGGGGCATGGTGACCATAACGGTTTGAACGGGTCCGCCTTGGGATTCTAGTATAAAATGAGGGGAATTGAAAGAAGATCCTAAAGGGGAGAGCGCCGGGACATGCCGATAAGACTACGCGTACTGGGTGCCGCCGGGGAAGTGACCGGTTCGAACTACATCCTCGAGTCGGGAGGAACCAGGCTCATGGTGGACTGCGGACTTCACCAGGGGGGGAACGAGTATAAAAACCGTGAACCCTTCGCCTTCGACCCTTCCACTATCGACGCCGTTCTCCTGACCCATGCCCACCTGGATCACACCGGCCGTGTGCCCCTGCTGGTCAAGATGGGTTTCAAGGGGAAGGTCATTGCCACGGCGCCGACGGTGGACCTGACGGACGTTCTCTGGAGGGACGCCGCCAAGATCCAAAAGGAGGACGCCGAGTGGAAGACCCGCAAGAACCGGAGGAAAGGGCTGGACCCCGAAGAACCCCTCTACACCGAGGAGGACGTTGGGAAGGCTTCTGACCTGCTCCTCCCCGTGGCCTACGATGACATGCTGGAGCCGGTCCCCGGTTTCAGGGTCCGTTTCAGGGATGCGGGACACATCTTGGGCAGCGCCAATATAGAAGTATGGGGCAATGCCGGGGATGGTGAGGTCAAGATCGTTTTTTCAGGCGACCTTGGGCCACAGCAGACCGTGATGGAGAGGACTCCCTCCGTTCTCGAGGACGCCGATTACGTGGTCATCGAGTCGACCTACGGCGACAGGGAGCACAAGACCAACGAGGAAAGCCGCGAGGAGTTCAGGGAAGCCATGAAGGTCATGATCCAGGACCACGGCAAGGTCCTCATCCCCACCTTCGTAGTGGACAGGGCCCAAAGAGTCCTCTACGAGATAATGCTCATGCAGAAAGACGGGGTCCTGCCCCCCGGCATCCCGATCTACTTCGACTCACCCATGGGGGAAAAGGCCACGGAGGTCTACAACAAGCACCTGTCGCTTTTGTCATCGGAGATCCAGGAACAGATCAGGGCGGGCAATGACCCCTTCTCACCCGAAAACCTTAGGATCGTCTCCGATGTGGAGGAGTCCAAAAGGATCAACAAGGTCAAGGAAGCGGTGGTCCTCGCCGGCAGCGGGATGTGCAACGGCGGGAGGATAGTCCACCACCTCAAGAACAGTCTTTTCCTGGAGACCACCGACGTGGTTTTCGTCGGTTACCAGGCCAGGAGTACCCTCGGCAGGCGGCTCGTAGAGGGTGAGAAGTACGTCCGGGTAGCCGGGGAGGAGGTGGCCGTCAGGGCCAAGATACACACCATCAACGGCTTCTCCGCCCACGCCGACCGCCGTGACCTTCTCGCCTGGGCCAGGCAGTTCAGGACCGATCCGCTGTTCTTCATCACCCATGGCGAACAGGAATCATCCCTGGCCCTCTCGAAGACCTTCGATGAAAACGGCATAAGGTCTTTCATACCGGAAGAGGGAGGGGAGTACAGCCTGGTCGGAAAAAACGGGGCCGTCTCCCCCCCGGGGATGATGGGGATGCGGACGGCCGCCGCCGTTGCCGGTGAGACCCCGGGGCGCCGGGCCGTCGATGCCGTGCTTGGCGATATCGTCACCCTCGCCGCGGAACTGAGGGAAGACGGGTCCTCCCTCCCGCGGGAGGAAGCCCTGAACCTCGCCCTTTCAGCCAGGACATTACTGAAGACGTTGAAACGGAGAGGAACGGAAGACTAGTCTCCCCGTACCCGTTCCAAAGGCGCGTCCGGCCGCTAGCTGTGCTAAAATTCTGTGGGTCCTTTTTGGAAGACTGGCGGTGATGACGAGGATGACCCCCCTTTCCCGGACGAAAAGAATCCCCGCCTCGATCCTTTTCGCGGCGGGTATTGCCTTTGTTTTATTTTCATCCCCCGGCAGGGCCTCGGCCGGGCCGGTGACCTGGGAGCAGGCCTGGGGACTCATACTGGAGAACAATCCCGGGCTCAAGACCGCCAGGCAGAACATATCCGCGGCCCATGCCGCGTTGAAGCTGGCGGCCGTCCCGACAAAGGTCACCGCGGGCCTTTCAGGGACGACCACGAAGTTTGAAGGCGTGGACTCCTCTTCAAGTGCGGGTCTTACCCTCTCCTACAACGCCGGACTCCTTGGCAGGGAGAAGCAAGCCATAGAGGCTGAAACGGCGGGGCTCAGGGAGGCCGAGGTCGCCTACAGGGCCGCCGTCCTGAAGCTTTATAAGAATTCCGCCCTGGCCTTTTGGGGCGCCGCCGCGGGTGAGGCTTCGGTCAAGGCGGCCGAGGAGGAGATTCTCAAGAGGGAAGCCTTCCTCAGGGATGCCCGGCTCCGGTACGCCCAGGGAATGGTCCCGGAACTGGACGTGATGAGGGCCGAGAGCGCCCTGGCGGAATCCCGCCATTCCCTGGCCTTGCGACAGGCCGCCAGGTCGGGGTACGAAGCCATGCTGAAAGGCCTGGCGGGCTGGATGGATATCCAACCCGACGAGGGCCTTTTCGACACGGGTTCCCCCGTCGGGGCGGGGCGAGAGCAGCCGGACTTCGAATCCGTCGTCCGCGATCACCCTTCCGTCCTCAAGGCAAAGTGGGCCGTCCGGAGGGCTGAAAGCCTCCTCAAGGTAGCCGGTATGTCATCCGAACCAACCCTGGGGTTGTCGGCGACGATGACCCTCGTTACCGACGGTGCGGCGTCACTCCAGTATAACGAGGATGAATGGTGGTGGAGGGCCACCCTGACGATACCCGTGGTGGACGGCGGGTACGCCCGTTGGTCCACGGAGAGGGCAAGGGCCGCCCTCGCCTCGACCGAGGCGGCCGTCGGATCCGCCACCGCAGAAGTAATGATGGACCTCGTGTCGGCCTGGGAGGATTACAGCGCCGCCATGGAGGGATACGAAGCCGAGAGGGCCAGGTTCGATACGGTGTCCAGGGAAAGGGAGATCGTCCTCCTCCGTTACAGGGAAGGACTGGCGAACCAGATCGAGGTCCTCGACGCCCAGACCCGTTTCGCCGGCTCCCAGGCGACGCTCATCGACGCAAGGCGGGGACTCCTCGTTGCGGAAGCGGCCCTTGCTTCCGCCGAGGGGAAGCTGCCCATGGAGGAATAGAAGTGGACAGGGAAAAACGTTCTTACCGGTGGATCTGGTGGCTGCTCCTGGTATCGCTCGTCGCTCTCGGCGCCTGGAGGATCTTCTTCAGACCCGCTTCCCAGCCGCCGGTGAGTGTCGCGGAGATCCGTTCCCGGGAGGGCCTCCCGGTGACGGTGCATGACGTCGTCCCCTCTCGGTGGCAGCACTGGATCACCTTCTTCGGCAGGACCAGGGCGGCTTCCGAGGCCCAGGTGGCTGCCGAGCGCCAGGAATATGTCTCCTCCGTGGCCGTGGATGTGGGTGACGCCGTAAAAAAGGGGCAGGTCCTGGCTATGCTCGACCTGCGCGTCGCCAGGCAGAAACTGGCGGCGCAGAAAGCCTCGGTCGCAGAAAAACAGGGCAGGTATAGGCGGCTCCTGGCACTGCAAGCGGCCGGGGGAGCCAGCGCACAGGAGGTGGAAGCGGCCCTCTCCGACGCGGAATCCGCCCTGGCGGCCCTGACGGACGCCCAGATGTCCCTGTCGCGAATGACCATCACAGCCCCGCTCGACGGGGTAATTACGGGCCGTTTCGTCGAGACGGGCGACCTGGTATCGCCGGGGCGGACGCTCTTCACCGTGTCGGACCTGGACGCGATCGAAGCCGTCCTAGACGTCTCCCCAAAGGATATCTTCAAAATGGTCAGGGGCATGCCGGCCAGGGTCAAGGCCCCGAATGGCTGGGTCAAGGCGACGATTAAGAGGATAGAGCCCACGGCGAATCCGTTGACAGGGCTTTTTTCGGTGGTGCTTTCCGTACCTGCCGGTTCCGGGTTGAGCCCGGGCCAGGCACTGGAGGCCCAGGTCCAGGATGAGGACATTGCCGACGCGATCGTGGTCCCCTATGAAGCACTCAAGCAGATCGGGGGAGAAAGGACCGTAGTCTACGTTGTGGCGGAGGGAGTGGCTGAGGAGAGAGATGTGATCACCGGCGGTTCCTACGGTGGAGCGGTCAGGGTCCTCTCGGGGGTTGAACCGGGTGAAAGGGTCGTCGTCAAGGGCTCCGACAGGATGTTCCCCAACGCCGGGGTCTGGGTGCAGGAGGATAAGTAATGAACCTTATCGGCAACTCCGTCAGGAGACCGGTCCTGACGACGGTCATCATGACGATACTGGTCCTCCTGGGTTTTTATTCCTTTCACCAGCTAGGGATGGCCCTCCTGCCCAAGATGGACATCCCCGTCGTGCTGGTGAGAGTGCCCTACAGGGGTGCGGGGCCGCTCGAAATAGAGAGGCTTATCGTACAGCCCGTGGAAGACGCCATTGCCTCCGTCGAGGGCGTCAAGGAGATAAACGGCTACGCCCTCGAGGGCACCGGCTTCGTCGTGGCCATCCTGGAGTACGAAGTCGATGTCACCCAGGCGACTCTCGACATATCGACCAGGGTGAAGACCATCACTTCCGACCTGCCTGAAGAGGCCGACGAACCCGTGGTGGACAAGATCGATATCAATGCCCAGCCCTTCATGATGGTGGTCGCCAAAACGAACCTCCCATCCTACCAGGCCAGGGATATCGTGGAGGACCAGGTCGCCAAGAGGCTGACCCAGATCATCGGCATGGCCAGCGTGGACATAAGCGGCGGGAGGGTGAGGGAGATCCACCTCGACGCCGACCCCTCCAGCCTCATCGCGCACAACCTGAGCCTCAGGAGGCTGGCGTCACTGGTCAGGGCTTCGAACTTCAACTCCCCCTCGGGGAACATCACCCTTGGGGGGAAGGAGACCTCGGTCCGCATCGTCGGTGAGCCGGACCAGTCAAGCAAGTTCGAGGACCTGGGAATCCCCGTGGGCGACGGCAGGGTCGTAAAACTGGGGAACGTGGTGACCGTCGTCGACGCCCTCGCTGATGAGCGGAACCGCGCCAGGTTCGACGGCAGGGATTCCATACTCCTGGAACTTATCGCCAGGCCCAACGCCAATATCGTCAAGGTCTCCGGCGAGGTAAGGGCGGAGCTGGAAAAGATCGCACCTACCCTGGGCAAGAGCGTGGAACTGGAGGTCGTCTACGATTCCAGCGAATTCGTGGAGAAGTCGGTCAGGAACGTCATCAGGGACATGACCATAGGGACCCTCCTGACGGCCCTCTTCCTTTACCTCTTCCTCCGGCAGTTCGGCTCGACCCTTGCCGTGGCGATAGCCATGCCTACGTCGATAATCTCCACCTTCATCCCCATGTACTTCTACAAGTACACCCTGAATGTCATGAGCACCATGGGGTTGGCCATCTCGGTAGGGGTCCTGGTAAACAACGCCATCCTCGTCCTGGAGAACATCTACCGGTACCGGGAACTGGGCATGGATCCCTTCACCGCGGCGGAGGAAGGGACCAGGGAGATATCCCTGGCGGTCCTCTCGACCACGGCCACCAACCTGGGCGTTTTCATACCCATAGCCTTCATGGGCGGGATCGTGGGCCAGTTCTTCAACCAGTTCGCCCTGACGGTGGTCTTCTCGACACTATTCTCACTCTGGGGGGCCTTCACGGTCACCCCGATGGCCGCCGCCAGGCTGGGCGGCTCGGTGCGCGTATCCCCCTTCGCAAAAAGGGTCACCGCCTGGTGGTACTGGATCTACCGCGAACTCGAGGTTTTCCAGGAGGTGTACGTCGGGAAAGCCATGAGGCACCCCTGGGTGACCATCGGCTTTTTCGGACTGCTCTTCGTCGGATCGCTCCTCTTGATACCCAGGGTGGGTTTTGAACTTTTCCCCAGGGTAGATGAGGGGGTCATCAGGATCAACCTGGAACTATCGAGCACGGCCTCGCTGGAGGCAACCGATGAGCAGGTAAGAAAAGTCGAGGCCTTTTTGCGTGAGCAACCCTATGTGAAGTCCATGAGCTCCACCGTGGGAGGCAGGAGGCTCTCCAGCGTCAACAGCGGGGTGATAAGGGTCTACCTCGTCGACGCCGGTGAAAGGAAGAGCGCCTTCGCTATCGCTTCGGACCTGAGGAAAAAATTCGCCGGCCTTCCCGACACGAACGTGACGATCAATGTCGCCTCCGGTCAAGGCGGCGGAAGCAGGAAACCCGTACAGATAACCATAAGCGGGTCCGACCTCGATGTGCTCAACGGCATAGCGGGGGAACTCATGGAGAAGATCCGGGACGTCCCGGGGCTGGCCGACCTGGATACGGACTGGAAGGTGGGGAGGTTCGACCTTAACCTCATTCCCGAGGATCTCAAACTCACCTCCATGGGGGTGACCCTTTCCGATGTGTCCGATGAACTCAGGGGTTACCTGAGCGGTATTAAGGCCGGGGTCTACCGGGAACAGGGCTACGAATACGACATCCTGGTCAAACTGGCGTCCCGGTGGGTCGACTCTCCCGAGGCGGTCCCCCTGCTTCCCCTATGGACCCCCCACGGGTTCGTCCCGGTCAACGAGTTGGCCGCCGTCGCCTACGAGCCTTCCCCCACGGCCATCTACCGGCTGGACCGTCAGCGCAAAATAAGCGTCCAGGCCGATGTGGCCGGTCGCACCGTCGGGGAGGTCTTCAGGGACATCACGCCGCGAATGGATGAGATCCAGCTGCCGACGGGGTACAGGTTCATTATCGGTGGAGAGATCCAGAACATCCGGGAGAACTTCCGAAGGATGATCATCGCTTTCACCATGGCCGTCGTGCTGACCTTCCTGATGATCGCCGGCATACTGGAGTCATACCTTTTCTCCCTGGCGATCATGCTTACGATCCCCCTGTCGGTGATCGGTGTCATCCCGACGCTTCTTTTGACGGGAACGTCCCTTTCAATGTACGGTCTCCTCGGCCTGGTGATGATCGTGGGCCTCGTGGTCAACAACGCCATAGTGATCGTGGACTACGCCGAGGTGGTCCGTAAAAAAGGGCATGAAGCGGCCGGTGCCATGATCGAAGCCTGCAGGGTGCGCTTCCGGCCCATCGTCATGGCCGACGTAACGACCCTGATCGCCATGATCCCCCTCGCCCTGGGCCTCGGTGAGGGGGGGCAGTACAGGGCCCCCCTGGCCATCGTGCTGATAGGGGGCCTGCTGGCGGGAGGTACCATGGCCCTGTTCCTCATACCTCCCGTCTACAAGGTCATTTGGGACATCAAGAACCGATTCCAGGGGAGGGATGAAAATGCGTAGGGTTTTATCCTTCTGGTTTTCCATCCTCGTCGTTGTCGGTGTCATCGCCGGGGCGGTCCATTTCTTCGGGAGGGTCCACGTTCCGGAAAAGGTGCTCGTGCCGTCGGAAGCCATCCCGTCGGTGGACCTGGATTCCCCGCGGTTTTACCTTGATACCCTGTCGGGGCAGTTGGGACCGGGTTACCCCTGTGAAACGCCGGAAAAAGTCGATGACCACGTCCGTTCCGTGATCCTGGCCTTGTCGGACTTGTCACCCCTGGTCGACATGGCGGAGAGGTCGTCGGTCCTCGGGGCATGGGATGCCAACGAACTTGCCTTCTACGGGGCCTTCCTCTTGGAGTCCTCGCAAATGAAGGAACTGCAGGAGGGCAAGGTGCCCGCTCCCTGGCTTGAGCGAGCTTCCGGCCTGGCCATGGGTCCTTCCGAAAGGGAAGGCATACTTCGCCTGACCTTGGCCAAGGGCGAGGTAACCCTCTTCTTGCGTGCCGACGAGGAGTTCCTCTTGATCTCCCATTCCCTGGAAGGGCTGGAAAAAATGAGGAAAGCCCTCGACGGTTCGATCGAGAGGTTCCGCCCTCTCTTCACCGTGGAACCGACCTGGCCCGCCCATCTTGCAGTCTTTGACGGGAAGTTGATCGCCCAGGCGGCCTCCTTGAGAGGACTTGCCGCCCCGGACAAGGCCATCACGCTTGAACTGGCCTGGAACAGCCGGCCGGGAAGCGGTGAAGCGGCGTGGAAGATCGAGGGGCTCGAAGAATGGCTCCCAACGGAGACGCGCGGGAAAATTACCCCCATGGCCTGGGACGGCCCGGCCTTTTTACCGGAACCCCTCATCTCCGCCTTTGGCGTTTCAGTGCCCGAGGGATTCGGAAGCCTGGTAGAAAAAGAGTTGTCGATCCCCGAATGGATGGAGGAAGCCGGTTTTGACCGGGCCTCGCTGGCCGGCCTGATCGAAGGGCCCCTGGTCGGCGTCATCGGAGGCCAGAGCAGGCTGCTCCTTTTCAACCTCCCCGGGGTCATCCTCCAGCTCCCCTCGAGGGGCGCCGAAGGGGTCCGTTGGATCCGGGGATTGTGGGATAACAAATGGGCCCGGTTCGCCTTTTCTCCCCAGCCTGTCACGGGTTTCCCGGCGGGGGGCAAGCTCACGTTGCCCTTTACCATCATGGCGGCCGCCAATGAGGAAATGGCCTTCGCGGGCCTGATCAACGAATCTTCGCTGGGGAAAATGACCCCTGTCGAACAGGTGATTCCCCTGAGTGGGGAAGGATCCATCCTCTGGTTTTACGCCGACCTGCCGAAGGCCGCCGACGCCCTGGAGAACCTTTCCCGGATGGCCGGCCTGGCGGAGCGTTTCGGTGTAGACGAAGCGCCCGACGCGCGGGAGCTGGCCAGGCTGGTCGGTCAACTCCGGTCCCTCGGACAGGTGACCCTGGTGATCCATGACCTGGGTTCGGGGAGGGGCGGCTGGAAGTCGACAGTCCCTGCAGCGGAGTGAGGACGACGAAGGGAACGACGGAGGGTACAGATCAAGGAGGGGTAGCCATGCAGGGAAATCCCCTGTCCATAATGTTGGAGCGGGGTTGCGTCGAATGGTGCAGCCACCCGGAGGAACTGTCCTCTCTTTTCGACAGCGAGATGGTCACCGGCTATATCGGGTTCGACCCGACGGCGGACAGCTTACATGTGGGCCACCTGATCCCGATGATGGGGCTGGCCTGGATGCAGCGGTCCGGTCACAGGCCTATCGCTATTGCGGGTATGGGGACGGGCCTTATCGGGGACCCGTCGGGCAAGAGCAAGGAGAGGAACCTTCTCACCCTTGAACAGGTCGAGAAAAACCTGGTGACCGTCAAGGAACAGCTGGGCCAGTTCCTGGACTTCGATTGCGGGCCCAATTCCGCTCTCATCGTGAACAACCATGACTGGCTCGGAAAGCAGACCCTGCTCGGGTTTTTGAGGGATACCGGGAAATACTTCACCGTGAATTACATGATAGGCCGGGAATACGTGAAAAGCCGCCTCGACGACCCCGATAAGTCCATCTCCTACACCGAGTTCTCCTACATGCTGCTCCAGGCCTTCGATTTCTGCCACCTCTACGAGAACTTCGGCTGCAAACTCCAGATGGGCGGCAACGATCAGCAGGGGAACATCATCGCCGGGATAGACCTGATCAGGAAGAAGATCGGCGGACAGGCCTACGGCATCACGTACCCGCTTCTCCTGAGCGCCTCGGGCGGCAAGTTCGGCAAGACCGAGGGCGGGACCGTCTGGCTTTCCGCCGAAAGGACGTCGCCCTATCGGTTCTACCAGTTCTGGATCAACTCCGATGACAGGGACGTGGAGAAGTTGCTTAAACTGTTTACCTTCCTGCCCCTCGAAGAGATCGAAGGCATAATGGATTCCCATAGGGCCAGGCCCGAACGAAGGGAAGCCCAGAAGAAGCTGGCCAGGGAGGTGACCGCCCGGCTTCACGGGGAGGAGCCTTTCAAGATGGCAGAGCGGGCCAGTACTATCCTTTTCGGGGACAGTTTTGAACCGTCGGAACTCACACCGGGGATGATCAAGATACTCATGTCGGAGGTGCCGGGAGGCGTATTCCCCGGTGATGCCGCCCCATCGCCGGTGGAAATACTCGCGGCGTCAGGGGCCTGCACGAGCAAAAGTGAAGCCAGGAGGCTCATCCAAGGGGGAGGAGTCTACCTCAACGGGAGGCGGCTGGGTCCCTCCGAGGAGGTGGGTCGGCAGGACCTGATAGAGGGGAAGCACCTCTTCTTCCGGCTGGGCAAGAAGCGCTTTTTCGTCGCCAGCAAGGGATAAGCCGAAAGGATGTCGCTACAGTCCGGGATCCTCGAGGCTGCAAGGAAATGGGTCCACCCCGGCTGGAGAGCCGGCCTGCTCGCGGGGGTGCTTTTCGGGGCTCTCCGGGTCCTGGCGCCACGAAGGCGGGTGGCCCTTTCGAACATGGTGATCGCTTTCCCAGGGTCCACCCCCGCCTGGAGGAGGAAAAACCTTTCAAGGGTGTACCGCCATTTCGCCGCTTCCCTGACGGAATACCTGGTCGTCCAGAACGACCCGGCCCAGGTCGATGACTGGTTCGTCGCCTCTAGCGGTCTCAAATGGTTATCGGGGCAGGCATCCGCAGGGAAAGGCGCCGTCCTGCTCATGGCCCACTTCGGCAGCTGGGAACTCATGGCCGCCTGGCTGGTCAGGCGGGGATTCATCCTTTACGGGGTCATTCAGGAGCCGGAAGACCCGGACCTGGCCGAAGTGATAGAAAAGTACCGCAGGAACATCGGGGCGAAGCCCATCCCAAAGCGGTCCATGCTCACGGAACCCGTCAGGCGCCTCCGCGAGGGGGCCATGGTGGTCCTCGCCGGGGACCAGAACTGGGCGGGGAGGGGGGCCTTGCGCCTCCCCTTTTTCGGCAGGGAGTGCGGCACCGCCGGCGGGCCGGCGTCTTTCGCCATCATGGCCGGAGTGCCCCTTGTGCCCGTGGCTGCCACCAGGCTTGGCCCCTTCAAATACAGGATCGACATCGGCCCCCCCATCGAGCAGCCGCCGGAGGGGAGCAGGGAGGCCAGGGTAGTGGCCATGACAAGGGAAGCGAACCGGTGGATCGAGGGGTTGATAAGAAAAGCGCCGGAGCAATGGCTGTGGATGCACCGGCGCTGGCGTGACTGATCGAGCGGGCGCGCCCTAACGATCCTTCTCGGAAGAGAGTACCCCCCCGATGGCGTAGTCGCCCCGTGCCATTTCCGAAAGGATTATCCTGACCTGTTCGGGCTTTACCCCGAGGGCCGAGCAGATCGACGCTGTCATCTCGGCGACCAGCTCCTTTTTCTGTTCGCTTGATCGGCCCTCGAGCAGGTGTACTTGGACTATCGGCATGGTTTCACCCCCCTTTACGGTTTGTCCCCCATTTTACTTTCCTATGCAGAAGTTTGAAAAGATCCTGTCCAGGAGGTCTTCATCGGTCGATAGGCCCAGTATCCTCGAGAGGCATTCCCGGGAACCGGCCAGCAGGTCCAGGGCCGCGTCGAGCCCAATGTCCGAGGCGAACGCTCCTTCGGCCTCTTCCACCAGGGCCAGGGCTTCCCTTATTTCCTCCACTTGCCGTTCGGTGGTGTTGACGTCCTCGTCGACGGTGGTGCTCCCGGAGACGGAAAGGACGATCAGGTCCTTGAGCTCATCCAGCCCTTGACCGGTGACGGCCGAGACGACCCTGACCTCGCGGCCGGGGAGGAGATCCTTGACCTCCTCCAGGTCGACCGAAAGGGGCAGGTCCGACTTGTTGACGGCGATGACACAACAACTACCCAGGAGTGAGGCGGCTATCCTCCTGTCGTCGTCGGTGATGGGTTCGCTGCCGTCGATCACCCAAACCCTGATATCGGCTTCCTTTATGGCCTCCAGGGAACGCCTCACTCCTTCCTCCTCGGCCAGGTCCCTGGGGTCCCTTATCCCGGCCGTGTCCGTCAGCCTGAGGGGAATCCCCTTGTGGGAGATCACCTCTTCGATCACGTCCCTGGTCGTTCCGGGCATGGAGGTGACGATCGAACGGGACTCCTCGAGGAAGGCGTTCATGAGGGAGGATTTCCCCACGTTGGGGCGGCCGGAGATCGCGACACCGATCCCCTCCCTCAGGAAACGACCTGCCCGAGCCGCCGACAGGAGATCCCTCATCCTCCAGGCCACCTTTGAGAGGCGCCGAAGGTAGTCGGGGGCGCTAACCTCGGGTATGTCCTCATCGGGGTGGTCTATGAAGGCCTCGGCCGCCGCGGAGAGGTCGGCCAGTTCATCCAGGATGCTCCTGAGCCGGTCGGAAAGCCGGCCCTGGAGGCACTTGGCCGCGGCTTTCAGGGCCCCGTCGGAGCGGGCTCTTATCACACCTAGCACCGATTCGGCCTCGGCCAGGTCGATCCTTCCGTTCAGGAAGGCCAGCCTGGTGAACTCCCCCGGGCGGGCCATCCTGGCGCCCCCGCAAAGGCAGAGTTCAAGGCACTTCCTCGCAGCCACCGTTCCTCCGTGGCAGTGTATCTCGGCCGCTTCTTCACCGGTGTAGCTGTAGGGTTTCTTGAACCAGACCGCCAGCACTTCGTCGATGGGGTCACCGTCGGCGTCGTGAATGAAACCATGCTTCATGTAACGGGGCGGGGAGGGACCCAGTCCCCCCCCGCCCTTGAAGATAGAATCGACGAGGTCCCTGGAACCACTGCCTGAAAGCCGTACAATGGCTATGCCCGACTCGCCCCAGGCGGTCGATATGGCGGCGATGATGTCCTTCCGTAGGAACGCGGGCCCCTCGCCCATGGTCATACTTTTCAGAGCATTTCCCTCATGGCTTCCCCGAGGCGTTTGACCCCTTCTTCAATGACATCCGGCGTGGAGTAGGTGTAGTTGATCCTCGCGTTGTGCTCCCCGCCGCCGTTGGCGAAGAAGGGGGCGCCTATGACAAAGGCGACCTTCTTCTCGATGGCCTTCTTGAAAAGGTCCTCGGCGTCGATGTGGGGCATGTGGATCCAGTAAAAGAAACCGCCCTCCGGTTTGACCCAGGAGACCTCATCGAGGGGCAGGTACTTCTTGAAACTGTCCTCCATGGCGTTTCTTTTGGCCCTGTAGTCGGCGACTATCTTCGGGAGGTGCGCGTCCAGGTACCCTTTCTTGCAGTATTCGTAAATCAGCGCCTGTGAAATGGGACTCGAGCAGAGGTCCGTGGACTGTTTGAAGACGGTCAGTTTCCTTATTATGTCACGGCTGCCGGTGCACCACCCGATCCGAGTCCCCGGGGCCAGGATCTTCGAGAAGGAACCCACGTAGATCACGCCCCCTTCCGGGTCAAGGGAAAAAATGGAAGGAAGGTGGTCACCGTCAAAACGGACATAACCGTAAGGGTCATCCTCGAAGATGGGGATCCCGTACTTGTGGGAGATCTCCACCAGTTTTTTTCTTCTCTCAAGGGACAGGGTGCATCCCGCGGGGTTCTGGAAGTTGACGATCGTATAAATGAACTTGACCTTTTTACCTTCGGAGCGGGCTTTCTCGATCTTCTCGGGGAGCATATCCACGACCATCCCCTCGGCGTCGGTGGGGATGCCGATGAAACGGGAACCGTGGTTGTGGAACGCCGTAAGGGCCGCCAGGTAGGAAGGGTCTTCGGTGATGACATAGTCACCGGGGTCGATCATGGCCCAACCCATCAAGTCGAGGGCCTGCTGCGAACCCGAGGTGAGGAGCATTTCGTCCAGGGCGACTTTCCTGCCCATCCTGGGCGCCGTCCACTCTGAGAGGAACTCTTTCAAGGGGTTAAAACCCTCGGTGGTGCCGTACTGGAGGAGGCTCGGGCCGTCCCGCAGGAAGACCTCGGTCCCCTCGTGGAACTCCTTCACCGGGAAAACATCGGGCGCCGGCATCCCGCCCGCGAAGGATATCATTCCCGGTTGTTTCACTACGCTCAACATCTCCCGTATCGGCGAGGGACGAACCTTGAGCGCCTTGTCGCTGAAATTTGATTCCCAGACCTTGTCCAATTCGATCTCCTCCAATATGGATCAGATGTCTCAGCTCTTCTTAAGATCAAGCTCCCGCTCGAACTCGCGGATGGCTTCACCGATGTATCGGACACCGAGGTCCGTCATTTCGGCGGAGGCGAAGGTGAAGCACATCCTGAAATTGTTCAGCCCCCCCGATCCGGTGGGGTAAAAAGCGTTCCCCGGGACGAAGGCGACCTTTTTCTCCAGGGCTTTTTCCAGGAGTTCCACGGCGGGTATCCCAGGGACGGTCAGCCAGTAAAAGAAGCCGCCCCCGGGTTTTTGCCAGGAAACCCGGTCCAAGGGCAGGTACTTCTTCAGCGCGGCTTCCATACCGTCCCTCTTTTTCCTGTAATGGTCGATTATGCTGGGGAGAAAAGAGTCTAGGTACCCCAGCCGGCAGTACTCCCACACTATGGCTTGGGCCAAGACGCTGGTGCAGGTGTCGACATTTTCCTTGAGAACCGTCATTTTCCTGATGATCTCGTCCCTCCCCGCGCACCAAGCGACACGGGTGCCGGGGGCCAGGATCTTGGAGAAGGTCGAGGAGAATACCACCAGGCCGCTGTCATCCATGGAGAAGAGCGAGGGGGTATCCTCGCCCTCGAAGCGGACCCAGCCGTAGGGGTCATCCTCCAGGATCATGATCCCATTGGTCCTGGCGATCTCCAGCAACCTTGCCCTTCTTTGAAGTGAGAGGTCGCAGCCCAGCGGGTTGTGGAAGTTGACGATGGTGTAGATGAACTTGATGGGTTCACCGGCGGCACGGATCCTTTCGATCCGCTCCGGGAGCAGTTCCACCTTCATTCCCTCGCTGTCGCAGGGGACGGTCAGGAACCTTGCCCCGTGGTTGAACATAGTGCCCGTAGCACCCTGGAAGGTGGGTTCCTCGCAAATCACCCAGTCACCCCTGTCCAGCAGGGCCCAGCAGAGCAGGTCGATCACCTGGGCGGAGCCGGCGGTGATCAGCAGTTCGCTGGTTGACAGTTTCCGCCCCATCCTCGGGGCAGTCCATTCGGCCAGGAAATCCTTGAGCGGCGGGTAGCCCCCCGCCGCACCGTACTGAAGAATATTCTTGCCCTCTCTCGAGATGACGGAGGCCGCTTTTTGCAACTGCTCAATGGGGAAGATATCGGGGTCGGGCATTCCCACCGCGAAGGAGATCGTCCCCGGCTCTTTGCCGAGGTCCAGTAGCTCCAGGAGGGGGGAGGGCCTAATGTTCTTCGCAGCGGTGCTGAAAAGGCCGTCGAGAAAAACCTCCGTTTTATTCGCACCTCCGTCCAAGCGAGGATGACGACCCCCAGCATGGGGGCCGCCTTTATTGTATATCATTATCCTCCGATCATCAGTTCCCCTTGCTTATCCTTTCCGTGGTCTCCCTGATATGGGCCAAGCGCCGCTCGGTAGGGGGGTGTGAATTGAAACCGCTCGGGGTCGTTTTGAATCCTGACTTAGCCATGCCTTGGAGAGCGTTGTAAAGGCCCCAGGGGTCGTAACCGGCCTTCGCTGCCAACGCCACCCCATAGTCGTCGGCGGCGATCTCCTGTTCCCGGCTGAAACCCGCCTCAGCGAGAATGACCCCGGTGCCGACCACATCGAAGCCGCCTATCTTCCTTTCCCCCAAGGCCATGTAGAGCAGGCCCCAAAGGAGGTTCCTTTTCACGGTTTCATCGTAGTGGCCCAGCTTGATGTGTCCTATCTCGTGGGCCAGTACCCCGGCCAGTTCGTCGGTGGAGCGGAGCGTAGCCAGGAGTCCCGTCGTGGCGTGAACGGAGTATTTGTTCATCCTGAAGGAAACCCACGCGTTGGGTTCCTCCTTGCTCTCGATGCTCACGGGGCCCGCCTCCGCGAGGGATGCCGCTGAGGTCAGGCCGCGCCAGACCCTGTCAACAGAGCCGGGGTCGAGGGCCGCCCCACCCGGCATTGGGTACGTCGCCAAAAAAAAGAGGACCAGGATGGAACCTGTGATCTTCCTGATCACGGAGCCCGCCTCCCTTCAAATTTCCCAGCGGCATTATGGTGCATGAGGGCGGAGAAAATAAAGGGCCATATGGCTTATTATATTATTCGGGCAAGGTGGTAAAAAAGGCAAGAGAGGCCCCGCGGCAGGGCGGCGCTTCTTTAGGGGAGGGGGAATGCCTTTTGATCGACAGGCTGGAGGTGCTCAGGGAACTTTCGGTCGAAAATAGAACAAAAATGGTCCTTCTCGTGATGGACGGTTTGGGGGGGTTGCCGGGTACCGGGGGTCAAACGGAACTTGAGGCCGCCTTCACGCCAAACCTCGACGCCCTGGCTTCCCGTTCGGAGACAGGGCTCCTCGAGATGGTCGACACGGGCATCACCCCGGGAAGCGGGCCGGGGCACCTCGGCCTTTTCGGCTACGATCCTCTGAGGTTCCAGATTGGCAGGGGGATACTGGAAGCCCTGGGCGCGGGAGCCCATGTCCAAGCCGGGGAACTCTGTGCCAGGGGGAACCTGTGTACCTGGGGTGAGAAGGACCTTGTCCTCGATAGGAGGGCCGGCCGGATCGACACCGGTTCGAGCGCCGGTATCATCGGGAAACTGGCCGAAAGGATAAAAGAGATCGACGGGTTCGGGGTAAGATTCTACCCCGGCGTCGAGCACCGTTTCGCCGTGGTCTTCTCGGGGGAGGGGTTGAGCGACAAGGTGACCGACGCGGATCCCCAGGTCGAAGGCCGGCCCATGGTCTGGAGCGAACCCCTGGACCCTTCCGCCGAAAGTACGTCCCGCCTGGTCAACGACCTCATTCGAAGGGTCCGGGAGGTCCTTTCCGACGAGCCGAAAGCCAACGGCTGCCTTCTTAGGGGCATATCCGGCGCGCCGGATATCCCCCTCATGCCGGACCTCTACCGCTTCCGCCCCGCCGCGATAGCTACCTACCCCATGTACAAAGGCCTGGCCAGGATAGTGGGGATGGAGGTCCTGCCGGCGGGCAAGACAGTGGAAGGCCTCTTCCAGGCCTTAGGGACGAACTGGGTGTCTTTCGATTTCTTCTACGTTCATGTAAAATACGCCGACAGCCGCGGCGAGGACGGTGACTTCGACGCGAAGCGTGAGGTCATCGAAAAAGTCGACAGCCTCGTACCGGAAGTGCTCGAACTGGAACCCGACGTCCTCGTCGTGACCGGCGACCACAGCACCCCTAGCGTCATGGCATCCCACTCATGGCACCCCTCGCCCTTCCTCCTGGCGAGCCCCTTTGTGAGGCCCGACAGGTCACCCTCCTTCGGCGAAAGAAGTTGTGCCAGGGGAAGCCTTGGGGTCATACCGGCCCACAAGCTCATGGGGCTGATGCTGGCCCATGCCCGGAGGCTTTCAAAGTACGGGGCCTGACCCCTTCCGGGGACTTCCGGTCACGAAGGTGGCCCGGGGGGAGCGTCGTCGCTCCATCGGTGGCAGAAGTGAAGATTTGAAACGGAGGGATCTCCTTGTCCGACATGATGAACTCTACCACGACCCAGCTGAGGGGCCTGGCCGCCGGCGATCGTTTCAAGATCCTCGGCGTGCTCCAACAGGTCAAGCAGAGGTTTGACAAGAATAAAAGGCCCTTTTGGGAAATCGCCCTGGTGGATTCCGAGGGGACCATCGAAGCGAAAGTCTGGTCCGATGGAAAGTGGTGGGACGCCAGGTCGGGCGAAAGATTGCCCGTAGAGCCCGGTTCACCGGAGATGCCCGGCGCTTTCCTCAACGCGCCCATCGGGGCCCTCGGCTCGGTGTCGGAATTCAAGGGGAAGCAGCAGTACCAGTTTTCGGAACTATTCCTTCTGGACCCCGAGAAATACCCAATAAGCGGTTTCATCCAGTCCTCACCGATCCCCATCGACCAAATGGAGGAGGAGTTCAGGGCCCTGATCGCCGGTTGCCGCCCCGCGGTCAGGGATTTCCTTGAAAAGGTCTTCAGGGGTGATACCTGGAGGAGGTTCCGGGAGGCCCCGGCGGCCGTGACTATGCATCACGCCTATGTCCATGGGTTACTTGAGCACACCCTGGCAGTGACGAAGGGCGCCCGCGCGCTGGCCCAAGCCTATATCGATTCCGGCATCGACATGGACCTGGACGTCGTGACCGCCGGGGGGCTTTTGCACGATATCGGCAAGATAGACTCCTACAGGTTGGACCCCTTCCCTTCGATGACCGTCCCGGGGACGGTCCTCGACCATATCGCCCTGGGTTTCAGCCGCTTCTCCCTCCTGGCCGACGAACATGGCCTCGATGAGGTTCTTGAGACCGCCCTGGGGCATATCCTGGTGAGCCACCACGGACGCAAGGAGTACGGTTCGCCTGTACTTCCGGCTACCCCCGAGGCCATGGTTGTTTCTTCGGCCGACGAACTGGACTTCCTGATGTACTGCTGGAGCTCCTTTCCCGAAAGCGGTAACGGGGAGGTTTCCATCTCGGACTTCCTCCCCTCCGCCGGCAGGAGGTTCTGGAGGCCGGATACGCGAAAGGTGGAGGACTGAACGGGATGGGACAGGTTTTCAAGGTTTCTGGCCACGACGACGGGAGAAGGGCGGATAAGGTAATACGGAAAAAGTGGCCCGATCTTCCCCTGGCGGCAGTTATGAGAGCCTTCAGAAAAGGCTTGGTCAAAGTGGACGGCCGCCGGGTCGAATGTTCCTCCAGGGTCGCCGCGGGAAGCTCCGTGGCCGTTCCCTGGGATGATGCCGAGGTTGAGACCAGGAAGCCTTCCTTATCGGGCCCTGGAGCACTTGGCCCTTCGATTGAGATTATCTATGCCGACAACGATATCTGTATTATCAACAAACCTTGGAACCTGCTTTCGCAGCCCGACCGTGACGGTGGCGAGAGTGTAATCTCCAGGACAACAGCGACCCTCGGCTGGAAGGACCTCTCCTTCTATCCCACCCCGGTTCACAGGCTCGACAGGAACACCTCGGGGGCAATGGCTCTCGCCCTTAACGGTGTGGCTCTCAGGGTACTTCACGAGGCTTGGCGCAAGGGAAGCGTCCGGAGGGCCTACCTCGCCCTGGTCGTCGGTGAAGCCCCCGATGAAGGCGAGATCAATTCGCCCATCTTGAAGTCCGGAGAAGACAACATAGTGGGCATCGACGCCGCCAAGGGGAGGACGGCCCTTACAAGGTTCAGGAAGGTAAGGGGAGACCCGGCGGTTTCCCTGCTGCAGGTGGAGCTTCTCACCGGGCGGCCTCACCAGGCGAGGGTCCACCTCGCTTCGATAGGGCACCCCCTGGTCGGAGATATCAAGTACGGCGACCGGAAAGTGAACGCCGAATGGCGTCTCCACGGCGTACATAGGCCGATGCTCCACTCCAGGAGCCTGGAGTTCAGGGACTTGTCCGCCCCCCTTGGCCACCTCTCGGGTAAAAAGTATCTAGCCGTACCACCTCCTGATTTTATGGGAGTCCTCTCGGGGAGGGGTTGGCGTTTATACGACCGTGGGGTATAATGCCCGCATTGTTCAAGAGAAAAACCTCTATGGGGGGAATGGGTATGAGTGAGGGGAAGTTGAAACTCGAGATCAGCGACAAGGCCAAGGCCAAGCTGGGATCGATGGGCAACGAGGGGTACGTCATCGTAAGACGCCTGGGGGGTGGGTGAGCGGCGCGTTACGCGGCTCTCGTCGAGAGCGGGAAACCCCCCGTGGATGATGGTTATACCATGCTTTCCGTGGATGGCGTCACCCTATGGGTCCCGGAAGATATGAGATTCGCCGATGACCTGGTCAGGGTCGAGCAGACCGGTTTCCTCTGGTCCACGAATATCGAAGTGATGACCGTCCTTGGCATTCAAAGGGGATCCTGCTGAAGGCCTTAAGCGGTCTCCCCGCCGAAGTCCCCGTCCTTTGGGACGGCTTTCCATGAAGTGAAGCTCCAAGACACAGGGCTAGGGTTTCCCCAAGCCCTGTTTTTTGTCCCTTGAAAGATCGAAAGGGATCAGAAAATATGGAGTATACATAATACCGGACTCTTGACAAGGGATTTCTTTCACATATATTAGATTATTGGAAAGCGGCTCCAGAAAGGACCGAGACCGCTTCACAGTGTGAAGGGGGTTCCCAGTTTTGAAGGCCCGGGCTGCCCGGGTCACCAGATGAATCCGGAGGTGCTGTTTGAATGGGTAAGAGGACATCAGAGAACGTGCTCCTTGATATCGCTTTGAAAAACTTCTATGGCGCGGCGGAGGAACTGGGTCTCGAGGACAGCCTGGTCGAGATACTCGCCAACTCCGAGCGGAAATTGTCCGTTTCAGTCCCCGTAGTGATGGACGACGGCACCACCAAGGTCTTCAACGGTTACCGCGTCCAGCATTCCACGGCCATCGGGCCGGCCAAGGGCGGCACCCGGTTTCATCCCGATGTGAACCTCGATGAATGCGAAGCCCTGGGTATGCTCATGACCTGGAAATGTTCCCTCGCCGGCATTCCCTATGGCGGAGGAAAGGGTGGGGTCGAGTGTGACCCGCTCCAGATGTCAAAGGGTGAAAAGGAACGTCTCTCGAGGACCTACGCCGCCAGGATAGAGCCGCTGATCGGAACCTGGTCCGATGCCCCCGGGCCGGATGTGAACACCGGCGGCCAGGAGATGATATGGTTCATGGACACAATCAGCAAGATAAGGGGCAAGGTCGAACCCGCCCTTTTCACGGGGAAACCGGTGGGACTGTGGGGTTCCGAGGGCCGCGTCGAGGCGACCGGCCTAGGTGTGGCGACCTGCGCCCTTGAGTTCCTCAACGCCATCAATAAGGATCCCAAGGGTACGACCTTCATCATCCAGGGATTTGGCAATGTCGGTACCCACGCGGCCCTGACCCTTATCAATGCAGGCGCTACGGTGGTCGGCATCAGCGATATCACCGGGGCTTACTATTGCCCCAAGGGCATCGACATCAAGAAAGCCCAGCAGCATGCCTCCGCTCACCCCAAAAAGCTTCTCGAGGGTTTCGAGCAGCCCGGGCTCGAAAAGATCTCCGCTGAAGAGTTCCTCTTGCTCGACGCCGACATCCTCATCCCCGCCGCCCTCGAAGGTGTGGTCAACAAGGACAACGCCGACAAGGTCAAGGTCAAGTACGTGGTCGAAGCCGCCAACGGCCCCATCACCCCCGAGGCTGACGCGGTCCTCGACGCCAAGGGGGTACTGATCGTTCCCGACTTCCTGGCCAACTCCGGCGGGGTTATCGGGTCCTACTTCGAGTGGGCGCAGAACCTCGGCGGGTTCTTCTGGACCCGGGAGGAGTACAACTCGAGGCTCCTCCACATCATGAAGGGCAACTTCAAGCGGGTCTGGGACTTCAGCCAGGAACGCAACGTGAAGATGCGCCGGGCCGCCTTCATGGCCGCTATCGCACGGGTAGCCGAAGCGGCAAGGCTCCGCGGAGTGTTCCTCTAGCCTGCGTTCTTTTTTAAGCCTTCAAAACGTCAATGACTGGCCGGGGCCGCCCCAAAAGGCGGCCCCGGTTTTTTCATCCTTAAGGGTTCAAACGATATATGGTCCTTGGGAACGGTATGGTCTCCCTTATGTGGGGAAGGCCGCAGACCCATGCCACGACCCTTTCGATCCCCATGCCGAAACCGCTGTGGACGAAGGTACCGTACTTCCTAAGGTCAAGGTACCAGTTGTAGGTGTCCTCGGGGAGCTTTTCTTCCCTTATGCGTGCGAGCAGGAGGTCCAAGGAATCTTCCCTCTGGGAGCCGCCTATGATCTCACCGTAACCTTCCGGCGCGAGTAGGTCGTCGCAGAGGACCAGGTCCTCTCTTTCGGGGTGCTGTTTCATGTAGAAAGCCTTGACCTTTTTGGGGTAGCACTCCACGAAAAGGGGTTTGTCGAACTGCCGGGTGAGTATGGTTTCGTCCTCACCACCGAAGTCAGTGCCGTACCGCATCGGGCAACCGAGCTTTTGGAGCATAATGACGGCGTCGTCGTAGCTTATGTGGTGAAAGGGCGGTTTCACCCGCTCGAGAGGGGCCGTGTCCCTCCCTATCAGGGCTAGCTCCACACGGCAATGTTCCAGGACCTTTTCAACGATATAGGAGACGAGGTTCTCCTGGAGGGTCATGTTATCGACGTGATCGTAAAAGGCCACTTCGGGTTCGATCATCCAGAACTCGGTGAGATGTCTCCTGGTCTTGGATTTCTCGGCCCGGAAGGTAGGACCGAAGGTATAAACCCTGCCGAAGGCCGCCGCGGCCGCCTCGGCGTAAAGCTGACCCGTCTGGGCCAGGTAGGCTTTCCCCAGGTCGAAGTAGGGCACTTCGAAAAGGCTCGATGCGCCCTCGCCGATGGCCCCGGTCAGGATAGGGCTGTCGACGAGAAGGAAGTCGTTGTCATGGAGGTACTCCCTCGCCGACCAGATCACCCTTTCCCGGATCCTCATCACCGCTCGTTGACTGGCGCTCCGCAGCCACAGGTGCCGGTTGTCCAGGAGGAAGTCTATACCGTGATCCTTCTTCCCGATGGGGTATTCATCGGTGGGGTTTTGCAGGATCTTCACCCCGGTGACGCTTAGCTCGAAACCTGAGGGGGCCCTTTCATCCCTTCGCACCTTGCCCGTCACCTCGAGGGAAGCCTCGAGCCAGAGGTTACGGGTCGAGAGGAACTGGTCTTCCGGCACTTCGCCCTTGACAACAACCCCCTGGATGAATCCCGTGCCGTCGCGGAGTTGCAGGAAGTGAATCTTGCCGGAACTCCGCTTGTTGTACATCCAGCATTTGAGCTGGACCTCCTCGCCCTCATGACCGGGAAGATCGCCGATGTATACCCAGGGAACCGCCATGGGAAGACCTCCTTCATTTCCTCGCGTGTTCGGAATAGGTGACAGTATGATACACTAACATATATTCCGTTTTTGGGGGACCAGCGGGGGAAAGGCGATGGTCTCCCCCCGCTGGGTTCCGGCCCCCGGATTTGACCTGTCCGATCCCACGGCCGGGGGAGTAAAATGGGGCCGTAGGTTTGCTGCTTCGAGACGGTGCCGGTGAGGTCCCATATAATTCTTTTCTCGGAGGGACAATGGCGTGAACGTGAGGCTCGAGGAAAAGATCCTTTCCCAGTGCAACAGGTCCAACGGCGAGCGTGCCGTCTGGTGGCGGGGGGCGTGGTGGTCCCGTAAAGTCCTTGTGGATCTCGCCGCCCAGTACGAGACGAGGTTAAAGGAGAGCGGGTTCAAGGAGGGCAACAGGGTCGCGGCGCTGATGCCGAACTGCCCGGCTTTTCTTGCCCTGATGATCGCCGTCTGGAAAGCCGGGGGGACCATGGCCCCGCTGAACCTGCAGGCCGGGTTGGCGCCGACGATGGAAGCGCTGGTCCACTCCGATGTATCGGCCGTTTTCGCCCCCCAGGGTATGGACCAGGTCACCCAGGGGCTCGCCGCTTCCGGCCTGCCGGCCGTCGCGGTGCCCTTGGACGGCCCCCTCCCCTCCTTCCAGTCCCGAACCTGCGAACGGTCGGACCCCGAGATAGCCGTCCTCTTCTATACCTCCGGCACAACGGGGTCGCCCAAGGGTGTGCCCATAACCCATTCCAACCTGCACGACAACGTGACAAAATCGATCTTCCATTTCAAGGACCTCGAAAGCGACGATATCTTCATCAACGTCCTTCCCAACTTCCACACCCTGGGTTTCACCACCAGCGGGCTCCTTCCGTTGCTCGGAGGGTACCCCCAGGCCATCATGCCCACTTTCATGCCTCCCGAGGGCGCCATCGAGTGCATCAAGGCGGCCGAGGTCACGGTGATGATAGCCGTACCGACCATGGTCGCCCTCATGCTCGGCGCCATCACCAGGGGGGTGGAGCCGCCCTCCTCGCTGAGGCTCCTGGTGACCGGCGGCGACCGGTTCCCCTCGAGGCTGGACGCGAGGACGAAGCAGCTGCTGGGGGTCTCCGTTCTTGAAGGTTACGGCCTTACCGAGACATCGCCGGTGGTCTCCATCAACGAGAGCGTGGCCAGGAGGAAACTGGGCACCGTCGGGACCGTCCTGGAAGGTTACGATGTCGAAGTCAGGGACACTGAGGACGAACTGCTTCCCCTGGGCGCGGAAGGCACCCTCTGGGTGAAGGGCCCCTCCGTTTTCAAAGGCTATTTCAAAGCGCCGGAATTGACCAGGGAGAAGATCAAGGGCGAATGGTTCAACACCGGGGATGTGGTCAGGATAGACGAAGAAGGGTACCTGACCATCCTGGACAGGGCGACCGATATTATTATCGTGGGAGGTTTCAACGTGTACCCCACCGAGGTCGAGGGCGTCCTGCAGCAGATGCCGGGGGTCAGGGAATGCGCCGTTGTGGGGGTGGAACACCCCGTCAGCGGCGAGATAGTGAAGGCTTACATCACCCCTTCGGGAGAACCGAAGGTAACAGCTCGGGATGTCATCTCCTTCTCGAAGGAGCACCTGGCCCATTACAAGATCCCGAGGATCGTGGAGTTCATCGACGAGATGCCGAGGTCCAGCATAGGCAAGATACTCAAAAGGGAACTCCGCAAAAACTGAAGCCCTGGTTTTCGCGACTTCGGGGGAGACTGACTTTGTTCGATGTTTCGATAAGGATCGTTGAAAGACCCTCCCGGGAAGAAAGAATCCTGCTGGAAAACTATCTCGAACGGTTCGGGCTGGCCTTCGAGGGGTGTCCTGATGTCGCTGTCTTCCTCGAGGAGGAGGGCGGCAGGCTCGTCGGAACGGGCAGCCTGAGCGGGAATGTCATCAAGATGATGGCCGTCGACCCTAACTGGCAGGAATACGGCCTTTCCGGGACCATAGTTTCGAAATTGGTGGAGTGGGGGCGTGCCCGCGGCATGACCCACTTTTTTGTCTTCACCAAGCCCGATACGGCTGATACCTTCGCCCGCTTCGGCTTCAGGGAAATAGCCAGGTACGAACCCCACGCTGCGCTGCTCGAGATGGGCAGCCCGGGGATCGACCAGTTCAGGGAGTACCTGGCCTCATGCCGTCGAGGGGCCGGGGTCGCCGGGAGTACCGGCGGGGTCGTGGTCAACTGCAACCCCTTTACCCTGGGGCACCAGTTCCTGATCGAGAGGGCTGCATCCCTTTCAAGCCACCTCTATGTCATCGTCGTCGAGGCCGACCTTTCATCCTTCCCCTTCCGGGACCGGTTTGAACTCGTACGGTGCGGGACGTCCCACCTTGAAAATGTCACGGTCGTTAAAAGTGGGGAATACGCCGTCTCTCCGGCCACCTTCCCCTCCTATTTCCTCAAGGACGCCTCGATGATGGACATCGCTTCGATCCAGGCCCGACTGGATGTCACCCTTTTCGCGAACCTTTTCGTCCCGGGGCTTGGGATCAACGTCCGGTTCGTTGGGACCGAACCCTACTGCCCTGTTACTAACGCCTTCAATGAGGCCATGAAGGAGATCCTCCCTCCCCGGGGCGTCGAACTCCGGGAGATTCGCCGGCTGGAGACCGACGAGGGAATGGTGGTGTCGGCCTCGACGGTCCGGTCCTTGCTGAAAAGTGAAGATTGGGAGGCCCTCAGGAAAATGGTCCCGGACTGCACCTGGGATTACCTCCATTCTGAAAAGGGCAAAAAGGTCATCGAGCATCTCCGCGGGTCCCAGGGAAGGCACTGACGCCGTCGATCGCCCCGGCCCCACGCAGGGGTGGGCCCGCAACCGTCCGACGCCCCGTGACGGAACAGCCTCCGTAACCGTTGAACCGCTGGTGTATCATTGACCCAGTGATAGGGAGAAAGGGGATGAGCCCTTGATAGAGATCCCCCTTGATCCGGCTGGGCGGACCCCGCTATACCGCCAGATCGCCGCGCACCTCATGAAGATGGTCCAAAACGGCACCCTCGCCCCTGGGGACCGCTTGCCCGGCAGCCGCGACCTGTCGTCAAGCCTCGGTTTGAGCAGGAACACCGTTGTGCTCGCCTACGACCTCCTTGAGGACGAAGGTTTTATCGAACAGAGGGGGCGCAGGGGTGCGTTCATCTCCTGGAAAGGTCTTCACGAAAATGGCGATAGTGAGGACGACGGCCCGAGATGGGATATGGCTTCGGGCCTGCCCTCCTTCGACCTGGTCCCCTCGGGGCGCCTGGCCGCCCTTGCCAGGGACGCCCTTCTATCCAGCGGCCCCGGGGCTCTTTACGACACCCCGCCCGAGGGTCTCCTAACCCTGCGGAACACTTTGGTCAAGCACGCTGCTACGAGAGGAATCCCGGCGAAAAGGGACGAAGCTGTCGTCACCAGCGGAGCTCGCCACGCCCTCTCCGTCTACATTCATGCCATGGCGTTGAAGGGGGTGAAGAGGCTCTGGATCGAGGAGCTGACCTACCCGGAGGTAAGGCTCATGGCCCAGGGGGCCGGCCTGGAGATCGCGACGGTCCCCGTCGAACCCGAAGCATTCCTGGCGTCCCTTTCAAGGATAGGCCCCGGGGAACTGCTTTACCTAATCCCCAGTTTTCATAACCCCACGGGCAGGACCCTTTCGCCCGAACAAAGGAAAACCGTCCTGGAGGCGGCTTCAAGAACGGGTTTCTGGGTGATCGAAGACGACGCCTATGGGGAACTCCGGTTCGGTGAATCCAGCGTGCCGGCTCTAAAGTCCATCGATCAGGAGAGCCGGGTGCTTTACCTGGGTTCCTTCAGCCAACTCTTGTTCCCCGGCATGCGCATCGGCTATGTCCTTATGCCAGAGGAGACCAGGAAGGAATTCCTGTCGGTCCTGGAGAGGACTTCCGGTTCGACCTCCTCGCTGGTGCAGCACCTGGTGAACGCCTTCATCGAAGACCGCAGCCTGGAGGTTTCCCTCGACCTGGCCAGGAACAGCATGGCTTCACGAATGAGGACCCTTAGCAACTGCCTCGGCGCTATGCTGCCGCGGCTGCCCTTCGAGACACCCCAGGGGGGAATATACCTCTGGCTGAAAACGCCGGGAAGGTCGGGGACCCTTGTCGCCGAGGCGGCAAAAAGGGTGGGCGTTGGGGTAATTCCGGGCCGTTTGTTCAGTTACACGGGGGAGGACATCGAGGCCGTCCGGCTGTCGGTCAGCCGGTTGTCGACGGTCATGATCCAGGAAGCGGTTGAGCGATTCGCTTCAACATGGGAAAAACAGCCATGACGGAACTCGAGCGGCTTCTCGCCGGGCGGGAGGAAAGGGCTTCCCTCCAGGCCCATGTTCTCCGGGGGTCGGAAGTGATCGTCCAGGTCTCCCTTAATATACCGGGACTGCCCAAAAGGATGGCGGGCGACCGGGAAGTGGTCTCCCTAGTAATGGGGTCGATGCGCCGGGAAATGCAACCCCTGGGCGGCGGGCCGGTGCTCCTTTTTTCCCTCGATAACGGGGCCGGTTATGCTTGTATCCTGGGCGCGAACGGCGTCGACCCGGTGGCGGTGAAAAGACTCGCTATGGCGGTTGAGGACCTGCCCTGGGGCTCCGTGATCGATGTGGATGTCCTTACCCGAACGGGGGCTCTCCATCGGGCCGGCCTGACCGGGGGCGAGAGAAAGTGTTTCCTCTGCGGGCGGCCGGCCAAGGATTGCGCCAGGTCCCAGCGGCATGAATACCCCCAGCTTCGTGAAGCTTGTCGGCGAATGCTGGCCGCGGCCCTCGAGGAATTACGAAAAAAGGGGGGTCTTTCAACGTTGCTGACCCCCCTCATCCTCCTTTACCCAGTCCAGTTCCCTTAAACGCTTTTTCCACAGAAGCACCGCCGAGACAGCAGTGAAAGTCCCCCCGAAGAGTCCTAAGAATAACATGCCCGGCCTGGGGCGGCCGATCATGAAACTCCAAAGGGCTGCGATAGCCCTCCCATAAAGGACCATGGTCCCCAGGGACAGCAAGAGGACGACCAGTCGCATGGGCAACACTCCTATCACGGGGTCGATGCTGATTATAACCTGAAAAATTGTAGGTCCACAAAAGTTGTGATAGTATGCATGTATTCATGTAATACTTTTTCGCCTTCGAGGGAGGAGATCCGCATGATCATGGAGCCCAGGCTATATACAACCTCAGCAGACTATGTTTACCAGGAGCTCAGGCATAGGATCATCACGAAGCAGCTCAAGCCCGGACAAAGGCTTCCGGAGGTCAATATCGCCGTACAGCTGGCGGTGAGCCGTACCCCGGTGAGAGAGGCCCTGCGCAGACTGGCCTCCGAGGGCCTTGTCCTCATAATCCCTAATAGCGGCGCCAGGCTGGCCTCACCCACGCAAAAGGAGATGGAGGACACCTTTGCTGTAAGGGAGCAGCTTGAGAGCATCTCCGTCGCCATAGCGGCTACGCGGATCAGCGAAAGGAACCTCAGGCGGCTGGAGGACGCGATCCTCGAGGAGGAGAAGGCCTTCCAGGAGAAGAACCTTGAACTTTTCCTCGAAATCAACGAGAATTTCCACCGCATAATCGCCGAAGCGAGCGGTAACAGGGTGTTGGCCGAGTTCGTCGAGAATATACTGGCGAGGACCAACGCCTACGTGGTCTTCTATGAACCCTTTTATGACATGGAGGAGAACCCGGGTATCGCCCAACACAGGGAGATAGCCAAGGCCCTCAGGGAAAAAGACCGGGAAAAGGCCGTGGAACTCATGAGGGAACACCTGGAGTTTTCTCTTTGCGGTCTGAACAGGCCTTCACGCCAATAGGAACACCCGGGCAAGCTGCCACTCGCTCCTCCGAGAACGTGAAAATAGTAAGTGTGAAAAGTGCCACGGGAGACCTGGGTAAGAAAAGGATCCTGAAAGGGGAGCGTTAGATGAGGGAAACCCCGTTGCCTTCCTTCGATCTCACCAGGAACTGGGAGCGCGTCAGGGATGAGACCCTGGCCGCCATCAACGTTGTCCTCGACAGCCAGCGCTTTATACTGGGCCCCGAGGTGGAAGCCCTGGAAAAGGACCTCGCGGCTTACCTGGGAACGGCCTATACGGTAGGATGCGCCTCTGGGACAGACGCGCTCCTCCTAGCCCTCATGGCCCTCGACCTGGGCCCCGGTGACGAGGTCATTACGACGCCTTTCAGCTTCTTCGCCACGGCGAGCTGCGTTACCAGGTTGGGAGCCACCCCCGTTTTTGCCGACGTTATGCCCGATTCCTACAATATTGACCCTAAAGAGGTGCTGCGGAAGATCACGCCCAGGACGAAGGCTGTTATCCCCGTCCACCTTTTCGGCCAGATGTCCAGGGTGGAGGAATTCGCCCCCCGGCTCGCGGAGAAGGGGATCAGCATCGTCGAGGACTGCGCCCAGGTCATAGGGGCTACCAGGTCTGTGGGTGGTAAGACCCAAAGGGCCGGCGCGATGGGAGAACTCGGCTGCTTCTCCTTCTTCCCGACGAAGAACCTGGGGTGCTTCGGTGATGGCGGCCTGATCTCCCTATCGTCGGAAGGGCTGGACAAGCGGCTTCGAAGCCTGAGGGCCCACGGCTCGGGAGAACAGTACTTCCATGACGAGGTCGGGCTCAACAGCAGGCTCGATGAGCTGCAGGCCGCCATCCTCCGGGTGAGGCTCCGTCACCTCGAGACCTGGAACGAGGAGCGGAGGCTTGTGGCGGAAAGATACAGGATACTCTTCGCCGAGCAAGACCTTGGCGAATGGGTGACCCCCCCTCTTGAAGAGAAGGGTAATCGGCATATTTTCCACCAGTACGTCATAAGATGCCGATCCAGGGACCTTTTGAAGGAAAACCTCGCCGGGAGGGGGATCACTACCCGCGTCTATTATCCCCTGTCGCTCCACCTCCAGCCCTGCTTTTCCTACCTGGGCTACGGCAGGGGCGATATGCCCGTTTCTGAAAACCTCACGGAAGAAGTCCTCGCGCTGCCGATCTTTCCCGAACTCGAGCCCGGGGAGCAGGAGCGGGTAGTCCAGGCCATCTCGGATTTTTACCACCGATGACTGTTTGACCATTCTTGATTTTACCGTTGCTGATGGGGTAAAATTAGGGCTGAAAAGATACATCGAAGGAGTCTTCCCCGTTGCGGGAGGGCGGAGGTGATGATGGATGTTCCCTTTTTTCTTTGACCCGACCTTCATGGTGCTTATCCCGGCCCTGGTGCTTTCCATCTGGGCGCAGGCCCGCATAAGGAGCGCCTTCGGGAGGTACAGCGAAGTCCGTGCCCGGCGGGGCGTTACCGCCCGGGACGCGGCAAGGACCATCCTGGATTCCAACGGGCTTTCGGATGTGCCCGTCGAAAGGGTCCACGGGGCCCTGACCGACCATTACGACCCGAGGAAGAAAGTCCTCAGGCTCTCCGACAACGTTTACGGAAGCCCGAGCATTGCCGCCATCGGAGTCGCGGCCCACGAGGCCGGGCACGCCATCCAGGACGCCCGAGGGTATGCCCCCCTGAAGCTGAGGAACTCTTTCGTCCCGGTCGCGGGCCTGGGTTCATCCTTAGCCCTACCCCTCTTTTTCATCGGGTTCCTCTTTTCCAACCCTACGATGATGAACGTGGGAATACTCTTCTTCGTGGCGGTCCTGCTTTTCCACCTTGTTACCCTCCCGGTGGAGATCGACGCGAGCAAGAGGGCTCTCTCCATACTTTCCAGTTCCGGGCTGCTCGCCACGGACGAGATCGGCGGCGCGAAAGCCGTCCTGAACGCTGCCGCCCTCACCTACGTGGCCGCCACCCTCATGTCCGCCCTCCAACTGGTGAGGCTCTTCCTGCTTAGAGGGATGAGGAACCGCTAGGGACCGCCCAATCTTTGGCTTTTGTGGTTTGAGGTATCATGGGGGGCTGAGGCCCCCCTGTTCGCTTTGAGGCTCCAGGTTAGGGCCTCAGACGGCTGAGAGGAGATCGATCTGCCCCATGCCCCTGGTTCTTTTGCTGCTTTTCTTACTGTTTTTCCTACCCTGGCTGGGATTCATCATCCTCGCCCTTTCCCTGTTCCTCTTCCTGGTGGTCCCCCTGGGGTTCGCGGCGAGGTCCCTCGCCTGGCTCGTGATCGGACCCAGGGTACTTTACAAGGTCCTTTCGGACAAGAGGGTGAGAAAAAACCATGCCCTGGAGCACGGTACGATCAATATCCTCGAACAGCGGTACGGGCTGCCCGGACTGACCGGCAGGGCCGTGGAGGATGGCTTCGGGCTGAGCGGTTTGGCTAATCCCCAGTTAGTACTGGAAACGGCGGAACTGGCCAGGGAAAGGCTCGCGGCCGGGGAAACCCGACTCGCCATACACCGCAGGTGCGGCACGACGATGGTGCTGGTGAACCTCTCCTCCTCGGTGGTATTCATCCTCCTGCTGGTCGTCGCCGGGCGGTTTTCCTTCGGGACGGTCCTGCTCTCCCTGGCGGCGGCCTGGATCATCGGCACCTGGGCCAGTCCCTTTGTCCAGCGTCGCTTGACTATCGACAGCGACGTGGGGGACCTCGTTATCACCGGGGCCGAAGCGAGGCTCCGGCCGGTCCGCTTTTTCGGGGGTACCGCGACGCTGCCCGCCGAGGTCTTCGTCAGCACCAGGTCCGCCGCTGAGCCCGTCCTGGCGGAGGTGGTCAGGCCTTGAAGGGCAGGGGCATAGAAGCTTCGCTCCTGGCATGGAGGGATGTCGCCGCGGGTGGCTTCGCCAGCGAAGCCCTCAGGAAGAGGACGGAAACCCTTCCCGAAACGGAAAGAACCCTCGCGGCGTCGCTGGTTTTCGCCGCCCTAAGGAGGGCAGCCCTCTGGAAGCTCATGGCTCGGGAACTGACGGGGAGGCCCCTGGGAGGGATGAGCCGGGCGGCCGGGGATGCTCTCGTTTTAGGTATCGCCGGTGTCTGCGAGCTGAAGCATTTCTCGCCCAAGGTCCTGGTTAACGCCCTGGTGGAATGGGTCAAGGAAAAGGGAGAAGGCCGGGAGCCGGGGATGGTGAATGCCGTCCTTCGCAGGGCGGCCAGGGAGAGCCCCGGATACGTGGCCAGGCTGAAATCGAGCCGGTCCTTCAGGGACGCCTGCCTCTATTCCGGGATACCAGGCAGGGTGGGCGCTCTCTGGGCGGCATCGTGGGGGCGGGAATTGGCAAAGGAGATCGTGAGGCTCGCGTCGATGAAGGCCTACCTTTCCCTGAGGGTATCTCCTCGGTGCGACCTGTCGGCGTCAATATCCTCCCTGGAAAAAGCCGGTCAGACTGCCTGGGCTTCGCCGCTCATCGAAGGAAGCCTCAGGATGGCCTCCAGCGGACACCCGCCCTCGATACCGGGCTACCGAGAGGGATGCGTCACGCCCCAGACGGAATCCTCCATGATCGTCGGGCTCGTGGCTTCCTCAGTCTATTCAGGTGGTCCCGTCCTCGACATGTGCGTGGGGAGGGGGGTCAAGGCCTTCCAGTTCATCGAGAAAGAACCTGGTGCTCAACTGGAAGGATGGGACCTTTCCGCCTCGAGGATAGGCGCCGCCCAGAAGGAGGCGGCCAGGCTCGGCATACCCCGTGACCGTTTCATCCTTCGCTCGGGGGATGCGCTGGAAATGGAGCCCCTTACTCCGCCGCGACTGGTGATCCTGGATGCACCCTGTTCAGGGAGCGGGACCTGGGCCAGGCACCCCGACGGCAAGATGAGGTTCTCCCCCGATAAGTTGAAGGAACTGGCCTCCCTCCAGTCAAAACTGCTGACCAGAGCGATTGACCTATCTCCCCCTGGCGGCGCCGTCCTGTACTCAACATGCAGCCTGTTCAGGGAGGAGAATGAGCAGGTGGTGGCGAAAACAATGGAAGATAGGCCCGGGATTGTTGAAATGCCGCCCCACAACACCTATCATTGTCTCATCCGGGGAAGACCGTGGGGAAATTACATCCTTCCGCTACTGCCGTGGTTGGACGGTTTCTTCATCGCGGTACTGACCAAAAGGGCATAGGAGGATCGCAAGATGCGAAGACTGTTCAAGATCACCCTCCTGGTACTGATCCTCGTAATTGCTGGCTCCGGGGTTTTCGCCTTTTACACCATCTTTTTCGGCGGGAGAGATGTAGCCGTTCCCGGCCTCACGGGTTCCCCCGTCGTCGATGCCGTCAGCTTGACGGAGAAGATGGGTTTGCTGGTCAGGATAGACAAGGTTGATTCCGTTCAGCCCGCCGGAGAGGTGGTTTCCCAGTGGCCCGAACCCGGCTCAAGGATCCACAAGGGCAAGATCGTGATCCTGAAAGTGAGCAAAGGGGGGGACCGTCAGCCTCTCCCCGATGTGAGGGGAATGGAGTACGGACAGGCAGTCACCAGGCTCCAGGAATCGGGATTCGACGTAGGCGATGTGGTCAAGGTCCACAGCGACAGCAGGCCCGCGGGGGTCATCGTCGCCCAGAGCCCGGCGTCGCCGGTTATGGTCCCGCCCGGTAGGCGGATCGACCTCCTCGTTAGCCTTGGACCCCCCAGGACGGGGGGCAAGGTCGTTGTGCCCGATGTCCTCGAGAGGAGCGAGAAGATCGCCAGGCAGATCATCGTCCAGAGCGGGCTGAAAGTCGGGTCCGTCAAGTACGAGTACACCTACATGACGCCGGCGGGGATGGTCATGAATATGGATCCCAAGCCCGGAAAGACCCTTGCTCCCGACGGGGTGGTCAACCTTGTGGTGGCCACGGGAAAGAAGCCTGAGGAGCCTGCCCCGCAAGCTTCATCTCCTGCGGAAGAGGAGCGAGAGACGGTCACCTTCCCCACGGAGGTCGCTCCTGCCTCTCCACCGGTCCCAGGGCCGGCCGTGAGCCAGGAGAAGCCGACAGCTCCTCCAGCTCCGGCGCCTTCCCCGGGTGACAAGATCGCGAGGATCCGGTACCAGGTCCCACCCCTCGCCCGGTCCATGCCGGTGAGGATCGAGATCGTGGATGGGAACGGAACCAGGGTCCTTCTCGACCGGCAGGCCTCGGCAGGAGAGTATATATCCCTGGACGCCCCCTACGTAGGGCAATCGTCGGTGACCATTTACCTTGGGGGGGAATTCGTGTGGCAGGACCGCTATCAGTAAGGGGGAAGGAGAGGCCGATCATAGCCCCCTCTCTGCTCTCGGCGGACCCCCTGGACATTGGGGGTTCTGTTGACTCTCTTCGAGAAGGATTTGACTGGTTGCACCTCGACGTCATGGACG
>JAXGNU010000012.1:0-45514 GCA_040767805.1 Thermovirgaceae bacterium
CCTGCCGACTTGCTATTCTCTCTGGGTGGCTTTTGCCCATTTCCCGTCCATGGGACCTGAAGGAGTGTCGCCAGTTTTGTCGCTAGTTTGTCGCAAGTTGGGAAGAAGCATCGTCGCAAACCTGTCGCAAAGATCAGCCCTCTCCAGAGAACCAGTAGCGCAGTGGGTTGGTTCATCCTCGGTCTCTTTGGGGACCCTGGTCCTCTCGTCCCAGGTCACCATGAGGCAATGGCCACCCGATAAGTCCAACCCTACTCCGTGTAGGTGCTTAAAACGCAGCTTCGCCAACTGTAATGGGGCCTGAACACGTTGTTCCAGCCTCGTCGAGTTAGCCATTAGTATTCTTTGCCCAGTTTTTGGGCCTTGTTTTTATTGGTAAAAACTGCGTTTCCTTCACTCAGCCTCGGGGTTCTATTCAAGATACAAGCGCCCAGATAGGCCGAGGTCTTCAAGTATCTGCTTGAGGTCAGCTTCAAATGTTCTTTCGAACTGCCCGTCGATGGTTACCGTAAAATCAATACCAATTCTAAGGTCTTTGCCACTCCGTAGTTTAGGCAAGATCTTGGTCCCAAGACGATTCCAGATTTCCGGCGGGACATCCCCATGGATCCGCAATGTCTTTGTGCCAGGCCCCGGTACAGGTTCTGGCTCTGGTCCGGGCCCAGGCTCCGACACTGGCCCGGGTGTTGGAGTCGGTTCAGCGTCACCCGGTGGAATAGGTTCTGAAGGGATCTTCAATTCAACTGCCTTGTTTTTTAAGAGCAAGAAGACCCCGGATTCGAAAGTGACATCCGCTGGATCGGTGAACTCTTTAAAAAGCACACGTTCATAGGTGCCATTAGATTTCAGGCCAGAAGCTAATCCGAAGTCACCCCTTGTAACGAACTCGACAATTCTGCTTTTAAGGATCACATCTGGATCAAGCAGGCGGGTTAGCGATCCATTCAGGAAGCTTTGCCTGAGGCTTGAAAGTGGCCAGGCACCTGATTCCTTCAAAGCTGGAGGCCAGTTCCTCTCGATGTAGCCGGCGCCGACGGATTCATTGAGCAGGGCTTGAGATTTCAGTGCTGTGATCACGCGCCCGCAAAGGGTTTCACTACTGCTTGAATGCCCTGCTCCAAGATCGATGACCTTAAGACCACCCGCTTCCTGTTGATCGGCAATAACCACAAACCGGTATCCTCCCCAGACTTCGTCCTTGGCGGCCTCTTCAGCATCAGACACCTTGGCCTGAAGTTCGGCCCGATCACTGCGGTCGAAGTCGCTGCCGAGGGTTCCCTCTGCGATTTCCTTGGCTACCCGCTTCCAGGCGAGCCACAACTCCACTTTTTCCCTGAGATCACCCCCAGGTTTCTTTACGCACCATACGAGCGATCCCGGGTAGAGTCTCGGCGACTTCCCGCGCTGCCGGGTCCATTCCGAAATCTTCAATTGCAGTGGGCCGGCACCTGACCATTCAGATTCCGGTTCGACCACAACAAGTGTGAGTTTCGGAGTGTCCTGTACGGAGGCTCCATCGGCCGGGAAGGGCACAATCGGAAGGCCAGCCCCCCGGTCAAACTCTTTTTGAACTAACTGCCGCATGGCAGGCTTGATTTCAGTTTCTTCGTCCAATGAGGCCCTGCGATCGTTCACCACCTTTTTCATAGTGGCTTGGTGGCTGATCTTGAATCCGTCCGAACCGACCCGACGGAAAAAGTAAGATTTGTCTTCAAGACTGAAGGCTGCCATGTCCACTGATGTCGTATCGACTTCCGGCTCCCCCAGGGCGAACCTCAGTTCCGGCAGATACGCCACCTTATCAATCTGCCCACCGGAGGATTCAAACAGAATGGTAGTTGCCACGCGCCGATGGATGTTCCGTAAAGCACCCTTTGTATCCGCATCCAGAGCCCTGGCGTGAGATTGTGCTCCAGAAATGTCAGAATCGATGGCAGCCACCAGTCGGGATTCGCCCAATTGTCCGAGCACAACGCTTCGGAACTCGGGGACTTCCAGGGGCGCTGACCCCAGGGTTATCAGCGGTTCTCGCCGGGCTTCAGTGAACCCGGTACGATATGCCCAAGAGATCCATTGCGCAAACATTGCGAGAGTCCCGCGGGTTTGCTGATACTGCGGAAGAGCCTGCCATTTGCGCTGGAAAACCGAAAGGGTTGCCGGATGGAAGGGGTAGCAAACCTCAAAACGACTGCGTAAATATTCTCTCGCTTTGACTTCTGTTGTAGCGCTATCCACGGCCGTCCATTCCGGAGGTAGTTGGGCGCGACGTTCAAAACACCAGTCAGCGTATGTTTTGCAAACCGATTTCCTTACACGTTCGTTACCGATTTCCTCAAATAGTCGACGGCGAACCACTTCGCTGATCTCGGTTTCATCGTTGGCGATGAGGTCTTTCGCCACCCGGCGGACAACCTTTGTTATCTTGTCCTGCCACTGCATATCCCAGTCGGTCATCTCGACCTGGCTGCGCGGCAGGCTGATCACCGCCGTGCCCTGTGTGGTGCCGGTGGTTGCCACCGTCAGGTTCTGAATGAAGGCATGGAATTGATCCGCCATGCTTCGATGTCGATTTAAAAAGTTCAAAACCTCGTCGAAAAGAAGGAGCACAGGTCTGTCCGCCGCTTTAAAAACACGGGTAAGGGCGTCTGTTCCAGGCGCCGTCGTTTTGGCCATGTCCCCCAGTTCCCGGACCCCCTCATTTCCGGCAAGTTGCCGGGCCACATCGATCCAGGGTGTTTCACGACCATCCTGGGGGTCCCAGGCGTTGCCTACAAAGACGGCGACACGGGCCTCTGGCACGATTTTGAGGCCCACTTCCGAAAGCAGAGCCCTTACTCCGGGGTATTCCTCCGCTTTCTTCCCATTGGTTGCCAGATGATAAAGTGCCGTGAGTGTGTGGGTTTTACCGCCGCCAAATTGTGTGATCAGGGTCATGACCGGTGCGGTGTTCACCGTCTCGCCGGCGAGCCGGCGCAGCACCATGCCCGCGTGTTCTCGGAGTGCCCGTGTAAAGCAGGTGCGGCTGAAGAATTTTTCCGGTTCCCGGTAATCTTCAGGGGCGGTTCCGGCAAGGACCTGCTCAAGGTGGATGGCGAATTCGTCCGGGTTGAAGGAGCGGCCTTGGCGTACTTCCTTACGGGGCGTTGCAATTCTGTACCATGGTTCCATCAAAAAGCCTCCCTATCAGCAAAGAGGGGCGGAGAACAAAGAGAAATCATAAAATCCTCTTTGTGTAATTTGTGTTTCCGTGGTGCATGTTCACCTCGGCGCAGCCAGAAGCATCGCGTCCAGTAATCGTTTTTCTTCACTTCCTACAGGATAAAGGGCTGACAGTGCATTGGCCAGTCGCAGAAAATCGGGACCGCGTTCTTGCTCAGCCTTGATGAGAATACGCAAGGCATTTGCCTGCCCGCCCGCCTGAAGCAGCATCGCTGCATGAACCCGGTCGAGTGTGGTGGCTTCCCGCATCACACCACCCTCAAGGGCCGAGGCTCCCAGGGTTGCTTTACGATGATCACGAATCCTGGAAACCTGTTTCTTTTCGAATTCAGGGAGGAGCAGTTGTTGGTCCTTCTCATGGGAATAGTGATCGATCAAATCCACGACAGCTTCGGTGCCATCATCGCCGAAAAGCTGTCTGGACCGTTCTGAGACCGCCATGAGCCGAACTACGCCCTTTTGCGTCTCAATAATCCGTCCCTCCCACTTGGGAAGGGCTATGCCCAAAGGCTGGGCAAAACGGCGGACCACGTCGAAGACCAGGCTGTAGCCTTTGGCCTTACCCTTCGGGGTCTCTTCTTCATCATCGTCAACTTCCGAATCCTCTTCGGGATCAACATCGTGTGCGACACTGGAGCCCGTGCCGTTTTGGCCATTGGTACTTTGAAGCGTCCAGAGGAAAAGCGCAGTTAAACGCGCATCCTCTTCCAGGACTCCCGCCATCCCATTTCGAGCACGGGCCTCATCGGTTCCAAGGATTTGCTCAAGGGCCGTTCGCCCAACAACCTCCCAGACCTTTTCCAGGTATTCGGCCAGCTTAACTTCGCTGCCGTCGGCGTTTTCAACCCTGCTGTAACGACTGAATATCTCCAATGCAGGGCCAATGCAGGCAAAGACCAGATCTGCGCCGCGAATACCTTCGCCTTGGAGGCGTTCCATCCAGTCGCCGACGCGTTTGGGCAATTCCCGCAGAACATCACCCCAGTCGCCAACGGGTGCGTCTTCGGGACGCGGACGACAGACTAGGTGGACGCTGGTAGCTAGAGCGGCTGAATCTTGAGAGCGTAACCTACCAGGTCTCTCGGTAGCGATTGGCCAAGAGCCGGTGATTGTCCAACCTCCCCGAATCATGCCAGAAAGGAGTGCTTCCCAGCCTTCAGTAGTTTTGTGTGCGAAAACGACAGAGCCAATGCCATCTTCCTTGAGGAGTCGGCGACCTTCAGCAAAGGATTTGCCCATTGTTTTCTCGAAAAACGTTTTGTCCTTCGGCTGCCCGTCAACCTTCTTGGTTTCATCCTGGACTGCCTCACGAGTTTTTGGAGACAATTGATTAGCTGGATCAAACTGGTCACCCAGCAAGGGATGATCTTGTAAAGCGCGCTTCAGCCACACCAAGAAGAAATCAGAAAGATCCGAGTACGGGATTGCATCATAATATGGGGGGTCGGTGAACCACGCATCGACAGTATCATCGGGCAGGGGATGCATTGTAGCGTCAGCAGACTGCACTTGGCCGACTGAATTTGAGGGGGGCCACGCTTCGATAACTCGAGCGACCCAGTCGACTGCGCCACCAAACCCACCCGATTCTGTCGTCATCGGAAAGGGCTCACAGAAATCCCACACGATAGGAAGAGCCTGTCGTCCAAATACATTTGCGACGAACTCGCCTGTACTTACCCACATGTTGAGGCTTGACCAGAATGATGAGCACCGACTTACTGCCATACTGAGCGATTCTCGGCCAGCGTTTGCGCAGTCATTTTCGGAAACTGCATCCATGAATCGTGGAAGCCCGAGGAGTGCCAATTTCTGCCTTGCCGTGAATAGATCGCCCCACTGAAGCATGCCGTAACGCTGAACGCGAAAGCCAAGAGTTCCAATTGGTGGAAGCGGTTCATCCGGCACGGGGCAAAGCCCTTTTCTGCCACCCTTCTCCCACACGTCCAGAATCGCTTCAAGCCGCTTTTGCGCTTTCCAGACCGCCTCATAATCGCGCACCGTGGGCAGCCGATAGTTGCGCCCCGAAACACCGGGAGACAGCGTTACAACGGCCAGCATACGAGCGCCGCCGACACGCTTACCGTCGTTATCAAATATGACGTCAGCCCCGCCTCGCTGGCTGGAAAGCTGCGCCCGCACACGCTCCGGCGGCAAAACCGTATTGCAGCACGGGCAGGTGGCCCTGGCCCGGGTTACTGTCCCTCCGCGTACTTCTCTATCTAATTTCGGCTCGAATATCTCGAATTCGATGCTTGGCGGCGTTCCCTCCTCCTTTAGAACTCTTAATTGAAGTGCTTTTTTCCGGTTCGGTTTTTTACAGAGCCAGAATGACCGCATCAGCGGAATCTCAGCTCCACAATTAGGTGATTCACATCTCACCGTTCGTGCCCAAAGATAGGCTATGGGGGTGGCCCCGTCCTCATCTTTTGGGTAAAACTCAGCCAGTTCCTTTTCGGCCTGTTTCTTGATTTTTCCTCCGACCCGCCGCAGTTCTTCGGCAAGCTCCGGGCCGTGGCGCGGGATATCCTCCAGCATCACCTTGAGAATGAGACAGGCCACTGGGTTGAGGTCGCTGGCAAAAGCTTCGCAGCCGAGCCGCAAAGCCTCCAACGGGATCGATCCGCCCCCGGCAAAGGGATCCACCACCAGAGGCGTCTCCTCGGGATGGGCGGCCTTTACCAGATTGCGGGCAGTGTTCAAAAAAAAGTCGTTCGCCGAGTTATCCCAATCGGCAAAATCCCCGATAAAAGAAAGAAGCGCTTTGCGCAGCCCCTTTTCGGATTTAACCTGTTCGATCATGCGAGGGGTGTTCCAGCCGGGCATGTGAAGTAACAATTCTTTCGCTCTTGTTTTGAACTTCTCAGGACAAAGTGGATCGCAGGGGTCGGGCAGAAGGAGCGCCATGAGCATCGCCCGGCAAGACGCAAGTGGACGTCGAGCCCACCAGAGATGAAGCGTCGAGGGGTGGCCGTGCCGGATGGATTTCTCCCGCGCCGAGTGCTTAGAAACCACAGCAATCGGAAAATCCACTTCAGCCAGGCGTTTACATTCTTTCGGAATCATTGCCCACCTCCTCGTTGGGGTTTCAGGGCAATGATTTTCTCGACTATGCCCTTCAGCGTTGCGCTTGTCTTCCCGTCGGCGGATGCCTTCTCAACAATGCGCTGGAGCACGACCGGGTTCTTCAACGCATCCTTCTTCTTCGGGATGCCCAATTGCTCTTGGGTGTCCTCAAGCAGGCGGTCAAACAAATCCTTCCCGATTTCCTCTTCAAGCGAGGCTTCGAGTTTGACTTTGAAGCAGGCATGACTGTCTTTCACGCCACAGGGCCAGTCTTCGTCCGATTGGCCGACAAGCCGTAGAAGCCTGTGGTTGTCCTCTGGCTTTGCATCTGTTTCACCACTGTCGCCATCCCAGATGACGTAGACCGGAATACCGAGACGCCGGAAGATGACCAGTGGCCGGTCCAGATTGTTTTTACCCATGCAGGGAATGACCGAGATGCCGTCACTGTCGAAGTTGTGTCCCATCGATACCGCAATGCCCAAAATTGCAGCGCGGTCGTCTTCGCCCTCGACCAGTACCGCGACATCGGCGAAGAACCCTTCATTGACCCAGGGCGTCATGACTGCCTGAAGCCGAGGTCGGAGTGTGTCGGCGGTGAACTTGCTTCTCTGTTTGCCCCCAGCCGTCCAGATTTCCTCGGCCACGGCGTCAAGTTCAGCCTTGACGGCTTTCGTCACCCGGGGTTTTCCGGCAGCATGGTCGGTTTTCCGCAAGAGGCGGATTTGCTCGAAGCGGTCAAGGCCGACAAAGAGCGGGGAGTGCGTGGAGTAGAGGACCTGCGTCTTTTTTGCCACGCCGGGGATCGCGCCTTGCGAGAGTTTCAGAAGGACGGCCGCCATGTGTCGTTGACGGCTCGGATGCTGATAGAGTTCGGGCTCCTCAATGGCAAGAACTAGACCAGGAAGTTGCGGCTCTTCCTGCTCTGGGATTCCTGATTCCGATGAGAAGCCCTCCTCCGTCGAGCTTTCAATGCTCTTTGCTGCCACCAAATGCTGCAGCATGGTCAGAATAAATGCGCGTTGGAGGCCATGGCCGGTCCGTTGTACCGATGACTTGTAACCGTCCTCCTGGAGTTTGACCTCAGCCTTCGGCAGGGGGAAATCAATGTCAACGAGTTTGGCCCACTCCATCGAAACATTCGCTTCCGGTGCATAGTGCCGCAGGGTTGCGGACAACTGCGCCTGAAGACCGGAGAGTTCCGTGAGCTTCGATGGGTCCATGATCTCACGGTATTGCTTCTGGGTGTCGTCCTTCAGCTTGATGAATTCCTTGCGGTTAGCGAGAGTCCGCCGCACTACGAGATCCATGATTTCGGTGACACACGACCCCTTGCCTTCGATAGCGTCATCCGATGCGTCCCGGACTGCGGGAATGTGGATGAAGCGCGTGTGGCGGCCAAGGTAACCGTTGCCGACCTCTGTGAAGCCGAAGAACTGGCCATCGTCGCGCATTCTGTTACACGAGGCAGCGTTGGCGGTCTCCCACTTCTTGAGTTCTTCCTCAACTTGGTCAGCTTTCCGTACGTTGGGCAGAGAGGAATACTGCGCATTGCCTGATCTCGTCGTATTTGTTCCTGATGTCTGTTTTTCCACCTGCTTGGCGAACCTCTACGAAATCGGGGTTCAGCAGGCGCATGCCGTGGTAGGTGCCTGTTTTTCTTAGCCGACAAAGAAAACACCCTGGCCGCACGGTAAGATCGCTGCCGTCAATATATGGATCAAACAAAGTTCTTTCGTCAGCACTAAGGTCAGTGAAAGTCACGGCGATTTCGATTTCCTTGTCTGTGTTCTCTCGCATAGAAATCCTCGACTGTAACGGTTGCCTTCGGATCGTAGAACAAATTCATCGCCGCCAAGAAAGACGATTTTCCGGTTCCGTTGCGTCCCACGATGACTGTAAGGTTTTCGCAGTCGATCCTTTCGTCCAGGATCGAGCGGAAATTCGTGACATGAAGAGTTTTGACGATCATGACTGTACCCTCCTGTCTGGATATCGATCCCTGGTGTTGGCGCGGGTATAGGATCTTTTCGACGCATCGCGCATGAATTCCTGGAGGACGGTCTCAGGTACACCGGAGTATTGGCAGATCCCACCACTGTGAACTCCACCTCCAGTATTCTCGTTCCGCGTCATAGCCGATGGAGATATTGCTGGGGACAGGTGTTCTATTCATTTGCTAGTCCTCCATCATCAGCAGGTGGGGTCGCATACCCAGATCCGGTCTTTGTGTCCCTGGATATCATCCAAATTCCCTTCACCTCCGGCGCGGTGAGCGCGCGGGGCATTGTCTCGACGGGTGACAAAGGCGGAATCTCGTTGCCGATTGCGGCCCCCAAGTCCTTGAATCTTCGCGCAGCGGGCAGAACCCTGGCTTCCATCGATCCCACGGCGCTGTTGTAGGACGAATTGGCTTTCTCAAGCCCCTTGCCGATGTCGCCGATGTGCTCAGCCAGAATCCTCATGCGTTCATACAGTTGTTTCCCGAGATCGCTTATTTCTTGTGCATTCTTGGCCACCAGTTCCTGCCGCCAACCGTATGCTACGGCCCGCAGGAGCGCAATAAGCGTTGTAGGGGTCGCCAGAATCACGCCCTGTTCGAGTCCGTCCTCGATGAGGGTGTGGTCAGCATCTACTGCTGCGCCGAAGAAGGACTCGCCAGGGATGAACATCACGACAAACTCGGGGGCTTTGGAGAACTGGCTCCAGTAGGCTTTGGACGCAAGGATGTTCATGTGAGTTCGTACTTGATCCGCGTGCCGCGCCATAGCCTTCTTGCGCGTGTCTTCCGACTCGCTGGCTACGGCGTCGAGGTACGCTTCCAGGGGGACCTTCGCATCCACTACGATTTCGCGTTCGGCCGGCAGTTGCACTACGAGGTCGGGGCGCTGTTGGCCTTCCTCGGTATTGATGGTGACCTGTTCTGCAAAGTCGCAGTGCTCGGACATTCCGGCCAACTCCACCACGCGGCGCAGGGTCATCTCACCCCAGCGGCCGCGTACCTGCGGCTTGCGCAGGGCCGTGACTAGATTCGCGGTCTCTTTCTGAAGCTGCTGCTGGCCTGTGGACACAAGTTTCATGTGCTCGGTCAGGCCGGAGTACGCCTCCTGCCGATTCTTCTCAATCGTGCGGACATGTTCCTCGAATTTCGTAATAGACTCCGCAAGTGGTTTGACCATGCCCTGAATGGCTTCCTGGCGTTTGCCGAGGTCTCCCTTGGCGTCCGTGAGAACCTTGTCGAGCGTCTCCTTGGCCAGCTTCAGAAATGCGTCCGTGTTGTTATTGAGCGTGTCCCCAGCGAGCGCCTTGAATGTGTCCGTGAGCTTGGCCTTTGCGTCATCTAGAAGTATCCTTTCCTCCTCAAGACGCTGTACGGTTTCTGCCAATCGAGTCTCGGCCTTTACCCGCGCGCAGTTCTCGTTGCCAAACTGGTCCCGCAGTTTCGTGAAATCCTCAAAGGCCTTCTGATTCTGCCCACGAAGTTCGGTAACGGTGGCTTCCAGCCCAGAGGCGCGGCCCTCGGCCAGGTTTGCCCGGCGCTCGGACTCCTCAATCTTGAACGTGAAGGATTTCGTGATGCGCGCAGACGCGATCAGCCAGGCCGCAAGGCCACCAATTACTAGACCGGCCAAAACGCAGATAGTGTAGGTCATTGCGCACCCCCCATCTTAACCTTGTCCCGGCTATCCTGCCCGCCAAAGCCCTTCCCGTACCATGCCCGGCCTGAGACATAGGCTATCGCAGACAATCCCAGTATTTGCAACATTCTTCATTTTATCGCCCCTCATCTCAAAATTAACCAGCCTAAATGGGAACATGTCCGGTTTGTGTCCTGTTTCCCGGCATCCCCTAATTGCTTACTTGCAGCCTATTCAGCCGTCTTTTCCATGAGTCCTTTGAGTCTTTTATGAGACCTTTCCAGTCATGACCCCTTTGGCCCCTTTGTGGCCCCTTTGGTGCCGGAGGAGTCAGATGGCCCCTTTGTGGCCCCTTTCCGTACTTCGTATACTGTCCCTTTTCCTGTGGTCCCAACCATTTCCAAAACTCCCTTTTCCACAAGCTCAACCAGGTCGCGGTGGGCCGTGCGTTTTGCCACGCCAAAGAGTTTCTGATATTCCGTATTGCCGATCCGTCCGGCACTCTTCAGGTGAATCAAAACCTGATGCTGGCGATAATTAATATCCAGACTCGTAATTACTTCATCCGTCAGCCAATCCCGCCAGATCGTGGTCACGAACTGCCCGGCCCGTTCCTCGAAGTCCGGGGATGGAAGTCCCGCCTCGCCGCAGCGGTCGATCATATCCAGCGTGCCGCTGCCGGCTTTTTCGATGTAGCGGGCAAGGTATAAGGGCTCGGCGATCAGCGGATTGCGTGGGATGGAGGCGTGGGGTTCCCGCAAGCGCTCCGGTGTAAGAGAAGGCGGAAGCTCGCCGGGATTCCAGACTTCAAGCCGGTCGGTAAAGAGCATGACCTGCACGCTGGCGTTGCTGGTGTAGTCGCGATGGGCCACGGCGTTGACGATGGCCTCGGTAACAGCCTCCTTGGGAAGTTCGTAAGTGGCCGGGGCCTGCACGCTCTCTGCCCGGGTACCGATGTGCCGGTTGATTTTGGAAAGAACGAAATCTGCCGCCTGGTCCACCAGTTCAAAGGCCGTCCCCTTATAGATCTGGTAGGAAGGAATGGGCTTGCGGACGGTGGTACCGTGGAAGTGCATGCATTTGACTTCAGAAGTCGGCAAAAAGCGCTGCGGCGCCTTGCCGAACAACAGCACAGCCGCATGGGTGGGGCTGCCGTTGTCCAGCAGGTTGAGATGGGCCAGGGCCTTCTCCCTTGTGGTTTTCACTGGCAGGGGATAATTGCGTTCCCGCCTGGCAACTTCCAGAAAGGTTTGGATCTTTTCCTGTGGCAAATCGTTCAAGGTTGCTCGGGGGCAGGCCGAGGCATCAAACGGCAGGGTACGCAGGTCCCCGCTCTGTTCCATGTGCTCAACGAGGGCTGCATACAGTGCAGCGGTCAGATCATTTGAATCGGTAATGCGACGGCGGATGAGCTGGGAGTCGGCCTTGCGAATCAGTTTTGTCATTTTGGGATGACGCGCCTTGTCATCCGCTCCCTTGACAAAGATCAAGCGTGGTTTGCCTTTCTGGGTTGCAAGGTCGAACTCTCGCTCCGTGGGAGAGATGCCCTTGACATCTTCCGACCCGTATTCGTTACCGAAGAGACCAACGTATAAGTCGCAATTTTCGACCTCGTCCAGGTACACGTCATCCGTCCGGCGGTCGCTTGCCGGCAGGTCTTCAAAAAGGAAAACATCGAAGAAGCGCCTAAGCAGGGGATCGTTTTGCAGAAAGCTTTTGATGGCCCGTCGCTCAGCATTGAGTTCCTTTTGGACGCTGCTGACAAAAAGGGTTTTGCGGTTAGTCATCTTTTTCCTCATCCTTAATCCCTCTTGACATACGGTTGTTGTTCCTCCCTGACCCTCATCGGTTTCGTCATAGCGTTTATTTCAAGCCGGTAGTGGGCGACCTTGGTTACCTCCTGCCAGGGGAAGCGTGCTGGGTCTTTGATCGGTTCCTGCAGAATTGGACAGGTGGCGCAATTGGTAACAATATAGAGCCAGTAGCAATCCCGGCGGTCTTCAGCAACGCGCCTTTCGTTAGGCGTAAGAAGGATTGTGCCGGAAGCCGCGGATAGGCCCTTTACTTCTATGAGCCGCAACTCGCCAGAGCTCAGGTCTAGACTGGTTACATCGTAACCCAGGTTTTTTTCGTGAACATCGTAGACCTGGCGTCCCTGGGCTTTTTCGTGGTCAATTACCACTCGCATGGCAATGGCCTCGGTCTCCAGGTTCGGACGCATGCCACGCACATCAGAAGCCTCTTGCTCGGGGTGCGGAAGGACAAGGACACTCGCTATCCGTTCCACGGACTGCAGGGATAACGACCGCTGTTGCTCCAGTTCCTGTCTTCGCCGTTCCCGTCGGGCCCGGAGTTCTTCGTGACGGTTTTCGGCTTGGGCCAGACGGCCATCCGCGCCGGCAATGCCCATCTCCTTATCTACATGGGCTTTCCCTATTTCTTCATCCGCACGCTGAAGCAACTCGGTCAAGGAGAGATCCACATGATCGGCAATGCGTTGTACCTCCTCCAGGCGCTCTTTCCGTGTTTCCTCAAGGAACGGCTGGAGCGCAATCCTATGTAACCACTCAGATTGCTCGGGTTCGGCAGCGATAGCGGGTAACGGTTCAGGAGGTTCCGCGGGCGAAAAGTTACCTAGCATGTTAGGTTCACGAAGCCTCGGCCCATCTTCGCTGATAAGCTCTACTGCAAAAAGACGCTCGTGAATGATTTGGCCGAGACCGTCTACTACACGGGCTCGATAAAAATCGATACGGGAAGGTTTTTCGTGTTGCAGGGAATAGAAGCACGATCCCTTTCCGAATACTTCAGCCGCTTTGTTATGGACATGCCTGCGGAGGGCTTCGAAGAGCGGATGACCGGGGGTGACCCATTCAAGGTTATGGGTTTCAGCAGCTTCGCGATCGGTAGAGCAGCGTGGGTACTTCGACGCGAGACGGGGAAGCTTCCAGTCCGGTTCGCGTTCGTAACGCTGAAGCGCAGGCGGTGTCCGGGCAGGCTCGAAGGTATGGGCCATACCCTCTATGATCCTTAACTGGAGCGGAACGTATTCTGATGCCTCGTGAATAAAACGGGCGATCGTTTCCGGTACGACGCGGCGTTCCTGAGCCTGGGCCCGGCGTTCGATCAGCATCTCCAGGTTCAGTTTTTTGGAAGCGAGGCCTTCGAGCGCGTTTTGGCATATTGCCTTAAAACGTTCAACATCAACATTTCCAAGGAGCCGTTCTTCAAGATCGGCATCGCCAAGTTTGCCAGAGTAGTAGTCTCGCAATACACGCTCCACGTGTGCGGACGGGAGTATTTCCCCGACAACATTAAAGACCGCGTCATCATCCAGTGCGTCGCGAATTTCCTGGAGTTTTTCCAATAGCCGTTGAAGAACCCGACCTTCAATGGTGTTTGTGGCCACGAAGTTAAAAATGAGGCAGTCCTTCCGCTGGCCATAACGGTGGATGCGACCCATTCGCTGTTCAAGGCGATTCGGGTTCCATGGGATGTCGTAATTAAAAAGGATATTACAAACCTGTAGGTTAATGCCTTCCCCGGCCGCCTCGGTAGCAACAAGAATCTGGATTGCGCCTTCACGGAATTGCTGCTCCGAGTAAAGACGTGTGCCCTCCTCGTCGCGGGAGCCCGGTTTCATACTGCCGTGGATGCAGCCTACTTTGAAGCCCCATTCCTTCAGGTTTCGGACAAGATAGTCAAGGGTATCCTTAAACTCAGTAAAGAGCAGCAACCGCTGTTCAGGATGGTCAAAGAACCCCTCCTGATGAAGCAGATTCTTCAGTTTTGACAGTTTTGCCTCCGTTCCTGAGCCTTCAACGGCCTGGGCTTGTTTGGCAAGTTCACAGAGTTCCTCTATCTCCTCGCGGATCTGCTCAGCGTTTCCTGCAAGCGTTATGGCTTCAAGCAACTCTTCCAGCCGTTCACGCTCATTTTCCTCCATCTCCTCGATCTCTTCCGGATCGGGAAGGTCGGGTGGAGCCTGTCGGGCCAATGCCTGGGCTTTTTTGATATTATCTTCCAGCTTGCGCGCCCGGTTTTCCAAGCTGCGCCGCATGGCGTAGGTGCTGGAGGCCAGCCTGCGCTGATACAGGGACATCAAAAAACCAACAGCCCGGGCGCGGGGATCATCACCCTGTGCCGCGGCTTTCGCACTCTGACGTTTAACGAAACGGGTAATATTTCTGTAAAGATCAAACTCCTCGCCATCGATCTGAAAATCAACGGTGTGAGGGATCCGTTTTGTGAAGATCTTCTCTGCAACCCAGGTTCCGTTTTCCTGCCGTTCGGGGAAATAGACCATCGCTTCTTTGGTGCGACGAAGATAAAACGGAGCGCGACGACGTTCCATGGCCTCACGGATGGAGCGGACATCGGCATAGGCATCCGAATCGAGCAATTGCAGGAACAGGGAAAAATTGGCCGGATCACCTTTATGCGGTGTTGCTGTCAGCAAAAGAATGTTGTCAGAAGTGTCTCGCAAGAGTTCCCCGAGGGCGTAACGGGCTGTTTTGCGTGCAGGGGGGGTCCAGGACATACGGTGGGCTTCGTCTACGATGATGAGGTCCCAGTGTGCCTGTTTCAATCCCGGCAAAATTTCTGTCCGCTTGGCAAGGTCAAGCGAAGTGATGACCTTTTTCTGTTCTAGCCATTGGTTGACACCGAACTGTTCACGAATGTCCCCGCCTTTCAGGACAAGGAATCTCTCATCAAACTTTTCTTTCAATTCCCTCTGCCACTGGAACGAGAGGTTGGCAGGGCAGGCGATCAGAATCCTCTCCGCAAGTCCGCGCAGTTGGAGCTCGCGGATGAGGAGCCCCGCCATGATGGTTTTTCCGGCTCCGGCATCGTCAGCAAGGAGGAAACGGACACGCCCTAGTTTCAGAAGGTAGTCGTAAATGGCCTCGAGCTGATGAGGCAGCGGGTCGACTCTTGAAATTGAAAGCCCGAAATAGGGGTCGAATTCCCAGGCGATGCCGAGCGAATATGCTTGGAGGCCCAAACGAAGGAGGTGACCATCTCCATCAAAAGTGAAACCGGAGTCAAGAATGGTTAGCTTCTCAATGTCATGATCTGAAAGCGTAACCCTTCGGAACAGTTCGGTACGCGTGCCAACAAGACCGACAGTCCAAGTTCCGTCATTGCTTTTGTTAGCAGTTTCAACACGCATGGGCTCGTTGAAGAGCGAGCCAGATAGGATACATCCTTCACGTATCGAATCGCATGAGGCCGTCATTTCTTGTCTACCTTGTTGCAATACTAAACAAAGTAACCATGCCCTCACCCTGCCTTCGCCTACTCGACCACTTCATCCTTGCGGAATTTCCCAAGGCGACCTACCCGGTGGGCAGGCATCCGCTTTTCAGAGATCCGTTTAAAGACCGTTTCCCTCTTGATCCCGAGATAGGCCACAACTTCGTCCACAGATAGCCATCAGTCTTCCATCACTGACGCCGGGCGCTTGCCTTCTCGCCCCATGTCTGGATGAGCAAATCTTGTAATTTATCAGATCACCAATCGCCTGAGGAGTCATTCGGGCCCCATACTGCCTAGTTTAGTTTAATTAATTTTCTCTGTATTATATCAAAAGGAGTGCTTTAACAAAAGGGAGGTGGAGAAGTCCACGCGAGGGAGGGGTTCTGGAAGAAGTATGTAAGGGGTGAGGGTGCCGACTTGGCCAAAGGGGCCACTTGCCACACATTCCGTCATTCCTTTGCCACGCAACTCCTGGAATCGGGCTACGGCATCAGGACAGTTCAGGAACTTCTCCGCCACAAGGGCGTCAAGGCTACGACGATTTACACCCATGTCCTGAACCGGAGCGGCAAGGGCGTCAAAAGTCCGATGGACAATTTGTAGAGGAGGAGCGAAGGTGTCTTATATAGAAACCATAATCTCCCTGTGTTCAGTGTAGAAAATGGCCTGATCTTCTGTAAATGCAGATTTTATGAGAGAATTGCGGGCGAAGTGTTATACCGCGATGTCGCGACCCAAAGGTGTTGTGGAGAAACCATATAAACATTGTTAGGCGTTACAACACGGGGAAGTGACATGGCATTGATACAATGTTTCGAATGCGGACGAGAAATTTCTGATAAGACAGCAGTTTGTCCTGGTTGTGGTGCGCCGGTTTCGTCGTCTACGCATAATCAAGCGCAGGCCACGCAGCCGCCAGTTCGCGTCAGCTACGACCCCAATTCAGATACTTTTACTGACACCATGACTAGGGTGGTCAAATTGGCAATGCGTGCAATCCAGCAATTAGGCTGGAAAATTGATGACGCAAACGGCAATCTTGGTCTTGTGACCTTCCAGACAGGAATTGGCTGGGGTTCATGGAGTGGAATTTCTGGTTCACTCAATATTGAAGAGCTTGAGGCTGGTCGTTTTAAGATCACCGGATCTGGCAAACAAAACGTCCGGGGCGGTCAGCTTATTACGTTAAACATTGGTGGTGAAGCGCAAAGTAAAGCGCGCAAGGCTATAAAACTTTTGAAACAGCTTGCAATCCAAGACGGTAACGCCTAACAATTCATTTAACCCGACGCCGCTTCGCGGCGCGGCTTAACTCAGGTGTTAGTCTCGGAGGATGCAAATGAATCTACTCGCAGTCGTGGGAAGCCCGAGGAAGGGCAAGGCAACGGACCTTTTGGTAGATAGCGCAATCGAAGGCGCAAGAGAGGCGAACCCAAGCTGTAACGTCAAGAAGCTGCACCTGATTGACTACGACATCCAGTTCTGCCGGAACTGCCTGGCATGCAGGGATAGCCCGACGGATGCAGACGTAGCCCCATGCTCGATAGATGACGACATGAAGATGATTGCAGAAGATGTGCTGAATTCTGACGCCCTCATCTTCGGCACGCCTGTGCACATGGGTTACGCCACAGGTATCTTGACGACGTTCTTGGAACGGATTTGCTGGACCTTCGCAAAGCCGGAAGGGAAGGTGCTCACCATCGCCGGCTGCCCCGTGCCAAGATCGGGCAAGAAGCGCAGGGCGGTGATCATTGTGGTATCAGGCTCGGTGCCGCCCATTCTCAGGCGTTTCTGCGATGCGGCGACCCCGCTAATCAAAGACACGATTGCCAATTCACTCAACGCAAAGACTGTCGGCACCATGTATGCCGGTGCCGTGGAGCACAGAGGAGTGGAGCGTTACCTCTACAGGGCGAAGGAGCTAGGGAAAAGACTAACAACGAACTGATTGGAAAAACTGGACTCTTAGTGGCAAGGTTATCTTTGTCGCCGCATGCGCAGCAACGGCATCCATGCTCATGAAATGGGTTGATGTTGGAATTGCATCGCAATCTGGGTTATCCCAAGAAGCTTTCTTGTTTCTAGGTTTTTGGGTCTATCCAGTTCTCATGCTTTTCAAGAACAAAGAAATTCGCAAACATTAGGGGCTAGTGTGTTCTATCGCCTCAGTTGTCTTCGCACTAGTATACATTTCATCAAAATCGATTGATCTTTTTGGCGAGAGCGTCAACGCAGCAGCGACTAGCGCATACCTGTTCCTGCTCGCCTCAATTGCGCTTATTGTCGGAATCGTAAAATACAAACCCGTTATTCGTAGCGTCGATAATGCTGAACAAGGCTCTGCAGCGGACGGCTAAACGCCGCCGCTGAGCTGAACGTTTTGTCACTGAATCAAAATGAGCCATGAAAGATGGATGCCTCGACAACTATTAGAAAGATGATGGCTGGTAACAAAATTGTCCTGCCTGCATATCAGCGTGCTTATTCGTAAATTTGGGGACGGACTTCGGAAAGTCATTGAAAACAAATTAGGGACAGGCTTCGGAAAAATAATACATTCCGTCATTCCTTCGCCACGCAACTCCTGGGATCGGGCTACGACATCAGGACAGTTCAGGAACTTCTCCGTCACAAGGACGTCAAGAATACGATGATTTACACCCATGTCCTGAACCAAGGCGGCAAGGGCGTCAAAAGTCCGATGGAGGATTTGTAGAGGAGGAGCAAAGGTGTCTAATATAGAAACTATTATTCCCCTGTGTTCAGCGTAAAACATGGCCTGATCTTCTGTAAATGCAGATGTTATGAGAGGATTGCAGGCGAGGTGTTATACCGCGATGTCGCGACACAAAGGTGTTATGAAGAGACCATATAAACATTGTTATGCGCTCGACAATGAGGTAACTGGCATATGAAAGAGCTGAGCAAACTGAAGCGGTTGAATCTTCGCGAAGCCTGGCCGAAGGAAGCCAGTGATTTCACACCGTGGTTAGCGGACAACATTGAGGAGCTGGGTGCCGCGCTCGGAATGGATTTAGAACTTGAGGCAAGGGAGGCAAGCGTCGGCGACTTCTCGCTTGATCTCCTCGCCAAGGATCTTGGAAGCAGCAGAACGGTAGTTATTGAGAACCAACTCACGCAAACAGATCATGATCACCTTGGAAAATTACTGACCTATGCGGCTGGGTTTGGGGCGTCAGTAGTTATCTGGGTTGCGGAGACTATCCGCGAGGAACACCGTCAAGCGCTTGAGTGGCTGAACCAACGAACCGACACAGATACAGAATTCTATGGTGTCGTGGTGGAACTCTTGCAGATTGACGATTCAAGGCCTGCATATGACTTCAAGCCCGTCGTATTCCCGAACGAATGGCAAAAAACCAAGAGAAGCCAAACTACTGGCCGTGTCTCAATAAAGGGTGAGGCGTACAGGCAGTACTATCAACGCCTGATCGACGAACTCCGAGAAAAACATAAATTCACTGGCGCGCGAATCGCGCAGCCTCAGAGTTGGTATGCGTTCTCTGCTGGCACGTCGGGCGTTGCGTTCAGCGCCGTGTTTGCTGGCGATGGCACGGTGCGTGTAGAACTTTACATCGATCTTGGAACCTTCGAAGCAAACAAGGCCCTTTTTGATTGGCTGCAAAACCAAAAGGACAGCATCGAGAAGCAATTAGGTTACTCAATGCAATGGGAACGTCTTGACGGCAGGCGCGCATCGCGAATTTATGTAAGCCGAAGCGGAAGCATCGAGAGCATCGCGGAGGAACTGGAGCAACTACGAAAGTGGCAAATCGAGAAGCTATTGCACTTCAAAAGGGTGTTTGCTCCTCTCGTAAAGATTGGCGTAAAGGAAACGAGCACATAACAAGCGCTTCCAGCCGACGCACTCATGCTGAGCGCTCATGCGCGACTGAAGCGCGACGTTCGGCGGCAGAGGGTGCGCGATGATGGAACCCCAACTACTAACGGCTCTCCGAGTGGGGGCCTGGTCCGATCTACCGCCATCACCGGGTGTGTATTGGTGGTACTTCCCTCGGACTGCGCTCGGCAGCCTAGGAATTGCTGACTTAGCCGACGTTTCCCAATTGCGCTTTCGTAGCGCGGCCGAGGGCAAGGTCTGTCTTTATCATGGCATGGCAAACAATCTTGCGGAGCGAGTGAAGTGGCACGCTGCCCAGAAGTTGACGCTCAGTGCTCTGCGGTCAGGGTTCCTTTCGACCTTCCGGTTTACCCTGCTTGCTCTGAACAACTTTGACTACCTGCAAGGTGCCCAGCAAATCGACCAGTACTTTGATGGTCTATCGGTTGCTTGGCGAGTTGCGACCACTCGCCAGGAAGCCAAGGAGATAGAGCGCTCTGAACTTCAAGGTGACTACCACTATCCCCTCAACATTCAAGGCAATCAGCATCCTGAACTGGCCGGGTTTATCCGCCATTTGAAGTTGACCCGTAGCGCATACAAAGCGCGGTTTGTGTCGGTGACAACACAGTCCTCATAGCTGCGGAGGTCGTCATGCAGCCTGTTAATACCACCATCTACCTCGTGTCGTGCGTCAGCCGAAAGCGTGAGTTGGCGTGCGAGGCCCGCGACCTATATGTCTCGGAGTTCTTCTGCAAGGCCCGACGGTACGTCGAGGCATCAGGGTGTCCGTGGTTCATCCTATCCGCTGAGCACGGCTTGGTCGCACCGAATCAAGTGATCGCGCCCTACGAATGTACGCTCAACAGAATGAGGGTCGCCGACCGCAGGGCGTGGGCAGAACAAAGGTGTCAGACCTACACAATTGACGAAATTGAGATAAGCATAGCAATTTAAAAACGGAATACCTCGGATAGGGATAGTGCAGCAAATAGGGAAATTAGCGTTTTTGCAAGTCGGAATTCCCCACTATCGCAAAACTTTTCCCCAGTACAGGGTGAGGGGTTCCGGCTTGAAAAACAGTCGCGAGGCAGGTGCTGATGCCCCAAATGGCGAGGCCCCGTGGGGTGATCCCCACGGGGCCTCGCTTTAAACAAGAACCGCTTGATCTAGCGGATTAAATTTGGCTCCTCGGGCAGGACTCGAACCTGCAACCTAGTGGTTAACAGCCACCCGCTCTGCCTATTGAGCTACCGAGGAATACTGGACTTCTCCAAAAGGGCTGAAGTGGAGGCGGCACCCGGATTCGAACCGGGGATAAAGGATTTGCAGTCCTCTGCCTTACCACTTGGCTATGCCGCCCTCAACAAAAAATGGAGCGGAAGACGGGATTTGAACCCGCGACCCCAACCTTGGCAAGGTTGTGCTCTACCCCTGAGCTACTTCCGCCTCTCATCTCTGTGTTCATTTGGTGGCGAGACCCAGAATCGAACTGGGGACACGCGGATTTTCAGTCCGCTGCTCTACCTACTGAGCTATCTCGCCCTTTTTTCAAGGAAGTGGCGGGGCTGACGAGACTCGAACTCGCGACCTCCGGCGTGACAGGCCGGCGCTCTAACCGACTGAGCTACAACCCCGTGCTATCTATTATAACCATTGAGAAGATTCCTGGTGGGCGAAACAGGGTTCGAACCTGTGACCCCCTGCTTGTAAGGCAGGTGCTCTTCCGCTGAGCTATCCGCCCCTATGCGCCTGAGTGGCGCGAAGGCTAGTATATCGACCTCCATAAAGTCTGTCAACAAGGGTGGGAGTAGACTATAAAGAGGCAAAAGGACCGGCTGAGCGAAAAGGGTTGAGGTGATCGAAAATGGGGGAGGTCAGCCTGGGCGGGCGGTACCGGGGCCGCTACAGCATCCTGGGGGCGGTGATGCTGGGGAGCATCCTGGGGCCCATCGACGCGAGCATCGTCAACACGATCCTGCCCACGATCACCAGCAGCTTCGGCGTGGGCATATCCACGGCCCAATGGGTGACCATGATCTACCTCCTCACCATCAGCAGCCTCCTGCTTTTTTACGGCCGCCTGGGCGATATCCTGGGGTACCGGAAGGTCTACCTCTTCGGCCTCCTGGGTTTCGTGGCGGCCTCAGGGCTGTGCAGCCTCGCTTCGACGATCCGGTGGCTCATCGCCTTCCGCGCCTTCCAGGGGCTGACCGCGGGGCTGACCATGGCGGTGCCCTTCGCCATCGTGACGGCGTCGTTCCCCCCCGAGGAGCGGGGCAAGGCCCTGGGGATCAACGCCGTCAGCATCTCCGTCGGCCTGGCGCTGGGGCCTTCCCTGGGCGGGTTCATCACCTCCCTGGCGAGCTGGCGCCTCGTGTTCCTCATCAACGTGCCCATCGGCCTCGCCGCCTTGGCCTGGGGCTGGCTCGTCATCCCCGAGCTGAAGGGCCAGCCCGGAAAGATCGACGCGGGGGGCGTGGTCACGGCGTTCATCTCCCTCTTTTCCATCCTTTTCTTCGTCCGCCGCCTCCAGAGCCACGGCCTGGACCGGGTATCGGGGCTGGTACTGCTGGCGGCTGTATCGTCGGGGATTGCCTTCTTCCGGATCGAGAAGAGGTCGCCGCAGCCGCTGCTCGACCTCGACCTTTTCCGGAACCGGACCTTCACCTTCGCCAACGTGAGCGCCCTGCTCAACTTCATGTCCCAGTACGTGATGGTCTTCGTCACGCCCTTCTTCCTCCAGGGGCTGCTGGGGTACCCACCCGACAGGGTGGGGTTGGTGATGACAGCCTTCCCGCTGGCCACCATGTCGGTGGCTCCCTTCAGCGGCTCCCTCTCCGACCGGGTGGGCTCCAGGGCCCCGGCCTCCGCCGGCGCGGCTCTTTGCGCCCTGGCCCTCCTCCTCATGGGGGGACTGCCGGCCTCGTCGGAGGCGGCCGACGTGGCCTGGAGGCTGGCCCTCTTCGGCGTCGGCACCGGCCTTTTCCAGTCACCCAACCACAGTGCGGTGATGGGTAACGCCCCGAGGTCCCACCTGGGGGTGGCTTCGGGGATCCTCGGCACGATGCGCAACGTGGGGATGGTCTTCGGCGTCGCGGCGGGTGGGGCGGTGCTCTTCGCCTTCGCCCCGCCGGGGGCTTTTCAAAAGGTCCTCCTCGGCCCCACGGAAAGGGCGGCCTTTTCCACCGCGCTGGGGTACGCCTACACGGCCGGGGCGGTCATGGCGGCGCTGTCGGCGGTCACGTCCCTGGTGGGGGAGAAAAAGCCCGGGTAGGGATCCCTCCCGGTGATCGGGCGTCCTCGGACCTGGTCGCTACCTGAGTGCCGCCCTTCATGGCGTTCCTATGATGTATCATCAATGGAACAGCGCAACCCGGTCGAAACGGGGAGACCCCCCGCTGGTTCTTAGGTGCAGGGTGTGCCCGACGCAGGAGTCGATGAATCTAGGATCAGGGTCGGCTAGGAAATCGACATCAACCGCTATTTCTACAAATACATACGTCAAGGCTGTTTGAAAAGATCAAAGCCGACCTCGAGAAGATCGAGAAGGGAATCACCAGCTTGCTTGCGGAGGTGACCGAATGAGCCAACAGAAAACCCCCTATCCCGGAGGGGAGATCGTAATTTATCAGGCAGAAGGCGACGGCAGTCAAATCCGTGTTCTGCTTGAAGGTGAAACCGTCTGGCTTACTCAACGACTCATGTCGGAACTCTATCAGGTCGGAGTAAATACCATAAATCACCATGTTAAAGAGATTTATAGGGATGGGGAGTTATTGCCCGGGGCAACTATTCGAAAATATCGAATAGTTCAAATCGAGGGAGCTCGCCAAGTTGAACGCATGATCGATCACTACAATCAGGGTGGTGATAATGAATGTCTGCTATCTCTTTGAAAGTGGATGAAAAGGGCCGGGTAACACTGCCAAACAAACTCCGAAAGAACCTCGACATCAAACCGGGCGATACGCTTTTCCTGCAGGAACAGGTTGAATACTTTGTCTTGAAAAAAGCGGTGGACCCTTTTGATGCTCTTGCTTTAGATGCATTAAGAGAGCGTAATGAAGGCAAGACCGTAGGTCTCAAGGATGTTGCATCTCAACTGGGGGTAGATCTTGAATAAGGACAAAGATCAGGAATATTCCATAGAATTTTCAACGGGTGCCGTAAAAGACCTTAAAGCCAAGGCCTGCAAACCCCATCTTAACGAAATCTTTGAAGAGATCCAGATTCTTGGAACAGAACCCCTTGCAGGTGATCTCCTTGAAGGCTCACTTGCGAAAGTCCGGTCCCTTCACTTTTCCCTAAAAGGCAGTGGTCAATGGCGCGTAGCCTACTATGTCATGACCGAGGAGAAGGTTTGCCTTATCCTCCTTGTTGCCACAAGAGAGAACTTTTACGAAAAGGCCAACTCAAGATACAGGTCCATCAAGAAATCCCTGAGAAAAAAGGATACGCCGCTTTATATTGCAACTCCATACACCAGATTTGAGCTTACTCTGGAGAAGGAGAACGGTTATGAAAAGCGTTGCATGGGGGAGCCAATGAAAAACGATCGCGGCCGGGAAACCGGCCGTTTTTTATTCCCTGCAGGGCCTGAAACGGCAGATCATGGGGCAGCCGTAACGGCGGCTTGTATGATTTGTTCCAAACCTGTAGGATTAAGCAATAATATTCTCAGGAGTAACCCGTTAGGATGGCGATAAGGGAAAGGACTCGCCTTTGCCACGGCCAACTTCATCCCCAGGGAAAAATGCCCCCGCCGATCTTAATTCTCACCCTCCCTTTTTCGGTATCCTAAACTCAAATCGGAGGTGCATTATGAGCCAACGCCTGGATTACAAGGAAGCCTCGCCCGAAGCGTTCGACGCCCTGATACATCTCGAACGGGTGATCCACAAGAGCGGCCTGGAAGCGTCGCTGCTGGACCTGGTCAAGTGCCGTTCCTCCCAGATCAACGGCTGCGCCTGGTGCCTGGACATGCACACCAAGGACGCCCGCGCCAGGGGCGAGACCGAACAGCGGCTGTACCTGCTGTCGGCATGGCGGGACGCCCCGGGTTACACCGAAAGGGAGCGGGCCGCCCTGGCCTGGACGGAGGCGGTCACCCGGATCGCCGTGCAGGGCGTGCCCGACGATGTCTTCGCCCAGGCTCGCGAGCACTTCAGCGAGAAGGAACTGGTAGACCTGAACCTGGCGATCATCGCCATCAACGGCTGGAACCGGATGAACATTTCCTTCCGCACCAAGGTCGGCGACTACGTGAGCCCCTACGGTTCGGCCGGGAAGAAGGGTTAACCCGACCCTGAGGAGGGGAGAGGATGGTGGCCGCAATGGATATTAAGACGAAGAGGGTCTATGAACCGGCATCAAAGGAGGACGGCGCCCGAGTCCTGGTGGACCGCCTGTGGCCCAGGGGCATAAGCAAGGAGAAGATGGAGGCCGACCTGTGGCTCAAGGAGGCGGGGCCGAGCACGGAGCTGCGGAAGTGGTTCAACCACGACCGCGCCAAGTGGGAGGAGTTCAGGTCCCGTTACTTCAAGGAACTGGACGGCAACGCCGAAACGATTGATCAGCTCCTGGAGCTGGCGGCCAAGGGGCGCGTCACCCTTTTGTTTTCGGCCCACGACGAGGAGTTCAACCAGGCCGTAGCCCTGAAAGAGTACTTGCTGGCTAAGCGAGGGTAGGGTGCCGGTCCTTTGCCGGACCCTGCCGATGATGCCGCCGCCTCGGGGACGGTCGACGCCCCCGAGGCGGCGGCACTTTTTTATCTTTGCTTCAAGAGTAGCGGATCGCGTTGCATTCTATTTATCGTTAATCGCTTGACAGGCGATCATCCTGGAATAGAATACGGCTATGAAGAGCCGTTTAGGAGAGATGGAATCACAGTTTTTCGCTTACACCCAGATGCGCGATATAACAAAGGTAAGGTCTGGAGACTTGGAGGGACCGCTGGGGTTGACCGGGGACCAGGAGCGGCGTCTGCTCAGCCGCCTTGCCGCGGCCGGGATCATTGTCCGCGTGCAACGGGGATTATACCTTCTTCCGCCCAGGTTGCCGCTGGGTGGAGCGTGGGACCCAGGTGAGGCACTAGCCCTGACCACGTTAATGGAAGAGCAGAATGCGCGGTACCAGGTGTGCGGACCCAACGCTTTCAACCGTTACGGTTTCGACGAGCAGATCCCCCTGAGAACCTACGTTTATAACACGGGGATCTCGGGAGATCGAAAGGTCGGGAAGGTAGCCTTCACTCTTATCAAGGTGGCAGAACAGAGGCTTGGTGATACGGAGGAATTTTCAACCCAGGGCGGCCAGGTCCTGGTCTACTCTTCCAGGGTTAGAACGCTTGTAGACGCGGTCTATGACTGGTCGAGGTTCAACAGTTTGCCCAGGGGTTATGACTGGATATGCCAAGAACTCTCTTCCGGCCGAATAAGTCCGGAACGACTGGTGGATAGTGCTGCCAGGTTTGGTGACGTGGGGACAAAGCGGCGCATCGGTTTTTTGCTGGACCGCGAAGGAGTAGGACAGGCTCTTCTCAAGAGGCTGCGAGCAGGCCTGAAGGAAACCTCAAGTCCCATCCCCTGGATCCCGACCAAGCCCAAGATCGGAAAGGCCGACTCAAGATGGGGTGTTGTGGATAATGCTAGCGTCTGATCTTCCTCCTATTCGCAACCATGAAGATCCTGTACTTTTTCGCGAAGCTCTGTCATTCACCGCCGCCGAAACCGGTTTTACCGCTCGACTGATCGAGAAAGATTATTTTTGTACTCCGACATAGCGTTTGCAAAAGCGTTAGGTCCAAAGTGGATTGGGCCTCCCATTTTCCCTGTTGACAGGGGAGCCCCGAAGTATTACAAATGCCGAAATACGTAATAAAAGGAGGCTCCCCCCATGCACATGGCCGATGCTCTTTTGTCTCCCGCGGTGGGCGGGACTATGTGGGCGGTGACCGCCGGGGTCACGGCCTATTCGGCGAAGAAGCTCAAGGAGTCCGGCGATGACACGAAGGTCCCCCTGATGGGCGTGCTCGGAGCCTTTATCTTCGCGGCCCAGATGATCAACATCAGTATCCCGGCGACGGGTTCCAGCGGGCATATAGGAGGGGGGATGATCCTGGCCATATTGCTGGGGCCTTACGCGGCCTTCATCGTCCTTGCCTCGGTCCTTTCGGTCCAGGCCCTGTTCTTCGCCGACGGGGGCCTTCTCGCCCTGGGGTGCAATGTTTTCAACCTCGCCTTTTTCCCCTGCTTCCTGGCGTACCCTTTGATCTACCGGCCCATAGCGGGCAGGAACCCCTCGAACCTGAAGATCCTGGCAGGGTCGGTGGTTTCCGTCGTGGCGGCCCTTCAGCTGGGGGCCTTCTCGGTCGTGCTGGAGACACTGGCATCGGGCATTACCGACCTGCCCTTCAAGACCTTCCTCCTCCTGATGCAGCCCATTCACCTCGCCATCGGCCTCGTGGAAGGGGTCATCACCGCGGCCGTCGTGTCCTACGTCTGGAAGGCGCGACCCGAGGTGATCGAGGCGGTGCAGGGCGTCGCCCCTTCCGGGGCTGTGTCCCTCAAGAAGGTCATCGTATTTTTCGTCGCCGCGGCGGTGATCACGGGGGGGATTCTTTCATGGTTCGCCTCGAGCTTCCCCGACGGTCTCGAGTGGGCCATAGAGAAGACCTCGGGCCAAGAGGAGCTGGAGGCCCCCAAGGGCGGTATCCATTCGGCCCTGGCATTGCTGCAGGAGAGGTTCTCCTTCCTTCCGGACTACGGGTTCCGTGAACCCGAGGCCGCCGATGAGGGTGAAGCTGAAGGCGCCGCCCAGGGACAGTCCGTCATAGACCCCGGGACCTCGGTGTCCGGCCTCGTCGGCGGGGCGATCGTTTTCCTCTTGTCCGCCGGGGTGGGGTTGATCTTGAGAAAGGCTGCGGCCGGGAGCCGCTGACGGTCTTTGCGCCGCTTCCCGGTCGCGGGGTAAGGAGCCCTTTTTGTCAAGCCCTTTCGGCAGAGGGATAGGGAACGTCAATTCCACCCGGGATTTCGCCCTTTCGCGGAGCCCGGCCCATTCCGTCGACGCCAGGGCGAAATGGGTCGTGACCCTGGCCTTTGCCGTCACGGTCACATCCTTCGGGAAGTACGATATTTCCCGAGTGATGCCGCTTTTCCTTTACCCCTTCGTCTTAACCGCCCTTTCGGGCCTGCCCGTCCAAGCTGTGGCCAAGAGGTCGGCGGCGGCGCTCCCCTTCATCCTGCTGGTGGGGGTCTTCAACCCCCTCATCGACAGGGAGCCCATGGCCGGTCTGGGCCCGGTGGTCCTGAGCGGAGGGTGGGTCTCCTTCATTTCCATCCTGGTCCGGTCGACCCTCATCGTATCGTCGGTGGTGCTGCTGGCGATGACCACGCGGCCCGACAACCTCTTCGCGGCCCTGGAGAGCCTGGGCGTCCCCTCGGCGCTCGTGGTGCAGCTCCAGTTCATGAACCGCTATATCGGCCTTTTGGCGGGCGAGGTGGAGAGGACCCTCCGGGCCCATTCGCTGAGGTCCTCCGGTAAAGGGGGCGGAATCCCGGTGCTGGTGTCGGGCCCCATGCTGGGCGGCCTCCTGCTGAGGACCATGGACAGGGGTTCCAGGATCCACCGGGCCATGGTGAGCCGGGGTTTCGATGGGGCCGTCAGGACGGCCCGCCCATCGCCGTTTTCCCCCCGGCGGGACGGCCTGTTCGTCTGTGCCTGGCTGGCCTACTTCGCCCTGGCGCGTTTCGTGGACCTGCCGGGCGCCCTCCTCGGGGTGATCGGGGGATGAGGGGCCCTTACATCGACGTTAAGGGGCTTGAGTATTCGTACCCCGACGGGACCCCGGCGCTGAGGGGTGTCTCCTTCGGGGTGGGGCGGGGCGAGGCCGTGGGCCTCGTCGGGGCAAACGGCGCCGGCAAGTCGACCCTCCTGCTGGCCCTGACGGGCCTGATAGAGCCTTTTTCGGGGATCATCGATATAGGCGGTATGGTCCTTTCCAAGGGGACAGTCCGGGAAATACGCCGCCGCCTTGGGCTCATCTTCCAGGACCCCGAGGACCAGCTCTTCATGCCCACCGTTTTCGACGACGTCGCCTTCGGACCCATCAACCAGGGGGTGACCGGTGAAGCCCTGGCCGCCAGGGTCGCCTCGGCCCTCGACAGCGTCGGCGCTGGGCACCTCGCCGACCGACCGGGCTACCGCCTCTCCGGGGGTGAGAAGAGGTCCGCCGCCATAGCCGCCGTCCTCTCCATGGACCCGGAGATCCTCCTCATGGACGAACCCAGTTCGGGCCTCGACCCGAAGAGCCGGAGAGCGCTGATAGACCTCCTGGTGGGTTTTCCCCACACGCGCCTCATCGCCGCCCACGACCTGGACCTCGTCCTGGACGTCTGCCCGCGGACGATAGTGCTGCACCGGGGAGAGGTGGCCGCCGACGGGCCTACGCTTGAGATCTTCCGCGACAGGGTCCTGCTGGAAAGGTGTTCCCTGGAGCCCCCGCTGTCGCTTCAGGGCTCCCGGCGGGCGCCGGGCGGTGGATGACGTGACCTTTAGGCGGGGCCCGGTCAATCCCCGTATTCGATGGTCACCACCATGTCGGTGATCCTGTCGCCGCCGGTTATGTTCAGGTCCATGGGGCAGGCCGAGACGGCGCAGACCAGGTTCATCAGGGCCCTGAAGGTGATGTGGTCGCCGGCCTTCGACAGGACCGGCAGGTGGACCAGGTTTCCGTCGGGGCCGACGGCGGCGTTCTCGAAGATGTTGAGGGGGTCGGGTATCTGCGCCCTGGAGAGTCCCCATGGGGCCAGGACCTCCTCGAAGTTGGCCACGCAGCTTCTATGGTCCTCCACGCCGTAGTCGACGAGGTAACGTTGCTCGTCGCAGGCCGGGATGAGCATGTCGTGGGTTCCGACGGTGTCCTCGACGATCTCCATCATGGGCCTGCGGAGGTTGGTCCTGAGGGCGTCGCCCACCTTGAACTTTATTGAATGCAGCCCGAGCCTGGTGTGGGAGGGCGACAGTTTTTCCGAGAGGTCGTCGGCGTTGAAGGCCACCAGGTCGCCGATCTGCCCGCCCTCCACGTCGGTGACGGTGAAGAGTCCGTCCTTTCGGACCTCAAAGGCCCGGGCGTACCCGGCGGGTACCAGTATCTCCTCGCTGCGTCCCTTTTCAGCGCCCATGGGGATCATTCCTCTCCTTTCAAATGGCGGGGGAGCGGACCCCCCCTGATAAGCAAGGATATCACGTCGCCCGGCCCCGACGACCCGCCGTATGGTCCAGCAGGTAGTCCACGGCTTCCAGGTAGCCCGCCCACCCCCGGCCCTTGAAGGTCGCGACGCAGGCCTCGCGGATGTAGGAGACCCGGCGGAAGGTCTCCCTCTTGTCGGGGTCGCTCAGGTGGACCTCCACCGTGGGGAGGCCCACGGCCCTCACCGCGTCGAGGAGGGCCACGCTGGTGTGGGTGTAGGCCGCCGGGTTGATCACGATCCCGTCGAAGCCGTCGGTGGCTTCCTGGATGTAGTCGACCAGGGTCCCCTCGTGGTTGCTTTGGCGCACCTCGACACGGACGCCCCTCCGCCGGCAGTGTTCCTCAATGGCGTCCACGATCTCACCGTAGCTCTTTTCGCCGTAGATATCGGGCTCCCTGGTCCCGAGGAGGTTCAGGTTCGGCCCGTTAAGCACCAGTATGCGCATGGAATTCCTCCAGGATCGCCCGGGCGGCCGGCAGCACCCCCCGGGAGGCGTCTATCCTCGCGTCGGCGGCCTCCCCGTAGAGGGGGCGGCGCTCCTCGTAAAGCCTGCCCAGGTCTTTTGACAGGGGGCGACCCTCGCGGGGGAGGTCCGCCAGGGGTCGGTCGAGCCAGTAGACCCGGCCGTTCCTGCGGAGGGCCGCCCGGTTCGCCCCGCTCAGGACGGCGCCCCCGCCGGTGGCGATGACGGACCCGCTCTCACCGGAGGCTTTGCGCACGACCTCCTCCTCGACCCGGCGGAAGGCCCCCTCCCCGTCGCGCTCGATGAGGTCCGCCGGGTCCCGCCCCGTCAGCTCCCTCACCATCTCGTCGGTGTCCAGCCTTTTCCGGCCCGTTTCACGGGCGACCCGCTCGGCCACCGAGGTTTTGCCGCTGCCCGGCATCCCCACCAGCACGATGTTTTCCACCGCCCGCAGCAGGGCGGCATGGATCTCTTCGCTCTTCTCCTGTGGGATCTTCCCACCGAGGAAGGTTTCCGCCGCGAGCCGCCCCTGCTCGACGAGCATGGGCAGGCCGCAGGAGCAGGGGATCTCCCGCCGCCGCGCTTCCTGCAGTAGCCCGGTCCTCAGGGGGTTGTAGATGAGGTCCACCACGGCCTCCAGGGCCGTGAAGCTCCCCAGGCCCAGCGGCACTTCGTCGGCCAGGGGGTGCATGCCGACGGGGGTGGCGTTCACCAGGATCCGGGCGTCGGCGTGGCGGTGGATGTTGCCGTAGTTGTCCGGCCCGGAGCGGGAGACCTGGATCACCTGCCCCGCCCCCGAGTCGAGGCAGGCGAGGGTGACCGTCCGGGCGGCGCCGCCGGAGCCCAGCACCAGGACCTTTTTGCCCAACGGGTCGATGCCGGCCCGCTGAAGGAGGTAGAGGAAGCCGCCGTAATCGGTGTTGTCGCCGTGTATTTTCCTTTCGCCGTCGAAAAGGAGGAGGTTCACGTTCCCCAGGCGCCGGGCGGTCTCCGTCAGGGTATCGCAAAGGGGGAGCACCCTTTTCTTGTAGGGGATGGTCACGTTGAGCCCCGCCAGGCCGCCGCCCCGCAGGAAGGGCTCCACCCCGTCGGGCGGCACCTCGAACAGGCGGTAGTCGGCGATGCCCAGTTCCCTGTAGATCATGGGGGAGTGGCTGTGGCCCAGTTTCTCCCCCAGCAGCCCGTAGCGCATCTTCAGATCTCCCTGTAACTGCCGAGGAAGTCGAAGAGGCGCCCCGAGGAGGCGCACTCGCCCAGGGCCCTAACCACCTCGTCGGACCAAACCGAGGCCTCCAGGTCGATGAAGAACAGGTACTCCAGGTCGTTGCCGGCGATGGGTCGGCTTTCGAGTTTGACCAGGTTGAGGTCCAGCGCGGCGAACCGGGCGATCACGCGGTAGAGGGACCCCGACGTGTGGGGCAGGGTGAGCATCAGGCTCACCCGGTCCGACCCTGGGTAGATCTGCAGTTCCCTGGCGACGCAGATGAAGCGGGTGTCGCCGGTCCTACCGCCCTCCGCCGGGCCGCACTCCCCGGCGGGGGCGCGCAGCCGGGTGCCGCGCACGATGTGGAACCCGTAGCGGTGCAGGAGTTCGTAGACGGCGTCCATCGAACCGCCGGTGCCGTTCTCGACGGGCAGGACGCCGAAGTCGCACAGCCCCTGGGCCACCGCCTGGAACACTCCCTCGAAGCTGCGGAAGTAGAAAACCTCCGGCATGGAGAAGAAGCGGTCGCAGGCGGCCTGGGAACAGAACCCCTGCTCCCCGGGGCAGGCGACGGTGGCCCGTCGGGGAAAGCGGGGCGCCGTTTCGGCGACGGCCCTTTTGATGCGCCGCCCCAGTTCGGTCTCCCCTTCCCCGAGGGCTGCCTGGTAGGAGCGGCTCAGGTCGAACATGACCGAGTAGAGCAACCGGAGGTAGACGTCCAGGGGCTCCCCGGCGCGCTTGCCCACGCGGGTCAGGATCTCCCGCTCCCGGCCCGCGTCGAGGACGGGGATCCCCTGCCTCTGTTTTTCCCCGGCGATCCGGCCGCAAAGGTCCATCCTCCGGCAGACCAGGTCGGTGATCTCCTCGTCCAGCCGGTCGATCTCAGCCCTCAGTTCAGTCATTCCCATGGTCCTTTCCCCCTTAGTCCGTTACAGTATGGCATCCAGCAGAACGATGCCCGCGACGGCCTCCACGCAGGGGACGGCCCGCAAAACGATGCAGGGATCGTGCCTTCCGGGCACGCGGATCGTCCTTTCCGTCATGGCGGCGAGGTCGACGGTCTTCTGCTCCATGGCTATGGATGAAGTCGGTTTCACGGCCACGCGGAAGACCAGGGGCATGCCGGTGGTGATCCCGCCCAGGATCCCCCCGTGGTGGTTCGTCCCGGTGACCACCCGCCCGTCCTTCAGGCGGTAGGGGTCGTTGTGCCTGGAGCCCCTCATCCCCGCCGCGGCGAACCCCGTGCCGAACTCGACCCCACGCAGTCCGGGGATGCCGAAGAGCGCCGCGGCGAGCCGGTTCTCCATGCCGCCGAATATGGGGTCGCCTATCCCCGCCGGCACGCCGAGGGCGGCGCACTCCACGACGCCGCCCACGCTGTCGCCCTCGGCGGCCGCCGCGAGGATCTCCCTTTCCATGGCCTCCATCCTGGCCTCGTCTAGGACGGGGATCCGGCGGGTCGCGGGCAGGGCGAGGTCGCCCGCGGTCACGGCCGTCGGGTGGAACCGCCGGTCCCTGATGGAGCCCACCTGTTCGGCATGGGCCCCCAGGTGGATGTCGCGGCGCTTCAGGATCTGTATCGCCACCCCCCCGGCGACGCAGAGGGGGGCCGTCAACCGGCCGGAAAAATGCCCGCCTCCCCGGGCGTCCTCGTACCCCCCGTACCGGAGGCGGGCCGGGTAGTCGCAGTGGGAGGGGCGGGGTGCGGTTGCGACCTCGCGGTAGTCCTCCGGCCTGGCGTCGGTGTTCTCGATGACCGCGCAAAGGGGGGCGCCGCAGGTGCGGCCCCCCGCGAGCCCGGAGAGGAAGCGGGGCTCGTCCTTCTCGACGCGGGGCGTCGAAAGGGGTCCTCCCCCGGGGGCGCGCCGCCTTAAGAAGGAGCGCAGTTCATCGAGGTCGACCTCCTCGCCCGCGGGCAGGCCGTCCATCACGACCCCGACGGCCGGCCCGTGGGACTGGCCGAAGAGGGAAACCCGGAGCTTCTCACCGATCATCGATGACATCGCAATCTCCCCCCAAACTTCGGTAATCCTGGAAAAAGGAAGGGTAGGACTTGTTCACCGCTTCCGCCCCCAGGAGGACCGTCTCGTTGCGGCAGCCCAGGGCCGCGACGGCCCCCGCCATGGCGATGCGGTGGTCGCCGCGGCAATCCACGACGCCTCCCTCCAGGGGGGCGCCCCCCGTCACCTCGAGGCGGTCGGGTTCCTCCCGGGCGTCGCCGCCCAGGGCCCTTATCATCGAGGCTGTGCTCTCGAGCCGGTCGCTTTCCTTGAGCCTGAGGCGGGCCGCCCCCTCGAAGAGGGTCTTTCCCCGGGCGAAGGCGGCCGTCACGGCGAGGACGGGGATGAGGTCGGGGATCTCCCTGGCGTCGATGGCCCCGGCCCCTTCGAGGGGTCCGCCGGTGACCCCGAGGGCGCCGCCCTCCCACCGGACGGACGACCCGAACCGGCGGAGAAGCCCGGCCACGGCCTTGTCCTTCTGGGCCGACGAGGGCGAAAGCCCGAGGCAGCGCACCTCGCCGCCCAGGGCGCCCCCGGCCAGGAAGAAGGCCATGTTGGACCAGTCCCCTTCTATAATCACTTCCCCCGGCGAGCGGTAACCCTCACCCGGCGGGACGAGAAAACCCCCGGCAGCGGCGGCCGCCGGCACCGAGAAGTCCCGCAGGGTCTCCAGGGTCATTTCTACGTAGCCCGAGGATTCGAGCGGCCCGAGGAGCCGGACCGAGCCGCCCCCGGGCAGGAGGGGCAGGGCGAGGAGCATCCCCGAGACGAACTGGGAACTGACGTTCCCCGGCAAGGGGTATTCACCCGAACGCAGCCGCCCCTTCAGGGCCAGGGGCAGGCTGTCCCGGTCGGCCGTCACCCCCCCTAGGCGCAGCGACGCGACCAGCGGCCCGATGGGCCGCTCCGGCAGGCGGCCGGCGCCGACGAAGCGCCCGCCCCGACCCAGGGCGGCCGCCACGGGCAAGAGGAACCGCAGGGTCGACCCGCTTTCGCCGCAGTCCAGGAGGGGGTTCTCCGGCGGGTCCTGCGCCGGGGTCACCACGAAGGCTCCGTCCTCCCGGGAAAAGGACCCCCCCAGGGCCTCAAGGCAGCGCCGGGTGGCCAGGACGTCCTCGCCGGCCCGGTCACGCATCACCAGGCGGGTGGGTCGGTCGGCGAAGGCCGAGGCGATCATCGCCCGGTGGGCGTGGGACTTGGAGGGTATTGCATCGATGAGGCCCTTCAGCCGGCCCGGGCGGCAGACTACCCGCATGGCGCCCCCTCCACTCCGAGGGAGAGTATCTTCGGCAGCTCTCCCACCCCGACGGGGTGGAGGAAGCATTCTCCCACCCTCCGGGGCATCACCAGGGTGATCTCGTCGCCCCGGCGCTTCTTATCGGCCAGGGCGGCCTCGGCCAGGCGCTCCGCTGAGTAGGGGCAGGCCGTGGGCAGGCCCATGGCCCCGAGGGCCGACGCGATCCTCGGCGCCGTACCGGGGGCGCAGAGTCCCATCGCCTCGGCGGCCCTGGTGATGACCAGCATGCCCAGCCCCACGGCCTCCCCGTGGCGGAGGGTGTAGCCGCTCAGCCTCTCGGCGGCGTGCCCCACGGTGTGTCCGAAGTTCAGAAGCCGGCGCGGGCCGAGGTCGGTCTCGTCGCGGCCCACGATCTCGGCCTTTCGCAGCACGCAGGAGGCCACGACATCCTCCCATATCGCGGGAAGTCCCTCCTCCAGGCGGCGGAAGAGGGCCTCGTCGCCGAGCATGCCGTACTTTAGGCATTCCGCCCCGCCGGAAGCCAGTTCCTCCCTGGGCAGGCTCAGGAAGGTGGAGCAGTCACAGAGCACCAGTTCGGGCTGCCGGAAGGCGCCGGCCAGGTTTTTCCCGGCCGGGAGGTTCACCCCCGTTTTCCCGCCCACCGAGGAGTCCACCGCCGCCAGCAGGGTGGTCGGCACCTGGATGTAGGGGATGCCCCGCTCGTAGACGGCCGCCGCGAAACCCGCGAGGTCTCCGACGACGCCTCCGCCGAGGGCGACGATGAGGTCCGTCCTGGTGAAGCCCTCTTCCCCCAGCGACTCCAGCAGGAGGTTGAGGCGGCCCATGGTCTTGGACCCCTCGCCCGGGGGGATGGCGTGCCGCACTACCCGGAAGCCGGCCCGGGCGAGGGAGGCCGCCGCGGTGTCGCCGTAGAGGAGGTCCACCGTCTCGTCGGTGACCAGCGCCGCCGAGCACGGACCGTGGAGCGGGGAAAGGTTTTCACCGATGCCTTTCAACAAGTCCCAGCCTATCAGGACCTTGTAGGGCCGTCCCGTTTCCACCCTTACCTCTATTACGGCCATCACTTCGCCCCCCCGGTGGTGGAGACCTTCCTCTTGCACTCGCCGCCCTCCCTGAGGAGGTCGAGTAGGGCGGTGACGCTGCCTTCTTCCAGGGCATCGACGTACCGTGAAAGCCTCAAGACCAAGGCCTTCAGTTCCCCGGCGAGGTTGCGCCGGTTCTCCAGGAAGATCTCCGACCACATCTCCTCGTTCAGGCCCGCCACCCTGGTCATGTCCCGGAAGGTGCCGCCGAAGAATTCCCGCCGAGCGATGGAGGCGCCCTTGACGTAGGCGTTAGCGATGACGTGGGGGAGCTGGGAGGTGAAGGCGACCATCCGGTCGTGTTCCTCCGCTGGGCAGGTGTGGATGCCGCCGAAGCCGCAGGCGAGGAAGAATTCCGTGAGCATGGTCATCACGGCCTCCGGCGTGCCCGGGGAGGGAGTGAGGATCATCGGGGCGCCGGCGAAGAGGTCCTCGCTGGAGGCCCCGTAACCCCACTCGGCCCTCCCGGCCATGGGGTGGCCGCCGACGAAATGGAAACCCCGCCGCCGGGCGATGGGGGCGACGGCGTCGCAGACGGGCGCCTTGATGCCGCAGAGGTCGGTGACGCAGCAACCCTTCTTCAGTTCCTGGGCGTGGTCGGCGATGAACTGCACCGAGGCTGCCGGGTAAAGGGCCACCAGCAGGAGGTCGCAGGCGGACAGGCCTTCCTCGTCCAGCACGCCATCGATGGCGCCCTCCTCGAGGGCCGCCCGCTCCGTGGAGGGGTCCGCATCGAGCCCCAGGACCCGGTGAGGGGTGAAACGCCCCGCCGCCTTGGCCATGGAGCTCCCGATGTGGCCGAGGCCCGCCACGCCGACGATCATGACGTCGTCGCCGCCGTACCGGCCAGGACGGCCCGGAAAACGAGGTCCGCCGCCTTGGCCAGGTCGTCGAAGGCTTCGGGCGTCAGGGACTGGGGGCCGTCGCTCAGGGCGTGGGGCGGGTCGTTGTGCACCTCGATGATCAGACCGTCCGCCCCGGCGGCGATGGCCGAAAGGGACATGGGCCGGACGAGGCTCGCCATGCCGGTGGAATGGCTGGGGTCGATCACCACCGGCAGGTGGGACAGTTGCTTCAGCACGGGCACCGCCGACAGGTCCAGGGTGTTGCGCGTGGCGGTCTCAAAGGTGCGGATACCCCGCTCGCAGAGGATCACCTGCTCGTTACCCCCCGCCATGATGTACTCCGCGCTCATCAGCAGTTCCTCCAGGGTGTTGGAAAAACCCCGCTTGAGCAGGACGGGCTTCCTCAAGGTTCCCAGGACGCGCAGCAACTCGTAGTTCTGCATGTTCCTGGCACCGACCTGGAAAACATCCACCCCGTCGAAGAAGGGCAACTGGCCCGGGTCCATGATCTCCGTGACGATGGGCAGCCCTGTCTCCTCCTTGGCCAGGAGCAGCAGCCGGATCCCCTCCGCGCCGAGGCCCTGGAAGGAGTAGGGCGAGGTCCTGGGTTTGAAGGCGCCCCCCCGGAGCATGCCCGCGCCGGAACGCTTCACCGCCCGGGCCACCTTGAAGATCTGCTCTTCTGATTCGACGGAGCAGGGCCCCGCGATGAGGACCGGCTTCCCGCCGCCGATGGTGACGCCGCCCACGGTGATCACCGTGTCTTCCGGGTGGAACTTGCGGTTGGCGTTCTTGTAGGGTTCCTGGACCCGCTTGACATCCTGCACAATTTCCATGGACCGGATCAGGTCGATGTCCAGCCGGGCCGTGTTACCCACAAGCCCCAGGATGGTCTTCACCACCCCCCTCGAGACGTGCACCTGGAAACCGAAACTTTCCAGCCTCTCGATCAATTGCCGTACCTGCTCCTCTTTCGCGCCGTCCTTTATCAATACGATCATGTCGCCATCTCCAGACTTCCAGGATTTTTATATAAAAAAAGGTCCCGCGGCGTCGACCGCAGGACCTTTTGTTGTCTGGCTTTGAAGAAGGGGAGACGGATTAATATCAGGGGTCCTTGTCAGTCAGGCGCCAACATGCTGTACCTACGTAATAGGTATAGCTGTAATAGGCGTAATACCTGACCGAGCGAGTGAAACGGAGGACCGATGACATCAGCCGCACCTCTTTTGGCCGCTCTTTTGAAAATTTGCGTCACCATACCACGCCGGCCACACCCCTGTCAAGTTCACTTTTATCTCCCCGCCAACGCGGGGTGTGTATGCAACGTAGCCCCTTGGGGGATATAATGAAACCACGGAGCGGGTGACGGAGCACGGCCCGCCCGCGGAGGTGGTTGGAACGATCACTATTTACGGGTGCGGGGCCCTGGGCGGGCGCCTCGCGGTGCAATTCCACGAGGCCGGGGTGCCCGTGCAGTGCCTGTCGCGGCCGGGGGCCCATCTCGAGAGCATCAAGGCCCGGGGGCTCCTTTTCAGAGACGGCGCCGGCGGGACGCGGAGGGTCCCCTTACGGGTTTTCGACGACCCTTCGGAGTGCCGCCCCGCCGAGTTGCTGGTTATACTGGTCAAATCGTGGCAGAACGCCGACGTGGCGGGGAACCTGCCGGGGCTTTTGAAGGCCGATGGTTTCGCGTTGACCCTCCAGAACGGCCTGGGGAACGTGGAGGCCCTGCGGGACCACGTACCGGGGGGGAGGTTCCTCGCCGGTTCGATAACCTACGGTGCCTACAGGCCGGAGCCCGGGGCCGTCTTCAGCGGCGGCGACGGCCTCATCCGTTTCGCCCCCGTCACGCCCGGGACGGACGCCCGGAGGGCGCTCGGGCTCTTCAGAGAGGCGGGGTTCAACGTCGAACTCGACGAGGAGCCTTGGCGGACGATATGGGCCAAGGTGATCGTAAACGCCGGTATAAACCCCGTGGCGGCCCTGACCCGGTACTCCAACGCCCAGACCCTGGCCTCGCCCTTCGCCAGGAAGGTCGCGGAAACCCTCTGCCGGGAGGCGGTCTCCGTCGCCAACGCGTCGGGCCTGGCCTTTGACGCCGACGAGGAGTGGGCCGGCCTACTGGAGATACTCAGGCAGACGTCGGGCAACAAGCCGTCGATGCTCCAGGATATCGAGGCGGGGACCAGGACCGAGATAGAGGCCATCAGCGGCGAGATCATGAGGCGGGGCGTGGCGGCGGGCCTTGAAATGCCCTTCACGACCACCCTCTACAACCTCGTGAAGGCCCTGGAGGCCGGCGCCGCGGCCGGCGGCCGGTGACGGCGGCCCGCAGTCGGGCTTGAGAAGGAAGGATAGTTATGGCGGCATCGACCATCACGAAAAGGGACGCCTCCGCGGGGCTCAAGGCCGCCCTCGGGGCCTACGGGGTCTGGGGCCTGCTCCCGATCTACTGGAAGCTTTTGGTCAACGTGCCGGCGCTGGCCATCCTGGCCCACAGGATCATCTGGTCGCTGGTCTTCGTGGCGGCGATCATGGTCCTCCAGGGCAACCGAAAGGAACTGGCGGCGGGCTTCCGGAACGCCCGCGTCGCGACCCTGCTCTTTTGCAGCAGCCTTTTCATCGCCGGCGACTGGCTGCTCTTCATATGGGCCGTCAACACCGACCAGGTGCTGGCGACGAGCCTGGGTTACTACATCAACCCCCTGGTCACGATCTTCTTCGGTTTCGTCTTCTTCCGCGAGAGGGTGGGCAGGCTCCAGTGGCTCGCCATCGCCATCGCCGCCGGGGGGGTGCTGTACCAGGTCGTCCTTCACGGGAACGTCCCCTGGGTGGCCCTGGGGCTGGCGCTGACCTTCGCCTTCTACGGACTGATCAGGAAGAAGGTGGTCATCGATTCCCTGCCGGGGCTTTTCGCCGAGACGGTCTACCTTTCACTGCCGGCGCTGCTCTTCCTGGTCCTCGGCGATGCCCGCCACACGGGCACCTTCATGGCCGGCGACTTGAGGATGGACCTTCTCCTGGTCTCGACGGGCGTGGTGACATCGCTGCCGCTGCTCTGGTTCGCCTACGGCGCGCGGAGGCTGAAGCTGATAACCGTGGGCTTCCTTCAGTACATCGCCCCGACGCTTCAATTCTTCCTCGGGGTCTGGGTGTTCCATGAACCGATGGACCTCCCCACGCTGGTAACCTTCGTCTGCATCTGGATCGCCCTGGGGCTCTATTCCTGGGGGAACCTGGCGGTCTGGAAGAGGGAGCAGGCTCTGCTTGAGCCCCCGGCCGGCCCCGGCGGCGGGGCATAGGGGGGCGCTCGTTCTTTTTGAAAAATACTTCATGGCGGGAGGGTTTTAAATGGATCTGACGGAGAAGTCGAGAAGGGTGCCCGAGAAGATCCTCCTCGGGCCCGGTCCCACGCCCGTGGAGGGGAGGATCCTCAGGGCCATGGCCGAGCCGACCCTCGGCCACCTGGACAGGGATTTCGTCGCCATCATGGACGAGACCAGGGACCTCCTCAGGATGGTCTTCCAAACGGGCAACGACCTGACAGTGGCCATGCCCGGCACCGGCAGCGCCGGCATGGAGACGGCCTGCGTGAACATGATCGAGAGGGGCGACAAGGCCATAATCTGCTCCCACGGCGTCTTCGGCTCCCGGATGCAGGACGTGGCCGGCCGGTGCGGCGCCGAAGTGGTCGAGGTCAACGCGCCGATGGGCAGGCCCCTGGACCCCGGCGATGTCGAGAAGGCCGTCAGGGCCAACCCCGACGCGAAGTTCCTGGGGATAGTCCACGCCGAGACCTCCACCGGGGTGCTCCAGCCCCTCGATGAGATCGCCCCCATGGCCCACGGTGCGGGCATGTTCATGATCGTCGACGCCGTGACGTCCCTCGGCGGCATGGAGGTCCCCGTGGACCGGCTCGGCCTTGACATGGTCTACAGCGGGAGCCAGAAGTGCCTCGGCTGCCCCCCGGGGCTGGCGCCGGTGACGGTGGGGCCCAGGGCGGTGGAGCGCATCAGGGGGAGAAAGACCAAGGTCCAGAGCTGGTACCTGGACCTGACGATGATCATGCGCTACTGGGGGCAGGAGAGGTTCTACCACCACACCGCCCCGGTCAACATGATTTACGGGCTCAACGAAGGCCTGAGGGTCATCGCCGAGGAGGGGCTCGAGGCCCGGTTCGCCCGCCACGGGAAGAACGCGGAGGCCCTCTGGGCGGGGCTGGAGGCCCTGGGCCTGGAACTGCTGGTGGAGCCCGCCTACAGGCTGCCGAGCCTGACGTCGGTGAGGATGCCCAGCGGGGTGGACGAGGCCGTCGTCAGGAGGAGGCTCATGGAGGAGTACTCCATCGAGGTGGGTTCCGGCCTGGGCGACCTCAAGGGGAAGATCATAAGGATAGGCCTCATGGGCAGCGGCTCCACCAGGAAGAACGTGGTCCTCCTGCTGTCGGCCCTGGGGGCCGTCCTTTCAAGGGAAGGCTTTGCCAACGACGTCGGGTCGGCCCTAAAAGAGGCCCTGGCGGTCATCGACGGTTAGACGAAGGGGGAACGGTGATGGAGGGCAAGGACAAAACCGTCAGGGTCGCCGTGGTGCAGGCGGCCCCGGTGATCATGGACAGGCAGGGGACGCTGGAAAAGGCCTTGGGCCTCATGGAGGCCTGCGGCAGGGAGCACGCCAAGATCGTCGTCTTCCCGGAGGCCTTCATCCCGGCCTACCCCAGGGGGCTCACCTTCGGGGCCGTGGTGGGCAGCCGCTCGCCCGAGGGGAGGAAGGACTTCCGGCGGTACTTCGAGAACAGCGTGGAGGTGCCCTCGGAGACCACCCTGGCCCTGGGCGAGGCCGCGAAAAAGTACGGGGCTTACCTGGCGATGGGCGTCATCGAGCGCGAGGGGGGGACCCTCTACTGCACCATCCTCTACTTCGGGCCCGACGGGAGGCTCCTCGGCAAGCACCGCAAGTTGAAACCCACGGCGTCGGAGCGCCTCATCTGGGGCGAGGGCGACGGCAGCACCCTCACCGTCCTCGACACCCCCTACGGCAAGATGGGCGGGCTCATCTGCTGGGAGAACTACATGCCCCTCGCCAGGGCGGCCATCTACGGCAAGGGGACGACCCTTTACCTCGCCCCGACGGCCGATTCAAGGGAGGAGTGGCAGGCCTCGATGAGGCACATAGCCCTGGAGGGCCGGTGCTTCGTCCTCTCGGTGAACCAGTACGTCCACAAGTCGATGTACCCCGAGGACCTGGCATGCTACGCCGAACTGGAGGGGCAGCCGGACAACATGTGCCCCGGCGGGAGCGCCATAATAGGCCCCCTCGGCCAGTACCTCGCCGGGCCCGTCCGTGACCGCGAGGAGATACTCTTCGCCGACCTCGACCTGGGCCTCATCGCCGAGAGCCGTTACGACTTCGACGTGGTGGGCCACTACGCCCGCCCCGATGTCCTGAGGCTCATCGTAAACGAGAAGCCCTCGCTGAGCGTATCCTACGTGGAGGGAGACCCGGGGTGCGGGAAGGATTGACGGGCCCGGGCAGGCCTTCGCCAAGGATCTGGGTCCCGGCCGTAGCCGCGGCGGTCCTGCTCGCCTCGGCCGCGGCGGCCCACCCTTCGGTGGACCCGACCATACTGGCCCCAAAGGAGACGACCCTGGGCAGCCCCTTCCTGGTCTACATCTCCTCGGCGGAACCCCTCGAGGAGGTCCGCCTCACCTGGGAGGGCAAGGAACTGGACCTCGAGATGGAGGTTGTCGGGGAGGGCTGCGAAGCCATGGCGCTGCTGGGGACCGACGTGGGCGGTTCGAAACCGGGGGTGAGGACCCTGGGCATAGGTTACTCCCGGGGAGGCGAAAGGGCCTCGATCACGAGGCAGGTCAGGGTGGCCGACGTGGAGTATCCCTCGGAGAAACTGACCTTGCCCGAGACGATGATCACGCCCCCGGAGGAAGTCCTGGAGCGGATAGGTCGGGAACGGAAGGAGTCCGCCCGGGCCCTTTCCACGGTGACGCCGGCAAGGCTGTGGGCCATACCCATGGTCCGGCCCGTCGGGGGCGTCATTACCAGCCCCTACGGTTTCAGGAGGATCCTGAACGGCCAGCCCCGCGCCCCCCACAGGGGCGTGGACTACCGCGCCGCCGAGGGCACCCCCGTCAAGGCGGCCGCCGACGGCACGGTGGTCCTTTCGGCGGACCACTACTTCGCCGGGCGGTGCGTCTACCTGGACCACGGCGGGGGTGTAATATCGATCTACCTTCACCTCTCGAAACGGCTGGTGGAGGAGGGCGACGTCGTTTCAGCGGGGGATGTGATCGGACTCAGCGGCAGGAGCGGCAGGGTCACGGGACCCCACCTTCACTTCGGCCTCTGCCTGCAGGGCATGATGGTGAACCCGGAGCCCCTCCTGGGGAGGTAGGGGCTGCCTTCGGCCTCACCGCGCCTCCCGGGCCGCCGCTTCCAGGGAACCCATGAGCTCCTCCCACCGCTCCAGCATCGGGAGGAGCTTTTTCTGCAGGTCCGCCCGTTCCAGCAGCAGGCCCTTGACCCTTTCCGGGTCGGCCAGTGTCGCAGGTTCGGAGAGGGTCCGGTCTATATCGGCGACCCTCTTCTCGGCCTTTTCTATCCCCGCTTCGAGGGGTCCCAGGTCCTCGAGGTACTTCTTCCTGGCCCGGTAAAGCCTGTTCCTCCGCTCGGCCTCGAGCCTCTTTCTCTCACGGGGGTCGGGATCAAGAGGGCCTTCCGGGGTCGGGCCACCCGGGGGCGGTAGGTCGCCCCGGGCTTCTTTTTCAGCCCTCTTTTCTATGAAGTAGGAGTAGTTGCCCAGGTAGTCGCGGGTCTTCCCCTCCCTGATCTCGATCACCCTGGTCACCAGGTCGTCCAGGAAGTCCCTGTCGTGGGAGACGATCACGATGGTGCCGCCATAGCCGAGGAGGGCCTCCTGGAAGAGGTCCCTCGTGGCCATGTCCAGGTGGTTGGTGGGCTCGTCCAGGATCAGCAGGTTCGTCTCCCTGAGCAGGATCTTCAGCAGGGCCAGCCTGGACTTCTCGCCCCCCGAAAGGGCGCGCACCGGTTTTTCAATGTCGCCGCCGGAAAAGAGGAAGCAGCCGAGGAGGTTCCTGCGCTGGGGCTCCGTGCAGGGGGAGGGGGCGTTCCTTATCTCCTCCCAGACGGACCGGCCGTAGTCGAGGTTTTCGGCACTCTCCTGGGAGAAGAAGGCGCTCTTGACGTTGTGCCCCAGGGTGACGCAGCCCCGGGTGGGCTTTTCCCGCCCGCTGAGCAGCCTCGTCAGGGTGGATTTCCCGGCGCCGTTCACCCCCACCAGGGCCACCCGCTCGCCCCGCCGGATGGTGAGGTCCACGCCTGAAAGGACGGTTTTTTCGCCGTAGGAGTGCCCCACGCCGACGGTCCTTATCACCTCGAGGCCGCTCCTGGGCGACGGCGGGAACCTCATGGAAACCCTCCGTGAGGGATCTACCGGGTCTATCCTTTCGACCTTCGCCAGCGAACGGATCCTGCTCTGGACCTGGGCGGCCTTCGACGCCTTGTAGCGGAAGCGCTCGATGAAGGCGGCCGTCCTGGCGATCTCCTTTTGCTGCTCCCGGGCGGCCTTTTCGGCCGCCTCCAGTTCCAGGGACCGCTTCTGGATGTACTGGGAAAAGTTGCCCGGGTAGGACCGCGCCCCGGCGCCGGAGACTTCCACGGTGGAGGTGGTGAGCTTGTCCAGGAACCGCCGGTCGTGGGAAACGGCCATCAGGGTGCCCCGGTAGGAGGCCAGGTACCCTTCCAGCCACTCCATGCTCTCCGTGTCGAGGTGGTTGGTGGGTTCGTCCAGGAGGAGGACATCGGGCCGGGAGAGCAGGATCGACGCCAGGGAAATCCGCATCTTCCATCCCCCCGAGAATTCACCCGCCTCGCGGCCCAGGTCCTCCCGGCGGAAGCCCAGGCCCTTCAGGACCTTGGCCGCCATGGCCTCGAAGCCGTAGCCGTCCAGGGCTTCGTAGGCGTGGACCAGCCTCTCGTGCCTTGCCAGGAGGGGCGCCCTCTCCCCGGGGCGGGCCCCCGGTTCGGAGAGCCTGTGGCGCACCTCGGAGAGCTCCCTCTCGATGCTGGTTATGCCGGCCTTGTCCTTGAGGAGTTGCAGCAGGGCGCCGCCGCCGACCTCGACGAGGTCCTGGGGGAGGTATCCCAGGCGCCACCGGGACGGGAGGGAGACCTCCCCCTCGTCGGGGGAGACCTCCCCGGCGATCAGGCGGAAAAGGGTGGTCTTGCCGGCCCCGTTGTCGCCGACGACCCCCACCCGGGCTCCCGGGGGGATTGCCAGGGTCATCCTGTCGAAGACCCTCCGCCCCCCGAGGGTGAGGGTGACACGGGAGCAGCGTATCACGGTGTCACCGGGGCATTTCCTCGAAGGGGTCGAAACCGGGCCGGTAAATCAGCACCGAGCAATGGGCGTACCGGGCGACGTTAGTGGTGGTGCTCCCCACCATCAACTGCGGTATGCCGCTGACGCTCTTGAAGCCTATGACGATCAGGTTGAAGTCGAGTTTCTTCGCCGTCTCGATGATGACCTCGGCGGAATTGCCCTGGGCGACCAGGATCTCGTGCTCATCCTTCGGCAGGTCGGGGTGCTTGTCCTCGGCCAGCTTGATGAGGTAGCGGATCTTCTTGCGGGCGCTCTCCTCCGCCTCCTTGGACCAGTCGGGGTTGACCCAGGTACCGTACCCCTTCCAGATGAGCGAGCTGGGAAGGACGTTGATGAAGGTCACTTCCGCGCCCAGGCGGTGGGCCAGGGTATGCCCGTATTCAATGAGGTGATCGGCCATCCTGGTCATGTCAACGCAGACAAGGATCTTCTTCAGCATGATGACCCCTCCTTTCTTTGGTCTTGTACAAGGATTATACGATAAGGATACCTTATACTGGTCACCACAGGTGTTGCAGCACCTGTACCGGAAGGAGGGTCCCCCGTGGGTCCGTCAAGCCTGTTCAACCACGTCCTCGGTCCCGTCATGCACGGCCCGTCGAGCTCCCACACGGCGGCGTCGTTCCATATCGGCAGGATCGCCCGGTCCGCCCTGGGAGAGAGCCCCGTCGAGGCGGACATCGCCTTCGATCCTGCCGGAGCCTACGCGGAGGTGTACCGGCAGCAGGGGAGCGACAGGGCCTTCGCCATGGGCATCATGGGCCGGGGTATAACCGACCCCGTTTACAAGAATGCCCTTGAGGCCGTCCGAGGAGAGGGAGTCGACCTCACCTTCACAATCAAATCCTTGTAGGACAAGGATCACCCCAACGCCGTGGAGGTGTTCCTCCAGGGCGCGTCGGGCAGGAAGGTCATCCTGGGCGCCCGGTCCGTGGGAGGCGGC
>JAXGNU010000013.1:0-41008 GCA_040767805.1 Thermovirgaceae bacterium
GGCCGGGGCGGCCCCCGCGCCCCCCGCCACCTGGTCCCCCCCTCCACCGCCCGCGGGCACCCCCGGGGGGGGCCCAAAGGGGGGGGGTCGCCGAAGACCCCACCCTCCGTGAACGTTCCCTTTTGTGGATCACCGCTCACTCTTCGGGGATAAGGAGCCCGAAACCTCCATCCTTCCTCCTGTAGACCACGTTCACTTTGCCGTCGTCGGCGTTTCTGAACACGAAGAAGGTATGCCCCAGCAGGCCCATCTGCATGGTAGCCTCCTCGGGGGTCATGGGTCGGAAGGGGAACTTCTTGGTCTTCACGATCCCTTCCCTTTTCTCCTCCGGTTCGGCGATCTCGTTGACAAAACCCTCGATCTCGAAGGACACCTCGGCCGTCTTCATCCTGGTTTTTTCCTTCAGGAAGGATTTATGCTTCTTGATCTGGCGTTCGATATTCTTCAGGCACTTGTCAAAGGCCTTCCTGACATCGGAGGCATAATCCTCGCCCCTCATGATCACGCCATTCACGTCGGCAGTTATCTCCACAACTTTCATGCCCCGGTTGAAACTGACCTCCACCTGCGTGTCAAGGATCCGGTCAAAAAACTTTTCCAACTTGGCCAGTTTTTTCTCCATGTAATCCCGGAGTTCGTCCTGCAGGTCGACGTTTCGCGTGACAAACCTGACATCCATGCTTTTCCCCCCAATCCGCAATAACTTCAGGGACGGTATGGATCAAATTTTACCATCGAAGGGTCGTCCATACAATGATTCTACCCATTCATCCCTCTGATAATCTGACTCGTTATAAATTTCGATCCCTTCCTCCATGCCCTATAATGACCCAAAGGCGTTTACACCCATGATCACGAAAGGAACGGCGATGGTAGATGATGAAGATCTCGGCGAGAGCATCCAGGATGGAGCCGTCGGCGACCCTGGCGGTCGCGAATAAGGCCAAGGCACTGAGATACGAGGGGAAACCGGTCATTTCCTTCGGCGCAGGCGAACCCGACTTCGACTCCCCAGCGGCGGCGGCGAGTTACGCCGAGAGAGCCATCAAAGAGGGGAAGACGCACTACACCCAGTCCAACGGCATCCCCGAGCTCCGTGAGGCGGTGGCTTCCTACTACTCGGAACGTTTCGGGCTGGATTACCCGGCTGACCAGGTCATCATAGGACCGGGGGCGAAACCCCTGATATACGGATCCCTGGCCTCCCTGGTGGACCCCGGTGACGAAGTGCTGGTCTTTTCGCCCGCGTGGGTGAGTTACGTTGAACAGATCCGGCTTTTGGACGGGAAATCGAGCGTCGTCGATACCGTCATGACGGCGAATTTCCCCCTTGCCCCCAAGATAGCGGAAGCGATAACCCCCCGGACGGTGGGTATGATCATCAACACGCCCAACAACCCGACGGGGGCGGTCTACGATGAGGACACTCTTCGGGAGGTCGCTGAAATAGCCCTGGAGCACGACCTATGGATCATCAACGATGAAATCTACGAAAGGCTCGTTTACGGTAATTCTACCCATATCAACATCGCGACATTGGTTCCGGAGGTCACCGATCGGACCATCCAGATCAACGGCGTAAGCAAGGCCTTCGCCATGACCGGCTGGAGGATAGGCTACGCCCTCGCCCCAAAGTGGTTGGCGCCGAAGATCGGGGCCATACAGGGACACCTCACGTCCAACGCCTGCGCCATAGCCCAGTGGGCCTCCCTGGGCGCTTTGAAGGAGGCCGAAGAGGACGTCCTCAGGATGAAGGGTGAGTTCGACGGGCGCCGCAAAATTATCATGGGACTCCTTAAGGATATGCCCCATGTCAATTTCAGCGAACCCCAGGGAGCGTTCTACGTCTTCCTGAACGTTGCCGGGGCCCTTGGGGGATTTTTTGGCGGGAGGAAACTGGAGGATGATGTCACTTTTTGCGAGGCCCTCCTTGAAACAGAGTACATCGCGGCGGTGCCGGGGACCGCTTTCCTTGCCCCGGGGCATATCCGCCTGAGTTATGCCAATTCCGAGTCGGAGATCCGTGAGGGGATGGCCAGGTTGAAAAGATTCCTCGGGTCAATAGAAGTATAATAACAAGGGGGCGTCCCACTCGAGGGACGCCCCCTTCGCCGAAAATAGATCACGTCAGTCTTCCAATACTTCTTTCTCCTTTTCGGCGGCGATGACGTCTATCCTCTTCACGAAATCGTCGGTGGCCTTCTGGATCTTATCCAGGTGATCGTGCATAGAATCCTCACTTATTTTGCCGTCCTTTTCCATCTTCTTCAGTACTTCGTTCGATTCACGCCTCAGATTTCTCACGGCGATCCTGGCGTCCTCGGCGCACTTCTTGACGAGCTTGGTGAGCTCAACCCGCCTCTCGCCGGTCAACTCGGGAATGACCAGCCTGATGTTCTCGCCGTCCACCGATGGGTTTATCCCCAAGGGCGACGCCTGGATCGCCTTCTCCGCGGCTTTCACTGCGTTCTTGTCCCAGAGGGTTATGAGTATCTGCCTCGCATCGGGTGTTGAAATGGAACCAACCTGGGACATGGGCGTCGGATTTCCGTAATAGTCGACCTTGATATCACTCACGAGGGCCGGGTGGGCTCGCCCGGTCCTGATGCCAAGGAGTTCCTTTTTCAGGTATTCGACAGCTTTTTCCATCTTTTCCTTCATCTTCCTGATCTCTTGATCAGCCATACTCAACACCCCTTTTCGAAATGGACGACCGTACCGGCTTCTCTGCCAAGGACCAGGATGTCCCGGAGCGTTCCCTCCTTGAGGATGTTTGCTATCAGGATGGGGATCCGGTTCTCCATACAGAGCGAAAAGGCGGCCGCATCCATGATCTTAAGCTGTTTCTGAAGCGCTTCTGCATAGGTTACCCGGGGAAGCAGCCTCGCGTCGGGGTTGACCGCCGGGTCCTTATCATATATACCATCGACCTTTGTGGCCTTCAACAGGCAGTCGGCGGATATCTCGGCCGCCCTGAGCGCCGCGGCGGTGTCGGAGGAAAAGAAGGGAGAGCCCGTTCCGGCGGCGAAGATGACGATCCTCCCCTTTTCGAGGTGCCGGAGAGCCTTCCTCCGGATAAAGGGTTCGGCCACTTCTCTCATCTCGATAGCCGTCTGGACCCGGGTGGGGACCCCAAGGCGCTCAAGCACGCTCTGAAGGGCCAGTGCGTTTATTACCGTGGCTAGCATGCCCATGTAATCACCCTGCGCCCTGTCCAGGTACTCTTCGTCCGACCGGGCGCCCCGGAATATATTGCCGCCGCCCACCACCATGGCTATCTCCAGGCCATTCTTCGTCAGGGAAACGATCTCGCCGCAGATCTTGCTGATGGCCTTCATATCCAGCCCGAAGGTGGAATCACCAGCCAGTACCTCCCCGGAAAGTTTAAGGAGTATCCTGTGATAGGAAGCCATGGAGCGAACACCTCCCTTTGGGTAAATAAGAAAAAAGGGCGGGGTTTCGCGCCCCGCCCTGGATCCTTATTCCCCTATGGAAAAACGGGCGAATCTCCTCACTACAATATTCTCACCCAGCCTGGCTATCTCCTCGACCACGAGGTCCTTGACCTTCCTTTCGGGATCCCTGATGTACTTCTGCTCCATCAGGCAACTCTCTTCGAAAAACTTGGCGATACGTCCCTCGGCGATCTTATCAAGGATATGCTCGGGTTTCCCCTCGTCGAGAGCCTGCTGGCGATAGATCTCCTTCTCCCTTTCGAGATCCTCCTGGGGGACATCCTCGGGTGTGAGGTATGACGGGGAGGCCGCGGCGATCTGCATCGCGATCTCCTTGCCTAGTCCCTGGAAAAAATCGGTCCTGGCGACGAAATCGGTCTCACAGTTGATCTCGACCAGGGTGCCGATCTTTCCGTTGGTGTGTATGTAACTGAAGACGCGCCCCTCGGAGGCGGGCCTTCCCGCTTTCTTCGCGGCCTTGGCAAGACCCTTCTCGCGGAGGTAATCCACGGCCTTTTCGAGGTCATTGGCGCACTCTTCCAGGGCCTTGCGACAATCAAGGACACCCGCCCCTGAACGGTATCTCAATTCCTTTACGGCGTTTAGATCGACTGCCACGACGAGCTAGGCCTCCTTCCAACCTTTTCTCTCAAGGAGCTCCTTGTCGACCATCACTTCTTCCACCGCGCTAAAGGTCTCCTGGAGCTGCTCGTTGATCTCTTCTTTCGGGGCCTCATCGGGCTCTTCAACAGTAGGGATCGAATCTTCGGCGCTCTCCTCCACGAGGCTGTCGACGCCCTGCCGCCCTTCAATGACGGCCGAGGCAAGCAGGCCTACGATTAGCTTGATGGCCCTGATGGCGTCATCGTTTCCAGGGATCGGGTAATCGATAAGGTCAGGGTCGCAGTTCGTGTCCACTATCGCCGTTATAGGAATGCCGAGCTTTCGGGCCTCGAGGACCGCGATATCCTCCCTTTTGGGGTCTACGACGACAAGGGCATCGGGGACATCGCGCATTTCCTTGATCCCAAGCAGGTACTTCTCTAGTTTCGCCCGTTCCTTTTCAAAACCGGCGATCTCCTTCTTGGTCCACTTGGCCGATCCCTCCAGGAATTCGGGGGAACCGAGCTCCACCATGCGGGTGACTCTTTTCTTGATCGTTTGGAAGTTGGTAAGAAGGCCGCCGAGCCAACGGTGGTTTATGTAGTACTGCCCGCAACGGAGAGCCTCTTCCTTTACGGTCTCCTGGGCCTGCTTCTTGGTCCCTACGAAGAGAACGCTCCCCCCGCTTTTTGAAACTTCACGGAGAAAATCATAGGCCTTCTCCAGGCCCTTGACGGTCTTTTGAAGGTCCACGATGTAGACGCCGTTCCTCTCGGTGAAAATATAAGGCTTCATCTTGGGGTTCCAGCGTCTCGTCTGGTGCCCGAAGTGCACCCCGCACTCCAGTAGTTGCTTCATGCTGACCACTGCCAATTTTTCCGCCTCCCTGGTCTTGGTTTTCCCTCCGCGCCGGTCATCCGAAAGACGGGATCCGCATACCTGCGGACACCTCCGTTTTCGTCCCGAAAGCGTGCGTGATAAGGGCCAACGGGGAGTATACCACAGTTCTCGATTGACCGGCAACAATTTATGGAATACCATATACCCGTCACACCTACTTATTGCCCAAAAAAGCGGTGGAGAAAGGGGAAAAAATTAATGTCTCTTATTGAACGGATCGATAACATGCCGCCCCAGCAAAAAGCCATGCTGAACAGGTTAAAAAGGGTCGAGGGCCAGCTTCGCGGCATACAGAGGATGATCATTAACGATAAACCATGCCAAGAGGTCCTGCTGCAGTTATCCGCCGCTAGGAAGGCCATGCAGAACGCTTGCATCGAGATACTCAAGGGCTACGTCAGGAAGTGCCTCGCCGAGTCCGGTACCCCCGACATGGACGAATTGGAAAGGCTTATTTCCACGCTGATCGACATAGCCCCCATCATCGGTGAAACGGTTGAGGAGGCTTGAGGGTTCCTCCGCCTAGGGCAGCAACAGGCCAAGCATTTCTCCGAGGGTGATCCTCTTCCCGCTGGTCGAGTCGGTCAGGAAGCCGGCGGAACGGATCCATGCTTTCCAGCAGGCAAGGGCCTTCTCTTCCCTGGCCAGGGCATGGCATGACCTGGCGAGGGACCTCCAACCTTCCCTTCCCTCCGTCACCGCGGCCGCCTCGGCGATCATCACCGCTCTCCGGCGGGAGAGGTTCGCGGGAAGCCTTATTCCCTGGGGTTCCATTTTCGTCACGCGGGGGGCGTCCCTATCCTGGATGATTTGGGCTCTCCCTCCGGAGGCGTCCACGACGACCGTCACGGTCTTGTAGGACGGCCTGGAGAAGAACCCCGTCCGGAACACTTCAACGGGGATCATGTAGACGGGCTGTAAAACCACTTCATCGCCCTCTTCCCACTTCAGGGCCGGCTCGATGCACCCGCTGAATACTTCGGTTTCTTCCATCACCGACCTCCGGGTTCAAGAATCCCCTGCAGGGGATCCAGTTTTCCTGCGGCACCCGGCTGACCGTATACCGTTGCTCCCTTCCGGGCCTGGCGGGGTTTTACGATCTTCCGTCGCACAGGGCTGGAACCCCTGCAGGGGATCCTCCACTTCGATCCAGTATATCACCGCCGATATTGAACGGTCCTCCCTCGCGGGCCTTAGGTTTCATCGAGGCCCCAGGATCCGGGACATTCAAGGGGAAAGGCTTAAAAAAGGGCCCCGGTGCTGGGGCCCTGAAGCTCCTGGCGGAGAAGGAGGGATTCGAACCCACGGGACGTTGCCGCCCAGACGCTCTCCAAGCGCCCGCCTTCGACCACTCGGCCACTTCTCCATCGCGATTTATTATATGGCGGAGAGAGTGGGATTTGAACCCACGAGACGGCTCATCACCGCCTAGACGATTTCGAGTCGCCCGCCTTCGACCACTCGGCCATCCCTCCACCCTTTCCTTCCCCTCAGCGGAGGGGCAGGAAGAACTCCCGGAGCATTTTAGCACATTCTTCAGAGAGGATGCCACCCGTCACATCGCACCGGTGGTTGAGCCTGGGGTCCCTGGGAATATCGTACAAAGTGCCGCAGGCACCCCATCGGAGATCCTCCGCGCCGAAAACAATACGCCCGACCCTCGATAGGACCGCGGCCGCCGCGCACATCGGGCAGGGTTCCAGGGTCGAATAGAGCGTCGTGTCTTCGAGGCGCCAGCTCCCAAGGTGCTCGGCGGCCTCCCGAAGGGCAGTTATCTCGGCATGGGCCGTAGGGTCCTGGAGGTTATCCCTTCGGTTATGGCCCCTGCCTATCACCGAACCGTCAAGGACCAAGATGGCACCTACCGGCACCTCCCCTTGGTAGTATCCCTTCCGCGCTTCCTCGATGGCGATCCTCATGAAGGCTTCATGTTCCTTCATGAATGCCGGACCCGGGCCTTTCATCGGCCGATCCCGCCCCGACCCAGGAATACAAGTACCCACAACAGGGCCAAGGACAAGCCCAAGGCGGACGCCCCAAGGAGAATACGGCCCCCGGACCCATCCGGAAGATCCTGTGAGAACGGGCCGGCGCCCTTCACATGGGTCGCCATGTAAAGGTGCGTGGCTTTGCCCTTACCCGACACTATGCAGACATCACCCTTCAGCTTCCCCGACCGGAAGATCGCACCAGGGAAGAGTTCGCCAAACCATCCGTCGGCCAGGGTGTTACCGCTAGGACAAGGAGAGGCGCCCTTCCCTCGAAGGAGTTGGAAAAAGGCATCGCTGTCAGCGTCGAAGGCGGTCTTGTCCTTCTCCCCACCGGTTATCACGACCTCGCCGCCCTGTCGTGCCGCGGCCACGGGCACCCCGAGGAACAACCCCGAGGCTACCTGCAATGACGGCGTCGCCGGCTAGGTTGTCCCAACGCAGTTCTGCCAGCGGCTTTACCCTGATCTTTATTTCGACACCTGAAGTCCACCGCCACTCCGAAAGAAGAACGGCCAAGGCTGATAGCAACCCCTTTTCCGGGTGGAAGCCGGTGAATAGAGTGACTCTCCTTGTCGCCCATCAAGAAAGGCAGGTACTCCAAAAGGGCCGGCGGCCGTTTATCCGCCAAGGGAATCCCGACATGGGATGAGCCTTCCACCACAACCCAGAAGGCTCCCCGGGCGCTTCTTCCCCCTGAAGCCGGCACGAGGGAGTGCCCTCATCCCCATCTCCAGTGTGCTTCCCCCGAGGAGCACCTTGGGTATCCTCGTCGTCATTTGATCCTTCCCAATCGCTGACTTGCCCAGGTCGACCGAAGCGGCCGGTACCCCGTCGAGAAAGAGGGTCAGGTGGATCGGTCACCGTCGATGAGGGGAGAGGAGCGGAAGGACAGCGAAACCTCCGACCGGCCCCCGACCAGCCCCCGGGAGGAATAACGTGTTCGACCCGGCGGGATGACTTTCCCGCGCCGCTGAAAACCAGGTCCCCGCCGGTCAGGTCCTTGAAAGTGACCCGGTCTCCGGGACTCCGACGCTGGGGGAGGGGGCCCCCATTGGGGATAAGAACACCCCTCCTGGCATTCAAACGTCCACGAAGCCCATGGTCCAGCAGGGAGATGGCACCGTCAAGGACCCCCTCGGCTGTCTCTGAGGCGACCAGGAGCCTGAGCTTCCCGTAGGTGTTCACGAAGCATGACAGGAAACTGCTCCTCTGCGAGGTGGGTCTCTATCGGAAAGCCTCGAGGACCGAACGGGGTGAGCGGCTCCGCCCGGAGGAAGATCATGTGGGAGGAGTCTGGCTATTCCCGGGGTGACGGAGCCCGCTGACAGCACACTGCCGGATGCCGTGCCGCGAGGAAAACCCCTATACCATTGCAATAGGAGTTCCATCGCTGCCTGGACTCCTCCTCTTTCCGACCGGCTTGTCCGGTATGACCACGACCAGGCCCCCGGTCCGGGAAAGGGCTCCCCCTCGAGGAAGGCCGCCAAGTCCCCCAGGTTGGAAGTCAGAGTGCGTCCAGGTAGTCCAGGCGCAAGATACTGCCGTCGAGGATATCGAGGGAATCTTCACCACCCTTGACCCCGCTTTTCTGCTCGATCATAGCGGCCAGGGTCATCGTGTTTTTCCCGGGGCGCAAAGGGACGCGGGCAGGTCGATATCGGTCACCTGCTCGTCGGCGGCCGCGCCGTCAAGAACGATCTCATCGAGAGGAAAGCCGTTCAGGATAAAACCACCCTGGCCCGGCCTTGCCCCAGGGGTCCGCGGAAACGGAGTGCCGGCTTGAAAGAGCTGCCACGGACGATCCTTTTCGTGGCCGGCACATCAGCGGAAAGGCTTTTACCGCGAGGCCATTGTCAAGCAGGAATTCCCTCCGGCAAAAGGCGTAGTTCTCTATAACCCTTCCTGAGTCCCCCGATCGGTTGAAAGGTATCAGCCCATTGAGAGCCCGGACCTGTGGCCCCTCGTCACCTCGATCCCTCCGACGGAGGTAAAGGGAAAAGGTCCAGCACGATTCTATCCGGCATGGGGAGGGTATAGTGCCCACCGTGACGGAGGGCGACTTGAGGTGAACCTCCAGGGAGGTGCGCCCTCGAAGGTTTCGAAATGAAATCCCCGGCGGCGGTGCTACCGGGGAACGCCCCGCGGACGTGGCCGTGACACGTAATTCATATCCAACAGGACCGTCGAAGCGTCGGCCGTTGCCGAGCACTCGGCGGATTCGTCCAGGTCTATGACCAGCCTCACCCCCCCAGGCAGAAGTCCGGCCCTGAAGGAAAGGATGGAGACGGCGAACCCGGCTGTTGGCGCAAAGCCGCAAAGAACAAGAGAAGCAACGAGCCCGAAGACCGCCATCATCTTTTTCCCCGAGAACGACGGGGACCTCGGTTCCGGGCGATCCAAGGAGCCAAACACTTTTTTCATCCTATTATCCTCTTACCCGGCCGGTATCTCCACTAGAGACCCCCTCCCTCCGCCTCCTTGAGTTTCCTCCTGAGCACCTTCCCTGTGCTGGAAAGGGGCAGTTCTTCCACGATATCGATCTTCCTGGGGACCTTGTAGTGGGCGAGGTGTTCCTTGGCGTACTGGACCAGTTCATGCTGGGTCACTTCCATGCCCTCATGGGGAACGACGAAGGCCTTGACCACTTCGCCGCTCATCGACGAGTGGATCCCGATGGCGGCGCTCATTTTAACCGCGGGGTGCGTGTTCAGCACCGTTTCAACCTCCTGGGGGTAAACGTTGAACCCTCCAACGATTATGAGATCCGTGGCACGGTCAAGGATGGTAATAAAACCGTCCTCATCGATGCTCACGATGTCCCCCGTATCGAGCCACCCTTCATGGAAACGTTCGGCCGTCAGATCGGGCGCCCGGAAATAGCCTGACGTCACCGAGGGACCCTTGACCCATAGCACACCCTCTCTTCCCGGGGGTAGCGGGTTTCCTCCCAGGTCCCTCAACTGGACCTCGTACCCCGGAAGGGGCGGCCCGACGGTGCCGAGCTTCCTGGTTGCCTCGGAAGGGTTGCAGGAGACCACCGGCGAGCATTCCGTCAAGCCGTAACCCTCGAAACAGATGACACCCATCTCTTTCCTGATCCGGCCCTCCAGGGTGGGGTCCAGCTTCCCGCCACCGGTGAGGATGTACTTAAGTTCGGGAAGGGCGACCCCTTCCTTCGATACGGCACCCAGGAGGAAGGGGAGCATGGTCGGGACCGCGATGAGGATGCTGACTTCAGCCGAACGCAGGGCCTCGAGGGTCTCCTTCAGGGGTATGAAGGAAGGGACGAGGACCATGGGGAGCCCGAAGCAAAGGGGCAGCACCCCGCAAATGGTGAAACCGAAGGAATGAAAATTGGGCAGGACGTTCATGAGAATCCTCCCCGTGTCGAACCCCTCGATGTTCTCGTGCACCTTCAGGGAATTATCTATCAGGTTGCCGTGGCTAACCTGCACGGCCTTGGGCGCTCCCGTCGTCCCCGAGGTGGCGAAGATGACGGCGATATCGCTATCTTCCTTTTGATATTCCCGCCCCTTGAATCCAGGCAAAGGCCCGGCGGGGGGGGCGATCACCGCAGGGATGCCGGCTCTTTCCAGGGCTTCGGCCAGGTTCTCCATACCATCACCGAGCACGGCACCGACGGGATCTATGTGCTCCACTATCTTCAGGCTCGCGTTGATGCCGCTCCTCGCGTTGAGGGGGGCGATGGCCCCCCCCAGCTTCCATGCGGCCACTGCTATACCCCATAGAAGGGGTGAATTGGGCAGGAAGACGGCGATCCTCGACCCGGGGCCGAAACCGCTCATCCTCAAGGTCTTCTGCGCGCCCTCCACTAGTTCAAGGAACTCGTATCCCTTTATCCACGACCCCTTCCACCACAGCGCCGGGTTCAGGGCATTCTCTTCCAGTCGTTCCACAATGATCCCTTCGAGCCGATCAAGGTCTGGCATTGCTCTCCCCTCTCCTCCCACGGGTCGCCCCGGGGATCTCATTCTTTATATTCTATTATCACCGATGGACCCTTCATTTCATCGTCGGTCAAGGCTTGCCTCGAGCAGCGCCAAGTCCATGAAGGCCAGGTCCTCCCCCCGCTTCCCCTCCCCGCTGAGAAAGGGAGTAACGGTGAGGCGCTGCCTGGCCTTTTCCAGGAGAAGAAAGTCCCTGCCTTCTTTTACTTGTTTCTTCTCTCTCATCAAGGCGATCGAGCGGAAGGGGTTCTTCATCAGCCGTCCATTGGGCGGCAGGGGGGACCCAAAAAGGCAGTACCCCTCGAGCAGCATCCTGGATGCTTCCTCTACAACTTCGACGGGGGATCCTTCCGCTTTGAGACAATCCGCGTACCTCTCGACCACCAGGGGATTGTTGGTCACGATCAACAGGTCCTTCAAGGGCCTCATTCCACCTCCCGAAAAGGTGAATGGTTTATTATAACCTCCACCGTTCTCTGATTTCCATAGAAGGGGAGGCGTGAGGGTCCGGCCCTCACGCCTCCCTGGTTTCCAAGCCCCGATCCGCCACGCTAGGAGGTGAAGACGGTCTGTTCCTCGATCGGAGTCATTATGGCCTTCAGGGCCCTTTCCAGCAATTGCCGCCTTACGGCCCTGTCACCCTCGGCCCCCCTCGTAGGGTCCCCCACGGGGTGAGGGATGGCCACGCCGGGCACGATCCTGTTCGCCCCCACAGTCAGCATGATCGGGACAATGGTGGCTATCTGAACCACCGGGATCCCCGCCGCGTTCTCGATCTCCCGCACCATCGATGCGCCGCACCGTGTACAGGTGCCTCAGGTCGAGGTCAGGATGACGGCATCGACACCGTCCTTTTTGAGCCTTTCGCCTATCTCGCGGCCGAACCGTTCGGCGTGGGCGACGGCGGTCCCCGTTCCGGTGGTGGTGAACACGTGATCATCCAATTTGCCGAAAACACCTTCCTTTTCCAGTTCCCTCATGACGTCAAGGGGAAGGACCGTGTCGGGGTCCTCGTTCGCCCATACCCTGTCGTAACCGCCATGGATCGATTCGAACTCATCCGGCGTGAGGTCGTCCAGGCCGGAGATATCATAGACCCCGTAGGATTCAGCGGAGGAGACCCTTATGTGATCTGGGTTCCCCCTGGGGACGATGCCCCCGGAGCTCACCAGCGCTATGGTCGCTTTTTTCAGGTCCCCGAGAGGCTTCGCCGGGGGGATGCGTTTGAAGACGGGCATCTCGTACTCCGTAGCGAAGGAGGTCCCCGCGAGTTTTTTAAGGAGCATATCAACGGCTCTCCTGGCCCCGCTGGCCTCGTGGAAGAAATTCTTCCTTATCCCCCTCGAGAAATACCCCTCCTCCTCGGCGGCCCCCAAAGGGGCGCCTCCCAATAGTTTACGGGCCAGGGATGTCATCGCGCCCAGGGCATCCTTCATTCCCCTCGCGCTGTCGGCGGTCTTCACAATAAAGACCTGGGGGCTGTAAAGTTCCACGCCGGGATTTTCCCCGAACATCCCCGTGACGGCGGGAATACCCAGTGCCCCTGTAACGGCGGCACAGACATCGCCGCAGGCCACGCCGTACCGCCCGGCGTTGAAGGCGGGTCCTGCCATGAGGACGTCCGGCTTGAACTCACCGATCATCCTTACGCATTCCTCCCGGGCCGCCTCCAGGTGTTCCCCGTAAAAACTGTCGCCGCAGATCACCGTCGCGACGACCTCGGCTTCGTCACCAAGGAAGCTTTGGACCTGGACGGCGGGACCGACGGCTCCGGGGCGGACCGAGGGGGGTACATGGGCCTGTTCCTCTCCTCCCATCCCGGCAAAAAACTGGTTGATATAGCAGACAACTCTCTTCGTTGTTGTTGTTTTCGTCGTCATTTTCATCACCGCCCCTTCTAGACCCACCGGGCCCCGATCCTGCTGAAGCCGAGCTCGTTGGTGGAACCGATGATCGCCTGGAGTTCGACGAACATCGATCCGTCTTCCCGGAGGCTCTCCTCGGCCCCCCCGGACAGGTTGGAAATAGAATCGTCGTGGCCGATAACCCTGTCCATGGGAGGGAGCTCCACCATCTCGTTGACATTGCCGGTGGAAACAAAGGCCGTGATCTCGGGGGCGGCGTCGGCGAGACCCTGGCTTCTGCCGTCGGTCCCCGCGGCCTCATCAGAGATGACCACCGTTTTTATCCCAAGCTTCTCGCACTTGGCCGCGTTCATACATAGGTCCGTATCGGGGTTGCCGTAACCCTCCTCGGAGATTACCACGCCAACAGCCCCGAGAGACCTCGCAAGATTCGCGTTGAAGGAGGATGTCCTTTCCTTCCCCGCCAGCCTTGTATCCTCCAGGGTCGGAATGACGCCGAGGAAGACAAGGTCTTTCCCGTGTCTTTCATAGAGCTCCTCCACGATGGGGTCATTCAAGTGGTGCCAGGTGGTGTTCTTGTCGCAGGAAGATACGCAGTTCCCCGAGACCATGGCTCCGTCCATCTTTTCGTTGGGGTGGATCAGGGTCGGGACAAGGTGCTTCATGTCGGCGCCGTAAAGGAAGGTGTCATGAAGAAGCCCTTGGGTTATGGACATGCAGAAATAGGCCACCCTTGGAAGGTGTGGGTACTTGGAGGATTCCTTCACCGGGCCTTCCATTTCGTAGACCTTGACCTCGTCGACCTTCGCCCTCCTGCTCTTGTCCGCCAGGTACCAGGCAAGATCGAACCCCACCTCGCGCAAGGCGGCCTCGTAGGAGTGCTGGTCGATGCCCTGGACGGGTTCGACCACGAGCACCACGTTGTTCGTCCTGGAAAAGGGGGAGTAAACAGCGGCCGGGCCCGTCATGTCGATAAGCCCTTCCTGGAAGGCTACGATGGGACCGCAAGTGACCACGGCGGCGCCTTCGAGGACCAGGGTCGAACCCTCTCCCACGGTACAGGTGCCACCCACAAAGCCCGGGAACACCTCCCCTGGACCGGAAAGCTTGCACCTGGGTTCGATTACGTCCTTAACGGGGATGATCCTGACACTCTCACCGGGGCGGGCGAGTTCAAGTTCCACGCGGGCGAACCGGGGTTCTTCCCTGGCGATGGCGAGCATCTCTTCCCGGTTGATGAACAAGGTCCCACCCCTGACCTCCGTCGCATCACCCCATGAGACATTTTTGATCCTTACTTTGTGCAACTCCAACCTCATGGGCCACACCCTCCTCGTAAGGTTTCCTGAAACCATCAAATCGAATTATAGTATCCTGACCTTATTTGGTATATTGTTCACCCTCAAGGACTTGTGCCCTTCGGACGGTCCTTTTTTTGGACTTTTGCACAAAAACTTCTTGGTCCATAATGTCTTTATCTTAGAGGAGGGGATACGAATGTTGAAGCGTTTCGCCCAGGAGATTTGCGATATAACCAACGACATCATCGGGCATCATGTCCTGATAACCGATGAAAAGGGCCTGACCCTGGGAAGCAGCGACCTTTCCCGGCTCGGCGCAGTACATACCCCGTCCTTGGAATGCATGAGATCCCGGGCGGAAACCTTCACGGACAGTGAAGAGGCCTCTCGCCTTGAAGGAGTCAAACCTGGTGTAACCCTGCCGGTTTGCCTCGCCGGAGAGGTGGTGGGATCCATCGCCATCGCCGGTGATCACAGGGAGGTAGCCCGTTACGGTTACCTCGTTCAAAAGCAGGCGGAGCTGTTCCTCAAGGAACAGATGATGCAGGAATCCGCAGGGGCCAGGGACAGGGCGGTCCAGGAACTCATCTCCTATATCGCTTCCTTCGCCCCCGGTCATGATGACCCCGGCATCCTCGCGACCCGGATCAGGGAATTGGGTTTTGAGCCATATGTGCCAAGAGTCTGCCTGGTCCTGGAGCCCGGGTCGGCCAGGCCCGGGGCGGCCGGAAAAGGGCTTGACCCCCTGGAACGGGTTTCTCTCTTTAAGGAGATCCATGAGATCATCCTATCTGTTTTCCCTGAACCTTTGAATTTCGGTTCCAGCCTGGGAGGCGCCAGGTTCGCGGTCTTCGCCGCCATTAAAGAAGTTGAAGGAGGGGCCGTTCTGGATCATGCTGTGTCGGGTTGCCAAAGATGCAGGGAGAAAATGAAGGGGATGGGGTTGATCCTGACAGTGGGGGCGGGTTCGCCCGCCCAGACCTTGGAGGAACTCCACTACTCCTACCTTGACGCCTGGAAAGCGCTGACAATAGGGTTGAAGAAGAATGATCCGGGTGGGACCCATTCTATTGACGATTACCGGCTGGAAGACCTTTTGACGACGGTTAACACCAAAAAAGGCCGCCGTTTCGCCTCCAAGACTCTCTCAGGGCTCAAGGAGGCCCCCGATAGGGAGGAGATGTTTCGCACTTTCAAGGCCTGGTGTCGTCACCCCTGCAGCCCCGGACTCGTAGCGAAGGATCTCAATATCCACCGGAATACCCTGAGTTACAGGATACAAAAAATCAGAAAGTTGACCGGACTGGATATAAGGGACCTCGGGGAGGCCTTCGAACTTTTTTTAGCAGCGACGCTCGATGCTCTTCTCGATTGACCGTTGACCATGGGGCGGACGGTGTAAGAAAGGCCGGTCGCAGGTTAAAGGGCGCCCGTCCAAACGACGGGCGCCCTTGATGGCTCTAGAAAGAGAACTTGTTATAACCCTTGGGTATTTCGAACAGTGACCGGTCTATGGCCTCTTCCTCGATGTTTTTATAGGTCACGATGACCGTGCCGTCTTTCCCCTGGGAAACTCCCTTGATCGGGAAGTTGAGCTTCCGGGCTACCCAGACCACGGAACTGTCCATGTCCCTCATGTCGGGATCCTTGTAAATCACCTCATACTTGTCGCACTGGTAACCATCGATGGTCTCCGTTCCTACCTTTTTCAGGTCCGCCTCGCCGGAAAGCTTCTTTTCAATATCCTCGTCACCCAGGACCATCTGGTCGTTGGGGAATTCCATGTACATTTTTTCTTCGGGCATAAGGACATACATTATCCCCCTGGCCCCATCAAAGATACTGATATTCACCCCGCCGCCGGGAATCTTCGTCTCCTGTCGCATGAGGCTGCCGCTGACATAAACCTTGCTCGTGATGGTCTCACCCTCGGTTTCCACCGCCATGTCCGCCTTGAACTCCGCGGCGAAAGCTGAGCCGGAGAAAACCAACGTTGATAAAACAGCAACCGGAAGGACCAGTCTTTTCCAATTCATCCCTGCCACCTCCCAACCGCCATAGTTTTCGGATCCTCCTGTTATTCTACTTCAAGGGCCGGCCCAATGGGGGGTCTTCTTCGACAGCGCTCTCGATTTACTATGATCTTTCTGAAATATAATGGACACCAAAGGTCAAGTTATTCCCAATCCGGGGAAGTCAAAGGAGAAGGAATTGGAAGTCATGGCGGAGATCATGGGATCGAGGGTTCTGGATTCGGTGTCTCGTGGGTTGTCCGGTTTTGTTGTCGTGGAACAGCGCCGATGAGCGACCTGTCCGGGTTCCTGGGTTCCTTGGAGGGTTGCAGGGTACTGGGCGTAAACCCCCCGGTGATGGACTTCTCCTTCTTCGACCTTTGGGCTAAGCCATTGGGGTTGCTTTTTCTCCTTGGTCTCCTGCGGGAAAGGGGCAACGAGGTTTATCTCATCGACTGCGTCCGTGACTCCGCCGCTTCCGACAAAAAGTACGGTCGAAGGGTCCCCGCCAGGAGGGAGATCCCCAAGCCCGAAGCCTACCGGCAGATCCCCCGCCGTTTCTGGCATTACGGCCTTGATGGTGAAGGGCTCGCTTCAAGGGTTCGCTCCCTGCCGCGGCCCGACCTCATCCTCGTCACATCGGCCATGACCTATTGGTACAAGGGTGTATTCTGGTGCATCGAACAACTCAGGAATTCGCTGCCGGGGGTCCCGGTGATCCTCGGCGGGATCTACCCCATCCTCTGCCCCGAACATGCCTCCCTCTCCGGAGCGGACGAGGTCCAGACGGTGCCCTTGCCGCTCCCTTCTGCCACGCCGGCGATGGATCTTTACGGGAAGTTGACCTTCGGGGTGGCCCTCTCTTCCACCGGGTGCCCCAGGAGGTGTACCTACTGCGCCTCTCCACTCCTATGGCCGGAGTTCAGGCAAAGGGACCTGGGCCGGCTGATGGCAGAAGTTGACCTCCAGGTCGGCCTAGGGGCGTGGGACCTTGCCTTTTATGACGATGCCCTGCTGGCGGCAAAGGAGGACCACTTTTACCCCCTCTGTGAAGGGATCATCGCGCGCTACCCCGGCTTGAGGCTTCATGCGCCTAACGGCCTTCACGTACGCGAGATCGATCGGGGTTGTGCTTCCACGTTGTACCGGGCGGGTTTTAAAACCATCCGCCTCAGCCTTGAAGGCGTCGATGAGATCAACCTCGAGGCAGGGAGGATCAAGGCTACTTCCGAGGAATACAGGGCGGCCGTTTCCTACCTCTTGGAAGCGGGTTACGGGCCTGACCAGGTTGAGACCTACGTGCTGGTGGGCCTTCCAGGGCAGAAAGCCTCCGACGCGGCGGAGACCATCCGTTTCGTCCGATCCCTCGGGGCGAAGTCGAAACTGGCCCAATATTCACCGATCCCCGGCACGCCCCTCTTTAGGGAGGTCCTTGTCAAGCACCCCGAAGTGCAGCATGAACCCCTCCTACAGAACAAGACCGTTTATTCGCCCTTCGTGTCGGGCAAGATAACAGCGGAGGAACTACAGTGCCTCAAGGACCTGGCCAATTCTCCTGGTTGACACCTCTGCGATCCCTCGTGCTAAACTGCATGAGGTCCGTGTTTCGCGAGAAGAAGGTGTCTCATCTATGAACTCTACCAGGGTCCTCACCGGCCGATTCCTCGCAGGCAACTTCGCCATAATGGCTTTCGGCGATCTATATTTTCTCCTAGCCCTGTACCTGCAGAATACGGGGGTCAAAGATCCCGGGACAATCGGATGGATACTGGGTATCTTTTTCGCCGCCTCGACGATCACCCGCCCTCTCGCCAGCCTCGCCATCGAGAAATTTTCCTTCAGGAGGGTGATGCTGGCGGCTTCGTTCCTTTGCCTTGCCAGCGGGTCGGGTGTCGCCCTGGCGGGATCTTCGGTCCCCCTGGTACTGGCCTTCAGAGCCCTTACGGGTTTTTCCTCGAGTCTTTTCCTGGTCGGCCTGACCACTTACCAGGTCTTGGCCGTTCCTGAAAAAGTCCGGGGTTCTTCCTTCACCCTTGCCAGCGCCGGGACCATAGCCCCCATGATAGCGCTGCTTCCCATCGCCGAGTGGCTTTTGCGGAACGGCCACAATTATATCTACATCTGGTCACCCCTCCTTCCCGCCATACTCTGCTTGGCCGTCACCGTCACCATTCCCCGGGAGGATGACCCCAGCCTTGGGAATGTCTACTGGGGAACCTATTCAGAGGTGCTAAAGGGGAAGGAGTTCAGGACCCTTCTGGCCTCGGTGGTCCTCTTCGCCATGACCGATGCCGCCATTGTCTCCCTGGCGGGACTAGCCCTGGAGAGGGGTTTGCTCGCCTCGTCGTTCATTTCCTCCCAGGCCCTGACAGGGCTCTTGATAAGGCTTTTCGGCTTCAGGCTCATGGACCGCCTGCCGAGGAGCAGGTTGGCGGCTCTCAGCTTCTCGGTGACCGCTTTCGCGTCGGTGGCCGTCACCCTTGTGAACAGCAACGCCTGGACGATCTTCTGGGGGGTGGTCTACGGCATCGGGATGGGATACGGCTTCCCCTTACACCTCGCCCTCATCGGGGACATGGTACCCGCACGGCTTCGGCCTAAGGCCACCTCCCTGGTTTGGTTTCTCATGGCCGGGTGCTACTTCGTCTCCCCCGTGCTGACAGGATCCATTGCGCGGTATTTGAATTTCTCATGGGCTTTCAGGTTGATCTGCGGCGCCATTATCTTCTTCGCTCCAACGGTGCACCATCGCTTCTGCACCTCCATACCGTCCGAAAACAACCAAAAGTGAGCATGATCGGCCTTGCCTCCCAAAAGCCCGGCCTCGAACCCCCTTCGAACGCTTATATAATCCTTTGACAGGGTGACGGTTTATAGGGTATATATTGTCTGCACCTTTCTTCGCAAGGTGACTTTCCTTAAGGAGGTTTCTCGGAAATGAGAAGAGGTTTGAGGATCCTTGTCCTTGCGGTGGTGATGGCGGGCCTTGTGGCGGGAGCCGCTTCGGCCGTGACGTTCATCAACATCGCCACGGGAAGCACGGGGGGCGCTTACTATCCTCTCGGCGCTGCGATGGCCAAGATCTGGAATGATAATATCGAGGGCATCAAGGCCAGCGCCCAGTCCACCGGCGGCACCGTCAACAACATCCAGTTGATGGGCAGTGGGGAGGCCGAAACAGGCTTCATGGACGGCCTTTATTACTATGCCTACCTGGGGAAGGACAAATTCGAGGGCAACCCCCAGGACTACATCAGGGCCCTTGTTCCCCTTTATCCCGAGCCGACCCAACTGATGATAGCCAAGGGAAGCGGCATCAAGACACTTCATGACTTCAAGGGCAAGAGGGTCTCCATCGGGGCCGTCGCGAGCGGGACTGAAGTCACGGCCCGGCAACTGCTCAGGCTGGCGGGGATCGACCCTGACAAGGATATCCAGGCCGAGAACCTCGGCGTCGGTGATACGGCGACCGCCTTCAGCGACAAGCGGATCGACGCGGCAGTGATGGTGGGTTCCCTCGGGATGGCCGGCGTGGTCGAGGCCGCCACCCTGGGCGTAGTGGAATTCATCGATGTCCCCGACAACATCCGGGACAAGGTCATTGCCGAGACCCCCTACTGGGTGCCCTTCACCATCCCAGCCAATTTCTACTCAAACCAGCCCAACGAGGTCAAGACCTACGCCAGCTGGAATATCCTGGCCATCAACAAGGATGTCGATGGCGACCTGGCCTACCGGATGACCAAGGCTCTCTTCGAGCACAAGGATGACCTTCTCGCCGTTCGTGCCATGATGGAGACCATGAAACCCGAAAACATCCAGTACATACTGATCCCGATGCACTACGGAGCCAGGAGGTACTACGACGAGGTAATGTAAGGTCCTCAATTATCAAAAAATCTTTCAGGGCCCGGGTCGGAGCGATTGGCGGCCCGGGCCCTCTCGGGAATGGGGTTTGACATGGGTAAGGACGAAACCGTCAAAACACCGCTAGTGCAGCAGATCGAGGAGGAAGACCTCCAGAGCATAGTCGAGAAAGTACGACATCGAGAGCCGCTTTCGCCGTCCCGTAGGCTTCCCGAAGAAGATCGTTTCCGCCTGGTTGATCGCCATGTCCCTTTTCACCTCTATACTGCAGGGATCGGACTTTTGCCCACATCGATCCATCGCGCCGTCCACCTCACCTTCGCCATCGTGGCCGTGTTTCTGCTCTACCCGGGCAGAGAGGGCGAGGACAAGACCAAGATCCCCTGGTTTGACTGGGTCCTGGCGGCGGTGGCCGGTGTGGGCACGGGGTACATAATATTCTTCTTCAACGAGATAGCTCGAAGGGGGCCCAGGTTCAACCCCACGAGGTCTGGCTGGGCCTACTCACCTTCGTGATGGTCCTGGAAGCCGGAGAAGGGTCGCTGGGAAGGTGCTTCCCTTCCTGAGCGTCTTTTTCCTCCTTTACTGCTACTTCGGCCGCTTCATGCCCTTCATGTTCATGCACAGGGGTTACTCGATCAACCGGATCATCCAGCACATGTACCTGACCCAGGAGGGAATTTTCGGCGTGGCCCTCGGGGTCTCCAGTACTTTCGTATTCTTGTTCATCCTTTTTGGGGCCTTTCTTGGGAAGAGCGGGGGGGCCAGGTTCTTCAACGAACTCGCCTTGGCCATGGCGGGTCATTCACCCGGCGGCCCCGCGAAGGTCGCCATAGTCGCCTCGGGCCTGTTGGGGACCATCAGCGGTTCCTCCGTGGCCAACGTGGCCACCACCGGGGCCTTTACGATCCCTCTCATGAAAAAGGTGGGTTACAAGCCCGAGTTCGCCGGCGCCGTCGAGGCCAGCGCCTCCACCGGGGGCCAGTTCATGCCGCCCATCATGGGAGCCGGCGCTTTCATCATGAGCGAATTCCTGGGGATCTCCTACCTGAGAATAGCCGCAGCGGCCGCGATACCGGCCTTGCTCTACTACATCGCCCTCTACTTCGCCGTCCACCTGAGAGCCCGCCAGAGGGACCTCAGGGGCCTGCCCAAGAACCTCCTACCCTCACTGAAGGAGGTCATGAAAAAAGACGGCCACCTCATGGTTCCCCTGGTGGTCATCATCGGCATGCTCCTGAACAGGTATACCCCCCTCGCGGCGGCTTTCTGGGGGATCGTCAGCGTCGTGGCGGTGAGCCTCCTCCGCAAACACACACGGATGGGGATCAGGGACATCTGCGACGCCCTCGAAGAGGGGGCCCGGTGCGCCCTCGGCGTGGCCCTTGCCTGCGCGCTGGTGGGTTTCATCGTGGGGACCTCATCACTTACGGCGTTGGGATTGACGATCTCCAACAACATCATCGACATCTCGAGGGGGATGCTGTTCCCCACGCTGCTCCTTTCCATGGTGGCCTGCCTGGTGCTGGGGATGGGGCTGCCTACGACGGCGAACTACATCGTGACGAGCACGATGATCGCCCCCGCGCTGGTCAAGATGGGGGTCCTGCCCCTGGCTGCCCATCTTTTCGTCTTCTACTTCGGCATCATGGCCGACCTGACCCCGCCGGTCTGCCTCGCTTCGTTCACCGGCGCCGGGATAGCCGGTGGCAACCCCAGCCAGACGGGTTTCATGGCGACCAGGATAGCCCTCGTCGCCTACCTCATACCCTTCTCTTTCATCTATAACCCGGTGATCCTCCTGGAGAATTTTTCCTGGGTTCCCCTTGCCATCATTGTCGTTGCCTCCCTGGCCAGTATCTTCAGCCTTGCGGCGGCTTTACAGGGGTGGATGTTTGAAAGGCTGGGCTATCCCGTGAGGGCGATCCTTTTTGTCGCCGCCATCGTCGCCTTCCTGCCCGATTACCGCGTGAAAGTGATGGCCGCCCTTTTCATCGGCGCGTCGGTGATCGCCCTGAAGATCCTTAACGCCCGAAGAACGGTTACGGCGAGCTGAAGAAACGAAGGATAAATGGACAGGGGGGCAGTTGAACCGCCCCCCTGTCCATCTTCGGTTGTCCCCTTCCTGCTTTGGGCCGTGCTCCCTCAGGCTAGCTCGGAGGTACAGAAAGGACAGCGGGTCGCCTTGATGGGCACCGAGGAAAGACAGTAAGGGCAATCCTTAGTGGTCGGCTCCAGGGGAGCCTCTTCTTCCCGGCGTTTCATCGCGTTGACCCCTTTAATGACGAAGAATACCGATAGGGCGATAATGAGGAAACTGACCACGGAGTTCAAAAAAAGACCGTAGGCCACGGTGACAGCGCCGGCTTCCTGGGCGCTCGCCAGCGTCGCGTAGGGTCCCGGCGAAACCCCTTCCTTGAGGGTGAGGAAAAGATCAGTAAAGTCGACACCGCCAAGGATAAGGCCTATGGGCGGCATGAGTATATCGGTGACAAGGCTCATAACAATCGTGCCGAAGGCTCCGCCGATTATGATACCCACGGCCATATCCACCACGTTTCCCCGCATCGCGAATTCCCTGAACTCCTTGAACATGGGATCCAACCTCCTCTCGAGATCTGCTGGTTTTTAGGCTTTTCTTCTTAAGGGTTCGTTGCCGCCTCGGCTCACCAGGACGATCGCCAAGACGATGAGGGCCGCCCCCGCTACCTCCCTGGGGGCCGGGGGCTGACGCAACAGGACGGCCGAAAGGGTGAAGGCCGTAACGATTTCGATGGATGAGACGATGCTGGCCGTCGACGCCGGCAAAGTCCTGAGGCCGTAAAAATAGATACTGTAGCCCAGCATGCCTCCACCAAGCCCTACGTACATGATCCATAACAGTTGTGCCGTGGTGATCAAGGGAAGATCGCCCCACCCGGCCGTGAATGTCTTGAGCAGGGAGAGCCAGCTCAGGCCGAAAAACTGCAAATAGAAAAACAGCGTGGCTTGGGATATGAACCCTGTCTGGGCCGAGAGCCTTCCGAAAAGGGAATACAAGGACATGCCCAAGGCGGCGAAAAGACACCAGGCGATACCAACGGGGTCTATCCCTCCCGAAAGGGACCCCTCCGATGAAAGCACCCCTACCGCCACACCCACGAAGGTAAGCAGCGCCCCGGCGACCTGGCGGCAATTGGGGAGCTCCTTCGTTATCACCAGCGAACCGATGGTCGTGAGCAGGGGATGGGTGAAGAAAATGACAATGGTGACCGGCACCGAGAGGTGATGAAGGGCGAAGAAGAACCCGGCGTAGATGCCCACCATGCAGGGCCCGGCAAGGACCGCGACCTGGAGTAGTTGGCGGCCTCCGATTCGGAAGCGGTGCGGCATGCGTGCAAGGAGGAAAAGGGCCACCCCCCCCGCCATGAAAGCCGCCCTCAGGACGGCCACGGTCAGCATATCGGCGCCCAAAAGACTCAACTGTTTCCCGGCGGGGCTCAGGGTGCCCCAGAGGACACCCGCCGAGAGAACGGCTAAAATATCAAGCCTGAAGTAATCCCTCAAAGAGTCGGACTCTCTCCCGTAGGTTTGAAATGTTTTTGCCTTTTGATTGTATCACCCTTATTATAGACTTACGGAAGTGATGAATCGTTGGCGAAACAGAGAGGTTTCCCCTTTGTGTCCGGGCCGGGACCGCTTTTGCTCATCCTGGGCAGTTTCCCGGGGAAAAAGTCCCTCCAGGATAGACAATATTACGCTCACCCCAGGAACGCTTTCTGGACGATCATGGGCGCGCTGTTCAAAGCCGGACCGGAACTCCCTTATGAAGACCGGCTTGAAAGGCTCCGCGGCGCGGGGGTCGCCTTGTGGGACGTCCTGCTTTACTGCGAGAGGCCCGGCAGCATGGACGGCTCAATCCTGGATGATGGCGTCGTTCCTAACGATTTCGCACGTTTTTTCCGGGACCACCCAACGATCCTAGCGATCTTTTTCAACGGCCGCAAGGCCGCGGAACTGTTTGAACGCTTCGTACTGCCGGGCCTGGATATCGATCAAAAGACTTTGAGCAGACAGACCCTCCCATCGACCAGCCCGGCCTACGCGTCGAAAAGCCTTGCCCAGAAGATAAACGACTGGGGGGTTTTGCTCGAATTGTGCTCGACACGGCCTTGACCCCCCTTCCCGGTACCGGACCTCAAAAGCCCGACCCCCTTGAGGGGCGCCTGGGCCTTGCGAACCCGCGGCCGCCCTTCCGGTCAATGGTCCCGATGCACCCCGGGCGATTTAAGTTCCACCAGAAGGGCATCGGCCTCCTCCCTGGAAAACCCGGCGAAAACGTTCTCTTCCGACGGGAAGGAACCGTTCCTTATGTCCGCCTTGAATTCCATGAAGGCCTCCACCATTTCTGTCCCTATCTGCCTGTACTGCTTGACGAACCTGGGCGTGAACCGGTCGAAAAGCCCCATCATGTCGTGCAGGACTAGCACTTGCCCGTCGCAATACCTGCCCGCGCCTATACCGATGACCGGCACATTCACAAGGCTGGACATTACCCTTCCCAACTCTTCGGGGACGCATTCCAGCACGATGGAGAAAACCCCCGCCTCCTCCAACCTCTTGGCATCGTCGAGCAACCGGAGCCCAGCCTCCTTGCCCTTACCCTGGACCTTGAATCCCCCCAGGAGGACGGCTGTCTGGGGGGTGAGCCCCAAGTGCCCCTGGACGGCGATACCCCCATCGACAATGGCCCTTATGACGTTGGGGTGGGCCCCCTCTAGTTTTACGGCATCGCAACCGCCCTCCTTGATGAGGCGGGTTGACGAATGGACCGCCTGGGAAAGGCTCTCGTTGTAAGAGCCGAAGACGAGATCCCCGATGACCAGTGGTGAAGGCGCTCCCTTCACTACGGGCTTGATGTGGGCAATCATTTCGTCGGTGGTAAGGGCCGTCGTCCCCTCGTGGCCAAGGGTGGTCATGGCTAGAGAATCGCCCACCAGGACCACCTCGATGCCGGCTTTCTCCACCAAGACGGCCTGGGAATAATCGTAGGCCGTCACCATGGAGATTTTCTCCCCCGCCTCCTTCATCTTCTGCAGTTGCTGGATCGTCACTTTCGCCATGAGTCTCACAACCTTGTCGAGAATATTTTCAGTCCTTTCTGTCTCATTCTTACGCAAGGGCGTTTCCAATATATACGATTTTAGGAGAACGCCCTCTTTTTTGGTATCATTTATTTACCAGGCTGCCTCAGGTTCGGCCGACCCCCATCTTCTTGGAGGCTCCTGGACCCAAATAAAGGAGGTAGATCACGATGAGACCCGGAAGGTTGACCGCCGCGATCTTGCTCGCCGTCTTCTGCGTCGCTTTTTTGGGAGTGCCGTCGTCGCCGGCCGCCCTGGAGGTAAAGATGTCCTACAACGGCCCGGCCGACGAGGAGAACAACGCAGTACACCTTTACGCCGTCAACTTCAAGAAACTGGTCGAGGAGGGAACCGGGGGGGCTGTGATGATCAAGCTCTTCCCCGACAGCCAGCTTGGCAACGAAGAGGAACGAATGGAACTGCTCACGAAAAAGGGAATGAATCAGCCCATTATCAACGTGGCATCCTTTGCGGGCGTGGCACCGGTATTCCCGGAGATCTACGCTTCGGCTGTGCCTTTCATGTTCGACAGTTTCGAGGCGGCCCACTTCTTCTTCGATGAGAGTCGCTACTGGGAGAGGGCGAAGGAGGAGTTCCACCAGCGTACCGGCGCGTACCTGCTGGAGGCCGTCGAGGAAGGGGGTTTCCTTGCCTTCACCAATGACAAGAGGCAGATAAGGACCGCCGAGGACTTCAAGGGTCTCCGCTTCCGTGGGATGGACGAGGGACAGGTCATCCTTTTCGAGTCTTTTGGCGCCAGCGGCACGCCCATCCCCTGGACGGAACTGTACATGGCCCTGAAGTCGGGCGTTGTCGATGGGCAGATGAACCCCGCCATGTACATCAAGATGGGCAGCCTTTACGAAGTCCAGAAGTACCTCACCCTCGCCAATATCCAGTATTCAGACCAATTCCTCGTCATCAACGGTGACCTCCTCGACTCGCTTACGGCGGAACAAAGGGCGACCCTCACCGAAGCGGCGAGGAAAGCCAATTCGCTGAACAGGCAGGCGATGCAGGAGGCCGACAGGAAGGATATCGACTTCCTGGTGGAAAAGGGCATGGCCGCCTACGCGCCCGACCATGAGGAGATGGAGTCCTTCCGGAAGGCGGCGCAGCCTGCCTACGTGGAGTGGTTGAAGACAAAGGTGGGACAAGACTGGCTGGACCTGGCCTTGCAGTGCGCCAGGGACGCCAACGAAAAGGCGAAATAGGCCCGTGACGACATCTTCGGGCGCCAACGCGGGAAGAAGCCCCTCGAAATGGATTCCCAGGCTTGAACTTTTCGGGGCATGGGCCGCCTGCTTCATGCTCGCCGTCAACGTGAGCGATATCCTCCTGGGGGTCTTCTGTCGCTACGTCCTGAAAAGTTCCCTCGTCTGGACAGAGGAAGTGGCACGCTTCTCCCTGATTTGGATCGTAATGCTCGGCGCCCTCGGGGCCGCCGTAAAGGGGGACCACATGGCCGTGGATTTCGTGGTCCCCCACCTCCCACCCCTTTTTCAACGGGTGATAAAGCAGGGGAAATTCTTCCTTTCGTCGGCCATCCTTTTACTGATGATCTACCTCGGATGGGTGAACGCGACCAAGATCTGGTACATGAGAACCCTGGCGCTTAACATCCCGAAAACCATACCCCTTATGGCGTTGCCCGCGGGGTTCGCGTTGCTGCTGGTAGGGAGCGTGCTCCTTCACCTCGGTGAAAGGGGGAGCTGATTTGGGCTTTTTCATGCTGGTTTCCTTCCTCGTGCTCATGGTCCTGGGGCTGCCGCTCTTTTTGTCCCTGCTCTCGGCGGCCCTGGTGGGGATATTGCTCCTGGGCGACCTTTCCCTGCTGAGAGTGATGAGCCAGCAGTTCTTTGGCGGGATGGATTCCTTCACCCTCATGGCCATTCCCTTTTTCATCCTGGCGGGGATCCTTATGAACCGATCGGGACTGACGGACCGCCTGCTCGACTTCTGCCGGCTCCTGGTCGGCTCCGTACGCGGCGGGCTCGGTTACGTAAACGTGGTGGGAAGCATCATCCTCGCGGGGGTGAACGGGTCCGCCGTGGCTGACGCGTCGGCTCTCGGCTCGATCCTCATCCCCGCGATGATCAAGGACGGTTTTTCCCCCTCCTATTCGGCAGGCCTTACCGCCGGCAGCGCCCTTATAGGACCGATCATCCCCCCGAGTATCTTCATGATCATTTACGCCACTATGACCAACACTTCCATCGGGGGTCTTTTCGCGGCGGGAATACTCCCGGGGCTGGTTCTCGGGGGTGCCTTCATGATCATGAACTACTTTTATTCTATGAAATACCACGTGCCCGTCGCCGATTTCACCGAAGTCCGCAAGCGCAAGAAGGAGATCCTGGCCAGGTCGGCGGTGGCCCTTCTCGCTCCCGTCATCATCCTTGGGGGAATCATCACGGGAATCGTGACGCCGACGGAATCCGGGGCCCTGGCCGTGGCCTACTGCCTGGTAGCAGGCCTCTTTTATACAAGGCAACTTACCAGGAAGGTCCTTTGGGAATCCCTTTACGAGACGGTCCGCCTTACCAGTTCGATATTCCTTATCATGGGGGCCGCCACGGTCATCGGCTGGCTCCTGAAATGGGAACAGATCCCCCAGCGCTTTGCCGCGCTGCTGCTCCAGGCCGGCCTTGTGGACAGGCCTTGGCTCCTGATGGTGGTATTGAGCGCCGTGATATTCCCCATCGGGATGTTCATGGAGGAGGTTTCCACCCTTACCCTTCTTACCCCCATCTTCACGCCCATCGCAATGAAAGCCGGCATAGACCCCTTCCAATTCGGCGTGGTCATGACGCTGAACGTGACGATTGCCCTCATCACTCCACCGATGGGCGCCTGCAACTACGTCGTGGCGGCCGTCGGCAAGGTGAAATTGACCGACGTTTTCGTACACATCTGGCCCTTCATAGGCGTGTCGCTGATCGTACTCGGGATAGTGATCACCTTTCCCTTCCTGACCACCCTGATCCCCGGGATAATGAACCTCTAGGGAGGTGACCAAGATGGTAACAGGGAAAAAATGGGCACCCGTAGCACAGGAAAGGCTTTTCGACTGGGAAAAAGCCCTCACGCTGCCGATCGAGGAATGCCGGGAGGAACTGGTCCCCGCCAGCCTCGTACCGGATAAACTGCTGGTACACCCCATATATTTCCTCAACGGGATCGAAGGAGCCCTGCCCGAATGTTACGTCCGGAGAGGAGTGCTGACACTGCTTTTGGAAGCGGCCGGCCGGCTCCCGCCAGGGTTCAGGCTGGTGCTCCTTGATGGGTGGCGACCGGTACCATTGCAAACCGCCCTTTTCAACAAGTATCGCGAAGAACTCCGGGAGGCCATGCCATTCAAGAACGACGAGGAGTTGGGCTCCCTGGCGACCCGCTTCGTCGCTTCCCCTTCCAGCCACCCCGAACGCCCTTCGCCCCACTTGACGGGCGGCGCCGTCGATATAACCATAGTCGACGACAAGGGATTCTGCCTCTACATGGGCTCGAGTTTCGACGAGACCACCGACAGGTCAGGGACGGCCTATTATGAAAAAAAGGCATCTTCGGGTGGAGCTATGCCGGGAAAGACCCTCGAGGCCCTGGATAACCGTCGAATGCTTTTTGCCGTCATGACCGGAGCGGGGTTCACGAACTTCCCCGATGAATGGTGGCACTTCGACTATGGCAACCAGAACTGGGCTTTCATGAAGGGCAAAAAAAGCGCCTTTTACGGGATCGTTGAGCCCGGCTTCCGATGGAAACGGGATAACCCGAAAGGGTAGGCGAAGTGAAGCTTTCACTTCGCCTACCCCTTACCGCTGGAGGCGTGAGCGGCCTCCCTGGTGACCACCCGCCTATTGAGAGGGCCACTGACCTGAAAGCCTCCCACCGTCACCAGGGTTCGCTTCGAGATATCTTGTCAAGAACAGTGTCCTATGAGTACTATATCCCACGGCCTCGAAACGGTTTGGCACCGGGGGTCTTGGGGTAGGACCGCTGAAGGATGTTCCGATCCTTGACGGCTTTCCCCACGGATGTCCCCATGAAGAAGAGGTTAAGCACCCGCGCCTGGCCGGACCGATCGCCAAAAGATCCGAGCAGGAGAGGCGATCTCGACAGGTCTGAGCCGTTTTTCGACCCCGCCTCAGTTTCCCGGAAGGGCACGCGCAGGGAGTGAGGACTTGTCTTACGATACACGCACGGAAGTGATGGGGCGCGATCCCATCGGCAGCCTTCTCTTTCGCTTCTCCATGCCGGCGATCGTCGGATTGCTCTCCAACGCTTTGTACAACATAGTCGACCGGATGTTCATCGGGCGAATAGTGGGTTCCGGGGGTCTGGCGGCCGTTACCGTGGCATTCCCCTATTTCGGTCTTGCCATCACAGTGGGAATCCTGATAACCGTGGGTTCGTCATCGATCGTCTCACGAAACCTGGGCTGTGGAGACCGTGACGGGGCGGAAGAGGTCCTGGCGAATGCTTTCTTGATGGCCCTCGCCGGGGGATTTTTGCTCCTGTGGGCGGGATTCTGCTGCGGGAACCCTATGCTCCGCCTTTTCGGCGCGAGCGACCGGGTCATTGACCCGGCCCTTGATTATCTACGGATAGTGGCATTGGGAATGCCCTTCCTGGTGATGACCTTCTCGATGAACGGCCTGATGAGAGCCGAAGGCGCCCCCCGCTGGGCCATGGGGACTATGCTGATCGGCACCCTGACCAATATTTTCCTCGACTGGCTTTTCATCGCTGTCCTGGGGTGGGGAGTCAAGGGAGCCGCCTGGGGGACCACCCTGGCCCAGGCCGCGGCCCTGGGCTGGGTCATCCTTTTTTACCTGCGTCAAAGCGGCCTCAAGATCCGAAGGAACCTCATCCGTCCCAGGTTGAAGATCATACTGCCCGCCTTGGCCATCGGGATATCGCCGGGCCTGCTTGAAGTATCCTTTGTGACCCTCCTAGTGATCATAAACAGGATAATGGGCCGCCTAGGCGGGGACCTAGCCATCTCGGCTGTAGGGATATTCTTCAGCCTCGACTCCCTCTTTTACCTCCCCGCCCTTGGGATCGGGGAAGGCGCCCAGCCACTGGTGGGGTTCAACTACGGGGCCGGGAAGATGAAGAGGGTGAAAGGCATCGTGAAACTGGCCATCCTGGCCGCAGCGGGGATCTTCACTTTATTCTGGGTGATCGTTCAGGCGTTCCCCGTCCTCCTGGTGAACCTTTTTTCCAGGGGGGACGTGGAACTGGGAGCGATAGCCGCAAGGGGTTTACGGTTGGGTTACCTGTTGCTGCCCCTGATGTCTTTGTATATCGTTACGAGCTACACCTTCCAAGCCCTGGGGAGGGCCAGGGCTACCTTCGTCCTCCAGGTCCTGCGCCAGATCGTCTTCTGCTTCCCCATACTGCTTATCCTCCCCCATTTCGTGGGCACCGACGGGGTCTGGTTAGCCTTCCCCCTGATGGACCTGAGCGGGTTTCTCCTAGCCCTCGCGATGTTAAGGTCGGAGATGAGGAAATGGGAGGCGCGCTGAGAAGCAAAAACACCCGGTTGGGGGACACCTCGTAAAATCATGGTATAAGGGGACAGCCTGACGCCAGGCTGTCCCCCTATCCATAACGCCTATTTGGGCTTTTCAAAAAAGAGGAGCCGACGGGCTTCGCACTTACGGGAGCTTCTCCTTCTCCAGGGCCTTATCCACCTTCTCCGACACCTCTTCCAAGTCATCGATCCATGAATGCCAGAAGTCAATATTGTTCTTGAGGAACCAGAGGGCCGCCATCTGCGGGTCATTCCCGTGGGCCTCCATCCAGGCCAGGACCTCGTTGGTCATTTCGAGGCTGAGGTGGAAATTTTCAAGGAGTGGGACGACCTCGACGTGTTCATGGACCCATTTCGCGTTGGCGGCCTTCTCAACGGAGAAGGATGGGTTCTGGCAAAGGCAGGTCTCGGTGAAGATTTTTTCATCGTAGTCGGGTTCCTTGAGGAGGATCATGTCCAATTCCCCCAGCAGTGGCGTCGGTTCCCAGTAGTAGGCGACGATGGGCTGGCCCCTGTCGTGGGCGCCCCTGATGGCGGCGTTAAGCGCGGTCTGGGAACCGGGGTCGAAAAGGTTGAAGTAATGCTCCAAGGGCTTGTCATCCACCCGGTACCCGGCAAATTTTTTTACATACCTCTCGCTGGCCGCCCAACCTGAGACGGCGTTATAGACCCTCCCCTTGCTCTTGTCCTCGGGGTCGGTGAAAAGGTGCTGGTACCTGGGCAGGTCGAAGATCGAAACGAGGTCCGGGGCGAGGGGTTCAATGCCCCTATCGGGGTCTCCCTTAACAAGGTAGGCAGGGATGTAAAGGCCCGTGGGGGAGTCGGGGAAGACTTTTCCGAAACCCAACACCTTCCCCGCACTCCGGGCGTTGTCCCACCACTCCTGCCTTGCTTCGACCCACACCTCGAGGACGATATGGTTATCGCCCCGTTCGAGTCCTATCAAGGATGGCATGGTCTCGGAAAAATTGTAAACCGGCCTCAAACCGTAACCGTGTTCCAGGATATAGCCCATCACCCGGTGCAGGAATTGGATGCTGTCCCAGGACTGGTCACCGAAGACCACCTCCTTTCCCATCGCCGCGGCCGTCGTACTTCCTGTAACGGCCCCTATCATGACCACCGTCAGAACGAACAGAATGAACAGCCTTTTCATCCAAGGTTCTCTCCTTTCAAACGAAGATAGAGGCTTCGAAAGGTTTCTCTCCCTATTTCGGGCGCATGAAAACAGAGGGTGGATTGAAAACAGGAATTCCGGTTATAGAGGCCTGCTTTTGATTATACCCTTTTTGTAATAGACCTCACTGGACTGTACGACGTCGGAATGTCCGAGGTGAACAAAACCTGACGGGGAATGAAAGAAGGCCCTATTCGATGACAAGGGGGGCTTTCGCCCCCCTTTCTTAAGCCCCGAGGTATTACTACTTCCCCGCCATCATCGCCGCGATATCGCCCTCGACGGTGCCTATGGGTTTGATGTTGAATTTATCCACCAGGACCTTTGCCACGTTGGGTGAGAGAAAGGCCGGCAATGTCGGGCCAAGCCTTATTCCCTGGACGCCCAGCGACAGCAGCGCCAACAGGACGGCGACGGCTTTCTGCTCGTACCACGCTATATCGTAGGAGATGGGCAGTTCGTTTATATCGGCCAGCCCGAAGGCTTCCTTCAACTTCAGCGCTATGACCGCCAACGAGTAGGAGTCATTGCATTGACCGGCGTCGAGCACCCGGGGGATGCCGCCGATATCACCGAGGTCGAGCTTGTTGTAGCGGTACTTGGCGCAGCCGGCGGTCAGGATCACCGTGTCCTTGGGCAAATTTTTCGCCACCTCGGTGTAATAGTCCCTGGAGTTGAACCGCCCATCACATCCGGCCATTAGCACGAACCGTTTTATCGCCCCGGACTTGACGGCTTCGACGACCTTGTCCGCCAGGGCCATGACCTGGGCATGGGCGAAACCGCCCACGATCTTGCCCTTCTCTATCTCCTTCGGAGGGGAGCATTTCTTCGCCGCCTCGACCAGGCTCGAGAAGTCCTTTTTCCCACCCCTGGACCTCGCCGGGATGTGCCTGGCTCCGGGGTACCTGACCACACCGGTGGTGAAAAGCCTGTCGAGGTAAGTGTTTTCCTTTTTCACGGGGATCAGGCAGTTGGTCGTGAGCAGCACCGGGCCCTGGAAGGACTCGAACTCTTCGTTCTGATGCCACCAGGAGCCGCCGTAGTTGCCCACGAAATGGTCGTATTTCTTGAAGGCCGGGTAATAGTTGGCGGGGAGCATTTCACCATGGGTGTATACATCCACACCTGTACCCTCTGTCTGTTCCAGGAGTTCCTCCATGTCTTTAAGGTCGTGACCCGAGATAAGTATGCCGGGGTTGTTCCTGACCCCAAGGTTTACCTCGGTCATCTCCGGGTTGCCGTAGGTGGAGGTGTTGGCTTCATCAAGGAGGGCCATGGTCTTGACGGCCGTCTCGCCGGCCTTCATGACCAGGTTGACCATTTCATCGACGGGAAGATCCTTCGTGGTTGAAGCGAGGCTTTCCATCAGTGAGCCGTAGACCTCGTCCTTTTCGAAGCCCAGGACCTCGGCGTGTTCGGCGTAGGCGGCTATCCCCTTGCACCCTATTATCAGGAGTTCCCGGAGGGACCGAACGTCCTCATTTCCGGCGGCGGTGATCCGGACCTCGTCGGACATCGCTTTGGTGACGATGTCCTCCCGGGTGGTCCCTTTCCAGGTGGCGCAATCGGGGAGAGGGCCTGCCGCGCCGCCTGCTCTTTCCGCCACGGCATCCCTGACCTTGAGACCTTCCCTGATCCACTCCATTATGGAAAGGTCATCCCAGGAAGCGTTCGTAATAGTGACGAAAAGGGCCTTCGTGATGAACCGGCCCGCCTCCCGGTCCACAATCCCCTTCTCTCTCAGGCTTTCACCATAGACGGAGATCCCCTTGCAAAGGTATATCAAGAGGTCCTGGAGCGCGGCGGTGCTTTCCGGTTTCCCACAGACCCCCCTAACCGTGCAACCCTGGTTCTTCGCTGTCTCCTGGCATTGAAAACAGAACATCCTTGGAACCCTCCCTTAAGACTCTTGGTTTTATACTGTGACCCGGTACCTATATTACCCTAAAGTCGGCCGCAAGGGGGACCTTTTCGAGGATGACCATGGCCTTTCAGGCCCTCAAACATAAACACCACGAATTTATTCACATCGTTAACACCAGTAATGCGCACTCTGTGCATGGAGACCGGCAGGACGAGCCCACCGGGATGTCCTCGGAAGACCCTGCGGGTGAGGTCCAGAGTATGGAGCAAAAAAGAGGCAGCCCGAACCGTCTTGTCCAGGGCTGCCCTTTTTCACTTGGTGGAGGCGCGGGGAATCGAACCCCGGTCCGACAGGGGCCGACTGCGGGTTTCTCCGTGCGCAGTCCCCGTTTTGATGTCGGTTCGGGACTCCCGGAGACGGGATCCCCTCACCCTAGCCCTCTGAGGCTTGACCCCGCGCGCGAGAGCGTTACGCGGGGAGCAGTCGCCATAAGTGACGTCCGCAGGGGATCCTGGCGACGAAAACCCCAAGGGACGTGGACGCTATTTAAGCGGCCAGTGCGTAATTATCGTTGGCGATTATTGTTTACGCCGTGTTTTGCGAGTCCCGGCAACTCGGCACGCTGCCCGTAGCCCTCCATCCTGCCGTCGAAACCTGTCGCCCCCATATTTAATTGTCAAACTTCACGATGCCGCCTTTCCTTGACGGCCTTTTCCATATCCCTCCGGGCATCCCTCTCGGCGATCGTTTCCCGCTTGTCGGAACCCGTCTTTCCCTTAACCAGCGCCAGTTCCACCTTGGCCCAGCGGTTCTGCTTGAGGTAAATCGTCAAGGGCACCAATGTCAGGCCCTTTTCCCTCGTCCTGGAGCCAAGGCGCCTTATCTCGCAGGAGTTCAATAAGAGTTTGCGCGGCCGAAGGGGTTCGTGATTATAGTAGGTCCCCTGCTCAAAAGGAGAAATATGGACGTTGTAGAGCCAAATTTCGGAATCCCGGACCTTCGCGTACCCGTCCTTCAGATTGATCTTCCCGGCCCTGACTGATTTTATCTCCGTCCCAGTGAGCACCATCCCGGCCTCGACGGTCTCGATAATAAAATAGTCATGACGGGCCTTGCGATTTCTCGCTACGACCGTACTATCCATTTCTCCCCCTCGCGACTGTAATTATAAGGATGCCACGGACAATAGTCAACTTTCGTCAGACTTCTTCGGGCTTCAATAGCCCCCCATGAAAAAAAGGGACCTCAAAAGAGCGGGGTCCCGTTTACCTCTTCTGGTCGGGGCGAGAGGATTTGAACCTCCGACCTCCTGCTCCCGAAGCAGGCGCGCTAACCAGGCTGCGCTACGCCCCGGACGTCGGGCATTGTAGCATTATTTTCTAAGGCCCGTCAACGAGCGGGGTCTTAGGGATGTACCCGGTAAATTGATACTCCTTGCACAAACATGGTATCATCGATATCGAAATCGGTTTTGCGTACAATGGTGAACCGCCCGTCCTATGACGGGGCGTTGAAACAGTTCATCCAATTCTTCTAGGGGGGATCGCAAGATGGAGAAAATGAAAGTCCTCGCCGAATGGACCTACGTCCCGGCGAAACCCTTCAGGGGATACACCAACAAGACCCTGAAGGTCAACGTGGGAGACAAGACATTCCAGTCAAAGGACGTCTCCGAGGAAATGAAGGAGAAATTCACCGGGGGAAGGGGCTTCGGCCTGAAACTTCTCTGGGATTCCGTGAAGGACACCACCCGGTGGAACGACCCGGAAAACGAGATAGTCATCTCGGGGGGTCCTCTCTGCGGGGTCACCCAGTACCCGGGGATGGGAAAGTTTTACGCCGTTTTTGTTTCCCCGCTGACGGATCAGACCTACGACAGCAACGCGGGGGGGCACTTCGGCCCTCTTCTTAAGTTCGCGGGTTTCGACGCCATCGAGGTGCAGGGTAAGGCCGAAAAGGACGTCATCGTACTGGTCGACGCCGACGAGAAGAAGGTCCAGATCCTCGAGTCTCCCTTCGAGGACGTTAACGCTTACACGGTGACCGAGGCTCTCCACGAATACTTCGGAAAGCCGGGGGACATCAACGATCGCCGTTTCATATCCGTGGTCACGGCCGGGAAGGGAGCCGAGACTTCCTACTGGGGCTGCCTTAATAGCAGCTTCTGGGACAGCCACCGCAAACTGCCCCGGCTGAAACAGGCTGGCCGCGGCGGGGGCGGGACCGTCCTCCGCGATAAAAAGATAGCCGCCCTCGTGGTCAAGACCCACGACATGACCGGCACCGCCAACAACCCGGCCGACCTGGACACCCTGACCAGGCTGGGCGCGAAACTCCACAAGGAGATCATCACCCTTGACGCCCAACAGTGCCGAATGCGCACGGCGGGGACATCACACCTCAACGAGATAATGAACGAGTACCACCTTCTCCCCACAATGAACTACAAATTCGGGCAGCACCCCGACGCGGACAAGATCCATTCGACGGTATATGAAAAGATGTTCACCCAGGGCATCGCCGACGGCTGCTGGTACGGCTGCACCATGGCCTGCGCAAAAGCCGTCGACGGCTTTACCCTAAAGACTGGCCCGTGGAAAGGAAAGAAGATCACCGTCGACGGCCCTGAATACGAAACCGCCGCCGGCATGGGCTCCAACGTGGGGATCTTTGACCCGGAATGGACCACCGAGGTCAACTTCTACGCGGACCACTACGGCCTCGACACCATATCCCTGGGAACGGGCATCGCTTTCGTCTGCGAATGCTACGAACTGGGGCTCATCAACAAGGAACACACCAACGGCCTCGACCTTAGCTTCGGCAACAAGGCCGACATAATGGAACTGCTCCACCGCCTCGGCGAGGGCAAGGACGAGTTCGCCCTCATGGTGGGCAAGGGCATCCACAGGATGAAGGGCCTCTTCGCCGATCACTTCGGCGCCGACCGCGATGTCATGGAAAGGATCGGCATGGAAGGCCAGGGGATCGAGGTCTCGGAGTACGTGCCTAAGGAATCCATCGCCCAGTGGGGCGGCTACTTCCTGACCCTGAAGGGCCCCCAGCACGACGAGGCGTGGCTGATATTCATGGACAGGGTGAACAAGCAGTTGCCGACCTTCGAGGACAAGGCCGAAGCCCTGCACTATTTCCCCAACTTCAGGACGTGGTTCTCCCTGACCGGAGTTTGCAAGCTGCCCTGGAACGATATCGAACCCGCCGACAACGCCACCAGCTACCCTCCCCAGGAGGCCGCGAAAGTACCCGAACACGTCCAGAACTACGTCGAGGTTTTCAACGCCGTGACGGGGAAGAATATTGACAAGGAGGAGCTTGTCCTCCAGTCCGAGCGTGTTTACAACTTCCAGAGGGTGTTCCAGCTCAGGCTCGGTAAGGGTACGAGGAAATACCACACCATTCCCGACAGGGCCCTGGGGCCGGTCTGGGCCGACGAGTGGGAGGCCAGGGAAGAGTACTACGACAACGAACTGAAAGCGTCAGGCATCGATCCCGCCGGCCTCTCCTCCCAGGAGAAGTGCGACCGGCTGCTTGAGAAACGCCGTGAACAATGGGAAGAACTGGTGGATGCCGTATACAAGCGGCGCGGTTGGGACAAAAACGGTATCCCTACGGTCAAGAAACTGAAGGAACTAGGGATGGACCTGCCGGAAGTAATTGCGACGGTCGAGAAATACGCGAAACCGGAGGACCAGTGGTAAGCCCCGCGTCATGATCGTCGTCAACGGTGAACCTATGGAATGGGAAGAAGGGATGACCGTCAGGGATGTTATCGACGGGAAGAGGTACGTTTTCCCCCTCCTAGCGGTTTGGGTTGACCATGTTCCCGTTCCGAGGGACAGGTTTGACGAAACCACCATACCCGATGGTTCCAACGTCCAGATCATTCATATGATCAGCGGAGGGTGAAGCGACGAAAAGGGGCAGGCCGAAAAGCCTGCCCCTTTTTTTACACCGGGCGGAATCAGCTTGCTACATCTGGTTCGGGTCGTCTCGTTTTTTTGGCTTCATGGGATTGTTGTGGTCCTGCCTGGCGGACCTCGCTTCCCAGTGGAGCCTGTCATTGTCGCCCGTTTCGAGGGCGATGGGGATCTCGGTCCAACCCCAGGGGGTCACCATGATGAACCTCAATTCCACCCCCTGTGAAGACAGTGCCTTGAAATGCTGTACGTACCGGACCACTTCCCCGATCACCCAACTATCGCTGAGCATCCAGACCCGCCGACAGTGGTCCCTGCCGAAGAGAGCGGCATAATCAATGGCCATGCGCATACCCTCGTCGAAATCGACGGGGCCGAAGCAAAGGGCGACGGCTTCCTCGTGTCCCGCGGGTTCACTCGAGGCGGGAAGTATATCAGCGAACTCCTCCACCCATTCGAGCTGGGAGATCAGTGCTTCAGGGTCCCCTTGCTTCCTGTCCCCAAAACCGAACAGGTAATCCTCTGTCGAGAGCTCCCCTTCTCCGGAAAGGGCCGAGATCATCCATTCCTCGACCTGGGAAGCGAGCCTCTCCACGTAGCGGGGGATATCCCCACCGGCCATGGCCCTAAGGATATCTCCGACCGTCCATTCGCCAGACTGGTCAAACCCTTCCTCCTCGTTGCTCCTCCTGTTATCACCGGCGCCCATGAAACACACCTCCCCCGGGCTCTCAAGTTTTCAGAGCATACCACATTTTGAGGAAACCGGCACGGGCTTATTCGGGTTATCTTTAGCCTATAATAACCCCATGATCGTGAATAATGAAGGAAACGGGGTGGGATCCCATGCTGCCTTTCAGGATCGAACCAGGAAGAACCCAGTTGCTCTTGATCGACCTCCAGGAGAAAATGCTGCGGGCCGTATCCGACCAAGAAAGGACCATCCGGAACGCGGGTATCCTCATCCAGGCCGCCAAGACCGTGGGTGTTCCAATAAAGTTCACCGAACACTATCCCAAGGGGCTCGGCAAAACTGTCCCGCCGCTGATGGAGAAGATGCCCCCCGTTGTTTTACCCTTCGAAAAGATTCACTTCTCCTGTTGCGACGAAAAGGGTTTTGATGAGTACCTTCGGTACGACCAAAGGGACCAGCTTATCGTTTCCGGGGTCGAGAGCCACATCTGTGTGCTCGCTACCGTGATGGACCTGCTGTTGCAGGGATACCCCGTGGCCGTGGCGGCCGATGCCTGCTCAAGCCGCGACCCGGACCATCACAGGATGGCCTGCGAGGCCATGACCGCCGCCGGGGCGCTGGTGGCGCCCGTTGAGACCTTGGCCTACCAGTTGATCCGGCGGGCCGGTACGGAACAATTCAAAGCCATGCTTCCTTTTTTCAAGGCATGATTGTCTAGGATCTTCAAAGTACGGGGAGGGGAACCAATGCCGATAGACAGGACAAGAGCGATCGAACTGCACAGGAAGGCAAGGGGCAAGATTAAGATCTACCCTACCATCAATATCCATAACGAGGAGGAAATGGCCCTTGCCTATATCCCCGGAAGCGTGCCCCCCGCCCTTGCCATCCAACAGGACGAGGGCATGAGCTTTGAGTACACCGGAAGAGGCAACCGGATCGCCGTCGTGACCGATGGAAGCGCCGTACTGGGGTTGGGCAACGTGGGGCCCTATGCGGCTCTCCCGGTCATTGAGGGGAAATGCCTGCTTTTCAAGCTTTTCGGTGACGTGAACGCCTATCCCCTGTGCGTGGACTCCCAGGACACGGAAGATATCCTTCACTTCTGCGCCCTCCTCGCCCCTACCCTGGGAGGTATCAATATAGAGGATATATCGAGCCCCAAGACGTTCACCCTCGTCCGCGAACTGAGGAACAGGATTAACATCCCCGTCCTCTGCGATGACCAGCACGGGACGGCGGTCATCGTACTGGCCGGGATTTATAACGCCCTCGAGGTCCAGGGAAGGAAACTCGAAGACATGAGGATCGTGATAAACGGTGCCGGTTCCGCGGGGATCGCCACGGCGGAACTGCTGCTCGAGGCCGGCGCGAAGGATATTGTTGTGCTGAACAGCGCCGGGGTCCTGGGCGAGGACAACCCAAGGATGAATCACATCCAGGAAGAACTCGCGGAGATCACGAACCCCGGGAAGATATCCGGGGGGCTCGATAAGGCCATGAAAGGGGCCGACATTTTCGTTGGACTCTCCAAGGGAGGCGTTCTTCCCCCGGAAAACATCAGGCTCATGTCCGGTGACCCGGTGATCCTGGCCATGGCGTTGCCGGAGCCCGAGATCCTGCCGGAAGAGGCGATCGCCGCGGGTGCCGCCATTGTCGCAACCGGGGGGCCAGGTTACCAGAACGCCATGCCCAATTCCCTATCCACTCCCGGGATAATGCGAGGGCTCCTCGACGTCCGAGCGACGGTCCTCAACCACGCGATGCTCCTGGCTGCTGCCCGGGCGTTGGCCGACGTGGTGGACAGGCGCAGGTTGGGACCTGGGAAAATAATGCCCGACATTTTCTGTGACGAGACGGCGCCGAGGGTCGCCGAGGCCGTCGGGCAGGCTGCGATAGCCGAGGGTTTCGCGACAAAGGAAGTACCCAAGGGCGAGATCTACAATAACCTATGGCAAAATCTATACGGGGAACAAATTACGAGATTCTAGGGATCTCCGGGGGGTAAAAGGCATCGCCCTTTCTCCCGCCGGCCCACCCTAGGCTGCACGCCACAGTTGGAGGTTTCCCGTTCCGGGCGAGAAGCCTCTTCACGTAGGCTGACACCCCTTAAAAACGGGAGGCCGCCCTACCACCAGCGCCGGGAAAACAACAACAAGGTCCCGACCAGGGTGACCCAAAGCGAGTGACGTTCGCTTTTCCAGAGAACGCCCCAGTCGAAGGGACCGTTGAATTCCGCCGGGGAGGGCTTTCTCAAAGGGAAGAACCTCCCCACCCTCTGGGAATAACGGGCGAATTCACCGGGGAAACGCTTTTTAAGATAGCTCTCTTCGTAGGGTATTACCAGTAAGACATAGAGGGTTATGAAAACGACCAGGAAAATTACGAAGGCCATCGGCTTTCCCGAAAGGACGCACCATCCCGTGCCGATCAGGGCATTTCCCAGGTAGAGCGGGTTCCGGGCCAAGGCGTAGGGCCCCCAGGTGACCAGTGCGGCCGCACCGACGTTTTCCCCCCGGTATTGCCCAATCGTCCCCGCCGCCCAGAACCGGATCCCCTGCCCCAGTGCTACCGCCGCCAACCCCGTCACGTGAACGGGCGTACCGGGACGCATGGAAAAAAGGACCAACAGGAAGAACAGGGCCCAAACACCGCCGCGGAATTTGAAGGCCAGCGAGCCTGCTCTTTCCATGTTCATCCCGTTTCCTCTT
>JAXGNU010000014.1:0-34026 GCA_040767805.1 Thermovirgaceae bacterium
CGGCAGTCGGGGCTGCTGAACTTCATTAGTAACGGAACGCTGGGTCAGCCCTCGTTGTTATTCAAGGCGGGGCTCGCCGAGTGGGCCATCACCCACGAGGTCAGGCCCGACCTCCCCCTCGCCAGCAGGGTAACCGAGATAGAACGGCAACTCGAGGGCGAGGCGGCCGAGGGGCGCCCCCTGGCGATGAGGCTTGAGCGGGTCCTCACCCTGCTATTCCCCGGCCAGGTCCTTTGGCAGGACGTAAACGTCCCCGCCAACCTGGTTTTCAAGGCCACCTTCATCGACCGGGTATCCCCCAGGAACGCCGCCGCCGGGGATATTGTCCGCCTGAAGCTTGAGGATAACCTGGCCGTGGAAGGCTTCCTGGTGGCGCCGAAGGGTTCCAGGGTCATTGCCAAGGTGGACGCCGTTAAACCTCCCAGGAGTTTCGGCAGGCCCTCGGAGATCAAGTTCGCCTTCGAAAGGCTGGAACCCCTAGGCCCCGAGGCAATACCCGTCTTCGTCGGCGATGCTTCCGCCCTGGCCGCCAAGTCCGACACCACCGTGGCCACCGCCATAGGGACGAGCGCCATCGGGGCGATCCTCCTCGGGCCCGTGGGCCTCGTGGGAGGCCTGCTCGTGAAGGGGGACGCACCTGACGTGGCCCCCGGGACCCCTATCTACCTGGAGACTGCTTCGACCGCTTCGGTGAAGGGTTACTTCATCCCGACGTCGCTCCAGGGGCTCCCGGGAGGGGTCCAGCCGCCCGCACCGCAGGAAGCCACCGTCCATGAAGAGTTCGAACAATCCATGGAAGGGGGGGACCTTCTTGAGTAGAGGCAAAAGGGTCATCGCTTCCATCGCCGCGGGGGTACTGCTCTTCGCCGGAGCGGCCGCGGCCGTCGACCTGGGTGACCTCATAGGTGTGATAGGGGGAGGGCTCATCGTAGGCGCCTTGGGGACCCAGATAAACGATTTCATCAACACCGTCACCTTCAACCGCGGCGTGGGCACCGACGAGGAGACCAAGGTCATCCCCATCGTGTCCGTCGGGAGCGGTACGGCCATAGGTGCGGCCCAGGTGGCGGGCCCCAAGGCGGAAGTGGACAAGGTCAAGGCCGTGGCGGAACTATCGGTCAGTTTCATGAACCGGGTAGGGGTCAGGGTGCTCGTTCCCATCGACTCCACCAACCCCCTGGAGAGATTCCGCAGGGTCCAGAAGGTCGGGGTATCGGCGGTCATCGACTACAAATTATAGTTGGCGCCCTTTATTTCATCGCTTCGGCTCGAACGGGGGGAGTGCGGTGATACCTGAAAGTAAGCGGCGCTTCTTCGTGATCGCCGCGGTTGTCCTGGTGTTGCTTTTCTCCGTCGGGCTGGTGAGGGACCTCCTCCTGGGCCGGGAAGATGTCGCCGTTAGCCCTGAGACGCCCGCCATTATTGTGGAGGGCCTCGACGTCACCAGGCTAGAAAAAGGTGACGACTGGCACCTGAGGGCCGAAAGGGCGCAAAAGAGCGGAGACCTCAGCGAGGCGGAGGACATAGACCTGTTCATCCGGTCCAAGACGGGAGCCCTGTGGGACATGACCGCCCCGAGGGGGACCATCTTCGAGGGTTCCGGCGGGGTCAGGCTTTTCCAGGTCACGGGGCATATCACCCACCCCTCGGGGGAACTCGACTGGAGAGCACCCATCGCCGACTGGGACGAAACGGGTTCGGTCTGGAGGCTCCCCGAGGGTCTCGAGGCGTGGGACGACCGTCTAGTCCTTGCGGGGAACCGGGGCCGGATAACCATGTCCGGCTCCGTTGTCGTGGAGGAAGGAGCGGTGGTCACATGGGAGGGGACAACCCGATGAGGGCGGGCGCGTCGCTACTGGCGCTTTTCTTTTTGCTCTTCGGCCCCCTCGCGGCGGCGGCCGGCGACGGCCGGATCGTGCTCGAGGCGGACAGGGTCGAGTTCGACCAGGCCTCGGGTTTTGCCGTCGCCACGGGGGCGGTTCGCATCAGCAGGGACCTGCTGAGGGTTTTCGCCCCCAGGATCGAGTATTCGGCCGTCGATAACACCATCGAGGCCTTCGCGGAACCCGGCGGGAAGAAGGTGGTCCTCTTCCACGGTTCCCAGAGGCTGGAAGGGGAGCACCTGGCCCTCGACATGATCTCCGGCGAGGGGCTTTTCCGGAACGCCTCGGGCAGCTTCCCGGCCGAAAAAGGAGAGGTGCACGCCTCGGGCTCCGACGTGACCACCACCCGCGTCAAGGAGGGCCAGCGCTTTGAATCGATCCCCGGCAGGGTCCAGAAGGGGCTCGTGACGGGGGACCAGGTCTACCGGTGGACGGACGTGGGTTTCACCACCTGCGCCGCCGAAAACCCCCACTACCAGCTGGTCTCGAAACGGCTCGTGGTCATCCCCGGTTTCCGGCTCGTCGCCTCGAAGCCGGCCGTCTACATAGGGGGGAAATTCCTGCTCTCCTACCCCTTCGACTATGTTATCGACCTTTCGAACGGCAGCCGCAGCCAGTTCCTCCCCCAGGTGATGTACGAGGGCGACAAGGGTCTGGGCGTATCCTACGGTGCCCCCCTGGCCATGGGCGACGTCAACGCGCGCTGGAAGGCCTTCCTCTGGTCCGGGGTGGGACTGGAGGCCGTCCTCTCCGTTGATCACCGGTTCAGCGACGGGATCGTTTTTTTCGCCGACGCCTCCTACACCTGGGATGGCGACCGTGAGGAGAAAAGGTTCCGCCCGAGTTGGGGCGTGGACTACGAGTTCGAAGGGTGGACGGGGCGGTTGTGGTGGTCCCGCTCGGAGAGCGTGAAGGTTGAAAAGGACCTGGGCGAGTCTTTTGAGGGGCTCATCGACAGGAACCCCGAGTTCACGCTTTTTTCGCCCTGGTGGACCCTCCCCGGCGCGCTGGGGAGGTGGCGCTTCATGTCGACCTGGGGCGATTACGAGATCTCTTCCGAGGGGGGCACGGTGAAGTCGGGGGCTTCGAGGCTCGGCCTTGGCGCGGCCTACGAAGGCGAAACGAAATTAGGCGGCGTCGATCCCTTCTGGGGGGCCGAGTACTGGTGGTACGACTACGGGTCGCCCGGCGGCAGCCAGAAGGTCATGACCGTCAGGCTGGGCCTTGCCTGGCCCCTGGGACCGGTCACCATGACGAGCCTCTGGAGGAAGCAATGGGTCGAGGGAGGCTCCCCCATGGCCTGGGACGACCTCTCCGACAGCGAGGCCTTTTACCAGAAGGCGGAGATACCCTTCGGGGAACACTGGAGCCTGGCCGTCAGGGGAGGCTACAACCTTCGGGATAGCAACCTCGACGAAATGTACTACCGCCTGAGTTACGACAGCAAGTGCTGCTTCAGGGTCGACCTGGTCTACCGCGACGACCGGGTCGGCGAGGACGACTGGGCAGGACTGGTACTGGTCCTGAACGCCTTTCCAAGCCACCCCTTTTTCCTGGGCGCGAGAGAGGCCGGGGAGTACGCCCCGTGATGCCCGCCGGCCCCACCAAGGTGGCCGTCCTTTTCGGGGGGGACAGTCCCGAAAGGGAGGTTTCCCTCTCCAGCGGCAGTGCCCTGCGCTCCGCCCTCGAGGTCGCGGGCTTCCTCGTGGAACCCCTTGAGGCCGACTCCCCCCGCCGCATGCTCGAAATGGCAGGGCGCTCCGACGCCGACGTTTTTTTCATAGCCCTTCACGGTTCATGGGGAGAAGACGGGAGGATCCAGGCCGCCCTGGAACTGATGGGCAAGGTCTTTACGGGGTCGGGTGCCACGGCCTGCGCCCTGGCCATGGACAAGAGGGTGAGCAAGGCCCTGTTCGCCGCCGCCGGCGTGCCGGCGCCGCGGGCGATCTGCCTGTTCCCCTGCGATAGGGCTCCCGGCGCGGCCGAAGGGAAGGCGGCCGATGCCCTCGAGCGGTGGGGCAAGATCGTGATAAAGCCTTCGGGGTGTGGGAGCACCGTGGGGGTGACGATAGTCTCCTCACCGGCCGAGGTGGAGGAAGCCCTCTCGCTGGCCTTCTCCTTCGACCAGGTGGTCCTCGTGGAGGAATACATCCCCGGGAGGGAGATCACCGTAACCGTGTGGGAGGAGGGAGGGGAGACCTCCATACTCCCCGTGATCCAGATAGAGCCCTGCCTGGGTTTTTATGATTACCAGGCCAAGTACACCCCGGGGCAGGCGGAATACCTATGCCCGGCGCCCCTGGCATCCGCGGAGCTGGAGATAGTGGCGGCCGCCGCCGTCGCGGCCCACGGCTCTTTGGGTTGCAGGGTCTTCAGCAGGGTTGACATGAGGCTGACCGGGGAGGGTCACCCCTATGTCCTGGAGGTCAACACGGTGCCGGGGATGACGGCCACGAGCCTGGTGCCGAAGTCCGCGGCCGCCGTGGGGTGGGGTTTCGATGAACTCGCCTGGAGGATCGTCCGGTCCTCCATGGAGTTGAGGTCCGCGGGGACCGGTCTTTTAACCCGGCGGTAGGATGGAAATACCGGTGATCCTGAACTTCCTGGTGCCCTTGGGGACCTCCACGGAGAGCTCCTCGCCGACGGTCTTGCCGATCAGGGCCTGCCCGACGGGGCTGCTCGCCGATATCCTGTTCGCGGCCGGGTCTGACTCTTCGGAACCGACGATGGTATAGCTGAGGCTGTTACCGCCGTCGAGGTCAAGAAGGGTGACGGTTGTCCCGAGGCCGGCCCTCGAGGGGTCGATATCCTCGGGCTCCACGATCCTGGCCTTGCCCAGCTGGTACTCCAGCCACTGTATCCTCGTTTCCAGCTTGCCCTGGGCTTCCTTGGCGGAATGGTATTCTGCGTTCTCATTGAGGTCTCCGAAGCCGCGGGCTTCTTCCAGCAACCTTGCGATCTCCTGGCGCCCCTCGCTTCTCAGCTCGACCAGTTCTGCCTTCAGTTTTTCGTATCCCTCCCGGGTAATGTCGATGTGGTCTGTCGTTGTAACATCTGACATGGGTCGATCCTCCCTTCGGGGGGAATATGATATCCGCTGATGGCGTATTTTAACAGACTGTCAAGACCTGGGCAACAGGGCGAGGATTAATGTGCCGCCGGGCCCATTCCCCTTGACAAATCCAGCCCAGGGCCCTATAAAGAACGGTAACTGCTCAAGTTAGCGGTCAACGAATAAGGCAAAGGCGATGAAGGGGAGAGTAGGCGTTTTTTCAGCGCGCCAGAGAGGGGGACCCGAGGGCTGAGAGGTCCCTTCGCGAGGGATACGTTGAAGACCACCCCGGAGCTGGATCCGAAGCCCTGGCGAAGGGATAAGGTGACGGGGGCCCGCCCCTGACAGCGGGGACGAGGGCCGGCGCCATCTTGCCGGAACCGGAGTGGAACCGCGGAAAGAGCCCCTTTCCGTCTCACGGGTAGAGACGGGAAGGGGCCTTGTTTTTTTTCAAGATACGGAGGGAGAGCTTGAAGATGAAGGGCATTTTACCACGGTACAGGACCCTGCTGCCGATCAACCCGGGGACGCCCATCGTTTCCCTGGGGGAGGGGGGGACCCCTCTCATACCCCTTGAGAGGCTGGGGGATGAACTCGGCCTGCGGCTTTTCGCCAAGTACGAAGGGGCCAACCCCACGGGGTCCTTCAAGGACAGGGGGATGGTGCTGGCCGTCGCCAAGGCGCTGGAGGCGGGGGCGAAGGGGCTGGTCTGCGCGTCGACGGGCAACACCTCCGCCTCGGCCGCCGCCTACGCGGCGAGGTCCGGCCTCCCGTGCACGGTCCTCCTGCCCAAGGGGAAGGTCGCCTCGGGGAAACTCGCCCAGGCCCTCGTCCACGGAGCGAGGGTCGTATCCATAAGGGGTAATTTCGACGAGGCCCTGGAACTGGCCCTCGCCCTCTCGAGGGAGATGGGCCTGGCGGTGGTCAACTCGGTTAACCGCTACCGGCTCTGGGGCCAGAGGAGCGTGGCCTGGGAGATGGTCGATGAGCTTGGCCGCTCACCCGACGCGGTGGTGCTCCCCGTGGGCAACGCCGGCAATATCACAGCAGGCTGGGCCGGTTTTGTCCAGTACCGCCGCGCCGGGAAGGCCGACTCCGTCCCCGCCATGATCGGGGTGCAGGCCGAGGGCGCAGCCCCGCTCGCCCTCGGGAAACCCTGCCCTGCCCCGGAAACGGTGGCGACGGCCATCAGGATAGGGAGGCCCGTGAACGGGAAGAAGGCGTCCTGGGCCGTCCGTATGAGCGGCGGGAAGTTCCTGGCCGTGAGCGACGAGGAGATCCTGGGAGCCCAGAGAAGGCTTGCGGCCGATGAAGGAGTTTTTGCCGAGCCGGCATCCTGTGCCGGCATAGCAGGCCTTTTACGGTACGCCGGGCTAGGGCTCATCCCCCGGGGCTCCACGGTGGTGGCCGTCCTCACCGGTAGCGGCCTCAAGGACCCCGATACGGCCGCCGCGGGGGCGGGAGCGCCCCTCGAGGTCGACGCCGAGGTGGGGGCCCTCAGGGAGGCCCTGTCATGAACGGCCCCTCGATCCGCATCCGGGTCCCGGCGACCACGGCCAACCTGGGATCGGGCTTCGACACCATCGGTCTCGCCCTCTCCCTTTATAACCTTTACGACGTCTTCGATATAGACGAGCCCGGGGCGTACCGGATGGAGGTTATCGGCGAAGGGAGCGCCGAACTTTCCGACCCCGAATCGAACCTGATAATCAAGAGCTATGAAAGGGCCTGCGAGGAGTGGGGCCTCCAGTGCCCCGGCTTTTCGTTGCGCTGCCTCAACGCCATCCCCCTCTGCCGGGGGCTGGGCAGTTCCTCCACCGCCGTCGCGGGGGGCGTGATGATAGCCAACGCTTTCCGGGAGGAGCCCCTGCCCGTCGAGGAGCTGATCTCCCTGATGGTGGAGATCGAGGGGCACCCCGACAATATCGTCCCAGCCTGTCTAGGCGGCCTAGTCGTCAGCGGCGCCGGCGAGGGGCGGCTTCGGTACGTGAAGCTCCCGCCGCCCCCCGGCGATATTTTCGCCGTCGTAGCCGTCCCGGAGGTGAGGGTCAGGACCGAGGACGCCCGCAACGCGCTCCCGAGGGAAGTGAGCCTGGGCGACGCCGTATTCACGCTGAACAGGGCCGCTATCCTGGCGGCGTCCTGGGCCGCGGGGAAGTGGGAGAACCTCGCCTGGGCCATGGACGACAGGCTCCACCAGCGGTTCCGAGCGAAGCTGTTCCCGGGGGGCGAGGTGATCCTGGAGAAGGTCAAAGGCGTTCCGGGATGCCTCGGCGCCGCCATAAGCGGTTCCGGCCCGAGCGTGCTCGCCTTCGCGAAGGGGGCGCCCCGGGGCGTCGCCGAGGCCATGTGCCGGGTATTCAGGGAGCACGGCGTGAGGTCCCGTTTCTTCGTCCTCGACGTGGATGAGGCGGGCGCCGTGGTTGAGCGCCTTTCACCGGTGGTGACCGGATCATGAAGATCGAGGTCCTGAAGTACGGGGGTTCGTCCCTTACGGGTGAGGGGGGGATCGAGGCCGTGGCGCGCCAGGTGGCCGGCCTCCACCGGAAGGGCCTTTCCCTGGTCGTAGTGGTATCGGCGGTGGGCCAGACAACGAAGGAACTCATCGAGACGGCCAACGGTTTCGCCGGCCGGTTGAACCGCCGGGAGGTGGACCAGCTGATTTCCACCGGAGAGCAGCAGAGTATGGCCCTTCTCACCATGGCCCTGGGCGAGATGGGTGTCCCCGCCCGTTCCTTCGCGGGTTGGCAGGCAGGGATAAGGGCGGGCGGCGTATTCACCGACGGGCGGGTCCTTTCCGTGGACCCCCGGATGGTGGCGGGGTCCCTCGAAAAGGGTGAAGTGGCCGTCGTCGCCGGTTTCCAGGGCGTCACCGACGGGGGGGACGTCATAACCCTGGGCAGGGGAGGGTCGGACCTGACCGCCGTGGCCCTTGCCGCCGCCCTGGAGGCCGAATGCTGCTGGGTCTTCACCGATGTGGAAGGAATATTTTCCGCCGACCCCAGGGTGGTCCCGGGGGCTTTTCGCCTCGAGAGGGTCAGTTACGGGGAGTGCATGGAGATGGCCGCGGCCGGCGCCAGGGTCCTCCAGGCGAGGAGCGTGGAGCTCGCCTGGAGGTACGGTGTGCCGCTTTTCGTCGGTTCCAGTTTCGGGAAGGAGAGGGGGACCTGGATCATGAGGGATGATGTATCCGAGGGGTTCGTGGTGCGATCGATAACCCATGATACGGAGATCGCCAAGGTGGCGGTGCTGGGGGTCCCCGACAAGCCGGGGATCGCGGCCAGGGTTTTCTCCTCCCTGGCCGGAGCCGGCGTGGGCGTCGAGATGATAATCCAGAGCATCATGAGGGGACAGGTCAACGACATAGCCTTCCTCGTCAGGAAGGAATTCCTGGGTGAAGCCATTGACGTATGCCGCCGGACGGCCAGGGACATCGAGGCCCAGGGAGTGGCCTTCGATACGGAGGTGGGCAAGATCTCCCTCGTGGGGGCGGGCCTGTCAAACCACCCCGACGCGCCGGCAAGGATGTTTTCTATACTGGCAGGCGAATCCGTCAATATCGACATGATCTCCTCCACCTCGATGTCCATCACCTGCGTGGTCTCCTCGGTCGACGTGGAAAGGGCGGTCGCCGCCCTGCATAAAACTTTCATTGAAGAGGCCGCGGGATGAGGGTCGCCCTGCTCGGCGCGACGGGCCTCGTGGGCCGGGAGATGCTGCGTACCCTGGAGGCGAGGGGTTTCCCCGCCTCGGAGGTCGTACCCCTCGCCTCTTCCCGCTCACGGGGTTCCAGGGTCCCCTTCAGGGGTGGCGAACTGGAGGTTCTTGAGGTGACCGCCGACTCCTTCGAGGAGGTGGATATCGCCTTCTTCTCCGCCGGCGCCGACGCGTCGAGGAAATGGGCCCCCGAGGCTAAGAAGAGGGGCGCCGTCGTGATCGACAACAGTTCGGCCTGGAGGATGGACCCCGACGTCCCCCTGGTGGTACCTGAGGTCAACCCCGGGGCGATGGCGGGGCATAAGGGGCTGATCGCCAACCCCAACTGCGCGACCATCCAGGCGGTCATGGTCCTGAAACCGCTCCACGACGCGGCTGGCCTCGTGCGGTTCTCGGTCGTTACCTTCCAGTCCGTGTCGGGCACGGGTAAGGAGGCCATGGAGGAACTGGCAACGAATTCAGGGGCTTTCCTGTCCGGCGTTGAGGGCGCCGCCTCGGTGTACCCCCGCGACATCGCCTTCGACGTGTTGCCCCATATCGGCGGTTTCGATGAAGACGGCGTCAGCGAGGAAGAATGGAAGATGATCAGGGAGTCCAGGAAGATCCTGGGGATCCCGGGCCTCGAGGTTAGGTGCACCGCCGTCAGGGTCCCGGTTTTCAGGGGCCATTCCGAGGCCGTCACGGTGATCTTTGATAGGGCCCTTGCCCCGGAGGAAGCGAGAGGACTGCTTTCCTCCGCGCCGGGCGTACGCCTGATCGATGAACCTTCGAAGGGCCTTTACCCCACGGCGAGGAGTTCCCAGGGACAGGATCCGGTCTTCGTCGGCAGGGTCAGGAGGGACACCATAAGCGAGAAGGGCCTCATGATGTGGGTCGTCTCCGACAACCTCCTGAAAGGGGCCGCCCTTAACGCCGTCCAGATAGCCGAGGCGTTGACCTTTCGGTGATATTCGATCCTTTCGGTGTCTCGCCGCCCGGGGGGGCGGTGAATAAGGTAAAATAGCTGCGGCGCCCGTCGGGTGCCGCTATCTTCCCTTTTCGAGGACGGTGCCTGTGACCATGGATAAAAAGGCCGCCTTAACGATCCTGACGGCTCTTATGCTCCTCGCTGCCGCCGCGGCGACCGGGGCCGACCAGATGCAGCTCACCTCCGATACCCTTCAATACGACCCCTCGGGGGGCCTCGTTTACGCCTCGGGGCACGTCAAGGTCGTCGGGAGGGGCGCCGAGATAACCTCCGAAGAGGGCGAGTTCCACCCGACGGGGACGCGCTCCCTGTTCAGGAGGAATGTCCTGGCCCGGTGGGCCGAGGGGCAGCTTACCATGGACTGCGATGAGATGATCGTGGAGGAAACCTCCAGGGGGCAGAAGGTCATCGCCCGGAAGGTGACCAGGTTCCACGACCCGGTCAGGAAAGTGACGGTGCGCGCCGAGGCGGTGGAAGGGTTCGTGGTCGGCGGGGCGTTCACCGAGTTCGACGCCAGGGGCGGCGTGGTGGCCGATGCCGTCGCCCCCGACGGTGAACCCACCAGGGTTTCCGGCAGCCGGTCGCGCTACTCCCGGGACCGCCGGACGCTGGAATTCACCGGCGGAGCCGTGGGGGTACAGAAGAACCGCAGGATCACCGCCGATACCTTCATCATTCACCTTGAAAGCGGAAAGATCGAAGCCGTTGGGAACCCCCGCATGGAGGTCGACCTCCCTCCCCAGGAGGCCCAATGAGCAACCGCTTCCTCTGGGCGCGTTCGCTGAGCAAAAGTTACAAGGGGCGCACCGTCGTGTCCTCGGTGGACCTGAAGGTCAGGCAGGGGGAGATCGTGGGGCTTCTCGGACCCAACGGGGCCGGGAAGACCACCACCTTCTACATGGTGCTGGGCATCGTGAAACCCGACGCCGGGAGGATAATGATCGACAACGACGACCTCACGGGGCTGCCCATGTACATAAGGACCAGGCGGGGGATAGGCTACCTCCCCCAGGAGGCATCGGTCTTCAGGAGCCTCACCGCCCGGGAGAACATAGAACTGGTTCTCCAGGAAAAGGGGGAGTCCAGGAGGAACACCGCCCTCCTGGCCTCTGGCCTGATCGAGGAGTTCGGGCTGGGCGAGGTGGAGGACATCCCCGGCTACGCCCTGAGCGGGGGCGAACGCCGGAGGGTGGAGATCGCCCGCAGCCTCGCCATGAAGCCTTCCTTCATCCTGCTGGACGAACCCTTCAGCGGGATCGACCCCATCGCCGTCTACGATATCCAGCAGATAATACTGGGGCTGAGGACCAAGGGGTACGGCATCCTGCTCACGGACCACAGCGTCAGGGAGACCCTTGCCATAACCGACAGGACCTACCTTATCCACCGGGGGCAGATCCTCGTCGAAGGCACCCCCTCGGAGGTCGCCGACAGCGAAGCGGCGAGGAAATTCTACCTGGGGGAAAGGTTTTCGCTGTGAAGAGGTGGGATCTCGCCCCAGGTTCCGTCGCAGACGGCCTCGGCCACCCTTGTGGCGGCAGCCTCGACGGACGGCGAAAGGCCTTCCCGGAGCCCGGTGAAGGCGGGTTGTATGGCTATGATCCTTACGCGGGTCACCTCTTCGAAGGGGGCGAGGAGGACCGAAAGGGGGATCCCGTGGGAGGAGAGGGCCGACCCTTCCACGTCCTGGAGCCTGAGAAGGCGCGTCTCCCCCGGTTCGCCGCCGCAATCGGCCGCGTCGATGATGATGAGGCTCTCCGGGGGGGTCTCCCTGAGAGGGGCCAGGTGGTTCTCGGGGAGAACGCCGCAGAGGAAGACCCGTACCCACGGCAGCGCCCGGGCCTTGACCATCTCGGCGGCCCGGATGCCGACGGCGTCGTCTCCCATGAGTTCATTCCCCATGCCCCATACGAAGGTGAGCCCTTCCATGAACCTTCACCCTTTCGCGCGTCCCGCGCGCCGAAGGCTGGTGTCCTGACATGAGTTCCCCCGGTTCCAGGATGGTCCGTCACTCCCTCAGGATGATGGCCGGGACCTTCCTGAGCCGAGTCCTGGGCCTCGCCAGGGAGGTCCTGACGGCGGCCCTCTTCGGGGCGACACGTCAACTGGACGCCTTCCTAGTGGCCTACACGCTGGCGAACCTCTCCAGGAGGCTGCTGGCCGAAGGGGCCCTCTCGGCCGCCTTTGTGCCCGAGTTCTCCAGGACCCTCGCGAAGGACGGCCCCGCTTCCGCCCGTTCCCTGGCCAGGCAGATCCTCTCGGTGCTTCTCGCCGCCACCATCCTCGTGACCGTCGCCGGCATGATAGCGGCCCCCGTCCTGGTGAGGGTCATGGCGCCGGGCTTCGACGCCGAGGGGACCCGGGCGGCCGTGTCGCTGACGCGCCTCATGTTCCCCTTCCTGGTCTTCATCTCCGTCGCGGCCCTCGCCATGGGGGTACTGAACAGCCTGGACTGCTTTTTCGTCCCGGCGATAGCCCCCGCCCTTAGCAACGGTGTCTTCATTGTTTTCCTGGCGATTGTAACACTCCGGTGGGGGGTCTGGGGCCTCGGCTACGCGGTATTGTTGGGCGGGGTGACCCAGATGGTCCTCCAGTGGACCTGGTCGGCAAAAAAGGGGGTCCTCCTGGTCCCGGCCATGCCGAGAAGGGACAACGAGGCCCTCACCCGGGCGATGAGGCTCTTCCTCCCGTACGCCGCGGGGCTCTCGCTGAACCAGCTCATACCCCTCATCAGCCGCATGCTGGGGTCATTCCTGGAGGAAGGGGCCATTTCGGTCCTGAACTATGCCGACAGGGTGCTCCAGCTGCCCTTGGGCCTTTTCGTCATTGCCATATCCCAAGCCATACTACCCCAATTGTCACGGCAGCTCCTGGCGGGTGAGGAGGATTTCTCAAGGGGCGTGAGTGAAGCCTTGAGGTACGGCCTCTTCATCGTCCTTCCCGTGGCCCTGGGGATGGTCCTCTTCTCCGGGGAGATCATCCACCTGCTCTTCGTCCGGGCGGCCTTCGGCGAATGGGCGTGGAGGGGGACGGCAGGAGCCCTCACCATGTACTCTCTCGGCCTACCCGGTATGGCCTGTTCGACGATACTCCTCAGGGCGCTCTACGCCCGGGGCCTTCCGAGGGAGGCCATGATGGTGACCTCCTTCAGCGTGGCCGCCAACGTGGTGTTCAGCCTCCTCCTGATCAAGCCCATGGGTATAAACGGTCTAGCCCTGGCTTCATCGCTGGCCTTTTCGGGTACGGCGCTCCTGACCTGGAGGTTGCTCCCGGGACAAAAAAGCGCGGAGAGCCTCTTCCAGCGGGACTGGGCCATCCCGCTGGCGTTGGGGTTGGGCCTGATGGGGATCCTGCTGGTTTGCTTGAAAATACTGTTCCCTTATCCTCTTTACGGGAGTATCCTTTCGAAGAGTTCCTGGATGGTCCTGCCCCTGCTGCTGGGCGCCGGAACTTACGCCCTGGCCACCTGGAAGGCCGGGAGCCCGGAGTGGGCCTGGATCGTGGAGGCTTTTAAGGGCCGGAAACCAAAAACCGTAAATCGCGAATCGTGAATCGTGAATCGAAAAAGCCGTGAATCGTAAATCGTGAATCGGAGAACTGGAAACCGGAAACCGGAAACCGGAAACCGGAAACCGGAAACCGGAAACCGGGAAGCCAAGGCCAAGGCAAAAGGCGTAAATCTGAAAGTAAAAGCCGTGAACCGGAAATTGTGAGTTGGGAATCGATGAATGATCAAGGGGGATTATTCCGATTTGTCCACAAGTATGAGACCTCATTGTAATCTTGATGTATGGAATCAGGCTATGGAACTGGCTAAGGATATTTACAAAGCCACAAAGGGTTTCCCCTCGGAGGAACGCTATGGGTTGACCGGACAGCTGAGACGATGTGCGGTCTCAATTCCAAGCAACATAGCAGAAGGCGCATGCAGGGGTTCTCGGAAGGATTTTCTTAGGTTCCTGATGATAGCTAGGGGTTCACTGGGAGAACTGGAAACCCAGTGCCGCCTGGCCGCCGATCTGGGATATTTGCAAAACGGAAATCCTATTTATGAAAAAGCCGACAGGATTTTCCAAATGCTTTGTGGGTTGATTCGGTCACTGAGAGATTAAGGGGGAACAGTATCGGGGATTACCCCGATAATCTCCTCGTTAACAGCGAGCTGATTCCCGGCTTTTGCCTTTTTCATTGTTCCTTGGGCATTGTCTTTTTCGACCCCCGATTCACGGTTTACGGTTTTTTTCGATTCACGATTTACGATTCACGGCTTTTGGTTTCCTGTTTATGCCTTTTGTCTTTGCCTTGGGTTTACGATTTCCGATTTTGGTTTTTTCGATTAACGATTAACGGTTTACGATTCACGGATTTTCCGATTTACGGATTTTACTTCAAGGGAGGTTGTGACCTTTGAGGAAGCCTATATTGTTTTTGGCGGCGATGATCCTGCTGGTGTCCGCGGCGGCGGCCTTTTCAGCCGACCTGGAGGCGCTGGTGAAGGAACGGAGCGTCACCCTCTACCCGGAGGGTCAACTCCTGGGCGACCTCGTGATCGGGGCGAGGGGCAAGATACTCTTCGTCTACGTGGACAAGGCCCTGGCCCACGCCGTACGGGGCACCGAAATGCCCCCCGAGTGGCTTTCCTGGCATACCCGCTACTGGGGGACCGACCAGGCCAAGGGTAAAGCCCTCTTCATCATCCGCTACGAGGCCAACAAGCCCTGGACCTTCCACCCGGTCGATATTTCCATCGGGGGAAGGCACCTGGAACGGAGCGATATCCTGACCGACAAGGCTTTCATCGCTGAGGGGGATCTTCCCTCCGGGGCGGAGGGCATCCTTTCGGTCGCCGTCCCCCTGGAGAACGCCGCCCCCGGAAAAACCACGACCTTGGCCTACCTGGAGGATTCCACCGAATGGATTGTGCCGGCGAAGTGAGCGAAGAACACCTTTTCCGGTGCGCCTCCTGCGGCGAGCGGTTCACGAGCGTGTGCCGCCCCTCCCGCTGTCCGAGCTGCGGCGCCAAGGCCTTCATCCACGAGGCGGGGCCGCCCCTCGGCAAGGGGTCGAAAGGCTGTTCCGGTTCCTGCCGGGGGTGTACCGGTTGCCGGCATTGAGCCCCCCCGCATGTGGCCCGGTCGTACTGGGCATCGAGACGAGTTGCGACGACACGGGGGTCGCGGTCCTGGGTTTTGACGGCCGGGTAAGGTCCTCCTTACTCTCAAGCCAGGCGAAGGACCACGCCCTTTTCGGGGGGGTGGTGCCGGAACTCGCCTCGAGGAAGCACCAAGAGGCCATCATCCCCCTTTTGAGGGCCGCCCTCGCTGAAGCTGGGGTGGAGGACCCCTCGAGCCGGGTGGGGCTCGTGGCCGTCACCGCGGGGCCGGGGCTCATGGGGTCGCTGATAGTCGGCTTCATGACTGCCAGGGGTCTTTCCCAGGCCTGGGATTGCCCGCTGGTGGGGGTCAACCACCTGGAAGGCCACATATTCGCGAACCGTATAGCCCATGAGGGGCTGGAAACGCCCTTCCTCTGCCTGATCGTCTCCGGTGGGCACACCGAAGTGATCCTGGTGGAAGGGTGGGGCGATTACACCCTCCTGGGGAGGACCAGGGACGACGCCGCGGGAGAGTGCTACGACAAGGTGGCCAAGTTGCTGGGGCTGCCCTACCCGGGCGGCCCCGAAGTGGACCGGCTCGCCGCCTCGGGCGACCCCGATTCCTTCGATCTCCCCGTGCCCCTGGGCGCCACCGGACGGGTGGAGTTCAGCTTCAGCGGCTTGAAGACCGCCGTGCTGTGGACCGTCAACAGGATAAAAAGCGAGGGCCGGAGCCTTCCCCTGGCCGATATCTGCGCTTCCTTCCAGAAGGCCGCCGTGGAGGCGCTCCTGGGGAAGATGGTCCTCGCGTCGAGGCTGACCGGCGTCGGGAGGGTCTGTCTTTCCGGAGGGGTTTCGGCCAACTCGGCCCTCAGGAAGGCCTTCAGGGACCGCTTCGGGGACAACGCTTTCATCCCGCCCCTGGAACTTTGCACCGATAACGCCTCGATGATAGCCGCCGCAGGGCTTTTCAACTTTCTCCGGTCAGGCCCGTCGGGACCCGGTCTCTCGCCGGACCCCTCGGCTTCTCTGACCGATAAGGTCATGGAAAGAGAAGCAAAATAGAAGAAAATAAAGAAATCCATCCTTTTCCAAGGTTATTTTCCCCGGAATGATGGTCAAACCCCTTGAGATTGAAAGCCCAGCCTATTAATATCATTCGCGGTCATTTAGCACTCGATGCTGTTGAGTGCTAACATTTTTTCAACACATGTCCGCAGGGAGGGGTAAAGAAATGAAGTTGAAGCCGCTCGGTGACAGGATAGTCGTGAAGGTCCTCACCCAGGAGGAGAAGACAAGGGGAGGCATCGTGATCCCCGACACCGCCAAGGAGAAACCCCAGGAGGGGGAAGTTCTGGCCATCGGCTCCGGGAGGGTCCTGGAGAACGGGCAAAAACTGCCGCTCGAGGTCAAAAAGGGCGACAAGATCCTTTTCAGCAAGTACGGCGGCACCGAAGTCAAGATCGAAGGCGAGGAGCTGCTCATCCTCAGCGAGCGCGACGTCCTTGCCATCCTTGAGAAGTAGTCCGGACAAATTATTTTCCTGAAGAGCCAGGAAGGAGGAAGAACAGCAATGCCTAAGATCCTTTCTTTTGGTGAAGAAGCCCGCAGGGCCCTCGAGCGGGGGATCAACAAGGTCACCGATACCGTGGCCAGCACCCTGGGGCCCAAGGGCCGCAACGTGGTGCTGGAGAAGAAGTTCGGCTCGCCGACGATCACCAATGACGGCGTGACCATTGCCAAGGAGATCGAACTCGAGGATCCCTTTGAGAACATGGGAGCCCAGTTGCTCAAGGAAGTGGCCTCCAAGACGAACGACGTGGCCGGCGACGGCACCACGACGGCCACCGTCCTCGCCAGGGCCATCATTCTTGAGGGCATGAAGAACGTGGCCGCCGGCGCCAACGGCGCCCTCATGCGGCACGGCATAGAGAAGGCCGTAGACCTGGTGGTCGACGAACTCAAGGCGATGGCCCTCAACGTAAAGGAACGGGAGAAGATCGCCCAGGTAGCCGCCATCTCCGCCAATGACCGTGCCGTCGGCGAACTGATCGCCGAGGCCATGGAGAAGGTCGGGGAAGAGGGCGTCATCACCGTAGAGGACAGCCAGACCGTCGGCACCACCCTGGAGATGGTCGAGGGGCTCCAGTTCGACAAGGGCTACGTGAGCCCCTACATGATGACCGATCCCGAGCGCATGGAAGCCCACCTGGAGGACGCCTACATCCTCATCAACGACGGCAAGATCAACAGCGTCAAGGACATGGTCCCCCTTCTCGAGAAAGTGGTCCAGACCGGCAAGCCCCTGCTGATCATCGCCGAGGACGTCGAGGGTGAAGCCCTCGCGACCCTCGTGGTCAACAAGCTCCGCGGGACGATGCAGGTCGTCGCCGTCAAGGCCCCCGGTTTCGGTGACCGGCGCAAGGCGATGCTCCAGGATATCTCCATCGTGACCGGCGGACAGGTGATCTCCGAGGAGATAGGCCTCAAGCTCGAGAACGCCGACCTCTCCATGCTTGGCAAGGCCAAGAAGGTCAGGGTGACCAAGGAGGAGACCACGATCGTCGAAGGCGCCGGCGACCCCGACGCCATCAGGAAGCGCGCAGCCCAGATCAAGGCCGAACTGGAGGAATCCACCTCCGAGTACGATAAGGAGAAGCTCCAGGAGCGCCTCGCCAAGCTGGTGGGCGGGGTGGCCGTCATCCAGGTCGGAGCCGCCACCGAGACGGAGCAGAAGGAACTGAAGCACCGGATCGAGGACGCCCTCAACGCTACCCGGGCCGCCGTGGAGGAAGGCATCGTGGCCGGGGGAGGCGTGGCCCTGATCAACGCCATCGAGCCCCTCGACAAGTTCATCGCCAAGCTCGAAGGCGACGAGAAGACCGGCGCCACCATCGTCAAGAAGGCCCTCATTTCGCCGATCCACCTGATCGCCGCCAACGCCGGGTACCAGGGCGACGTGGTGGTCGAAAAGGTCCACGGCCTCAATAAGGGCTTCGGTTTCAACGCCATGACCGGCGACTACGAGGATATGATCAAGTCCGGCATCATCGACCCGGTCAAGGTCACCAGGAGCGCCCTCCAGAACGCGGGCTCCATAGCCTCCATGGTCCTCACCACGGAGACCCTCCTGGCCGAAAAGCCCAAGAAGGAGAGCGAAATGCCCGCGATGCCCGGCGGCATGGGCGGGATGGATTACTGATCGACCCTTTAGTACAGGCAGGGCCCCCGCGGGGGCCCTTTTTTCATTGTGAGCGCCCCGTCCCGGTTCTGATAAACTGGTGTCGTGAGGGGTGATTTTTTTGAGTCCAGGAGCAAGAGAGTCCATCGTCATCATCGATTGCGGCTTTCAACAGGCCCAGCTGATCGCCAGGAGGGTCAGGGAAAAGGGAGTCTTCAGCGAGGTGGTCCCCTGGAGCGCCGGTTACGAAGCTTTCATGGCCGGGGACCCTTCGGGCCTGATCATCATCGGTGGCCCCGGGACGGTCCTCGAAGAGGACTCGCCCACGGTCCCCGTGGAACTGCTCGACGGGAAGGTCCCGGTCCTGGGCATCTGCTACGGTATGCCGTTGATCGCGAGTCTCCTGGGCGGCGAGGTCACAAGGGGTGAACCCGTCGGGTTCGGAAGGGTCAGGATCCTTTTTGAAGGCGCCGGAGGCACCCTCCTGGAGGGGTTCCCCGCCGAAACGGAGGTCTGGATGAGCCGATGGGACCGCGTCCTGTCGCCGCCGCCGGGGTTCACCGTCACCGCCAGGGGCGAGTCCGGCACGGTAGCGGCTTTTGAAAGCCCCGGCTCCAGGGTTTCGGCCGTGGCCTTCCTCCCGGAGGCGCCCCAGTGTCCGGGCGGTGCCGATATCCTCTCCAACTTCCTTTTCGGTGTCTGCCGGTGCCGGAAGGCCTGGGACCTCGGGGAGTGGGTCGATACAGCCGTGGAAGAGGTGAAGAGAACCGTCGGCGACGGCCGTGTCGTCTGCGGGCTCTCCGGCGGCGTCGATTCGACCGTGGCCGCCGTCCTCGCCTCGAAAGCCGTCGGCGACCGCCTGGGATGCATCTTCGTCAACAGCGGCCTCCTCCGGCTGGGCGAGGCCGAGCAGGTCCTGGAGACCTACCGGGGATCCCTGGGGCTAAGGGTGCATTACGTGGACGCCTCCGAAGATTTTCTCTCGGCCCTGAAGGGTGTGACCGACCCCGAGGCCAAACGCAAGGCCATCGGCGAGACCTTTATCAGGGTCTTCGAGCGCAAGGCCCGGGAGATAGGGGGGGCCTCCTGGCTCCTGCAGGGCACGATCTACCCCGATGTAATAGAGAGCGGCCCCCGCGGTAAGGGCACGGCGGCCGTCAAGAGCCACCACAACGTGGGCGGGCTCCCCCGGGAGATGGACTTTCAGCTCCTCGAGCCCCTCAGGGACCTCTTCAAGGACGAGGTCCGCAGGATAGGCGCTCTCCTCGGCGTCCCGGAGAGGATCCTGGGGCGGCACCCCTTTCCCGGGCCAGGCCTCGCCGTCCGCTGCCTCGGTGAGGTGACCCGCGAGAGGCTCGACATCCTGAGGAAGGCCGACGCCCTCTTCGTCGCCGAGATAAGGAAAGAGGGGCTTTATGATAAGATGTGGCAAGCCTTCTGCGTGCTCCTCCCCGTGAGGAGCGTCGGCGTCACGAACGACGCCAGGACCTACGCGGAGGTCGTGGTGTTGAGGGCCGTGGAATCGCCCGACGGCATGACTGCCGACTGGGTTAAACTGCCGCCCGACCTCCTCGACAGGGTCTCCAGGAGTATCTGTAGCGAAGTGGACGGCATCAACAGGGTTGTCTTCGACGTAACCGGGAAACCCCCGGCGACGATAGAATGGGAATAGCCCGTCACCGGGCCCGGGGTAAAAAGGGGGGTGCCAAAGGGACTTGGGTAACGGGGTGAAAACGAAACCCCAGGGGCAATGGGGGGCCTACCTGCCCTTCATAGTGGTCTTCGCCATGCTCTCCATCCTCTCCTATACGGTATCCACCCCCCTCCTGCGGCCCCTCGCCTGGTCGTCGCTACTCTCGTACTTCGCCTACCCCCTTTACCTGCTGATCTACAGGAGGGCCTTCTCCGGCCGGTGGTCGAACCTGGCGGCGGGGATAACCACGGCGGCCATCCTCATCGTGCTGGTGGTCCCCGCCGGCCTCATGGGCACGCTGATCGCCAGGGAAGGTATCAGGCTTTACGGCAGGGTGGCCGACCTCATGCAGCAGTTCGAGGGGGTCGAGATGCCCACGCTGCTCGAACTCCTTCCCCATTGGCTCTCGTCGAGGCTCACGCCCTACATGGAGCACTTCGAGTACCTTGGCGATACTTTCCGTCAGGCCGGGAGGTGGTTCGCTTCTTACGTCGCCTCCGTCTCCCGGGGCTTCCTCAGCAACGCCTTCAGGACGTTTTACCAGCTGATCGTGATCGCCGTGGCGTCCTTCTTCATGCTCAGGGACGGCCACAAGATCCTCGACTATGTAAGGGAGATACTGCCCCTATCGCTGAGCGAACGGGAGGAGATATTCGGCAAGGCCGAACAGATCCTCCAGTCGGTGGTCTACGGGATAACCTTTACCGCCGGCATCCAGGCCTTCCTGGGCGGGTTCGGGTGGTGGTGGGTCGGGCTTCCCAGCCCCCTCCTTTTCGCGGGGGCCATGTTCATCCTGGCCATAATCCCCTTCGTGGGCACGCCCCTGGTGCTCCTCCCCGGGGCCGCCTACCTCTTTGCCGACGGGAGGACAGGAGCGGCCATTTTCCTGGCCGTATGGGCTCTCCTGGTGGTGAGCACCATAGACAACTTCATTAGGCCCCTGTTCATCTCCGAGGGTAGCAAGGTCCACATCCTGATAATCTTCACCGGCGTTGTCGGCGGTCTGGCCACCTGGGGTTTCCTGGGGATCTTCATCGGGCCCCTGATCCTTTCAATGTTCTTTTTCTTCCTGGACAGTTACAGGAGGATCTGGCAGCGCATGCGCCAAGAGAATTGAGATCAAGTTGACGGGAGGTGACGCGCCATGCCCTTCATTTTGGCGGTGAGCGGTTTCAAGGACAGCGGGAAGACCACCCTCTGCAAAAAGCTGCTGCCCCTGCTCAAGGAGAGGGGGCTTGACGTGGCCTACGTGAAGCGGACCCACGAAGAGGTCCTCTCTCCGGCGGGGACCGATTCGGGCCTGCTCGCGCAAATTTCGGGCCCCGTGGCGCTCTGGGGATCGGACGGCCTCCGGTTGGAGGACGGTAGAAAGGACATGGACCCCGGCCGCCTGGCGGCCCTCTACTTCCCCGGCAGGCATCTTCTTCTCCTCGAGGGTGGGAAGGAACTGACCCTTCCCAAGATATGGGTCGGGGACCCCGAGAGCATACCTGAAGAGGTCGTGGGCGTGGTGGCTTTCTACGACAGGGACAACCCCTGCGGGAAGGAAAGGCACTTCTGCGCCGGTCAGGAGGAGGAATTGGCCGACCTGGTGTCGTCCATGGTCCGCAAGGCCGAGACCTCGCCGGCCGAGGTCTACAGCCGGGGAAGGAGGATCCCCGTGAAGTCCTTCGTCGGGGAGTTCATCGCCGGCGGCGTCTCGGGGATGCTGGGCTCCCTCAAGGGGGACTTCGACCCCGAAGACGGGGTGAGCGTCCATATCAGGACCCTACCCTGACGTTGCCCCCGGGGACGTCCTTGCGGTAAAGGGCCTGGCTGTCTATAATGATGGTCGCCCACCCTTTAGGGCGGGCGATAGAGTACTCATGGCGCCCGCCCGGGAGGCGGGCCGTCTTTTGTCCTTAAAGACTTCATATTACGCGGGGAGGTTCCTTGAATGTTGGCACAGATCGTCTGGATATCCGGTGGGGCCGGGATGCTCGCGCTGGCGTTCGCCCTGTTCTCGTCGGGGCGCATCAGGTCCTTCGAGGTCACCAATGAGCGGGTGAACGAACTGTCCGGGATCATACAGAGGGGTTCCATGGCCTTCCTCTCCAGGGAGTACAGGGCGCTGGTCCCCTTCGTCGCAGTCGTCGGCGCGGTCCTCTGGTTCAAGATCGGCTACCCCATGGCCGTTTCCTTCCTCATCGGGGCTTTCTGCAGCGGTCTCGCGGGCCTGGTGGGCATGAGGGTCGCCACCAGGGCCAACGGCAAGACGGCCTTCGCCGCCGGCCAGGGCATGAACCCGGCCCTTAGGATAGCCTTCACCGGCGGGACCGTCATGGGCATGTCCGTCGTCGGCATCGGGATAATCGGCATCATCATCTGCTACGCTTTCTTCAAGGACCCCAACATCGTCACCGGTTTCGGCTTCGGGGCCAGCTCCATCGCCCTCTTCGCCAGGGTCGGCGGCGGGATATACACCAAGGCCGCCGACGTGGGGGCCGACCTGGTGGGCAAGGTCGAGGCCGGCATCCCCGAGGATGACCCGAGGAACCCGGCCGTTATCGCCGACAACGTGGGCGATAACGTGGGCGACATCGCCGGCATGGGGGCCGACCTTTTCGAGTCCTACGTGAACTCCATCATCGCCGCCATGGCCATAGGGCTGGTGGCCTACGGTGACACGGGAGTCGTCTACCCCTTGCTCCTGGCCTCCCTCGGCATAGTCTCGGCGGTCCTGGGGACCTTTTTCGTGAGGGTCCGCGAGGGGGGAGACCCCCAACTGGCACTCAGGGTAGGGACCCTCGTGACGGGGGCCCTCATGATAGTCGGTTCCTACTTCATGACCAGGGCCGTATTCAATGACATAACCCTCTTTTGGGCCGTCCTCTCCGGGGTGGCCGTCGGGGTTCTCATAGGCATCATCACCGAGTACTACACCTCTTCGGGTTACCCACCCGTCAAAGGGATAGCCCAGGCCTCGATCACGGGGACGGCGACCAACATCCTGGCCGGCCTCGGGGTCGGCATGAAGTCCACCGCCATCCCCGTCCTGATGCTCTGCGGCTCCATCCTCGTAGGCGTCAGGTTCGGCGGCCTTTACGGCATCGCCTGCGCGGCCGTCGGCATGCTCTCCATCACCGGGATGACCCTCAGCGTCGACGCCTACGGCCCCATCGCGGACAACGCCGGCGGCATAGCCGAGATGAGCCACATGCCTCCCCAGGTCCGCAAGATCACGGACCGGCTCGACGCGGTGGGGAACACCACCGCGGCGATAGGGAAGGGCTTGGCCATCGGGTCGGCGGCCCTCACGGCCCTGGCCCTCTTCGCCGCCTACGCCACCGCGGTGGGCCTGGAGGTTATCGATATCAACAACCCCAGGGTCATGGTGGGCCTTTTCATCGGAGGCATGCTCCCCTTCGTCTTCAGCGCCATGACGATCCAGGCCGTCGGCCGGGCCGCCTCCCAGATGATCGACGAGGTGCGCCGCCAGTTCCGCGAAATACCGGGCATAATGGAGGGTGAAGGCCAGCCCGAGTACGAGCGCTGCATAGAGATATCCACCGGCGCCTCCCTCAAGGAGATGGTCATTCCCGGATCCCTCGCCGTGGTCAGCCCGGTGGTCGTGGGCCTTGTGCTGGGGGCCGAGGCCCTCGGCGGGCTGCTGGGCGGGGCCATCATCACGGGCGTCATGATGGCCATTTTCATGTCCAACGCCGGCGGGGCCTGGGACAACGCCAAGAAGTTCATCGAGGAAGGCAACCACGGGGGGAAGGGTTCGGAGCCCCACGGGGCGGCCGTCGTGGGTGATACCGTCGGTGACCCCTTCAAGGATACCGCCGGCCCCAGCCTCAACATCCTGATAAAACTTATGTCGGTGGTAGCCCTGGTCTTGGCGCCGTTGTTCGTCTAGGGGCCGCCCTCCGCATCGACGGGGCACAAGAAGCGGACCAGGCTCGATAACGGCGGGGGAGGGCGACCGGTTGCCCTCCCCCGGCCTGTCTGCAGGGTTTGCCCGGGGAAGGTGGTGCGGTTTTGAACCGGGACGCCGTAAGGACGATCAAGGACCGGATCGATATCGTGGAACTGATCGGAGAGTCGGTCCAGCTCAGGAGGGCCGGTAAAAGCTTCCGGGGGCTCTGCCCTTTCCACGCCGAGAAGACACCCTCGTTTTTCGTCTCCTCGGAACGGCAGACCTACCACTGTTTCGGCTGCGGCCGGGGTGGCGACCTGTTTTCCTTCGTGATGGAAAAGGAGGGCATGACCTTTCCCGAGGCGCTGGCCTTGCTGGCCGACAGGGCGGGGGTCGCCCTTGAACGCCCCGGCGGGCGCCGGGGACGGTCGAGAGGGGCGGTGGGCGCCATGGAGAAGGCCCTCGCCTTTTTCCGGCGGTCCCTGGCGGGGCCACAAGGGGAGAGCGCCAGGAAGTACCTCGAGAGGAGGGGCATTGGCGTTGCCGATGCCGCGGCCTTCGAGTTGGGGTGGGCGCCCCCCTCCTGGGACTCGCTCAAGAGAGAACTCGAGGCCTCCGGTGTCCCGACGGGGGACGCCATGGCGGCGGGGCTCCTGGCCGGCGAGGGGACGCGGGTTTACGACCGCTTCAGGGGCAGGGTTATTTTTCCCATCAGGGACCTCCAGGGGAGGCTCGTCGCCTTCGGCGGGCGCCTCGTGGACGGCGAAGGCGCCAAGTATATCAACAGCCCCGAGGGCGAACTCTACAGCAAAAGGAGGACCCTCTACCTTCTGAACGCGGCGAAGCCCTCGATCCGCGAGAAGGGCCGCTCGATCCTCGTCGAAGGCTACATGGACGCTATAAAACTCCACATGGCAGGTTTCCCCGAGACTGTCGCTTCCCTGGGGACCGCCCTGGCAGAGGAGCAGGCGGACCTCCTAAAGAGGTTCGCCGACCAGTGCCTCATATGTTACGACTCCGACGCGGCTGGGCAGGAGGCTACGATCAGGGGGATGTACACCCTGCAAAAGAGCGGCCTGGACATCAGGGTGGTGGTTCTCCCCACGGGCAAGGACCCCGACGATGTCGTCAGCGCCCCCGGCGGACGGGAGGATTTCCTGGGGCTGATCAAGGGGTCCGAACCTCTCCCACTCTTTCACATCAGGGTCAAGGGCGAAGAATTATCCGACGAGAGGCGGAAGACCGCCGCGAGGAGGGAGATCATCGAGAGCCTGGCGGGGTTGCCCCCACTGGAGGCCAATAGGCATATCACCCAGGTGGCCCAGGGCCTGGGCCTTCTGCTGCCGGAGATGGTCGACCTCCTGAGGGAAGCCCGGAGGTCCCTGGGCCGGGTCGGGAAAAAAGGTATTCCGGGCCCGGAGAGCGTATATATGTATGAGGACAGGGGCGTCCCCGGCGGCGGCAGACCCTCGGACCCGTGGGAAGCGGCCTTCTGTTACCTCCTGTGGACCGACGAAACGAAGAGGGCCGAGGTGGAACCGGCCCGGGCGCTGGAACTCCTCTCGGAAGAGGGGGCCAAGTCCGTGGCCCTGTCGATCCTCTCGGAGGACAGCACCGAGGAGTTGAGGTCGAGGTGGGCCGAAGCCGGTGACGACTACCCCATGAGGCTCATTTCTACGGGGTGGGGGCACTGCGCTAAAAACGGAGAGCGGGAAGACATGTGGGACATCGTCCTTTCGGCCCTCGAGACCATGAGGTCCAAGGACAGGTTCGACGCCCTGAGGGAGAAGCACGCCAGGGGCGAGGCCTCCCCCGAAGAGATGAGGGAATACCTCGAACTCGCCAGGAAACTCAAAAGGAGGGACCGTTGAAGCCATGACCGACGTCGAAAAGGCCCCGGAAGAGTTTGAAGTCCTCGATGCGGCCGACGCCGAAGACGCCGTTGACCCGGTCGGGGAGGCCGAGGTCGCCCCTAGGGAAGTGGCGAAGTACATAGAAAGCTTCAAGGAGCTGCTCCACGTGGGGCGCGAAAAGGGTTTCGTGACCTACGACGATATTGAGAAACATTTGCCGGGGGAGATGATGAACGAGGAGACCCTGGACACCCTTTACTTCAACCTCAGTGAACTCGGTATAGACCTGGTGGAGGTTGAAAAGGCCAAGAGCGAACCCCGCGACGACTCATCGTCTCCGCCGGCGGCCGAGTACAGCGAGGAGATGGGCGTCCTGGAAGACCTGCCCCTGTCGGACCCCGTCAGGATGTACCTCAGGGAGATAGGGAAAATCTCCCTGCTCAAGCCTGAAGAGGAGGTGGAGCTGGCCAAGCTGGTCGAAGCCGGCGACCCCGCGGGGAAGAGTCACCTGGTGGAGGCCAACCTCAGGCTCGTGGTCAGCATAGCCAAGAAATACATCGGCCGGGGCATGCTGTTTTTGGACCTAATCCAGGAAGGCAACCTCGGCCTCATCCGCGCCGTGGAGAAGTTCGATTACCGCAAGGGTTTCAAATTCAGCACCTACGCGACGTGGTGGATCCGCCAGGCCATCACCAGGGCCATCGCCGACCAGGCCAGGACCATCCGGATACCCGTCCACATGGTGGAGACCATCAACAGGCTTATCAGGGTTTCGAGGCAACTGGTCCAAAGGCTCGGAAGGGAGCCCACCGCGGAGGAGATCGCCGCGGAGATGGCCATTGGTGCGGAAAGGGTAGAGGAGATCCAGAGGATAGCCCAGGAGCCTGTCTCGCTTGAGACCCCCATCGGCGAAGAAGAGGACAGCCAGCTGAGCGACTTCATCGAAGACAAGAACCTCCCCAGCCCCGAGGACGCAGCCGCGGTCCAGTTGCTGAGGGAGCAGCTGGAGGGGATGCTCGAGGAACTCACCGAAAGGGAAAAGGAAGTCCTCCGGTTGAGGTTCGGCCTCGAGGATGGTCACCCCTACACCCTCGAGGAAGTGGGGAGACGCTTCGGCGTGACCCGGGAGAGGATAAGGCAGATCGAGGCCAAGGCCCTGCGGAAGCTCAGGCACCCCAGCAGGAGCAAAAAGCTCAGGGACTTTCTCGATTGAGGACGGTATGGCCTTGCTTGGTCGAGGTTTTCCGTTTTTTAAGCAATGATACAAATCATTTGTTATAATGTTCACGGATGACCTCAGGGAGGCGCCTGTCTTGCGGGTTGACCGTTTCCTCAAGCTTTCCCGCGTCGTCAAAAGGAGGAGTTACGCCCAGGAGATGATAACCCACGGGGCGGTGCGCGTGGGGGGCGTCCCTGTGCGCTCTTCCAGGGGGCTGAAGCCGGGCGACATCATCGAGGTGGCCTTCCCGAGGAAGGTCCTGACCATCAAGGTCACTTCCGTGGATGAATCCCTCCTGAAGTGTGGCGGGGAGGCCTTCGAACTGATCGGCCAGAGGCCGGTGAGGGACGATCAAAGACCCTGGTGAGAGGACAGAGCAGCCATCCTGGCGAGCCATTCTTGAGGAGGCAGGGACTATGAGGGTAGCGGAACCGACCGTCGAGCGCCTGGTGCTTTACTACAGGCTTCTCATGCAACTCCACAACGAGGAGCGGAGGGTGGTCTCCTCCCAGGAAATAGGTGAAATGCTGGGCCTGAAGGCGAGCCAGGTGAGGAAGGACCTCTCCTACTTCGGAGAGATCGGCAAGCGCGGGGTGGGCTACCACGTGGAGCGCCTCTACAGGCACGTCAGCGATATCCTCTCACCCGACAGGGTCTGGAAGATCGCCCTGGTGGGCGTGGGTAGGCTCGGCGAAGCCCTCCTGGGCCACAAGGCTTTGAGAAGCGAGAAGTTCAGGCTTGAGGCCCTTTTCGACAACGATCCCGCCAAGATAGGCCAGGTCATCTGCAGCGTCCCCTGCTACGATTCCGAGGAAATGACGGAGATAATCCGTGAGAAGGGGATCGAGGTCGTGATCCTTACGATCCCGGCCGCCGCGGCCCAGGTCTCGGCCGACAAGGCGGTGGCCGCCGGCACCGTAAAGGGTATCCTCACTTTTGCGACCACGGCGATATCCGTCCCCGAGGAGGTCCTTGTCTACAGGGTGGATATATCGGTCGAACTGGAGAAACTGCTCTTTTTCCTAAAAGGGCGTATGGCCTAAGTGCGCCGGGGCCCCTGGCCCGGTAGTGTTCCGATTGCTTTCTTGTCATGATAGAATGTTCAGTGCGAAAAGGATCCTCTAAGGGCGAGGATAAAGAGGGAGGCGTGGCTATTGCAGGGACAGGGTGGACTCATGAGCATGCTCCTGCCGCTTGGAGTATTTATCGTTATCTTCTACTTCCTGATCATCAGGCCCCAGAAGAAGCGACAGCGAAAGCACGATGAGATGCTGGCATCGATCCGCCGCGGAGACGTGGTCGTCACCGCCGGCGGCTTCTACGGCACCGTGAAGGAGGTCCTTGACGACAGTTACGTCATCGAGATCGCCGACGGCGTCAAGGCGAGGATTCTCAAAGCTTCCATCCAGATGAAAAAGCAGGATGAGCACCCGGCCGGTTAGCCCCCGTACGGCCGGCGATGGTCATCCTCGTCAATAGAGGGCCGGTCAGGGCTTCCTTCGGAGTGGATGCCGTGCGTCCGCTCCGTTTTTTATGAAGGGCTCGGCCGTCGTGGCGGTAAATGGACCGCCTGGCGGGGAAATGAGGTTTCCAACAGGGGAGGAAGGCACATGCTCAAAAAGGATCGTTGGCGGCTTATCCTTGTCGTGGTGGTGGTAGCGGCCGCCCTGCTATTCGTCTTCCCCATCAAGGGGAGGATCCGCCTGGGGCTGGACCTCAAGGGAGGGGCCCATATCCTGCTCCAGGCCCAGGGTACCGCCGAGAACCCGCTGACCGATGACAGCGTCGAGCGTCTCCTCGCGGTCCTGCGGAACAGGATAGACCAGTACGGGGTCACGGAGCCCGTCATCCAGAGGGAGGGGAGGGACAGGGTCATCGTCGACCTCCCCGGGGTTGCCGATCCGGAGGCGGCCCTGGAACTGATAGGCAAGACGGCGCTGCTGGAGTTCAGGCATGTCTACGAATCGACGGGGACGGTTCCCCCCGGTCCGCAGAGGCCCAACTACGATACCGAGGACGAGTTCCTGGAAGCGCAGGCGAGGTGGGAAGCGGTCCGGGGACAGTTCGACCGGGCCGCCGAGGAGATGCGCCTCAAGGCAGAAAAGGACCCGGACAAGGTTTTGGCCCGGAGCGAGGAGGGCGAGGCCTACCTCCTGGGCCGGGCCTATGTGGGGGGCAAGGACCTGGAGGACGCCAAGACGGGTTTTGACAACCTGGGGCGCCCCGTGGTCACGCTGAAGTTCAGCTCCCAGGGCGCGAAGCTTTTTGACGAGGCCACGGCAGCCAATGTGGGTCGCCAGATAGCCATCTGCCTCGACAACAAGGTCATCTCGGCGCCGGTGGTCCAGGAGAGGATAAGCGGGGGCAACGCCCAGATCTCCGGCCGGTTCTCCACGGCCGAGGCGCAGCGCCTGGCCATAATGCTCAGGGCCGGCGCCCTCCCGGTCGCGGTGGAGATCCTTGAGAACCGGTCGGTGGGCCCGACCCTAGGTTCGGATTCCATCAACTCCGGCGTAAGGGCAGGCTTGGTAGGGGCCGTCCTCGTGCTGATCTTCATGCTGATCTACTACCGGACCCTGGGGCTGGCGGCCGACGCGGCCCTCGTGGTCTGCATGCTGCTGGTTTTCGCGGGCCTTATCGGCTTTCGAGCCACCCTCACCCTGCCCGGCATCGCGGGCATCATCCTGACCCTGGGGATGGCCGTGGACGGCAATATCCTGATCTACGAGAGGATGAGGGAAGAGATCGCCGGGGGCAAGACCCCCCAGGCCGCCGTGGACTCCGGGTTCCGCAAGGCCCTGACGACCATCCTCGATGCCAACATAACGACCCTCATCGCCGCGGCGGTACTGTTTTACTTCGGCACCGGGCCGGTAAGGGGTTTCGCCGTCACCCTTTCCATAGGGATCGTCGCCGGCGTCTTCAGCGCCGTCGTCGTCACCAGGGCGCTCCTGCATCTTTTCCAGTCGAGGGGGCGCGGCAGGGTTGAAGCGGCCCCGTCGGGAGCAAGGGGGAAAAGGCGATGATATTCAAGATCAAGAAGAGCATTGATTTCATGGGCATGAGAAAGGTGACCCTCTCCCTCAGCCTTGCCATGGTGGTCATCAGCCTGGGGTTGCTCGGCTTCAAGGGCCTGAACCTGGGCATCGACTTCACCGGGGGCAACCTGGCCCAGGTGGAGTTCTCCCACCCCGTCGGGGTGGCCGAGGTCCGGGAGGTCCTCGCCGAGGCAGGCCAGGGCCAGGCCATCATCCAGGCTTACAGCGACAACGGGGTGCTCATCAGGATGAGTTCCTTCGACGACAAGGCGGCCCAGGAGGTCCTATCGGCGCTTCGCTCCAGGTTCGGCGAGGTCGAGGTGCTCCGGCTGGAAAAGGTTGGACCCGTGGCGGGAGAGCAGCTCCGACAGCAGGCTGCCGTGGCCCTGGTCATCGCCCTTGGGGGGATACTGGTCTACATCACCGTCAGGTTCCGTTTCCGTTTCGCCGTGGTCAGCGTCGCCGCCCTGGTCCACGACACGATAATAACCCTGGGGGCCTTCTCGCTGCTCGGGAGGGAAGTGTCACTGCCGTTCATCGCCGCGATCCTGACCATCGTGGGCTACTCCCTCAACGATACCATCGTCGTCTTCGACCGCGTCAGGGAGAACTGGAAAGGGCTTCGTCAACGGGGGATGGTCACCCTCGTGAACGACTCGATAAACGAGACGCTCTCGAGGACCGTCAACACCTCCCTGACCACCCTTTTCCCCGTCGCGACCCTTTTCCTCTGGGGGGGGCCGGTCATCGCGAACTTCGCCCTGGCGCTGCTCATCGGGATCGTGGCCGGCACCTACAGTTCCGTCTGCATCGCGGGAGCCCTGCTGGGCGAGTGGTACCTGAGGTCCCCGGAGAAGGCGTGACCGAGGAGACTGAAAAAGTGGCGTGGGGGGCCGGGGAACGGCCTCCCACGCTTTTTTGACGGATGCCGGTGAAAGGTATAATATTTTCATAGCGATCTATATTACGGTGAAAGAGCGCACGAATGCAGATATTAGCCAGAGGGAGGGATTTTCATGTCTGCAGCCTCTTTTGACCGCCTGAAGGGTTACGTATCCTCCAGGTTGCTTGAAAAGATCGTGGAAACATCTACTTCCGACGACGAGGGCAAGCTCGCGGATCTCTTCGAACTCCTTTCGAAGTTGTCCCCTGCAAGGTATTACAAGGAGAGTTTCCACGACCTGGCTAGGATGGCACGGGAAGACCACCCGGTGACCAGGGTCTTCAGGAGGATCTTCACCGACCTTCACCCCAACTGCCGGCGCAAAGCCGTCAGCAACTTCTTCGTCAACTTTCTCCTCGTGGGAAGGGATGTCAGGGACAGGAAGGAGGCGGAGTTGGGCGTCCACCTCCCCAATTTCATGGTAATAAGCCCCACCATGAGGTGCAACTTGAGATGCAAGGGGTGCTACGCCGCGGGGTACTCCAAGGAAGACGACCTGCCCCTCGAGAGGATCGACAGGCTGATCGCTGAAGCAAAGGAACTGGGCATGTACTTCTTCACCTTCTCCGGCGGGGAGTGTTTCGTGAGGCCCGACCTGCTGGACCTGTGGAAAAAGCATCACGACTGTTACTTCCAGGTCTACACCAACGGGACGCTCCTGGACGACGCCACCGTGGGGCGGCTCGTAAAGCTGGGGAACGTGGCCCCCATGGTATCCGTCGAGGGCTCCCGGGAGGAGACCGACATGAGGAGGGGTCGGGGGATGTATGATCGCGTGCTGGAGACCTTCGGCAGGCTCTCCGAGGCGGGGTTGCTCTTCGGCTTCAGCGCCACCTGCACCAGTTCGAGCGCCGATTACATCGCCTCCGACGCTTTCCTGGAGGAGATGCTCGACCATGGCTGCAAGGTCGGGTGGTTCTTCCAGTATATCCCCACCGGCGACGACCCCGACCTGGGCTACATGGCCACCCCTTCGCAGAGGGCGGCCCTTCACCGGAAGGTCACCGAATGGCGGCGGAAATACCCCATATTCCTCGGGGACTTCTGGAATGACGGCCCCTTCGTGGACGGCTGCATGGCCGGGGGTGAAAGGTATCTACACGTGATCTCCAACGGGGACGTGGAACCCTGCGTCTTCGTCCATTTCGCCGTGGATAACATAAACGACAAGAGCCTCCTGGAAGTGATCCAGAGCCCCTTCTTCCGTGATATAAGGGACAGGCAGCCCTACGACGACGACAACCTCCTCTGTCCATGCATGGTGATCGACCACCCCCACGTACTGAGACAAGTAGTAAGGGCCCACGGGGCGCGGGCGACTCACCCGGGTTCCGAGCGCATCCTCACGGAATTGTCCAGGGGGCTGGACGATTATTCGAGGAGCATCCACCAACTCTTCGACCCCCTTTGGGAAGGGGGAGGGAGGGAGCGGTACCTCAAGAGCCTGGAAAGGGAGGACAAGCAGCACCCCCAGGGACGTTTCAACAAAAGATTGCCAACGGAGCAGAGAACAGGATAATCTATTCACGGCAGTGAAGAGCCTATTCCCAAAAGGGGTGAGGAGATGAAAAGTTACGCCCTTGCCATCGCCCTGGCAATGCTGGCGGCGGCGGTATACGCCTTCCAGAACACCGGGGAGGTACTGGTCAGGTTCCTGGTATGGGAGCTGTCTTTCCCCCAGGGCATCTGGGAAGTGATGCTCTTCGCCGCGGGGGGAGTCCTGATGTGGCTGGTCTCCCTTTTCGCGTCGATGGAGAGCAGGTCGAAGTACGTGCGGCAGGTCAAGGAAAAGGAAGCCAGGATCAGGGACCTGGAGGGCGAAAAGTCGACCCTGGTGGAAGCCCTGAAATACAGCGGGGAACGGCACGAGGCCGAAATAAGGGCCCAGCGCCCCGAGGAGCCCCCCGGGGAAGGCTTGGAGGAAACGGAAGTGGAAGTCCTTGAGCCTAGCGTTGAACGGCACGAGGCCGAAATAAGGGCCCAACGTCCCGAGGAGTCCCCCGGGGAAGGCTTGGAGGAAACGGAAGTGGAAGTCCTTGAGCCTAGCGTTGAACGGCACGAGGACGAGCAAGGGGCCTTGCTCCCCGGGGAGACCCCCGAGGAAGACGCGACGGAACCGGAAGCGGAAAAGGAAGGGCAGTGATCGGGGAGATCCCCGTCTCCCGGTTGGAGCTCCGGGAGGTGGACGATAATGCCAGGATCCTCGCGGAGAGAGTGCCATGCTCACCCCTGACCGCTCTCCTGTTGAGGATGAGGGGGTTCTCGGGGGATGACCCCCGCGAGGCCCGGGCGCAGCTGGACCCGGGCCTCGACGGTTCGATGGCCGGCCTCGGCCTGGGGCCCTTCTCGGCCCCGGCCGCGGACCTCTGGAAAAGCCTCCGGGGGGCCGAAAGGGTCGTCGTCTACGGTGATTACGACGCCGACGGGGTCTGCGCCACGGCCCTCGCCATGGAACTGGCCCTTGCCTCGTTTCGCCAGGTCAGGTACTTTATCCCCCAAAGGCACTGTGAGGGTTACGGGGTTCATGAAAGGGTCGTCAGGGCGATAGCTCGAAACGGCTGCGACCTCCTGATTGCCGTCGATTGCGGAACCAGGGATACGGAGGCGCTCGGCGTCGCCTGGGAGGCGGGCATCCCTGTGATCGTCTTCGACCACCACCTTCCCGGGGAGACTTTGCCCGAAGGCGCCCTCGTGGTCAACCCTCACGCCGGGGGCTCCGGTGAGGCCCAGACCCTCTGCGCCACGGGCGTTCTCTGGGCCTGGGCGAGGCGCGAGGGGATCGCCCCCCCTGAGTGGGTCGACCCCAGGATGGAACTCGTCGCCATTGCCACCCTGGCGGACCACGTGCCCCTGGGGATGTTGAACCGCGCGATCTACTCCAGGGGGGTGGGGATCCTCCGGCATTCCGAGAGGCGGGGCCTGCGCGCCCTTATCGCCGGGGCGGGCCACCGCCCCGAAGAAGTGGACGAGGAACTCCTCGCCATGAAGATCATACCCTGCCTGAACGCGGCGGGCAGGTTGGGGGCGGCCGATATCGCCGTTGACACCCTGCTCGGTGGTCCCGACTTGGAGGGCAAGGCCAGGGAACTGGTCGACCTCAACAGGAAGAGGCAGTCCCTGGCCGCGGAGATCCTAGAGGAGATCCACCCGAAGATGGAGGAAGGGGCCCCCGTCGTCATGGGGGACTACGCCTGGCCGGTAGGGGTCCTCAGCGGGGTGGCAAGCCGTATCTGCTCCGAGGCGGGCGTATCGGTGGCCCTAGCGTCGCTCTCGGGTGATCATGTCAGGGGGACGCTCAGGGTCCCCCAAGGGGTGGACGCGCTCAAGATCCTGGAGCCTGTGGCGCCCCGCCTCCTATCCTGGGGAGGGCATCGCTCGGCGGCGGGATTCTCCGTATCCCTTTCGGAGTGGTCCATCGTGAGGGACCTGATCGAGGAGAACCTTCTTTCCTCACCCCCATCGCCGGCGACGGTACAGGCCATATTCT
>JAXGNU010000015.1:0-24749 GCA_040767805.1 Thermovirgaceae bacterium
CCCTTCAAACTTTTCCTCCCACCTTGCCGCCGATCATCCAGTTCTCCGCCGGGGATTCTTCGATCTTGACGGTGACGGCCTCCACGGGGCAGCCGACCTTCTCGACCACCACGTCGGTGATGGCCTTAGCCAGTTCCGTCTTGAACTCCTGGCTTCTTCCCGACCACAGGTCCACTCTCACTATTGGCATGGTTTCACCTCCCTTGTCGTGTTTAGCCCGCCCGGCCGCGCCTTGTAGAAGGGCCCCGGATGGGCCTTCAGTACAACTCCGTGCTCAGGTACTTGAGCCCCGAATCGCAGACCAGGAACACCACGGTCTTGCCCTTTTCCGGCCCTTCCAGCAGCCGGCGGGCAGCGGCGGCGTGGGCGCCCGACGAAAAGCCCCCGAAGATCCCCTCGAAACGGGCCAGGGCCCGGGCGCCGGAGGCGGCCTCGTCGTCGGTCACGGCGATGAATCCGTCCACCAGCGAGCGGTCGAGCAGGGGCAGTTCCCTGGAATAGCCGCACCCCTGTATCTTGTGGCTGCCGCTGCCTCCGGGGTTCCCGAAGTAGGCCGCCTCGGCGGGTTCGCCCAGGTAGCACCGTATCGCCGGGTTGTGCCCCTTCAGCACGCTGGAGATCCCCGTGAAGGAGCCGCCCGAGCCGGCCATATCCACGAAGGCGTCCACCCTGCCGCCTGTATCGCGCCAGATCTCCTCGCCGGAGATCCGCTCCCCGGAGACGTTCCCCTCCATGGCGAACTGGTCGGCTCTGAAGGCGCCCCGCTCTTTGACCAGCCGGCGGGCCTCCTCGTCGACCAGCTCCAGGTCCCTTCCCGAGACCTGGCCCGGGACCGAGCCCGGCGCCTGCGGCACCAGTACCACCTCCGCTCCCAGGGCGCGCATCATCCGCGCCCTCTCCATGGAGTTGCCCTCGGACATGACCGCCACGAAGCGGTAGCCCTTTATCCCGCAGGCCAGGGCGAGCCCCGTGCCGGTGTTGCCGCTGGTCAGTTCCACGATGGTGTCCCCCGGCTTTATCCAGCCCTTTCCCTCCGCCTCCAGGACCATGTGCAGGCCCACCCTGTCCTTCTTGCTGAAGCCCGGGTTCAGGTGTTCCAGCTTCGCCAGGATGGTCCCCTCCAGGCCCCAGTGCCGGGTGAGCCTCCCGCAGTCGACGATCCTCGTGTCGCCTATCGCGCCGAGCACGCTATCTAGCACGGCCGCCATCGTCTTCCCCCCGATCGTTCCCTTTTGGGCTATTCTAATACCTGGAGGCACGAGCGGCACCCCGTCCCCCTGTCCGATCGTCCGGCCGGGCGTCGGCTGGAGGCGGTGGAAGGCGAGGGAGTGATGATGATGCTGAATGAAAGGCAAGAAGCGGTATTCCGGGGATACGACGACGGCCTTATCGAATTCGCCCGCGAACTGGTACGGGTCCGGAGCTACTCCGGGGAGGAGGAGGGCGTGGCCCGGCTGGTGGAGGCGAAAATGAAGGAGCTGGGCTACGACGAGGTCTTCATCGACGGGACCGGCAACGTGGTGGGCCGCGTCGGCGGCGGGGCGAGGAGCGTCCTCTTCGACTCCCACATGGACACCGTGGAGGTCAAGGACGAAGGGGAGTGGTCACTGCCCCCTTTCGGCGCCGAGATAAGGGACGGCCGCCTCTACGGCCGCGGCTCGGTGGACATGAAGTCCTCCCTGGCCGCTTCGATCTACGCCGCCGCCGCGGCCCGGGACCTGGGTCTTCACGAAGGGCGGACCGTCTACGTGACCGCCACCGTCAGCGAGGAGTACTGCGACGGGGTGAACCTCAGGATGCTCTTCGCCGAAAGGGGGCTGAGGCCCGATTTCGTCGTCATCTGCGAGCCCTCGGGCAACCTGGTGACCCTGGGGCACAAGGGCAAGGCCCAACTGCTCCTTCGCACCCACGGCGTGTCGGCCCACGGCTCCGCCCCCGAAAAGGGCGTCAACGCCGTTTACGAGATGGCCGAAATAATCACCCGTGTGGAAAAATTGAACGAGAACCTGGCCTCTTTCGGCCCGCCCCACGGGACGATCGTCCTCTCGGACATATCCTGCGTCAGCGCCTCCCTCAACGCCGTGCCCAGCGAGTGCAGCATCTACCTCGACAGGAGGCTGGTCCCCGGTGAGACCGAAGAGGACGTGAAGCGCGAGATGGACGCCCTGACGGCCGGCAAGAGGGCCTCCTGGGAGATAGGCGTCCTCCGGAGGAAGAGCTGGACCGGCGTCGAACTGGTCTACACCCCGCTCCACGAGGCCTGGGAGATCGACAGGGGTCACGAACTGGTCAAGGCCTGCGACAGGGCCCACGAAAAGGTCTTCGGGCGAAAACCGGAGAAGTACGGCTTCTGGGACTTCGGGACCAACGCCGTGACCCCCGTGAGCATGGGGATACCCACCATCGGCTTCGGCCCCGGCGATTACAAGCTGGCCCACAGCGTCAACGAGAACTGCGAGGTGGGCAGTATCCTGGAGGCCTTCCGGTTCTACGGAACACTGATCGGTGAGGTATGAACCCGTTTCATCGACGAAGGGGGACGTAGCAGTGATAACCTATGAGGATTTCGAAAAGGTCGATATGCGCGTCGGGAAGGTGATCGACGTCCAGGATTTTCCCAGGGCGAAGAACCCCTCCTACAAGGTCAGGATCGACTTCGGCGGGGAAATAGGCGTGAAGAGCTCGAGCCTCCAGGCCAAAAAGGACTACACCCCCGAGGAAATGCTCGGCCGTTACGTGGTCTGCGTGGTCAACTTCCCCCCCAGGAACATCGCGGGGTTCCTGTCGGAGGTGCTCGTCCTGGGCGTCCCCGGCCCCGGGGACAGCGTCAGCCTGCTGGCCGTCGACAGGGCCCCCGTCCCCCTCGGTGGCAGGGTCTTCTAGTCCAGGCGGGTGACTGGATACCAGGGGGGCAGGGCTCCACGGGAGGTCGAAGGATGAAAAAGGAAAAGGGCAAGATCTCCGCAATAATGCGGGAACAGGCTCTCGACAAGGGATTGCTCGAAAAGGCCGGGAGGTGCGCCCAGGATTACCTGGACTCCGTCCTCGACCGGCCCGTCTTTCCGGGAGAGGAGGACCTCGAAGGGCTCGAGGAGTTCCGCCATGACCTGCCTGAAGAGCCCGGCGACCCGGGGGAGATCCTGGACAGGCTTCACCGTTTCGGATCGCCCGGGACGGTCGCCCAGGTGGGGGGGCGCTACTTCGGTTTTGTCAACGGGGGGGTCGTCCCCGCCTCGCTGGCGGTGAAACGGCTCATCGACGCCTGGGACCAGAATGCCGCCCTCTACGCGATGTCCCCGGTCGTGTCGGTCCTGGAAGAAGTCTGCGAGGGGTGGCTCGTGGACCTCTTCGGCCTTCCGGAAGGATCCGCCGCCGGTTTCGTCGGGGGCTCCGCCACGGCCAACCTCTGCGGCATCGCGGCCGGCCGCGACCACCTGCTGGCGAAATGCGGCTGGGACGCTTCATCGAAGGGGCTTTTCGGGGCACCCGAACTCAAGGTGGTCGTCGGCGACGGGGCGCACGCCACGGTCTTCAAGGCCCTCTCGATCCTCGGGCTCGGCGGGGAACGACTTGTACGGGTCCCCGCCGACGGGCAGGGACGCCTACGGCCCGACGGCCTACCCGTTTTGGACGAAAGGACGCTGCTGATACTCCAGGCGGGGAACGTCAGCTCCGGGGCCTTCGACCCCTTCGCCGAGATCTGCCCCAGGGCCAGGGAGGCGGGTGCCTGGGTCCATATCGACGGGGCCTTCGGCCTCTGGGCGGCGGCGTCGCCAAGGCTCAGGCACCTCACGGCTGGAATGGAACTGGCCGATTCGTGGTCCGTCGATGCCCACAAGACCCTCAACGCGCCCTACGACTCCGGCATCGTGCTCTGCCGTCAAAGGGAGGCCCTCACCGGGGCCCTCCAGGTGTCGGGCTCCTACATTGCCCCGAGCGGCCATCGCGACGGGATGCACTACACCCTCGACATGTCGAGGAGGGCGCGGGCCGTGGAACTATGGGCCTGCCTGGCGGCGCTGGGCCGGCGGGGAGTGGCGGAACTGGTCGAGGACCTCCACGACAAGGCGGTCCTCTTCGCCCACGCCCTGGCGAGGGAGGGTTTCCATATCCTCAACGAGGTCTGCTTCAACCAGGTGCTGGTCTCCTGCGGCGACCCCCGCCTCACCAAAAGGACCCTCGCCTCAGCCCAGGGTTCGGGGGAATGCTGGTGCGGCAGCGCCCAGTGGGACGGCGAGTTCGTGATGAGGGTCAGCGTCTGCTCTTACCGCACCACGGCCGAGGACATCGAACGGTCGGTGCGGGCCTTCGTCCGTGCCCGGGAAGAAAGTCAACTCGCCCGGTAGAACGCCCTAGGTCGGCGGGAGTCTTCGCCGTTAACCTGGATTTTGTGTTTCTCCAGTTCCAAAATGGCGACGGTTCGCAGGAAAAGAAAGCGCGGTCCGGGAAGGTCCAAAAGGAAGGAAAAGTGATTTCTTCTCTGTTATCATGGGCGGAAATAACGATCCCTTGAATGAAGGAGGAGAAGAAATGTCCTACCGTTTCGAAACTCTCTGTGTGCACTTGGGTACCCACCCCGATCCGATCACCGGGGCCCTCTCCACGCCCATCTACCAGACCTCGACCTTCGCTTTCCGCAATGCCGACGAAGGGGCCCGGCGATTCAAAGGTGAGGAGGATGGCTACATTTACACCCGCCTGGGGAACCCCAACCATACGGCCGTCGAGGATAAGATCGCCGGTCTTGAAGGCGGTGAAGCTGCCGCGGTGACGGCTTCGGGCATGGGGGCCATCGCTTCGGTCATGTGGACAGCCCTGTCTTCGGGGGATCACGTGATCGCGGCAAGGTCCCTCTATGGATGCACCCACGCCTTGATGAACCACCAGTTCCCCCGTTTCGGCATGGAAGCGACCTTCATGGACCTCACGGACCTTGATGCCGTGAGGTCGGCCGTCAGGCCGAACACGCGGATGATCTACTGTGAATCACCGTCGAACCCCACCATGGATATAGCCGACCTGGAAGCCCTTTCCAGGATAGCCCACGACTCGGGAGCCCTGCTCGTCGTCGATAACACCTACTGCACCCCCGTCATCCAGCGTCCTCTCGAGCTTGGGGCCGATGTGGTGGTCCACTCCGCCACGAAATACTTGAACGGCCATGGCGACGTCATTGCCGGAGTGGTCGTAGGGGGCAAGGAGTTTATAGGCCGTATCAAGAGCGAGGGTTTAAAGGACCTCACCGGGGCGACTCTTTCTCCCTTTGACGCGTTCCTTCTGCTCCGGGGTATGAAGACCCTTCATGTCCGTATCCCCAGGCACTGCGAGACAGCCCTGTCCGTGGCACGTTTCCTGGAGAAGCGGAAAGAGGTGGACCGGGTACGGTACCCCGGCCTCGACGGCTTCCCCCAGAAGGAATTGGCCGACAAGCAGATGAGGCATTACGGGGCCATAATAGCCATGGAGCTCAAAGGCGGGTACGAGGCCGGCAAGAAATTCATCAACAGCACGAAGCTTTGGACCCTTGCGGTGAGCCTCGGGGACGCCGAGTCGCTGATCCAGCATCCCGCGTCAATGACCCATTCCGCCCTTTCCGATGAAGAGCAGGAGAGGGCGGGGATCTCCAAGGGGCTCATCAGGCTTTCCGTGGGCCTCGAGGACGCCGACGACTTGATAGAAGACCTTGAGGGCGCTTTTGCCGCCCTTTGATAGTTTCCGACTGTGAGGTAGAGGGGTCAGGTCTACACTTTCGACTTTCCCTCCTTTATCCAAGCCAGAGGTGCTTAAATCGCTTGCTCAAGTCAAAAGTGTAGGTCTGACACCTATCTCCTGATGATCCCGGCGGCGATCGAGTCCCCCGCCGCCGTTGTCGTGGCCTTCCCGCCCAATTCAATGGGGAGAGCGTCCCCGCCCTCGGACAGGTAGTCGAAGACAGCCCTTTCAATGGCTTTGGCCGCTTCGACCTCTCCCAGGTGTTCCAGCATGAGGCTCGCCGAGAGGGCTGCCGCCACGGGGTTGGACCTCCCAGTACCGACGATGTCCGGTGCCGAACCGTGGACCGGCTCGAACATGGAGAGTCCGTCGCCGATATTGGCCCCGGCGGCGGTTCCCAGCCCCCCGGCGAGGCCTGCCAGGAGGTCGCTGACGATATCGCCGAACATGTTGGGTGTCAGTATCACCCCGTATCGTTCCGGTTCACGGCACAGGTGATAGCAGAGGGCATCGACGTTGACCACCTCCAGGGCCATGCCCTTTCTCTTTGCCTCATCGGCGGCCACGTCTTCCCAGAAACCGTAGATGATGGGGAGGGCGTTCGATTTCGAAGCCAGCGTCACCCTGTCCTCGCCCCTCTGCCGGGCTTTGTCGCAGGCCCACGCCGTCGACCGTCGCACCGCCGGTTCCGTGGCCAGCCCAACCTGGGCGGCGCAGGCCAGCTGCCTGTCAAAGGACAGATGTAGGCTCCCCTCACCGATATAGAGGCCCCTCCTGATTGGGAAGGACGATTCCAGCGTCGGGCCGTCACTCCTGCCCCCGATGCCCATGTAGAAATCCTCGGTGTTCTCCCGCACCACCACGATGTCGAAGTCCCTGAGCTGCATGGTCGCACCCACACCGGGGAGGGACCGGGAGGGCCTGAGGTTGATGTATTGGTCGAAATGGAAGCGCAGGGCCAGCAAGATGCCCCTTTCAAGGATACCGGGCTTCACTTCCGGACGGCCTATGGCTCCCAGTAGCAGCGCGTCGCACCGGGCTATCTCTTGTATGGCTTCGTCGGGCAAAACCTCTCCTGTTTCAAGGTAATGAAGCCCCCCGAAGGGTAAGTCGAGCCACTCCGCCTTGAAACCAAAGGCCCTGCCGGCGGTATCGACGGCTTTTTTAGCCTCCGCCGTGACTTCGGGGCCCACCCCGTCCCCGGCGATGGTGGCGATCCTCAATGAACGCAGGGTCATCGGGTCTTCCTCCTTTCCAGTTCCTCCCTCACGAAGGGGACGAGCCCTCCCGCGGCCACTATCTCTTCGATGAAAGGCGGGAAGGGGGAGAAATGAAAGACCTGCCCGCTGCCGGTCATGGTGATGGTCCCCGAAGAGGTGTCCACTTCAAGGGTGTCGCCCTCCGCTATGGCCTTTGACGCTTCGGGGCACTCAAAAATGGGAAGCCCCACGTTGATGGCGTTGCGGAAAAAGATCCTAGCGTAGGAAGCGGCGATGACACCGCCGCACCCGGCACCTTTCAGGGCCAAAGGGGCGTGTTCCCGCGACGAGCCGCAGCCGAAATTTTCGCCGGCGACTATGAAGTCGCCCGGTGCCACTCTTGTGGAGAAGTCGGGGACCAGTCCCTCCATACAGTGTTTCCCGAGTATCCTCGGGTCCGACGTGACGAGGTAGCGGGCGGGTATTATCACGTCCGTATCCACGTCATCCCCGAAAACCCAGGCCTTTCCAGTGATCGTCCTAGTCATTGGCTAACACCTCCGAGGGATCCGCCACACGGCCGGCCACGGCGCTAGCTGCCGCGACGAGGGGTCCCGAAAGCACGACCTCGCTGCCGGCATCTCCCATGCGGCCGACGAAGTTCCTGTTGCTGGTCGACACGCACCGCTCGCCCTTCGCCAGGATCCCCATGTGCCCGCCTATGCAGGGGCCGCAAGTAGGCGTGCAGACCACGGCTCCGGCCTGGATAAAGGTGTCGATTAAACCCAACCGGAGAGCGTCGGCGAAGATCTCCCTGGAAGCGGGGATCACGACGCAGCGCACCGAGGGGTGGACCTCCCTGCCCCGAAGGACCCGGGCGGCCTGCTCGAGATCGGTGAGGCGGCCGTTGGTACAGGACCCGATGAACACCTGGTCCACCGGCATGGGGCCCACCTCGAGGGCGGGGCGGACGTTGGCCGGAGAGTGGGGGAGCGCCACCAGGGGGGTCATATCCGATACTTCCACCACTATTTCCTTCTCGTAGGGGGCTCCCCTTTCGGGAAAGGCTGGTTCGAAGCTCCTCGCCGCCCGAGGCGTCACCCAGTCCAGGGCTGTTTTATCGGGAGTGAAGAGCCCCGCCTTGGCCCCAGTCTCCACGGCCATGTTGGCGATGGTAAAACGGTCATCCATGGGTAGCCGCTCCACTACCTCCCCTGAGAATTCCAGGGCCTTGTACCGGGCCCCCTGGACGCCGATCAAGGAAAGGAGCGCCAGGATGAGGTCTTTGCCCCCGATGTTTTCGGGCTTCTCCCCCTCGAAACGGACCTTTATCGTGGAAGGCACCCGAAGCCAGGTCTCACCGAGCGCCCAAAGGGCCGCAAGGTCGGTGCTGCCCACTCCTGTGGCGAAGGCGCCGAGGGCCCCGCCTGTGCAGGTGTGGCTATCGGCCCCCAGGATGATCTCACCCGGCAGGATGTGCCCCTGTTCCGGCAGGAAAGCATGCTCGATGCCCACCCTGCCTTGCTCCCAGTAGAGCATTCCCTGTTCAAGGGCGAAATCCCGGGCTTCCTTCGCCTGTTCGGCGGCGGGGATGTCCTTGTTGGGTGTGAAATGATCGGGCAGCAGGGCGCATCGCGCCGGGTCGAAGACCTTCTCCGCCCCCATTTCTTTGAAAGAACGTATCGCCGGCGGCCCCGTTATATCATTGGCGAAAGCAAGGTCTACCCTTACGCGGCAAAGGGTTCCTTCCTCGGGAGCCTTATCGGACTTCCTGGACAGGATCGCCTGGGCCAAGGTCATTGCCATCGAGGGTCACTCCCTTCGAAGCCGCCACCTGGTGCAGGCGGTTGATAGCGTTCACGTAGGCCTTGATGCTGGCCTCGATCACGTCGGTGCTGGCCCCGCGTCCCTGGGCGGATATTTCCCCCAGGGCAAGGGTGATATGGGCCTCGCCGACGGCGTCCGACCGGTGGCTCACGGCCTGCACGCGGTAGCTGGTCAGGATCGGTTCGAGCTTGGTAAGCCGCTTCAAGGCGGCGTAGGCGGCATCGACGGGACCGTTGCCCGTGGCGGCGTCGCTCCATGTAGTCCCGTTCTCCGATAAAGTAATGGTCGCCGTCCCCGCACCGTGGGTGGCCTGCACGGAGAATCCTTCCAGCGAGAAACGCCTGCAATTGGTGTTGGTCAAGAATTCGTCGACGATCATCGCCTCGAGGTCTCCATCGGTGACCATGACCTTGCGGTCGCAGAGCTGCTTGAAGAGCTGGAAAGCCTGGGTCACCTGTTCATCGGTGAGATCAAAGCCGAGGTCGGCCACCCGTTTACGGAATGCGTGCTTCCCGGAATGCTTCCCCAGCACCAGCTTCGTCCCGGCCCCAACATCTTCGGGTTTCATGATCTCGTAGGTGGCCCTGTTGCACAGCACACCGTGCTGGTGAATTCCCGCTTCATGGGCGAAGGCGTTGGCTCCCACGATGGCCTTGTTGGGTGGGACCGGGAACCCCGTAAGGCTCGATACCAGGTGGCTCAGCCCGCAGAGGCCGGTAGTATCGACCCTGGTCTGGACCTCGAAATGGGACCTCTTGGTTCTCAATCCCATGACGATCTCCTCCATGGAAGCGTTGCCGGCCCGTTCCCCTATCCCGTTGACGGTGCATTCCACCTGCCTTACACCTCGTCTCACCGCCTCGAGTGAATTGGCCACGGCCAACCCGAGGTCGTTGTGACAGTGACAGGACCAGATGATGCCGTCACCGACGTCGGCCCTTCCGATGATCTCGGCCACGAAGCGGGAAAATTCTTCCGGCAGGGAGTATCCCACCGTATCGGGAATATTGAGGGTCGTGGCACCGCATTCGGCGGCTATGCGGAAGACCTCACAGAGAAAATCCAGGTCGGAACGGCTGGCGTCTTCGGCGGAAAATTCCACGTCGTCGACAAAACTCCTGGCAAGGGAGACGGCTCTTCGAACTTCCTCCTTGACCTGTTCCCTGGACATCCGCAGTTTGTGCTCCATGTGTATGTCGCTGGTGGCGATGAAGGTGTGGATACGTGGTCTTTCAGCGTCCTTGAGGGCTTCCCAGGCCGCCTCGATGTCCCCCGTTCGCGTCCGTGCCAACCCGGCTATCACGGGGCCCTTGATATTCCTGGCGATCTCCTGGACAGCCTGCAGGTCCCCCGGTGAGGCGGCCGGGAAACCCGCCTCGATGACGTCGATATTCATTCGGGCAAGGTTGTGGGCAATCTGCAGTTTTTCGGCGGTGTTCAGGTTGATCCCGGCCGATTGCTCCCCGTCTCTCAAGGTGGTGTCGAAAATCCTGACATAGTCCTCTCCCATTACGATCTCACTCTCCTTTGCGCTCCAAAGAGTCCGGTCTTTTTATTCTGACCATGAGAAGGCCGGCGTTGTTCCCCCGGAAAGACCTCGTGGATGTAAGGCGATCCCCCCTTCTTACGTCTCTCCGGCGGTGGAAAAAGAATAAAAAAGGGCCGGGGCCCTTAAAAAAGGATCCCGGCCCTGGAATGCCGCCAGACGGCACTAGCCCGTCGGCGTCCCAGGAGGGGACCCGAAATCGAGGGTAAGGGCGAGCACAAGAATGGCGATCATCATCGCGTTACTTCCCTGCGGTACCGATGCTCTCACGGGCCTCCTCCTTTTCTTTGACTCATCGGGCGTCTGCTAATTGCTGGGCCTTCTATCCCCCCTCGGCAGCCCTGTCAAGGCATTGGGGTCAGGTCTACACTTTTGATTTTTCCACACTTTTGGCAACCTTCTGACGATTTTAAAGATAACTCGCCTGCCTCCGAACATTCCGAAATCCTTACCCGGTCTCGCAAGGCAAGACATAAAACAAGGCATAGGTGTAACAAGGCATAGGTGTCAGACCTACACTTTTGACAAATGGCCGGAATAATGGGAAAAGACGGCCAGTAGAAGGTTTTCGGGATCCTCGGGGATACCCGGGCCGGATAAGAGTTTCAAAATAGTCAAAAGTGTAGACCTGACCCCGCACTTGTTTTTCGGACGCCTCCAGATTGCCATCGTTATCCCTTTCAACTGGCCCTTCTCTCGAACTTTCGATGATCTTAAAATGCGAAAAAGGGAGGTGCCACGATGCTCACCTTTGGTCCGGTACCATCGAGGCGGCTGGGAAGGAGCATAGGCATAAACTCGATACCCCCGAAAACGTGCAGCTACTCCTGCGTGTACTGCCAGATCGGCCGCACGACCAAGTTCACCGCGACCAGGGGGCCCTTCTTTGACCCCAGCGAGATCGGCAAAGCGCTGGACGAGCGCATGGAAAAGGTCCGGGCCGGCGGAGAGAGGGTCGATTACGTGACCTTTGTCCCCGACGGCGAGCCCACCCTCGATGAGAACCTCTCCGAAGCCCGCCATATCGTTAGCGCCCACGGTATACCGACGGCCATTATCACCAACGCCTCGCTGACAGGCAGGGAGGACGTCCGGAGGGACCTGGCCGGTTTCGACCTGGTCTCCCTCAAGGTCGACTCAGTCTTGCCCGGGACCTGGCTCAAGGTCAACGGCCCGCACCCCTCACTGGACCTGGAAGCCATCCTGGGGGGGTCGCTCCGGTTCGCCAGGGACTTCGAGGGGATATTGCTGACCGAGACGATGCTCGTACGGGGCCTCAACGACACCGAGGAGAGCCTCCGAGCCACGGCGGAGCATATCGGCAGGCTGAATCCCCGCTGTGCCTATGTCTCGATACCCACCAGGCCACCCGCGCAGAAGTGGGTGAAGCACCCCGCGCCGCGATCGCTCCTGAAGGCCTTCAATATCTTCTCGGGGCATGTGGGGCGAGTGGAACTGCTCACGGGGTACGAGGGCAACGCCTTCGCTTCAACGGGTGACCCCGAGGCCGATATCCTTGACATAACGGCCGTCCACCCCATGAGGAGGGACGCTGTGGAGGAGCTCCTGGCCAGGAGCGGGGCCGAGTGGGGCCTGGTCGAGGGGATGCTCCGGGATGGGAAAATAACGATGGCCCCCTGGGAAGGGGAGGAGTTCTTCATCCGCTCCTTCTGAGCGGGGTCAGGTCTACACTTTTGACTTTTCCGCACTTTTGGCAACTTTCTGACGTTTTTAGGTTTAACCCTCCTGCCTCACTCCCCATTCAGGATCCCTTACCCGGCCTGGGTTTCTACAGTGTGCTCCTTTCATTCCAGGCTTGATCTCTTATCCTGGAACTCCGTTATTTGCATAAAAAGACTTACTCAAAGAGGTTTGTCAAAAGTGTAGGTCTGACACCGAACTTGGGGTTTAGTCAAAAGTGTAGACCTGACCCCGCTCTTGGATTTTCAATTCCGCATCGGGCTGGTAAGATGACTTTCGATACCTGCCGTGGAGGTCGAACGATGGAACTGGATAAGATCCTTTCGAAAGAGAATTTCCTTTTCTCCGGAAAATCCAAGGATATCTACCTCATCCCCGAGGGGAGGTACAAGGGCAAGTACGCCCTGGTCTTCACCGACCGCGCCACGGGCTACCTGGACAAGGACGGAAAGGCCGTCTTCGACCCCGGCTACGACGACGTCGTCGGCGAGATCCCGGGCAAGGGGGCCATAGCCTGTAAATTCGCCGCCTACTTTTTCAGGCTCCTGGCCGGGCAGGGGGTGCCGACCCATTTCATCGACACCTTGGCTGAGGACGTCATGGTGGTGGAACCGGCCGTGCCGATAGGCATGCCCGAGCAGGGGCCGGAGTTCCCGGGCTCGGCGCCGCTCCTCAACCTGGAGTGGACCTGGCGCCACAGCGCCATGGGGAGCTTCTGGCGGCGCTACCCCTTCGTCAGGCCCTGCGCCGACCTGCCCGTGGTCGTCGAGGCATGGACCAAGGGGAAGGTCGACAGGCTGATAACCTTCGAATCGCTGGTGGGCGCCGGCGTGATGACGGCCGAGGAGGTCGCTTTCGCCGAGGGCTTCGTAAAGGATATCGCCCTGGTCATCTACGATGAGTTCGCCGCCCGGGGGTTGCACGTCCTCGACGGGAAGGTCGAACTGGGGCGCCTCAAGGAAGGCGACGGCTCCATAGTGCTGATCGACGAGATTTCGCCCGACGTCCTGCGGGTCTGCAACGGGTACCTGGAGGGGGAAAGGGGCTGCCTCCGGGCCGAGGAGTGCATCACCACGTCCCTTTCGGGCGAAGAGCGCAGGATATCCGCCGGGTACCAATTGTCCGCGGCGAAACTGGAAAAAATATTCCTGGGGGAGGAGAGACCATGATCTCGGTGCGGGAAACGGCCATAGGGTGGATAGCCATTGAGGAGAAGGACGGGTGGATCACCCGCCTCGACCTTCCCAACCAGGCCTCCGGCAGGCCTCGGGTCCCCGTGGAGGAGACCCCCCTCCTGAAGGAGGCCTTCCGGCAGCTGGACCTTTACCTGGAGGGCAAATTACAGGTGTTCTCCCTCCCCCTCAAGGTCGAGGGGTCGCCCTTCATGGAACGGGCCTGGAAAAAACTGGCCGAGGTGCCTTACGGGCGGACCATCACTTACGGCGACCTCGCCGCCCTAGCGGGGAACCCCAAGGCGGCCAGGGCCGCCGGGATGGCCTGCGCCAGGAACCCCATCGCCATATTCATCCCCTGCCACAGGGTCGTGGGTTCCGGTGGCAGGCTGGTGGGCTTCGGGGGCGGGCTGAACCTGAAATCGTGGCTCCTGGAACACGAAGCCCGTCACTCCGGGCAGAGCGGGGGCCTATGAGGATATTCCGCTACGGCCACGCCGAGATCAGCCACCTGAAAAGCCGTGACAGGAAGCTCGCCGCGGCGATAGACAGGATCGGGATGGTGGAGTGCGAGATCATCCCCGACCTTTTCAAGGCCCTGGTCTATCACATAGTGGGGCAGCAGATATCGAGCGCCGCGGCCGACGCCGTCTGGGCCCGGATGAAGCAATGCTTCGGGGAGATCACCCCCGAGAGGCTCGACGCCGCGACGCTGGAAGAGGTGCAGCAGTGCGGGCTCTCCTTCCGGAAGGCGGGCTACATAAAGGAGTCAAGCCGGGCCGTGGCGGAAGGCGAGGTCGACCTCGAGGCCCTGGGTGACCTCCCAGACGCCGAGGTGATCCGGCGGCTGTCGTCCTTGAGGGGAGTGGGCCGCTGGACGGCCGAGATGCTGCTCATTTTCTCCCTGGAGCGCCCCGACGTGGTGAGCGGGGGCGACCTGGCGATACGGCGCGGCATGATGACCCTCTACGGCCGGAAGACGCTGGACGACGACGCCTTCCGGCGCTACGCGAGGCGCTACTCCCCCTACGGGTCCACGGCGTCCCTCTACCTATGGGAGATAGCCCTCGGGCGTTGAAAGGGGAGGTTACTTTGGTTGGAGAAAGGATCAAGGCACTGGCCGAAAGTATGCGCGACGAAGTGACGGAACTGCGCCACCACTTCCATCGTCATCCCGAAACGGCCTGGAAGGAGGTAGGGACCAGCGATAAGGTCGAGGCCCTCTTAAGTGAGTGGGGCTTCGAGAACATCCGGCGCGGCTTCAGGGGGACCCGAAGCGGCGTGGTCGCCGACCTGAACGCCGGCAGGGAGGCCCCCTCCATAGCCCTCCGGGCCGACATGGACGCCCTCGCCATAAAGGAAGAGAACCCCGTGCCCTACGCCTCGGCCCACGAAGGCGTGATGCACGCCTGCGGGCACGACGCCCACATGGCCATTCTACTCGGGGCCGGCAAGGTCCTCGCTTCCATGAGGGAAGAGCTGCCCGGCAGGGTCCGGCTCATATTCCAGCCCTCCGAGGAGGGCGGATCCACCAGCGGTAATTACCCCGGGGCCGAACACCTGGTCCGTGAGGGCGTGCTGGAGGGCATCGACGCCATTGCGGGGCTCCATGTCTGGTCACCCCTCGCGACGGGCCTCGTGGCTGTCCGGCCGGGCCCCATGATGAGCGCCTGCGACAGCTGGACCGCTCGGATACACGGCAAGGGAGGCCACGGGGCGATGCCCCAGGACGCCATAGATCCCACCCTGGCGGCGACGACCTTCGTAAACCTCCTTCAGACCATCGTCAGCCGCGAGGTGGATCCCAAGGAGATCGTGGTCGTGAGCGTGGGCAAGTTCATCGCCGGTTCAGCCTTTAACATCATCCCCGATTCCGTGGAGGTCACCGGTACGGTGAGGACCTTCGACCCCGTCATCCAGGCGAACATGCCCGGCATGATCGGGCGGATCGCCGACGGCGTCTGCTCGGCCCTCCGCTGCCATGCCGAACTGGATTACACCCGTTTCACGCCCCCCACGATCAACGACGAGGAGCTCACCAGCCGTTTCATCGAGACGGCGAAAAGGACCGTCGGTGAGGACCGGGTCCAGGCGTCGCCGCTCATCATGGTCTCGGAGGACTTCAGCTATTACCAGGAGAAGATCCCCGGGGTCTTCTTTCTTCTCGGCTGCGGCAACCCCTTGAAGGGGACCGATAACCCTCACCATTCTCCCCGTTTCAACGTCGACGACGATGCCCTACCGACGGGGATGGAACTCCTGGCGGCTTTCGCGGCCGACTTCCTGGTCGCCCGAGGCGGCACGGGGGCATTGAAAAGATAGAACTACCATAAAAGGAGGGTCCTTCATGGCGGACATCAAGGGGAGGGCAAAGGCCCTCAACGGCGAGATCGTGCGGTGGAGGCGCCAGGTCCACCAAAACCCTGAACTGGGGCTCCATACTCCCATGACGGAGACCTTCGTCGTTGAGCGGCTAAGGGAGATGGGCCTCGACGAGATTCGCTCCGGCGTGGGCGGCCACGGCGTGGCGGCCCTCGTCAGGGGTAAAAAGCCCGGCAAGGTGCTGGGGATGAGGGCCGACATGGACGCCCTCCCCGTCAAGGAAGAGACGGGGCTGCCCTTCGCCTCCACGGTGGAAGGGCGCATGCACGCCTGCGGTCACGACGCCCACGTGGCCATCCTGCTGGGCACGGCCAAGATCCTGGCGGAGAACCGGGACGACCTCGCCGGGACGGTGAAGCTGATCTTCCAGCCCTCCGAGGAGGACTCCGAGGGCGCCCCAGCGATGATCAGGGACGGCGTGCTGGAGGACCCGCCCCTGGACGCCATCATCGGCCTCCACACGGGGAACCTCTGGGGAGGGCTCCGCTCGGGGATGGTGGGCTACCGGCACGGCGCGCTCATGGCGGCCGTCGACTGGTTCACCGTCACCTTCGAGGGCAGGGGCGGCCACGGGGCCGCGCCGCATTTGACGGTGGACCCCATCGCCATGGCCTGCCAGGCCTTTGCGGCCATCCAGGCCGTTGTAAGCCGGGAGAAGAGCCCCCTGGCCCCGGCGGTCGTGACGGTGGGCAGGATCGAAGGGGGTTCCGCACCGAACATCATCGACTCCAGCTGCACCATGGAAGGGACGATCCGGAGCCTGGACCCTGAAACGCGCACTTTGCTCGGCGAACGGGTCAAGGCGGTCTGCGAGGGCGTCGCCCAGGGCATGCGGGGCCGGGCCGATGTCCGGTTGACCCGCGGGGCGCCGGCCCTCATCAATGACCAAGGGGTCACCGACAAACTCAGGGAGGCCGCCGCCGATATCGTGGGGGAGGGTTCCGTCGCGGCTATCGCCGAACCGACCATGGGGGGCGAGGACATGGCCTTCTTCCTTGAAAAGGTGCCGGGATCCTTTTTCTTCCTCCCCTCGATCCCCGGGGAAGGAGTGGTCTACCCCCACCACCACTCCAAGTTCGACCTCGATGAAAGCGTGTTTTGGATAGGTTCCGCCGTCATGGCCCATTTCGCCCTGACCTGGCAGTGAGTCGACCTTTTTTGAATATTGGGAATCCGGGGCTTCCCTTGACGCCCTTTCCTTTTTAATCTACGATGGCCATTAAATGAGATAAAGCGTCGTTCCACCGTTTCGTTGTCACCTTGCAGGGGTTGGAAGATCCGCAGGGGGACCGGGTGGGGCTTACAAACCAGGACGGGCCGTCGGGCTGCGCGGCCGTTGTTCTGGTTGTGCTTGTTCCCTGCGGGTCGCAGCGAAGGTCATGAAAGGATAGGCCTTTGAAAAAGTGATGGAAAAGAGAGAGGAGATGAGTCGGGTGGGAAAGAAAAAGTTGGTAGCACTGGTCAGCGTGGTGGCCCTAGTCATGGGTCTTCTCGCCGTCGCCGGCCCTTCAGCGGCCGCTGACAAGGTCTTCAACTGGAAGTTCCAGAGCCACCACACCGCCGGGTCACTCGCGGTCGAGAGGGTCATCAAGCCCTTCATCGAAAGGGTGGAGAAGATGTCCGGCGGCAGGCTGAAGATAAGCCTGCACTACGCCGGGGAACTGGTCGATTACGCCGAGGTGGACAAGGCCCTGCAGGATAACATGATCCAGATCTCCAACACCAGCACCCTGTTCTTCCGGGGGTCCATCCCCATGGGCTGGGTCTCGGCGCCCAACATGCCGCCCTTCATCACCAGGACCAACGACGAGTTCAACGAACTCTTCCATCACCGCGGGGTCGACCGGCTGGTGAACGAGGCCCTTGAAGAGAGGGGCATTAAGTACTTCGGCAGCCACAGCGTGGGCAACACCTTCTTCTGGAGCAAAAAACCCATCCGGAACCTGGACGACCTGAAGGGGTTCAAAGTGAGGTTCTTCGGCTCCATGTCGGACTTCGTGGAGCACTTCGGGGCCGCCCCGGTCATGCTCCCGCACCCCGAGACCTACATGGCGATAGCCACGGGGACCCTCGACGGCAGCGGTACGGCGTGGTGGCTATACCGGGACCTCAAGCTCTACGAGGTGTGCCCCTACTTCATAGGCCCTGCCATGCAGGTACCCCAGGGGATGGAACTCTGGGCCTCCAAAAAGGCCTGGGATGAACTACCCGAGGACATCCAGGCCATGGTCGAGACGGCCGCCCATGTTTTCAACCAGGACTACATGGATGCCGTCACCATTGAGGAGCGGGAGATGTTCAACAAGTCCTTCCCCGAGTGGGGCACGACCTACATTGAATTCAGCGATGCCGACGTGAAGAGGATAATCAATGAATTCTCCCTGCCTTACCTTGACAAGGTGGCGGCGGAACAGGGGCCGAAGGATCCCAGGGTTGCCGAAGCCGTCGAGATAATCAAGCAGTTCATGAAGGATTACGGTTACATCGATTGAAATAAGGACCCTGCTTGAGCACCCCCTTCTCCAACAGGGGAGGGGGGTTCTTTTTTACAGTCCCTCGGAAACCGAGACTTACAATGGGGTGAAGCGATTGAATATCCTGACCGGTTTCATCACTACCGTTGAGAGGTTCAACGACCGGATGGGCAAGTTGGTGGCCTTTCTCGTCTACCCGACGATGCTCGTCCTGGTTTACGAGGTGATAATGAGGTACGCCTTCGGCAGGCCCACCATCTGGGCCCACGAGACTTCCTGCATGCTCTACGGGGCCCACTTCATCCTGGGAGGGGCCTACGCCCTGCGGCACAACGCCTTCGTCAACGTGGAGGTCTTCTACATACAATTTCCCAAGCGCATGAAGGCCATCGTCGACCTCTTCACCTGGACCATGTTCTACGCCTTCGTGGGGGTCATGCTCTGGAAGAGCCTCCCCTGGGCCTGGGAGAGCCTGAAGGTGAACGAGTTCAGCGACAGCACCTGGGGTCCCCTCGTCTGGCCGATTAAGTGGACCATACCCATCGCCGCCGTCTTCATGCTGCTCCAGGGGATGACCAAGACGATCAAGGATCTGCACCTCGCCCTTACGGGGCGGGAGATCATCGCCGCGGCCGACGCGGAAGCCACGGGCGGGAATTGAGGTGGGACCATGAGTATCGGGATGATCTCCATCCTTCTTTTCGGCGGCATGTTCCTCCTGTTGGCCCTGGGGCTTCCCGTCGCCTTTGTCCTGGGCGGCCTCGCTACGGTCTTCACCGCCGTCTTCTGGGGCCCCGAGTCGCTCTTCATTATCGTGGCCAGGACCTTTTCCATGATGTCCACCACAACGCTGGTGGCGGCACCCCTTTTCGTGCTGATGGCGACGGTGCTGGAGCGGTCGGGCGTGGCGGAGGGCCTCTACGAGATGATGTACCGCTGGTCCGGTGGGCTCAGGGGAGGTTTGGCCGTGGGCACCGTGCTGGCCTGCACACTGATCGCCGCCATGTCGGGCATAGCCTCTACGGGTGTCGTGGTAATGGGCGTCATGGCCCTTCCCGCCATGTTGAAGCGGGGTTACGACAAGAGGCTGGCCACGGGCTGCATCCTGGCCGGCGGCGTCCTGGGGCCCCTCATCCCGCCGAGCATCTCCCTGGTTCTTTACGGCACCATCGCCCAGGTCTCCATAGGCGGCCTTTTCGCCGGCGGTATGGGAGCGGGGATCCTCTGTTCCATCCTGATAATCGGCTACATTTTGATCAGGTGCTATATCAACCCGGAACTCGGCCCGGCCATCCCCCTCGAAGAGAGGGCCGACTGGAAGGGCAAGGTCGCCTCCCTCAAGGGCGTGGTCCTTCCCCTGCTTTTGATCATCGCCGTCCTGGGTTCCATCTACTCCGGGATCGCCACGCCGACCGAGGCAGCGGCGGTGGGGGCCTTGGGCGCCTTCGTCTGCAGCGCCATTCACAGGCGGCTGAACTGGGAACTGATAAAAAGCGTGGCGTACACCACCATCCAGGTCCAGGGTTTCATGATGTGGATACTCTTCGCCGCCCAGGGCTTCGCCGCCGTCTACATGGGCCTGGGGGCTTCCAGGATGGTCATCAAGCTGGTGGAGACCTACGAGATCGGGTGGTGGACGATGCTGATAGGGATACAGGTCGTCTGGTTCCTCCTGGGCTGCGTCATCGACGCCTGGAGCATCCTGATGATAACCTTGCCCATCCTGCTCCCCATCCTTCCCCTTTACGGTTTCGACCCCCTGTGGCTGGGCGTGCTCTACGCCGTCAACACCCAGACGGGCTACCTGACGCCGCCCTTCGGGACGATGCTGTTCCTGATAAAGGGGATAGCGCCCAAGGAAGTGACCATGAACGACATCTACCGCTCTATCGTCCCCTTCGTGGCGACCCAGCTGGTCTGCCTGGCCTTGTGCATCATCTTCCCAAAGATCGTCACCTGGCTTCCGAACCTTCTTTTCAACTAGCAAAAGGGGCCTGCCTCTCGGCAGGCCCCCTTTTTATAGGTGTCAGACCTATTTTTTATAGGTGTCAGACCTACACTTTTGACTTCCTAAGGCCTCATGGTCTTACGGATGCCTTATACAGCCGGGTTTTTTGCATTTAGTCAAAAGTGTAGACCTGACCCCGCCCCGTTAATCGATGTAACCGTAATCCCTCATGAACTGCTTGATGATCTCGATCCCCTTGACGACCCTCGCGTCCTTTGGGCCCACTTCGGCAGCGATTTTATCCAGGTAGGGCAGGGAGAACTCCTTGGTGATCCTGTCGACGTCTTCCTCGCTCCAATGGATGAACTTGGTGCCCCATTTCGGGAAGGACTCGCGGTACATCTCCTGCTCCTCTATCCTGTTCAGGTCGGCGAACTCCTTGGACATGACGATGGATGCCGTCTCCAATATAGCCTGGATATCGCGGGGCAGCGCATCCCAAGCCTTCTGGGAGACCAGGAGTTCCATGGCCTGCGGCACCTGCCAGGGCGGGCCGATGTAATAGGGGCAGACTTCATAATGTTTCAAGTCGCGGTATTGCCACCAGCAGGTACCGGCTCCATCCAGGGTCCCCGTCGATATGGCCATGTAGACCTCGGGGTGGGGCAGCATGATGGGGGAGGCACCAAAGTGTTCCATGGCGTCCGACATGGCGCCGAAGAACCTGACTTTGAATCCCTTCAGGTCCTCCAGCGAGTTGATGGGCTTCTTGCTCCAGAAATACGTATCGCCCACGTTGTGGCTCCCGAGGAAGTGAATCCCATGCTCCGCCCAGGCCTCTCTCATGAGGTCGTCAAGGCCCCTGTGGTGGTAGAGTTCGTTGAATTCGGCGTCGGAACGGGTTATGAAGGGAGGAAGGTTCCCAGCCGTGATCCACCCTACGGGGACGGAGCCTCTCCAGAACAGGGCACCCGTATTGGCGATCTGGATCATGTTTGCCTGAAGAGCCGGGAAAACCTCCGTGTATTCCACCAATTCCCCCGCGTAATGCAGGGTGATCTTGAGCCTTCCGCCGGTCATCTCCTCGACCCTTTTGATGAAGCGGGGGATGATGGTTTCGCACGGAAGCGACCCAGCGGTCTGGTGGGCCTGCCACTTCCAGTGGAACACTTCATCGGCGGCCGACGCCGGTGAAAGGTCACTGGCCGCGAATAACCCCAGGATGGCAAAAACCATCACTGTTAAGAGCAAAGTCCTTACCTTCACAGATAACCCCTCCTTTTAAGCTGAATGAATGAAAAAACCTCTGCTTGTTTCTAAGAATCCATCACCTCTCTTCTCTATATCGATCAGGGCCCCCGTCAATCGAAAAGCAGCCTGGGGAGCCAGGTTATGACCGCGGGGAAGACTATGCACAGGGCCAGGCAGACCAGCTGGGTGATCACAAAGGGGGTGATGGAATTATAAATATCCCTCATTGTGACCGACTTGGGGGCTATGCCTTTCATCATGAACAGCATGGCTCCGAAGGGCGGCGTCAGGTAGCCCGTCTGGGTGTTGACGGCGTACAGTACGCCCAGCCACACGGGGTCAAAACCGTAGATGGGGATCAGGGGCATCAGGATGGGCAGGGTTATCATCAGGATGCTCCAGGCGTCGATGACGCATCCCAGGAGGAACCAGACGACCTGGATGGATATGAGCATGGTCCACCAGCCGATCTCGTAGGTCTCGACGAGCCTCGTCACCAGGGTGGCGGCACCCAGCCCCATGTAGACCGAAGCGAAAGCCTGGGCCGAAAACAGTATCCACATGATGAAGCCCTGTACCTGGATGGTCGACTTGGCCACATCGGAAATTAGTTTCCAATTGAGCCTGCGGTGGATGGCGCTGCAGATGAAGGCGCCCAAGGCCCCCACCGCCGCCGCCTCGGTCGGCGTGGCGATACCGCTGTAGATCGATCCCAGGACGGCTCCGATGAGGAGGAGCGGCAGGATCACTCCCTTGAGAGAGGCCACCTTGGCCTTCAGGTCAAATCTTTCCTCCGGCGGGATAGGGGGGCCCAGTTCGGGGTTTATATAGCATCGGATCAGGATATAGGCGATTATCAGGAAGGAACAGAGGATCCCCGCTCCCATACCGCCGGCGAAGAGAGCTCCTATCGAAACCTTGGCGATGGTGCCGTAAAGTACCAGGGAGATGCTCGGAGGGATGAGGGGCCCCAGGACACCGCCTGCCAGGATGCAGCCCGTGGCCAGTCTCTTGTCGTAACCGCGTTTGAGCATCGCGGGGAGGGCCATGACGCCCATCATGACCACGCCAGTCGAGGCTATTCCCGACATGGCGGCGATAATCGTGCAGGCCAGGACGGTCCCCACCGCCAGTCCTCCCTTGATGGAACCTATCCATCGGTACATGACCTCGAAGAGGTCCTCGGCCACACCGGACCGTTCCAGGACCGTGGCCATCAGGACGAAAAGGGGAGCGGCCACCAGGGTCGTGGTCTGCATCATGGCAAAGGTCCTGGCCACGACGATGAAAAGGGATTCGGGTCCCCAGAAAACGGCGGTGAATAACGTAGCCAGGCCGCCGAGCACGAAGGCCACCGGGAGGCCCAGTGACAGCAGGAAGAACATGCCACCAAACAGAAGGATCGAAATAAACCCTATGTCCATGGGATCAACTCAATTGTCGGGCCCGGAACTGTCCCCGGCCGCCGTGATCAGCTCTCGCCCCGTTAAAGCGAGGTGAAGATCCTTGATGGTCTTGGTCATCCCTTGCAGCAACATCAGGAAGGCCGCCAGCGGCACGGTCAGTTTGATGGGCCAGAGGGGAGGGCCCCAAACGCTTTCAGAGTATTCACCTACCCTGAGACTCGCATAGGCCCAGGGAATACTCTTCCAAAGCAGGGTCCCCACGAAGGCATAGAACATGGTCCAGGTGAAAAGATCCACGATGGCCTTGACCCGGGGCCTGAAAGACTGGTAAAAGACTTCAACATTTACAAAAGCGTCCTTCCCGAGGGCGTAGGCGCCTCCCAGGAGGAAGTGAGCCCCGTAGAGCATGCAGGATGTTTCATGGGCCCATATGGTGGGACGATGGAAGGCGTAACGCATCACCACTTCGTAGACCAGGACGAACATTATCGGGTATACGAGGTAGCCCACCACCCTGCCCACCCAATCGTTCAGCTTATTGACGCCATCGATGAAGGAGACCAGGAATTCCAAAAGCATCACCCCTTTAAGCGCTCAATTCATGGAAATCCCAGCGTCCCGGGACCCATGGGGCGGACGAAGCTATTTCAAATACTCAAGGGCAAGAGCGATGTAGAATTTTGTCGAATCGATGACGCTAGATACCTCGACGTACTCGTCGAGCTTGTGATTCCTCGTCGAGTCTCCGGGACCGTAAATCACCAGCGGCAGGTCGGGGTTGACTTCCCTGAAGGGGACCGCGTCGGTTCCGTAGGTAACGCCCTTTATCGCCGGCTGCCTGTTGAAGACCCCTTTGTAGGACTCGATGGCGCTCTGAATGAAGGGGTGATCGAGTTCCGTACTTATCGAGGTCAGGTTCAACTCCACCTTTATTGAGATATCGACCGTGCTGTCTTCTTTCTTGACCTCGGCTAGAATCCCCTCAATCTGGGCCAGGAGTTCGGAATGGGGGTTCCCGGGGATGGTCCTTATATCCACTACGGCTTCGCAGTGGTCGGGGATGATATTGGTGAGTTCACCGGCGTGCATCCCGGTCAGGTTCAAGGTCGGCGGGGTGAGCAGTTTGCTTTCGTTGACCATGAATTTGAATTTTTTCTGGAGCCTTTCCGTAAACTTGATCATATTCGTCAGGGCGTTCACGCCCTCCTCAGGCAGGCCTCCGTGGGCCCTTTTGCCCTTGGAGATGAACCGGAGCCAGAGGGCGCCCTTCTGGGCGATATAAATATCTCCAACGCTCGCCTCACTGATGGCGAGGGCGTCGATCTTTTCCGCGCCATACTTTTCAACGAAGGCCCTTGCGCCGACCAGGCCCGTTTCTTCACCGGCCGTCCCAAGGAAAGCCAGGGTGCCCTTGAGTGGAACGCCCGCCCTTTTCAGAATGCACATGGCCATGATCATGGCGGCGTCCCCGGCTTTCATATCGCTCGTCCCGCGGCCGTACATCAGGTCGCCTTCGATCTCCGCACCGAAGGGGTCATGGACCCACCCTTCCCCGGCGGGGACTACATCGAAATGCCCACTGTAAAGAAGTACAGGCCCCTGGGAGGTATCGCCCATTTTCGCGTAAAGGTTGGCCCTGTTGAGTTCCTCGCGGTCGACGTCCATCACCTCGGACGATATCCCGCTTTCCGCAAGCTTCCTGGACGCCAGCAGTGCCGCGTTCTTTTCATTTCCCGGAGGGTTCACGCTGTCCACCTTGATAAGTTCCGAGAGGAACTCTACCACCTCTTTTTCATCAAGGTGCTCCAGGCATTTCTGATACTCCTCATTCCGCGTCAAACTCATTTCGTACCCTCCTCTTGTTATTTATTACCCGGTTACATCTGGCCCTCTTTCCCGGAGGATCCGGATTGAGAAATAGATCAAGGTAGGGATGGCCACCTCCTCTCCCTTGAATGGCTCCGGGTCAGCGAGGGTCAATAAATCGAAATTAAAAAAGAGGGGTTTTTATTGCCTCTTTGAGAGTATATTGCCCGGGAATATAGCATTGGCCGGGGTGGGGTGTCAATATACACGAAATTAAATTGTGGCCGGCCAGCAAAAAAGGCCTGCTTTCAGCAGGCCTTTTCTT
>JAXGNU010000016.1:0-19061 GCA_040767805.1 Thermovirgaceae bacterium
ATGACGGGGGCGACCTCCTCCCCGTAGACCAGGATAAGGACCACCTCCTCACGGTGATCGCCTATACAGAAAAAATCGAGGAGGAGGTTGTCGCTCTTCCCCTTCCCCGGGACAATCGTTCCGCCCCTTGCCCCAGCCTCGCGGGTGATAGCCACGACTCGGTCGCCGTGACCCTCCCTAACGACGCAGAGGATCAATTTCCCACAGGTCCCATGGCTCTTTAGGTTCATCCAGGGTCCACCTCCTTAAGGCTCCGTTGCATTCTCCTTCTCTCGGCCTCCCTTTCCCTGCGACGGAACAGCAACCCGAGCACCTGGATCGTTATCAAGGGCACCATGGCGATCATGGCCACAACACCGAAGGCATCCATCATGGGGTCGCCCCCCGAAGAAGCGGAAGCCCCGATGGTGAAAGCCAGTACAAAGGTGGATGACATGGGTCCTGAAGCCACTCCTCCGGAATCGAAGGCTATGGCGGTGAACAGGGGCGGGCAGACAGGGGTGAGCGCAAGGGCTATCGCGTACCCTGGGATGAGGAACCACCAGATGCTGGATCCCGTGACGACCCTGTACATCGCCAGGGCCACCGCCACGGCTACACCCACTGAGAAGGCGATGAGCATGAAGCGCCTTTTTATTCGCCCCCCCGAGACCATCTCTATCTGGTCATTCAAAACCCAGACCGCCGGTTCGGCAAGGACCACCACGGCCCCCAGGACAAAACCGATGGGAATGAGCAACCATTTGAAGGGCGAGGAACCGATCATTCCGCCGATGGCCGATCCCGCCGGGAGGAAACCGCCCTTCACCCCCACCAGAAAGATCACCAGGCCTATGAAAGTGTAGGCGAGGCCCTTGATCATCCTCATCACCTGGCGCCTGTTCATGTGGAGCAGCACTACCTGGAAGGCGAAGAGGAAAAGAGCGATGGGTGTGAGAGCCAGGAAGGCCTCAAGGAGGATCTCGGGAAGTACACCTATAAAAGCCGAGGCCAGGGAGACCGACGCCTCGGTCACCACTCCTCCCACCACAACAGTGGACGGGCTTTCACCCTCGAGAACGCCCATGGCAAGGACCGCCATTATCGGGCCAATCGAAGCCAAGCCCACTAGTCCGAAACTATCGCTCTCGGATTCCTTGGTCCCCCTGACGGCGGCGATACCCACGCCAAGGGCTATAGTGAAGGGAACCGTCATGGGGCCCGTGGTGGCCCCGCCGGCGTCAAAGGCTATCCCAAGATACCGCGGGGCGGAAAAATAGGCGAGGCCGAACACCAAGAAGTAGGAACCTATCACCAGGAGATAATAGGGCATCCTCAACAGGACCCTGCCCATACCAATGGATACGAACAAGCCCACGCCTATCCCGATCATCGAAATGAGGGCCGTCCTCGAGATCGTCGGCGTGATCCAGCCTACCTGCGCTACCAGGACCCTCACGTCGGGCTCGGCGATGGTGATAAAAAAACCGACGAGGAAGCCCGAGGCGACGATAAGCAATACATTCCTTTTATGCACGAGGGCGGACCCGATACGATGCCCCATGGGAAGGATCCCCACGTCGGTACCGAGCAAGAAGATGCCGAGGCCCACAATTATGAGCAGACCACCGGTGAGAAACCGCATCAGGAGCGGGACACCGATCGGCGCCAGCGTGGGGTAGAATATGAGCACCAGGAGCATGATGGGGATGACGGATATGCCCGTCTCCCTGAGTTTTTGAAGCAGGTCCATGGGCGGGGTCTCCTTCTTGGGACGTCAACGAGACGGTGGTACGGCGATTTTGCCTTACCTGGTAAGGATAACCCAGGCCAGGTTTGTCTTCCACCTTTTCACGGTTAAAAAGTTCAGCTGACCGAAAGGAGAAGGATCGAAGTGACGGCTTTCGCGCAAAGGATGAAAGTGATGGAAGGCACGGCGGCCATCATCAGGGGGCTCTTCGGCACGATGAACGACCCCGGGGTCATTTCCTTCGGCGGGGGCGCTCCGGCCAGGGAGGCGCTCCCGGTGGACCTCGTTAGGGAGATCGCCAGCGACGTGATCAGGACCGACAGCCGCGGCGTTGAGGCCCTGCAGTACGGCAGCGTACCGGGACTGATCGACCTGAGGGAGGCCGTGTCGACGGTACTTCTGGCGCCCAAGGGCGTGACCGCAGACCCCTCGAACATACTGATCACCAGCGGAGGACTCGAAGGTATAAACCTCCTCTGCCAACTTTTTATCGACCCCGGCGATGTCATCCTGGTGGAATCCCCCACTTTTGTGCACTGCGTGGAGATATTCGAGATGTTCCAGGCGAAGTGCGTGAGCGTGGCCATGGATGAGAACGGCATGGTCCCGGAAGACCTCGAGGAGAAGATAAGGCGATACTCCCCGAAGATGGCCTACCTGATACCAACCTTTCACAACCCGACGGGTAGGACCCTCTCCCTGGAAAGACGCGAAAGGATCGCCGGGATCGGGAGCACCCATGACGTGATCATCCTGGAGGACGACCCCTACAGGGATATCCGCTACAGCGGGGCGGACCTCCCGCCGATAAAGAGTTTTGATAAAACCGGCCATACCGTCCTGGCGAGCAGCTTTTCAAAAATATTCTCACCCGGGAGCAGGCTGGGTTACGTTTTCGCCTCCGACGAGATATCTTCAAAGCTCCTCGACGCGAAGACGGCCACGAATTCCCATACGTCCATGCTGCCCCAGGTGATCTGCGCGGAATTCTTCAAGCGGGGTTACTACCCCTCTCATCACGACAGGATCTGCGACCTCTACCGCGAACGGCGGGACGTGATGATCGACAGCATCGACCGGTTCTTCCCCGAAGGCACGAAAAGGGTCTTCCCCGACGGGGGTCTGTTCACGTGGGCCAGCCTGCCGGGCGGGATCGATACGACGAAACTCCTGGCGGAATCACTGGCGAACCCCGATGTCAGGGTGGCCTTCGTGGCGGGTGAGGGCTTCTTCATAGAAGGAGGGGGTATGGGAAGGGATAGCATGAGGATCAGTTTCGGAAGCGCGCCGCCCGAAAAGATCAGGATCGGCGTCGAGCGCCTGGGCCGCCTTATCCGGGGCAAACTATGTTGATAGGCCCGCTCCATCCCGGCGCTAACGACGGTGTCAAAAACCCAGTGTACCCTGAACAACGGGCCGGTCTCAGCCGCCCCGACGAAAGGCCCGGAAACCGGGGTTTATTAGGCCGGGTATCTCTTCATCCCTGAAAAGGGCGACGACCGATTCGACGGCTCCCCGGACTTCCCTGTACAGGGCTTCCGGCGTCCAGGAGGCCAGGTGGGGCGTAAGGATCACATTTTCCAGGTCGATAAGGGGGTGATCCGGCCCGGGCGGCTCTACGGTGAATACATCCAGGGCCGCGAAAGCCAGCCTCTTTTCCCTCAAGGCGGCCTCAAGAGCCCGCTCGTCCACCAATTGCGCCCGTGCCGTGTTTATGACCCCGGCTGAGGGTTTCATCATCCTCAGTTCCCGGTCGCCGATCATCCCTTGGGTCGATCCGCTCAGGGTGCAATGAAGGCTTAAAACGTCCAACCCGGGCAACATCTCATCCAAGCTGTCCCTGAAGGACAGGCCTTTCGGTTCGCTCCCGCCGGGCTCGTAAAAGGGGTCGTGGACTTCCACCCGGCAGTCGAAACAAGCGAGGCGCCTCGCGACCTCCTTTCCAACGGCGCCGAAGCCGATGATTCCCACCGTCTTGCCCCGCAGCTCCCGCCCGAACATGTCGGTCGTATTGCGGTCCAGCCCTTTGCCTATGGACGTAGAAATGAAGGGGAAACGCCTGAGGCAAACAAGGATCAGCATCACCGTGAACTCGGCCACGGTCGAAGAGTTGGCCCCGGGGACATAGGTTACGGCTATACCCCTCTCGGTGGCCGCCTCGATGTCCACGCTGGAAGGTTTGCCCCCGCACTTGGCTATTATCCTCAGGGTGGGGAGTTCGTCCATGTCTTCTGCGGAGAAACCGCAACTGGAAGTGATGATCACTGCTACCGAGTCCCGCGCCAACTCCCTCACGACCTCCGGCCCTATCGTGCCTGCGGGGGAAAAGTATTCCACCTCGCCGAACCCTTCCAGGGGCTTATACCATTCCTTAGGCCCTTCCGGTTCGATGACCACTATCTTCCTTTCCCGCATGCTTCCCCCCCCGACCCCTAGTGATGATCCGCCGGGACGATATTATCCCAGTTCTCCCTTTTTGTCTCTCTCGTCCATGGCTTTGCACATAGTTACCATGGTCGGCCGGGCACATCAGCAGGAAAGGGGATGGCCCCCTTGGCCCAACGGTGGGGAAGGCTTCGCAGGACAAGGTAAAACCCTGGAAAAGGGTCGGTAAACAACGGTCGGCCCGGGGAAGCGGCCCCTTGACCTTGAGACCCGGCAAGCCCAGGCTTTTGCCGGTGAAAACGCTATGGCCGAAAGGCTGGATTTATGCAACTATTTCCTATAGACTTTTTATCTCTCAAGATGACCCGACCTGGGTCTTCACCAAAGCCGAGGGAGGCTTACGATGTTGAGGTCAATGCCCAGGTTTTTCTGCTTCATTCTGTCCCTCCTGTTGTTTCTCCAACCATCCGCGGCCCCTGCGGCGGGATCCCTTGAAGGGCTTACGCCGCCGGAGCGCGCTGACTTCAGCGCCCTGAACTGGACCGAAGCGTTCAAACTGGCCCATGAAAAGCTCTCCCGGGAATATGCCTTCACGGAATGGAAGGGGATAGACTGGGATTATCTCTACGAACGGTTTGCCCCGGAAGTGCAATTCACTTGGGCGGCGTGTGATGAACGGTCTTTCTATCTTCTGCTCCGCCAATACGTCTTCTCCATCCCCGACGGCCACATGGCGCTGGTGTCGGAAAACACGGCCATCCCCGCGGAGGTGGCCAGGGATAGCGCCGGCGGGGGCTTCGGGCTGACCGTCGTTGAACTGGATAACACCAGGGCCATCGCGGCGACGGTGTCCCCCGGCGGACAGGCCGCCCTGGCAGGGATCGAACCCGGGGCCGAGATAATCACCTGGAACTGCCTGCCCATTGCAATGGCCATCTCCGGGGTTCCCGTGGACCTCATCCCCTACCGACCGATGAGACCGGGGGCTTTCGCGGACTCAGAAAGCCCCCAGGCAACCACCGAGAATCACCGCCTGGAGCAGGCCAAGCTCCTTGTGAGAGGGCCTGTAGGCAGCAAGGCCACCCTCGTCTTCAGGAACCCCGGCTCCGACAACCTCCGGGTGGCCATCCTGACAGCCCTCGATGACGAGGGGGCCACCCTCGACATGGTCGATTTCGCCGCGCGGCCGGGCTTCTCGGACAAGATGGACTTCTGGATGGTCCCCGAGGGCTACGGGTACATCCGGCTTAGGCCGGAGGTCGACCGCGACGACAGGGATGCCTACCCGGCCCGCATCCTGGAGCGATTCAGGGGAGCGATCCGGTCCTTCATCGCATCGGGCGCCGAGGGCGTTATCGTTGACATCCGGGGTTACTACGACGGCCTTGATGAACTCGCCGCCGATATCTGCGGCTTCTTTTTCACCGATGAAGAGTTTTACGAATCCCTGGAGGTGTACGAGCAGCGGGACGGCGGCTTCGCGAAGATCGGGGATCTGACCATCACTCCCCGGGAGCCTCATTTCGACGGGCCCGTGGTGGCCCTGATCAACCCCGGCACGAAAAGCTCCGGTGAGGGCATCGCCCGTTCCCTGTCGCTGGCCCCCAAGGGCAGCACTGTCGGCTTTCATGGCACGAACGGCTCCTTCGGCCTGGCGGGGGGAGAGATCGTCATGCCCGGCGGTTACACCATCAAGTACCCCTACGGCTTTTCCTTGGACCGGCAGGGACGGGTCCAGATCGACAGCCGTTTCGGCGAGGGCGGCGCGACCCCCGACCTCAGGGTCCCCAAAAATGCCCAGAACGTACTCGCCTTCGCCGAGGGCCACGATGTGGAACTGGAATACGCCGTGGATCACCTTAACCGGTTGGCGGCGAAAGAAAGCGGGGATAACGGTCCGCCGATGGTACAATGAAGTGCCGGTCGCTCCTTTATTACGTAAGGAGGTGGCAAAATGAACAAAAAAAGGATCACCCTGGTCCTTTTGGTGTGCGCGGTCCTGGCACTGGCTATAGCGGGATTCACCATGGACCTGGCTACCGACCTGGTGAGGGAGAAGATCATCCAGGCCGTCGACCAGGGCCTCGACTCGCGGATAACCCTGGGAGAGGTCAAGGGAAACCCCTTCAGGGGATACAGGATAGAAGGGGTAACCCTTTCCGCCGACGGGGTTGACCTCTTTACCGCCCGGAGGATCAACGCGAAGGTCTCGCTTTTCTCACTGCTTGGAGGCGGACCCCCTGTATCCTTGCTGGAAGTGGTCGGCTTCGATTCCGACGTGGAAAGGGTCAACCGTTTGATACCCAGGATCCGGCCGGGCGAGGGCGGAGGGGAACTGCCCTTCAAGAGGGTCCGCCTCACCGACGGCCGGTTTGGAACCCCCTGGGCGGAAAGCACGCTCAAGACCGTGACGGTCTCCCTGGGCAAGGGCCGGCTTGACACGGACCTGGACCTGCTGGTAGGGGACCTTCCAGTAAAAGGGGGCATCGACGTCCTTTTGACGGATGGCGCCTCCGCCTTGAAGAAAATGGACCTCAAGATCGGTGACGGGAGGCTTACCGCCTCCGGGAAGGTCATGCCCGAACTGTCCGTTGACGGCGAGGCCAGGTCCCTGGATATAGCAAGGCTCGTCTCCTTCTGGCCCGGCGCTAACCCCGAGCTTTTCAAGGGCCTGCTTTCGTTGGGCTTCTCCGCCCGGAAGACGTGGCAGGACCCGGAGATCTCGGGCAACCTCGATTATTCCGGCAGCCTCCTTTCGGGCATACCTGTTGAAAAAGCATCGGCCCGGTGGAAGTTCCTAAACGATCGTCTTGATATCGCCGACCTGGACGCTTTCGCCCTCGGCTTCCCTCTGAAGGGCGACCTGGCTTTTGTGTTCGACCCCAAGGCGCCGCCGCGCATGAGGGTGAACCTCAAGGGCTCCGCCGCGGACCTGGAAGCCCTATCGCAGGTCTCCAAAAAGCTGGAGGGCATGAGCGGCGCCCTGGACCATTTCTCGGTATTTCTCGAAGGCCGGGTCTCCAACCCTGAAGGGCAGGTTTCCTTCGAGGCACGAAAGCTCGGCTACAAGAACTATTCCACCAGCGATACCAGCATAACCGCCAAGATCAAGGGCGGGAATATCGCCATCTCCGGCAAGAGCAAGTTCGAAGGCGCCCCCATCACCGTAGGCGGGACGGTGTCCGATTTTATGAGAAGCCCCGTGGCTTCCTTGCAAGGGACCTTGAGGTCCTTTTCGCTGGGTTCGGTCAAGAAGATCGTGCCCGCCATGGGTGATACGGACCTGAAAGGGAACGTGAACGCCGATTACCGGTTGTCCGGCCCCGTCCAGTCCCTGGCGTTGTCGGGCAAGACCTGGTCGGACAGCATTGCCGTCGGGCCTAACACCCTGGAAAGGCCATCGACCTTCTTCGATTATCATCTCCAAGAGGACCTTCTCTCCTTCTCCGATATGAAAGCCCGGTGGAAGGGGGCCGACATCTCGGGAAAGGGCGAGGTGTCGCACCCGTCTTCCGACAAAAGGACGGGAGACCTCCTCTTTCTAGCCTCCAACCTAGATCCCGCCTTCTTCGCGTCCTTCTACCCACCGATCTCCGAATATCGCCTCAAGGGGGAATTATCCCTCGAGGCCGGGGTCAAGGGCCAACTTTCCAGGCCGACGGTTCATGTCAGCCTTCGCTCCAGGGCGCTTTCCCTCATGGACAACTACAGTATCAAGAACCTGAAGGCCGAAACGGATATCACGGACCTAAAGGCCGGGCTTCCTTCCGACCTTCGCCTGGACGTCAGCGCGGATTCAGCCACGGTGGCTGGAGCCTCGGTCCAGGCGTTGAAAGTGGAACTCGAGAAAAAGGCGAAGGTCATTACAATAAGGCAGGCGAACGCCGCCTTGGGAGCGGGGATCCTCACGGCCGGCGGTAACGTCACCCTGGAGGACCCCATGGAAAAGTCGGCCTTGAACCTGACCGTTAAGGGGCAGAACATAGACCTGGAAAAGGTGACCCTCGAGGGCGGGACAAAACTCCCGCTGGCTGGTGTCCTCACGGGCGAAGCCGTGGCGACCGGGAGCGTGAAAGACCCGAGGATCTCGGTCACTGCCACGGCGCCCTTCATCGCGGCCGCGGGCCTCAAGGCGGACGGTGTAAAGACGAAGATCTCGGGCAACACCACCGTCATGAAGATTGAGGACCTTTCCGGCAAGGTGGGGAGCGGTTCCCTCTCGGTCACGGGCGATGTCCGTTTCACTCCCTTTGTCTCAGAACTCGCGGTAAGCGGCAAGGACCTGGAGCTCAACCCCCTCCTTTCCAGGTTCGAGAAGCTCCAGCCGTTGAACATCACCGGTAAAGCCGACCTCGAGTTCCATGGCCGGTTCGGGGATGGTGGGAACAGCGGTTCAGGTAAAGCCACTTCCGCGGCGGTCCGGGTCATGGGAATGGAGATCACCGGGATCGTCCTGCCCCTCGACCTGAGCGGTGTCAGGCTGACTTCACCCGATGGAACGGGCAGGCTTTACGGCGGAAAGATACTGAACGATTTCGCACTGAACCTGTCGGGCATGACCTTCCACAACGAGATCGAGGTAAAGGATACCGACGTCGAGGGGCTCCTGAAAGACGCCTTTAAACTCCAGGGGCACATCACCGGCAAGGCCGAACTATTCGCGAAAGTGAACGGGACCCTCGGTGAAGAGTTGAAATACACCGGCAAGGGACTCCTCAAGACGGGCCAGGGGATGATTTCGGGGTTCAAGCTCGTCGACCTGGTGGCCGCGGTTCACCGCTCCAGGGGGCTTCAATTTGCCTCCGTGTATGCCCCCTTCGATCTACAGACGGGGAAACTCATCCTGGCCAAGGATACATTGGTCAAGGCGCCGCAAGGGGACCCCATGTATGAATTCCTGGCCGCCTCCGGCGGGGTGGGGCCCGATAGCAGGCTGAACCTGGCCTGTAACGGCAAGATAAACGTGAAGGTCATCAACGCCCTTCTCGGAGGCGCCACCGGCGGCTTGGGAGGCCTGGCTTCCACTCAGAACCTCGCCGGGATCCTTGCGGGAGTGCTGGAAGGTGCCGGATCGAGCCTTCGGGATGACGATTTCAGGGACGTGAGCTTCAACCTGGGAGGAACTTTTGATAAACCCTCCGTCTCCAACATCAAGGTGGGCCCGGGGGAAAAGAAAGAGGCTGCCCCAGGTGAACCCGCCGGGCCGGAAGAAACCCCGCTACCGCAAAAGATCCTTGAACAGGTGATCCCCGGGGCGAAACCCCAGGAACAGTCACCTCCGGGTGCGTCGCCGTCAGAGGAGCCGCCGAGCCTGAAGGACAAAATACTCCAACAGGTCATTCCCGGCACCAAGACCGAACCCAAGGTACCCGAGAAGCCGCCCGCCGCCGTGACAACGCCGGCCGCGCCGGCCCTAAAACCGGTGAAAGAGATACCCGGGCCGGTGACGCCTCCGCCCGTGGTTGTAGAACAGGACCGGCAGGCGCCTCCCGCGGAAGAGCCGAAAGATGAAGTGAAGACCGGACAAGAGCCTGTAGGTGAGCCCGCCCAGGAGAGGGAAGAAGCTCCCCCGGCGCCAAAGGGACCAGAGGACGTAAAGGAAGCCCCAGCCGAACCCGGTCAGGGACCCCTTCCTGAACCGGCGAAACTCCCCAAGGTCAAGACCTTCGGGAAGCCCCCCGCCCAAGGGGTGACATCACCTGACCAACCGTCGGTGAAACCCCCTGAACCCCCCGGGGATACCAAGGCCGAGGATGAGCCGGCCCCGGAGACCGGTGAGGAGGCCCAGCCCGAAGAATAGAGGGTGTCTGTCAGACAGCGACCGTATCAAAAGGGGGAGACCCTGAGGGTCTCCCCCTTTTTCCCTTTCCCACGCTCTTTCCCATTTTAAAACCCGGAAAACGCGGTCCTTATGCCGAAGCCCTTCGCCCACTTAAGGACTTCCCTAAACTCCTCCACCGTGATCCTCCGGGCGATCACCGGGTGCTTGAAGGCCTCGTGCTCGGGCCTGTACTGGTCCATTATGTTCACGTAACTGCCAGGGGAGACCTCCTCGGCGATGAAGCGAAGGACCTCCCTTGAACCGGCCACCCCGCCGGGGAGCACCAGGTGTCGGATAATGAGGCCCCGCTTGGCAATGCCATGCCCGTCCACCTCAAGGTCCCCCACCTGGCGATGCATCTCCAGCAAGGCGGCCCTGGCGAATTCGGGGTAATCATCAGCGCTGTTGGAGTAACGGGCCGCCTCCTTTGGCTCCCAGTACTTGAAGTCGGGCATGTAGATATCGATGATCCCCTCCAGGCACCCCAGGATCTCCGGCTTTTCGTAACCCGAGGTATTATAGACGAAGGGCAGCCTGAAACCCATCGGAACGGCCAGGTCCAGTGCCGCCAGGATGCCCGGCAGGTAGTGGGTCGGGGTGACAAGATTGACATTGTGGCAGCCCGCCCCCTGGAGGTGCATCATCATCTTCGCCAGTTCCCGGCTGGTAGCGTACTCGCCGTCGCCCCTGAAGCTGATGTGGTGATTCTGGCAGTAGACACACCTCAAGCCGCAGTGGGAGAAAAAGATCGTGCCCGAGCCGTTCCACCCGACGAGGGGCGGCTCTTCGCCGAAGTGCGCGAAGGAGCCGGAGACCTTGACCTCGTCCGAAGCGCGGCAAAAGCCCAGCTCTCCCCGTGCCCTGTCCACGCGGCAGTCCCTGGGACAAAGTCTGCAGTCGCGGTACATCCCGGCGAGCCGCAGTGCCCTCCGGGCCAACTCACCCCGGGCGTGAAGCTCAAGGTAGGAGGGAGGAGTCGTTAAGGTCGCGCAGGGCAAGGACAATTCACCGCCTTCCGCTTGGGCCGGCGTTCAGCCCATATACTGGGGGGTCCTCAGCACCGGGTCCTTCCCCAGGAGCATGATGCCGTAATGCTCGAACACCTCGCCGGTCCTCGCGTCCCGGTCATGCCAGCGGGCGAGGAACTCCCTTTCCCTCAGCCACGTCCTCCTGAAGGAGGCGGGGTCCTCGAAGAGCAGCACCCCCTTGGCGTGCCCGATGACGATGGCGTAGTGACCGTCGTCGTAATCGCTTTCCCACTCCCGGATAGTCTTCGGGCGTTCGGCCCAGGCCTGCAGAAGCACTATCACCGGTATACCTTCGTCGATCTTCCCTTTCAGTTCCCCCAGGGTCCAGCCCGAACGGCCCTGGACCTCGAAGCCGTAGCTTCGGGCCGTGCGAAGGATGTCCCTGACATTGGTGCCGTCCTCGTCGGTGCCGAGGGCCTCCATAAGCACGTCCAGCCGGACCTCGACCCCATAGTAGGCCATAACGGTTTGCAGGGCCGTGGCGCCGCAATCGAAATCGAAGGCTTGTCTCCCGTAGTGAAGGTCTATCAAGGGATAAACCCTCCTTCCCGAGATAACCTATGATCATTATAAGGCCAGGCGGTGAAAGGAGTAGGGAACCCTCATGGGATTTTGGCCCTTGAGGGGTTCGTCGGAAACGGGAGCGGAGGGGGGATAATGGGCGGGAACTTACCCGAAGGAGTGATCCTCGGGATCGTTCAACAATACGACGGTCGGGGGGAGATCCAATGGATACGAAAAAGATGGCACGCAAGATCAGGGAAGACCTGCTGTCCCTGGGTGACGAGGCCCTCCGGTCGTCCACGGCGAGGTTTTTCAGGGAAGAGATCAAATGCCACGGGATAAGATCGGCCCCTGTCAGGAAATACGGGACGATGATAGCCAAGGAAACATCGGGGCAAAGCAAGGAGAAGGTCTTCGAGCTCTGCGAACTCCTTTGGAGGGGCGGCTATCTTGAGGAGACCTTCATAGCCTGTCGCCTGACCGAATCCAGGGCCAAGGAATTCGAAAAAGCCGATATCGGGCTATTCCAGCACTGGGTTGGATCCTGGGTTACGAACTGGGCATCCTGCGACACCTTCTGTAACCACAGCGTGGCCATGCTTCTGGATAAGTACCCCGAAAATATCGGCGTCCTCAAAAAAGAATGGGCGACCTCGCCGAACCGATGGCTCAGGCGCGGGGCGGCCGTCTCCCTGGTCATCCCCGCCCGTCGTGGGGACTACCTCGAAGAGGTGATGGAGATCGCGAGTATACTGCTCCTCGACGACGATGACCTGGTCCAGAAGGGATACGGGTGGATGCTGAAGGCCGCCGGCGAATCCCACCGACAGGAGATCTTCGAATTCATAATGGGCAGGAAGGACATCATGCCCAGGACCGCCTTGAGATACGGCATCGAGAAGATGCCGCCGGAGATGCGAAAAAAGGTCATGGACAGGAGTAAAGGGTAGAACTTCCTCGATACGGGGGGGGGCGTTACCCCGCCCCCCCGCTTCGTCTTCGAGGCCTAGATATCCACCACTTTGCCCAGGCCCCGGGCAAGGGCTTTTTCATGGATCAGGTCCGCCGTCAGGACGTCGTGACTGGCGATCCCCATCAGGACTGCGCCACGGCGCCCCTTCGTCGGCGCCTTCCGCAGGCCGGCGCACAGGTGACCCATGTCGCCCAAAATCTGTTCTTCCGTGGGATAGCCCTTTTGAAAGTAATGGCCCTGTTCCTGGGTCCAGAGGTACTGGTTCAGGTCATCGCACACGAAGGCGGAAGCTCCTGACATCACGTCGGCTTCAAAGGCGGAATCATAGTCTACCGCGACGGCCAACATATCTTTCTTCAGCCACTCGGACCGGACGAACCTCTCGGGGTCATTGACTATAGGGGTACAGGTGACCACCACGTCGGCCTCTCTCACCGTTTCCTCGACGGTGGCGCAGGGGAGGATCTCGATACCCTTGAGGTCTTCCTTGACCAGTTCTATGAATCGTGGGACCTGCTCGGCGTGGTTGTCGTATACCTTTACCTTTTCCACCTTGGGCAGGGCCGCCGCCAAGGCCGCCGCATTCGTCCTACCCTGGACCCCGAGCCCTATTACGGCCAGGACCCGTGAATCGGGGTCGGCCATGTGCCTCGCGCAAACGCCCGTCGCGGCCCCGGTCCTCCAGGCGGTGATCCAGTTGGCATCCATGATAACCTTGACAAAGCCGGTCTCCGGGTCGTTGAGGCACATGACCCCGGTGATGTAGGGCAAACCCTTCGCCTGGTTGAGGGGATACCCCGAGACCCACTTAATGCCCGCCACGTCGGCGCCTCCACCCACGTAGCAGGGCATGGCGTGGATGAAGCAGTCCTTCCTCGGGTGGATGCCGATCTTGGCGGGCATCTCCAGGGCGTCCTTCCCCTTCAGAGTGAAGCCCTTTTCGACCACGTCCATGACCTCTGTCACCGGGATCTGCAGCGACTCGATCTCTTTCCTGGATAACAGCCTTACTTCCATGGGAACCACTCCTTCTGCGGTTGATTTAGACGAGATCGACGATGTCGATATCTTCCATCAGGAAAAGGTTCTGGCTTCGAGAATACTTTTCGAACTCCCACAGGGTCTCCCGCATCTTTTCCGGGTACCTGAAGTAAAAGGCCGTCAGCAGACAGTGGTTGAGCGCGAAAGCCCCCGCGCAGGGGTCGATGAAAGAAATGAACTTCATGGGCGCTTCAAGCAGTATGTCTGAAAAGGCGGCAAGAGGGGAGAGAGCCGAATCGGTCACACCGATGATCGGGACATCCTTGTCCTTGAGGTAACGGGCAAGTTTCTGGGTCGCCGTGGGGTAACGGGGGAAGCTGTAGATGATCGCCCCGTCCTCGGGTCCCGCCTTCTGAAGCTGAGCGAAAAGGTTTTCCCCGGCCCGGGTCAGGAGGTGGACCCCTTCCCTGAGGATACCCAGGAAATAGGCCATGTACTCGGCGTGGCAGGTATTCGCCAGGAAGCCCGCGATGAAGATCTTGCGCTTCCCGGAAAGAAGATCCACCGCCTTTTGCACGCTCTCATCGCGCAAATGACTTTTCATCTCGTCCAGGACGTGGAACTCGAGGGAGAGGACCCTCTGAAAAAGGGGTTCCTCCTCCCGCCCGGGTTCCTCCCTGTAACGGTCTATGGACCGGATGCGGGACCGGACCGTGTCCCGGAGGGCTTCCCGGAAGTCGGGGAAACCCTTGAAACCCAATTTCACGGCGAGCCTGACGACGGTAGGGGTACTGACCTTCGCCGCTTCCGACAGCTGGACGGAGTTCAGGAAGGCGGCCTTTTCCGGATCCTGGTAAATAAAACGGGCCAGGACCATCTGCTGTCCGGTCAAGTTACCTGAGACGGCGGCGATCCTGTCCAGCAAGGAAGGTTGATCATTTTTTTTCATAGAGCGCCTCAACTGAAACTTTTTCTTCAATATTATTCACTACGATCGCGCCACTGTCAATATACCAACAGGGCCTTATATCGGGCACGAACTGAGGCCTCCTATCCCAGTGAACCGCTTTTTTCGCGTGAAACAGGATATCAGACTGTGTTGAAGTAAGATGTACCGGGACACACCCATGGAAGGGGGATGGCCGGATTGGACGCCATCATCGGTTACCTCAACTTCGATCTGCTCATCGGGCCGGCAGTGATAAAAGTTCTTTACTTTGCCGGTGCCTTCGTCATGCCCTTCGCGGCCTGGTTCCTTTCGGGAAGGATTAGCTCTAGCTTCCCCCAGGCTACGCGGTCCTTTTCGGAATTGGCGGGGAAGACGGGGAAGGGCCCGAGGGCCTGGCTTTTGTTTGCCCTGGCCGTCGCCCTCCTGGAGATGACCTGGAGGGTGGTCTGCGAGTATTTTATCGTCTGTTTCCAGATAAGCCAGACCCTGGAGTACCTCGCGAACTGACCCTGCGGCTCCATGCAGGGGTTGGTCACCGGCGCCGGCAACGGATCCTGTTGCCTATCAGAAGGTCTCCGGGCAATCCAAGGTAACGGGGGAATAAAAAACCGGGGGGCTCGCCCCCCGGTCATAATGCCCAGTCCTTCCGATATGCTATTCGAACTCCTTAAGCATCTTCGCGAAGTCCTCTTCCCTGCCCTTGAGGATGTGGTAAACATGCTCGTCGGCGGGGAAGACCCCCTGCTTGACATCGGCAATGTATTCCTTGAAAGCGGCGATCTCGATCTCGGCGACGTTGGCGTACTTCTTGACGAACTTCGGCGTAAAGGCCTGGAAGAGCCCCAACATGTCACCGCAAATGATGAGCTGACCGTCGCAGGGGGCGCCGGCGCCGATGGAATAAACGGGGATATCCAGCTTCTTCCAGATGTACTCGGTGAGCTCCGGCGGGACCGCTTCGAGGAGCAAGGCGTAGGCTCCGGCTTCCTGGACGGCCAGCGCGTCCTTTATGAGTTCCCGGGCGCTGTCCGGGTCCCGGCCCTGGGCCTTGAAACCTCCCAATTGACCCGAGCTCTGGGGGGTGAGCCCGATGTGCCCCATGACCTGTATCCCCGCATCGGTGATCGCCCTGATGCGCCCCGTCACACGGCGGCCTCCCTCAAGCTTCACGGCGTCCATGTCCGCCTCCTTGAGGAATCGGCCGGCGTTGATTACCGCATCCTCATTGCTCACCTGGTAACTGAGGAAGGGCATGTCGCCGATACAGAAGGTATTGGGCGCTCCCCTCCGGACCGCCTGGCTGTGACGGATGCAGTCTTCCATCGTGACCGGGACGGTGCCTTCGTAACCGAGCACCACCATCCCCAGCGAGTCCCCTACGAGGATCATGTCCATCCCGGCCGCCTCGGCAAAGGACGCCGTCGGGAAGTCGTAGGCCGTGATCCATGCTGCGAGATCCCCGGCCTGCTTCATTTGAAGAAACTCGAGTCTCCCTTTTTTCTTGGCCATCGGTAAAAGTCCTCCTCAAAAAAGTATTTTGGTCCCTACAGATCTGTATTGGGATCAACTATCGTCGATACTCTGGTGAAATCCCTTCCGCTCCGTCGAGGGAAGCACTCCCCCACAACTCGGATCCCGGCACGGCTCAGATTGAAAAAAGAATCTTCATCCCGATGGCGATGAGGATCAGGCCACCCATTACCGCCGCCCTCCCCCCGGCCCTTCTTCCAATCCGGTTCGCCAGGCTCATGCCGACGGCGACGATGGCGAAAGTCAGTACGCCTATCACGGTGGAAGTGAAAAGCGGGGCCAGGCCGAGGGGGGCGAAGCCCACCCCCGCCGCCAAAGCGTCCAGGCTCGTCCCAATGGCGAGAAGAATGAGCGGAAGGCCCCTGGTGGGGTCACCGGTGAAAAGACATCCTTCCCTTGGCTTCACCCCTTCGCAAATCATTTTTCCTCCCACGAAGACCAGCAGGCTGAAGGCGATCCATGGACCCGCGCCATTCGGCATGGAAAGGGCTTTCCCGGCGAAAACCCAGCCCGCAAGAGGCATGAGGGCCTGGAAGAGCCCGAAGGTGCCCGAGACCCTCATCACCGGCGCCGCCGAGAGATGGAACGGGGCACAGACCACTATGGCTATCGAGACGGCCAGGGCATCCATGGCGAGGCCGAAGCCTAGAAAAGCGGAAACAGCCGGTTCCATCATTGATCGCGCTCCCGGAAAATATCCGGGAGTGACACTTCGGGGGGAGGCCCCAGGAGAGCGCGGGTGGCATCCAGTTCGAAGTCGAAGAGCATCTTGGAAATGGAAAGGCTGGTTATGTCGTCGGTCTCGAAGGGTATCGAGAAACGCCGGTAACCGAACTGTTCGGCAAAGAAAGAGCTGGAACCCTTGTCCGTCGCCGTGGCGGTCATGATCTCCTGCAGGGCCGTCAAACACTTGCTTTCATTCAGGAGAAGGCTGTCCCCTACCAGGACGATGACCTTGCACTCGTCCACGAGCATGAACCTGTCCCAGACACCGCACAGGGCCAGCCCGGCGCTCACGCCGGGGAAGACCTGGGCGAACAGCCCCAAGAGGGCCTCCATCATGGCGGAATAGCCGAAAATGAGCGAGAAGCCGCCGTCAGCATGACGGCGGCGCCCCGGGATCAAAAGGTTTTCTCGAAAGAGCGGCCCTACCTGCCCCGTCTCGGCGCTTTCCACGAAGAGGAGCTCGCTGTCCATCCCTAGGGCGAGGGACGCGATCTTCCCCAGCTGGTCACTGTGAAGAAGGTTGACCGAGACGGGGTTAAAGTCCTTCGCGTAAGGCGTCCATGGTGCTATGTCCAGGTCCATGTTCTGATCCCAGTAGGGAAGTATACCCATGACTTTTTTATCCTCCCTGTTCCTCATCGAGGATTATACCTCGACCGGCGCTATCGCAAGGGGTCCAGGAGATCCTTCATTTCCAGGTCGCCCCTGATGCCGAAACGGGTCAGGGTGAAATCATACCTGGCAGGGTCTTCGGGGCGGATGACCCTGAAGGCGCGGGTCACTTCGATCACGGCCTGTTGGTCGGCGTTTTTCCTTGACACGAGCCCCAGGCCTGAGCAGATCCTCTGCATATGGGTGTCCAGCGGTATCATAAGGTCCGCCGGGGCGATGCACTCCCACCCTCCGGGGTCGATGGAGTCCCGCCTGACCATCCACTTGAGGAAAAGGTGATACCTTTTGCAGGCGCTCCCCAAAGCGAGATCCGGTAAAAGGGTATTGTATCTACCCGCGGAAGAAGACCGGAGCGCCCCGCTGAGGGAAGCAAGCCCCCCCAAGGCTTTCTCGGCGGAACAATGGATCCCTGAATCGAAAAGGTTCTCCAGGGAACCCCATTCCCTGAGGGCCTTCCTGACCGAGAAAAGGAGATCCGAGAGGTCCCGGGAGTCGGTGAAACGGTGGCGGAAACCTTCGCAAACCTCTCTGATGGCCCTGTCATTCGACCCGAGAAGAAAGTCGCGCGGGCTGCCCTGCATTTTATCGAGGACCCTCCGCGCACTTGTGACGATCTGCGATGCCCTCCCATAGGCCAGGCTTGACGCTATGACGCCAGCGACTTCCCTGTCGAGAGGATCGGTGAAGCCTCTCACCACGGAAACAGGGTCCGGGTCGACGAACTCGGGCCTGTTGTAGCGCCGGTACAAATCCTCGAACCGCTCCGCAAGAAAGGCGAGCCTTTCGGGCGTGGCCCGGGTGGCCACGTCCTTCATGGTCGTTCTTTCATGGCACAGGTTTCACGAGAGGGCTGCCACATGACCCCAGGGCGGTCCATACCATGACCTTCCGCATCAAGGCATTTCGTTCAGGATGAAGGTCGGAGCGTTCCGAGGCGATCTCCCCTTCTTGATCTCTCGATAGTGAGCGTAGGTGAGAGGCCTCCCTTCACCAAGGCGACGGGAGAACAGGACCTCCCCGAAGAACAGGACGTGGGTGAAGATATCCACCTCCTTAACGACCCTCGCCTCCATGACGGCGAGAGAATGTTCGAGGACGAGGGGGGCTCCCGTCTTTCCCGTCTCGAAAGAGCACTTCTCGAACTTGTTGAAATCCCTGCCGCACTTGAAACCAAAATTGCCGATGAAGGTCATGGGAGTATCCTCCCCCAGGACCGAAACGCTGAAAACGCCGGAGTCTCTGATGCACTCGGTGGTCAAGTTTTCCTTGTGTAGGCAAGCGGCCAGGACAACGGGGTCCGATGTGACCTGCATTACGGCGTTGGCCACTTGGCCGTTGAACTTGTCGCCCTTTTTTGAACAGACGATATAGAGTCCGTAGGAAAGGGTGTAAAGTGCCCTCTTGTCGATGGCGTCCTCCATGAAGACCAGCCTCCTCCATTTTCGGTCACCCGTGGGGTGCCAGTGGTTCCTGGGGGAGTGCCGTTCCCCCAAAAAGTGGGACGGGAGCCGCGCCCCCCAGCTTGAGGGGGGCGGTTCCCGTCGACAGTCATCTCATACTCGGCCATCGCCTGGTCGGCGATACCCTTTCACCGGCTCCGCCCTCTCACTGATGCCACTGCTTCAGCTCTTCCAAAGTCCGTGGATATTGCAGTATTCCCTGGCCGATACGTCTTCCCCGGCCTCAGCAAAGAACGCCTCCGGGGCGTCGCCAGGTTTCAGGAATTGCCTGCAGTTCTTCCCGTCGATGATCAGCTGGACCCA
>JAXGNU010000017.1:0-10314 GCA_040767805.1 Thermovirgaceae bacterium
AAAAAACCGTCCCGGCGGGTTGCCCACAGTGGGGTGGCTGTCCGGGGGGGCCCGCCGATTTGGGGGCGGGCCCCCCGATTCCGACCCCGGACCTGGCCTTTCTGTTAATCCAATCTCCAGTGGTTACCTAGGCTTTCTTTTCTTTTTAAGGCCGCTTCGGCGACTGCTTTCGCCGTCTCGTAAAGTCCCCGCATTTCAAGAGCCAGCAACCTATCGACAGGGGTCTCGATCCGAGTCTTCCGAGCCCTGAAGTCCGAAAGAAATCCCAGGTAGCTCTCCATTTCACTGGTTCTCCTGATGGGGCCCAGGGCTTTCCAGGTTTCCCGCTGCAGTTCTTTCCGCAGCGCCAGGGGACTTTGTCCCACGCTTTGGGATACTTCGTGAAGAAAACCTGGAACAGGTCCGGATCCTGTTCCATTGTATCCCCCGGCCTCTTCGGCGGCGGCCTCCCCGGTACGGAGACCAAAAACGGCAACGCTGCTGAGGGCGTTACCACCCACCCGACTGGCTCCGTCGATGCCGCCCGTCACCTCACCACAGGCAAACAAACCATCGACAGCTGTACGCCCTCGGCTGTCAATGACGACTCCGCCGCAGAAGTAGTGCTCCAGCGGGGCTACCCTAAGAGGGCGGGCAAAATCCTTGAAGCGCGAGGCGTCCAGTCCCAGGCAGTATCTAACAGCCGGGTCGTCGAAGCTGTTTTCTTCCAGGTCCTCCAGATGAGCATAAACGCCACCTTCCCTGTCCCTTTCGGCCACCAGCCTAGCGCTCCGGTCACGGGCGAAAAGGCCGCCTTCAGCCCCGTTCCGGTAGCCCCATTCGTAGAGGGTTCTTTTCAGGAACTCCACTCCCCGGCAGTCCGTAACCCTGACAAAGTCAACAAGGGAAAGGTCGACTATCCACCGCGGGAAGCCTGGTTCCGCCCAACCCAGAGGATAGAACTGCACGAACTCCATGTCCCGCAGGACCGCCCCTGCTCCCAACGCCAGGGCGTACCCGTCGCCGGTTATCCTGCCGGGGTTATCGGTATTGCTGAATATCTGTCCACCTCCTCCGGTGGCCAATATCACGGAGCCCGCCCTCAGGAAGCCCTCTTCCCCGGTCCGCCAATCCTGGACCCTGGCTCCAACCACCCGTCCACTCTTCACGGTAATCTCCGTGACTGAAGTCCAATCCACGAATTCCACCCCGGACCCCTCTGCGAGCGCGATGAGTTCCGTGGTGAAACCGGCGCCACCCATGACCATGCTGGGGGCCGTGGACAAGACCGAGGCCCCTCCCCTTTCGAACTCGATGGTGACCCCCCATCGGACGAGTTCCCTGAGGGTTTTCTCCGCATCTTCGGAGAGGACCTTAACTAGTTTTTCGTCATTTTGGTGATGACCCGTCTCCAGGGTCTTCCGGTAATGCTCTTCGGGGGAAAAACCACCACAGGCCAATGTGAATATACCCCCGGCATGGGCGGTGCATGTACCAAGGCCCCGCCTTGCCTTTGAGACGACCAGAACATCCGCTCCCGACCTCCTCGCCGCGATGGCAGCGACCAGGCCGGCGCCGCCGGACCCGACGACCAGGACACGTTTTTTCACGCTGCTCCTCCTTCCCGTACACGAGCACTAAGGTATCCGGCTGTCGGTATTTTACCGCTCCATAGCCTTTAAAAAAGAAAAGGCGACCGGCTCAATTACTCCGGCCGCCCCTTGGACCCAAAGAGTGAGCCCCTATCTCAACAACCGGACCAGCCCCATGGAAAGGGAGGGGACGTAAGTAAAAAGCATCAAGCAGGCGACCATGGCCACAAAGGAGGGGATGATCTCTCTTGAGATGCTCTCTATGCTCTCCCCCGATATGGCGGACGCGACGAAGAGGTTTATGCCGTAGGGCGGGGAGATGAAGCCGATCGCCAGGTTGACCGTAATGATCAGCCCGAAGTGTATCGTGTCGATGCCTATCATGCGGACCACGGGCAAGAGGATGGGCGTCAGAATGATGACCGCCGGGATGTTGTCCACGAAGCATCCCAGGACCAGCAGGAATACGTTAATGATCAACATCAGCAGGAAGGGACTGTGCACGAAGTTTACCAGCAGGGCCGCTATCTTCGCGGGTATCTGCGCCATCGCCAGGTAGCTCGCGAAGGCCATGGAAAGCCCTATCAGGAAGGACGTAGCGCCGTTTATCAGCCCCGTGGATTTCAGGCAGTCGTAGATGGCCTTCATATCGAGTTCCCGGTAAACGAACTTGCCTATGATGACGGAATAGACGACCGCTACGACCGCGGCTTCTGTGGGAGTGAAAACACCCCCGTAAATCCCCCCCAGTATTATTACCGGGACGAGCAGGGCCCAGATGGCCTCCTTAAAGGCCTTCGATACTTCTGAGAACTTGGGGCGCTCGGTCATGGAAATGTAATTGCGTTTCCTGGCGGTGAAATAACATACCGACATCAAGGCGAAGCCGATTATTATGCCGGGTATTATGCCGGCAATGAACATATCACCAATGGAACACTGGGCGACGACGCCGTAGATGACAAAGGGGATGCTGGGGGGAATGATGACGCCTATCGTACCCGCGGCGGCAGTGATGGCCGCGGCGAAACCAGCGTCATATTTTCTCTCCTTCATCGAGGGGATCATGAAGGAGCCGATGGCCGACACGGTCGCGGGTCCCGATCCGGAGATCGCGGCGAAGAACATGCAGGCAAGCACGGTCACCATGGCCAGGCCGCCTACGATGAACCCGACAAGGCTTTCCGCCAACGCTACCAGGCGGCGTGAAATACCGCCGGTGCACATCAAGGCCCCGGCGAGGATAAAGAACGGTATCGCCAGCAGCGGGAATGAGTCCAGGCCCGTAACGGCCTTTTGAGCGATCATCAGCATGGAGATATCGGAAGTGAGCATCATCGCGATGCACGTCGATAACCCCAGGGTGATGCCTATGGGGATGCTCACTATTATCGTGACGATCAGGATGGAAAAGAGAATTATCGCTTCCATGGCGCCCTCTATTCCGGCATGTCCACGGCGGGGCTGGCCTGCTTGGGCAGCCCGCGTTTATAGAGGTCGTACATTTCGACGATCAACCGAAGGCACATCAAGGTGCTCGCCACCGGTACGGAGGCGTAGGGCCACGTCATGGGCATACTCATCGCCGTCGATATCTGGCCCGTTCCCTGGAGGAAAATGAGTAGTTTCGTCCCTTGCCAAGCAAGGAAAAAGCAGAATGAAAACCAGGCCAGCAAGATAATATATTCAAAAAAAACCCGTGTTTTCCCCTTTATCATGTTTACGAACATCTCGACCCTGAAATGGCTCCTTTCCCTCACGGCATAACTGGCACCCATCCAGGAAAGCCAGAGGAAGATGAAACGGGCCAACTCTTCGCTCCAGGAGAGCGAACTCGAGAACACGTATCTCATCACGACCTGGAAAAAGACCAATATGGTCATTATCGCCATGATCCAGACACAGAAGTATTCCTCGAAATTATGAAGAAATTTTCTTACCGTCATCATACGACCCCTTTCTGACGGAAAAAGCCGCTCCCGCCCGGCCGGGCGGGAGCGGGGGTACGGAAATGAGGGTTATTTCCGTACTTGCTTCAGTATTTCCATAACCTCCTCGCCGAAATCCTTTTCGAACATGGGATAGATCTTCTCGGCGGCATCCACAAAGGGTTGTTTCTCCTCGGGCGTAAGGGAGTTGGCGGTCATTCCAGCCTTGAGCACTTCATCCTTGAAAGCCGCCTCTTCCTCATCCATGAACTCGCGCTGTTTCAACGTGGCTTCCCGGGCCGACTTGACCACCAGCTCGTTGAGATCGGCGGGAAGGTTGTCCATGAACTTCTTGTTAGCTATCAGGACCTCGAAGGAAAATACGTGGCCCGTTTCGGAAACATACTTCTGGACTTCGTAAAACTTGCCATCGACGATCATGGCATAGGGGTTCTCCTGGGCGTCGACGGTACCCTGCTGCAGGGCGGTGTAGAGTTCCCCCCAGCTCATGGGCGTGGGGTTGGCGCCGACGGCCTTGAAGAACGCGAGGTGTATCGGGTTTTCCATGGTGCGGATCTTTATCCCCTTCAGATCCGCCGGGGTCCTGACGGGTCCCCTGTTGTTAGTCACGTGGCGGAATCCGTTCTCCTGGAAACCCAGGATCAGCATGCCCTTAGCCGCCAGGTAGGAATTGAGTTTTTCCCCAAGAATGCCGTCGGCTGCCTCAAAGGCCGCCTGTTTCGTCGTGAAAAGATAGGGCAATTCCAGTACCTGGACCCTCTTGTCGAATCCCGCGAGCGGAGCGGAGGCGGGGATAGCCATCTGGATCGTCCCCATCTGCACACCTTCCGAGATCTCGCGGTCACCACCAAGCTGGGCGTTGGGGTAGAGTTCGACCTTGATCCTACCCTGGGAGCCTTCCTCGATGGGCTTCACAAAGTACTCCTTCATGGCCCTCATTGTCGGGTGCGAATCGGAGCCGATGTAGGCAACCTTGATCGTATATTCCGGGGCTGCGAGGGCTGCTCCTGCCATTACCGCGACCACCGCCATCACCGTAAAGACCGCAAGAAGCTTTTTCACCGTTCTTTCCCCCTTTTTTAGTACCTTTTTTTATAGAAACGCCCTTGGGGCGTCGCTACCAAAGGGCCGCTACGCGGCTTTCTTCCTGACCCTGACTTCTCCCTTTTCGGCATCGACCTCTACATGGTCCCCGTCCTCTATCACTTCATAGGGGTCGGCCTCCATCCGGTCCACCATGGTGCATTCGACCATGACGGCGGCCGAAACGATGACCGGCTCCGTCTCCACCAGTATAATGGCCGCCGGCAGGTTGTGCTTCACCCAAAGCTGGTAGAAACCGTCCACCTGAACCACCGAGCTGCCCTTGCCGGATTTAAGCACCAGTATCTTGTTCGCGATGCTCTTGCCGTGGATGGCGTGGTTCCTCTCGATCACTTCACCCGTCTCGGGGTCGGTAAGGTAAAAGCACATGGCGTCCCTGGAAACGACCGCCTCTCCCTCGGCGCATCCCTTGACTATCTTGCGGCACTTATAGACTTTTACATCCTGAGACATCAGTCTATCCTCCCTTTTATCGCTGCCTCGACGCATTCCGAAAGCCTTCGGATGGCGAAAGGCTGCCCACGGCGTTCCCTGTAGTACGCGCACTTCGGGGAGTCCGTCAGGCCAAGGTGCCCTTCAAAGGACTTCCAGCAGGGCTCATCGATGCAGGTGTCCCCCACCATTCGAACCCCGAGGAGCTCCAGTTTCTGGCGAAGGTGCGAGCGTTCGGCCAGCTCGACGGCGCCCGCTTCCGCAAGGATCCAGAAAGCTGTGTTATGGCTGACCTTCCTCCCGGCGAAGAGCCTATCGATCTCCAGGATCTGGTCGTAGGTGTAGTGGGGGCATCCCAGCATGACCAGATTGATATCGCCCGTAGCGGGGGTAAGCTTGGCTTCCCGGTCTTTCAGGTCCTTATCGGTGATGACGGCCGCGGCGGACGGCACCTTCCCGCCGCCGAAGGCTGCCTCTATCGTGGGCGCTTCCGGGGTAACGCCGACCATGTGATACATGGCGACTGCGCCGCTCGTAGCGGCCTCGGCCCCGAAGTAGAGGTAGTCTTCCGGCCCGGGGTTGACCTTGTGCTTGAAGCGAAGGACCGGGTTATGATAGCCCGCCAGTTCCCCCACGACGTGCCCAAGGATCCCCCAATCGTAGCAGTCCTTTAAATCGGCCTCGACCTCGACCAGGAGATGGCCGTGCCTGTTCTCATCGATGTGAAAACCGTAATAGGGTGTTTTGCCTATCACCGCCGCGGCCAGGGCGCTTATGGACGACTCCCGGTTGGAGCGGGCGCCGAGAGCTCCGTTGACATAGGGCGTAGCGCTGGATTCTGAATAGGCGATGTGTTCGCCGAAAAAGGGTACGCCCGTGCTCAGTCCGGGGGCGCAGTGGTAGGTGAGTTTTGCTCCTATTTTGCGGTAGGCCTCACCGGTACGGTTAGCCAGGTCTAGTTCTTCCTTGGTGACGTCGAAGAATTTCGTGAGGTAGCAGGTGTCCCAGTAGGGGTTCGTCGTCGGCGTAATGGCGCAGGTCGCGCCGCCGTTAACCAGGAGTTCGCACCAGTAGGTGTCTCCTTCCTGCCCGCTCAGCGCTACGTGAGCGCGCTTTACGGGTATCAACTTTTCCGCGTCGAAGGTGAGCCCGAGGGCGTAGAGCATTTCCATCGCCTTCTGCTTTCCCGGCCCTTCGGACCCGTCCAGTATCCGCTTCTCTTCGTCTGTGAGAAACATGGTCAGCCGCCTTTCTTTATTGAGATTTGCCTACGACGGGCAGTGAGATCCCACCCATCGGGATAATGCCGATCGTCGCACCGGGGATGAGCTCCAGGGCCTTGTCCAGGGCCTCCTGGACCGTGGGGAAGGGCGTGTACCCCATGGCGGCGATGTCCTCCTTCGACAGGCCTTCCGTGACGGAAAAGATCCTCGCCTTGTCCCTGGCGCGGCAGTTGCATATGGCGAGTACCGCCGATACCGTATCGGCTTCCACGTCCTCCGGCGAGGTCGCTCGCAGCCTCCGTAGCGCTTCGTCCAGGGAGAGGGAGAGCCATTCCCTGAAGAGGGGGTGGTTATGGGCTAGGCCCTCTCCACAGGGGGCCGCAAAAATGATGATGCCCCCCTTTTTCACGGCGAAATAGGCGCAGCTGACGCCCTTGGTAGCTTGCCAGTAGTCCATGTCGGAAGGCCACGAACTCACTACAACTATATCCGCGGGTTCGGGCACGGTGATCCTGAAGGACTTTTCGGCGAGTTTTATTCCCTCCCTATGGGCCTTTATGAAATCACCGGAGAAAAGGCCGGCGATCTCATCCCGGTAGTTCTTGACTATATTGACAATGAACGCCAGCCCGGCGATCCTCGCCACTTCCTCTATTCCCTCGCGGCAGGGGTTGCCGTCGGCCACCCCCAGGGGTATATCGGGACAAAAACCGGCGGCAGCGTGGGTGGCGGAAGTGGTGACAAAGTCGCAGACCCCGGGCTGCAGGATCTTGGCTCCCCCGGCGTAACCGGCGTCACAATGGGGCACGATGTTCCCTATGCCGACGAGGAGATCCGAGGCCAGGGCGTAGCGGTTGACGTGGGCGGGTATCTCGTAATCCCCGGCCATGACCGTTCCGATATCGACCATATCCTCCCTGGCCGTCGCGTCGTGCTGCACGACCTTGAAGCGCCTGACCATCTCGGGGCCAAGTTTTTCAAGGATCTCCCTTTCGGTCATGAGCCTGTGGGTCCCTGGGGCGGTGAGGAAACTCATCGCGCCGTCGGGTACTCCGTTTTCGTTGAGGTACCCCGTGATCACGGGCATTATGATGTCCAGGGGCGTGCTACGGGTGCTGTCCTCCACGAGGAAGACGATGTTCTTCTTCCCGCGGGCGAGTTCTTTGAGGGGCGGGGTGCCAAGGGGCGATTCAAGGGAGGCGACGAGGGCCTTTTCGAAGTGTTCCAGCGGGGGGATGTCGGACATCTCACCCTCGAAGATCACGGACCTCTCGGGGGCCTCGAAGCTGACTCTCCTGTTTCCGTAGGGGATTTCATATCTCATCAGGTAACACCATTCCCTAATAGGATCAGTACGTTCAAGACGTGTGGCCTGTATACTGCTTCCGTTGAAACTCCTGACCATGCAACCTTGAACCGGTGGCCGTCAATATCGCATGAAAGTCGCTTTCCTGTTTCGGATAATAACACCTGGGATTATTATGTCAATGAAGGCAAGAGATATCAAGATGATCCAAGGGAGCGGTTTTAATTTAAATTGAATGGGCTCTATGGACAAATTTGCCTTTTTAATGTATATTCCCTGTATACATCTGGTTCATCCTTTTGGAGGCGGGGCCATGAAGGGCAACAATAGGGCCAGTTGGGAGAAGGCATACGGGTGGATCCGTGACGCGATCGAATCGGGACAGATAGTGATGGGATCACCCCTGCCGGAAAACCAGCTCGCGAAGGAGATAGGCGTGAGCAGGACCCCTATCCGTGAGGCTTTACGCTGCCTTGAGCAGGACGGTTACGTCACGATAATCCCCCAGAAAGGGGCCTTCGTTTCGCGGATTTCCCTGGAGGACCTGAAGGAAATTTACGATATCAGGAAGCTCCTGGAACCCTTCGCGGCTTTGTCGGCCGTGAACAGGGTCCCCGAGAAAAAGATCGATGAAATGGAAAAGGACTGGAAGGCCTTGAAAAAAGCCGCTTCCTCGGGGGAAGTAGACCTTTCCAAGGTCTCCGAGATGGATTACCGGACGCACATGACGATAACCGGGTATGGGACCAATAAACGCATCGGAACCATCATCGCGACCTACCACGCCCAGATACAGCTTTTCCAGAGACTCTCGGCCCAGTCGCTCGCCAACATCTTTGAAACCATCGATCAACACCTGGAGATCCTCGAAAAACTGCGCGAAAGGGACGCCGAGGGCCTGTCAAACCTGCTCTACGAACATATCGGTAAAAGCGAGAGCAACATTATGAAGGATTACTTTCTCCGGCAATAAAACAGCATGGGGGGAAGGCCCTATGAAGTACAGGAGTTCCGAGATCCTTTCAGAACTTAAGTTCACCGAGAACAGGGCGTTGTATAAATCCATGGGTTTTTCGAACCGCGATCTTGATGGGCCCCTCATCGGCATAGCCAACTCCTGGAACGAACTAGTGCCGGGACACTACAACCTCAGGAACGTGGCCGACTTCGTGAAAAAGGGGATACTCAGGGCGGGGGGCGCCTCCGTAGAATTCGGAGTCATCGGAGCCTGCGACGCCCAGGCCTGCGGACACATAGGCATGAAGTACATCCTGCCGACGAGGGACCTCATCGCCTTCGACATCGAGTCGATGGCCGAAGCCCACAGGCTTGACGGTATCGTCCTGTTGGGTTCCTGCGACAAGATCGTGCCGGGGATGCTCATGGCGGCGGCCAGGCTCGACCTGCCGGCGATACTGCTCGTGGGCGGCCCCATGGCCGGCGGCATCGAATTCGACGGGCGAAAGAGCGACTCCACGTCTGTATCCGAGGCCGTGGGCATGCTAAGCGCCGGCCTGATAAGCAAAGAGGAGTTTTCCCGATTGGAAGACTATGCCGCCCCCTCCTGCGGGTCATGCTCCTACTACGGCACGGCGAATTCCATGGGATGCGCGGCCGAAGCCATGGGCCTGTCGCTCACGGGGTCGTCCCTGATCCCCGCGACCTCCTCGGCGAGGATGAGGGCCGCGGAGGCAACGGGCAGAACCATCGTGGACCTCGTCAACGGGGACGTCACGGCCCGAAGGATCATCACGAGGGCTTCCCTCGAAAACACCGCCAGGGTAATGGTCGCCACGGGGGGTTCCACCAATACCTTTATCCATCTTTCCGCGATAGCCAACGAGATAGGGGTGGATGCGGAAACCATGATGGAAATCTACGACAGGGCGAGCGAAGCGGTCCCCTCCGTGGCGAGGGTCAACCCCTCCTCCGAGTACGACATGGAAGACTTCTACCGCGCCGGGGGCATCCCCCAGGTAATGAAGGAACTGCTTGACGATTTAGACCTCTCCTGCCTGACCGTGAGCGGCGAGACCCTTGGGGAGAACCTGGAGAAGTGGACTCACCCCTTCGAGGTCGACAGGAGGGTCATCCGCTCAAAGGAAGATCCCTTCAGCAGTTCGGGAGGGCTCGCGGTCCTCAGGGGCAACCTGGCGCCGGGCACCGGGATAACTAAACCCATTGCCATAGACGCCTCGATGCATTATTTCTCCGGGCCCGCGAGGGTCTTCGAGTGCGAAGAAGACGCCAACGAAGCCATCCTCTCGGGGAAGATAGCCGAGGGTGACGTGATAGTCATCCGCAACGAGGGGCCTAAGGGCGGTCCGGGAATGAGGGAAATGTACTTCGCCATGAAGTTGCTTTACGGGCGGGGCCTGGCGAAAAAGACCGCCCTGATAACGGACGGCCGCTTTTCGGGAACGAACAACGGATGCTTCGTCGGGCACATCTCGCCGGAAGCCGCCGAGGATGGGCCGATAGCCGCCGTGAATGACGGGGACAGGATAACCATAGATATCAAGAACAAGAGGCTTGACGTGGACTTGACGCCCGAGGAGATCGCCTACCGCTTGAAGCAGCGGGTAAGGCCGCCGAAGAAGGAATATAAGGGCATCCTCGGCCTTTACGCGAAGCTGGCGACATCGGCCGCCGAAGGCGGCATGATCAGGATATAAGAGGTTTTTAGTCCCCGCGGGTTTTTGTGGTTCCCGCTCAAGAATCCGGCGAGG
>JAXGNU010000018.1:0-9506 GCA_040767805.1 Thermovirgaceae bacterium
TCCAGGTCCCTTATGGCCTCCAGGGTTCCCAGGAGCCTGGACGTATCTCTCGGGTGCAACCCAATGGTCGGTTCATCCAGGACGTACAGGACGCCGCTGAGTTTTGACCCTATCTGGGTGGCCAGCCTGATCCTCTGGCTCTCCCCCGAGCTGAGTGTATCGGCCCTCCTGTACAGCGAAAGGTAGCCTACTCCCACGTCAGCCATGAAGGAAAGTCTTTTCGAAATCTCATCGATGATCCTCCGGGCGGGTTCTTTCATCAGGCCCTGGAAGCCCGGTTCGTCGATCCTCGTCAGCAGTTCGGAGATCGGCATCTCCACCATTTCACCGATGGTCAAACCGTCCACCCGGACCGAGAGAGCCTCCGGCCTTAGCCTTCGACCCCTGCAGGATTGGCATATATCTTCCGCCCTGTAACCGGCCAGTTCCTCCAGGACCGATTCCGAGTCGGACTCTTTCCATCTTGTCTCCAGCCAGGGGATCAACCCCTCGTACCTTCCCATGTAGGACCTTTCCTTTTTCCCTTCACGGTAGATCATGGGAATCCGGGTCTCATTCCCGAACAGGATGGCCTTTCTCACCTCTTCCGGCAGGTCCCGGTAAGGGCCTTCGAGCGACCAGCCCCGATCGCGGGCGAGGGCCGCCAGCTTCCTAAGCATGTAGTGCTTGTTCTTCCAGGGGAGGATGGCCCCTTCGAAAACCCCGGCGGAAGGATCCACGGCCAGTTCTTCGGAGAAGTACTGGTGGCTTCCTAGGCCGTTACAAGCGGGACAGGCCCCGTAAGGGTTGTTGAACGAGAACAGCCTGGGTTCGATCTCCGGGAGGATGATGTCGCAGTCCGGGCAGGCGTACTTTTCTGTGATGATCACCTCCTGGTCACCAAAAAGCAGCATCAGGTAACCCTCGCTGAGGGAGAGGGAGTTCTCGACGGCCTCGGCAAGCCTGTCCCTCCTGCTGCTCTCCACGGTGACCCGGTCGATGAACACCTCAATGTCATGCTTCCGGTTCTTATCCAGGGGTATGTCCTCCTCAAGCCAGAAAAGAGTTCCATCAACCCTGACCCTGAGGAATCCCTCCTTCTGGTACTGGAGAAAAAGGTTGCGGAATTCGCCCTTTTTACCCCTCACCACCGGGGACAGGATATCCACCCTTTCTCCCTCGTGTTTCTGCAAAAGCATTTCCAGGATCTCATCCACGGTGTGTCTTTCAACGGCTTTACCGCACTTGGGGCAGACGGGGGTGCCGGTCCTTCCGAAAAGAAGCCGGAGGTAGTCGTATACTTCAGTTACGGTTCCGACGGTTGACCTTGGGTTGCGGGAAACTCCCTTTTGCTCTATGGAAATAGCCGGCGAGAGCCCGGAAATATCGTCCACATCGGGCTTATCCTGAACACCCAGGAACTGCCTGGCGTAGGAGGAGAGTGATTCAACGTAGCGCCGTTGACCCTCGGCATAGATCGTGTCGAAGGCCAGGGAAGACTTCCCCGACCCCGACGGCCCGGTGATGACGACCAGCTTGTTTTTAGGAATGTCTACGTCGATGTTTTTCAGGTTGTGCTGTCTTGCGCCTCTTACCTCTATCCATTGCGGCACGTCTGAATCCGCCTCCCTGGTTCTTCTGGAGAATATCCCTCAGGACAGCCGCCCTCTCAAAATCGAGATCCTCGACGGCTTTCCACATCATCCTCTCCAGTTCCTGGCTGGTAAAACCCTCTCCCCCCGACCTCACCGACAATTCCAAGGGGACGCCCGCGGCCTGTTCCTCGGGGAGCAGGGACATGACCTTCTTTTGCACGCTACGGGGGGTAATATTATGGGACCTGTTGAAACTCAACTGCTTTTCTCTCCTTCTCACGGTTTCCTCAAGGGCGGTCTTTATGCTACCCGTCTCCTGGTCCGCGTAGAGGATCACTTGGCCCGCCGTGTTCCTCGCGGCCCGGCCGATCATCTGGATAAGGGACCTCCGGGAGCGCAGGAACCCCTCCCTGTCAGCGTCGAGGATCCCCACGAAGGAGACCTCGGGGAGGTCGAGTCCCTCCCTGAGGAGATTAACGCCCACCAGGACTGATATTTCTCCCTTGCGGAGGTCCCTGATCAGTTCCGTCCTTTCGAAGGCGTCGAGCTCGGAATGGATATATTTAACCCCGAAGCCTATTTCGGAAAGGTGATCGGCAAGATCCTCCGAGGAACGTTTCGTTAGGGTCGTGACAAGTGCCCTCCCTCCCCTGTCGGCGATCTTTCTGAGCCTTTCGGTCAGGTCGTCTACCTGCCCTGTCGCGGGGATGACGATCACTTCGGGGTCGACGACGCCGGTTGGGCGGACGATCAATTCGGCCACCGTCGAGGAAACACTCAATTCCCAGTCCCCCGGCGTGGCCGAAACGAAACAGGCCTGTTTCAAAAAGGAACAGAACTCTTCCCACTTGAGGGGGCGGTTGTCGAGGCATGAGGGCAGCCTGAAACCGTGATCCACCAAGGTCTGTTTCCTGGCCCTGTCCCCGTTGTACATCCCCTGGACCTGGGGGATCGTTATATGGGATTCATCGATGAAGAAAAGGCAATCCTCGGGGAAGAAATCAAGCAAGGTCCCCGGTGTTTCACCGGGTTCTCTCCCATCGAGGATGCGGGAGTAGTTTTCGATTCCCGAACAGTACCCTACTTCGGAAAGCATTTCCATATCGTACTTCGTCCTCATCTCCAGGCGTTGCGCTTCGAGAAGTTTCCCCCTGGACCTGAAGTACTCCAGTCTTTCCTCCAGTTCTTCCTCGATCCGGGGAAGGGCGTCGGCAATGGCGTCGGGGCTCGTGATGTAATGCTGGGCAGGGAAAACCGCGGCATTGGGTTTCGAAAGGATGCTTTTACCCGTCAGTGGGTCGATCTCATCGATCCTTGCGATGACATCCTCTTCCAGGTAAACCCTCAAGGCCGTGTCACTGTAGGCCGGAAAGACCTCGATAGATCCACCCCTCGCCCGGAAAGTGCCTGGATGGAGGTCCACGTCGTTCCTGTCGTAATGGTTGGTAACCAGCCGCGCGAGGAAATCCCTGCGCTCAAAACTATCCCCCAGGGCGAACCGAAAGACGGCTTCCTCGTAGGCCTTTCTCTTTCCCAGGCCGTAGATGCATGAAACGCTCGCCACTACGATAACATCTCTCCTTTCAAGGAGCGATTTCGTCGTGGCAAGCCTGAGTTTTTCGATCCTCTCGTTTATTGAGGCGTCCTTTTCAATATAGACATCGGAGACCGGTACATAGGCCTCCGGTTGGTAATAGTCGTAGTAACTGACGAAGTAGTGGACCGCGTTCCCCGGGAAGAATTCTTTGAATTCACTGTATAGCTGTGCTGCCAGCGTCTTGTTGTGCGCCAGGACAAGGGCGGGCCTCTGCAATCTTTCTATCACGTTGGCCATCGCAAAAGTCTTGCCGCTGCCGGTGACACCTAAAAGGCACTGGAAACGCTCGCCTTTCCTGAAACCCTCGACAAGGCGATCGATGGCTTCCGGCTGATCCCCCGCCGGCGGCCAATCGGAGTGTAGATCAAAGGCTTTCAAATTATCGTTCAAAACGACCTCCCTCGGACATACTCAAAGCGAAAAGAGCGCTCGACCTCAAAGGATCCGGCCGAACGCTCGAGGCTTTCATCGGGCGAAAAGGCCGCCCTTCCGGCTTGGGCCTCTTCTCTCAGGCGACGGACCCTCCTCCTTCCCGCTCCCTCGACGGTTCATCGGCACAACCATCGTCGTCCCCTCCCGTCGGCATCGCGAGGCTCTCTTCGAGCAGGGCATCGAGCCGGTCGCCTTCGATGACCTCTTCGGCCAGAAGGGTTTTCGCGATCCTCACGTGGACGTCCTGGTTTTCCTTGAGGATGGCGCGGACCCTTTCGTAACACCCTTCGACAATGCGCCGCACTTCCTGGTCGATCGCGTAAGCCACCTCGTCGCTGTAATTCCGGTCTTCCACGATATCCCTCCCCAGGAAGACCTCGTGCTGCTTTCTTCCAAGGGTGACCGGCCCAAGGGAATCGCTCATTCCGAACTCCGTCACCATCTGCCTGGCTATCTGGGTGGCTCTTTCGAGGTCGTTCTGGGCACCGGTGGTAATGTCCGAAAAATGGATCTCCTCGGCCACCCTTCCTCCCAGGAGCACGCATATCCTATTGATGAGTTCCTTTTTGGACATGAGGAATCGATCCTCTTCCGGCAGTTGCAGAGTGTAACCCAACGCCTTGTGACCCCGGGGGATGATCGATATTTTGTGGACGGGGTCACAGCCGGGAACCATCTTGGCGACGAGGGCATGTCCCACTTCGTGAAACGCGATGATCTCCTTTTCGTGATCACTGATCAGCCTGGATCTCCGCTCGGGCCCCGCCAAAACCCTGTCGATGGCTTCCTCGAATTCAGCCATGGATATGCTCTTCCTGTCCCTCCTCGCTGCCAGGAGAGCGGCCTCGTTCACGAGGTTGGCCAGGTCGGCCCCGACAAAACCAGGCGTTCTCTTCGCCAGGACCTCGAGGTCCACGTCGTCATCGGTCTTCATATCCCTCAGGTGGACCTTGAGGATGGCCTCCCGACCATTCCTGTCCGGGCGGTCGACCACGATATGGCGGTCGAACCGGCCAGGCCTGAGAAGGGCCGGGTCCAAGATGTCGGGCCGGTTGGTCGCCGCAATCAGGATGATCCCCGATGACACGTTGAAGCCGTCCATTTCTACCAGGAGCTGGTTGAGCGTCTGCTCCCTCTCATCGTGTCCGCCGCCAAGGCCGGCCCCACGCTGCCTCCCCACGGCATCGATCTCGTCGATGAACACGATGCAGGGCTGGTTCTTCCTGGCCTGTTCGAACATGTCCCGCACCCTGGCAGCGCCCACGCCTACGAACATTTCAACGAAATCGGAACCGCTGATGCTGAAAAAGGGGACATCGGCCTCGCCTGAACAGGCCCTGGCCAGGAGGGTTTTCCCCGCGCCGGGGGGCCCCAGGAGAAGCACGCCCTTAGGGACCTTGGCCCCAAGCCTGGAAAACCTGGCGGGATCCCTAAGGTAATCCACTACTTCCTTCAGTTCTTCCTTTGATTCGTCACACCCGGCAACATCGGCGAAGGTGACCTTGGGCCTGTTGTCAAGGAAAAGTTTCGCCTTGCTCTTGGCAAAACTCATCACCTTGTTGCTCCCGCCCTGCATGTGATAGAGGATGAAAACCCAGGCCCCGATCAGGAGCAGGGTGGGGAAAAGGGAGGACATCATCGTCACCCACCAGGGTGATTTCGCCGGTGGAAGAACCTCAACCTGGACGCCCTTTTCCGCCAGCCGGGGCGCCAGGTCACCGACCCCGACCGCTATTGTACGGAACCGGACGCCTCCCTCAAGGGTACCCTTGATCAGTTCGCCCTCGATGGAGACTCGTTCCAGCTTCCCCTCCTGGAAATAGTTAAGGAAGGTGCTGTAACTGATCAGTTCACTCTCCTCGGGGCTTTGAGCCGGTGAGAGAAACATGTTCACCAGGCTTACAACCAGCACGATCATCACCAGGTAAAGCCCGAGGTTCTTTGCCATTTTCCCCAATACGGTCTCACCTCTCGTTTAACAGCACAAACCGCTCCTAAGAAAAAGGGTTTAGCCCCTTTTACTCAGAGTGTATATCTCGGGAAGGTTTCTCCACTTCCCTGAAAAATCCAGGCCATAGCCTACCACAAACTCGTCGGGTATTTCGAAACCCCTGAAAGTAATATCGACATCGACCTTTCTTCGAGCCGATTTGTCGAGCAGCGAACAGATCTCCAGCACGGCGGGCTCCCTCTCCCTCAGGATACTTACAAGGTAGGATAGGGTGAGCCCTGTGTCCACTATGTCCTCGACGATTATGACATTCCTGCCGCTGATGTCGACATCCAGGTCCTTGATTATCCGCACCACCCCGCTGGATTCGGTTGAAGTCCCGTAGGATGCCACGGCGAGGAAATCCAGCTCGGTCGTCATTGATACCGGCAGTTCCCGTATCAGGTCGGAAAGGAAGACTACAGCCCCCTTCAAAACGCCGATGAACACGAGATCCCTGTCACCGTAAGCGGAACCGATGTCGAAAGCGAGCTCCCTGACCCTGTCCTGGATGGTTTTTCTCCTGATCAGGACCTCTCCGAGATCACACTCCATCTTCGGTCTCTCCTTTCCTCACCTCGTCAATGACCTTTGCCCGAATCTGTAGGGAGGGGCCGGGCTTTACGTCACTCCTCACCACTGTCGAACCTGGCGGGACGGTAAAGGGAATCCAGGAAGTCCCGGAAAACTTGACCAAGGGCCAAATCTTACCCGCCCACCAGGGAAAAGCCCCCTCAGGCAGGTCCCCCTTCTCCGCCGTGCAGGCCGATAGGATCTCTACAGGACCCGTGTCATCGGCGGGGACCCGGCAACTTCCAACCCCGAGGGCTGGAGGGAGATTGTCGTTGAACCTCCAATCAAAACGCCACCGCCCCCATTGGATGGACCCCTTTTCCCCGTGGAGAGCGAAGGTTTCACGGCCAGGCCCCCCGGCGGAGAATATTTTTCTTTCCACGAGGGATGCGGTTCTCCCGGAAGCGCAGATCTCGAGATCTCCTTCCCATTGGAATCGCCACCGCCCCTCTCCCTTCCTTATCAGCCCTAGAAGTACCGAGGTCTTCCCCCTTGAAAGGGTGGATAGACCCAGGTCCCTTCCCTCGAAGGCGATGATCGACTGGACGGCCTGGTCATCCATCCTTCGAAGAAGGTCCAGGTCCCAGGACCTCAAGGCGAAAGGCTGCCATCTCCGGCACCAGGCGGCCATGCTGCGGGACTTCTTTTCCCTCGCTGCTTCCAGTTCACCGGCTTCCAAGGAAAGATCCAGCAGATGGTCCTTAAAACGGCTGTTTCCCTCATTGCAGAGCAGGGGAAGGAAAACATGCCTGATCTTGTTCCTAAAATATTTTGTTTCAAGATTAGTCTCATCTTCCATCCAGGGAACGGAAACTTCCAGTAGGAACCCTCGAAGCTCATCCCTGGAAATGCCCATGATCGGGCGGACAACCTTTCCCCTGGCCCAGGGAATACCCCTCAAACCCCTGACCCCGGTCCCGCGGAGCAGGTTCAAAAAAACCGTTTCAACCAGGTCGTCGGAAGTATGCCCTGTGGCGATAAAGGGGGCCCCCGTCAAGGAAGCTACCCGCCGGAGGAAAGCGTACCTTTCTCTTCTTCCTGCTTCCTCGAGGGTTTCTCCCCTACGTTTCATCGAAGGAATGTCGAGGCGCTCTACGTGGCACTCGGTATTCCATTCACGGCTGATGCGCTCCACAAACGCCGCGTCTCTCAGGGAGGTCTCCTGTCGGAAACCGTGTTCGAGGTGGGCCGCGATCACTCTTCCCTTCCACCTGAAGCGGAGAAGCCAGAAAAGAGCCATGGAATCGCTGCCCCCAGAGACAGCGGCCACGATCGGTCCGTCATGGTCCCACCAGCCCTGGTCCCTGCCGGCAGTTTCGAAACGCCGGAATAGTGACCGCGTACCTGGGCTCCATCTTCCCACGGAGGGATGGTCCTTCGTCACGAGACCTCTCCTCCTTTCAACCAATAACCCACCTCTCCCGGATCAAATACTATTTTAGGCCCCGGCCCATTGTTTTGGCCCAACTGTCCTTCAGCGGGATAGTACGGTTGAATACAGGGTGTTCCTTCCGGTGCTCTTGATCCGCCACGAAATAGCCCAGCCTGAAAAACTGGAACCGATCCATGGGAGCGGCATCGGCAAGAAGGGGTTCCACCATGCAATCCCGGATCACTTCCAACGAAGCGGGGTTAAGGTAATCCTTGTAATCGGTACCTTCTTCCATATCATCCATCGCTTCCAGCGTGAAAAGATGATCATACAGCCGTACCTCGGCTTTCACGGCATGGACGGCGCTCACCCAGTGAAGAGTACCCTTGATGCGGCGCCCATCGGGGGCTTCTCCCCCCCTGGATTCGGGGTAATACTCGCACCTAACGGCTGTCACCCGGCCATCGGGCCCTTTATCAAAACCATTACATTTTATAATATAGGCATGCTTCAGTCTCACTTCCGATCCCGGTGACAGGCGGAAAAACTTGGGCGGCGGATCCTCCATGAAATCCTCTCTCTCGATGTATAATTCCCTCCCGAAGGGTACCTTCCTATAGGAAGGAATCTCGGCCTCCGGGTTCACCAGCACCTCAATCTCCTCGTTTAATCCCTCGGGGTAATTCTCTATGACCAGTTTCAGGGGCCTCAAAACCGCCATGGCCCTGGGCGCGACGGCGTTCAATTCATCCCTGATACAGTGGTGAAGAAGTTCCACATCGACGAGACTGTTTGCCTTGGAGACCCCGATCTTTTTACAGAAAGACCTGATCGAGGAAGGAGTATAACCCCGTCGCCTCAACCCACTGATAGTGGGCATCCTGGGATCGTCCCACCCGGAAACTAAACGATTCGAAACCAGTTCCAGGAGTTTCCTCTTGCTCATGACCGTGTAGGTAAGGTTGAGCCTGGCGAACTCATACTGCCTGGGCCTGGATGGGACCGATACATTATCGATGAACCAATCGTAAAGAGGCCGGTGATCCTCGAATTCAAGGGTACAGATCGAGTGGGTCACCCCCTCGATGGCGTCCTCATAACCGTGAGCGAAGTCATACATGGGGTAAATGCACCACTTGTCCCCTGTTCTATGATGGGACTGGTGAAGGATCCGGTACATCACGGGGTCCCTCATGTTGAGGTTAGGGTGGGACATATCGATCTTTGCCCTGAGAACGCATTCCCCTTCGGGGAAATGGCCTTCCTTCATTTTGCGAAATAGTTCCAGGTTTTCCTCGACGGACCTGTCCCTGTAAGGGGATTCAACCCCCGGCTCGGTGAGGGTGCCACGATTCTCCCTGATCTGGTCGGCCGTCTGGTGATCGACGTAAGCCTTACCTGCTTCGACGAGTTCAAGGGCCCACTCGTGAAACTGGTCGAAGTAATCCGAGGCGAAACATAGTTTCGCCCAATGGAAACCGAGCCAGCTCACATCTTTCATTATGGACTCCACGTATTCCGTCTCTTCCTTGCTCGGGTTCGTATCGTCAAACCTCAAGTTGCACTCGCCGCCGAACTGTTCGGCGATGCCGAAATTAAGACAAATGGATTTGGCGTGGCCGATATGAAGGTAACCATTGGGTTCCGGGGGGAAGCGGGTTATAACCTTGTTTACCCTTCCCGATTCGAGGTCTTCCCGAATTATCTGCTCGATGAAACTTCCGCCTCTTTCATCCTGACCTTCCAACATGACGACGATCACCTCTTTGGACGAACCCGGTCTGGGAAAAATAAACAACTTCCGGGTCCGGGGATAAGCCCAGTAACTTATAATAACCTATTATCATTGAGACGGCCGGTACTGGGAACCCACGGGCCTGCACCCGGGTCGGGGTCGGGAGATTCCGAAGAGTTCGCGGCCAGGTACAAAATTGCCCCCGGCTCAAGCCAGGGGCCTTAAGATCTCCG
>JAXGNU010000019.1:0-9440 GCA_040767805.1 Thermovirgaceae bacterium
CGATTCCTGGTCGGGCTCTTCGATCCCGCCGCCCCGGACCACCACTTCGCAAGGGCCCTTAGCGTTCATGGGAACCTTGAGGGTCATCTGTTGTGTCACCGGTTCCTTCCGGAAGGGGCGGAGGGTGATCTCCACGTCGAAACTCCCCCCGGGGGGGACCGTTTTCCGGGAAAGGTTCATATCTTCTATCAGTACGACCCTGGGTTCAGCCGTGGCCTCGATGTCGATATGCACTCCAAAGGGGGCAATCTCCAGGAAGGGGTTAAGCGAAACGGCGTTTACAAGGTCAGAGAACTCGGAGAAAAGTACCTTGGTAAGATCGGTGGAAGAAAAGAACATATTTGTCCTCTGCCACCCTTCAGCCAACCTACCCCCTTCGATCTTCAGGGTCAGCTTGGCGCTGCCTTCCCCAACACGGCCCCAGACGTTATCCACGAGGCCCGTGATCATTTCGGGGATGACCTTGGTCATCATGAAGGGGTCGCTGGCGGTCTTGAATCTCTTGAAGGTCTCGGTTCCGGAATCCACATCCCGGAAATTGAGGGAGATGTCCATGACCGGGGCGAAACGGCCGATAAAACCCCCGATGGCCTGGGGCCGGTCCTGGGTGACGATCCCCACGATGGATGTGGGTGTACCGATCTTGAAAGGCGTATCGAGGCTGGGAACGACCTGGTGGATCCAGGACCGGGCAAGGGGGAAGGCTACCGCTCCGCGGTTGGTGAAGGGGTGAGCGAAAGCGAGGAAACGCCCATCCGTCGACACGGCCGTTAGTGTGCCCGTCGCCGCAAGGACCACATCGCCCCAGGCAACGAGGACACTCACGGCCTCGCCGGGTCTCAAGACCGGTTTGTACTCCACTGGGAGTGACAGGTCCCCGCCACCGCCGGGAAGAAGGATGACGGGATTCCCCAGGACATCCGCGATCTTCCTTGCACTCCTGGGGCTGTAGCCGCTACCTATCAGGGGGGCTGAAAGCCCGCCCCCCTCCCCTTCTGGTGACACCTTGGATTGGCCCCCGGGTTCCGGTTCGAGAAGGTTCAGGTCACCCGAGGCGGGATCTTGGAGTTTTAATTCGGGGACATTTAAGGAGGGGACCTTGTCGGTCCAGTTCCAGATCTTCGCCATCTCATCAATGGGGGTTACCAGTCCCATCTGGTGTTCGCTGAAACTCCACCCGTAACCGATCGCGCCGACCAGCTTCCCTCCGATGAAGACGGGGCTTCCGCTCATACCGGCGGCAATGCCCCCGGTTTCCTCGATCACGGATCCGGAAGCCTTCACCAGGATGAGGTTGTGGGGGCTTTTTGGGGAGGGCATCACGCTGAGGACCGTGACAGGGAAGGAGACCACTTCATTCCCTTTGATGACGGTGTAGGCGACCCCTTTTGACCCTTCAATCAGCGAAGCGGCAGGAAGAGTACCCCCGGGCACAGCAAAGGTCGATGGGTTGGCGGGCAAAGCCAGGCAAAGGCAAACCGGGAAAACCACGAGGAAGATCATCTTCCTGAACATCGACGGACCTCCATCAATCTGTCATCGGTGATGCTTCCTGAACCTGAGGAAGGAGAGGATGAAATCATCGATGTCACCGTCCAGTACGGCCTGTACATTACCCTTTTCCAGGTTCGTCCGGTGATCCTTGACCATAGTGTAGGGGTGCAGGACATAGGACCTGATCTGGCTGCCCCAGCCGATCTCCTTTTTTTCACCCTGGATGGCATTGATCTGTTCCTGTCTCTCCTGGAGCATCTTCTCGTAGAGGCGACCCCTGAGGACCACCATGGCACTTTGACGATTCATGTGCTGTGAACGCTCGTTCTGGCAGCTCACCACGATCCCCGTCGGCACGTGGGTTATCCTGACCGCGGAATCGGTCATATTGACATGTTGTCCACCGGCCCCCCCGGACCTATAGGTGTCTATCCTGAGATCTTCAGGGTCTATCTCGATCTCCACGTCGTCGGGCAGTTCCGGGGAGACATTGAGTGAGGCGAAACTGGTATGCCTCCTCTTGGCCGTATCGAAGGGCGATATCCTAACCAGCCTGTGCACGCCTCTTTCGGTCTTCAGGTACCCATAAGCGTACTCCCCTGTCACAAGCACCGTGGCGGATTTGATCCCCGCCTCCTCGTCCTCCGTGATCTCAAGTATCCTGGTCTGGAAACCCTTCTCCTCGGCCCAGCGGAGGTACATCCTGAGGAGCATCTCGGCCCAGTCCTGGGAGTCATGGCCTCCGGCCCCCGAGTGGATGCTCAGGATTGCGTTTGATTCATCATATTCTTCATCGAGGAGCAGCAGAAGCTGAAGATCATGAATCCTGCCTTCGAGGGCCGAGGCCCTGCGATCGAATTCTCCTTCGAGTTCTTGGTCCTCGCCCGATTCGAGAAGGTCGGTCATGACCTGGAGTTCTTCCATTTCCCGGGAGACTTCCTTCCATGCGTCAAGCCGTCCCTGGAGGCGGGACAATTCCCTGGTGACGGTCTGGGGGTTTTCGCTTGTCCAGAAGTCCTCTTCGGAAGTGATCTTAGTCAGTTTTTCAATCTCCACCGACAATCCTTCCGGGTCAAAGGCTTTCCTTCAACTCGGAAACGAGCGAGTGAAGTCCCTCCATTACGGTGGTCATGGGAACCTGGGCCACGCGGTCCACCTCCAAATGTCATTGAAGCCGGGGAGTGTTATTATTAGATATTCAGGCATTTCATTATATCATCCAGTGGTCCCCTGGGGGGAAGGTTTACGGTCATGCGCCCCTTTTTGAAAACCAAGATAGCCGTTTTGAGCGAACTCATGGGAGCCCGGGACCTGGCCGTCTCGGGGGAAGCCCTGGGCCTTTCACTGGGACTTACAAGACAAGCCGTCTGGAAAGCAGTGAAAGCGCTCAAGGAGGACGGCTATGTGATCGAATCGATCCCCCGCAAGGGCTACCGATTGGTGTCCACCCCGGAGAACGACCTGGACCCGTCATTGATCGAGACCTTTCTGTTGGACTGCCCTTGGGGACACCCCGTCCTTTATTGGGAGAGCCTCGACTCCACCCAGGTGCCGGCAAAGGAACTGGCTCGTAAAGGCGCCTCCGAGGGACTGATCGTCACCACGTCCTACCAGACCTCGGGCAGGGGGAGGCTTGGGCGGCGGTGGGTCTCGGCACCGGAGGGGGGGGTGTTTTTCTCCCTGGTGACCCGGCCTGCGCTTCCGCCCGCATCAATCCAGTGGCTAAGCCTCGTTTCAGCCATGTCGGTCCAGGACGCCCTTTCCACCCTCCACGGAGTGAAGTGCCAACTGAAATGGCCCAACGATATCCTATGGAAAGACAGGAAACTGTGCGGCATCCTCACGGAGGTTTCCAGCGAACCGGGCCTGGTCCATTTCGCCGTCATCGGGATAGGTATCAACGCGAACTCAAGCAACATCTCTCTCGGTGAAGGAGCTGAAACTATCTCCCTCTCTTCCATTACCGGCAAAAAGGCGCACCGGGGGGAATTGATCGCCGGGGTGGTCCGCTACCTTCATGATGCCGTAAGAGGACTGGAAGCTCCTGGAGGTATAAAGAGGGCCCTGGCCGATTACACGTCCAGGTGCGATACCTTGGGGAGAAAAGTCCGGGTAGTGTCCGATGAGGGCGAGGTCATCGGTGAGGCCATCGCCCTGGGAGAGAAGGGAGAAATCATCGTCCGGACAAAGGAGGGGATCTGTTCTTTCACGTCCGCCGACGTGAACCACCTGAGGGCCCTCGGCTGATCCGTCAGCGGTTCCTCCTCAGGTGATCCCAAATCCTCAGGCAGTGATCGTAAAGGAAAAGGATGATATCGTCCTCCGTTCTTGGGGGCAAAAGCTCAACGACCCTTTTCGAACCTTCGAGCCTTTCCCGTACCGTCTCCGGGGTCCATGGGTCGATCACGACTACCCATCCGTGCTTTCCGGCTTCCCCAAGGGCCGTTTCGAGGACATCCAGCGCCTGTGAGCTTGACCATCTCTCCTTGACATCGGGGGGAGGCCTCACCGTCTCCCCGGAGACGGCCTGGAGCCACCTCCCATACTTCCAACAGAGATCGAGGACCGTACTAGCCCCGATCATGTTCCTGCCTACGGTCACTGTACTGTCTAGACGTGCCTGGAATTCGGCGAGCCTCCGCTGGAAATACTCGTAATCCCCCGGTTCGCAGGCGGAAAGGGCCTGCAGGATCCGAAGACCAATAAAGGGCAACGTTGCGGGGTCAAGGAAGTTTTCGTCAAGTCCCGATGAATAGGGGGACCACTCGAAAAGATAAAAAACGGAGTATTTTTCTTCGAGCCCTTTGCCAAGAAGCGGGACTCCCTCGCCCTTCACCATTGAAAAAATGACCGCCCCCGCCGGCGGGGAGGTCCGCGCTTTAACCAGCTGCCCCCTCTCATCCCATGTCATGACGGGGTGAACCGTCACTTGCACGCCCCCGACAAAGCGCGTTAACATGGCGAGCCAAGGGTCGGTGACCCAAATATCCAAAGCTTCGATCCTTCCGGCGCAAAGCGACGAAAGAATAAAAAATGAAAGGACCAAGGCCTTGGAAAGGCTCAAAAAGGCCCTGGTGGGCGGTTCCTTTTCAATTGCCTGGAAATATTCTCCAGCCAGGGTGATCACCCTTTACACCCATCCCGGTTTGAAAGCCTCCTGCTGCCCGGTTCAGAGAGAGGGATGCCATCCCGGCATAAGGGGCATTCCTCCCGGCTATAATTCTGGAAATCGAAACGAACCAGGGAGGTCAACCCTTTTTCTTCAATGAACAGGCCATCACTCCTGTCGGCGATGCAGCCGGCGGCGAGGAAACGCGTCCCCTCAATCGAGTCCATCACGTTTTTTACCTCGAGGACCGATTTCCCCGAGGTCACCACGTCCTCGATGATGACGTAGGGTGCAGGACCCGGGGCGGGAAACCTTCTAAGCTTCATCTCTCCCCTCTCCCTTTCGCAGAAAAGAAAGGGTACTCCAAGGTGTTTTGCCACCTCGTGCCCTATGATGATCCCTCCCAATGCAGGCGAGACCACGAGGGACGGTTTCAGGCGTGAAAACTTCTTCGCCAGGAGGGAGCCGGCCATGGCCGCGTTCTCCGGGTACATCAGGAAGAGGGCGCATTGAAGATAATGTCCGCTATGGAGACCTGAAGACAGGGCGAAATGACCATCCTGCAGGGCCCCCGACGCCCTCAAGAGTCGGACGATACCCTCCGGTGAGGTGTCCTTCCTAGACATTGGTCTTCCTCCAAAGGTCCAGGCGTTCGGCAAAACGCGCCATGGTTTCCGTCGGCGAGGAGGATCGGATCACGGGCCTTCCGATCACGACGAAGTCGGCTCCCATGTCCATCGCTTCCTCCATCCCGGCGGTCCTTTTCTGATCGTCGCGGCTGACCTCTCCGTCCCGTATCCCCGGGACCACCCTCAGGAACCCCCCGGGGAGAAGGCCGTCTAGGAGGAGGAGGTCCCGCGGTGAACAAACGACACCGTCGAAACCGCATTCCTTGCAGAGGAGAGCGCGGCTTTTTATCGTCTCCCGCAGTTTGGACCCGGGGGACGATCGGTCGAGACTGGGCTGATCGAGGCTGGTGAGGACGGTAACGCCCAGGAGCAGGACCTCGGACCGGGCTCCCCTCTTCGCCAAAACGGCAGCCTTCAGCATCTCTTCTCCCCCCGAGGCATGGAGGGTCAATGCCCAGATACCGCTTCGAGCGAGAAGGTCCACCGCTTCAGCGATCGTATTGGGTATATCGTGGAGTTTAAGGTCAAGAAAGACTTCGAAACCGGCCCTGATAACCCGCCTCACAAAGGGCATCCCGCCAGCGGAGAAAAGCCTGGGACCGATTTTGACGTGGCGAAGATGGGTTCCAAGGGTTCCAAGGATCCTTTCGGCTTCGCTGGGTCTCCTGACATCCAGCGCCAGGATTATGCCCGGCCGGCCTTTCTTCAACGGCGCCTCACCCCCTCTTCTTTCTTTTCATCCGCGGGCCCGCCCGACCAACTCCCCTACGGAAGAAAGGCCCTTCATCACCAGGTGTCGCTCCAGCTCCCGGCAGGTTGACGCCGGAAGCCGGGAATCCACGAAAAGAGCCGTCCCGACCTCGACGGCTGAAGCTCCGGCGAGGATCATCGAAAGGGCGTCCTGGGGCCTCGAGACCCCCCCGCAGCCTATTACGGGGATCTCAACGGCTCCGGCCGCCTCCCAAACAGCCCTGAGGGCCAAGGGGAAGACGGCCGGACCTGAAAGTCCGGCGAAGACGTTCTCGAAAAAGGGCCTCTCCCTTTCGTTGTCTATGGCCGTTCCGAGCCAGGTGTTGCCCACCACGACCGCCTCGGCCCCACATCCCTGGCTCAACTCGGCGAACTCGCCTACTGAAGGGGCCTGGGGAGACAACTTGACCCAAAGAATGCCGTCCCAGGCTCTTCTGGCGGCGGTGACCGCGCTCTCCAGGCTATCGGGGTGGATCCCCCAGGTCATTCCACCCCTTGAGACGTTGGGACAAGATACGTTCAATTCCAGGGCGCTTATCTTTGAGGCGGATCTTTTCAGCACTCCCAAGGCTTCCTCGAGGTCGGCGAGGGTTTCGAAGGCGATGTTAACGATGATGGGTCTGCCTGTCTGACTGAGGGCGGGCAGTTCTTCGGCTACGAAATGCTCAACGCCGGAATTCTGGAGGCCGATGCTGTTCAGAACCCCGGAATAGCTCTCCACAATCCTGCAACCCGGGTTTCCATCCCTGGGCTCAAGGGTCAAACCCTTGCTGCATACGGCTCCGACGCCATCAAGAGAACCCCCCGGCCAAAGAGCCGGATCCATTGGCCACACCCCAGAAGCGACTATAACCGGCGTTTCGAGGCTGACGCCTCCTATCTCCGTTCTGAGGCTAATTCCGAAGGGGCTCACCGAAAACCTCCCGCCAGTCGAAGACCGGACCCTCCACGCAAACCCTTTTCATCCCCGATAGCGTGGCTATGGAACAACCCAGGCAACCACCTATCCCGCAGCCCATCCTTCGTTCCATGCTCACGAGCACTTTCTCGCAACCCTTTCCGTAGGCTCTTCCCAACCCCCTTAACATGGCTTCAGGGCCACAGCCCCATAACTCCTGGCCCGGGCCCGCCAGTGCGAGGCAATCTTCAACAGGGTCGCCACGCCTTCCAATGGAGCCGTCATCGGAATTCAGCCTGATACCAGGGATCTTTTCTGCGCACCATTCCGCGAACGGTTCCCAGCCTTTGCCCGGCACCCCGAGCGTTACCGTAACACCGACCTTCTCACCGAGGGACGATACGACCCCAAGGAAAGGTGCTATCCCCAAAGTACCGGCGACCAGCAGGAGTTTTTCCCCGAGGGGCGCTGGAAACCCGTTCCCACAGGGACCTCTCAGTTCCAGGGCGGCTCCGGGCGGCAGCGAAGCCAAGCGGTTCGTACCCCTTCCGGTCACCTGGAAGAGGAACTCAAGCCGACGGCCCTCCGAGGCCGCTGGAGCTAGGGGGCGGCCAAGGAGGGGGTCGAATACCCCCCACTCCCTAATCAAGAAAAACTGCCCCGGCGCCGGCGGTGACGTCGCCTCACCCAGTTCGACAGCGATATGCCTGCAATTTTCCCCGACCTTACGGGAAAAGACCAGTGATCCTTTCCTGTCAGCCGGAGAACCTGGTTTTTCCATTCCTGGACCCATCAACACAAACAACTCCTTAGATCGAGCCCTCAAAGGAATGGACGATCCGGCCCCCTACCACAGTCATGACCGGCCATCCCTGGAGGCGCTTTCCGTTCCACGGTGTCAGCCTCGCCTTGCTCTCCCATTCATCTGCCCGTACAACACGCTCCTGGTCGAGGTCGACGACGGTCAGGTCGGCGGGCCTCCCCTCCCCTATCTTTCCCAACTCCTTCCATTCCCCGGGAAGAATGCGCGACGGTCCCGAGGTGAAGAGACTGAGGATCTTTTCGAGAGGGCAGGGTTTCCCCCTCCTTGCCCATTCGTCCAACACGGCTGCCACGGCGCATTCAAGGGAGGCTATCCCGAAAGCGGCCTCCTGAAAGGGCAAGTCCTTTTCGTCCAGATGATAAGGGGCATGGTCCGTCGCGATCGCATCCACCGTCCCGTCAACCAGGGCTTCCCAAAGGGCATCCCTGTCCCTGCTCGACCTGAGAGGGGGATTGACCTTGAAGACGCTGTCCGCCCCCCCTGCTAGTATCTCTTCCTCGGTGAGGCAAAGGTGATGGGGTGTAACATCGCAGCTGACGGGCAATCCCGCGGCTTTAGCCTCCCTCAGGACTAAGATGGAATCTTCAGCGCTGACGTGGGTGAAGTGCAGCGGCGCGCCTGTATCCCTGGAAAGGGAGCAGCCCCTGGAAATATCCGATGCCTCGGCGGAAGCAGGCCATCCCTTGAGCCCCATGAAGGTGGAACAGATCCCCTCATTCACCTGGGCTCCTTCCGTCAGGCTTTTTTCCTCGGGGTGTTCCATGATCCTGACCCCGAGCCAGGTGCTGTATTGCAAGGCCAGCCTGAAGAGGCCGGTGTCGACGATGGGGCTACCGTCATCGGTGAAGAGCACGGCCCCCGCCCTGGCCATCTTGCCCATCTCGGCCATGGTTTCGCCCTTCCTCTCCTTGCTTACGCAACCCGCGGGAAGTATCCTCGAACCGTGACATTTTTCATTTTTTTCCAGGACGTACCTCACGAGGGCGGGGGTGTCCAGGGGGGGGTCGGTGTTGGGCATGCAAACAAGGGTGGCGAACCCTCCCGCGGCCCCTGCCCGGGCTCCGGATTCAAGGTCCTCCCTCCACTCCTGGCCTGGGTCCCTGAGGTGGCAATGGAGGTCGATGAAACCCGGACAAAGTATCTTTCCCTTCAGGTCTTTGATTACGTCGTAGTCCCCGATTGGTTCGACTTTACCGACGGCGGTGATAACGCCGCCTTCCACAACGACGTCCTTTTCACCCGCCAGGAATCGTGTCCCATCGAAGATTACCGCATTACCCAGCAGTATTTTCACTGTCTTACACCTCCGAGGCAAACGAAGAGGAGTGCCATCCTTAGCGCCACCCCGCTGCGGACCTGGCCCAGGATCATGCTCTGGGGACCATCGGCCACCTCGCTAGCGATCTCTACTCGCCTGTTTATCGGGCCGGGGTGCATCACCAGGGCGTCAGGAGATGCCGATCCTAGAAGCCTGTCGTCGACGCCGAAAAACTGGTGATACTCATCCAGGGAGGGAAACATGCCCTCGATCTGTCTCTCACGCTGGATTCTCAGGAGGTAGACTATATCCGCATCCCTGACGGCATCCACCGGGTCCTTTGTGAAGGTTGCCCCAAGAGCTTCAGGGACCTTGGGCTTGAGCGTCGGGTGACCGGAGAGCACAACCCGGACACCCATGCGGTTGAAGGCGATGATATTGCTCCTCGCCACTCGACTGTGTAGCACATCTCCGATTAT
>JAXGNU010000020.1:0-7800 GCA_040767805.1 Thermovirgaceae bacterium
CCACCACCTCCCCGCCTCCGGGGACGGCAGCGGCGCAGCCGGCGGGCTCCGCCGGGGCGGGAGCGTGGATGTGGACCCTCCCGAGGGAGGCCTTCAGGGAGGGGAGGTACTGCCTCTTCGAGCGGGCTACCCGGACGGCCTCGTCGACCTCTCCTTCTTCCAGCACGTAGCGGTCGCCCCTCTCGATGGCGAGCAGCGCCGCCCCGACGGCCCCCACGTTGGCGAAGTGTTCGGGCCGCGCCAGGTCAAAGGCCGTGAGCGCCCTGATGTGATCCAGCAGGGGGGCGCAGCCGGCGGGCCAGCCCGTTAGGGCCATCCGGGCGCCGGGCTTCACCTCCCTGTTGCCGATGACGTCCTGGACGATGTTGGAGGCGATGGTCCGGAAGAGGCGGGCCATTATCAGGTCCCTCGGCCGGCCCTCGTTCTGATCGTGGATGAGGTCCGACTGGAGCACGACGCCGCACCGGGCGTTGTAGGGCGCCGCCCCCGGGTGGCGGGAGGCTTCCGCCGCGGCCGTTTCGAGGGTTTCCCTCAGGGTACCCAGGTTGCCGCCCCGGTCCGGGTAGAGCCGTCGGGCCTGTTTCTCCAGGAGGGTGCCCGAACCGGCCCCGCACTTGCTGCTGGTGCCCCAGTCAAGTACGACCGGGTCGAGCCTGTCGCCGGCGACGTGAAAGAAGAAGGCGTCCCTGGCACCCAGGTGCAGTATGGCCTCGCATCCGGGCTCGACGAACCGGGCGCCGCGGACGATGCATACGCTGTCGAACTCCCTGAGGATCCCTGGGAAGGCTTCGGGGAAGTGCGTCGAGCCGATGCCCGTGAAGGATGTAGATGTCAGCGAACCCCGTGGGAAAAGGGCCGCGACCTCAGCGAGGGCCACTTTCAGGGCCTCCAGTGGTTTGCCCCGGTGGAGACGGGGGTGGGGCGAAAAGGCGATGGAGCGGTCGCCACCCATCACGGCGAGGTGAACGGCCGCTGAACCAATGTCGAAACCGGCGAAGAACCGAAGGCCCATGACGGTCACCTCCCCCGGCGGAGGTTCAGTCCTTGAGCGAAGCAGAGGCCCACCGGGTCAGCTCATTATACCCCGAGGGTCGCGAAGGGGTATCTCCACGACGCCGCCGGGATATGATATTGTTGGTCGGTCGGCAGGAATGAGATCTTGAGTGGAGGTGCGGCTATGCGAATAGCGACGACCGGTCTGGGGCCCTCCGAGTGGGGCGGCGATGCCATGGTCCTTTTTGTACCTGAGGGCGGGATGGACCTCCTGGACCAGCTTGTGCCGGAGGCGGCGGCCCTGGTTAAGATGAAGGCTTCAAGGCTCAAATTCACCGGCAAGGAGGACAGCATCCTCGCCGTGGAGCTCGAGCGGGGCCCCGTGGGGAGCGTCTACCTCGCGGGCCTTGGAGGCGGCGACGGGCCCCTTCCCCTCGACCGGTGGCGCCGGGGCATGGCCCTCGCCGTGAGGCAGGCCGGCAAGGACCGGCGGGTGAAGATGATGGCCCTCTCGGGCGAGGCCGCGACCCCGGAGGTCGTTGCCGCCCTCGCCGAAGGGGCGCTCCTCGCCGAGTACGCTTTCGAGAAATACAAGACCCAGGTGGAGCCGGTGGAAAAACCGGAACCCCTGGAGGAACTGCTGGTGCACGGTGCCGATGCGGCATCCCTCGAGAAGGGTTCCCTGCGGGCGGCGGCCCAGAACTACGCCAGGGACCTGGCCAACGAGCCTGGCAACGTGATAAGCCCGGCGGCCTTGGCCGGGAAGGCCCTGGCCATGGCGGAGGAGTGGGGGCTCGACTGCGAGGTCCTCGACGAGACCAGGATGCGCGAAATGGGGATGAACGGGATCCTCAGCGTCGGGTCCGGCTCCCACAACCCCCCGAGGCTGGTACACCTCGCCTACCGCCCCGAAGGGGTTTCGAAGGGTCGGGTAGCCTTCGTCGGCAAGGGGATCACCTTCGACAGCGGGGGTCTCAACATCAAGCCCGGGGACTACATGAGGAGCATGAAGGGCGATAAAACGGGGGCCTGCAACGTACTGGCCGTCATGAGGGCCGTCGCCGGCACCAGGCCGGACTTCGAGGTCCACGGCTTCGCCGGCGCGGCGGAGAACATGCCCGGCGGGGGGGCCTACCGGCCGGACGACGTCATCAGGATGTTCAACGGCAAGACCGTCGAGGTGGACAACACCGACGCCGAGGGGAGGGTCGTCCTCGGCGACGTGCTGGCCTACGCGTCAGGGAGCGAGCCCTCGGTCATCGTCGACATGGCCACCCTGACGGGCGCCTGCGTGGTGGCCCTGGGGCCCTACACGGCCGGCGTCTTCGGCAACGACAGGGGGCTGGTCGACTCCTTCAGGGAAGCCTCGGCGAGGACCGGAGAGAGGACCTGGGAACTGCCCATGGACGACGACCGCTTGAGGAAGAAGATCCGCTCCGAGATCGCCGACGTGCTCAACAGCGGGGGGAGGTACGGCGGCGCGATCACGGCGGCCATGTTCCTGCGTGAGTTCATCGGGGAAGGTATAAAGTGGCTGCACCTGGACATCGCCGGCGTAGATACTTCCGACGAGGAGTACGGTTACTACCGCAAAGGGGCCACCGGCTTCGGCGTCCGGACCTGCCTGGAGTGGCTGGAGAGGCACATGGCCGGGTGAGCGGTGGGAACGGACGTTCCCCTGTGGCTGCGTCCTCCACTAAACCTGAAGAATATGCTATCATGTTACCTGTAAATGATTTCCAGAATTATTTCAGGTTGAAAATCTGACATCGGGAGGTGTGTTCCTTGGAGGAAAAGGAGATCGGCTGCGCCCGCCCGACGGGAGCGCTGGTGGGTGAGCCGGAACCGGCACCGGAAGAGAAAGCGGAGCCAGCAAAGAAGGAGGTACAGGGTATGACGATCATGGTGGGAAGGAAGGCCCCGGATTTCGAGGCCCCCGTTTACCACAAGGGCAAGTTCGGCAGCGTCAAGCTGTCCGATTCGCTTGGAAAGTGGGTAGTGCTCTGCTTCTACCCCGGTGACTTCACCTTCGTCTGAGCGACGGAAGTGTCGGCGGTCGCCGACAAATACCCCGTATTCCAGGAACTGGGAGTGGACGTCTACTCCGTGAGCGTGGACAGCCAGTTCGTCCACAAGGTCTGGAACGATAACGAGCTCTCGAAGATGGTAGAAGGCGGAGTACCCTTCCCGATGATCTCCGATGCCGGCGGCAACCTCGGCAAGGTCTACGGCGTCTACGATGAAAAGGCCGGCGTCGATGTGCGCGGCCGTTTCATCATCGACCCCGACGGCGTGATCCAGGGCATGGAGGTCCTGACCCCTCCCGTGGGGAGGAACGTCGAGGAGACCATTCGCCAAATCAAGGCCTTCCAGCTGGTCCGCGAGACCAAGGGCAAGGAGGTAACTCCTTCGGGGTGGCAGCCCGGCAAGACCACCCTCAAGCCCAGCCCAGACCTGGTCGGCAATGTCTGGAAGTTCTGGAAGCCCAGGGACAACAAGTAGCACGTCGAAGGACGGGTCGCCCCCAAAAAGGGGGCGACTTTTTTTATCCGCCGCTGGCGGCCCCCGGCGCAAGGCGCTACGGGGAGTGACACCGGGGGAGCCTGGGTCTATCCTTGAAGGGGGCTCGGTATTCGGGCCCTGGCTGGTGAAATGAAAAAGATCGGGGTGTTGAGATGAAGATCGCGGTGATCGTGGAGAACTTCGCCGGTTCATGGAAGATGATGGCGGAACACGGGCTGGCCGTCCTCGCCGTTGACGGCGGGACCTCGGTGCTCATGGACACGGGGCAGGGCGGGGACGCGCTTTTGACCAACCTGCGGAGCCTGGGAATCTCCCCCGGCGATATAGACCACGTCGTCTTGAGCCACGGCCACTTCGACCATACCGGCGGCCTCCAGAAATTGCTCCTTCGCTCGAGGAACATCCCCGTCTGGGCCCACCCGGAGATCGGGATGGCCCACGGCCGCAGGGAGGACGGGTCCGTCCGGTTCACCGGGTGCCATATCAACAGGGAGGGCGTGGACTTCAGGCCCGTCGAGGGCCTGGCGCGGATCACCGGGAACCTTTGGGCCGTTGAGGTCCCCCTGGACCGCCGCGACCCGAAGTACGTGAACCCGCCCTCCAGGCTGGTCGTCCCCGACGGCGAGGGGTGGAGACCGGACCCCTTCCCCGACGATATATCGATGGCGGTGAAGGGGGAGAGGGGGCTGAGCGTCATCCTCGGCTGCGCCCACGCCGGCGTCGTGAACATTCTCGAAGAGGTCTCGGCCCATTTCGGCACCAGGGACCTTCACATGGTGCTGGGCGGGATGCACCTGGGGGACCAGGCGCCCGAGTTCGTGGACCGGGTCACCTCGGAACTGGTGAGCCGTTTCAACGTCGAGAAGTGGCGCCCCTGCCACTGCACCGGGCTCAAGGCCTTTTGCGCCCTCTCCGCCAAGGCTGGGGACGTGGCCTGGGCCGCCGCCGGCACGGTCCTCGAGGTATGAACGCCCCGGTCCTTTCGGCGTTCCCGACGGTACGACTTGATCGCTAGGGCAACTTTATGAACCCCTTCTCGGTGAGGCAGGCCGTCATGTCCTGGGCGTACTGGATCTTTTCAGTGGCGGTCTGCAATAATTCATCCCTGGTCATGACCTTGCGGGCTATGCCCTGCTCTATGGCCTTCATGCCGACCGAGGCCGCCACCTCGGGGTATATCCACGACTGGTCCATCGTCGGGATCAGGTAGTCCTCGTTAAGGCCCCTCTTCTCGGCGCATTTCGAAAGGGCCTCGGCCGCGGCGATGCACATCTCGTCGGTGATGGTCGCGGCCCGCACGTCAAGGGTGCCCCGGAAGATGCCCGGGAAACCGAGGGAGTTGTTTACCTGGTTCGGGAAGTCCGACCTACCGGTGGCCACTATCCGGGCCCCCGCTTCCTTAGCCTCCCAGGGCCAGATCTCGGGGATCGGGTTGGCGCAGGCGAAGAGCATGGCGTCCTTGGCCATGGTCTCGACCCATTCCTTCTTGACCACGTCGGGGCCGGGTTTCGTGTAACAGTAGACCACGTCGGCGTCGTTGAAAAGGACCTCGGGCCCGCCCTGGACCCCCTCGGGGTTGGTGGTCCGCGCGAAGTGCCACTTCACGTCGTAGGGTATGTCCTTGAGTTCCGTGCGCCCCTTGTGGAGCGTCCCCTTGCTGTCGGCCATGATCACGTTCTCGGGCCTCACGCCGGCGCTTATGAGCACCCTGGCCGTGGCTATGCTGGCCGCCCCGGCGCCGAAGAAGCGCACCTTGACTTCGCCGATCTTCTTGCCCGTTATCTTCAGGCCGCTGTAAAGGCCCGCCAGGTTGACGGCGGCGGTCCCCTGCTGGTCATCGTGCCATACGGGGATCTTGCAGTCCTTGCGGAGTTCGTCCAGTACGTAGAAGCACTTCGGCTGCGCTATGTCCTCGAGGTTGATGCCGCCGAAGGACGGGGCGATGAGCCTTACAGCCTCGATAAGTTTATCGGGGTCTTTCGTGTCGAGGCAGACGGCCACGGCATCGACGCCGCCCAGGTACTTGAAAAGGAGCGATTTGCCCTCCATGACCGGCAGGGCCGCCTCGGGGCCAATGTCGCCGAGACCCAGGACCCTCGTGCCGTCGCTGACCACGGCGACCATGTTGCCGCGGTTGGTGTACTCGTAGGAGAGGTCCGCGTCCTCCTTTATCGCCTTGCAGGGGGCGGCCACACCTGGGGTGTACCAGATCGCGAAATCGCCTATGTCCCTGACGCGGCACTTGGGCGCCGTCTGCATCTTCCCCTTGTAGAAGGGGTGAAGTTTCATCGCGTCCTCCGCAGGTTTTTGAGCCTTCGCCAACAACTCTTCCTTACTCGGCATGCTTCACGCCTCCTTAGTATCCGTACCGTTCACTCCGCCCTGTCCATCCCGTTATCGGGACCTCCCGCGCCGGGGCCTGTCACCCTTCCTTGACCGTCTTCGGGGCGCACAGGGCCTTCAGGTCCATGTAGCGGTCGAACTCCTCGGCGGTGAGGTAACCCAGGGCCAGGGCGGCTTCCTTGAGGGTGGAACCGTCGTTATGGGCCTTCTTGGCTATCTCGGCGGCCTTGTCGTAGCCGATATAGGGGTTGAGGGCCGTGACGTTCATCAGGGAGTTATGCACGAAGCGGGTGACCTTCTCTTCGTCGGCTTCGAGCCCAACGGCGCAGTGGTCGTTGAAGGACTTCATGGCGTCGGCGAGGAGCCTCCCCGACTGGAGGAAGTTGTATATCATGACGGGCATGTAGACGTTGAGTTCGAAGTTGCCCTGGCTCGCGGCAAATCCCACGGTGACGTCGTTGCCGAACACCTGGGCCACCACCATGGAGACGGCCTCGCACTGGGTCGGGTTCACCTTGCCCGGCATGATGGAACTTCCCGGTTCGTTAGCGGGGATGATGAGCTCCCCTATGCCGCAACGGGGGCCCGAGGCCAGCCAGCGGATGTCGTTGACGACCTTCAGAAGGTCGGCGGCCAGGGCCTTCATGGCGCCGTGGACGAAGACTATCTCGTCCTTGCTCGCCAGGGAGTGGAACTTGTTGACGGCCGTCTTGAATTCCTTGCCCGTCAGAGCTGCGACCTGGGCGGCCGCTTCCACGTCGAAACCCTCGGCGGCGTTGAGCCCGGTGCCCACCGCCGTGCCGCCGAGGGCGAGGTCCTTGAGGTACTCGACGCTGGAAGCCAGCATCTCCTCGGAACGCTCGAGCATCCTGACCCAGCCGCTGATCTCCTGCCCCAGCGTGAGGGGCGCGGCGTCCTGCAGGTGGGTGCGGCCCGTCTTCACGAGGTCCTTGTACCGCCTGGACTTGGCCTCGAGGGTCTCCTTGAGTGCCCCCAGCGAGGGGAGAAGCAGGTCCTCGACCTGGAGGACCGCCGCTATGTGCATCGCCGTAGGGAAGGTGTCGTTCGAACTCTGGGATCTATTGACGTGGTCGTTGGGGTGTACTTTAGTCTCTCCGTCGCCGAGTACCTGGTTGGCCCTGTAGGCAATGACCTCGTTCAGGTTCATGTTGCTCTGGGTTCCGCTTCCGGTCTGCCAGACGGGCAGGCCGAAGTTGCCGTCGTGTTTGCCCTCGAGGATCTCGTCGCAGGCCTGGGTTATGGCTTTCGCCCTGGCGTCGTCCAGGACGCCCAGCTTGTTGTTGGCTATGGCCGAAGCTTTTTTAAGGATCGCGAAGGCCCTTATGATCTCCTCGGGCATCTTCTCGAGGCCGATCCTGAAGTTGTCGATGCTCCGCTGGCTTTGCGCGCCGTAGAGCTTGTCGGCGGGGACGCGGACTTCCCCCATGCTGTCCTTTTCTATCCTGTACTCCATGCCGTCCTCCCTCCCTGTCCTGACCGGGACTGGTCTTCCGGGTTATACTTCAAAAATAGAAAACAACCCTTTCGGGTTCCCCGGCGTAACGGGGTGGACCTCGACTATACCCGTTAAACACCCTGCCGCGGGGATCGGCACCCTTTTATCCCGGTGTTGATGCCCTCGCCCCGGTTGTCCTTGCCGCCACGCCCTCAGGCCCCGGGATACCCTGGCGGGAAGGGACAGGCAGAGCCGTCGACCGAAAGCCCCGGCCCGGGGGGTCGGGGCTTTCATTACTCCCTCGGTTGGTCGACGATGGCGGCGGCGTCGCTTCCTTCCAAGGGCCTCTCCTTCAGGGGCCTGCCGAGTTCCGAGCGGATGTAGGGGCAGTAAAGGGCCGCCACGGGGTTGTGCCCCAGCTTCCGGTCCTTTACGACCAGGGTCGTCACGGGGGCCTTGGAATGCTTGTAAAAAAGGGAATCGTG
>JAXGNU010000021.1:0-5742 GCA_040767805.1 Thermovirgaceae bacterium
TGGATTCCATAACCGTATCCGATCGTTCAGGCCGGGAAGGGATCGATCCTTGAAGGACAAGAAGAAAGCGATAAGTGAAGCGGCCGGGCTGGAGAGACCCTCGAAGCTCGACCCGGCCGAGACGAAGGCCCTCCGTCTCCTGAGGGACAGCTTCGTCGGCCGTTTCCCCGAAGTGTCGAGGGTGATGTCCGTCAAGATGGCCTGGCACGAGTTCTGGAGCAAGGCCTCCAGGTACCTGGCGCGGGAGGACCTGGTCCGATGCGGCGAAGCGGTGGTCTTCGCCTCCGAGGCCCACGGGGGACAGACCAGGCTGACCGGTGACCCCTACATCATTCACTCCATTGGCGTCGCTTCAGTCCTGGCCGACATGGAACTGGACACGGACACCCTGGTGGCGGCCATGCTGCATGATGTGCTCGAGGACACCCAGGTTGAGCCCGACGCGATAAGGGACAAGTTCGGCGAGCCCGTCCTTACCCTCGTCGACGGGGTGACCAAGCTGGGGAAACTCCCCTTCAAGACCTTCGAGGACTACCAGGCGGAGAACTTAAGGAAGATGTTCCTTGTCATGGCCAAGGACATAAGGGTGGTCCTGATCAAGTTGGCCGACAGGCTGCACAACCTGAGGACCATCCAGGTCCTCAGGAGGGACAAGCAGCTGAGGATCGCCAGGGAGACCCTTGAGATCTACGCCCCGCTGGCCCACCGGCTGGGGATCGACCAGATGAAAAGGGACCTGGAGGACCTCTCCTTCAAGATCACCGACCCCGACGCCTTCTTCGACATCAAGGCGAGGGTCAGGAAAAAGCTCCCCGAGAGGGAGGAGATCATCAACCAGGCCATCGCCATCCTCCAGAAACGCTTCGACGAAGAGAAGATCCCCACCCTAATCACCGGCCGGGCGAAGCACTTTTACAGCATTTACGAGAAGATGCGCAGGAAAAATATCTCCCTCGAGGAGCTCTTCGACCTGCTGGCCCTCAGGATCACCGTGAAGGACGTCGCCGATTGCTACACCGCCCTGGGCATCATCCATACCATCTGGAAGCCCCTGCCGGGCCAGTTCGACGACTACATAGCCAACCCGAAGAGCAACCTCTACCAGTCCCTGCACACGACGGTCCTCGGTCCCAGCGGGGAGCCATTGGAGATCCAGATCAGGACCAGCGATATGCACTGGATAGCCGAGTACGGCGTCGCGGCCCACTGGAGGTACAAGGAGAAGAGGCACAAGATCGACAAGCTCGACGAGAGGCTCTCCTGGATAAGACAGGCCCTCGAGTCCCAGGGCGAAGGGGGCGAAGCCTCCGAGTTCCTGGAGCACATCAGGGATGACGTCCTGTCCACCGACGTCTTCGTCTTCACGCCCGACGGCGACGTGATATCCCTCCCCCATGATTCAACTCCCATCGATTTCGCCTACGCCATTCACACCGAGATCGGCCACAAGTTCGTCGGGGCCATGGTGAACAACAGGATCGTACCCATTGACTACCAGATCCAGAACGGCGATATCATAAAGATCCTGACCTCGCCCCAGGGCCGCCCCTCCCGGGACTGGGTGAAGATCGCCCGGAGTGGGAAGGCCCGGAGCAAGATCAGGTCCTGGTTCCGGCAGGTCGACAAGGTGGAGAAGCAGGAAAAACAGGATAAGGGAAGGGAACTCCTCCTCCGGGAGTTGAAGCGGCGGGAGGGCGAGAAGGAAGAGGTGACCCGCCTCTCGGGCCCCGCCCTCAAAAAGGTGGCCTCCGACCTGGGGTACGGTCACGGCGACGACCTTCTGGCGGCCATCGGCGGGGGGAGCCAGAACGCGTCCTCGGTGGCCTCGAAGTACCTGGAGTTTGAGGCCTCCCGGACGCAGGCCGGCTCCGAAGTCGAGGAGGTCCAGGAGGAGGCCGCCCCGCCCAAGCGGGAACTGGACACCGAGATCGTGGTTGAGGGGAGCCGCGGCGTCATGGTCTCCCTCGCCAGCTGCTGCAAGCCCATACCGGGGGACAGCATCGTCGGGTATGTCACGAAGAGCAGGGGGATAACGATCCACCGCAGTGACTGCCCCAACCTCACCGATCATCGCGAGGACCGCAAAGTTGAAGTATACTGGGGCGAATTGCGTTCGGCCCGTTACCCGGCGAGACTGAGGATCGAGGGCGCCGACCGGCCGGGACTCTTCGCCGAGGTCGCCCAAGCCATAGCGGGGCTGGACAGCTCCATCACCCAGGTCCGGGCCTTCGTCGCCGGTAGCGACAGGGGGAGGATGGTCATCGACCTCCAGGTCAAGGACCTGGAACATCTCTACAAGATCATAGCCAAGCTGAATGCCGTCAGGGGAGTCATGGAAGTACTCAGGGGGTGAGGGGGGCGTGCGGGCGGTAGTGCAGAGGGTGACCGGCGCAAGGGTTCTCGTCGATGGGAAAGTGGCCGGTTCCATCGGAAAGGGTCTTTGTGTCTTCCTCGGCGTGGCCCCCGAAGACGGGGCCGAGGAAGTGGAATGGATGGCCGGCAAGATCGCCAACCTGAGGGTATTCGAAGACCCCGACGGCAAGATGAACCTTTCACTCCTCGACGAGAAGGGGGCCATGCTCGTGGTTTCCCAGTTCACCCTTTACGGCGACTGCCGCAAGGGGAGGCGCCCTTCCTTCGCCTCGGCCTGCGAGCCCGAAAAGGCAAAAAGCATCTACGAGGATTTCATAAGGTCCGTCTCATCCAGGGGGATCAGCGTCGAAAGCGGGGTCTTCCAGGCTTACATGCAGGTTGAGTTATGCAACGACGGGCCGGTGACGCTGATCATCGATACCGCGGGGGGTTGCTGATGTTCCTGGAGAGATTGCCCCTGGGGACCCTATGGACCAACGGTTACCTTGTATGGGATGATCGGGGGGCGGGGTTTTTTATTGACCCCGGCGGGGACCCGCAGGATATCCTCTCCCTGGTCGACAATAGGGGCGTGGACCTGGAGTTCATCCTCCTGACCCATGGTCACGCCGACCATATCGGAGGTCTTGGACCCGTGAGGCCGAGGGCGAGGAGAGGGGTCATGGTCCATGAAGACGATGCCCCCATGCTTTCCCGGCCCGAGTCAAACCTTTCGGCCTTCGTGGGCGGCGCCATCGAACTGGCACCGGCCGACAGGCTCCTGAAGGATGGCGACGTGATCCGCGCCGGACGCCTCCTGGTGAGGGTCATCCACACCCCGGGACATACCAGGGGTAGCGCCTGCTTCCTGGTGGGGGAAGAGGGGGAGGATCCCGTGCTGTTCTCCGGGGATACCCTCTTCGCGGGGAGCGTAGGCAGGTCGGACCTCCCCGGCGGAGACGAAAGGACCCTTATGGTCTCGTTGGGAAAACTGGCCTGCCTACCCGACGCCACCAGGGTCCTCCCCGGTCACGGGCCGGAGACGACCATCGGGCAAGAGCGCAGGCACAACCCCTTCTGGCCGGAGGGCCAACGATGAAGACCGCCGCTTCAACCCGTGCCGAGTTGCCCAGGGAGCGGGTCGAGCGGCTGGGGCCGCAGGCTCTCTCACTGGTGGAGATCATCGCCATCCTCCTCAGGACCGGCTCCAGGGGTAAAAACGTGCTGGAATTGGCCTCATCCCTGGTCAAGGAGTACGGCGGCCTCCAGGGGCTTTCCAGGGCCTCCTTCAGGGAGTTCATGGAAATGGGAGGCCTCGGTAAGGCGAAATCCGCCACCCTGGTCGCCGCACTGGAACTGGCCAGGAGGATCTACGCCGAGGAGAAGGCCTCGGCCGGGGGCGAGCGCCGGGAGCATTTTCGCTCCTGCCTGGCGCGGTGGAGCGCCAGGTTCTCCGATGAACCGAGGGAGTTCATCGCCGCGGCCTTCGTCGACCGGGGAGGGAAGGTCATGGAGGAGGACGTCATCTCCTGGGGAGGGCTGGAAGGGGCCGTCCTGGACCTTAAGTACCTCCTGAGGAGGGCTGTCCGCCTTGATGCTGCGGCGGTCCTCTTGCTTCATAATCATCCTGACAAGAGCCTTGACCCCAGCGTGGAGGACAGGCTGCTGACGGAACACGTGCAAAGGAAACTGGAAGCGCTCGGGATGGACTTCCTGGGGCATTATGTCACCGCCGGGGGGCGGCTGGCCGAAGTCCAGCACCAGGCCCCCGGGAGCGGCCGATATTCTGAAAGTTGGTGAGGCAGAGGTGTTCGGTCCCTTCTCCGGCATTTTCGGCAAGGATATTGGCGTCGATCTTGGAACGTCCAACATCGTAATCTGCGTCAAGGGCAAGGGCGTGACGATAAACGAGCCTTCGGTGATAGCCTTCCGCAAGGCCAGCAGGAGGAGCAAAAAGGAGATCATCGCCTACGGCTCCGAAGCCAGGGCCATGGCTGGCAAAACCCCCGTCGGTGTTGAGACCGTACAGCCCGTCCAGAGCGGCGTTATCGGGGACTTCGAAATGACGAGCGCGATCCTCAGGCACTTTCTCTCGCTGGCAAACGACGGCATCCGCCCCATGGGGCACCCCAGGGTCATCATCAGCACCCCCGTCGATGTCACCGAGGTGGAGCGCAAGGCCTTCATCGACGCTACCCTCGACGGCGGCGCCAGGGAAGTCTACGTGGTCGAGGAGCCCGTCGCCGCGGCCATCGGGGTGGGGTTGCCCATCGACGAGCCCCGGGGCAACATGATCGTCGATATTGGCGGCGGCACGAGCGAGGTGGCGGTCCTCTCCCTGGGCGGCGTGGTGGTGAGCAACTCCCTGAGGGTGGCCGGCGACGAGATGGACGCCGCCCTGGTAAACATGATGAGGCAGAACTACACCCTATCCATTGGATCCGCTACCGCCGAGGAGCTGAAGAACGCCGTAGGCTCCGCCCTGCCCATGAACTCCGAGAAGGAGTTCGAGGTGAGGGGCAGAAACCTCAAGGACGGGCTCCCGAAGGGCATCAGGATTTCCAATACCGAAGTCAGGGAGGCGCTGAACCCCGTCCTCGCCAGGATCATCGAGATGGTCCGGGAAACCCTGGAGCGGACCCCCCCCGAACTGGCGAGGGATATCGCTGACCAAGGGCTTGTCCTTTGCGGCGGTTCCGCCCTCCTCGAAGGGCTGGGGAGGAGGATCTCCCAGGACCTGAAAGTACCGGTCCTGACCGCTGAAAGGCCCCTCTTCGCCGTGGCCGACGGGATAGGGAGGCTCCTCGACCGGATCGATTACATGAAAAAGATCCTCGTATCGGTGGGTCACGGGGTCCGGTGATCTCGAGGCCCGGGCCGGGGACAGGGGAGAAGTAAGAAGATTTATGAAAACCGGGGTGTCGAATTGCTCAAGGGAGTTTCTTCCGCGTGGCTTCACGGTCTGGCGGCGAACTTCATAGGCCTGCTTTTCCTTGCCGTTTCATTCGGGTCACCGGTTACCTACAAGGTGTCGGAAGTGGCGGCCGTCATCCTGGAATACCCGGAACGACCCGCCCTGTGGACCCGCCGGCTGGTCTCCGAGGGCGTTTCCTGGGCCGGCGGGTTGAGAAAGCTGCAGGAGAGGGTCAGGGACCTGGAGTTCGAGAACGCACGGTTGAGGGCCACCCTCCAGGAGAGGCCTGAAGCGGCGGTCCCATCCGCCCACGGCCTTGTCCATGCCTGGATCGACGCCAGGCCGCCGGCATTCTGGTGGAACGAGGTGAGGATCGACAGGGGTTCCAATGACGGGATCAGGGAAGGAATGCCGGCCCTTTGGAAGGGTTTCCTGGCGGGCAGGGTTTCGCGGGTGTTCGCAGGCCACTCCTGGGT
>JAXGNU010000022.1:0-5343 GCA_040767805.1 Thermovirgaceae bacterium
CCTGGCTTAGTGGCCTGTAGCGATCATTTTGGCGCCAACCTCTCTTGCCGTGGAGATAAGTGAGGCAAAATTGAACTCCTCGTTGCAGATCACGCATGGGTTGGGAGTAAGCCCCTTCCGGTGATCATCGAAGAAGGGCAGGAGAACCTTCATCCTGAAAAGATCCCCCACTTCCAGCGACAAGCAGTCTATCCCAAGCGCGGTGGCTATCCTCTCTATCCGCTTTCTCACCTCAGGGGAGCTGTGGATCCGAAGATGAACACCGACGACTTCGAAACCCCTATCGAGGAGGAGAGCCGCGGCGACCGCGCTGTCAATCCCCCCGCTGATCCCAACCACTACTTTCATAGCCCGATCACCTGACCATATCCTTACCGAACAGCTTTCTCACCTGGGCGACAAGGGAGGGAAGAAGGGCACAGGAGATCACTGTAACCCATTCAACGGCCGACAGGGGTCTGATATCCAATAGGACCTGCATGATGGGAAGATGGCCGATGAAAAACTGGAGAAGAGCGGAAAAACCGATCCCCGCCAGGAGCCAGGGATTTGACAGGGCTTTCCCAGGGTACCGCAGCAAGGAACTGCTCCTCACGTTGAACACAAAGAAAAGCTGTGCGAATACAAGGGTGTGAAAGCTTAATTCCGTCGCCCGGGCGATGTCTCCTGGGTGAAACCGGACCGAGAAACCGTAGGCGGTGAACACACCTAGTGAAATGATCAAACCATAGAAGACTATGTTTGCCATGTGCCATCGGGAGAGGATATCCTCCTGCCTCTTCTTGGGCGGCCTATTCATGACGTCGGGTTCGGCCGGGTCCAAGGCGAGAGCAAGGGCAGGCGCCACGTCGGTGACGAGGTTGATCCACAATATCTGAAGCGGCAAGAGGATCGACGGAAGGCCCAAGACAATGCCCCCAAGTACCACGACTACCTCGCTTAGATTGCAGCACAGCAGGTAGAGCACCGATTTCCTGATATTGTCAAAGATCTTCCTTCCTTCCGCTATGGCCGCCACGATCGTTGAAAAACGGTCGTCCTGAAGGATAATGTCGGAAGCCTCCTTGCTCACCTCGGTCCCCTGGATCCCCATCGCGATTCCTACGTCGGCCTGCTTGAGGGCCACCGCGTCGTTAACCCCGTCGCCGGTCATGGCTACTACTTCACCGGACCGCTGGAGCGATTTCACTATCCAGAGCTTGTGCTCCGGGATGACCCTGTTGATGACGGCGATCTCTCTCGCCTTGGAAGCAAAATCGCTCTCATCCATCTCGGCCAGGGATGAACCGGAGAGGACCTTCGCCCCCGACTGGCGGAGGATGCCCACGTCCCCGGCAACGGTCCTGGCTGTCGCCAGGTGGTCTCCGGTCACCATGATGACATGGATACCCGCATTGATGCAGGAATTCACCGAATCCCTCGCCTCCGGCCTGGGGGGGTCGAAAATGCCCGACACCCCAAGAAAGGCCAGGTTCTCCTCGTTCTCTCCCCAGGCGAAAGCCAGGGTCCGCATCCCCCTGGCCGCCAGGGCTTCGACCTTTTCTGCCCATTCCTTTTTCATTTCAACCCCGAGCGGGACGGGACCTCCTGGGGAACAGGCGCTCCGACATAGTTCGAGGATCCTTTCGGGCGCCCCCTTCGCCGCGACGCCATCGCTGTGCCAGGTGATCATCCTCATGGTCCGGGAATCGAAGGGTTCTTCCTTCAGGATGGGCGCGGCCCTCCTAACGGCTTCGATATCCAACCCCCGGGAAGACGCGTGTCGCAGGAGAGCCCCTTCCATGGGATCACCCACGCAGTCATCGTCAACGAGGTGCGCCTTGTTGCAGAGAATGGAGGACCGCAGGAGCGATCCCTCGCAGCCCTCGTGGGCCGGGACCACGGTTCCCACCACCATGTCGTTCATGGTAAGGGTCCCCGTCTTATCGGTGCAGATCACCGTCGTGGAGCCCAAGGTCTCCACGGAGGACAAGTTTCTCACTAGGGCGTTTTTCCTGGCCATTCGGTGGACCCCAATGGCCAGGGTCATGGTGGCGACAAAGGGTAACCCCTCGGGAACAGCCGCCACGGCCAGGGCGATGCCCGTCTCGATCATCCGGGCGATTCCCCTGCCCTGGATGATCCCCAGCCCCGTGACCAAGATCGCTATGCCAACGACCATCTTGATCAGTAAAACCCCAAGCCTGGCCAGGCGTTCCTCAAGGGGAGTCTCCACCTTGCTCACCGTCGAGAGAAGCTGGCTGATCCTGCCGATTTCCGTCTTCATCCCCGTAGCGAAGACGACAGCCCTCCCCGATCCCTTCACGACGGCGGTTCCCGAAAAAAGGCAGTTCTTCCTGTCGGCCAGTTCGGTTTCAACGGGCAGCCTTTCCCCGCTTTTATCCACGGGGAAGGATTCCCCCGTCAGGGCCGATTCGTCGACCCCCAGGTTGTACTGCTCGAAAATGCGTGCATCGGCGGGGACCACGTCGCCCGCCTCGAGCAGGATTATGTCACCCGGCACGAGGCTGGCCGCGCTGATGGTCCTGACCACCCCTTCCCTGAGGACGGCAGCGGTTGGGGATATCATTTCCCGCAGTGCCAAAAGTGCTTTTTCCGCCCGGAACTCGGTCACGAAACCGATGCCGCCGTTGATCAGGATGACTACGCCAATCGCCGCCGCGTCGAGTTTCTCTCCCATGGCGAGGCTGATCAGGGTAGCTCCCGCCAGCAGATAGACCATGGGCGTCATGAACTGCCCGGCAAGTTTTTTCCACCAGGGAGCCGGTTCCTCGGGGTTGATCTCGTTTGGTCCATGCAGTTTCGCCAGCGTTTCCGCCCTTAGAAGGCTAAGGCCCTTTTCAGGGTCGACCTCGAGATTTTGGAAGATCTCGCCGGCATCCAGTGAATGGGCTTGGGCTAGGTCCATATTGTTCGTTGCTCCCTTCAGGTTAGACGAATGGTACCCCCCGGCCGCTCCGTGAAGAAAGAGAGGGCTTGAGCCTCCGAGGGTTGGGCATTACAATTCCCGGAGACCGGAGGGAGAAATGGAGAGACACGTAAGGCTTCAGGTTTCCGGGGTAGTTCAGGGTGTAGGGTTCCGTCCCTTCTGCAGCAGGCTTTCAGCCGAGATCGGCCTCAAGGGTTCCGTTAAGAACACTTCCGCTGGCGTGTCAATAGAACTCTTCGGCGACCCTGAAGGCATCGATTCTTTCATGGTGCGGCTGCAGACCGATTGTCCCACCCTGGGGCATGTCCAGTCAATCGCGATGGTCCTTGATGAGAGGGTCACCGAGGCCGATGCCCGCTCCTTCGAGATCCTTGAAAGCGAATCGCCGGGAGAGGGGAATGCCCTGTTCCCCCCTGATATCGCCACGTGCCCCGATTGCCTCAGGGAGATGCGCGACCCACGGAACAGGAGGTTCCGATACCCTTTCACGAACTGCACTAATTGCGGTCCCCGCTTCACCATCATTGAAGACCTCCCCTATGACCGACCCCTAACATCCATGGCCGGGTTCGCCCTTTGCGAAAGATGCCGGTCCGAATACCATGACCCCGGCGACCGCCGGTACCATGCCCAGCCAATAGCCTGTGAGGTTTGCGGACCCCGCCTTTCTCTCCTGACCTGTGACGGCTCCACGGTCGCGGTAGGCGACGAGGCCCTGCGCGAATGTACCCGGTCCTTGGCTGACGGCGGGATCATCGCACTGAAGGGCCTTGGAGGTTTCCATATCGCCTGCCTCCCTGAAGACGCTCCCGTGCTCCGTTTAAGGGAGAGGAAAAAGAGGCCGGCCAAACCTTTCGCGCTGATGACCAGCGATGATCTCGTCGCCGAAGGGCTCGTGACCCTGTCCCCGTATTCCAGGCAACTTCTGAATTCTCCAAGGCGACCCATCGTCATCTGCCCCCGCAAACCTCTCTCGGGGATATCTCCTCATGTCGCCCCCTACCAGGATTCCCTGGGCATCATGCTGCCCTATACGCCGCTGCATCACCTGATCATGGAAGAACTCCCCGTCCTGGTCATGACCAGCGCCAACCTGAGCGACGAGCCCCTGGTATCCGAAAAGGGCGAAGCCCTCTCAAAGCTGAAGGGTGTGGTCGACTTTTTCCTGGACCATGACAGGCCCATAACCATGAAGATCGACGACTCGGTGGTCGCTCCTGCGGGCAAGAGATCCATACTTATCCGCAGGGGGCGGGGGTATGTCCCCCACCCGGTCATGGCAAAACGGGATATGCCCCAGGTCCTGGCTGCCGGGGCCGAGATGAGATCCACCTTTTCCCTGACCAGGGGGAGGTCGATATATCCCAGCCAATATATCGGGGATCTGAAGCAGCTCGATTCTGCACTTTACTATGAAAAGACCCTGAGGCATTTTTTAAAACTCTTCGACCTGAGGCCGACCCTCCTGGCGGCGGACCTCCACCCGTCCTTTGCCTGTACGGGCATAGCCAAGCGAGTGATCGGGGTACCGGAGGATACCCTCCTTGTACAGCATCACCACGCCCACATGGCGGCATGCCTGGTCGAGAACGGGTTCGAGGGCACGGCCCTGGGCATCATCCTTGACGGGACCGGCCTGGGAAGCGACAGGCATACCTGGGGGGGTGAGTTCCTTCTCGGCGATGCCCGTGCCTTCACCCGGATGGGGCATTTCAAAGAGGCACCTCTCCCCGGCGGCGACAGGGCCGTGCTGGAACCCTGGCGATTCGCCCTGGCGTTGATGGAAAGGGCCCTTGGCCAAGGTGCCGCCAAGAGTATCGCGGAAAAACTGTGGCCCGAGCGAACACAGTTCTTTGAAAAGATCCTGTCCACCCTGGACGCCGCTCCCCTTACTTCTTCCTCCGGCAGGCTTTTCGATGCCGTATCAGCCATACTGGGGATAAGGGCGGAAGTCTCCTACGAGGGGCAGGCCGCGATGGAACTGGAGTCCGCCGCGAAGGGTTACGCCAAGCCCGCTCCCTTCGTAATAAGGGAGGAGGGCGGGTTGCTCATACTGGACTGGAAGCCCCTGGTGGAATGGCTCGTTGCGGAGGGTCTTCACCTGGGTCCGGGCAAGGCTTCATCGGCGTTCCACTTCGGTCTCGCCGAGGCCCTTTCCGATATTGCCCTCGAACTCTCCGGGAGGACCGGGGTCAGGGAAACGGTCCTCTCCGGCGGCGTCTGGCAGAACAAAAGACTTCTTTCCCTCACCCTTCCCCTACTGGAAAGGAAAGGACTCAGGCCCCTCACCCACCATGTCCTTTCACCCAACGACGAATGCGTCTCCGTGGGCCAGGCGGCGGTGGCATCGCTGCACTGGGGCGTAAAACCTGCATAGGCGGCGGATAACCCCGGACCTTCATTAAAAAAACAGC
>JAXGNU010000023.1:0-4122 GCA_040767805.1 Thermovirgaceae bacterium
ATACATTAGGGGGCAGGAAGGGTAAGATACGTAAACCGTGAATCGTAAATCGTAAATCGTAAACCTGAAGGGCCAAGGCTTAGGGGCAAAAAGCGGGGGCGCGGGATGGGGAGATGAGATGGTGGTGAAGGAGCGGGAGAGGATTGGGGGGAAAATGTGGGTGGAAGGTTGAACCAATACTGCCGTTTGGAGGCATGGGTCTGAAGGGTGGACCCTAAGGTAAGGAAAGGCCTGGGGTCGACCTAGGTGGGAAGGGGACTAAAATTAAACTGACAACATGGGGAGAAATATAAGGAAAAGATCTTTGATGCAAGAACAAGAGACAAGAGCAAGGACCAGGAACAAGGGACAAGGCCAAGAAACAGCATTATTCGACGGGTTCTGGTAGGATGGAATACTGATCACGGGAGGTGGGAAACATGGGGCGTGGATTCTTTTTGACATCCCTAGCGGTAGTGTTGTTGACGCTGTTTTGCGGTATGGCTCCGGCGGCGGTGACGGCGGGGCGCGTGGACGTCTTCCCCGGGGAAGCGGTCGTGAGAGTGAGCCTGGCCGCGGAACCCGCGATGTCCCTGGAGCTGCCTTCGGCCTTTGACCCCTCTTCGGTCACCGTGAGCGGCGAGGGCGGCGTGAAGGTGGCCGGTCTCGACGTGAGGGAAGTCCCCCGGACGGGTTGGGTGCCGCCATCGCTGGCCCCCCTCGCCGAGGAGATGGAAAAGGCCCATGCCCAGGTGGAGGTGCTCTCCTCCAGGGCCGCCTCGATCGCCCAGGGGGTGAAGCACCTGGAGGCGGCCGTGCCCGAGGGGCTCAAGGAGGCGGAGCTGGCGGCCTACATAGACACGGCTTTGAAGAAAAGGGAGGCCCTGGAGCTGAAGGCGTCGGAGACGAAGGGGCTCCTGGAGAAGGCCCGGAAGGAATACGAGGCCCTGAAGGCGGAGTTCGAGGGACGCTTCCCCGGCCAGCCCGACAGGATCGTCCTTGTGACCTTTTCGACCGAGGGCAAGGGGCAGGTCCTGCTGACTGCCCGGACCGGCAGCGCCCGGTGGAGGCCGCTCTACCGGCTGGAGCTGGACAGTTCGACGGGGGAGATCCGGGGCGTCTACGGCGTCGAGGTGAACCAAAAGAGCGGCATCGACTGGGAGGGCGAGGTGGTCTTCCACACGGTGAGGCCCAGGGGCGGGGTCAGCATCCCCGATATGCCCCCGCTGATAGCCGATATCCACGACCCCGACAAGAACAAGAAAGCCTTTGAGCTCGCCATGAGGGCGGCGGCCCCCGCCCTGGACGGCGCCGGCGGAGAGTACCTCGAGGAGGGGCTCACCGACGTGGCCATCAGGACCAAGGCGAAGATCGACGGTTCCGGCGAGGACGTGACCATCGACGCGGGGACCTTCACGGAAAAGGGCGAGGTCTCGCTGGTCTGCATCCCCGAGTACTCGACCGAGGCCTGGACGGTGGCGACGGTGAAGTCCCTCGGGAGGGCCTTGCTGCCCGGCGAGGTGAGGCTCGCCGTCGACGGCAAGGATACGGGCAGGACGCGCCTCGAGGCCCTGTCGATGGGGCAGGAGGCAGTGCTGCCCTTCGGGACGACGCCCCTGGTGACGGCGAAGCGGGAGGAGATGATCCCCACCACGGGCACCAGTTGGATCGTGAAGGGCAAGCACCAGCGGGGGTATATAATAACGGTGAGCAACGGCCTGGATAAGGCCGTGAAGGTGAGGGTGAAGGACCGGGTGCCCGTGCCGGCCAACGAGGCGATCAAGATCCAGGACGTGACCCTTTCCCCGGCGCCTGCTGAGAGGGACGAGAAGGGTTTCCTCACCTGGGAGGTCGCCCTCGACAAGGGGAAGAGCAGCCAAATTAGCGTGAAGTACACCGTGACTTACCCCTCGGACAAGGAGCTGATCTTCCGCTGAGGGCGGGCCTCCCGAGAGGGAAAGGAGTTTTGAATGCGTGAGGAGGAACTGACCGAGAGCATCGATATGTACATGGGGAGGCTGAAGTCGCTGGGCTTCAGGCTTACGAGCCAGAGGCGGATCATCGTGGAGACGCTCCTGCGCCACCTCGGGACCCACCTGAGCGCCCGGGAACTGCTCGAACTGGCCCAGCGGGAGGACCCCTCCATAGGGATAGCCACGGTATACCGGACCATCGAACTATTGAGCAGCCTGGGCATGCTGAACATGGTGAACCTCGGGGAGGGTTTCCTGCGCTTCGAGGTGCCCGACGAGCAGATGCATTTCCACGTCTTCTGCCGGTCCTGCGGCAAGCTGGTTCACCTCGACGAAGAGGACAGGAAGATGGCCGTCGTGAGGGAGTGGGCCGAGCGGGAGGGTTTCGAACTACTGCCCCAGACCTTCGAGATGGCGGTGATCTGCGCCGAGTGCCGGGAGAAGGGCGTCCTCGACGAGTCCTTCGAGATCTTCGGCATGGGCGGCAGGCGCCGTTGCAGGAGGCACCACGGGGGCAGGATGCGCTGAAATATCAGGACGATGTGGTATTATCTCGGGACCGGAAACATCCTTGAAAGGGAGTGATGGAGTATGAGGTCGAGAAGGGTGAAGTGGGCGGCGGTTCTGGCGGCCGCAATGCTCCTGGGGGTTGCTTCAGCGGCGATGGCCCAGTCCTCCTACACCGGGACCTACAGGGGGACCTTCATCGGCGACGACTACGGCTGGTTCGTCGTCGAGGTGGAGCCCGGTGGCACGATCAGCGGGACCGTCCATTCCAACGTGGCCCTCATGGACCTGGAAGTGCAGGGAAGGTGGGAACTGGATGGGGACTGCGAGTTCATGACCGTCGGCGGGGAGGGCGCCTCAATTTACTTCCTGGGGCGGATCGATTTCATGAACCGCTTCCTGGGCAAGTGGTCCTTTGACGACCACTCCGGGAGGGGTTCCTTTTACGGGATCCTGCAGAAGGACTGACGCCCCGGGTGGTCTGATGCGGCCCCATGCGCTATGACACCTCGCTCCTGACGGAGCAGGACATATACCTTTTCAGGGAAGGGCGCCATTGCCGGCTCTACGAGAGGCTCGGCGCCCATTTTATTGACCCGGGGGAGAAAGCGGGAACCCACTTCGCCCTGTGGGCGCCGTCGGCGGAGGGCGTCTCCGTGGTGGGCGACTTCAACGGCTGGGACGAGAAGGCCTGCCCCCTGAAGCCCCGGTGGGACTCCTCGGGCATCTGGGAGGGCTTCGTGCCGGGGGTGAGGCCGGGAGCACTCTATAAATACTTTATCAGTTCGCCCGGCGGAGAGGCCCTGAAGGGCGACCCCTTCGCCCGCCGCTGGGAGGCGCCGCCCGGGACGGCCTCGATGGTCTGGGAGAGTTCTCACGCCTGGGGCGACGGCCGGTGGATGGCCGAGCGTGCCGGGCGGAAGGCCCTGGAGAGCCCCCTTTCGATCTACGAAGTGCATCCCGGTTCCTGGAGGCGCGATGCCGGCGGGCGGTTCCTGTCCTGGCGAGAGATGGCCCCTCTTCTGGCCGGGTACGCCGTGGAGATGGGCTTCACCCACGTGGAGTTGATGCCCGTGATGGAGCACCCCTTCTACGGCTCCTGGGGATACCAGGTGACAGGGTATTTCGCCCCCACGAACCGGTTCGGGAGCCCCGAGGACCTGATGTACCTCGTCGACACCCTTCACAGGGCGGGGATAGGCGTGATCCTGGACTGGGTGCCCTCCCACTTCCCCGACGACCCCCACGGGCTGGCGAGGTTCGACGGGACCCACCTCTTCGAGCACGCCGACCCGAGGAAGGGCTTCCACCCCGACTGGAAGAGCTGCATATTCAACTACGGGCGGGACGAGGTGCGGTCCTTCCTGCTGAGCAGCGCCTCCTTCTGGGCCGACCGGTTCCACGTCGACGGATTGAGGGTCGACGCCGTGGCCTCCATGCTTTACCTGGACTACTCCAGGAAAAGGGGCGAGTGGGTGCCCAACATCCACGGCGGGACGGAGAACCTGGAGGCCATAAGGTTCCTGAGGGACCTCAACACGGCCCTCTACAGGGACTTCCCGGGCATCGAGACCTTCGCCGAGGAGTCGACGGCGTGGCCCATGGTGACCCGGCCCGTCCACACCGGGGGGCTGGGCTTCGGGCTGAAGTGGAACATGGGGTG
>JAXGNU010000024.1:0-3540 GCA_040767805.1 Thermovirgaceae bacterium
CCTGTCCGGCGACAAAAAGCGGTAAAAAGGTTGCATATACAACAATACTGATCTATAATCCGCTGGTTTGGATTGAAATCAGCGGAGGTGTGCTTTGAAGAACAGCAGGGAAAGCATGTTGACCAATGAGCCCGTCGGCGGGTTGATATGGAGGCTGTCCATCCCCGCCATGGTAGCCATGTTCGTGAACGGCCTGTACAACCTGGTCGACACCATTTACATAGGCCATGGTGTGGGCTCCATGGGTATCGCCGGGCTTTCGATAGCTTTCCCTATCCAGATGCTCATCGGTGGAATGGGTTTCATGCTGGGGTCAGGGACCGCTTCCATCATTTCCAGGAGCTTCGGGGCCAAGGACTACGAAAAAGCTCACAGGGCTTTGGGCAATAATTTGTTTTCCGTCATGGTCCTGGGCCTTTTATGCATGGTTCTAGGCAGGGTATTTCTCACGTCGATCCTCCGTCTCTTCGGGGCTTCGGAGGAGATCATGCCCTACGCCTCGGAATACATGGGTGTGATCTTCCTGGGTAGTCCACTCACGATCTTCACCATGTCGATGAACAACATCATTCGCTCCGAGGGCGCGGCCCGCACGGCCATGTGGTCCATGCTCATCGGCGCGATCGCGAATATCATCCTGGACCCCATCTTCATCTTCACCTTTGGGATGGGCATCCGCGGCGCCGCCGTTGCGACGGTCCTCTCCAGGGTCTTCGTCCTCGCCTGGATCACCTGGTTCTACCGTTCCGGGGGTAGTTTCCTTTCGATAAGGGCGAAGCACCTGGCCCCCCGTATCGCGCTCTTGAAGGAGATCATCCTGATCGGTTTCCCAGCCTTGCTGCAGAACGCTTCGTCCAGTTTCGTCTACGGCCTTATCAACCAGATCCTGGGGTTCTACGGCGGCAACTTGGCCCTGGCTGTTTTAGGGGTCAATTACAGGATAATCATGTATTCGGCCATGCCCGCCGTCGGCATAGCCCACGGAATGCAGCCCATCGCCGGCTTCAATTATGGTGCCAGGCGATATGGCAGGGTTCTCGAGGCATTAAGGACCTCCAACGTCATGGCCCTCTCCCTGTGTTCGGGGATCGCGATCACCCTGCTTATCTTCCCCGGCCCGGCCCTGAGGATCTTCACCTCCGACAAGGAGCTCCTTGAAGCAGGCATGTCCGCGATGAGGCTTATGGTGGCCGGAACCTTTTTCGTAGGCTACAACAGGGTCGGCGGCGGTTTTTTCCAAGCCCTGGGGAAAGCCCTGCCGGCTTTCGTGATCAATTCGGCAAGACCCATCCTGTTCTTTCTGCCTCTCCTCGTCATCATGCCCCGTTTCCTTGGAATCAACGGGATCTGGCTCTCCTTTTCTTTGGCCGACATTCTTTCCTTCCTCCTCACCGCCTTCTTGATGGCACCCGAGACGAGGTTCCTGAGATCCCTCGAGCTCGCCAAGGAGGGGGCGGGGTAAAAAATGGAAGAGTCGCTGAGTAAGTGGGTATCCATAATCCACAGGAACCTTTGTTCGCACATGGACAGGCTTTTTCGCGACAGCGATATCGGCCATGGCCCAAGGCGCTTCCTCGCTGAAATAGCCCTTACACCTGGTCTCACCCAGGAAGAGGTCAGCGAAAGGCTGCTCATGGACAAGACCACCACGGCGAGGGCTGTGAAACAGCTTGAGAATGGGGGTTACATAACCCGCACCCGGGACGCCACTGACAGGAGGCGCTATATTCTCAACCCCACGGAAAAGGGCGGCCAGGTCCTGCCAAGGGTTCTCGAGGCCTGGAGAGAATGCCACCTGGCCCTTGCCGAGGGTTTCACCGACGAGGAACTGGAGGTGGCCCTGGCAATGCTTCAACGACTGGCCGACAACGCCGTGAGCCTCAGGAGATCTCCCGAAGCCGGGAAGTAAACCCATCCTGACCCCGACGGTGCCGAAACTCTCAATACTCACCGGACTTGCCCTAAACCCATAGCGGGACGGAGTGCCAGAAAAAAAACGGGAGAGGGAACCCGGTTCCACCCGGCACCCTCTCCCCGTCTTTCTTTAAGGCCTGCCCCCTGGCGGGCTGGAATTCACATCTGGATCCCTTCGAGAGCGAGGTACCTCTCCAGGGTGTTCAAAAGGAACATCGCCGTCGTCATGGGCCCGACGCCGCCGGGGACGGGGGTAATCCAGGAGGCTACCGGGGATACGCCATGGTGGTCGACATCCCCTACGAGACCCTTTTCCGTCTGGTTTATCCCCACATCGATAACGACACATCCGGGTTTCACCATGGGACCCTTGAGGTACTCCGGCTTCCCTATCGCGGCGACGACGATGTCGGCTTCCCTGGTGATGCTTTGGAGTCGGGTGGTCCTGCTGTGGCATACCGTCACGGTGGCGTCGGCGGCCTGCAGGAGCAGCGCCATGGGTTTTCCCACGATGTTGCTCCTCCCCAGGACCACCGCCCTTTTCCCAGCCGGGTCGATGCCGTACTTTTTCAGAAGGTACATCGCTCCCCGGGGTGTGCAGGGTACGACCGCTTCCAGGCCCATCATCAAGCGTCCAAGGTTCAAGGGGTGCACCCCGTCGACGTCCTTTTCCGCGCTCATGGCCATGACCGCCGTCGCCCAATCGATGTGCCCCGGGACGGGGAACTCGACGAGTATACCGTGGACATCGGGATCCTCGCTCAGCCCGCCCAGCAGGTCAACGAGCATGCCCGTGCCCGCCTCGGCGGGCAGTTCGTAAAAAGAGAACTTGAAACCCACTCCACGGCAAGCCTTTTCCTTCTGACCGGCGTAGACCCTGGAAGCGGGGTCTTCGCCGATCAGTACGACGGCGAGGCCGGGGGCCTTCCCCCCTTCCGCCAGCAGACCCTCCACGCGGGCGGCTATGGACGCCCTCAGTTCGGCGGCGGGCCCCCTGCCATCGATCACCTTCGCCTGTTCCATGGGATCGTCAACCCCTCTTAAGACGGGAGCGCTAGAAGAGCCCCGTTATCCTGCCCTCGGCATCGATGTCGATATCGACGGTCGCCGGCTTTTTAGGCAACCCCGGCATGGTCATGATGCTTCCGGTCAAGGGCACAAGGAAGCCCGCCCCCGAGGAGATGCGGACCTCCCGGACGGTCAGGGTGAAACCGTCGGGTCGCCCTATTTTAGCCGGGTCATCCGACAGGGATGCCTGGGTTTTGGCCATGCATACCAACAAGTGGTCCAGCCCCAGTTCATGTATGCCGGCGAGGTCCCTCAAGGCTGAGTCCGTGTACTGCACGTCCCCCGCTCCGTAGAGCCGCCGGGATATGGTCTCGATCTTTTGCCTGGGGGAGGCTTCAGCGTCATAGAGGTAATGGAAATCGTTGCTGCTCGAGCAGGCCTCGACGACCTTCTCCGCCAGGTCGACGGCGCCGGCGCCGCCCGTGGCCCCGGCTTCTAAAAGCGAGAAGGACGCCCCGAGGGCATCGCACCTTTCACGCACGGCATCGAGCTCCGCCACGGTGTCAGCGGGGAAGCGGTTCAACGCCACCACCACCGGCAGGCCGAAGGCTTTGACGT
>JAXGNU010000025.1:0-2878 GCA_040767805.1 Thermovirgaceae bacterium
TCACCGGACAAACCTTCACGCAGACCCCGCATCTGATGCAGGTGTCCCTGTTGAAGTATGGTTTAAGAGTGACCACGTGATGAGCCGCCCCTCGAAGAAGGGATGGCACGTTGCTCACGATCGACGGCGCTCTCTCAAACCCCTTGCAGGGCAAGTCCTCCCAACGTGCCCCCTTCAGTTCGATATCTTCCCTCTTGCCGGGACCCTCCAGCCTCTTCGAAGCAATTGAAAGCAGGGGTATGGAAAAGGGGTCACTGAAACCCATCATCACCGACTGAACATAATCGAGAGCCAGTCCGTTGGTCGAAGCGGCTACCCAGCCGACTTTCTTCGCTCTTCCATGGGAGGGCCCAAATCCCTCCATTCCCTCCACAGCGTCCAGGACGAAAAGATCGGGAACCCTGGCGGAAAAGATGTCCACTATGGCTTCAGGGAGGACGGTTCGTGTTCTAGGAGCGTGGGCCCTCTTCCTGGTGTCCGTGTCAGCAGCGCCGAAGAGGATCTTGATCGCCCCGGTCATCGCGGTTTCCACGTGGGTCTTGAGCTTTGACACCCCAATGACTTGAGGGGACTGCATGAGAACGGACGAAATCCTGAAGGATCGCAGTTTCTGCGCCTTTGGGGGCCGGACTTCCTCGAAACCTCGGCTGGAAAGGAGTCCAAATCTTGCGGGTATGTCCTTACAGATCTCCGCCACGCCGGTTTTCCGGAATAGTTCTTCCTCTTGGTGGCGAAAAATATATCCCGGGTTATCGCCGATCATGACATCTTGACAACCCGCCCTGAATAATTCCATGGAAAGGGCCCTCAGTATCTCAGGGTGCGTCGTCACCGCCCTTGACGGGTCACTTGGGGAAAGAAGGTTGGCCTTGATGAGGGTTGAGGAGGCATTGAGCGGAAAGGACCCGCAAAGCTGCAAGGCCTCCCTCACCGCCTCCTGCACCGTTGCTCTTTCGTAAGAGCCGCAGGGGACGCAGGAGACCACAAAGGGAAGCCTTCTCAATCCTCCGATTCCCTTTCGGGGTAGGGACAACGGTCACGTAACGGGCACTCTACGCAGAAGGCTTTCCTTGAAGTGCAAAGCCTCCTGCCATGGGTTATCAGGTTCAGGTGGGCTTCATTGTAGCGCTCCGGGGGCACTAGTTCCTCCATCAAAATCTGGATCTCCTCCGGGGCCATGCTCGCTTCCGCCCAACCGAGCCGTCTCGTGACCCTCGCGATGTGGGTATCCACGGGAAAGGCCGGTCGCCCCAGGTCGAAAAGCAGTACACAGGCGATCGTCTTCGCCCCCACCCCCGGGGTGTCTTCGAGGAACCTTCGGATATCCTCCGTCTCCCATCCCCGCAATGTCTTCAAAGAGAAGTCACCGAAGTGGGAATGGACCCTGTTCAAAACCTCAAGGATCCTCCGTGCCTTTATGTTGGATAACCCGCCGGAACGGATGACATCACTTAACTCCTGAGCTGAAGCTGCGGCGGCCTCCTCCCAGGTATTAAAATGGGCCTTCAGAGCAGCAAAGGCCCTGTCCCGGTTCCTGTCATTGGTGTTCTGGGAAAGTATCGTGAGAACAAGCCCATCAAGGGGTTCATCCGAATAGGGCCCATGGACGGTCTCCCCCTGCTTCCAGGTCTTCTCCAGGTCGTCAAGACACGATTTAACTAGGTTCATCGAGGGTTTTGTGAAAACCCTCATTTCCCGGCCTCATCCTCGACTTCTGCACTCTCCCGATCCTCGGGTTTACCTTTTTTGCCCGGCCCAGGGTGCTTTTTCTGCTTCAAGGCCTTCTCGTACCAGTCTTTAAGCTTACTGTGGACCTTCGAATAGATGCTCCGGGGAGTGAATTCACCCTTTTCGTCCATCTCCCCCGGCACCTCACCGGTGAGGATCGAGATGCCTTCCTCGATGGTCGAGACGGCCCATATCTTGAATTCTCCGGACATTACAGCGTCGATGACTTCGTGAGAAAGCATCAGGTTTTTGACATTCTGCCTGGGGATGATGACCCCCTGGTCACCGGTGAATCCTCTCAAACGGCAGTATTCGAAGAAACCTTCGATCTTCTCGTTAACGCCGCCGATGGGCTGGATGTTGCCGTGCTGATCGACGGATCCGGTGACGGCAATACCCTGCTTTAGGGGCACTTCGGCAAGGGCGGAGAGGATACAGTAAAGTTCAGTGGAGGAAGCGCTATCCCCCTCGATCCCGCCGTAGGTCTGCTCGAAGGTAATCCTGGCTGTAAGGGAAAGCGGAAAAACCCTGGCGAACTTCCTGCCGAGGAAGCTCTCAAGGATCAGAAGTCCCTTGTTGTGGATGGGGCCCGTCATCTTGACCTCCCTTTCGAGGTTGACGATCCCCTCGGCACCCCTATATACATTGGATGTGATCCTGACGGGATGCCCGAAAACGTGGTCCCCCATGTCCACCACGGTAAGACCGTTGATCTGTCCCACCACCGCTCCTTCAGTGAGTATCCTGATGGAGTCTTCGGCGAAGGCTCTCCTGATCTTCTCCTCGACCAGGTTAACCCTGAAGTTCTTCTCCCTCAGAGCTCTTCGGACCTGTTCGGCCCCGACCACATCCAATTCGGCGTCCGCCGCCCATGCCGAGGATTCGACGATGAGCTCCGCGATCCTGTTGAACTGCGTGGACATCCGGTCAACGTTGCCCGATAGCCTGGCTGACCACTCGATCAACTCCGACACGGCCTCGGAAGAAAAGGGGAGAAGTCCTTCCTTCTTGGCAAAGCCCGCCACGAAGCAGGCCATCTGTCTTTCTGTTTCCGCGTCCCTCGGCATATCTATATCAAAGTCGGCCTTGATCTTGAAAAGCTTCTGGTACTCTGGATCGTAGATCATGAGGAGATGGTAGAGGTACCTCG
>JAXGNU010000026.1:0-2170 GCA_040767805.1 Thermovirgaceae bacterium
TAGAAAAGGCCCAACGCGAGGGGCCCGGCCTTGTCCCGCACCTTCCCCACCCTCAATTGGAAGCCCACCGACAGCAGGGCGATGGGGGGAAGGGTTTCGCCCAACCTTCCCAGCACCTCAACAGCCCATTGGGGGTATGGGAAAGGGGTCAGGGCGAAAGCGGCCAGGAGGGCGATAAAGGGGGGAAAGGTCAGGATCTTCCTGGCGATGTCGGAAGGGGAGGTCTTCCCCAGGGATAGGGAAGCCGCCAGTACGATCCCGACCGTCGAGAGGGCCAGGAAGGAACCCAGTTGATCGATCAGTATCCCTATCCCCAGGTGTTCGGCACCGTAGAAGGCCTCGATCATGGGCAACCCGACGAAGGAAGTGTTGCCCAGCCCCCCGGTAAGAAAAAGCGCTCCCAAAGTTCCCGCCGAGAGGTTGAAGATCTTGCCAGCCTTTCTGAAGAAGAAAAAACCTCCAGCGAAGAGGACCCAGGCCATTGCGGCGGGGAAAGCCAGCCCGGGGGAGTATTCCAGGTCGTGGATATGGAGCAGGGTCAACGCCGGGAGAGCCACGTTTATTATGTAGGAGTTAAGTACCGTCGGTGTGGACACCGGGAGGCGTCCACAACGGCGAAGGATCATCCCCGCGGCGAAGCAAAGGGCCATCATCAAGAGGTTACCCAAGGAGAGGCCTCCAAAGAAGTTTTTGTTCCCGGATATTCTAACAGCAAACAAACCCTGCGGCGCCCGAGCGGCGCCTTATCAGGGGATTTCCCGCCGAATTGACATTCTCAAGGGACTGACTACCATAGGAAATGAAAGAACTGGTAAAAGCAGATCGGACCCACCGCCTTTTCGATCCCAAAGGGGGTATTATCATGAGAGCAGGATGGAGAGTCCTTTTCGCGGTTGTCGCCCTTCTCCTGGGTGTCATGGCCGTCGGCACCCCCGCTCGTCTTGACGCCGGCGAGAGTCCCGGACCCTGTGAGCTGTTCACCAGGCAGGAAGCCGAGGCCCTTTTCCAGGAGACCATCACCGATGTAAGGATCTTGGAGTCAAACCTCCCGGCGGGGGTCACCTGCAGGTACGCCTACCGCAAAGATGGGAGCGCCTACGAGACCAGGGTGAAGTTGGCCACCGACAGGTCGATAGCGGAAGAAGGCATCCATGATTCGGCGAAGGATGTCTTTGATCGGCAGGTCAAGACCCGGAGGTCCCATGAATACGCTTCCAAGAGGTTGCGTGAGTTCGAAGGTATCGGCGAGGGTTCTTTCTGGGACGGCTCCAGCCTCTGGGCGTTGCAGGGTACCAACCTGGTGATCGTAACGGTCAAATCCCCTCTCGAGGGTTCCTTCAAGAGCATGGATGAAATGAATACCGCCATGGAGGAGCAGAACCTGGCATACAGCATGGAGATTATGGCCAAGGTCCTGGAGGGGCTGGAGTGAATCGCCCCCCTTGCGTGGGGATGGGGCGTCGCCTAAGGCCGGGCCGGCGGGGTGAACCCGGTCCGGCCCAGTTCTTCAAGCCAGCCCCTTTTCAGTTCGCCCAGGTCAAGGGCTCCCTTGAAATTGTGCGGAACGGGCCCGAAGCGGAGCCGGTCGGGTCGGGATCCCTTTGAAACGTGTCCCGAAGCTTCGCTTAGGAAGGTCCTGGATATCTCCTCACGCACAACCTCCGGGACCTTCGAAGTATCCAGGGTGACGCAGCAGGAATCCTCGTGTTCGCTGTCGATCCTGAGGCCCGTCACGGCCAGGTCGAAGGACCCTGCTTCAAGGCCGTAACGGGATTTAACGAATGCGGCTAATTCCTCGGCGATCTGCTCGCAGGAATAGTTGGCTCCCCCCTTGATGAGAAGGGCCGACTCCCGCCCTACCCAGTAGAGATCATCCACCCCGTCGTAGGCGTTTTTCAGGCGGAAACCGATATCCCCGAAACCCAGGTACCAACCCTCATGGAGCACGGCTTCTGTCGCCCGGGGGTCGCCGAGGTAGCCCTTCATGAGGTTCCCACCCCTGGCGACTATATACCCTTCCTCACCTTCCGCGCAGGGTTCCATGAAGTGGTCTTCACCTTGGACGATGCTCCTCACCACGGCGGCTTCAGTGAAAGGAAAGTGGGGCCGCCCGATGAAGTACCCGGGTGCGGGCGTTCTTTCCCACCCGGCTCGGAAGGCGCTAAGTAAC
>JAXGNU010000027.1:0-1963 GCA_040767805.1 Thermovirgaceae bacterium
TTAAGGCCCCCCGCAACCCCCTAAAAACACCTAGAGGTTAGCTGACACGTAGAAGGTCCTGCCGTCCCTGGAGACCAGCATGGCGATAATCTTGAGGTCCCTGGAAAGGATCTCCTCGAGTTGGTCCGCGCTCTTCACGGTCTCCCCGTTGACCTCGAGGACCACGTCGCCTTCCCTGAGGCCCATCCTTTGACCGACCGAACCCGAGAGGACACCGGTGATGACGGCCCCGCCCGATTCCTCGATGCCGTACTTCTGCCTCAATTCCGGCGTCACCGGCGAGACCGATATGCCCAGTTTCGAGGAACTGACGGGCTCTTTCCCGGCGGGTGCCTCGGTTCCATCGGAGGGCACCACCGAGAGGGTTACCATCCTCTTGACCTGGACGCCCTTGCTGAGGACCGTCAACTCGACCTTTTCACCGGCTAGGTGCTGGCGGATCGCCACGACGAGGTCGCCGGGATCCTTGACCTTTCGGCCGTCGATATCGAGAATGACATCGCCCCTCGCGATCCCGGCCTTCTCGGCGGGAGACCCCTTGACCACGTCGGCCACGAGCGCCCCCTCACCGGTCTTTATCCCGTAGGCGCCGGTGAACTCCTTGGTGAGGGGCTGCAGGTACACCCCGAGCCAACCCCTGTTGACCTTCCCGTACTGGATGAGGTCATCCACGATCTGCTTGGCCATGTTCACCGGGACCGCGAAACCTATACCCTGGGCGTAGGGGACGATGGCCGTGTTGATGCCGATGACCCTGCCGGAGAGGTCCAGGAGCGGCCCGCCGCTGTTGCCGGGGTTGATGGCGGCGTCGGTCTGGATGAAACCGTCGAAGTTGAGGTTCCTGGCCCGGACGGACCTGTTCTTGGCCGACACCACGCCGACGGTGACGCTGCTCTCGAAGCCGTAGGGGTTGCCGATGGCTATGACCCACTCCCCCACGTCCACCTTGTCGGAATCACCCATGGGGACCGTGGGAAGCCCCTTGGCGTCGATCTTGATCACGGCGAGGTCGTAGGAGGGGTCCTTACCCACGATCTTCGCCGGGAAGGACCTCCCATCGGAGAGGGTCACCTCGATGGTCATGTTATCGGGGCCGTCCACGACATGGTTGTTGGTGAGGATATAACCGTCATGGGTCACGATGAACCCGGAGCCCTTGCCCCTCATGGGCACGTCACGGGTGAAACGTTCAAAGCGGTCGCCGAAAAACTCCCTGAAGAAAGGGTCGTCGGGGAAGGGCGATGACGAACGTTGCACTATGGCCTCGGTGTCGATGTTGACCACCGCCGGCGCCGTCTCTTTCACTATCTTCGCGATGGGGTTGCCGGTGAAGACATCCTGCGCCGCGGCCGGGCCTGGGGAGAGGGAAAAGACAACGGCCGCCGAAAGGAGAAGCAGGAGCGCCGCCGTGAGGGTCCTGGTTCCTTTGGATCTATTCATTCGAACCACCTCCTGAATTGCTTTGCACCGATTTTCCTCCTTCAGGGGCGGCCTGGAATCGTCAATTCTACGGAAATCGGGTCCCCGGGTTTGAACCCAAGCATGTCGGAAGCCCTGCCCCTGTTCACAGCGATGGAGACGAAACCCCAGCTGTCCTCAAGGGCGACCATCTCCCCGGAATCCACGTCGGAGAAGGTCCGCCCCACAGGGATGCTGAAAAGCCAGCCGCTGCTGATCTTGATCTCTGAATCACCCAGCTTCCCCAGGAGTTCCCAGGGGATATCGGTCCTGACGGTTCCGAAGGCGTCCACGAGGGTGACATGGCCGGAGACCTTGCCCGGTGAAGCGTGGGGCGCGGGCAGGGGGAAACGGTTGAGCTCCCCCAGGGTGATCTCCTGCCCACATTCCTCGGGAGGTTTCCCGCCCACCAGGTCTGCCACCACCGGTGCCATGATGTCCCTAGCGTCAAAGGCCGGGAAGACATGCTCCGCCTCTCCCTGGGCGCGCTCGATGGACCAGCACC
>JAXGNU010000028.1:0-2617 GCA_040767805.1 Thermovirgaceae bacterium
TCCAACTAGCTCTGAAGCTTGAAATTCTATATAGACATAACCGTCGCCTGCGTCTGTTATTAGCATTAGAAGCCTCCTATGAGAGTTTGTTTTGCTCCTAATAAAACTATAGCGCATTAGTAGTAATGCGTGCAGGCGAACAACATTTCTGGTTTGGGGAATTCCTTTCTTTCAGGCCGTAACCTGAGGAGCCCATCTATCTATTTGATTAGATAATCTATCCAAAGATTCAATAGCATCTGCAAGGATTTGCGATGAAAAAGTGTAAAGGAAATTTCAGCAAGCATAGTCTGTGCGTTACTATCGACGAGTAACATATCAAAACTACTAGCAAGTAGCCATTCTTGTTTTGATACAAATTACATCGCTCTGAATTCTTTTTTAAGTAGAGGAAAAGAACTCATTTTCTTCCAGAATTGAAATTGTCCTTCTGAAACTTCGGCCAGGGAGCTGCAGTCATCAGTCCGCCGTTGTCACCACTTATGGCATACAGATATCCGTCGTTGCTTCCTATATAGACGATCCCATCATCTCCAATAGCAGGACTGGAATAAACGCTACCTCCAGTAACATACCTCCACTTCAAGCTACCATCACTATTTAAGGCGTAGACGCGCCCGTCGTTACAACCGAAGATAATTGTCCCATCTGAACCCAGGGCGGGAGTTGAGTAGACCGAATCATAAGTACTGAAGCTCCAATTTACGGAACCTGAAGAATTCAAACAATAAAGACGTTCATTACTGGAACCAAAATAGATGTTATCATCACAATCAATTACTGGACTAGAATTAAGATAACCCCCCACGTGATTTTCCCACAGCTTTGTACCAGAAGAACCAGAGAGACAATAGAAATAACCGTGTTCTGCTCCGACATAAACCTCTCCCGAGGAGCTTATTGCAGGGCTGGAAAAAACCCAGTAGGAAAAGATGTACCCAACTTTGAAACTCCACTTTGTTGTTCCACTAGGATTAAGAGCGTACACTTTATCATATGCACCAAAGTGTATAGACGAATCAGCACCAATAGCTGGACTGGACAGAGAAATTCCAAAGGGACCTCTAGACCATCTCTTGGTTCCATCAGAATTTAAGGCAAATACATAACCATTTGAAATAGTACCACTTGAACTGGTTACATATATTGCGCCATCCTCTCCTATTGCCGGACTGGATTCTATCTTATCACCAACGAAAAACTTCCAAAGCTCTGCTCCAGTATTATCAATGGCAAACAAATAGCCGTTAGAATTACCAAGATATATGATCCCGCTAGAACTTATAGTTGGACTTGAACGAAAGCTACCTCCAACATAATGCTTCCATTTGAGAGCCCCGGATGAGTGAAGTGCATACAAATAACCGTCATCCGAAGCGAAATAAACGGTTCCATCATTTCCTATCGCCGGATTTGAGTGTATTTGACCGTCAGTTTTATATTTCCATATAACCGTTCCAGGATTAGGCATCGGGGGTTCATAGAAGAACGCCCAGAAAACAACTGCAGAATACAGGCCTTCATTGTCCTGAGCTCTAACTTCAAAGGTATGATTTCCCTTGGAATAACCCGACCAAGTATAGCTTGTAGTCAATCCGTAGTTGACCCACCCTCCACCGTCTTTTCGGTATTCGTATTTCGAAATACCACTATCGTCGATCCCGTTCCAAGAGAAAGTGTTATTTGAATTATCAATAGTGCCTTCAGAGCCCCCGAGTTTAGTCACTACAGGAGGTTGATTAAGAGTACTGTAGATGAAAGACCATATAACAGTATTTGAGTATGCCCCCATATTATCTTGCGCCCTTACCTCAAAAGTGTGACTTCCTTCTGAATAGCCACTCCAAGTGTAAGTGTTTGCAAGGCCGTTACTCTCCCATATTCCTCCATCCTTCCTAAATTCGTACTTTATGATAGAGCCATCGGTATCCGTTCCTATCCAGGTGAATGTGTTGTTTGGAAGACCTGTGATTCCTTCCAAACCTCCAGATTTGGCCACCAAAGGACGAATATTTGGCAGAATACAAGAAGAAGTAAACAGTAAGAAAAACGTTATAACTAAAAGGATTAAGGCAAATTTCCTCATATCTCCACCACCCAGGCAGTCAATTTAATGTCGGCTAGAAGAAGGCGAGACGCTTATTGCATATTTGTTTCTGTGAGTATTATAGCACCGCAATAATTCTATAAAGCTTTCTTTATACTGATTCAATCACCTAAAATGAATCCGAATCTCCTAAGATCAGATTCTCAAAGTCACCTTTTCTGTGCCTAGTCGCTCATTAAGAGTTAACTGTATCGAGAGAGTCTACCACTCCGTGAAAAGAGATAATTAAGATCTATATTTAACACAAGAGTATTGTGTTAATTTCGCCTGTTCTTCCCTTTCCCTTACCCACAAAGGCTTTCACTTCGATTCTCTCCGGCGGTGATCCCAAAGCTCGATTTTGTATTTAACTCAAAGTTCTGTATAATGTATTTATGTTAGTTTTATGAATCTATACCGGAGGTCCCGAATTGCCATCGATTTACCTGGAGAAAGTAGTACCCGAGAAGAATGTGAAGAGGTTCTATTTCATTAGCGACGAACACCAGACCACTTTTGTCGGATATCCCG
>JAXGNU010000029.1:0-4846 GCA_040767805.1 Thermovirgaceae bacterium
AACGGGACCTTACGCAGCGGAGTTCCAGGCCGAGGTAATCGCTGAAACCCGTTACTGGATAAGTTCCAGCGAGGCTTTGAGGTCCGTTGCCGGGATCGAAGCGTATGAGCAAGGATTTGATCTGAAATTGATTGCGAATAGCGCGCAATACATTATCATCACCCACCCGGATTTCACCAGCGCGGCTAATGTGCTGCGCGATTACCGCTCTGCTCAGGGAATGACCGCTATGGTAGTGGATGTGCAGGATGTGTACGATGAATTCAGCTTTGCCATCATTGATCCTGCCGCGATCCATGATTTTCTAGCTTACGCCTATAACGATTGGGCTGATGAACCGCCTTCTTACGTGGTGCTGATGGGAGATGGCAACTATGATCCCAAAAATTACCTTGGGAATGGCGGAATAAGTTACATTCCACCCTACCTGGCCGATGTGGATCCATGGATGTATGAAACGGCGGCGGATAATCGATATGTGACCGTTTCAGGTACCGACATTATGCCGGACATGATGCTGGGGCGCCTGGCGGTCAACAGCGCCGCTGAGGCGGATGCGATGGTCTCAAAGATTATTGTGTACGAAACCACACCCCCGGCAGGGGACTGGCGCCAGCAGGTGCTGTCTGTGACGGACAATGCTGATAGCGGCGGAAATTACCCCTTTTTCTCGGATAATCTGATCTCATGCTGTGTGCCGGAATCTTACACGGTGGAAAAAATGTATTATGGGATTACACACACTGTGAAGAGTGCAGCACAAGCAGCCGTCCTTGCAGGTTATGGTAAGTTCATTGTCAATTATATTGGTCATGGATATGCCAAAGGTTGGGCAAGTGAGGAACTTCTGACGACCACTAGTGTCTCAACATTGACCAATGGCAGTCAGCAGCCGATTGTCCTGTCAATGACATGCCTTGAAGGATATTATATAAATCCCGGGCTGACGCAGAAATCCTTGGCGGAGACCACTACCCGATTGGTTGACAAAGGAGCCATCGCGAGCTGGTCGCCTACAGGGATGGGTGTCGCCAGCGGGCACGATTACCTTAACCGCGAGTTCCTGGATGTGCTGTTGAATGAAGGCGCAGCGACTATCGGCGCAGCAACACAAGCCGGCAAGCTGAGCCTCTTCACGATCGGTGCCGCACAGGATCTGATGGACACATACCTGCTCTTTGGCGACCCGGCGCTGCGCATGCCTGTCAGTGTGACAACGATCACCAGTGACACTCCTGAACCGAGTAATGTGGGGGAGGCGTACACAGTCTCCGTCAAGGTAGAGGGGAAGTACGGCACTCCCACAGAAATCGTTTCTATCTCTGATGGCAGCGGCGCGACCTGCGATGCAACGCTTGATGGGAATGGAGAGGGTTCGTGTAGCCTGACCTCCACGACACCGGGAAACAAGACGCTCATTGCCATGTACAGTGGTGACACCTACTATCACAAATCAAGTGATACCGAAACTCACTCTGTGCTGGCAGAGAGCACAACGACTATAACCAGCGACACGCCTGACCCGAGTTTGCAGAACCAGCCTTACGCCGTCTCGGTGACGGTGAGCGGAGCTTTTAACACCCCAATCGGCACGGTAAGCATCAGTGACGGAGTAGGTGCGTCCTGCACGACTACGCTGGTCAGCGGCGTGGGTTCCTGCAACCTCACTTCAACTGTGCCTGGAGAGAAAACCATTACTGCTACCTATAGCGGGGATGCCAGTTACAAGACATCCAGCGATATAGATTCACACACTGTAACAGCGGTCTACTCAATTACTGGAACAATCAAAGATTTCCTGGACAATCCGATTACCGGGGTGAATGTCTCCGATGGATTGGGGCAGACGGTAACGACTGATACTGCAGGTTATTATTCGCTGGTTGGTCTGCTCCCTGGCACTTACACCGTGACACCCGACCTGTTGGGTTATGCTTTCAGCCCATTGTCCCGCGAGGTGACGATTTCTGGTGCCGACATGACCGGTATTGATTTCACCGGCTCAGCGTCGGGTCCTCTCTATGCCATTTCAGGAACAATACTGGATGAATTCAGCACACCATTGAGTGGAATTACTGTCTGGGATAACAATGGACGTAGTGTTACGACCAACTCTTCAGGCGTTTACACTTTCACGGCATCACCCGCTGGGGCATATACACTCACACCGATAGACGATGTCTACGTGTTCGACCCGGTGTCATCAGAAGTGACGCTGGTTGACGTGGACCTGACAGGCGTTGATTTTACCGGGAGTGTATATGTCTATCCGGAGGGCGCACCCCCGCTGGTGTCGCCTACCCACCGTACCTTTACCAATGACAACGATGTGACACTGGTTTGGAAAGCAGTCAAAGATGCGGCTTTTTACAAATTACTGGTGAGCAAGGATAGCGACTTCACGACGAAAGTGGTCAGAAAAAAGGTTTATCCGGTGGGTTCAGAGCGTGAGCTGGAATTCGATCTGCCGGACTTCCCGGATGGGCGGTACTTCTGGAAGGTGAAAGCCTTCTACCCTGATGGCACGCGCAGTCCCTGGTCAGTAGTGTGGATGTTCAAAGTTGACACAAAGCCGCCCGCTGTACCAAAGCTTTACCGACCGCCAAACAACAAGCTTTCTGCTGATGCCACGCCAGCCTTCACGGTATATGCTGCTGCTGGGGCAAAATACTACCATTACCAGGTCGCAACTGATCCCGACTTCCTTAACATTGTAGTGGAGAGTGATAATTTCGCCGGAGAAAGATGGGTTGTCCCGGATGAATCGGCTTTGGATTACGGTGAGTATTACTGGCGGGCAAAATCGATCGATAAGGCGACTAACGAATCAGGTTGGTCTGACTCCCGCCGTATCTTCATCACATTCCAGAAATTGCCCAGGTACGGAGCGGCTACAACGGATAAGACGCCTACTTTTGAATGGGTTGCGGTTGCTGGTTCTGAAAATTATAAGTTGACGATCTCCTCGGATATGCTGGATGTTGTCTACGAAGCTTCAGACTTGACGCCGCTAACGTATCACACCGTCCCAAGGACCAATAAACTGGCAGCCGGAAATTACTGGTGGATGATGAGTGTGTATATTGGGGATGCGTGGATTGATACTCCCTGGAGCGCATTTAGAATCCTGCCATAACGGTTACTTAAGATTGCTTCATTAATTGGATGCTCTGAAAGAACAACCGGCAGATTTTTGAACTGACCCCCAAAAAGTAGACACAAAAAGAAAGCGCCCCCTGTGAGAAAATATAAGCAGGAGGTGCTTTTTCATGTCTGGAACAAAAGGGATGACGCGATATTCAATTGAAATAAAGCAAGAAGCAGTCCGACTATTTCTTGAGGAGGGTTATACCTACCGGGAAATCGCCAACCAATTGGAAATACGACTAGTGGATCGAATAAAAGTATGGGTCAGGCAATATAGGAGAGAAGGAGCAAGCGCCTTTATCAGACCGATAGGGCGTCCACGTAAACAAGCCGAGAGCGAGCAAAGCGAATTAGCACGATTACGGATGGAGAATGCCTTGCTAAAAAAACTTCAGTCCGAATTGCGCAAGAATATGCTCGCGAAGCGCGATATCGGACAATCTATCATTACCAGGAAGAGTACCAGATAACCGCAATGTGTACCTTCCTAAAAGTTTCGCGAGCCGCATATTATGCTTGGGTAAAACGATCAACTAAACCGGATAAGGATACAGAACGAATGAAGCTTATTGATAAAGCTTTTCAAGCATCGCATCACACCTATGGCTATCGGAGAGTACAGATATGGATCCAGCAAAAGACTGGCGTCACCATCAATCACAAAGCTGTACTAAGGTTAATGAACAAGCTGGGGATTCATTCTGTGGCCAGAAAGCGAAAATTCGTACGAAGCGCTGCGGAATATGGTTTTTTTCATCTTTATCCGAACGTCTTGAAGCGTGAGTTTTCTGCTTCCTGTCCAAATCAAAAATGGGTCACGGATGTGACTTATATTCATACCCGTCAAGGTTGGGCATTTCTATCGCTAATCAAAGACCTACATGATGGTTTTATAGTGGCTCATTGCTTGACCAGACAAAACTCACATGAACTCGTTATGAACACTGTCAAGTTAGCTCGCCAAAAAGAAATGGTCACTGATGGACTGATCCTCCACAGTGACCAAGGGTATCAATACACTTCTCAATCGTATTTTGCCCTAACCAAAGAATACAACATTACACCTTCGATGTCCAGACGTGGCAACTGTTGGGATAACGCTGTAATTGAAAATTTCTTTGGTCATCTCAAAGAAGAAGCGATGAAACAACATCCCAACCCTTCTTTTGAGGAAGCAAAACAAATAATTGATGAGTATGTTTATTTCTATAACTATGAAAGGATACAATTGAAAACAAGACAGACACCCTATCAAGTTAGGTGCCTGTCTATGTAACCACTTGGGGTCTTTCTTTTTTTGTCTTGCCTAAAGGGTGCAGTTCAATTATTCAGCGGGTGCTCTGTTATGACAGCCGGATGTTTATAATGGTTTTCCAAGGTTGTAACTGGTTTGATCCTCCACAACCGTGTATCCCAATAACTCGTAGAGCCGATGCGCACCGCTAAGGTTCTCCGAATCCACCGTCAGCCAGGTGTGGTCCATGTCCATTTCGCGGAACATGCGGATGCTTTCCGTTATAAGGGCTTTTGCCACGCCCTTACCGCGCCACTCCCGTCCAACGGAGATATCCTCTGTGTAGCCGCGCTTGCGGTTGTACATCTCGTTTTCTCCCTCGTCCAGGAAGTTATGCACGACCCCGCAGACCCGATCGCCTTCCCAGGCGACCTTCCACAAATGAGGTTGGAAAAAACGATCAGT